>CALRPF020000011.1:0-166196 GCA_943369995.1 Chitinophaga pinensis
GACTGTTATTGACTAGCGTTAAAATTTGCAAAACGCCTCCTCGGCTGCTTGGTTATACCAAAATTATGGCCTGTGCATTAATGCTAAAGGCTGCTTACATTCGTACTAAAGCCGGGGATATTCTATAATAAAGCTTAGGATATTCTATAATAAAGCTTAGGATATTCTATAACAAGACTTAATAAACAGCCAGTTTAAATCATAACCATAGCTTAAGCGCCAATGCTTGTTTGGTTTGTTTTTTAAGAAGCTCGTTAATCAGGCCCCCTTCTCCTTTTGAGAAGTCCCGATAGCTATCGGGAGGGGGAAGAGGCTCATTACAACGGTATATTCCCGTGTTTCTTTTTAGGTAATTTATCTACCTTATTCTCCAGCATTTTAAAGGCTTTAATAAGCTTTAAGCGGGTTTCTTTTGGTTCAATTACTTCATCAATAAAGCCACGTTCTGCCGCACGGTAAGGGTTAGCAAACATGTTTTTATATTCTGTTTCTTTTTCTAACCATTTAGCGTCTTTATCTGTCGCCGTCGAAATTTCATTCTTAAAAATAATTTCTGCCGCACCTTTTGCACCCATTACTGCAATTTCTGCACTTGGCCAGGCAAAATTCATATCAGCGCCAATGTGTTTGCTGTTCATTACATCGTAAGCACCACCGTAAGCTTTACGGGTTATCACCGTAATCCTCGGAACCGTTGCCTCGCTAAACGCGTATAATAATTTAGCACCGTTGGTAATAATCGCGTTCCACTCCTGGTCGGTACCCGGTAAAAAGCCCGGTACATCTTCAAATACCAATAACGGAATATTAAAGCTATCGCAAAAACGCACAAAGCGTGCTGCTTTTGTACTTGAGTGAATATCCAGTACACCCGCCAGTACCGCAGGCTGGTTGGCCACAATACCAATGCTTCTGCCGGCAAGGCGCGCAAAACCTACAACAATATTCTCTGCAAATAATTTGTGTACTTCAAAAAAACTACCATCATCAATTACCTTTTCAATTACTTCGCGTATATCGTAAGGCTGGTTGGCGTTAGATGGAATAATAGTATTTAAGTCTTCTCTCAATTCATTGCCCATCTCGTAAGGCAGAGCAGGGGCGTCTTCTTCACAATTCTGTGGTACGTAACTTAATAATTGTTTTAAATAATTAATAGCCTCTACTTCGTTAGCACAGGCAAAATGGGTAACACCACTTTTTGTAGCGTGGGTCATAGCTCCACCTAATTCTTCGCTGGTAACTTCTTCATGCGTTACTGTTTTTACAACGTTAGGGCCGGTAACAAACATGTAACTTGTATTTTCAACCATTAAAATAAAATCGGTAATAGCAGGACTGTAAACTGCACCACCGGCGCAAGGGCCCATAATGGCGCTGAGTTGTGGTATAACACCGCTGCTACGCACATTGCGGTAAAAAATATCGGCATAACCTCCTAAAGAAACCACACCTTCCTGTATACGTGCGCCACCGCTGTCGTTCAGGCCAATAATAGGTGCGCCGTTCTTCATGGCCAAATCCATTACCTTAACAATTTTCTCGGCATGTGTTTCGCTTAAGCTGCCACCAAACACAGTAAAATCCTGTGAAAACACATAGGTCAATCGTCCGTTAATATTTCCGTAACCAGTAACAACGCCATCGCCTAAATATTTTTCTTTATCTAAACCAAAATCGTTGCTGCGGTGCTGCACCAACATACCTATCTCTTCAAACGTACCTTCATCCATTAAAAAATGAATACGTTCACGCGCGGTAAGCTTTCCTTTTTTATGTTGTGCGTCAATACGTTTTTGTCCGCCACCCAAAAGAGCTTCGGCTTTTTTTTGTTCTAATATTTTTATTTTATCGTTCATAATTTTAATAAATTATTTTGATCCTTCATCAATGGTGTTCTTACGCAATTCAACAGGATTGCGTTTTTTGCGGAACTTTAAATTTAATAATTCTACACCAAAGCTAAAGGCCATAGCAAAGTAAATATAGCCTTTTGGTATGTGTACTTTTTCAATATGTATACCCTCTACTACCAACAGCACAGCTATTAATACCAAGAATGAAAGCGCAAGGATCTTGAAGGTGGGGTGTTTTTCAATAAAGGCCGATATTTTTGGCGCGTAAAAAAACATCACGCACATGCTTATTACAACGGCAATACTCATAATAAAAATATCTTTTGCCATACCAATAGCGGTAATAATTCCATCTACACTAAATACAATATCAATTAAAAGTATTTGTGCCATAATGGCCCTGAATCCTTTTTTTAAATTCTTTTTAGCAACATCGCCTTCTTCATTCGCACCTTCTAATTTATTGTGTATTTCAAGCGTACTGTTAACCAATAAAAATAAACCACCGGCCAGCATAATTATGTCTTTTAAGGCAACACCATGTTCAAATACTGTAAACAATACTTTTTCGCCGCTTATTAAATAAAACATAGTAAATAAAAGACTTATGCGCATAATAATACCAACCGTCATCCATATCAAACTGGCGCGTTTGGTCTCCTCTTTTGGCAAACGGCCCATTACTATCGAAACAAAAATAACATTATCTATCCCCAGCAATACTTCCATTACTGTAAGACTCAATAAGCTTAACAATCCTTCAACCGAAAAAAGATGATTTAACATAATCCGTAAAGATATATTTTATATATAATTAGCTGCTAAATTGTGAATATTTATTAGGAAAATGCTTTAAAAAGGATAGATGACAAATGATCAAGGACTAAAGACGATCGACTTACATCTAACGACTCATGACTAACGACTCATGACTAACGACTGTTTTAATCCGTATAAGAAACCTTAACGTTAAAATCCGGCCCACCGCCGCGCAACTGCGTCCATTTACCAAAGGCCGCGGCTTTTACAAAAGATGGCGAGTCGTACGATCCGGCATAACAAAATTTAGTTATTTCCATTTCATCCATTAAACATTCTAAACTCACATAAAAATCTTTTGAGGTGTAAACACCATAATCCTTTATATTTAAAACAAATTCGCCCTGTTTTAAACCTACTTTAAAAACAATGGGCTTTTTCATAAAGGGGCGGGTAGATGGGTATTGCCATTTTGTATCAGCCGCTTCATAAAACATAAGTCTAAAGGTTAACGAATCGGCATATTTATTTTGAATGATATAAAAACTAAAGCTTTCCATTAAAACCCCTCTGCCTTCTTTATTATTGATCTTTAAAGCAGACTCAGAACCCTTCCAGTTATTGGTATTCTTCACAAAACCACTGCAATTATTTTTAGAGTATTTTGTAGTACCTAAAGTTTTATATTTTATTTTTTTCGACCTTACCACAATTTCTTCCAATTGCGTGGGTAAAGCTTCAAGATCTATTTTTTTGTTAACTTCTTTTATAAGATCCCGGGCATAAAATACCTGCGGTTTATAGCCTATAGCGTAGGTTTTAAGGGTATCATTCTTTTCATTCTCGGCTAAAATTAATTCAAAAACACCATTTTCATCACTCAGTGTGCCCACCTGTTTCCCAATAATACCAATGCTTGCAAACGAAATAGGTTTATTTGTGGTTTTATCAAAAATAACGCCGCTAATTTTTTGCTGGGCCAATAAATTGCCGGTTATCGTTAAAAAAAGCAGTAAATATTTCACACTGCTAAACTACTAAACAGATGGTAATAATTTAGTATTTTTGCAGCCTTATTATTAGAGAGTTCCAAATAAAATGATTTCAGCAAGTAATGTAAGTTTGCAATATTGCAAACGGGTTTTGTTCGACGAGGTAAATGTAAATTTTACACCAGGTAATTGTTATGGTATTATTGGTGCCAACGGTGCCGGTAAATCTACCTTCATGAAAATATTGAGCGGTGATATTGAGCCTACAAAAGGCAGGGTAAATATTTTGCCGGGCATGCGCATGAGTACTTTAAAACAAAATCACTTTGAGTATAACGATTTTACGGTTTTAGATACGGTGATGATGGGCAACAAACGTTTGTACCAACTCATAAAAGAAAAAGATGCTATTTATGCCAAACCCGATTTTAGTGATGCAGATGGTATTAAGGCGAGTGAATTAGAGGCAGAGTTTGCCGAAATGAACGGGTGGAATGCCGATAGCGAGGCTGCCGAAATGCTTACCAATATGGGCATACCGCCTGCTATGCACACACGTTTGGTTTCTGAATTAACCGGTAAAGAAAAAGTAAAAACATTACTGGCACAGGCACTTTTTGGTAACCCCGATATTTTATTGTTAGATGAGCCTACCAACGATCTGGATGTTGAAACCATTAGCTGGCTTGAGAACTTTTTGGCGGACTTTATGAATACCGTTATTGTGATCAGTCACGATCGTCACTTCTTAGATGCGGTGTGTACAAATATTTGCGATATCGATTACGGTAAATTAAGCACCTACACCGGCAACTATAGTTTCTGGTATCACATGAGTCAGTTACAATTAAAACAACGCAGCGATCAGAATAAAAAAATTGAAGATAAGCGTGCAGAGTTACAGGAATTCGTTCGTCGTTTTAGCGCTAATGCCAGCAAGAGCAGCCAGGCAACAAGCCGTAAAAAATTATTAGAGAAATTAACGGTGGATGAAATTCCGGCAAGTACCCGTAAATATCCCGGTATTATTTTTAAACAAGAACGCGAAGCCGGCGATCAGTTATTATTGATAGAGAATTTAAATAAATCTAACCAGGATGGCGTAGTTTATAAAGACGTAAACATCAATGTTAGAAAAGGAGATAAGATCGCTTTCATCAGCAAGAACCAATTAGCGGTATCGAGTTTGTTTGCAGCGCTGGCAGATGAAGACACCGATTTTAAAGGAAAATTTACATTCGGCACTACAATTTACAAAGCGTATTTACCAAACGATAACCATAAATATTTTCAGGATGGAAGCCTTAACTTAATTGACTGGTTACGCCAGTTTAGTAAAGATAAAGACGAGACCTACATTCGTGGCTTTTTAGGCAAGATGTTATTTAGTGGCGAAGAGGTTTTAAAAAAGTGTAATGTGTTAAGCGGGGGAGAAAAAGTACGTTGTATGACCAGTCGTATGATGTTACTCAATCCTAACTTTTTAATTTTGGATGAGCCAACCAATCACCTCGATCTTGAAAGTATTATCGCCTATAACGATGCTTTAAAAGATTATGCAGGTACTATTTTATTTACCAGTCATGATCATCAGTTAATGCAAACAGTTGCAAACCGTATAATTGAATTAACACCAAAAGGTGTAATCGACAAATCCTGCTCTTACGATGAGTATTTAGAGAATCCTTCTATTAAAGAACAGCGCGCAAAAATGTACGCATGATCAAGTCCTTCTCCTTTGGAGAAGGATTTAGGATGAGGCTGATGAAAAACCAACCCAACATAGCACACTTACGAAAGGATAAAGCCTTAAAAAAAGTAATTGATAAGGTGGGTGTTATAAAAACAAACAAAAATCAGGATCTTTTTATTGCTTTGCTAAGTGCCATTGTTAGTCAGCAATTATCCGTAAAGGCGGCCGATACCATTTGGGGCAGATTTGAAGCTTTATTTAAAGATGGCTTGCCAACTGCAAAAGCACTTCTTAAGTTAAGTAACGACAAGCTGCGAAGCGTTGGGCTTTCTTATCAAAAAGCAGGTTATTTAAAAAATATTGCTACTTTTTCGATCGAACAAACATTAGATTATAAATTACTAAAAAAGAAAACCGACGATGAGTTGGTAGACTATTTAGTTCAGATAAAGGGCGTAGGCCGTTGGACAGTTGAAATGTTGTTAATGTTCAACCTTAACCGCGAAGATGTTTTTCCAAAAGATGATCTTGGGATACAAAACGGCATGAAAAAATTATACAACCTTACTTCCGAAAAAAAAGCACTTTTAAAAGAGATGGAAGCAATTGCCGAGGCCTGGCGCCCGCATAGAACTTTAGCATGCAGGTACATTTGGCGTTATAAGGATACTCAATAAAAAACCCACATAAAATTTATGTGGGTTTTTTTAAAGTCCTTCTCCTTTGGAGAAGGATTTAGGATGAGGCCTGAATGGGCTCAATGTTACGATTTCATCTTCGTAAATTTCTCAGCCATTTTTACGGCTTCATATAAATTTACAACTCCACCATTTTTACCAAGCGAACTAAATTTCACCATTTCATCTTTAGTGCCCGGCTTAATTACTTTTTCACTTTTATAAGTTTTAATGCTGCTCTTAATTAAGATCTTTTTAATTTGTTGAGGAGTAAGCGTAGGGTAGTACGATTTTAAAACTGCTGCAACGCCACAAGCAACAGGAGACGCCATACTTGTGCCACTGGCATCTTTATAACCACCCTCAGGTACTGTTGAATAAATGTCTACACCTGGTGCAAAAATATCTATTGTTTTTTTACCATAGTTCGAAAAAGAAGCTACTATCTTATCATTTGGTTGCCAGCTCAAAGCACCAACACTTATAAAATTGCTTGCTTCTTTACCGCTTTCATATTTTTTTGTGGGATAATGTACCTGAACATCTACATTCGTATTATCATTTCCTGCTGCTGCTACCAGCAATACACCTTTACTTTCAGCATATTTTACGGCCTCATCTACCACTTTTTTATCCCAGCTGTATTTTTTTCCAAAGCTCATATTTATAACCTGGCAACCATTATCTACCGCGTAACGAATAGCATTGGCAACATCTTTATCGCGCTCATCACCGTTCGGTACACAGCGTATGGCCATTATTTTTACATCTGCGGCAACGCCATCCATACCAAGGCTGTTATTTCTTTGCGCACCAATAATACCCGCAACATGCGTTCCGTGAAAGCTCGCCGGCCCCTTACAATCAGGGTTACCATAATACTTTTCGTAAGAATCGCTGTAATTATCACCAACAATGCTACGTGGATCGTAATCTAAATTCATACCCACTTCAACATAAGGTTTAAAATGATCGTAACCCTCCTTCAATCCTTCAATAGCTTCATCCAGGTTATCTCCCTGACCTCCCTTAAACATAATACCGGCAATCATTTTCATTTGTTTGTCGGTTTTTTCTTTTGGCTCATATTTTTGTAAAGCCGCTGCGTCAATCACATCTACTTTTAATTGCTCTTTTGCATCTTTATTAATGGCAGTTAAACCTTCGTATAAAAATTTGAGCTGATTATACTGGCCTTCAAATTTATCTTTTGCTTTTGCATAATCTTCTTTTACATGCTGATATAATTCGTAATCTGCTTTATCTTCTTTACTTGTAAAATCAGAGGCAGCCTTGCCTTCAAATTTAGGTTTCATTTTGCGCATTAAACGCGTTACTTCCAGGTTATCAGCATCTATGTTTTTTCCGTCTTTACCGCCAATAAAATTCCAGCCATGAATATCATCTGCATAACCGTTCTTATCATCATCAATGCCATTACCGGCTATTTCACCGGGGTTGGTCCACATCACATTTTTAAGATCCTCGTGTTCGTAATCAACACCGCTGTCAATTACACCAACAATAACTGTAGTTGATTTTTTATCTTTTAATAACTCTTTATACGTTCTTTCGGTACTAACGCCATTCATTTTGTCGTTGGTAGGGTCGAGGTTAAACCAATTGTCAGGGCGTTTTTCCTGTGCGCTAAAGAATAATGCAGAAAGCAGGGCCGCTGATAAAAAAAGTTTTTTCATAGAAATAAGATTAATGTTTAACAAAGATATAATAATGTGGAAGCAATAATTAACCGTTTAACAACATTTTGATAAAATACCCCTAAATGGGGGAGTGCAAAGGTGCGGTTTCTAAGCCTCATCCCCCAACCCTTCTCCAAAGGAGAAGTGAGCTTAACAGGTTTAGTTTCCCTCTCCTTTGGAGAGGGACGGAAGCGTGAGGCTAAAAACAAAAAAACCCTTTCGCTTAGGAAAGGGTTTTTAATAATTATTTTAAATTGAAATATTATTTTGTTTCAGCTGTTTTTGTTTCAGCGGTTGCTCCTGTTTTCTTTTTGCAGCAAGATTTTTCATCTTTAGCGCAACCTTCTTTTTTCTCGCCTGCGCAAGATTTAGTGCCTTCGCCTTTTTTGCAACATTCTTTTTTTGCTTTTTTATCTTTGTCGTCGCCTAAAGTATTAGCAATTGCAGCGCTTCCTAACAAACCTGCGAAAGCAGCCATTAAAAATATTTTTTTCATGTGTTTAATTTTTTCAAGTTTATACTGTAAATATAATACAATTTAATAGGTTAAAGTGTTAAAAATAATCAATTTAAGCGCAAGTTTTAACCAAGGTCAATAACATCTAATACCACTAATATTGCAAATAGCCAATAAAGTAATATAAAGTGTAGTATTAAATCGATCCAGAAATTTAATGTAATACTTTTCCCATCATGCAAATAAATTGCAATTAGCGCTAAAATTGGAAATAAGCTTAAAATAACCAAAATAATCAAATTTGCATCTGAACTCCCTTTTTTAGTGGTATTCGAAAAAGGCTTTTTTTCTGAAACGGGTTTAACAGCCGGTTTTGTAATTACATCTTTTTTGGTATCAGCAGATGCAGTAACAGCTTGATGCGTTGCTTTATGTTGAATAATATTTTTTTCTTTTGCAGCTTCTGGTTTATTAAATGTTGCCAGAGTGTTTTCTTTTACTTCTTCATTTCCGGTTTCAGCACTTGATAAAGTTGTTTTTTTTGCCGGTAAATTTTTTACAGTTAGGTTTTTGTGACTGTTTTCTTTTGCATCTGAAGTTTTATTGCCCGATGACGCAAAATAATAACCTTTGGTGTATTTGCGTTTTGTTAAGCTAAATTTATTGGCACATGAGCTTAAAAAGATGATTGCAATGAAGGATAAAATAATTTTGTTTTTCATAGGTTGTTTTTTTAGTTGGTTAAATTTAAAGTCTTAATCCTTATTTTCAAATTTTATTTTTGAAGATAGGCGGTTATTGCAAAATGATCGGTAAATGTTTCGTCACTTCTCTTGTAATTCAGGCATTTAAAATTCTTATCATGCAAAATATAATCAATCCTGAATTGTGGCCATTTACCGGCATAGGTCTTACCAAAGCCTGTACCCTTTTCAACAAAGGCATCGTTTAATTGTTTAGAAAGCTGCTGGTAAGCATATGATGCAGGCGTATCATTAAAATCGCCGCATAAAATAATCTTATACCTGCAGGTTTTCATATGGGTTACCACCATATCAACTTGTTTGGTGCGCTTTACAAAGGCACGTTTTAAACGTCTTAAAATGCTTTTACTGTTTTCTACTTCATCTTCTGCATCTTTTTCGGAAATAACATCTTCTAAAAATTTATTATCGTCTTTACTAAAACTTATCGATTGTAAATGCACATTATAAAGCCTTACTGTATCTTTATCAATAATAAGATCTGAAAAGATACATATGTTATTAGAGCGGGTTTTAAAAATGATCTTGCCTTTATTTATGATAGGGTATTTGCTAAAGGTGGCAACACCCCAGTGATCGGTTTCGCGGAGGGTAGTGGTGTATTCTGAATGATAATAAGGGGTGTTTAATAACGATGTTAAAGTATCTATATTATTATAACCATTCCACGGATCTTTACTTTCAGAAGTATAAAATTCCTGCACACATAAAATATCCGGACTAATCTCAGAAAGGCCATTTAAGATCCTGTTACGGTTCTGTTTTTGTTTTTTCCAGTTGTAAAGATCAAATAACATGCTGTTATAAGATGTTACTTTTATTTGTTTGGCCTCCGATTTTGTTGGAAAACTCAATTGCACATATCTGAAAGCCGTTGGAATGCTTATGCATAAGGCTATCAAACCAAAAGTTATTGATGGTTTAAATTGTACCAGCCAATATATAATGAACAGGATATTTAAAAGAAATAAAAATGGATAAGCCAATCCGAAAAAAGCAGGTAACCAAAAAAGCAAAGGCGAAATGTATTTTGCCGCAACTCCTGTTAAAACACTTACAATAATAAAATAATGCAGCCACAGCATAATTTTATTGAACAAAGAAAGTTTTCGTTCTTCACGCTGAGTAATGCGCTCACGTAATTCTGTAATAGATATTTTTCTGAAAACTGATATGGTAATATTATTTTACAGAAGCTAATGCTTCCTCAATAAATACATACGAGCTTAAGATCTCGGGTTTACCGTCAACAATAGCAACATCGTGCTCAAAATGCGCGCTGGGTTTTCCATCGGCAGTAATTATTGTCCAGCCGTCTTTTAATTGTTTAATATTTTTTGTTCCTAAATTTATCATTGGCTCAATGGCCAAAACCATGCCTTCTTTTAATTTAGGACCATCACCGCGTTTACCATAATTAGGCACTTCCGGCTCTTCATGTAAATTTTTTCCTAAACCATGTCCAACCAATTCTCTCACTACACCAAAACCATTTTTTTCGGCATGTTGTTGTATGGCATAACTAATATCGCCAATGCGGTTGCCGCTTACCATTTGTTCAATACCCAGGTAAAGGCTTTCTTTAGTAATATCAATTAGTTTTTGTACTTCCGGTTTAATTTCTCCAACTGCAAAGGTGTAAGCATGATCACCGTAATAACCATTTTTTTTAACACCACAATCCACCGAAATAATATCCCCTTCAATTAAAGGTTTATCTGTTGGAATGCCATGTACAACCGCTTCATTGATAGAAATACAAAGGGTTGCGGGAAAGGGATTGCTTTTATGTCCGTAGCCTTTAAAAGCGGGTACTCCGCCATTATCGCGTATAAATTCTTCTGCTAATTTATCCAATGCGGCAGGTTTAACGCCGGGTTTAACTTCTCTTGCTATAATAGCCAAAGTACGCGAAACCATTAGCGCCGATTCACGCATCAATTCAATTTCTTCACGTGTTTTTAAAAAGATCATTTTGTGCCAAATATTTTTTTAAAGATTGAACCTTCACTTTTTTTAAAGTTATTGTGTGCCTCTGCATTTTTTAGCTGGTGCGAAAATTCTCCGCCTTCAGGATGCAACATTTGCCATACTTCACTCCATCCAACAAATCCACCAATACTTCTGTCGTCAATAAACACATCTGCATTTAATTTTCTTGAAGTTTTTTCGTTTAATTCTTCTTCGGGATAATTTTTGTTTATGGCATAAAATTCTACCCCGTTTTTTTTACAAAATTCTACTGCTTCATCTAATAACGACCCCGTGCGAATGGTCCACAAAATTAGTTTATGGCCTTTTTGCTGTAATGCTTTTAGTGTAGCAAAAGCAAAAAGCATTTCTTTACCAATGGCAGGGTGTTTGTGTTCAACAATAGTTCCGTCAAAATCTACGGCTATTACTTTACTATCTGCACTTAAAAATTTCTGCGCCATTTTATAGGTTTTTTGCTGATATTAACTTCAGGTCATTATCCAATTCATACAAACGCGGTTGGCCTGTACCAATTTCAAATTCAAGAATTTGTTCAGGGGTCATTTTTTCCAGGTACATAATTAATGCGCGTAAACTATTGCCGTGTGCCGCTATAACAACATTCTTTCCGGCTTTTAGTTTAGGGATGATCTCCGATTCAAAATAAGGGATCACGCGGGCGGCTGTATCTTTTAAGCTTTCGCCATTTGGAGGTGGAACATCAAAACTTCTGCGCCAGATCTTAACCTGTTCAGAGCCAAATTTTTCTTCAGTTTCGGTTTTATTTAAACCCTGAAGATCGCCATACATACGTTCATTTAAGGCTTTATTAAAAATAGGGATAAGAGGAGGGTGGCCCGCTGTTTCAAGCGCGTAAGCCAATGTGTTTTGCGCCCGCTTTAATGCCGATGCATAAGCATAATCAAAACGAAATCCTTTTATTTTTGTGCCTGCATTTTTTGCTTCTTCAACTCCTTTTGGAGTTAGGTCAACATCTACCCAACCGGTAAATTTATTTTCTAAATTCCAGGTGCTTTGTCCGTGACGGAATAATACTAATTGTGCCATAATTTAAAGGCATAAATATACTATAAAAAAAGGGCTTTAAGACTAAGGATTTTTTACTTTTTACCAGCCTGTTGTGAGTAGATGCCTGGCAGCTTTTTCGCTGCATTTAAGGTAGGACGAGTAGGTGCGCGCGGCCCTGGATCTTATCTGCTCGTTGGTTTCTGCGTTTACATAACCACTTAAAGCGTTGTGTAAAGTGTAGGCTTCCGGGCACATTAAGCCTGTTGTCCATACTACCGGGTTTACGTTTGCAGTTTTTAAATGTTCAGAAAAATAACTTTTGCTGTAACAGGCTAAAATTATGCAATCACGCTTTTTTGCATCTGTATTTTCAAAGGTTTGGCTTAATTTAAAATCCATTAAACCATCATGACCCGAATACGAGATCATTTTTGAACTACCGTAAATGCCTATTGTTATATTTTCAAGTTGAATAGAATCTTTTAATTTGCCCGAACAGCTGTTTAAAAAATCCTGGGTACATTTTTTAATATATCTTCCATCATAAGCGTCGGCAACTAAATAATATTTTTTTGAAACATGTTTAAACACCAAACGCCCTAATTTAATAGTATCTATTTTTAAAGTTTCTATTAATTTCCATTCTTTACTTTTTTTAAAAAATGTGCGCACACCATAACCGCAACCCCAGTAAAGGTTATTATTAAGATCTTGTCCGTTACCTATTTTTGGGGGCACAGGTACAATGCCCTGGTATTTATTATCGCACAAGGCAACAAAGGCGTGAATAGTTTTGTAGGAAGGATCTATTGAATAGGAAGATTTTATTTTTTTAAGATCTGAGCTAATAAAAAAAGCGGAAATAAATAAAATAAATATAAGCTGCTTTATCATTTTTGTAATTTATTTAGTGATCACGCAAACGCATCTAAAACCTAACCACGCGGCGGGTTCGGTATACGGCAGATCTTTTTCCGGCCAGCACTCTTCTAATAAATTTCTCCAACTACCGCCTTTGCTAATACCTTTTTCGGAAACCATTTCGGCAACATTGCCAAAAATGCAAAATAACCCAAATTTGTTTTGATAATAAGAGTAAGCGGTTGTGGTAACATCCTGGTAACTGCCATGTGTTTCAAAATATTTTCTTGAAGCGCTGTCGTTCATGTAGCGGTGATTAAACATTACCTCGCCATTTTTAATACCACCATCTGCAAACATTTCTGTTCCATTGCTTATTAATTCCCATTCTTCTTTTGTAGGAAGGCGGTATTCAATATTCACTTCTTTTTTCTTTTTTTTGTAATAAGATTCTTTTACACGGTCTGTTCTCCATTTACAAAAGGCAATTGCCTGTTCGTAAGAAATACCAACCACAGGATAGTTTTTATAAGCAGGATGACGGTAATAATATTTAACATAAGGCTCGTTATTGGATATTTTTTGTCTCCATACCAAAGTATCGGGAAGCACAGTTAAATGCTCTTTTGAGCCGGCTCCATATTTTAATTTTGTCCAGCTTTCATATTCCTGCCAGGCAAAATTGTATATTTCTACTTCGTCGGCAAAAAGTGTTTCTGTTATTTGCACCGTTCCCGGAGGAATAAATTTCTTTTCTTTTTTAATGAAGAAAGAAGATAAAAATGCAACAACAATTGCCACTAAAAGTAGTTTTTTGTTTATCATATTTCAAGGGCTTTTTTAAAGTCGGTTAAATTATCAGAACCTTCTGGCAATTCATTTACAGTAAATTTATTTCCGTCCTTATTTGCAGTTGTCTTAAACATATCTTTTGTGCAGATGTACAATTTATTTTGCTTGAATACACAAATAGAATAATCGTTTTGCGGATCGTAATTTATTTTAAAGCCATCGTTAAATGCAATATTATATACTGTTTTTGTTTTATGATCGATCATATAAATAAGATCGGGATTAATTAAAGTTCCTTTTTCGTTTACCACAAACATAGGTGTTACGGTTTTGCCGGAGGGCTGGTTGCGAGGGCAATCTGAGTTATAAATGCCAAAAGACGATACGTTAAAGATACGTGTTGCTTTGGTTTGCATACTCATGGTATTAAAGTTAGTGGCTAATTGGTTTTGTTCGTTTTGTTTAAAGGCTACTAACAATTTTATTTTTTCTTTTTCGTAATCTTCCTGTTTCTTTTTAAGATCGGCGAGATATATTTTTTGTTTGGCTTCCATCTCGGCCATTAAACGTTTTTCTTCGGCATTGCGCTTTTCAACCAAGCCTTTGTAATCTTTAAATTTTTGCTGGTATTTTTTTTCTGCTTTTTCAAGATCGTTGCCACTTAAAACGGGGTATACAATCAGTTTTTCAACTTGTTTGCGGTAGGTGAGTGTAAGTAAATAATTTTTTCCTTTTGTTGGTCCTTCGCTTACTTTAACATCGCTCCATGTTATTTCATGCATTTCTTTTCTGTAATTATTATTTTCGGGCCCAACTTCAAAAATAACATCGTTAAATGCAGCTAATTCAGGAAATTCGCTGTAACTGCCATCCAGCTTAAAAGTAGGTCTGCCGCTGGCTTTGGCCGGTTTGTTGGGTTCTTTAACTTTTGGTACGGCATCAATTTTTTTAGTGTAAACAAATTTTACACTGTCAATTCGTTTTGGAATAACCACTTCAATTTGATTTTTTAAGATCTGAAGCTTTGGAGATTTTTTTATAAAATTATCGGGACTATCTTTTTGATTATTATCAAACTCTTTGTTTTCATGCCTATTACCTGAAATGGCATTAGCATTATCTTTTTGAATATACTGCCAGTTCTTTTTAACTGTATCTAAATAATATTGATTAAAACGATCTTCTGAATTTGCTGAAGCTAATTCAACTTCAACACTTTTATCTTTTTTAATAAAAACGGGTTTACCATTTTGCGATCCTTTAATGTCAAACATACCGGCGCTTTCTAAAGTATATTTTGTGCCGGCGCTATCATAGCCCATTGGTATTCCGGATGCAATAATATCAGCGGCATCATGAAACTCACGGTATTCGATCGTTACATCACCAATTACATCTTTACCTTCTTTATCTACAAAGGTATTTTTAGGAACTTTTATTTTTGATGAAGTAGGGTGCTTAATCTCTCCGCCTTTAGCATTGTTAATAGTATAAGCAGTATAATTTACTTTTAATTTTCGCGAAGGTTCGTTTATAAAATTCTTTTTTGTATTGGTATTTTCTTTTTTAGTATCCTGAGTAATTAATGTTTCATGCGTTTTGTTTTGAGTGGTTTCGTTTTTAAATAAAGCTAAATAACTAATGGTGCAAATAACGGTAATGCCTGCTATAACGGCCGAGTATCGGACCTTTTTGCTTTTCCACCAGCTTTTGTCGTGCCGGGCTTTGTTTAAACTTTGTTGTTTGAATTGTTTTACGAGTTGCTCAAAATTTTGATGCTTTTTAATTTCTTCGTCACTGATCTTCGGTCTGTCTATATTAAATTTTGGTTCCATGCTTTCTTCTACACTTTTAATTTACTCATCGATTTTTTTAACTTCTCTATGATCCTGTACATTCTAACTTTGGCGTTAACCTCGGTAATATCTAAGATATCAGCAATTTCTTTAAACGGTCGTTTCTCAAAAAAACGAAATTCAACCATTTGCATATCTTCTTCATCTAACTCTAATAATAATTTTTTTATGGCAGGAATGTACTCTTCAAAAAATGGTTCTTCATGTTCTTCGCAAATATATTTTAGGTCGCCAATATCTGCATTTACAGCACGCCTGTCTTTTTGTAATCTAAACATTTGCATCAACTCATTATGAGCAATACGATACAACCAGCTTGCAAAGGGCACGCCCTTAAACTGATAATTTGGCAAATTCGTAAGCGCTTTTAAAAATACCTGTCCGGTAAGGTCAAAAGCAGTGTCTTTATCATCCATACGTTGGTACAGGTAATTAAATATCTGCTTGTAGTATTTGTTATAAAGAGGACCGAAACGCTCCGGATTTTGCTTCGCAGCTTCGATTATTATCAACTCCTCATTAATTTGCTCGTTGGTGTGATGAAAATGTGGGTTAATTGCCATAAAAAGCTGTTGTTTTTAAACACTTACTTCTTATAAGTAAAATATCCCTGTAGGGTTACGCCAAAATTTCAAATAACTTTATATTTATAATTAAGTAATTGATTATCAGTTACAAAGTTTTTAGTTAAAATGAGTGAAGGATGTTAAATTATGGGTGAAAGTGCGTTTTGAATGAGTGAACGGAGATTTAAAACGTGTATTAGACTCACTTAAGCTGATCTTATTTTGTGTTATTTTAAGTTGTTTGGCCTTTAAAGCATATTCTTGATAACTATTTAAATGTGTTTAATTGTTAGTTTTTTAAGACTCTATATATTTGAACCGATTTATATACCGGTTATATATAAACTTAACAAATTAACCCATAAAAAATGCAATTTACCGGCGTTGCAAAATAAAGAAATGAAAAAACTATTTACAATCGCAACAGTTGTAGCTGCTATCTTTTTAACAAGCTGCACAAACATTAACAGAAGTATGCGTGAGCCCAGCACGCGTTTAAATCTTGAAAAAAAGGATTTTACATTGTCTGACCAGGTTACAGGCGAAGCCACATCTACAAAAATTATTGGTATAGATTGGAAACGTTTGTTTTTAAAAGAAAGCGGTAGCCACCAAAATGATAATGCAATTGGCGGTCTTCCTATCAGTTTAGCTGCAATTCCTGTTCTTGGAGGGTTTATTGTAGATGGTACAAGCGGTTACGCTTTGTACGATATGATGCAAAAAAATCCGGGCTACGATGTAGTACTTTACCCTCAATATGAAGTTACTGTTAAGCGCCCTATTGGCATTGGCTTCATTTATAAAGTAACAACAGTTAAAGCAACTGCAAGACTAGGCAAATTAAATAAATAGTAGTTTAACAAGTTTTTTATAAAAAAAAAGGATGGCGCTGTGCCATCCTTTTTTAATGAGAACTAACCCAAATCCTCATTCGCTTTTTAGTATAGAAACGTGTCCGGTAAGATCGTGTGTTTTATTAAACACATCCACTACGTTTATTTTCCATACGTAAGTATCTTGTTTAATTGGATCTTCGCTGCCTTTTGTGTGTCCATCCCATTTGTTATTAATGTCATTTGATTGAAATAATAAGTGTCCCCAACGGTCATAGATCTGGATACTGAATTTATTGATGTTGTAACCCTGAGCTGTAAAGCCATCATTTAAGCCGTCGCCATTTGGTGTAAATGTATTTGGCACATACACCTGCCATGAAGGTTTAACTTTAATTATTTTTGATGTGGTGTCTTTACAACCGAACTGATTGGTTACCACCTGGAAAATAACCGGAACAGCTTTTTCAAGATTTGTAAACGTATAATTAAAATTCTCTACACCAAAGCTTGCGCCATCGTTAATGTAATAACTCGTTGCTACAGCGCCCGATGCGTTAGTGGAGATACGACCTGATGGATCTAATTCATCCAGTTCTTCCGGTTCAATTTTAAAATCAGCGATCGGAGCAGGGTGAATAATTACATAGTTTGGTTGTTTTAAAGTGTTAATGCAACCACTATCACTTACCAGTTTTAAGGTGATATCGTAATTGCCCGGAGCGTAGCAATGTTTTGGATTTAAGCTGTATTCGGGTAAAGTACCATCGCCAAACTGCCATTGCGTTGTTTTAATACTACCGTTAGAAATTGTAGAGTTATTTGTAAATTGAATGCACATACCAGGGCAGCCTTCATGATTTGGGGCACTAAAAGCCGGCATTGGCTTTGGATTTACATAAACCGATTTTGACATAACATTTACGCAGCCATGTACAGTTTGTATCTCTAATTTTACAAGATAACTTCCATTTGCTGTATAAGTATGTTGTGGACTATGAATTAAATTATCCATTACATTATCACCATTAAAATCCCATTGGTTGCTAATAATTGGACCATCAGCCGATGATGAAAAGTTATTGAACGAAGTTACATCGCCTAAACAGGTTGATTTGGCCGTAAAATTAGCAACTGGGTTTGCATGAACAATGGTTTGATTTACTTTTTGTGCGACACATTGGTAATTACTAAAGGCCTGCAGTTTGGTGTTATAGTTACCAAAGTTAGGGAAAACAATATTTGGATTAGCATTAACCGTATCATCCCAAACACCATCATTTTGAAAATCCCAACGCCATTTTACAATGTTACCGCCACTAATAATGGTTGAATTATTAAATTGTGTTGTTTGATTTAAACAAGCATTATTAGAAGTGAAATTTACATTTGGTAAATTGTAAATGCTCACCAAAGCTGTGTGAGTAGTGCTGCAACCAAAATTAGAAGTTGTAGTTAATTGCACAATATAATTATAAGGTAAACTGTAATTTACCGATGGATTTAACTGAGCTGAACTTTGTTGGTTACCAAAATTCCAGTTATAGGAAATAATGCTGTTTCCCTGAGCAATGGTACTTAAGTTTGTAAAGGTTGATGGAGCGCCAAAGCATTGGTTTTTAACTGTAAAAGAAGTTGTTGGAATGGCATTAACTACTACGGCTTGTGTTGCAGTATTTATACAATTAAAATTACTGATAGCCTGTAAGCTGCTCACGTAATTACCAACTGCCTGGTAAATGTAATTTGGATTTTGCTGTGTTGATGTTACATTGCTGTTAACATCAAACGTCCATATATAATTGGTTATGTTACCCGAAGCAATGGTACTTGTATTATTAAAATAGGTTGGTGCTCCCAAACAAGCACTGTTATTGCTAAAAGCAACAATCGGTTGCGGATGGATAGTAACATTGCCTGTAAAAGTTGATACACAATTTTGATTGCTGGTTGCAACTAAGGTTACCGGAAATGTACCGCTGTTTGTATAATTAAATACTGCGTTGGGTTGTGTTGAGTTATTGCCGTTACCAAAACTCCATAAATAAGATGTAATAGTACCCGCAGGTATTGTAGATGTATTATTAAAATTTACATTTGAGTTTTGACACGTTGCAGGTGCGTTAAAGTTAGCGTTTGGAAAAGGGTAGATGGCTAAATTTTGGGAAGCGGTATCGCTGCAACCCTGATTTGAAATGGCCACAAGGCTTACAGAATAATTTCCAGGACCGGCAAAACTATGAATCGGGTTTTGAGCAGAAACTGTTGGCGTGGCGCCAAAATTCCAGATATAGTTTGAAATAAAACCGTTGCTGATACTGGATGTATTTGTAAATGTATATTGTGTAGCACAAGCATTTGGCGATATGCTGTTGAACGAAACGGTTGGTTTTGGATAATTTGTTAGTGTGTATGTAAAGTCCGGTCCCTGGCAACCTGTAACTAAAGTAGTTTGGCAGGTATAAACACCAACCGCAGATACGTTAACACATTGCGTGGCGTTGTTTAATAAGCCCGGACCATTCCATGTATAAGTACCGAAGCCTTGTGGGGCACAAAAATTTGTAGTAGTACCTGCGCAAATTGTATCAGCCGACCCTTTAACAAAAGACATACAACTACCATCTATATAAGCATAACCGTAGTGTCCACCTAAAGCGCAATCAAAAGTTGTAAATCGAATGGTTACATTTTGGCCTATAAAGTTGGTAAGGTCAACAATTACGTTTGTCCAGGGTTTATAAACAACTCCTGCTAAGTTGGGCGAATTAAAGAAGCCCGGAATGTTTCCGCCGGCAGCCACATTATAAAATGTACAAGGTATTTGTGTTCCTAAACTATCTAACATTTCAATTTGAAAAGCCGGTTGTTCTGCAATGTTATGGCCGGGATCCTGGAAAACAACCGCGTAACGATAAGTAAAGTTGGCATTGCTTGCACTTACCATAAAGGTTTGTTCAATTCTGTCTGCTTCGCCATTTACCTGGTTATTACCAATGCGTAAAGAAAAATTACCGCCCGTTGCAACAACAGGAAAGCCGCCGGCAGGATCAACACCTACGCCTTGCATAATGGTTTGTTGGCCACCGGTATTTGGGCAGCAGCCTAAAGGATTAAAAATTGGATGAAAACCGCATGTAGGATTCCAGCCGCTTGTATTACCGCTTTCAAAATCGATGTTTACGCACGGGCCTGCGAATACACTGTTTGGATCTTGAGGTTGTATTGGTTTTTGTTGTGTTTGATTGCTTTGTAGGTTATGCAATCGTTGATGAGAGCAGATGAATTCTTTTCTCTCAGGTGCAGTTAAATTAAGTTTATCTGCGTAGGCATTCCAGAACGAGTAATTAAAAGGTGTAGTAGTTGTTGTTTCATTCGCATGCGCAATTTTGGTTGTTTGGCCGTGTATTATTGTCTGAACAATAACGCCAAGCAGGGCGATAAGATAGAGTTTTGTTTTCATGACAATGAGATTTAATTTGGGTTAGTGTTTTTGTTGTAGTAGTTTTCATTAGTTATTGTTTAAGATTTGTTTTTAAGGTTTAAAGGTTAATACTGGACCGTAGGATACCCTCTAAGAATGTTGATATTCTTATGATGTAGAGGAATTGCCTTATTAGTTTTATTTTACGGCAGAAAAAAATAAAGGTTGTGTTTGGTTACAAACAAATTTCGGTTAATGTCAAAAAATTAGATGAATCTTCAAAAATCATGTCCCAATTTAAATAAAGAAACTTCCAAAATAATAATAATTTATTTGCCTAAATTTTTAGATGTAAATAAAAGTGGCAATAAATTGGAAATGGATGGGCTTATAAAAATTTCCCCGCTTTCACCGCCCATAATTAAGCGTATTGGTGTTTCGAATTTTATTTCATACTCTGCTAACGCTTGGCGACAAGCGCCACAAGGTGGTACGGGAATATTTATGGTTTGATCTCTTGAAGTTGCTGAAATAGCAATGGCAATTATTTTTTTTGCAGGGTATTGTGATGAGGCATAGAAAACGGCAACGCGCTCAGCGCACAAACCCGATGGGTAAGCTGCATTTTCCTGATTGTTGCCCGTTACAACAGTCCCATCCTCTAACAATATAGCTGCGCCAACATTAAAGCCCGAGTAGGGGGCATAGGCATTTAGTATAGAACGTTTAGCCGCGGTTAAAAGATCAAGATCTACTTTATTTAATGTATCCGCAGAATCAAAAACTTCGTATGTATAATTACCTGTTATTTGTTTTGGCATAGTATTTAAAGATAATTAATGTTTTTTATTGTTTAACTTATTTCTCTGGCGGCCTTTTCGCCCACTAAACTTCCAATGGCAATGCCCATTCCACCCATTCTAACGGCGGCTAAAACATTTGGTTGCAGTTCTTTAATAATTGGTTTCTTTTCGCTTCCTACACCCATTATCCCGCTCCATCTATGATCAATTTCAAATGCAGTATCGGGTAAGATCATTTCTTTAAGTAACTTATCTAAGCGTTTCTGTATCTCATTATTAAGTACTATTTCTGTTGTTGTTTCTCCTCTGATATCCAGGTTTCTTCCGCCGCCAAATAAAATGCGGTCATCAATATTTCTAAAATAATAATAACCTTGTTGGTAATGGAAAGTACCCTTTACTTTTAAATTCTTTATGGGTTTTGTAATTAAAACCTGCGCTCTTGCAGGCTCCACATCTTTTAACTTTAATAGTTGTTTGGCAAAACCATTTGTGGCAACCACCACTTTAGATGCTTTAAAAGTACCGTAATCACTTTCTATTTCTACCGAGTTCTTAAAACTGTTTATTTTATATACCTGTATCGAATTTAAAATAGTTATATCTAATTGGTGGGCCAGTTTTATAAGGTTGCTCATCATTAAACTGGTGTCTATTTGCCCCTCATGCTTATTAAGAATAATACCATTTATATTTTTAAAATTCAGGTTTTTATGCGCCACAAGCGAGTAACAATTTTTTAAGCCAATACTCTTTTTTATTTTACGGTTTAGTATATCTATATTTTCCGAGCACTTACCAAAAATCTTTTCATCATCAAAAAGTTCATAACCTCCGTAAGGCTGGAAACCGATATGCTTATCACCCAATCTCTTTCTTAAAAGTTCTAGGCCTTGCCAGCGCATTTCAACCGTTTGCCAAACGGTATCCTCGCTCATTTTACTAAGATCGTCTAGTAGTTCACTTACGCTGCCAAAGCACGCAAAGCCTGCGTTTTTGGTGCTTGCACCACTTGGCAACACCCCTCTTTCCAGAATCAGGATATTTGCTTTTTTGTTTTTCTGTTTGAATGAAATGGCCGTAGAAAGCCCAACAATTCCACTTCCTACAATAATGAGATCAAATTTTTTAAAAAGGATTTTTTTTTCCCAATAACTATGGTTAACAATTTTAAGCATTTCCCAATAAAATATTTAAGAATTTGTTGGCATTTTTTTGTAAATTTAGTTTCTGATTGTGTTACTACAAACTAAGGTATGACTTTAAAGCGTATAATTTTTATTTTTTTATTATCTGCTGTTTCTATTCCATACTTTGCCCAAACGGTTCCTATTCGTTTTGAAGGAAATATTTCTGACGAAACCACCAATTTAGGGGGAGCAAATATTCAAATTACGCAGGGTGGAAAAGTTGTAAGTAGTGCCATGACCGATGGTGGCGGAAATTATTTCTTTACCTTGCCATTAGGAGGAGATTACCTTGTAACTGTTTCAAAAGATGGTTACGTTTCTAAAAAATTCTCGGTTAGTACACAAGGCGTTCCTCCCGAAAAAGCAACTTTAAAATTTGCAGACATTGAGGCGAGCTTATCTCTTTTTAAACGGTACGAAGGTGTTGATTATTCTTTACTCAATCAACCTTTAAACAAATATAGTTACAATCCCAACAAAGATAATTTTGAGTATGATAAAGCTTATCTCGAGCAGATGATCGCTGGTATGCAATCTATTAAAGAAGCCGAGAAAGCTGTAAAAAATAAAGAAAAAGAAAGAGAAGCAAACTATCAGGCGTCGGTTAAGGCTGGTGATAAAGCTTTTGGTAAAAAAGAATGGCAGGCAGCAATTGGTAATTATCAAACAGCACTGGGATTAAAACCAACAGAGGCTTACCCAAAAGAACAAATAGCAAACATAAATAAATTAATTGCCGATGCAGATGCGCAAGCGAAAGCAGATGCTGCCGCTAAGGCAAAAGCAGAAGCCGATGCCGCTGCAAAAAAAGCTGCGGAAGAAGCTGCGAAGAAAGCAGCAGCAGACGCCGAAGCAAAAGCCAAGGCAGATGCTGAAGCAGCAAGGTTAGCTAAAGAGAAAGCAGACGCTGAAGCAAAAGCAAAAGCGGAGGCCGAGGCAAAAGCAAAAGCAGAAAAAGAGGCCGCGGATAAATTAGCTGCTGAAAAAGCCGCTGCAGATGCTGCCGCAAAAGCAAAAGCAGAAAAAGAATTAGCCGAAAAATTGGCAAAAGAAAAAGCAGATGCGGAAGCCGCTGCAAAAGCTAAAGCAGATGCAGAAGCCGCCGCAAAGAAAGCTGCAGAAGAAGCTGCTGCAAAAGCGAAATTAGAAAAAGAACTTGCAGATAAACTGGCAAAAGAAAAAGCTGCCGCCGATGCAAAAGCTAAGGCGGAGGCGGAGGCAATTGCAAAAGCCAAAGCGGAAAAAGAACTAGCTGAAAAACTAGCAAAAGAAAAAGCAGATGCAGAAGCTGCCGCAAAAGCTAAAGCAGAAAAAGAAGCTGCTGATAAAAAAGCTGCAGAAGAAGCTGCGGCCAAGGCTAAGGCAGATAAAGAAGCTGCCGATAAATTAGCGAAGGAAAAAGCTGACACTGAAGCTAAAGCTAAAGCAGAAAAGCTTGCCGCCGAAGCTGCGGCCAAAAAGGCAGCCGATGAAGCAGCTGCTGCAAAAGTCAAAGCGGATAAAGAAGCTGCAGATGCCGCCGCAAAAGCAAAAGCCGAAGAAGCTGCAAAATTAGCGAAAGAGAAAGCGGATGCTGAAGCTGCTGCAAAAGCCAAGGCTTTAGAAGACGCAAAATTAGCAAAAGAGAAGGCAGATGCTGAAGCAAAAGCAAAAGCAGAAAAAGACGCTGCTGATAAAAAAGCTGCCGAAGAATTGGCAGCGGCCAAAGTAAAAGCTGATAAAGAGTTAGCAGATAAATTAGCGAAAGAAAAAGCAGAAGCCGACGCCAAGGCAAAGGCAGACAAAGAGGCTGCCGATAAAGCCGCTAAAGAAAAAGCATTGGCAGACGCTGCCGCTAAAAAGGCTGCAGATGAAGCTGCTGCAAAAGCTAAAGCCGAAGAAGCTGCAAAATTAGCGAAAGAGAAAGCGGATGCTGAAGCTGCTGCAAAAGCCAAGGCTTTAGAAGACGCAAAATTAGCAAAAGAAAAAGCAGATGCTGAAGCAAAAGCAAAAGCGGAAAAAGACGCTGCTGATAAAAAAGCTGCCGAAGAATTGGCAGCGGCCAAAGCAAAAGGCGATAAAGAATTAGCGGATAAATTAGCGAAAGAAAAAGCAGAAGCCGACGCCAAAGCAAAGGCAGACAAAGAGGCTGCTGATAAAGCCGCTAAAGAAAAAGCATTGGCAGACGCTGCCGCGAAAAAGGCCGCAGATGAAGCAGCCGCTAAAGCTAAAGCAGAAAAGGATCTTGCAGATAAATTAGCAAAAGAAAAAGCAGATGCCGAAGCAGCAGCCAAAGCAAAAGGTGATAAAGAATTAGCAGATAAACTGGCGAAAGAAAAAGCAGAGGCAGATGCCAAAGCAAAAGCGGAAAAAGACTTAGCAGATAAATTAGCGAAGGAGAAAGCCGCCGCAGATGCAAAAGCAAAAGCCGAAGCAGATGCGGCAGCAAAAAAAGCTGCTGATGAATTAGCTGCATCGAAAGCAAAAGGAGATAAAGAACTCGCCGCTAAATTAGCTACAGAAAAAGCCGCCGCTGATAAATTAGCCAAGGAAAAAGAAATTGCCGATAAGCTGGCGGCCGAAAAAGCAGCTAAGGATAAAGCTGCTGCGGATAAGCTAGCCGCAGAAAAAGCCGCCGCTGATAAACTGGCTGCAGAAAAGGCCGCAAAACAAAATACTATTGCTGTTGTAGCGCCAACTGATACTAAATACAAAGACGCTATAAAAAGCGCAGATGGTTTTTTTACAACAAAAGATTTTGTGAATGCGAAAAAATATTATGAAGAGGCCTTAACGCATAAAGGAGGAGACGTTTATGCGAAAGTTAGATTAGTAGAGTGTGAGAAATTAATTAACTCTGACCAAAACCAGGGAGCTGACAGATTAAAGCAATTATTGGCAAAATACAGTCCGGGTGTTACCGAAGAAACTATTACCGGGAGCGGCGTAGTTATTATTCAGCGGGTTGTTGTGAAAGAGCAAATGGCTTTTGTGTACCAAAAGAAAATATTTAGCTGGGGTGGTGTTTCTTATTTCAGGGATAGCAATCCAATTACAGAAAGTACGTTTGAGTTAGAAACAAAACCTTAATTTTTTATGACAGTTCTACCGGGCTTTATGGCCGAAGACATAATTTGTACCGTTTGCGGAAATAAAGATCACAACAAATTTCATGTAAAGTATCAGAAAGAAAAATTTGCAGTTGTAACTTGCGACGTTTGTAATTTACATTTTATACCTCCTTATTATCGCAAGCAAATACAATATACCCAATATAAAAATGCCGATGTTACAGCCGCAGTGCGTGCCGGTAATAATTGGATAAAAGTACAGCGTCACAAGCTGCGTTTTAAATTTATACAAAAATTTATTAAGTCCGGTAAGTTATTCGATCTTGGTGCTGGTTGGGGGCATTTTATGCTTGCGGGAAAAGAATTAGGCTATGACGTTTACGGCGTTGAAATCTCGGAGCAACCATATTTATATTGTGTAAACGATCTTAAGCTGCCGGTTGATCACATTGATTTTTTTGAAATGGACGAGTCAAAGCAATTTGATATCATTACCATGTGGGATGTGTTGGAGCATATTGATAAAGCAGATGAGTTTCTTGCGAAATGCAATAAACTTACCAAACCTGGTGGTTACCTGGTTCTACAGGTTCCGCAAATTGACAGTTATTTTGCAAAACGCCATAAAGATAACTGGAAAATGATGGGGTTGGATCATGTAAATTATTTTGGAAAAGATACGATCGCAAGAATTTTAGCAAGTAACGGTTACGAGGTTGTTAAGATAAAATCTTCTTTCGAAATAAAATTATTTATCATGTATACCTTATTGCCAATCATTAAAAAATTCGAAAGCAATAAAAAGCAAACCCGCGCACAGGCCAATTCAAGCATTAATGCAGCAGAGCGCCAGCAGTACTTTAATAAATTTACAAGCAAGCCTATGTGGCAATTAAAACTTTTTGTATTCATTCACAATATTATTTATAACACACTTTCTGCTTTAAATATTGGCGAAGAGATGATGGTGGCTGCCAGAAAGGTTAGGTAATTTTTTTTTTGCCACGAATTTCTCTAATCTAAGTAATAGCTTTAAAATTATTGATTTGTGTAATTTTAAATTCTTCTCGCTTAGATTGAAGAATTAAATTCTCACTAATAGTTGTTTGCAGGAAATTCTGTATAATATTTGAAATTGGCTGCCGAGAATACAAAACATTTCGCTTTACTCACCAACAAAAGGAACGGTTGCATCTATTCCTTTTTTCGCGAGATCATAATCAGGTCTTTTTAATAAGGATTTATCGCATTCGGCCCTGTTGATCTTAAAAAATCTGTCTTTATAAGCGGCAAAGGTCATGCTGTCGTATTGCACGATGTTATAATGGTGTTGGATCGTTTGAAATAAATTCATTAAAATAAAAATAGTAATTATAGAAAGACCTGCAATTTTTATTACTCTTGAGTTTTGAAGAATAAAATGTAAGGTTGCTGCAACTCCAAAGCTTAATAGTGGGTAAAGATCGATCATTGATCTGAAACCGAATGAACCGCCATACCACCAGCACCACCAGGATGAAAGTACATAAAGAATGATCGGTAAAATGATGATCGTTGCCAAAAAATAAGGACTTTTGTTCTTATAAAGAAAATATACGCCAACAAGGGATAAAGCCATTACCGGACTATAGGTTAGCCAGCCGTTCCTAAAGCTGAACATAATCTGTAAAAGATGAGGGTCATTGAAAAAGAAACCTTCTCCAACATATGAAAAATAAAGGTAGTTGCCTGTTACGATCTTCCAGTAGATCATTTGTGGTAAAAAAATGAGGAACGCAATTAATATCATCAAAACAACCTGTGGTAACTTTTTTACCAGAATAGAGAGTCTTTCGTTAAAAGAAACGCTATTATTTACATTAAATAAAAGTAAAAACAAAGAAAGTATAATATTAGTTGGTCTTACGATCACTAACAACCCTACAAATATTCCAATAATGGCTGCATGTTTTATTTTTTTTGTTTCAAGCCACTTAATTGAAAAATAAATTAAACCGGTAAAAAGAAAGAAGTTGTATTGATGACTCAGCGCCGATTGTATTGTACTGTAACACAAAAGATTTGTTCCAAAATAAATAATCATAATACTTAAAAAAGCAATCAATTCACTATAAAATTTTAAAAGCAATCTTCTTAACCAAATTAGAGCAATCAACAAATAAAACACTCCTGAAAACTGTATGGCGTAATGATATGGCTGAGAAAAACCATCTGCTTCAAATCCTAATGGTTTAGCTAATGCATGCGCAATAAAAAAGAATGGCGAATATAAATAGGTCATTCCCATGCTCATTTTAATGATTAGCATGCCATCACTTGTTTTAACCGGCCAATATTTGTTTTGGGCAAAATAATTGCCTTCGTTGTTTTTATTTATAAAAGATAGTTTAATGTCTTTCTCAATAAAAATAGCTGGAAGGTAAGCGTAATAACTAATCACATCATGTCTTATAACAGATTGTCCTAGCCATTTAGATTGGTTGTAGTGCGCACAAACAATAAAAACGGGGATTATGAATATAAGAATTAATGAAGGTTTTTGAAGAAGTGTTTTGATCTTTAAAAGCATGCGCTAATTAACTCTGAATAATCCATATTTTAAGATGCAATATATGGCTCTGAAACCATCTTTCCAACCTATTTTTTTTCCATCTTTAAAGGTTCTTCCGTAATAAGAAATTCCTACTTCATAGATGCGAACGGTTCGTAAACGCGATAATTTAAGAGTTACTTCAGGTTCAAAACCAAAACGTTTTTCGCGCAGAACAAAACTTTTCAAAATATCGGCTTTAAATAATTTATAACAGGTTTCCATATCTGTTAAATTTAAATTGGCAAATATGTTGCAAAGGGCTGTAAGAAATTTATTACCAAAAGAATGTGAAAAGAATAAGATGCGGTGTGGCTTTCCTCCTATGAACCTCGATCCGTATACAACATCGGCATAATCATCTAGTATAGGTTGTAGTAATAAATTAAATTCTTTTGGATTATATTCCAGATCAGCATCCTGTATGATTATAAAATCGCCACTTGCTAGTTCAATTCCTTTGTGAAGGGCAGCACCTTTACCTTGGTTCTGTTCCTGTGAATAAAGTTTTATTTCACATTTTGATTCTTTTATATACTCTTGAACCAAGCGTTCTGTTGTATCTTTAGAACAATCATTTATTACTATAATTTCCTTTTCAACATTCTGTATTAATTCAACACTTTCTAAAGATCTTAAAACACTAACGATTGTTCCGCTTTCGTTAAAGGCAGGAACTAAAATTGATAATTTCATCGCATTGAAGATACGAATTCTTATTAATTACCGGTAAACAGATTTTTTTTAAACTTTAATACATTAAGAGCAACAAAAAAGCCGCACAAACATCGTCTGCACGGCTTTTTTTATTTTTTAAACTTTGTACTATTCAATAACGATAACACAATATTTAGATGCGCTCCAGAATTCTTTTGCGTTTGTGATCTCAATTTTTTCTACCGGTTTTTCGCCAACCATCTTATAAGACCCGCTTGGATGAGTAGTAATTATTTTTGCTTTTTTAGCGCCAATATTAATACTGCTTGTTTGTTCAATATTTACTTTGGTAAAATACTCTTTATTAAAATCTTCTTTTACTTTAGTCGTTTTTCCGATACCAATAAAGCCACCTTCTTTAGAAATAACATTTTTTTCTTTTAGTTCTTTTGAAGTACCAATTGCATAAAATGCAGTATTGATCTCTTCTGTTTTAACCGCTACTTCAGCTTCAACTTCCTGGTAGTTTGTAGTTAAGTTAGAAAGTTCAATGTTTAAACCTTCCATTTTAGTTTTTAATTCGGCAATTTCGCTATCCTTTAAGTTGATAGTGTTTTGAAGGTTCTCGATCATTTTTTCTAAACCTTCTAATTTTAAATTACTATTCTTTAATTTTTTACTTAACGAGTTAATACGGTTCTTGTTTTTAGACATTAAATCGTAAATAGCCTGAATGTCTTCTTTTATCTGATCTTCTTTGCTTTTAACATCACCTTGTGAGCTTGTGCTTGAAACGATCTTTTCTTTTTCTTTGATCGCGTTTAAGTTCTCCTGGATTTCGTTAAATGAAGAAATGAACTCCTGCATTGCAGCTTCTTTCTCGGTTAATTTGCCATTTAACTCGCCATTAATACCGGCTAAGCTATCTGCTAATGGGTTTACTTCTTTTTCTTTATCACCTCCGCAAGAGGTAAAGCTTACACTTCCTATTGTAAGTACTAAAGCAGCAATTAAAGTTTTAAATAGTTTCATTTTATTGGTTTTTTTTATTAATTCGTTTTCGTGACAAAAGTAACCTAAATAAATAAAAAAAGGCGCAAAAAAATGCGCCTTTTAAAGATTTGTTTTTGTTTAATTAACAAAATTCATCGTAAACAGCTTTTAAATGCTCAGAAATGGCCATGGCATTATGGCCCTCAATATTATGACGCTCTACAAAGTGCACCAATTCTCCATTTTTAAAGAGTGCAATGGCCGGACTGCTTGCCGGATAAGGCGAAAAATGTTTTCTGGCCTGCGTAACGGCATCAATATCAAAACCTGCAAAAACTGTAGTTAAGTTGCTTGGTTTTTTTGTATTCTCTAAACTTTTTTTAACTCCCGGTCTGCATGCACCGGCAGCGCAACCACATACCGAATTTACCACCAATAAGGTAGTGCCTTCAGCTTTAATGGCTTTATCTACATCTTCAGGACTCGTTAATTCTTTAAAACCAGCCGTTGTTAGTTCGGCTTTCATTGGGTTTACTATTGCTTCAGGATACATGGGTATAAATTTTATATATTACAAAGGTACACACAAAAATTTGTTTTATTGCAGACGGGTGTTAAATGTTTATAAAACAGGTGGTTGAATTATGCTAAATTATACAAATTTTAATGCGTTATAAAATTACAATTCTGCTATATTTGTTGCTCGTTAATTCACTAAGTTAGCCTTAAAACGGTATAGGTAAAATTAAAAAGACTGAGCAAATCATGAAAAAAATATTTCTTTCAATTGTTTTTATTAGCAGCACTTTTAATATAGTGTTGGCGCAAAAAAAAGTAGCAGGCCTCGGGTCCAATAATACAACGTATCCAATTCCTAATTTGGTGGAGGAGGTTAAAAAAGTGGGGGATGAGATCGTTATTCCTTATAAAAGATATGAGCTTAGCAATGGTCTTACTATTTTAATTCATGAAGATCACAGCGATCCTATTTGTTATGTGGATGTTACCTATCATGTGGGTAGTGCGCGCGAACAACAAGGGCGTAGCGGCTTTGCGCATTTCTTTGAGCACATGATGTTTCAGGGTTCAAAAAATGTGGCCGATGAACAGCATTTTAAAATTATAACTGAAGCAGGCGGTGTTTTAAATGGAAGCACAAATACAGATCGTACCAATTATTTTGAAACGGTTCCGAGCAACCAGCTTGAAAAAATGTTGTGGCTGGAGGCTGACAGAATGGGGTTTTTACTGGATTCTGTTACACAAAAAAAGTTTGAAGTGCAACGTGCTACCGTAAAGAACGAAAGAGGACAACGTTACGACAATGCACCCTACGGATTGGTTCGTGAAAAAGGCGGAGAGGCTTTTTACCCAAAAGGCCATCCCTACAGCTGGTCTACCATAGGCTATTTGGTTGATCTTGATCGTGTAGACGTAAATGATCTTAAACGTTTTTATATGCGTTGGTATGGCCCTAATAACGCTGTTTTAACGGTTGCCGGAGATGTAAAAACAGAAGAAGTATTACAAATGGTTCAAAAATATTTTGGCAGCATTGAAAAAGGACCTGAAGTAAAAAAACAAATAGTTCCGCCATTTAAATTAGATGCTAACCGTTATGTTTCTTATGAGGACAATGTAAAGTTTCCTTTAATGAGCATCACCTATCAAACAGTACCTTTTAATCATAAAGATGAAGCGGCTTTAGAAGCGTTGGCCCAAATATTAAGTGGTTCGCAGGGATCGCCTTTTTATAAATCGTTTATCGAAACACAAAAAGCCGTAAACGCAAACGCATTTAATTTCGGACGGGAATTGGGCGGGCAGTTTGCTGTTACTATTGTTGCCAGTGCAGGTATTACCTTAACGGAGATGGAAAAGGAATTAAAAACTGTTTTTGCGAACTGGGAAAAGAAAGGTGTTACAGATGATGATCTTGTAAAATTTAAAGCAGGTTACGAAAGTAATCTATACAATAAACTAAGCACAGTGCAAGGCAAAGGTGCAACATTAGCATCTAACTTTACTTTTACAAAAGATGCAAACCTTATTAAGAAAGAAATAGCAGCGCGCAAAGCTTTAACCAAGGCAGATGTAATGCGTGTTTACAATACATATATTAAAAACAAAGCATACTCTGTAATAAGCTGTGTGCCAAAAGAAAAAGGGGATCTTAGAGCAAAGCCTGACAACTGGAAAATGTATGATCGTACCGTAGAGGCAGAAAGCGCGGAATACAAAAATCTTAGTTTTAAAGAACCTAAAGATAATTTTGACAGATCGGTAGTTCCGCCGGCTAAGGTGGCTTCTGCGGTTCCTGTTCCAAATTTTTATACTTCTAAAATAAATAGTCAAATTCCTGTAATTGGTATTTCAGATAATGAATTTCCAATTGTAAATATTTTAATAAGCTTTAAGGCCGGGCATTTATTCGAGAAAAAAGAAAAATCAGGTGTATCAGAATTAATGGCCAGTTTATTAGATCATAGCACTTTAAAAACAAGTGCCGAAGAGATAGAAAATAAATTAGACAGGTTAGGTTCAAGCTTAAATATTTATTCAGGACAAGAAGATATTACGGTAAGTATTGAAAGCAGCAAAAAAAATTTAAAAGCTACTTTAAAAATAGTTGAAGAATGTTTACTGGAGCCAAAATTTGATCAGGAAGAATTTGAGATCGAGAAAAAAGGACAACTGGATGGTATTAATTTCCGTCAAACCAACGCGCCCGCTTTGGCTGAAATGGCTTTAAAAAAGATACTTTATGGCCCGGATCATATTTTAGGATATCCGGGTACTGGTACTATGGAAACTGTAAACAATATTAGCTTAGATGATGTAAAAGATTATTACAAGAGTTTAAATTCTTCTATGTTATCGGTTGCTGTTAATGGCGCTGCAACAAAAGAAGAAGTGGAAGCAGAGCTTGCGTTTCTTTCAAAAATACGATCAGGTTCTCCTGCAACGCCTGATAATTCATTAATACCAAAGATCGAAAAAACGAAAATCTATTTTGTGGATAAGAAAAAAGCTGCTCAAAGCGAGATTAAAGTGGGTTACATTGCTTTGCCATACGAAGCTACCGGCGAGTTTTACAAAGCAAGCATTATGAATTACAGTTTTGCGGATGCCTTTAACAGCCGCTTAAATTATTTATTGCGCGAAATAAAAGGTTGGACCTATGGATCGCACTCAGGTTTTTCGGGCACAAAATATGCCGGGCCTTATGTAATTGAAGGTGGCTTTAAAGCAAATACAACAGATAGCGCTCTAGTGGAGATCTTTAAAGAATTAGAAAATTATGCAACAAAAGGAATCACCGAGGCAGAATTAAGCTTTACAAAAAATGCAATTGCACAAAGTGATGCATTAAAATACGAATCGCCGGGTAAAAAAATATTATTTATTAAACGTGTGTTAGATTATGGCTTGTCTAAAGATTATGTTGCCAAACAAGGTGAGATATTAAACGCTATTACTCAGAATGAAATTAATGGTCTTGCAAAAAAATATTTGCCTTACAATAACATGGTAATTGTTGTTGTTGGTGATAAAGCCACTAACCTTGAAAAAGTGAAAAAGCTTGGTTTTGAAGTAGTAGAGATAGACAGCGAAGGAAAAACAGTAAATTAAAAATAAATTATTTAAATTAGAACTCTCTAAAAATAACAATTATGAATTACGATATAATAGTAATAGGAAGTGGACCGGGTGGATATGTAACTGCTATTCGCGCGTCGCAATTAGGATTTAAAACGGCTATCATCGAAAAAGAAAGCCTTGGTGGCATTTGCCTTAACTGGGGTTGTATTCCAACCAAAGCCTTATTAAAAAGCGCGCAGGTATTTGAGTATTTAAACCATTCAAAAGATTACGGCATTAGTGCAGATAATATCAAAGCTGATTTTAGCGGCGTTATTAAGCGTAGCCGTGATGTGGCAGATGGCATGAGCAAAGGCATTCAGTTCTTAATGAAAAAAAATAAGATCGATGTAATTATGGGTACCGCAAAAGTAAAAGCGGGAAAAAAAGTAGATGTTACTGCCGATGGTAAAACAACTACCTACGAAGGAAAACACATTATTATTGCAACCGGTGCCCGCTCTCGTCAGTTACCAAATTTACCACAAGATGGTAAAAAAATAATTGGTTACCGCGAAGCGATGAGCTTACCAAAACAACCAAAATCAATGGTAGTGGTTGGTAGCGGTGCAATAGGGGTAGAGTTTGCTTATTTTTATGCAACCATGGGTACTAAAGTTACTGTAGTTGAATTTTTACCAAACATTGTTCCGGTAGAAGATGAAGAAGTTTCAAAGCAATTAGAAAAATCGTTCAAAAAAGTGGGTGTTGAAATAATGACCGAAGCTTCTGTTGAGAGTGTAGATACAAAAGGTGATGGTTGCAAAGTAAATATTAAAACAAAAACAGGTAACGTTACTTTAGATGCTGATATCGTTCTTTCGGCGGTTGGCATTGAAGCAAATATTACAGGTTTAGGTTTGGAAGAAACAGGCATTAAAACAGATAAAGGTAAAATTGTAGTTGATAAATTTTATGCCACTAATGTATCCGGCTATTACGCAATTGGTGATTGTGTTCCCGGTCAGGCATTAGCACACGTTGCCAGTGCAGAAGGAATTACCTGTGTAGAAAAGATTAAAGGCATGCATGTAGATCCTATTGATTATAATAACATACCGGGTTGTACGTATTGTGTGCCAGAGATTGCAAGCGTTGGTTTTACCGAGAAGAAAGCAAAAGAAGCAGGCTATACCGTTAAAGTTGGTAAATTTCCTTTCTCTGCATCTGGTAAAGCAAGCGCATCAGGTGCAAAAGACGGTTTTGTTAAATTAATTTTTGACGCGAAGTACGGCGAGATTTTAGGAGCGCACATGATCGGTGCAAACGTAACCGAAATGATAGCAGAAATTGTTGCCTTAAGAAAATTAGAATCAACCGGACACGAATTAATTAAAACTATTCATCCGCATCCAACCATGAGCGAAGCTATTATGGAAGCTGCTGCTGCTGCGTATGGTGAAGTGATACATTTATAATTGTCATCCCGACGAAAGGAGGGATCTGTGATAAAAATTAAACGCTCTGCTGAAAAGCAGGGCTTTTTTTATTTTATTCTTAAATTTAAAGATGATCAAAAAAATTTTATATTTTAATTTAGTCATTTCCAGTTTATTTTTTTCATGTGCAAATGAAAAAGATGCAGAAGTGAAAATGATGGATCCTAATGAAATTCAACAGGGACCGATAGTTTCAGACACTTTAACAGCTTTACAATTAAAGCGAATAGACTATTTGTATAATACATTTAAAGAAGTAGATCCAACTTCCAAAGAAAAATGGGTAGAGGATTTTAAAAGAGATCAAAACCCAGATAGAGAAATAGAGATCTGGGAAATGATGGCAAATGCGTATAATAGTTATTGCGATGGAAAAACAATTGCTCTCGATGTGAAAAAAGAAGTCTTTAAATTAGTTCTTATGAGGTCGGGTTTATCTGAAGCAGAAACATTAACGCAATTAAAACTTGAATTTCTAACAAAAGAAGAAGCGAAAAGAATATTGAATGCTTATACTTTAGAAGCGAAAGCAATAAGAGTCATTCAAAAATGAACTCTATATAACCGAACTTTCCTCCAAACAAATAACTCCTTTATCCGCATCCATCGTTGCATTTATTCCTAAAGGCACTGTTAATTTATTTTCAATATGGCCTATCATGGCGCCGTAAAAAGCAGGAATACCAAGCGGTTTAATGTGCTGCAGTATTACTTCGTTAAAGGTAAATGCTTTTTGCGGTTCTTCTGCCAAACATTTGGCACATTTACCAAATACAAAACCACTTATTGAATTTAAAACGCCGTTTAATTTTAATTGCGTCAGCATTCTGTCAATGCTATAAGGTTCTTCTTTGGCCTCTTCTAAAAATAAAATTTTATTTTTCCAATCCGGTAAATACTCACTGCCAATTAAAGCAGAGAGCACGGTTAAATTGCCGCCAACCAATTCGCCGCTTGCTTTGCCACCGGTAATTACAACAGGTTTGTCTTCGCCCGCGGGGTTCTCCGGAAAATTAAAGGGCTTTTTAAACATGGTTACATTGGTGAAAATATTTTTGGTGAAATCGTTCCAGCCCGAATTACCAACCGGACCATGAAAGGTAATTAATTTTGTTTTGTGAGTTATTGCTAAAAGCAAAGCGGTTATGTCTGAAAAACCAATTAATACTTTAGGATTTTTTTTGATCATTTCGTAATCTATTTTATCTAAGATCCTCGCGCAGCCCCAACCACCTTTCATACAGAAGATACCTTTTATTTTTTTATCTGCAAAAAAACCGTTAAGCTCATTAGCTCTAAGCTCATCAGTACCGGCAAAGTATCCGAATTTTTCTTTCAACGTTTTTCCGTGAACAACGTTAAATCCAAAGCTTTTTAAAATGTTTGTAAATGTTTCTACCTGATTCTCGTCCCAAACAGCGCCTGCCGGTGATGTAATGGCTACGGTATCTCCTGCTTGTAGTGCAGGAGGTTTTATTTTGGTGACTTCAATTTTCTTTATCTGCTCAACGGCGTTTAAAGGTGTAATCAATGCCGAAGCAGCAATTAAGCCTGTTGCTTTAATAAAATTTCTGCGTGAACTCATATCGTACATTAAATTACAAAAAAAATAGTTAACCTCGGTAATTCTCACTATGTAGAACTTAGTCTACATGAAATTAGTGTTTAACTGTAAATACGCGTTACAAACAGAAAGGGACCTTTATTGGTATAAGAATTGAATCTTTAAGAGTATCAAAAATTAATATTTTAAATAATCAATCTTTAAAACAAATAATCATGGAAACAGAAAAAACAGCTACAGCTATAAACGATCTAATTATCATTAATAACGATCGTTACGAGGGATATAAAAAAGCAGCAGCAGAAACTAAAGATGCCGACCTAAAATCTTTATTCATTGATTTTAGCAATCAAAGCAAAGGCTTTTCGTTAGATCTGAGAAAGTTTGTTCCGGCAAACGAAGAAAAGGCTGAAAGTGATGAAACAAAGAACAGCGGCAAATTATATCGTGTTTGGATGGATCTAAAGGCCGCAGTTACCGGCAAGGAACGCAAGGCTATTTTATCATCCTGTGAATTTGGCGAAGATAGAGCAAAAGCAACTTACGATGCTGTTTTAGAGCATACCGAAGATATTCCAACAGAAGCCTTGACTATTATCAGTAAACAACGCGCTGCTTTACAAAAAGGTCATGATACAGTAAAAACACTGCGTGATAATATTGCTTAATTATAAAAATTATAAAAAATAGAAATTATGAAAAACGAAAATAATAATTCTGATCCGAAAGAAAACATCACGAATACGCCAGATCCCAACGAGAACGGTACAAATAATGATCCTAAAAAGAAAAATGAGGGTAATAACCCTAAACTCCCGGGCAATGATCCAGATCAAACACCTGAAAAAGAGATCCAGGATCCACCGGTAGCAAATCCAGATAAAGATAGCGATATGAATGACCCTAATAGAAACAAGATTGGATTTAATACCCAATAAAACATATTTCGATTTAAGTATTTTAGCTATTGGTATCGCGTTTTAATAGTTGTTATTAATAAATTAAATAAACCGTCATGAAAAAAATAAATATAATAATAGCTTGTATATCTGCATCTATAGGTTCATACGCACAAACTAATAACGATATTATTCCACCACAGCCGATCGAACAATCAAAATTTTCAATAGGTGTTAAAGGCGCTTTCGGGCATTCTTTTTTGGTGCCTTATAGCGACCCTTCATTTATGCCATCCTGGGATGCGGGTCTATCGGCTATTTTCTCGCCGTACGAACATTTAGGATTCGGAATAGATGCAACTTATTCGCGCGAAGGCGTGAAATTTGAAACACCCGAGTACACATCTACAACCGAATTAAATTATGTGCGTTTACCAGTAAAAGTAATTTACTTTTTTAGAGATTATGATCAGGATTTTCGTCCGAAAGTAGCAATTGGGCCAACTATAGGTTTTTTAACCAATAAGGGAGATAATTCAGCTTACAATACTACTGATGTTGGGGTAAATGCTTCTTTAGGATTTAATTACCGCTTATTAAGAGCTGTTTGGTTAAATATAGATGCAGGCTATTACCAGGGTTTAACAGATATTTATAAATCAAATAATGAAAGAGATCTTAATGGAAACGTTCGCTTGAATTTAGGGCTAAGCTTCGGGTTTTAGTCGCTTAACTTAAGTTAAAAGGGATTATTTCATTAATATAAGGTGTTACTTCCGTGACACCTTTTTTGTTTTGGTATATTTGCAGCATGAAAATAGATAAATACGTAGGGCAGTCTGGCTTTACTTCCCGCAGAAAGGCAAATGAGTTGATAGAGGAGAAAAAAGTTCTGGTAAACGGTAAGGTGGCAACCATCAGTACCACTGTTAAAGAGGGTGATGTGGTTTTAATAGACGGAAAAGAAATAACAGTTAAAGATTATGTGCCAACTTATATAGTTTACAATAAACCAAAAGGCATAGAATGCACATCTGAAAAAATTGCGAATAATATAATTGATGCAATAGGGCACGAACAAAATATTTATCCTGTTGGCCGTTTGGATAAGGATTCGGAAGGATTGATCCTATTAACCAATCATAGCGAGATCATTGATAAGATCGCTAATTCAGGATACAATCACGAAAAAGAATATATTGTTACATTAAATTTTCCGGTGCGTAAACAGTTTTTAAAAGAAATTTCTGAAGGTATTTTACTTAATGGCGAAAAGATAAAAACAAAACCATGTACGGTTAGTTTGGAACCTAATGCAAAACGTATTTTTAGAATAACGCTTACACAAGGGCTCAATCGCCAGATTCGCCGTATGTGCAACGCATATGATTACCAGGTAATAAAATTACAGCGTGTACGCGTAATGAATATTAAACTCGGTAAATTAAAAATAGGTGAGTGGCGTGATCTTACACAGGATGAGTTAACTGAATTATTTGCCTGCTTAAATTAAATTCAAAGTAGAGAAGAGCGGGAGCGATCCCGCTTTTTAGTCTTTAAAAAACTTTTGCTGCAAATTAACTTCTCCTTTTATTTTTATAATATAAACGCCTTTGTTGTATTCTGAAACCGGAATTATAGCTCTGGTAGTGTTTATTTCTTTTTCGAGAAGAAGTTTGCCGTCAATTGAATAAATAGAGGTCGAAAATATTTTTCCTTGGTTATTAATAATATTTAAATCGTTATTTGCATAATAAACAGATACGGAATTATCTTTTTTAGATTCCATTATTCCAACCGGTTGTGTTAAAGAAAGATCATCTATGTATAAAAATCTTGCATTGCCATTTGGTGGAATCCCAAAATTTTTAGGGTCATGTGAAACAAAATAAATAACGATCGAATCTGGCTGCACTCCAACAGAATAATCGGTAAGCGCTATTTCAAAATTGGTATATGTATTTGTTGGTGCTAATCTGGTTTCTCCAAAAGAGATCGTATCAAATTTATTTAAGGTGGTATTCCATTTTTTTAATAATACTTTTGCCATTGCCGAATCTGTTACGAGCGTCTCTGTATATTTATAAAAACCTTTTAATGCAGTTGGTTTGCCGCTAACGGGTGTTCCTCCTTTCATCCAGTTAAATAAAAAATCGCCTTGTTCAATGTATCCGTTCACCATCATATCATAGCCGTAATAATACCATGTGTTAATGGCGAAGGCATAATTTCCGCTATGTGCATCGTTGGTTTGCCCAACTATCGATCCGTAAGGCGATCTCACAGTCCAGTTGGTTGGGATGGTGTCAAATGCAGTGAATGAATAGGTTTCCATTCCACCGTTTAAAATTTGCGAATTGCTGGTAAAGGAGAAACAAAAAATTAAAGCAGAAAGAAGAATTGTTTTCATGATATTGGTTTTATAAAGTAAAATTAATTAAACAGAACTTAATGGGTATTGTGAAAAACAATGCAGCTATGGTACTTTTCAATTTTAACGTTTCATCAAATTTTAGCTTGTTTTAACGTTATTAATGCTTATAATTTTTAATATTTCTTACCTTCAAAACTTGTTTTAAGAATTATTATGACCAATTTTCGTTTACTACTGGCCTTGCCGGTTTTTATTGCCTCTAATTTATTTTCACAAGTAAATACGCAGCTAAATTCTGCTGAAATAATTCAGCATCTAAAAAAGTTAAATACAGTTGGTTCTGTTTTATATGTAGCAGCTCATCCAGATGATGAGAACACGCGCTTGCTTGGTTATTTGGCCAATGAAAAAAAATTAAGAACAGGCTATCTTTCTTTAACACGCGGCGATGGCGGTCAAAATTTAATAGGAAAAGAGCAAGGCGAATTGTTGGGTTTGATTCGCACACAGGAGTTACTTGCTGCGCGCAGAACGGATGGGGCAGAACAATTCTTTACCCGCGCAAATGATTTTGGTTACTCTAAAAATCCGGAAGAGACGTTTACTTTTTGGAACAAGGATAGTATTTTAGCAGACGTAGTTTTAACCATTCGCAAATTTAAACCCGATGTTATTATTTGCCGCTTCCCAACAACGGGTGAGGGTGGACATGGACATCATACAGCATCTGCAATGTTAGCCGTTGAAGCTTTTGATGCAGCGGCAGACCCTAAAAAATTTCCGGAACAATTAAAAACTTTAGAAGTATGGCAGGCAAAACGTATTTACTGGAATACATTTAATTTTGGTGGCACTAATACAACTGCGCCTAACCAGGTTAAGATAGATGTGGGTGTATTTAATCCTTTATTAGGAAAAGGGTATGGAGAAATTGCTGCCGAAAGCCGCTCTATGCATAAAAGCCAGGGTTTTGGTTCAGGTAAGCAACGTGGATCAAATATTGAATATTTTAAATTATTAAAAGGCGATAGCGTTAAGAACGATATTTTTGAAGGAATAAATATTTCATGGAACAGATTAAAGGGAACGGAAAAAATTCAGAAAACAATTGAAGAGTGTATTAAGAAATTCAATGCCCAATATCCTGAAAACTCAGTACCTGAATTGGTTTCTATTTATAAACAATTACTATCTCTTGATGAAAAAGACTCAAACCTTAAATACTGGAAAAAACAAAAATTAAAAGAAACAGAAACACTATTGTTAGGCTGCTCAGGTTTATGGTTGGAGGCTTTTGCTGCCGATTATATTGGTATTCCCGGACAAGAAGCAAACATCATTGTACAGATTGTAAATCGTAATAAGAACGATGTAAAATTAAATAAAGTAAATTATTTAATAAGTGATACAACAACTTCTCTTGCTTTAAAAGCCAATGAAATGTATACGTTCAAACGTAAAGAAAAAATTCCGGCAACACTTGTATATTCAAATCCTTATTGGTTAAATGATAAACACGATGTTGGAATTTATACTGTTAATGACCACTCATTGATTGGGAAACCGGAAAACGACGCAGCACAAAATATAATCTTCGATATTAATATTCTTGATCTGAATTTAAAGATCAGTCGTGATCTGGTGTATAAATATACCGATCCTGTTAAAGGCGAGATCTATAGGCCTTTTGAGGTGTTGCCTCCTGTTACAGTAAATATTTCTGAAAAAGTTTTTGTGTTTAGCGATTCAAACCCTAAAACTGTTTTGTTAACCGTTAAAGCCAATCAAAGTAATTTTGAAGGGACGTTGCATTTAAAAACAAGTAACGGAAGTAAAGTTTTCATTAAAAATCCCGCAATAAAACTTAAAAATAAAAATGATGAAATTGTTGTTGAGGCAACCATAACCGTTGCCAAAGATGACGCTAATGGTAAGCTCGAAGCGTTTATAACCGATGCTAATAACAATAAATTTAGCAAGAGTATTAAGCGTATAGAGTACGATCATATTCCTTATCAATTTATTTTAAGCGATGCAGAAGCAGGGCTTGTAAATGTTGATCTTAAAAAAGCCGGAACCAATATTGGATACATCGCCGGTGCTGGTGATGATGTGCCTGCGGCTTTAAAACAAATTGGTTATAATGTAACGATGTTAACCGATGAATTATTATTGAACGAGGATCTTTCTAAATACAATGCTATTGTTACAGGCGTACGTGCTTATAATACAAACGACCGTTTACAAATTCATTATAATAAATTAATGGATTATGTAAAAAATGGTGGCAATTTAATTGTTCAGTATAATACCAATAACCGTATTGGTCCCGTTAAAGCAAATATTGGTCCTTTTCCTTTTACTATTTCAAGGGATCGTGTTACAGATGAGAAAGCAGAGATGAAATTTATAAATGAAAAACACTCAGCTTTAAATTTTCCTAATCAAATAACTGCAAAAGATTTTGATGGCTGGATACAGGAACGTGGTATTTATTTTGCAACCGAAATTGATAAACAATACGAAACTATTTTTTCTATAGCCGATCCGGGAGAAAAAGTAAGTGATGGTAGTTTAATTATTGCCAAGTCAGGTAAAGGTAATTTTGTGTATACAGGACTGGTTTTCTTTAGGGAGCTGCCGGCAGGCATTCCAGGGGCCTACCGACTTTTCGTTAATTTATTAAGTCTCCCACAGAATAAATAATATCAGTAATGAAAAAGTGGAGCAACGTATATGCAGTAGTTATTGGTGTGTTGGTCCTTGTTATTGTTTTTCTTTACTTTTTTACACAGTATTTTAAATGAGCTTAATAGATTGGTTGGTATTAAGCGTTACGCTTTTGTTTATTATACTTTATGGTATATGGAAAAGCCGTGGTACAAAAAATATTGATGGTTATTTATTAGCAGATAGAAAATTGCCCTGGTACCACGTAGGGCTTTCTGTTATGGCTACGCAAGCCAGCGCGATTACGTTTCTTTCTGCACCCGGCCAGGGTTATAGCGATGGTTTACGTTTTGTGCAATTTTATTTTGGTCTGCCATTAGCTATGGTAGTGCTATGCATCACCTTCATTCCTATGTTCAGTAAATTAAAAGTATTTACGGCCTACGAATTCTTAGAAAAACGTTTTGATAACAAAACACGCACTTTAACGGCTTCTTTATTTTTATTACAAAGAGGTTTATCAACCGGGATTACTATTTACGCGCCTGCCATAATTTTATCTACTATTTTAAATGTAGATGTTTTTTATACCATTATTTTTAATGGCTTACTGGTTATTATTTATACCGTTTATGGCGGCACCAAGGCTGTTTCCTACACACAGGTATTGCAAATGAGTATCATCTTTGGTGGTCTTTTTTTGGCAGCGTATATGGTTGTTCACTTGCTTCCTGCAAATGTTGGCTTTGTTGACGCTTTACATATTGCCGGAAAGATGAACAAGTTAAATGCCATTGACACAACCTTTGATCTTAATAACAGATATAATATTTGGTCAGGTATTATTGGTGGATTTTTTTTACAGCTATCTTATTTTGGTACCGATCAATCGCAGGTAGGACGCTATTTAACCGGAAGTTCAGTTACGCAAAGTCGTTTGGGTTTAATAATGAATGGCCTTGTAAAAATACCCATGCAATTTTTTATTTTATTAATTGGTGTTATGGTATTTGTCTTTTATCAGTTTCACCAGGCACCATTATTTTTTAATAAAGTAGAAGTAAACAAGATCGAAAAAAGTATTTACAAGCAAGATTATAAAGCTCTTGAAGAAAAATATGCAATTGCTTTTAAAGAAAAACAAACCCGCGTTGAAAGTCTTGTAAATGCTGTTAAAAGCAAAGACGAAACCGCTATTGATGAAGCGCGTAATAATGTGCAGCTAGCTGATAAAAAAAATACTGAGATCAGAAATGAAGTTACTGCTTTAATGAAAAAGAATGATCCAAAAGCAGATACAAATGATACTAATTATATTTTCTTAAGCTTTGTAACAAACCAGTTACCGGTGGGAATAGTAGGAATATTGATAGCTGTTATTTTTCTCGCGGCTATGGGCTCAACCGCCAGTGGTTTAAATTCACTGGCATCAACAACTGTTGTTGATTTTTATAAACGCATTTTTAAGAAAAGCGAGAGTGACGCAAAATATCTTTCTGCTTCGCGTTGGATAACATTGCTTTGGGGCTTGTTTTGTATTGCTGTAGCTTTTTACGCCAGCCGTTTAGGCAATTTAATTGAAGCGGTTAATATTTTAGGCTCTTTATTTTATGGCACTATTTTAGGAATTTTTCTTGTTGCTTTTTACATGAAGCGAGTGGGAGGGACCGCTGTTTTTTATGCGGCAATAATTGCAGAAGCATTTATTGTATACGCATGGATCGTTGACCTCACGGCTTTTTTATGGCTAAATGTAATTGGTTGTGTGTTGGTGATGATGTTTGCGTTTACAATACAGCAGATGTTTAATAGAAGGAAAAATGTTGCATAAAAAAAGTCCCGCATTAATTAAATACGGGACTTTTAAATTTTAATCTTTTGAATTACTTCTTATTATCTGCAATTAATTTTTTTGCCTGAGCAACATAAGAATCATCCTGTTCAGCCGTTGCAATTGTAACTACTTGTTCGGCAGTTGCAACAGCTCCTTTAGCGTCTTTTTGTTTTGCTTGTATCTTTGCTTTTAGCATCAATACCCAATATGCTTTTGGGTTAGCAGCAAAAGCTTTGTCTGCCCATTCTCCAGCTAATTTTAGATCTTTGTCGTTATCATAATAATAACTTGCTGCCTGAAAATATGGTTTATTATCTTTAACTACAGTAGCATCTATTGTTTTCATGATCTTAGCATCAATATCTGCAACTACTTTTATTGCCACTCGGGTTTTTTCCCAAACTAATTCAATTTTTGTTGTAGTAGGTGTCATGTCAGAAAAGTCGATAGAAAAAGTCTCCACTTTGTCATCCCCCATATTTGTAGGCTTAACAACAAAACGTACCAATTCATTTTCTTTTTTATATTCTGCAACATTTCCACCTAAAGTAAGGTCTTTGTATAACATAATCTCCCAGCTGTCTTTATTTGGTATCGAATAAATAGCATAGGTTCCTGCTTTTACATCATTTCCTTCTACCTTTACATCTTCACCAAAAGTAATTTTTGTAGCGCCGTTAGCGCCTGTACGCCATACCTTTCCAAAAGGAACAACATCACCATAAATTACACGGCCTTTAGCACTCGGGCGAGAATATTCAATAGTAATATCAGATAAAGCAAATGCTTGCTTAATTGTTTGTAACGGACTTGGTGCAGGCACTTTTAATTGTGCGTTAGTACTTGTTGCAGTTAGAGCCATAATGGCCACTGCGGCAGTAAGGTTTTTTAATTTTTGTAGCATGTTATTTTGTTTTAGTTTTTAAAGAAGTCAAATATAAATATTAAAGATAGAAGGAACGTTCTTTAAACATTATTTATCATAATTATAGTTTAGAATAATGTTAAATCTTCATTCGAATTTGATATGCAAATAAAATGGTGATTACACTAAGAGACGTTATTGCTAATGAAGGTTTACGGGTTTGTTATTCTATTGAAGCTATTGCCGCTATTAACTAAAAATTGAGATCAAATCTTAATAAAAGTTTTACCATTTACCAAATCCTCTGTAAAGGTGACTTGCGTTCCTTAATTTAATAAATATTTCAAGACCACCTCTACTTTTAGATGTTTTTTGCAATGTAGAGGTGTTTAAATCATAGGACACTCCGAAAATAATTTTCTTCACTTCGGTGAATGCACTTAATGCAAGCGCATCTCTATAACGGTAATAAGCGCCAAAACCAAATGCTTTTGTTTTTTTGAGACCGGTAATGTACGAATCGCTACCTGATCTGTATTGGAACATAGCTCCCAAAATCGCTTCGCTGGCTCCACCCTGGTATTGCACTAAAAGCGATGGTGAAATAGAGTATGGCGTGCCATTAAAACAATAGTTAAAGGATTCATATAAATTAAAACGCATTAGCAATCGCTCTTTGCTGCTTTTATTAAAAGAATAGCTGGGTTTATTAATGTGAGCAACCGAAAATCCCAGTGTGTTTGAAGGTTCGTTACTTGCGGCAAACTTTTTATTATTCTTTTTATTTATTAAAGCTATACCGGCGCCGAGATCCAGTGCTGCAATTGTTTGTCTTGTCGCATTTTCGCCCTGTAAAGCTGGGTTGTAATTTAAGCCATCGAACTGCGAGCCCCAGGTTTGGTTAAGATTTGATAAAGTTTTTTGCGCAAAACCAACCGATATGCCTGAAGTAAGAAATTGGTGGTTATTTAGTTTTAATGAATAATTTATTGGCAAGCCACCGCTTGTATTTGTTAATCTGCTGTCTCCTGATTTATCATAACTAAAATTCAGGCCAACCGAAAAGAAGCCTTTATTGTCCTGCCTTCTGTTTGGAATCTGTTTGTTCACAAAAGCAGAGTAGGTAGTAAAACCCTTTGTAAAAGCATTCCATTGCGATTTATATTGAAACCCCGCTTCAAAAGAATTAATAACGCCAAACGCTGATGGATTGATGGTTTGGGGCGCTATAAAATATTGCGTAAGATGAACATCCTGGCAAAAGATGTTCTTAGCAAACAGTATAAAAATAATGAAATATAGTTTTTTTACTTTCATTTTATCTTTTCAATGTCAGGTTTCCTTTTTTAACTATTTTATCTCCATTTACGAGCGTTGTTGTTAACTGGTAAATAAAAACAGCGTCGTTTTGCATTACACCATTATACGTGCCATCCCAACAAATACTTTTATCGTTACTTTCAAATACTTTTTCTCCCCAACGGTTATAAAGCTGTAAGCTCATAGAGTTAAGACAATTTCCGTACACGCACCAGAAGTCGTTAAAACCATCGCCGTTTGGACTAAATGCAGACGGGGCAAACACTTCTCCGCAAATTATATCTACTTCAACTAAAACCGTATTGGTAATTATGCAACCCTGGCTATCTGTAAGCGTCAAGCTGTAAATAGTTGTTGTTGTTGGAGTAACAGTATTTGTTTGGCAAGCATTACAACTTATATCGGGTGACGATAACCAGTTAAAACTATTGCCAACGGGCACGTTTGCGTTGATTACACTTGATGCGCCATATATAATTGTAGAAGGGACTGCGTAAGATGCCGGAATTTGAGGCGTGTAAACCGTAACTGCAAATACAGTAGAAGAATTGCAGGGCGCAATGCCGGAGCTAACAGTATAAACAGCGCTTGAGTCGGGTGCGATCGTAATAACGTTTGTTGTTTCTCCCGTATCCCAGGTATAATCAGGCCCGCCCGAAGCGGTAAGCGTTAGCAAATTTCCTAAACAAACGGTAGGACTTCCTGTAATATTTAATGTTGGCTGTATTAATACATTTAAAAATACGGTATTTGTATTAATACATCCATTACCATCTTTTCCCGTTACAGTATATACGGTTGAAATTACAGGACTTACCAATTGAAGTGATGTTTGAGGTCCGTTGCTCCAGGTATAAGTGTTTGCACCACTGGCAGAGAGTGGGGCGCTTTGTCCGGCACAAATAGTACCCGGCGATGTAATAGCAATAACGGGAAGCGAATTTACAATAACGTTGGATATAGTTGACGATATACAGCCATTAACATCTTGCCCTATTACTGTATAAGTAGTGTTTTGCGTTGGCGTAGCAATAACGTTTGGCTGAGTTGCGGTGTTTAGAGTTCCGGCAGGAGACCACGTGTAGTTGGTTGCACCACTTACACTAACGTTTGCAGATTTACCCAAACAGATCGTATGATCGGCTATTGTCAGCACAGGCAGTGGTTTTACAAGCACACTTGCTGTAGTCGTATTTAAACAGCCTTTATTGCTGGCTCCTGTAATTGTGTATATAGTAGTTGTTGCCGGGCTTGCACTTACCGTTGATCCGTTTGCACTGCTAAGTGATCCCGCGGGCGCCCAGGTATAAGCTGTAGCTCCGCCAGCCGTTAAAGAAGCGGTTGTTCCAAAACACATGGTATTGCTTATTGCAGTTAATGTGGGCAGAGGGTTAACTGCTAATGTTATCGTATTTGATTTAAAGCATCCACTGGCGTCTTGCCCCGTAATACTGTAAACCGTTGTTACTAATGGATTGCCTATTACCGTCGGCCCATTCCCTGTATTTAAAGTTGCTGCCGGTGTCCATGTATAGTTAAGCGATCCACTCGCGTTGAGTGTTGCACTTTCTGTAGCACAAATAACAGTAGTTGTAGCACTAACAGTTAACTGCGGGATAGCGATTACAGAACCATTTAAAGTTGCAAATGTACTACAGGTGTAGCTGTTACTAATAAAAAATGCGGTTGCAGTATAAACTCCGGTACCTGTTGTAAGAATGCCCGGTATTGTTGGATTTTGTGAAGACGATGTATATCCTCCCGGTCCGTTCCACGAATAAGAATTTGCCGCGCTTGCATTTGATGTTAAAGTAACGGTAGCACCGGCACAAATAGTAAAATTGGGAGAAACGGCAACAGTGTTGGTGCCAACTACATTTACTGAGTTGGTAACACTGGTTAGGCAGCTTACGGTACCTATTGAAAACAAAGTTGTAGTTGTGTAAATACCCGAACCGTTAGTTTGAATGCCAGGGATAGAGGCTGTTGCACCGGTAGCAGAAAAGCTATTTGGTCCTGTCCATGTATAAGAAACTGCACCTGGGGCCAAAGCCGCAAAATTGGCGGTAGCATTCTGGCAGATATTTGGAGAATAAGTAATAGCTGTTGTTGGTGTGGCAACCACCGAAACGTTGGTTACCGCACCGGTTGTACAGGTTAAAACACCATTTGTAAAAGAAGCAATAGCTGAATAATTGCCCGCAGCAGAAGGGAGAATTGAAGTAAGCAATGGATTTTGTGAAGGTGAATTATAACTTCCGGGCCCGTTCCATGAATACGAAGCAGCTCCGCTGGCATTAGAAATTAAATTTAAACTGGTTCCCTCACAAACAGTAAAATTTGGAATAACAAACACCGTGCTTGTAGGCACAACGTTCATGGATGCTGTACTTGAAGTTGAGCAGGTAACAGCGCCAATAGAGAATGTGGCCGTTGCTGTATAAATACCTGAAGCTATGGGCTGCACATTTACAATGTTTGTTGAAGCGTTTGTTGAAGTAAAACCATTTGGCCCTGCCCAGTTAAACCCGGTAGCGCCCGTTGCAGTCATGTTTAAATTGATTGTTGCATTCTGGCAGGTATGCTGAGGCACTGCAATATTAACAGTAGATGTGGGAACTACTGAGACGTTAGATACCGCAGCCGTTGTGCAGGTTAAAACACCGTCTGTAAAATAAGCTGTAGATGTGTAATTACCGGCGCCGGAAGGAAGCATGCCTAGCACTAACGTGTTTTGCGCTGCAGAAGTAAAGCCGCCCGGCCCATTCCACGAATAAGAAACCGCACCTGCATTGGAAACTAAATTTAAACTTGCGCCCTGGCACAAAGTGAAATTTGGGGTAACAGCAACCGTATTTGTAGGCACAACATTCATGGATGCTGTACTTGACGTTGAGCAGGTAACAGCGCCAATAGAGAATGTGGCGGTTGCTGTATAAATGCCCGAAGCTACAGGCTGCACATTTACAATGTTTGTTGAAGCGTTTGTTGAAGTAAAACCATTTGGCCCTGCCCAGTTAAACCCGGTAGCGCCCGTTGCAGTCATGTTTAAATTGATTGTTGCATTCTGGCAAGTATGTTGAGGCACCGCAATATTAACAGTAGATGTGGCAACCACCGAAACGTTGGTTACCGCGCCGGTTGTACAGGTTAAAACACCATTTGTAAAAGAAGCAATGGCTGAATAATTGCCGGCAGCTGATGGAAGAATTGCAGTAAGTAATGGATTTTGAACACCGGATGTGTAAGTGCCCGGACCATTCCATGAATACGAAGCCGCGCCTGCGGCATTAGAAATTAAATTTAAACTGGATCCCTGACACACAGTAAAATTGGGGATAACTGCTACTGTGCTTGTAGATACAACATTCATGGATGCTGTACTTGAAGTTGAGCAGGTAACAGCGCCAATAGAGAATGTGGCCGTTGACGTATAAATACCCGAAGCTATTGGCTGCACATTTACAATGTTTGTTGAAGCGTTTGTTGAAGTAAAACCATTTGGGCCCGCCCAGTTAAACCCGGTAGCGCCCGTTGCAGTCATACTTAAATTTATATTAGCATTCTGGCAAGTATGTTGAGGCACTGCAATATTAACAGTAGATGTGGCAACTACCGAGACGTTAGATACTGCAGCCGTTGTACAGGTTAAAACACCGTCTGTAAAATAAGCTGTAGATGTGTAATTACCGGCGCCGGAAGGAAGCATGCCTAGCACTAACGTGTTTTGCGCTGCGGAAGTAAAGCCGCCCGGCCCACTCCAGGAGTATGAACCCGCACTTGTTGCATTGGATAATAGATTTAAATTGGACCCCTGGCACACAGTAAAATTTGGTGTAACTGCTACTGTGCTTGTTGATACAACACTCAAGGATGCTGTATTGGAAGTTGAGCAGGTGACAGCACCAATAGAGAACGTGGTTGTAGCTGTATAAATACCCGAAGCTACGGGCTGCACATTTACAATGTTTGTTGAAGCGTTTGTAGAAGTAAAACCATTTGGGCCCGCCCAGTTAAACCCGGTGGCTCCAGTTGCAGCCATGCTTAAATTTATATTAGCATGCTGGCAAGTATGTGTAGGAATAGTAAGTGTAACCGGGGAAGTGGCAACTACCGAGACGTTAGATACCGCACCGGTTGTGCAGGTTAAAACACCGTTTGTAAAAGAAGCTATAGCTGAATAATTGCCGGCAGCTGATGGAAGAATTGAAGTAAGTAATGGATTTGGACTACTGGAAGTGTAAGCACCCGGCCCATTCCACGAATACGAAGCGGCTCCTACAGCATTAGAAATTAAATTTAAACTGGATCCCTGGCACACAGTAAAACTGGGGATAACTGCCACTGTGCTTGTAGCTACAACATTCATAGATGCTGTGCTGGAAGTTGAGCAGGTGACCGCACCGATAGAGAATGTGGCCGTTGCCGTATAAATGCCCGAAGCTACAGGTTGCACATTTACAATATTTGTTGAAGCGTTTGTTGAAGTAAAACTATTTGGGCCCGCCCAGTTAAACCCGGTAGCGCCCGTTGCAGTCATACTTAAATTTATATTAGCATTCTGGCAAGTATTTTGAGGCACCGCAATATTAACAGTAGATGTGGCAACTACCGAAACGTTAGATACCGCAGACCTGGTGCAGGTTAAAGACCCGTTTGTAAAATAAGCTGTACTTGTGTAATTACCCGCGCCGGAAGGAAGAATACCGCTAACCGTTGGATTTTGTAACCCGGAGGTATAAGTACCAGGGCCCGTCCATGAATAAGAAAATGCACCTGTTGCATTGGATGTAAGATTTAAATTTGAGGCCTGGCAAAGGGTAAAGTTAGGAGTAACAGCTACTGCACTTGTTGTTACCACAGCTACCTGAACTGTATTTGAACGCAGGCAGGTTATGCCATTAAAATTAATATTTGACGTTACTGTGTAAACTCCCGACTCAATTGGTTGCATTGTATTAAGCACAGGGTTTTGTGCGGCAGAGTTAAAAGCGTTAGGACCCGTCCACGCATAAGCAGTTGCTGTAGGCATAGAAGAGGTTAAATTTACAGTACCATTCATACACACATTCGTATTTGAACTTACCGTAATTGAATGATTAGGCGACACATTAATCTGCGCAGTTTGTGTACCCGTACATCCATTTGTATAGCTCGCTGCAATCGTAAAAGTACCTATGTTTGGTGTAGTAACATTTGGATAAGCGATGGAGGTTGTAGCAAAAGACGTTGTAGGCGCACTCGGTCCGGTAACGTTAAAGGTTCCGGTGCCTGCAGGGCTAACGGTAAATGTGGCGTTACTGCCATAACAAAAATTTGTGGGAGTTGTAACTGAAATGGGAATAATTGGATTGATGTTTAGAGTAAACGTTGTTTGGTCTGCAATGGGTATTGCAGATAAGTTGGTACCCTGGGCGCTAACGGTATAAACCTGTGTGGTTAAGGAACTAACAGTAAATGATGGGCTGGCCTGCACGATATTACCCGGCTGCAAAGTATACGAGCCTCCGCTTGAATTAACCCATGTACCCGTAAACACAGCTTGCTGACCCGGGCATGCTGTTTGGTTATTAAATAAGATAGGATTACACGAAACTGCTGCGCTACCTGTCATGCTAAAAGATACAGGCGTATTTACACCACTAGGATTGGTGATCAAAATAATATATTGTTGTCCCTGAAGTACTGGAATTGAGGGTTGAAAATTACAAGGAGATCCACCGGCAGGAACAGTTCCCATACCTGTGCCGCCGCCGCCGGTGCAATTCCAGTTACAAGCCACCGGAGGCAAAATATTATTAAAAATATCATTGCAGGCTGTTGGTGAATAAGGCCACATGATCCAATCATAATTTCCCGCTTGTGGAAAAGCCGAACCAAACGCGCCAAAAGAAAAGCCGAGATTGCCACCTGTGGTAATATTCAATAACAGCCATTGAGGATTTGCCACATTAGTAAACATACAACCCACATTAACTGCTTGTGGATTTGCAAAAGGGTTGCTAATATTTAAACCGGCAGTTAAACCTGTTCCGGAACCGGCGCTAAAACTAAAAACAGAATTAGTGCATAGATTGGTAAGGTTGTTGCAAGCTGCTGGGTTTTGCGAATAGAAATTTTTTCCTGAACTGATGATCAAAGAAAAAATAAATATTATTTTATAAAAATTTCTATTCATTAATATAAAAACGCGTTCAATGGAACACCAAACATTTAAATTTTTTTATAAATTTATTAAAAATAATTTTGCTCCAAAAACGAGTTAACAAAGTTATAAATTATTACAAGGTAGCATAATTTTTTCCTAAGTATAATATTAGTTCTACTCAATAAAATCGATGAAATTAAAAAATACCCAGTTGACGGTATAAAAAAAAAATCCCTCAAATGATATGAGAGATTTTTTATTAAATTTTAATGCACTAATTCGTTACAGAAACATAACAATTCTTTAAAATGCTTTATTAATACCAATCATCCACCTGAATTGAACATAATCTTTTTCGGCATAAGGTAAACGATTAATAAAAAACGGCATATCAAAACGTATTGTTAAAGGTTTAATATTAACTAATTGACCCCAACGCGTAATGGTTAGGGTTGTTCCAACACCTGCGTCTACAAGTACATCACTCATTACATTTGGCTGATTTGCGGGTTGCGTGTTGATGATCCCGGCATCTCCAAAAAAGTATGGTTGTAGTTTAATACTGTTCTTTAAAAATCTAGGATTAATGAATTTAAATAATTCACCAAATTCTATCTCTGTATTAAAAGCGGCACCGGTTGCGCCTTTATAATTATAACTAAAAGAACCATCGGCATTTTTTTGTGCTAATAAGTAACCGCTGTAACCTCTTAAATTTAGTCCACCACCCGCGGTAAAATGATTGGTAACATTACCGTAGTTACCCCATTCACGGGGAACGATACCCATTGATCGGGTATATTTATTGTCCATTAATTCTTCATTATTTGCTCCTGCGGCAAATAACATCGATTCGGATGGTAAACTATTTCCGAAACCTATTTGAGCAAATAAACGTGTATTTATATTTATTTTGCCAAGATCATTTCTGTTTACCGTACTCATGGTTGCTGCGGAGTAATCGTAATCGTTTGTAAATGCGGCGGTTCGTAAATTCATATTAATAACACCTACGCCTTTTTTGTATTTGTAGGTGTGTTCTAAACCAACATGTATTGCGCTGTTTAATTTTTGATAGCCCCATTCTTTATCATTTATCAGGTAAACCAAATCCTGTGGCACGTCGCGCAACATAGCTTTTAAATGCGTGTAAATGCGTGTTTTATTATTATTGCTTCTTTTTTCAAAACCAATTGTTCCGCCATCTAATCCATCTAGTGATTTTAATTGCAGGTACATGTTTGATTTCTTTATGTACCTGTTCAAAGAAGTTTTATAATCAAACAAAAAAGAGATCTTATTAAACGCATTTATCCTAACAGTGCTATCTAAATATGCCTGACCTAAGCCGCTGCTTAACCAAACACCTAATTCAAAAATATTTTTTGTAAAAAGATAATCGCCTGATAGAACAGCTCCTATCTTAACACCATCATAACCGTTATACCAAACTCCCGGGCGAATACGCATATCATATTTTTTCCAGTTAGGTGGATTGTAAACATGCGAATCGAAACGTAAATTAATTTTGCCGCGTTTTATATTGTTGGTCATATCTACATCTGCCAAACGGTAAGATGGATCAATGATCACATTTTTAATTTTTGTACCAATGTTTAATGTTGCGGTATATGTTGGTTTTAGTTTTGGTCCCCAGCCGATCCAGCGGGGCAGCGTGTTTGCGCCTGTTGGTTTTTCGAACCAGGTATTTGGAATATAATAATGGCGGGCAGAATCGTTCTTGTCAATAACAACAAAATCAATCGGCATTTGCATGGTGCCTTTGCGTTTAAAAGTTATTTCATACACATTGTTTTTTTTGTGCTTCACTCTTCCGACCTTATAATCAACCGTTTTTGTTGTTTCTAACCATTGATCAAAGAACCAATTAAGATCAACACCGGTAAAACCAATAATTGAATTTCTAAAATCTTCAGGGTAGGGGTGGCAGAATTTCCATTGCTTAAAATAATGCTGCATGGCCTTATCAAAAAAAGAACGACCTAATACATATTCTAAGTTTTTTAGCATGGCTGCAGTTTTAGTGTACACTTGTCCGTAACCACCGCCATGGCGAATACCACCATTAAAATCATCGCTATGCGTATTTAAAGGAAGCTCTTCGTTACGAATTACAGCGCCTGTATAAAAACTATTATAGATCTCATCATCCAATACACGAACAGGTTCGGTAAATTTTTCAATATAGTTACTTTTTGGTTTTGGCTCTATCATTATCGGGCCATCAATATACTGATAGGTATCTGCGGTATAAAATTGCGTAAAACCTTCATCCATAAAGGCACGGTAATTTTCGTTGGTACCTATCATTCCCTGAAACCAGTTGTGTGTCATTTCATGCACCAGTAAACCGCGGTAGCTTGGGTCGTAACCGCCACAAAGCGTTAGCATAGGATATTCCATGCCATCCTGAGCATCGGCAACTATCATTTTTGGATGATGATACGGGCCAATATTATATGAATTTACTTCTAAAACCTTACCAATATATTTTGCGCAATTGTACCAGCCAGCTGCGTGAGGCTCTTGCACCAGAGCAATACAACGTACACCATCCCAGTTGCTTTCGCCAATGCGATATGTAGGGTCGGCGGTAAGGGCAAAATCATGAACATTCATGGCCGAGAATCTCCAGGTTTTTTTTGTACCGTCTTTTTTTGTAATAACAGATGGAGGAGAGTTAAAAGGTTTCTTCAAAAAATTACTGATGTCTAATTTTGCACGAAGCGTATCGGGCAACACTTCTTTTTCGTTTAATAAAGTACCGGTTCCATCCATCACATAATTGTTTGGGAGTGTCATTTCTACGTTAAACGAACCAAAATCTCCGTAAAATTCGTGATCCATATGTTGGTCTGTATTCCAGGCAAACTTGGCATCCAATACAGTTACACGGGGGTACCAGTGAACAATATCATAATGTTTATTGCCAAATGCATTAAATAATTTCATACGGTTACGAATAGCTTCCGAATCAAAATAAGTTTTAAAATCCATTACCATTGTAAGCGATTCTCCCGATTTTAATGGTTTTGGAAAATATACTTTTAATATAGTGTTGTCTAATTCGGTTTTTAATTCCTGTCCGTTAATTGTAATTTTTTCTACCTGTGTACCTAAACCTTGCGAGCGGTATTTACCAAATTTTAATTTATAATCGTTGTTTTTATAAAGATCGGCAGCATACGAGCCTTTGGTTTGTGCATTGCTATATAAATGAAAATACACGAAAGAAATATCATACGGCGAATTATTCCAGTAAGTTAATTCCTGGTTGCCGGAAAGAATATCAGTGCTATCGTTGATCTCGGCTTTGATGGTATAATGTACATCCTGTTGCCAGTAACCTTCAAAAGGCTTACGGTTCTTCCAATACAAGGGATTTGTAGAGGAACGATAATCTACATATTCATTTTGCGAAAATGAAAGTGAGGATAAGAGTAGACTTATACTTAAAAGAAGGAATTTAATGGGAAGAAAGCGCATAAATACTATTATAAAAAGACAAGGATAAATGTAGGCATTTAACCTGCAATATTAATAAACGTTAAAGAAATGAGAAAAAATGACCGGAAAATACAGTTCTTGTTAAAACTGTCGCGCATATCTTAATTATTATTTTCGCTGGCACGGCGTTTGCGTTTTAGTATTTATTAACAAGTTAAAGTTAATAGAAAGGTCGATTAAATATGTAACTTTGCCGACCAATTTAAAGTATAAGCCGTTAAATTGAAACTTATGAAAAGATTTAAACAAATAATTTTTCTAGTGCTGATAGCCTCTCTTGGCCGTGCTAGTGAGGGATTTGTACAATTTAAAGGCACAGTTTATAACGAAGCTAATGCTGTTTTAAACGGAGCTTTGGTGCAGGTTACACAAAATTCTTTCTTATTTAACGCGTTTACTGCTAATCAGCAGGGCGAGTATAAAATAAACTTGCCTTTAGATGGCGAATATGATGTAACTATTTCAAAACCCGGATATGTACAAAAACGCTATTTTGTGAGTACAAAAGGTATTCCGCAGGAAAAGATTGCCGGTTTACCTGTTTATACAGCCGATGTAGTACTATTTAATTTTTATGAAGGTGTTGATTATTCATTATTTGAGCAGCCAATTAATCAATACGGTTATAATCCGGAAAATAACAACATGGATTATAATGAGAAATACCTGAAAGAAATGCGTGATGCTATGCGTGAAGTGAAAAAAGCGGAGCGGGAAGCCATTAAACTAGCGCGTGAAAAAGAACTGGCGAACAGAAAATCAGCGCAACAATCGAAAGTAGGTTATATTGCTCAAAGAAAAGCTACCGTAACTAAAGTTAAATCAGAAGTTCAGCAGCCTGTTGAGCAAAAATCAGAAACAAATGTAGCGGCCTTAATCACAAAAAGCTCGCCAAATGCAAAAGTTGCGGCAATTTTAGAGAAATATCCACAGGGTATAACCGAAGAATTTATTGAGGGGCAAAATGTTCAGATCATTCAGCGTATTGTAGTAAAAGACCAGGAGGCCTGGGTTTACCAAAAGAAAACATTCAATTGGGGCGGTACTGCTTGTTTTAGAGATAATACCCCTATCACTTTAGGCATCTTTGAACAGGAAACTTCAATAGAATATAATACTCCTGCAAACACTGCGGTTTCAGCAAAATAAGCTAAAATTACAGACACAGAATTCACTTGTCAGATTTTTTGGGAAAATTACCCGAAAAATCTGATTTTTTTTGCTGTTTTTTAGATTATTTCTCTATCTTTGCAGCCCAATTAAAAATTAAATAAATATAAACAATGGAAAAACGTTACGAGACGGTCTTCATTTTAACTCCCGTTTTGTCTGATGATCAGGCAAAGGAGGCCGCGAAGAAAATTAAAAAAACCATTACCGACTTAGGTGGTAAAGTGGTTAACGAAGAGAACTGGGGCCTAAAGAAATTGGCTTACCCAATCCAAAAGAAAACAACAGGTTTCTATCACCTAATTGAATTTGCAGGTGAAGGACAAGAGATTGTAAATAATTTGGAAGTTACTTATAAACGTGATGAGCGTATCTTACGCTTTTTAACGGTAGCTTTAGATAAACATGCAGTTGCTTACGCTGACAAGCGCAAAGGAAAAGTAGCAGAAGCTAAAACTAAAAAGAAAGAAAGTGCTAACGCATAAGTTTAACAATTAACGTTTAAAAAGAAAATGAGTGCTCCAAAAGACATAAGATATCTTAACCCTCCAACAGCAGAGGCGAAAAAGAAAAAATACTGCCGTTTTAAGAAAAGCGGTATTAAGTATATTGATTACAAAGACCCTGATTTTTTATTGAAATTTGTTAACGAACAAGGTAAATTGTTACCACGTCGTTTAACAGGAACTTCATTGAAATTCCAACGTAAAGTGGCGCAAGCTGTAAAACGTGCCCGTCATTTATCATTAATGCCATATGTGGCTGATTTATTAAAATAAGGAGGAAAGTAAAATGGAAGTTATTTTAAAACAAGATATTAAGGGATTAGGTTACAAAGATGACAAGGTAACTGTGCGTAACGGTTACGGTCGTAACTTTTTATTACCAAAAGGAATGGCTGTTTTAGCTACAGAAAGCGTTAAAAAAATGCATACTGAAATTCTAAAACAACGCGCGTTTAAAGAAGATAAATTACGTAAAGAAGCTGCAGTTAACGCTGAGAAATTAGCGGGTGTAAGCATTAAAGTTGGCGCTAAAGCCGGCGAAAGCGGAAAAATATTTGGTTCAGTTACCAATATTCAAATTGCCGATGCATTACAAAAAGCAGGTTATAACGTTGAACGTAAGAATATCGAAATTGCTGAAGATAATATCAAAGCATTAGGTACTTACACTGCAAAAGTACGTTTATATAAAGACGTTGCTGCTACAGTAAACTTTGAAGTTATTGCTGAGTAATTTTAGCTTTATTTTTTATACTTTTAAAACCCGTAACTTTTGTTGCGGGTTTTTTATTTTAATAAATGTCGGATAGTAGTATAGCTCTTGTATTTACCGCCTTTGCCGCTTTGGTATCTGCCGCCATGTGGATAGATTATTTCAGACGCATAGATGTTTTTGAAAGAGAAAAGATATTTCCTTTAGTCATTGCTTTATTAATTGGCTGCTTTACGCCATCTATCTGTTTATTTTTTTACAGCCTCATTCATAAAATGGGTTTTGGAGAAAACGGCGAGTTTGTAAACGATCTGTTATATGCGGTATTTGCAATAGGATTAAACGAAGAGTTCTCAAAGATCCTGGGCGTAATTATCGTACTGACAATCTTCAGAAAAAAAATTGATGAACCCATTGATATTTTAATCTACGCAGGTATTACCGCGATTGGCTTTGCCATGATAGAGAATTTTAAATATTTTAGTTTATATGGTATCAAGATCATTACACCACGCACGTTTTACTCAGCATTAGAACATATTATTAATACTACAATAATCGTATATGGTTTTTATAGGTACCGTTTGTTCAATAAAGGCAATCACATTATAAATATTATTGTTGCTTCTTCTATTGCAGTAGCGTCGCACGGTTTATTCGATTTCTTTTTAATGGAGGGTTCATTGGGAAATATCACTGTTTTTCTTTCAATTATTATTTATTTAATTGGTATTAATTTTTGGGTGCAAATGCTTAATAACGCTAATAATTATTCCAAATACTTTGATTATCACAAGGTTCATTACACAACAAACATTTTTAAACGCCTGGTGTTTTGGTATGCATTAACAGTGGTAATTACTTTTGTAAATAATATTATCGTTTCAGATATAAGAATTGCTATAAACAATTTTTGCTTTGGATTATTATCTGATGGCTTTTTATTTTGGGTAGTAATGCTTCGCGTTAGTCGTTTTAAAATATACAAGCTAAAATATTTTAATGTAAAGATCCAGTTTCCTTTTTATATCACTAAAAATGATGATGAGGATTTTAGGATACCTTACTTAAACATTCCTATAAAAGTAAGGGGTGAAAATTATCATGAGCATATTCCCACAAAGTATATTGATAAACCTATTTTGATTTGCCCGGTACATCCAAAGAAGAGTTATTTGAATGCACCTACAGATGCTGTTATCTCAAATAAATATTTATTATTTGATGATGTAGTAGTTTATACAGTTCAATTAACGGGAAAAGATAATCTTAACCACACCTATTTACTTAAACCAAAAACAAGGGGCAAGACAGAGATAAATGACGTTTTTCCGATCGAAGCATTGTATATGGTAAATACCGAAAGTAGCGATCTTTCAAAGGTTGATATAAGAAGTCTTAAAACTCTGGAATGGGTGTATTTGAAATTTAATTAATTGATAATCATTTATTTACAACGTTTTACATTGAAAATATGATTTTTTTTATATCTTTATTAAACCAACCAAACATTTTATAGTCTATAACAAAAAACAAGTATGAAAAAAATTATTTACTCTTTAACTATTATTGCCCTTGCTTCGGGCTTAACATTTACGAGCTGTAAAAAGAAAAAAGCTTTTAAAGAGGAAGATGGACAATCTTCCGCAGATAACAGAAGCGTTCAAACAGAAAATGATCTTGCCAATAACGAAATTAATACCGAAGCAGGAAACAACAATTTTTTGCACGGAAGAAGTGTGAGCGGCTCACAAAGCGCTGCCATTCAAAAAGTACTTGGCATTAATGCAACAGGTTATACCGTTGATACAACCGGCGCATACATGGGTACAATTAAAATAAATTATAATGGTACCACGGTAAGCAACAGAACAAGAACAGGTTCAATACGTTTAACTATCCAAAATTATCCAACAAAAAAATGGAAAGACGCCGGTTGTGTTTTAAAAGTTGATTATTTAGCCTACAAAGTTACCCGCGCTTCTGATGGTAAAAGTATTGAGTTAAACGGAACTCAATTTTTAACTAACGAAACCGGCGGCTCATGGTGGGAATTATTGATCGTTAAAACGCAGGCAAGCTTAGCTACTTCTGTTACAGGATCAAACCTTAATGTTACTTTTGATGGTGATAAAACCGCTGTTTACAATATTAATCGTCGTTTTACTTACACTTTACCTGGCGGCATATTAACCTGCACAGGCGAAGGTATTGGTAACGACGGATCTTTAGGAAGCTTAGAGAACTATGGCACTACACGTGATGGCGATGTATTTACAAGTCAGGTAACCACTCCAATTGTTTGGAACTGGACTTGTGGCTGGTGGGCTCCTGTTGCCGGCGAAGTAGATATTAAAGTAGATGATAAAGATTTTAACCTTAAAGTTACTTTCAGTGTTGATAATAGCGGTAACGTTATTTCTGCCGGACCAAATTCTTGTCCTTATGGTTGGAAAGTAGAGTGGAAACACAAAAACAAAACCAAGAAAAAAGTATTCGGTTATGTTTAATTAAAAATATAATTTAAAAAAAAGCCTCGCATTTTTTGCGAGGCTTTTTTATTTATTAATAATTGTATTTAACTAAAAGCATTAAAGCCCGTCACATCCATACCCGTTATGAGTAAATGAATATCGTGCGTACCTTCGTAAGTAATAACACTTTCTAAATTCATCATGTGGCGCATAATTGGGTATTCACCTGTGATCCCCATGCCACCATGTATCTGGCGTGCCTCACGCGCAATTTGTAAAGCCATATTTACGTTGTTACGTTTAGCCATACTAATTTGCGCAGGCGATGCGCGGTGTTCATTTTTTAAAACACCTAATCTCCAGGTTAATAATTGCGCTTTGGTAATTTCAGTAATCATCTCAGCTAATTTCTTTTGCGTTAATTGAAACGCACCAATTGGCTTACCAAATTGAATACGCTCTTTGCTGTAACGTAAAGCGCTGTCGTAACAATCCATTGCAGCGCCAATAACACCCCAAGCTATGCCGTAACGTGCGCTGTTAAGGCAACCTAATGGTCCTTTTAATCCTTTAATGTTTGGAAAAATATTTTCTTTCGGCACTTTTACATTATCAAAAACCAATTCGCCTGTTGCGCTTGCGCGTAAGCTCCATTTACCATGCGTTTCAGGAGTTGTAAAGCCCTGCATTCCTCTTTCAACAACTAATCCTCTAATTTCTCCGGCTTCGTCTTTTGCCCAAACAACAGCAATATCTGCAAATGGTGAATTACTGATCCACATTTTAGCACCATTTAAAATAACGTGTTTACCATCACCCGCATCTTTGAAGTTAGTGATCATGCCACTTGGGTTACTTCCATGGTCAGGCTCTGTTAAACCAAAGCAGCCCATTAAATCGCCTGTAGCTAATTTTGGTAAGTATTTTTTCTTTTGTTCTTCACTTCCGTAAGTATAGATCGGGAACATTACTAGTGAGCTTTGTACCGAGGCAGTTGAACGTAAGCCGCTATCGCCACGCTCTAATTCCTGCATAATTAAGCCGTAAGATATCTGGTCTAATCCCGGGCCACCATATTCAGCCGGAATATATGGGCCAAAAGCACCAATCTCAGCCAACCCTTTTATCCATTGTTTTGGAAATTTGGTTGTTTGACAAGCTTCTTCAACAATAGGGGTAACTTCTTTTTTTACCCATGCACGCGCAGTTTCGCGAATTAATTTATGTTCATCAGTTAAAAGCTCATCCATTAAATAATAGTCATGAGCCTGGAAATTATCAGTAGCCATATGTTTTTAAATTGAAGTACAAATTTAATAATTAAATGGGCTTAACAAAGCTTTGTTTTGCATTTGAAAATTTTGTATTTTTAAGGGAAAGATTTTCTATAAAAAAACGTACTTCATATCTAATCTGGGCAATTTTATTGTTTAAGCTGACTTTTAGCCAGGATATCCATTTTTCGCAGTTCGATGGCTCTTTACTAAACCTTACACCGGGCTTTACAGGCTTTTTTAACGGCGATTTTAGGGTGGGGGCTATTTACCGCAGCCAGTGGCAGGCTGTACCCGTTCCATACTCTACTTTTAGCATGAATGGTGAAGCCCGCATAAAGCCAAAACAATTGGTAAAAGATATGGTAGGCTTAGGCCTTGTATTTAACAGCGATAAAGCAGGAGATGCGCGCTATGGCACCACACAATTGTATGCTAATGGAAGTTATATTTTTTTAGGTAAAGCCGATAGCAGCCTTCTTTTTACCGTAGGAATGAACCTAGGCTGGTGCCAGGTTGGCTTTGACTATGATAAAATGACCTTTGATAACCAATACGACGGTGTAAATTACAATAAAACAACTGCTACCGGCGAGAATTTTGACTGGACAAAGTTTAACTATGCCGATATGAATTTGGGTATGGGTATACAATATATTTTAAATCAAAAGCACAGGTTTACAGTTGGTTTAGGTTTTCATCATCTAACAAATCCCGTAATTACTTATCAGGGTAACAGACTTAGCCGCCTTGATTTTAAAATGACCAATTACTTAAGCTATTCAACACCTATAGGTCAAAAAACAGATATTATTGCCGAAGCACTTATTTCAAAACAGGCAAAAAATTACGAGATAATACCGCACACATCCATTAAATACTATTTAAACCGCGATGATAATAAAGCCGTTTTAGGAGGTTTATGTTTTCGTACAAAAGATGCCGTAGTGTTTAGAGTAGGCTATACACACAAAACGCTGCAAAGCGGCATTGCCTACGATATTAATGTTAGCCAGTTTACCGCAGCCACTAACCGCCGCGGTGCATTCGAGATATTTATAAATTATATTATCAGGCGCGCACCATCCAAAATAATTAAAAAAAGGGTGTGCCCGGTATTTATGTAGTGTGAAAAATAAAAACCTGTACATATTAATTATTTTTTGCTTCTGCTTTAATTTTTCAAAAGGCCAGTCTAACCGTATGTTGCAAGCGCAGGCAGATGCAGCTATGTTAAATAAAGATTGGTTTACGGCAGCGCAAAATTATAATAAGCTGTGGTTTCGCGACAGCAGCGAAATAAGCCTACAATATAATTATGCTGAAGCAAGTCGCCTTAATTTTGATATTGATCTTGCTTTGCGTTTATATAATAAAGTTGTTTTGATCGATAACGGAAAAAAATATCCGCTCACATTTTTTTGGATAGGGCAATTATTAAAAAGTAAAGGACAATACAAAGACGCAAAAAAATGGTTCACTAAATTTTCGAAAATTAAAAAGAAATACCCCAAGCTTAATTTTGAATATTATGTAAAAAAATCGTTGGTTGAGGTAGATGCCTGTGATCTTGCACAATTACTTATTAAAAACCCGGTTAGCCCTAAACTGGAGCATTTAGATACTAATATTAACAGTAAGGTAAGTGAGTATGCCGCATTTGAGAAAGATAGTACCCTGTATTTTTCTTCTTTAAAAAATCCTGCCAAAAAAGATGTGAATGATGTGAGCTTTAATAAAATTTATAAGTCAGACATGAAGAATATGAAGTGGCAAAAGGTAAAAGCACTGGATACAAATATTAATGCTACCTATTTACACAATGCCAATACCTGCTTTAGCGCAGATTATAAACAGATGATCGTATCGCGCTGTAAAGCAAAAAACGCAAGTGAGTATAGTTGCGAATTGTATTTAAGTAACTATGTAAATAATAAATGGCAGCCTTTAGAACGCATGCCTGAGCCGGTTAATCAAAAAAGTATTAATACATCACAACCAAGCTTTGGAGAGATAAATGGTAAAACCGTTTTGTTCTTTGCCAGCAATAGAGCAGGAGGGCAAGGCGCATTAGATATCTGGTATAGTTTTAAAAACGCAGATGGAACTTATAGCGATCCCATTAACGCGGGAAAAAAAATAAACACCCCCGATGATGAGATCACACCTTGGTATGTTAACGAACGCAATACTTTGTTTTTTAGCAGCACTTATCATAAAGGCCTGGGAGGATTTGATGTTTTTAAGAGTGAATTTGTTAATGATTCAGCTTTTGCAGAACCACAAAATGCAGGCTATCCAATCAACAGCAGTTACAACGATATTTATTATTCGGTAAATAAAAGCCGCGATCGTGCTTATTTATCAAGTAACCGTATAGGTTCTTATTTTGAGAATAAATTAAATTGTTGTAATGATATTTACAGGTTTAGTATAGAGCCTTTAAGTCTGCCACCTGTGCCAATAGATACAATGGCTATGCTTACAGGGCAAATGAAATTATTAGTGCCTCTTACTTTATATTTTCATAACGATGAGCCCGATCCTAAAACCACGCGCATTACTACAGTAAAAACTTACGAAACAACTTACAACGAGTATAAGGTTTTAGTACCACAGTATGTAAACGAATACCCTAAAGGATTAGAAGGGGATGTAAAAGAAAAAGCATTAAACAGGGTTGAGAATTTTTTTACGGATAGCGTAGATGCCGGTATGGAAGACCTTCGCAAATTTTCTGATTTATTAGAAAAAGTATTGTTAAAAGGCGAAACCGTTAAGATAACCATGAAGGGGTATTGCAGCCCCTTAGCGAGTACAGATTATAACGTTAACCTGGCAAAGCGCCGTATAAGCAGCTTACGTAATTATTTTACCGAGACAAAGAATGGCTGGTTTGTAAAATACTTTGATAATAAAACAGCAGGCGAAGGAAAAATTATTTTTGAAGATGTTGATATTGGCGAGTTGCCAGCCAGCAAAGTAAGTGATGACTTGAAAGATAAACGCAACTCGGTTTATAATCCTTCCGCAGCCTCTGAGCGTAAGATACAGATCATTGCTGTGAGTTTTGGAAGTTAATATTATAGTACTATGACATGCTATAAGTTTTATACAATAATTTTTATTCTTTCTTTATCGACCTCTGGCTATGCACAAACTCCGAAAGAAGAATTCTTAATTCAAAAAGAGATCAGACAAAAACAGGAAAGCCTTGCAAAATCTGTTATAATGTTGCTATCAGATAAAAAAGTAAATGAAACGATTGTTTATTTTGATACACTTAATATTAAAGATCTAAGAGGAAAACTTGTTCGGGCCTCGAATATTTTATTTAATATTCGCGCTAAATCATATTTAATTGACCAGGTTCTTTCTCCTGATGACAAGAATATTCACCGATTTGGATTCTACGATATAAAGACCGATAAAGAATATTTTGGGATTAATTTTACTTTCTACAGATCAAAAGTAAATTCAAAAATCATCGGTCTCGATCTGCCGGAAAAGAGAAAGCCAGAAGATATTATAGATGTAGATCCAAACACCATTCCGCCGCCGCCGATGATGTCAAAATAATTAGAATAAAATGATATTTTAGTACAATAACAGTGAAGGTTAATTATTATGGAACAACAACAATCTGATTTAATTAAAAATAAATTATTTAAAAAAACATGCTGGCAATGTGTTTTGTTTTTTGTGATATTAATAAGTTTTTTTATTTATTATATTGTCAAAGATGAAATAATAGAATCTGATGAAAAATATGCCATTTGATTAATTAACTCAATACTTTTTACATCATTTTGATTTTTTGCATGTCGTATTCCTAAATAAATTAGTTTTGTGTAAAATGCTTTCTTTACAATTATTACTGTTTTTGCTTTTTAAATATAACATTAAAAATCAGTAATTACCATAAATTACTCGAACCTTAAGCTCTCTATCGGATCTAGTTGTGATGCGCGTTTGGCGGGTAAATAACCACTCAATAAGCCTACAACGATACAAATTATAACGCCAGTAATTATCCAAAACCAGGGAATAAAAAATCCGGTATCCAGCGCAAAGCTAATAACGTTGCCAATAATTATACCAAATAAAATGCCGATCAATCCACCCATTACACAAATAACAACGCTCTCAATTAAGAATTGATACTTGATGGCTTTTTGTGTAGCGCCTAAAGCTTTTCTAACGCCAATTTCGCGGGTACGTTCGGTAACACTTACCAGCATAATATTCATAAGGCCAATGGCTGCGCCCAGCAAGGTAATTAAGCCAATGATGGTTGCACCAAGTGTAACGGTTTTAAGATCTTTAATTAAAATAGAAGCAAGGTTATCTGATTTTACAATATCAAAATTATCTACACTCGTTGTTGGAATTTTTCTTATTCTTCTAAATGTTGCTTTGGCTTCATTTAAAATATTATCAAGCATAGAGCTGCTTTTTGTTAAAACGTTTATGGTAAAGCTCATGTCTTGCCCGCCAAAATATTGCCGTGCATTCGTTAAAGGAATAATGCAGAGCTTATCACCACCAAAGCCGGCGCTGTTGCCTTTGCTTTTTAAAATGCCAATTACTTTATAGCGCGATGCACCAACTTTAATTATTTTATCAAGCGCACTTTGATTTTCGCCAAACAATGCTTTTTCAATATCTTTTCCAATAATAACAATTGGCGCGCCGCTGTTTACTTCGTAAGCATTAAAATTTCTTCCCTGTTCAAGATCGTAACCAGCAGTAAGAATGTAATTTTCATCGCTACCAAAAACCTGTATATTGGGATTTGTTTTTTTATTCTCGAAGCGTACGCGCGATGCCATGCTTGCCAGCGTTGAAACGGAAGTAATAACGGGAAAATTAAATTCATTTTTAAAACGGAGTGCTTCTTTGAATTTAATATTATCAAATGTTTTTGCTTTACGACCTTTGCGCCCAACGCGAATATTTATATCTGCATTACGAATGGTAAAGGTATTTGCACCCATGCTTGTAAAATTGTTATTGATACCGTTTTTTATAGCGTCAATGGCGGAAAGAATACCAACTAGCGCTGTAATACCAATGGCTATGATAAGCATGGTAATTAAAGCGCGTAAACGGTTGGCTTTAATAGAATCAAGCGCAATGGAGATATTTTCTTTAACGTATATCAATACATTAAAATTACAGAATTACTAAGTGGAAAAGTAAATTAAATTATGAGCGGCAAAATCCAAATCTTAAATTTAAGATCTTAGATCTAAGATCTTATTTATAGATCTCTTTTTTGGCAGCCAGCAGGGTATTCTTAATAAGAGAAGCAATGGTCATAGGGCCAACACCACCCGGAACCGGAGTAATATAACTGCATTTTGGCGCTACTTCATCAAACATTACATCACCTTTTAATTTGTAACCGCTTTTTGTTTCGGTGCTTGCAACACGGGTTGTGCCTACATCAATTACCACAGCGCCTTCTTTGATCATATTGGCTCGTAAAAATTCGGGACTGCCCAATGCACAAATAACTATATCTGCTTTTAAAGTATGAGAAATAAGATCTTTTGTTTTGCTGTGGCAAAGTGTTACCGTACAATTTCCTAAGGCTGTATTTTTTGCCAATAAAATACTCATGGGCGAGCCCACAATATGGCTGCGGCCAAGTACTACACAATGTTTACCACTAGTCTCGATGTTATATTTTTCTAATAAATGTACAATGCCGTAAGGTGTTGCACTTACATAACAGGGTAAATTCAATACCATTCGCCCAACGTTAATGGGGTGAAAACCATCTACATCTTTACTTGGTTTAATGGCTTCAATTATTTTATGTTCGTTAATATGGCGGGGTAGTGGGAGTTGTACAATAAATCCATCTACATCGTTATTGTTATTAAGATCGTAAACGGCTTGTAATAATTTTTCTTCAGTTACATATTCCGGAAAACGCAATAAGGTTGATTTAAAACCAACGCGCTCGCAGGCTTTTATTTTGCTGGCAACATACGTTTCGCTGCCGCCATCATTTCCTACAAGTATTGCGGCTAAATGAGGTTGCTTTAAACCCGAAGCCATCATTTGTCTGACTTCAATAGCAATGTCTTCCTGTAATTCGAGTGATATTTTTTTTCCGTCAATAAGTTCCATTTTCTTTCTTAATTTTTGCCACTAATTTCACAAAATTAGCTTACTAATATACTTATTTCACAAAATTTTATGTCTGAGACATAAATAATAACTACACTAATTCTACTATAAAATAACGCGTTTAAACTTTAAGCTGTCTTCACCAAAATTAATTAATAAACCAAGTTTCATTTTTGAAGCCGCGAGGTAGTTAATCGTTTGTTTTAAGTTTTTATCAATTATGTTTTGTTGCGCTTTAACTTCTATTACAATTTTATCAAAAACTATAAAATCTGAAAAATAATAATGATCTAAAGTTTTGCTTTTATAGATTATTTCAAATTTTCGTTCTGTAACAAATGGAATTCCTTTTAAATTGAATTCGTGCTTAAGAGCATCTTTATAAACTGCTTCCAGAAATCCTTTACCCAAAAATTTATGTACTTCAAAACAACAGGAAATGATGCTGTAAACTTCATTTTTATATAGTAAATCACTTTGCCCATAAAACTCTTCGGGTTCATTTACTATAAATATTTCCTCTTCTTTGATAGTTAATTTGAATTAATTAGTGAAATAATTTTTTTAGTGTTAATTAGTGTAATTCGTGGCAAAGGGCGCTTACATCTTCGGCATTCCCTTAGGCATGTTACGCATTAATTTGCTCATGGCGTTTTTATCGTTCATCATGCGCATCATTTTACGGGTATCTTCAAATTGTTTTAATAACTTGTTTACCTCTTGTATGCCTTGCCCACTGCCTTTTGCAACACGTTGCCTGCGTGAGCCATTCAATAATTCGGGTTTGCTTCTTTCCTCAGGAGTCATACTAAAAATAATGGCTTCAATACCTTTAAAGGCATTGTCATCAATATCCATATCTTTCACGGCCTTACCAACACCAGGAATCATGCCAACCAGATCTTTAATGTTTCCCATTTTCTTGATCTGGTGCAGCTGACCTAAAAAGTCATTAAAATCAAATTTATTGGTTGCAATTTTCTTGCTTAATTTTCTTGCTTCTTCTTCATCAAATTGTTCTTGTGCACGCTCCACTAAAGTTACAACGTCGCCCATACCTAAGATCCTATCGGCCATACGCTCGGGATAGAATACATCCAATGCATCCATCTTTTCGCCGGTACCAATAAATTTAATAGGTTTGTTTACAATACTTTTAATTGATAAAGCCGCACCACCGCGGGTATCGCCATCTAATTTGGTTAAAATAACACCGTCAAAATCCAATCTGTCATTAAATGCTTTTGCAGTATTAACGGCATCCTGGCCAGTCATACTATCTACCACAAATAAAATTTCGTTTGGCTTAATTGCTTTTTTAAGGTCGGCAATTTCGTTCATCATTTGCTCATCAACCGCTAAACGACCCGCTGTATCTATTAATACAACTGAGTTACCATTTTCTTTAGCTTGTTTTAGAGCAGCTTCGGCAATTTTAATCGGATTTTTTTCTTCACGATTGCTAAATACTTCAACCTCTAATTGCTCTCCTAAAACATGCAACTGATCAATAGCCGCCGGACGATAAACATCACACGCTACCATTAAGGGCTTTTTGCCTTTTTTAGTTTTTAAGTAATTGGCAAGCTTACCGGTAAAAGTTGTTTTACCTGAACCTTGCAAACCGCTCATTAAAATTATGGTAGGATTGCCTCCTAAATAAATATCTTCTTTTGTACCGCCCATTAAAGCGGCCAGCTCATCGTGTGTTATCTTAACAAGCAATTGCCCGGGAGACACTGATGTTAGTACATTCTGGCCTAAAGCTTTTTCTTTAACGGTATCTGTAAACGATTTTGCAACTTTATAGTTAACGTCGGCATCCAACAGCGCTTTACGCACTTCTTTCATGGTTTCGGCAACGTTAATTTCTGTGATCTTACCCTGGCCTTTTAAGTTTTTTAAAGCGCGGTCGAGTTTATCCTGTAAATTATCAAACATGGTACTTTAATTTTAATAGATTACAAAGATAGAAAATTGGGCGGATTATTTGTGAAAAGGATCGCTAAATTCTTTGGCAGAAATAAACGCAGAATCGCTAAGGGTGTTTAAAAACAGAACAATTTTCTTTTTTTCGTAACTTGTTAACTTCGAACCACCCTTGTGAACAAATTCCATTTTGGAATCAACAGTGGGACTTATTTTGAGGCCTTCACTATAAAAATCCAAAACTTCTTCTAGCGTATTAAAACGGCCATCGTGCATGTAAGGGGCTGTAAACAATAAATTACGCAAAGATGGGATCTTAAACTTGCCGTAGTCGTTTGTGTTTTTTGTAATAGAGCCAAGTCCAGGATCTTTAAATTTTAATTTGTCACTCACTTCGTCCAAGCCATTATTGCTAAAATCACCCGTAGTGCCCAAACCATTCGCATCTGTTGTATGACAATGCAGGCAGTTACCTTTTGTCATATCGTTCATTAATTCCAGCCCTTCCAACTCATCCAAAGTAAATTTTGCTTTCTTGTTTATTACTTTGTCATATTTAGAATTGTAAGAAATAAGTGTGCGTTCAAATTGTGCAATTACATTTGATATGAGGCTGCTGTCAATTATTTTTTTGCCATAAATTGCCGCAAATTTTTTTTGATAGAATTTATTTCTTCGAACTTTTTTTGAAACTTCCGTCCAGTTTAAATTCATTTCTTTATGATCTCTTACAGGATGAAAGACTTGCGCCTCAACAGTAGCAGCCCTTCCATCCCAAAACAATTTAGGGTACCAGGCAAGGTTAAACAAAGGCAGGGTATTGCGGCTTTGTAATTGGCCACCCATACCTTTGCTTAAACGGTTTGGCGAATCGCTAAAAGCATATTGTTGTTTATGGCAACTGGCGCAGGATACAGAACTGTCTGAACTCAATATGGGGTCGTAAAACAAATGTCGGCCTAAGTCTGCACCGTTTACAGTAACAGGATTTTCGGCCGATACCGGCATTATTGTAAAATACCTTATTTGAGGAAAAGAGTAGGGTTTATCTTTTTTTAAAAAAGTAAAAGAAAAAAATAAACAGGTAATGAGTATAAAAAGAGCAAAAAAACTTAGCCTAGTTTTTCTCATAAATTACTTTAAACTTATTTACTTTTTTATTGATTGTAATATTTAAGTAATACATGCCTGGTTTATGTTTGCTAATATCCAATACTACTTTTGTGTAATTTTGACCGTAGCTTTCAACAAGCTTTCCTTCATTATTAAATAATTGTATATTTTGTATCACATCGGTCTCGCCTTTTTTCTTCATTTCCACGTTTACAATGCCATTAGTAATGTTTGGATAAACAACAATATTATCTATCTGGCTTATTTCTTTTACGGGATGCAAAATGGTAGTGTGAACGAACATGTTATCTATCATCCACCCTTCTTTGTATGTATTTACAGAATCAGATTTAAAGGTATATCTAAAAACAACAGAATCATTTTGTTGGAATAAAGCCGGCGTAAAACATAACCATATATCTCTCCAAACATTATCAGTGCCGCTGAAACAATACTGGTTACCGTTAATTGTATCTTTACTTATTGGCAGAAATCCATAAAATTGATAAACATTTGTATTATTATGAGCATTTTGCCAACTGTTACCATTGTTTGTTGAATATTCAATTATACCACCGTCTTTTTTACTATCCATATCCAGTTTTTGTTTCCACTGCAGCGCAATTGGCATAGGGCCGCAAAACAAGCAAGGATTAACTATTGTAAATGTAAAAGCAGACACATTATTAATTGGATATTTATTAATAGTATCCGTAACGATAACATTTGGTGTGGAGCTAGCACTGCTGAATAGTGTTTTTTGGGGTTTGCCAATCTGCCAAATGTTTGCTGTACTTGTTTGGATAGTTATTATAACTGAATTGAGAGGGTTGGTGTTTCCTCCATCAAAATACTGGTAAAACGATTGAGATCTTGCCAATACCGAAATAAATAAAAACGAAATAAATGTAATTTTTTTCATGCAGTTAGTTTTAATTAAGTTACAAAAAAAGTGTAGAATTTAAATTATACATACAAAGCTAAACTAAAATCTCTCAGAAATTTTGCCGGTTAATAGATCACTTAAATTAAACAATATGTGGTTAATTTTGCCCAATAACTGGTAATTGAATTCTAAAGGAGTTTGACTTATTTAAAATTAAAACCCTTACTTTTGATTAGTGAACTATAATTACGAACATTATATGCAAATTGCCCTTGAGCTTGCCAAAAAAGGCAGACATATGGTGGAACCAAACCCAATGGTGGGTTGCGTTATTGTGCATGATGATAAAGTTGTAGCCGAAGGCTATCATCAAAAATATGGCGAAGCGCATGCAGAAGTAAACGCCATAAATAATTTAAGTAGAGAGATTGATCCTGCTGAATGTACAATATATGTAACACTGGAGCCCTGTTCACATCATGGTAAAACGCCGCCTTGTGTTGATCTTGTTATAGCAAAAGGCTTTAAAAAAGTGGTGCTGGCCGATTATGATCCTAACCCTTTGGTAGCGGGTAAAGGAGTTGAAAAACTAAGAGCGGCTGGCGTAGAAGTTATAATGAATGTGCTACAAAAAGAAGAAAGAGAGCTTAATAAACGTTTTTTTACTTTTTATACAAAAAAACGCCCGTTTTATATTTTAAAATGGGCGCAAACAGCCGATGGTTTTATTAGCCGTGTGCCTTTACCTGTAAACAAAGCAGATAATAAAATAAGCGGAAAAGAGGCTCAAAAAATGGTACATCAAATGAGAGCCAATGAAATGGGTATTATGGTTGGAAAGAATACGGTACTGGCCGATGACCCAAGTCTTACTACGCGTTTGGTAGAAGGTAAAAATCCGGTAAGGATCTTTATTGATAAGGCTTTGGAGGTGCCGCAAACGTTTAATATTTATAATAAAGAAGCCAAAACCCTTGTTTTTAATGGGCTTAACGACGAGAAAAAAGAAAATATTGAGTTTATAAAGATTGATTTTAGCAAGAATGTTTTGGAGCAGATCTCTGCAAAACTTTACGGATTAAAGATACAGAGTGTTTTGGTAGAAGGCGGCTCTGCATTATTGAACGATTTTATAAAGCAGGAAATGTGCGATGAGATCTTTATTTTTGAGAACCCCAGCCTGTATTTTAAAAATGGCTTAATGGCCCCAAAAGTGGTTTTTTACGAAAATAATTTTGAACGAATTGGAAGTGATAAGCTATATAAGGTAATGCCGAACCAGGGAGACTAAGTGAATATTTCTAAAGACATCTAACATCTTTTTTATTTTTTGGGCGCCTTAACGGGCTGCTACAGGCTCCGCTTCGCTGCGGTTTTTTGCCTTAGCAGGCAAAAGAACTAAACCTTTCGCATCCCGGGCGCAGAAACCGTCAATTGTAAATTGAAAATACTGTATTTTGTACCGATATTTGCGCCAGCGATTGAACGGAAAGCCCTGCGCTAAATTTTGCTTAATGTTTGCGGAGTGAGGAGGCGCCCGGCAGGAAGCCACCACAGCCCGACAAACATTTGTAAAATTAAGCAGGCTTGGAGAGAAAGCGCGTAATGGCGCCCAAAATAAAAAACAGATTAAAATTTGTTATCTTAGCTTGAAAAACCGCAAAATTGAGAGGTTTTTAAGCATTTTTTTTAAATATTTGGTTTTTTAGTTTGGTGAATTAATTTTCTTGTTGTATATTTGCGTCCCTTTTTAAGGGGAAATTAATTAGAATTTAAAGATATTATATCATGTCACGTATTTGTCAGTTAACAGGAAAAAAAGCGATGGGCGGTAACAACGTATCGTTTTCAAACGCTAAATCTAAACGTCAGTTTAAAGTAAACTTAAAACGTAAACGTTTTTTTATTCCTGAAACGGGAGAGTGGGTAACATTACGTGTTTCTACTTCAGCATTAAAAAACATTAACAAAAAAGGTATTAGTGCCTGCATAAAAGAAGCCAAAGCAAACGGCATTTTAGCAGCATAATTTTAAAAAAGTAAAGCAATGGCTAAGAAAGGTAATAGAATACAAGTAATATTAGAGTGTACTGAGCACAAAGAAAGCGGTAAACCCGGAACTTCTCGTTACATCACTACTAAGAACAAAAAAAACACTACAGAGCGTATTGAATTGAAAAAATACAATCCTGTATTGAAAAAAATGACTGTTCATAAAGAAATTAAATAACAATAAAGTTTAAGAAAACATGGCAAAGAAAGTAGTTGCAACGTTAAAAAGCGGAAAAGGTAAAGATTTTACTAAAGTGATTAAAATGGTTAAATCACCAAAAACCGGCGCGTATAGCTTTAAAGAAGAAATTGTTCACAACGATCACGTTGCTGACTTTTTAAAAGATAAATAAGTTAACAAAGATTTTATTTAGTTCTTAAAAGAAATTCTTTCCTTTAATCCGGAAAGAATTTTTTATTTAAAGATGTTTCCGGTAAATTTAAAATCACAGTCCTAAAATCTTAAATGTAACATGGGTTTCTTCTCAAAATTATTCACCAAAGAAAATAAAGAAAGCTTAGATGCAGGTTTAACAAAAACCAAAGAAAGTTTTTTTGGAAAAATTACCAAAGCACTTGCCGGTAAAAGTACCGTCGATGCTGATGTTCTTGATAACCTTGAAGAAGTTTTAATTACCGGGGATGTTGGTGTAAACACAACCTTAAAAATAATTAAGCGTATTGAAGATCGTGTAAAAAAAGACAAATACGTTGGTGCCGATGCTTTAAATACATTATTAAAAGAAGAGATCTCTGGCTTATTATTGGAGAATAGTAAAAATCACGATTCATCACATTTTTCGGAACCATTAAAAAATAAACCCCATGTAATTATGGTGGTGGGCGTTAATGGCGTTGGTAAAACAACATCTATTGGCAAAATCGCCTATCAATACAAACAAGCCGGCAAATCGGTTATATTGGGCGCAGCAGATACATTTAGAGCGGCGGCTGTTGATCAGCTTACGATTTGGAGCGAGCGCGTTGGCGTACCAATTGTAAGCCAGGGCATGGGCGCCGATCCGGCAAGCGTGGCTTTCGATACATTAAGCAGCGCCAAAGCAAAAGATGCAGATGTTGTTATTATTGATACCGCCGGACGTTTACATAACAAGGTTAATTTAATGAACGAATTAACTAAAATTAAAAACGTAATGAAAAAAGTATTGCCCGATGCACCGCACGAAGTACTCTTGGTTTTAGATGGCAGTACCGGGCAAAATGCTGTTGAACAATGTAAACAATTTACAGCAGCAACAGATGTAACGGCTTTGGCTGTTACGAAGTTGGATGGTACCGCTAAAGGGGGTGTTGTTATAGGTATATCTGACGAATTTAAAATTCCTGTAAAATATATTGGGGTAGGCGAGAAGATGACCGACCTGCAGGTTTTTGATCCAAAAGAGTTTGTGGATAGTTTATTTAGTAAGTAATTTAGTAATAATTTAAAACTTACAGTATGAAAAAACTTCCATTTTTAATCTCGTTTGTTAGTCTTTCCTTTCTCCTAAAAGCACAATTAAGCTTAACATCTGCAGCTTTTAAACCTAATGTTGGTGATGTATATCAAACTAAGAAGTACGATACCGTATCTTTTGTAGTAGATCAGACAATTGGTGCCAATAAATTTTGGGATTTTAGTTCGTTTTATATAAACGGGCCTATTCACTATCAAAATATAACCTACACAACAGCTGCTTCAGGATTAAATTCTTCGGCTTTTCCCGGGGCAAGTCTTGCTAGTTTTGATGCTTTAAACCCAAACGAGTATAAATATTACAAAACCAATGGCGCTAATTTCGAATTTATGGGTTTTACGGATAATGTACCAAGCACAGTAAGTTTTGCTAATAATGCAATTGAAGCTGTTTATCCTGTTTCGTACGGCAATTCTAATACCGATACATATAGTGGTGTAGGCACCTATAGTTCAAGTTCGGCAAGCTATGCGGGCACTCTTAATTTGCTTGCAAGTGGTACAGGAACAATTAAGATTCCCGGCAATGTAACATTTACCAACTGTTTACAGGTTACAACAACACGTACACTTATTACAAATATTCCATCTGTTTTTACCGCAACAGTAATGATGAAAGAAATAAACTATTATCATAGCTCTCAAAAATTTCCAGTAATAAGCTTTATTTACCAAAAAGGTCAATCATCTGCTGGTCCTATAAATGATTTTCAACTATTATTAAACAAATCATCATTGGTTGGACTAAAAGAAAATTCCAACAATAGCTATATAACTATCTATCCAAATCCTGTTGCAGGGAAATTAAAATTGATTCTTGATGATAATAAAAATCTGAATGATCTGTTAAATATCACTATTGCTGATCTTACTGGTAAAGTTGTGATGGATGAAAAGATAAACTACGATCTTAGTACAGAAATTAATGTAAACGAATTACAAAAGGGCTTTTACATTTTAAATATTACTTCCAAAGAAATAAATTGCACTAAGAAGTTTATTAAAGAATAATTTTTAAGAGATCTTATTCTCTTCTAAAAACTTCTTCAATTTCTCTTCTGCTTTTTCTTTTGCTTTTTGAGTTGTAAAAACTTCGGCGCTCCAGTGTTCCGGTTTTTTGATTTGCTTTTCTTTATCGTTTTGTATACGATCTAATTTTACTTCTGTTTCAATAACATCATTTAAAACATTAAAAGCAGTTTCGTTTTTTGAATTCAACAACTCCAATAACACGCTGCGTTTTTTAAACGAAACCAACTCGGCATTTGGTATTTGAAAATGCGTTGCAATTTTATAAACGTTTTGCATTAATTGTTTTTTAGTTTCTTCAGTCATGTTATATTTATTAGAGGGCGTAAAAGTAATCAATTACATGTAAGAGCTGGCAGTTATCGCCAACAAAGTTTAAAACCTGTTAAGGCTATTATTTATGAAATAGTAAAATCTATCATTTGTTAAAGGCTAAATTGACCATCAACACCATTTTAACGCCAAATTACACATAATGAAATCATTACGGTTAGGGCTTTGGGTTATTAACCAAACCATTAACAAAATTATGAACAATTATCTTTCTGTTAAATATTTTAATATACTGATATTCAGTTAATTAAAATGTGTTAATTCTACCTGTTCCGACCTTTCCTTTCGTTATATTTGTAGTCCGTTTTATAAGGCAAACGTTTAATTAATAATTATGTTTAACCCCCTCAAACCACGCCTTTTTGGTTTGATACAAGTAAAATAAAAATGGCAGAAAAAACCATGACAGGAAATGCGGATTTCGATTGGAGTTCGATAGGTAAAAAACAAGACAATTACACAAGTTCTGAAAAAGAGAAATTGGATGAGTTGTATGGTAAAGCGTTAAGCACAATTACAGATGCACAAATTATTGAAGGTACTGTAGTAGCTAAAAACAACCGCGAAGTAGTTGTAAATATTGGTTATAAATCAGATGGTGTTGTTGCTCTTTCAGAGTTTCGTTACAATCCTGATTTAAAACTAGGAGATAAAATAGAAGTATTTATTGAGTCTACTGAAGATACTAACGGACAGTTAGTGTTATCACATAAAAAAGCGCGTGCCAATAAAAGCTGGGATCGTGTTAATGAAGCTCTTACTAGTGATGAGATCATTAAAGGCTTTGTTAAATGCCGCACTAAAGGTGGTTTAATTGTTGATGTATTTGGTATTGAAGCATTTTTACCAGGTTCACAAATTGATGTAAAACCAATTCGTGATTACGATGTGTACGTTGGTAAAACAATGGAATTTAAAGTTGTTAAGATCAACAACGAGTTTAAAAACGTTGTAGTTTCTCACAAAGCTTTAATTGAAGCTGAAATTGAAACACAAAAACGCGATATCATTTCTAAATTAGAAAAAGGACAAGTATTAGAAGGAACTGTGAAAAACATCACTTCTTATGGTGTGTTTATTGATTTAGGTGGTGTTGATGGTTTAATTCACATTACAGATTTATCTTGGGGTCGTATCAATCACCCTGAAGAGATCGTTAAATTAGATGAGAAAATTCAGGTTGTAATTCTTGAATTTGATGATGATAAAAAACGTATTGCTTTAGGCTTAAAACAATTAACGCCGCACCCTTGGGAAGCTTTAAACTCTGAACTTAAAGTTGGAGATAAAGTTAAAGGTAAAGTTGTTGTAATTAACGATTACGGCGCATTTATCGAAATCGCTCAAGGTGTTGAAGGTTTAGTTCACGTTAGTGAAATGAGCTGGAGCCAGCATTTACGCTCTGCACAAGAGTTCGTAAAAATTGGTCAGGAGATCGAAGCCGTTGTTTTAACCTTAGACCGCGAAGAGCGCAAAATGAGCTTAGGTATGAAACAATTAACGCCTGATCCTTGGAACATGATCGTTGACAAATATTCTAAAGGTTCTAAACATACCGGTACAGTGCGTAACTTCACTAACTTCGGTATCTTTGTTGAGCTTGAAGAAGGTGTTGATGGTTTAGTTCACATCTCAGACTTATCTTGGAGCAAGAAAATTAAACACCCAAGCGAATTCTGCAAAGTAGGTGATAAAATGGATGTAGCTGTATTAGAAATTGATGGTGAGAACCGTCGTTTATCTTTAGGCCACAAACAACTGGAAGAAAATCCATGGGATGTATTTGAAACTGTATTTACAATTGATTCAGTTCACAGTGGAACTGTAATGAATGTAAACGATAAAGGTGCTACAATTGGCTTAACTTATGGTGTTGAAGGATTCTGTCCTGCTCGTCACTTAAATAAAGTTGATGGTACTTCTTTAAAAGCTGAAGAAGTTGCAGATTTCAAAGTAATTGAATTCAGCAAAGATGCTAAACGTATTGTTGTTTCTCACGCTCGTTTACACGAAGAAGTGAAAGACGAAGCTAGAAAAGTAGAAAAAGCTACTAAGAAAGCTGACTTTGACGAAAGCAAAAAAGCTGTGAAAAAAGTAAAAGATAGCCAGGAGAAAACCACTTTAGGTGATATCTCTGCACTATCTGACTTAAAAGATAAATTAGACGCTAAAAAATAAGCTGTTTTAATAAAACTCCCCAAACGACGAGTTCGTTTTAAGGGCAACTAAGAATCACGCCATGGTTTTTAGTTTTTTGAGAGCCAAAACCCACACTAGTTGTGGGTTTTTGGTTTTTATACCCCTGCATATACCGTTTTTGTTGAGGTACAGGTTTTACCTTGTCGGAAACCTATACCTATAAAGGATTTAAAAATTGGTTGGGTATACACAATAAATTAAATAGGTGTACGTTAATAATATAACACAAGCTCTTTTTTAATAAACTAAACACAAAACACTTATTGTTGCCTATGACAAGAACATTTACTTCCAACCTTAATGAAACTGCCATTAAATCAGCGAAAGATCGTGCGGATCAATTGCCACAATTTGCAGAACCTTCAAAAAATGTAATTGATAACATTTTAAACTTCAGTAAAAATCTTGAAGTGAAGAAATCAAAATTTGTTGATACGATCGAAACGATAAAGAGTTAATTATTTTCCCTTGTCATTCCGACGAAGGAGGAATCTCTTTAAATAGGTGTCTATAATTTGGGCGCCCGGGCGGGCTGCTCCGGGCTCGGCTATCGCCTCGGTTTTTTGCCTTAACAGGCAAAAGAACTAAACCCTACGCGTCCCTGGCGCAGCGTAACGTGTAATGCGTTAGGGATAGAGCCATTGTTTGAGCTCTTTTTTATGCGCCTGTTAAGGCAAGTAAAAAAAGCGAGTGGCGAAAGCCCGGGCCGAAGGCAACGCCCATAAAATAAAAACTTCAGAACAATCATTTTATATTATTTTTTTCCTTCACATTTTTTATGGAATGAGAACTCTTTCTTCATCATTATTTAAACTAATTTAGATATAAATTATTCCACATGAAGAAAATACTATTTTGCCTTATCGCATTTCCTTTTTTAGGAATCTCGCAAACACAAAATCCCGAACAGCGTATTGAAACACCGGTTAAAGCTGTTACACTTTATTTGGATGGTGCGGAACTTAACCAGCAAAAAACGGTTAATTTAAATGCAGGCATTACCCAGGTTGTGTTTACAAACCTTTCATCAAAACTAATTCCAAAAAGCATACAGGTTAATGTAGGCGAAGGCGTAAGCGTATTAAGTATTTCTGAAAAATTAAATTTTTTAAGTCTTAATGCCGAAAGTGTAAAAATAAAACAATTAAAAGATTCTCTAAAAACCAATCAATACAAAACGCAACAATTAATTTCAGATAAAGATGCCTACGATAAAGAAAAAGACCTGCTTTTAAAAAACATAAGTATTGGCGGCACTGAAAAAGGTGTTTCAATTGCTGAATTAAAACTGGCGGCAGATTTTTATCGTTCGCGCATGAAAGAAGTTAACGGTGAGCTATTAAGACTGGATACAAAAATAAATGAAATGTATGCAGTAACAAACCGCTTACAAAACGAATTAAACGAACTAAACATTAGCGAAAATAAACCAACCGGCGAAATTATTATTTTGTTACAATCAGATAATAAAGTGGCTGCTAATGTTGATCTAAAATATGTTGTTTCTGATGCAGGTTGGGCGCCTTACTACGAGCTAAAAGCAGAGGATATTGGCAAGCCTATAACTTTGGTTTATCGCGCACGTGCTTTTAATAATACAGGCATTAGTTGGGCCGATGTAAAGCTAAAACTCTCTACATCCGATCCTACCCGTAATGCTTCCAAACCAACCGTTATGCCTTGGTTCTTAAATTTTACCAGCGATGTTTATGGAAATACAAATGGCTATTTAAGCAACAATGCAAACAAAAATTTTTACCAAAAATCGCAAATAAACGATGGTAATTTAGAAAATCAATTCGCCGTAAAACAACAATTAAACGAAGTGGAACTTAAATCGTGGAATGAGTATCAGGTAAAAACAAAACGTGAAGAGGCTTCCAATACTAAAAAAATTGTTTATGAAGAAGTTCAGGTGTCTGAGTTAAGCGCCGAATTCGAAATTAAAAAACCATACACAATTCCTTCTGATGCCAAGCCTTATATTGTAGAAGTTACTACTTATACTCTTGATGCAACCTTTAAACATTACTCATTACCTAAAGTAGAAAAAGACGCCTATTTATTAGCACGTATTACCGGCTGGGAAGATCTTGATCTAATTGAAGGTCCTGCCAATGTTTATTTTGGCGGTACTTTTGTTGGACAATCATACGTTAATCCACGCAGTGTAAATGATACCTTAGACCTTTCTTTTGGTCGCGATAGCAAAGTAATTGTTACGCGTACAAAAATTAAAGATTTTAATAACGAAAAAGTAATGGGCAATAATCGCAAGATGACTTACTCGTACGAAATGGTAATTAAAAATAATCGTAAAACTGCTATAAATATTGATCTGGAAGATCAGAAACCAATTTCGCAAAGCAACGAGATAATTGTTGAAACCGTTGAATTGTCAAAAGGCCAGGTAAATCCAGATGATGGAAAAGTAAGCTGGAAATTTTTAATTCCTCCCGGCGAATCGCAAAAAGTAATTTACACCTACACTATAAAATATCCTAAAAACAGAACTGTTGATACCGAAAAGAAAATGAGAAAGGTGAGGGCTGCGTTTTAAAAACGATTTAAGATTTAAGATATAGGATTTAAGATTGCTTAGGTCTTATATCATTTGTCTTTTATCAGTTATTAATTCCACTTCTTTACCAATACCATAGCGGTTTCCAACATATAATCCGTCCACAAATAGGGTTGCCAGGTATTTATATTTTTATTTTGAAGTAGCTTTATTGTTTTGGCAACATCTTTATTTACTAAAAGCGTTTCAATAATAAATTGCTGTTGCTTTTGAAGTGTAGCGTCCTCAAATGGTTTTAAAGGAACTTGATGACTGACTTTTGTTTTTTTTATATTTTCTGCCAGATCTTCTTCGTTTTTTCTTTGTGAAAAGACTATTTTTTTAATTTTCCTGAAATCTTTTGCAAATTGTAATTTATCTTTTACAGTTTTTATAGTGTGGCCCAAACGTTCAAATATCACATACTCTGCATTTTCGCAAAGCGGTAAAACTTCTTTTAATAAGTGAAATACTTCTTTCGGAACGGCTTCATCATGCGTATCTCTTCTTACCCTATTTTTGCTTGTTTTAACTGTGGCCCAGCTTCCGCCCGAAATATGAATCTCTTTTACTTTATTTAACGGATAGGACTTAATTAGTTTAACGGCATCTACTTTAAAATTGTGTGACTGGCACCAGATATTATGAAGGTCTAATATTAAAAAGCCATTTACAGGTTCAATTATTTTTTCTAAAAATTCGCCTTGTTCTTTTATTTGCGCATCACTAAATGCAAAGGCTAAATTTTCTATGCCAACTGGTAATTGCGTAATATTTTGTAAACGTTTTAAACGGTCTTGCCCAATAGCTAATGTAGTTTTATTAAAGGGCACAGGTAGGGGAGTGCCTTTATGAAAATTGTTGGAGCTCATAAACCCAAAATGCTCGGTAATGTGCCTGTAAGTATATTTTTTTACTTCTACGGCTAATTGCTTCAACCATTTATCCTGGTTGCTATCCCATAGCCCTTTTAAAAGTGAATAACGAACGCCATGCCCAATTAACCTTCCCTTGCCCGAATATTCTTTTAAAATTAATTTAAGCCATTCGGGTTCTTTTGCTTTTTTAGGTATGGTATCAAACGACCATTCTATCACATCAATTTCTCCGTTTTGAAATAATGGAAGGGCAGCCTCAATAAAATCAGCTTCAGGCATTAAGGATATTCCAACCCAGGGGTTCATTTTCAAATTTAGTAAATAGTCTTTATATTTTAGTCATAAGTCGCTAATCCGAACTCTGACTAAGATCTGATGACTGCCTACTAGCGACTGTTTATCCCATCCCGCAAGGCGGACAATAATTGTGTGTAATAGGTCTGTTTTTATTATCAGATACCTTTACCGAGTCTCTTTTTACTTTAATAGTTTTATCTTTTTTAGCAGCAGTAGTTTTTGTTTTAGGCTTGTCGTCTCCTTTTGTTTTAGAAGTTTGAGCCAGAGCATTTGTGCTAAAAATAATTAAAGCCCCTATTGTTAATGTTGATAGTTTCATAATTTTATATTTAAATTAAGTCTTAAATCCTATATCTTAAATCTTAAATCGAAAATGCATTTATCCTCTTCCACAAGCTTCGCAAACACGCTGTTTTTTTGGCTCAGCGAGTAAGGCCGCATTCGTTGTTGCTACTTCTTTAGATTTTACACACTTTGCTTTTGTTTTAGTTGTTTTTGTATGTTTTGCTTTAGGTTCTGTTTTTGGTTTTTCCTGTGCAAAAGCATTTACACTAAAACTTATCAGGGCTCCAAGAGCTAAAGTTGATATTTTCATATTTGTATTTTTTTGTATTTATATTGAGATGCAGATTTTTTTTAAATTCCATAAATAATAATCATGTTATTAGTCATTGGTCTTGCGTCATAAGTCCTTTTTTCAGCCTTTTTCGCATTTGCCGCAGTAATTGAGCTCTTTTAAGCTTTTGGAAGGACAAGTTCCTATCTCATTTCTATCAATTTCCAGTACTTTTAAAGGTTTCTGTTTTGTGGTTTTACCTCACAATTGGTGTTTTTCGGTTTTGAAGGGTCGCTTAAAACCTTGTTTTGCGATGTATTTGCACTTAAACTTAAGCTAAAACCTATTAAAGCCTTTACCGCTAACGAAGAGCGTGCCATTTTTCCTCTTTTTATTTAGATGCAAGGCTTTCCTTTTTCCATAAAACAAAGGATTTTTTTTAATAAATTTAATCAATGAAAAAAATACTACTTTTTATCTGCTTAATGCCGGCTTTTGTTAATTCACAGATTAACAAAAAAATCAGTGCCCTTTTTTTAGGAAACAGTTATACATATTTTAATAATTTACCAATGCTTGTTTCGCAATTAGCTTTGGCAAATGGCGACACTTTAATTTATGATAGCAACACACCTGGAGGGTATACGTTACAAAACCATTTTACAGATGTTACCAGCAATACTAAAATAAATGCCGCAGCATGGAAATATGTTATTGTACAGGCCCAAAGTCAGGAGCCTTCTTTTTCGCCCTCACAGGTTTTTAGTCAAACATTACCATACGCCCGTAAACTGGATAGTTTAATTAAGAATAACAACATTTGCACTAATACGGTTTTTTATGAGACCTGGGGTCGTAAGAATGGCGATGCAAGCAATTGTGGCGTTTACCCTCCTGTGTGCACATACATTGGTATGCAGGATCGCTTAAAACAATCGTATAAAAAATTTGCAGATACCTGCAATGCTGTTATGTCTCCCGTTGGCGAGGCTTTTAGAAGATCCATCACTCTAAATCCTTCATTAGAATTGTACCAGTTGGATGAAAGCCATCCATCATTAGAAGGTTCTTACCTGGCGGCCTGTGTTTTTTATGAAGTACTTTTTCAAAAAAGTGTATTAACAAACACGTTTATTTCTTCAGTAAATTCTTCTACAGCAACTTTTTTGCAGCAGGTTGCTCACGCGGTTGTAAATGATAGTTTGGCTGTTTGGAATCTTGGAAAAAATCTTCCCTGGGCAAATTTTGCTTATCAGGCTACTGGTTTAAATTGTCAGTTCGTTTCGTATTCGCCAACCTTATCAAACAAATGGTATTTTGGTAATTCGGTTATATCTACCCAGGCAAATCCGGGTATTTTTTATACATCTCCCGGAACTTATACTGTTAGCCACGTTGTAAATAATGCCTGTAAAAAAGATTCTGTTTCAAAAACTGTTATTATTTCAACAAATGGCCTGAATTCTAATAATAAAAATAGTTCATTAAATATCTATCCAAATCCTTGTAAAGATATTATTACCATTGATCGAACTGAAAGCTTTGAGAGAGAACCCTCATTTATTGAAATATTTAATGTTGCCGGGCAATTGATATACAAAGCTGATTTTACAAGAACCATTAATACTTCAAACCTGAAAAACGGAACCTATACATTAAAAATTTATAATTCTGCAATTAGCTTAAATACACAATTTATTAAAAGCGAATAATTACTTTTGTATATGATCAAAAAAATAATTTTTACAGTACTTCTAGTTTTTGTAATTAAGAACCTTTGTATTTCTCAACCAGTAAATAACAAGCTCATTAAAGCCGATAAATTATTTATTAAGCAAGAGTTTGTGGATGCCGCTAAAGTTTACGAAAGTTATTTAAAATCTTATCCAAAAGATTATTACGCATCCCGACAAGCGGCAATTTGTTACAAAAAAACAAACGATCAAAACAAAGCGGTTGATCATTGGCCAAATGTTATTGAAAGCAGTAAAGTAACCGATCTGGATAGATTGGATTACGCAAAATGCCTACTGGCAAATTACCGTACTCAGGATGCAAGAATGATGATCAATTTTTTAAAAACAAGTTCTGATAAGTCAATAGCAGCATGGGGAATGGCCTATACTAATTTTTCTCAATTTTATACAGACTCTGCCTTAACACGTGTTAACGAAGTAAATGGAATTAATACAAACGAAACAGAATCGTGCCCAATACTTTTAAATAATAAATTAATATATGTTACCGAAAAAAATAAACGCAGCAGAATTTTTGTTGCTACAGGTAACGACAATAGAAGTGCTATTAGCGCTGCATCAAAAAAAGATGATCTTAATTTTTCTGAGAGTGTGAGTTACGCAAAGCACATACAAAATAAAGGTACCTGTTCGCAGGTAAGCTTAACTGCAGATGAAACAATTATGTATTACAGCCGCTCGGTTGCGGCAAAAGACTTAAATAAATTATCAGAAAGCTCTTCTTACAAATTCCAGATTTACAGTGCAAATCCGAATACTGATAGGGCAGAGGTTACTACACCGTTTGTTCACAATAGTTCTGAATTTGATTACATGCATCCATGCGTAAGCAAAGATGGTTTAAAGCTTTATTTTTCCAGCGATATGAAAGGTTCTATTGGGGGCAAAGATATTTTTGTTTGTGAGTTTGTAAACGGAGCCTGGAGCGCACCAAAAAATATGGGCATATTAATTAATACGCCCGGCGATGAACTGTTTCCGCATATTTCAGAAGAAGGTGTGCTTTATTTTGCCAGCGATACAAGACCGGGGCTTGGCGGTTTGGATATTTTTTATGCCGAACCAAACAAAGATGACGGTACTTTTTTTACGGCAAAAAACGCTGGCTTTCCAATTAATACTCAATTTGATGATTATAGTATTTATATTTTAAAAGGCGGTAAAGCTGGCTACTTTAGCAGTAACCGAAAAAACAATTTACAGGATGATGATATTTATTATTTTGTAAAGGACCAGCAGTAGAAAAAATTAAATTGTTTTATAGTGCTATAAGAATAGCAAGTAATAAAGCAAAACCAATAATTGACAAAACTACAACGCCCATTATTTTACCTACCCGCGCCATTGTTTCTCCTTTGTATTGATCAGGATACTGTCTTATTTTTTTTATTGCCTGGTTTCCAAAAATAATAGCTAAAATACTAGCAAGGCCTGTTAAAGGCCATATGCCAAGTAGTCCAAATATCAAAGCAAGAATGGCCATTGGGTGAGTTTTTTTTGGCCTCTTGTAAATATCTTTTTGCGCATTTTGATTTTGGCTGGAAGCCTGCGTTGATTCTGATTTAAAAAGTTCTTTGGTGCCGTTGGCATACGTAATCATAAATACATCTGCTTTTTTTGCAACGTACAATGGACCGTCGGGCGAATCACATTTTTTATACTTAACATCGTTAGGTGTTATTTCCAATACCTTCACCAAAAACTCATCGCCGTTTCTTAATATGATTTTATCGCATAACGAATCGGGATTGATCAGTTTGCGTATTGAAGCAGATGACTTAGAAAGATTTATATCGTTTCCCGCAGAAACTAATAGCAGTTCGTTCTCTGAAAATTCTTTCTGAAGAGGAATAGTTTTTAAAACTATGACCTCATTGTTAGCTTCCTCTTTAGAAACTGGCCCGGTATGGATTTGAATGTGTCTTTTATGTTTAAGATTACTTACATAAAACCCTTTTTGATATTTTCTTTTTTGTACACTGCAAGATAGCAGTATGAGAAACGGTAAAATTAAGAGTAGTTTTTTCATGTAAGTTCTGTTGGTCTTTATAGACTGTAAGCAAAAGCAAATTTTAAGCGAAGGCACTTACAATGCCACCCATTAGGCCAAAGCAAACTATCCAGTAACCGCAATTAATGGCTATATATTTAAAGCCTTTACCTTCAAACATAGCGTTAGTTGCTAAAATCGGTGTAGCAATCATAAAACCCGAAACCGTACCATGCAACGCGCCATGCTTAAATGTACGGTAGGCTGTACCAAGCGCGTCCATTACGCCTTTGTATAAGCCCCCCATTGGTGTGGCAACATCGTCTATTGGTTGTTTGAAAAATAAAGATGTAACGTGAAGTTGATGAATAGCGATAAACTGCATACCAAAAGCAAGAAAAAAAGCTAACACAAAACTAACGCCAAATACTAATACCATGTTCGTGTTTTTAGCTTTTTCTGGTGTCATGCCGCTGGCGGCCATCCAGACGGTGCCAAATACTTTGGGGTTATACCAAATAAAACCCAGTAGCATTGGAATAAATGTGGCAATTATAATGCCTAAAAAATTTAAATGCATAGAAAGATTTTTACTCAAATATATAAAAAATATATAGGTTTTAGTATATTTTAACGATAAGTTTATTAGGTAAAACCTGTTAAATGTTTGTTAGCTATATTAATTTTAAGGCACGTTTTTCCTATAACTTTGTCACTTAAATAAAAATGAAACAATTTTTTAAATATTTTATCCAGGGCTTAATTTTATTTATTCCCTTAATTATTACACTGGCCATACTATCAAGGTTATTTTATTTTTTTGAGGGACTTTTTTCTGTTTTTGGTTTTACAGATAATGTAATACTTAATACAATTCTTGGGATGATATTTACATTGGGTATTATTTCGTTGGCGGGAGTATTGGCTTCTTCATTTGTATTTAAACAGTTCTTTAGTTTTGTTGAAGATAAATTAGAGCATGCTCCTTTTATCCGCCATATTTATTCACCCATAAAAGATTTTACAAATGCTTTTGTTGGAAATAAGAAACGTTTTAACAAACCCGTGCTTGTGCTTACCAACCCGGGAGCTGAAATAGAAGAGATAGGATTTATTACACAAGAAGATCTTAAAGATTTTAATATTAAAGATAAAGTAGCGGTTTATATGCCAATGTCGTATTCTTTATCCGGCAGATTGGTTATAGTTCCGTCTAAAAGTGTTAAGCCTTTAGATGCAGATGCCGGCGATACTATGAAATTTGTTGTAAGCGGCGGTGTTACAGAAAAAGATGAGTAAACAATTTTAATTTTTTAAGAAAAAATAATGGCAGATATTCTTCAAATAAGAAACGTTTCAAAAAAATACAGCAATCATGTTGCCTTAAATAATGTTTCGTTAAACATTGCAGAGAAATCTGTATTTGGTTTACTTGGGCCAAATGGCGCGGGTAAAACTTCTTTGATTCGAATTATCAATCAAATTACCGGGCCTGATAGCGGTGAAATTATTTTTAAAGGCGAAAAATTAGATCCAAAACATGTTGAACGCATTGGTTATTTGCCCGAAGAACGTGGCCTTTATAAAAAAATGTCGGTGGGCGACCAGGTTCTTTATCTTGCACAGTTAAAAGGTTTAAGCAAAGCAGAAGCAAAAAAGCGTTTAACTTATTGGTTCGAAAAATTTGAAATGCAAAGCTGGTGGAAAAAGAAAATTGAAGAACTCAGTAAAGGGATGCAGCAAAAAGTACAGTTCATTGTTACCGTTATTCACGAGCCCGAACTTTTAATTTTAGATGAACCCTTTAGTGGTTTTGATCCCATCAATGCGCAAATGATAAAGAATGAAATTCTGGAACTGCGTAAGAATGGTGCAACCGTTATTTTTTCCACACATAACATGGGTAGCGTTGAAGAGCTTTGCGATAACATTGCTTTAATTCATAAATCAGAAAAAATATTAGACGGCTCCGTAAAGGAAATTCGTAAAACACACCGCACAAATACCTACAAAATTACCTTTAAAGGAAATCTGTTAGGGTTTACCAATGCTTTGTGGACAGGCGGAGAGATATTAGAAAAACATACAGAGGATGATATTCATTCGGTAACCTTAAAATTAGCAAATGGCGTTACTGGCAGTCAATTACTGCAGGCTATTTTACCAATTTGCGATATTCATTCATTTAATGAATTGATACCAAGTATGAATGATATTTTCATAATGAAAGTAAATCATGATGATGCTGTTGCTGGTACTAAAAGTAATTTTACAGAGTAAATAAAAAATTGAAATGAGAAAGATAAGATTAATTATAGGTCGCGAAATAAAGTCGAAATTAAAAAATAAGACGTTTATAATTATGACCATTCTTGCGCCGCTTTTAATAACGGGCTTTTTGGCGTTCATGATAAAAATGACGCAATCCGAAAAAACAGAACAAAATGTTTTAGTGATTGATGATTCACAGTTGTTTAAAGATAAATTAGTAGGCAACGATTACATTTCACTTTCGTTCTCAAATGATAAATTAGAAAAGGCTGTTGGCGAGTTCACTGAAAAAGGATATTCGTGTTTGCTTTGGGTTTCTCCTACAGTGATCGAAGGCGGAGCGGGCGCTACTAAATTATTTTATAAAAAATCTCCGGGCTTTGCTTTTCAAACATACGTTAAAGATCAAATGGAACGTATTATTTACGAGAATAAATTAAAAGCAAATAATATCGATCCCAATATTATTTCCAATTCAAAACAAAGTATCAAAATAATCTTAGAAAAAGTAAACGATAAAGGTAGTACCGAAGAGCAAACGAGTTTTGGTTTGTTCGGTTTTTTAACGGGGGCACTAATGTTTATGTTTATTTTAATGTATGGTATGATGGTGTTTAGATCTGTGATGGAAGAAAAAACAAACCGTATTGTGGAAGTAATAGTGTCTTCTGTTAAACCTTTTGAATTGATGCTTGGGAAAATAATTGGTGTTGCCATTCTTGGTACCATTCAGTTTTTAATAATGGGTGTAATTACATTTATTTTAACAACAGCATTATCTGCTATTTTTTTGAAGGATGCTTCTGCACAATTAAAAGTATTTCAATCGCAGCAGGAAATGGTAAAAAAGAATGGAACAAATGTAAATTTAAATGAACTTGAGAAATTTGATGATAAATTAGAGATGTTCGATTTGTTGCAAAAAATTCAGAAAATAGATTTTGCAGAAGTATTTATTTGTTTCATCCTTTATTTTATTGGGGGCTATTTATTCTATAGTTCAATAATGGCGGCTATTGGCAGCGCCGTCGATTCCGAAGCCGACTCCCAGCAATTTATTACACCGGTTATGATCCCATTAATGATAGGTTATTTTATTGCCACTAAAACTATTATGGATCCCGATTCCTCAGTCGTCTTCTGGGGTTCCATCATTCCGTTCACATCGCCCATCGTCATGATGTCACGTATTACCAATGGTGTACCTATATGGGAGTTGGTGTTGTCTCTTGGTGTTTTATTCGTGTCGTTTGTTTTTACAACCTGGCTGGCGGGCAAAATTTACCGCACCGGTATTTTAATGTATGGCAAAAAAACTAGCTGGCGAGAAATAGGGAAGTGGTTGTTTTATAAGTAAATAATAGCGGGTATTAAAAAAAGTTAATTTAAATGCGCTCATTAACAAACTAATCATACCTTTGTTAAAGTTTTAATAATGCTTAAAATCTTTAAAATAAATATTGCAGTGTTAGTTTGTACAGTATTTGTATTCAGACTTTTATTTGTAAATATTGGCATTATACCTTCTTTAAATTCCAGTCAAAATAATGTAAGCACTTCAATTGAAAAAAAGCAGAGTGGGAAAGACACTTTCGTTAATACTCACGCAAATGAATTTCAGCTTATTGAAATTTGCGAAGAGGAAAATGAGAACGACGAGGATGATCTTTCTAAAACAAAACCTTTCTTTCTAATAAGTTATGTTTATTCTGCCCTTTCAAATAAATTTAACGACTTAAAATCTACAGATCTATTTGATTTTCTTAATTACAAATTATCTTCAAAGAAATACCTGGCTATTTCTGTCTTGAGAATTTGATAACCCATCGCTCTGTTTAAGAGCAAAGATCCCTTCAGATCATTTATTAAATAGGTTGTGGTATTCACAATCTAAAAAATCATTACAAATTTTTTAAATAATACCATTATGAGTAAAATTCTCATGTTTATTAGCTTGTGCGCCGTGTTGTGCACTGCAAGCTGCGATTCAAAAAAAGAAGAAAAAGAAAAGGAAATTAAATTTTTGGTGACCAGTCCTTTACAAAAAGACACAGCAATTACCAGAGAGTATGTATGCCAGATCCATGCTATACAACATATTGAAGTAAGAGCTCTTGAAAAAGGATATTTGGAAAAGATATATGTTGACGAAGGGCAGTCTGTAAAAAAGGGACAGCTTATGTTTCAGATAATGCCTATGGTATATGATGCCGAAATGCAAAAGGCAAAGGCAGAAGCAGATTTTGCTGAGATCGAATACCAAAACACCAAACAGTTGCATGAAAAAAAAGTAGTGTCGCCAAACGAATTAGCTTTGGCAAAAGCAAAATTTGATAAAGCAAAAGCAGAACTTTTATTAGCACAGGTGCATTTAGGATTTACTGTCATCAAGGCTCCGTTTGATGGTATCATGGATCATTTTCAGGTACGGCTTGGCAGTCTTATTAACGAAGGCGATCTTCTAACGACCCTTTCAGATAACAGCGAAATGTGGGTGTATTTTAATGTTCCGGAGGCTGAATATTTAAATTACAAAACCCATGCAACGGAAGAAAATCTTCTTAAGGTAAATCTCTTAATGGCAAACAATCAACTATTTAAACATAATGGCGTAGTAAAAGCTATTGAAGCGGATTTTAATAATGAAACAGGAAATATAGCTTTTAGAGCTACGTTCCCTAATCCTGAGGGATTATTGCGACATGGAGAAACAGGAAATGTAGAAATGACAGTCCCTCTTAGAAATGCCATCATCATTCCACAAAAATCTACTTACGAGATATTGGAGAAAAAATATGTTTTTGTAGTTGATAAAAATAATATCGTTCGCTCCAAAGAAATTGTTATCGCATCTGAAATGCCCGACCTGTATATCATTAAAGAAGGTTTATCTGCAAACGATAAAATACTTTTAGAAGGAATACGAAAAGTAAAAGACGGAGATAAGATAGATTACGAATACGAAGATCCAAAAACAGTACTTCCAAAATTAAAAGTATACGTTGAATAGTGTCGTTTATAAAGTTCTAAAGTTGTGAGCGTTTAAAGTTGAAAGTTTGATTTCAACGCGATAAAAAATACAACATATAGCTTTCTAAATAACCAACCTTCAAAACTAATTAACTTTTTAACTTAATTATTATGTTCAATAAATTCATTCAAAGACCGGTACTCGCTATAGTAATATCGCTTGTGATATTATTTATAGGTACACTGGCTATTAAAACATTGCCAACATCACAGTTTCCCGAAGTGGCACCTCCGGTTGTGATGGTTAGTGCATCTTACCCGGGGGCAAGCGCTAAATCACTTGCCGAATCGGTAATTATTCCTCTCGAACAGTCAATCAATGGTGCATGGGGCATGCGATACATGACCTCAGATGCTACCAGCGCTGGCGAAGCAAACATACAGGTTGTGTTTAATCCCGGTACTGATATTAATCAGGCATTAGTGCAGGTGTCAAACCGGGTGCAGCAGGTAACCAATCGCCTTCCAACGTTAGTGCAAAGAGAAGGCGTTGTTATTACACCGGTAATTCCAAGTATGTTGATGTATGTAAATCTTTACAGTAAAGATAAAAACGCCAACATGAAATATCTTTTCAATTACGCCGGCGTAAACATGGTGCCGGAGTTGCAGCGTATTAATGGAATAGGCCAGGTAAGAATTTTGGGAAGCAGGCAATATGCCATGCGGGTGTGGCTAAACCCCGACCGTATGCGCGCATATAAAGTTTCGCCTGATGAAGTGATGGAGGCGTTGAGCGATCAAAGTATTATTGGAAAGCCTGGCCGTATAGGAAGGGGCGATAGTAAGCGGGCCGAAGCGCTTGAGTATGTGTTAACTTATACTGATCGTTTTAACGACCCTAAACAATATGAGAATGTAATTATTAAAGCAAATGCAAATGGTGAAATGCTGCGCTTAAAAGATGTTGCAACCGTTTCGTTAGGAAGTGAATATTACGATATCTATTCCAGCATGAATGGAAACCCTTCTGCCGCTCTGGTGTTGAAACAAACTTATGGAAGTAATGCCAGTGAGGTGATAGAAAAAGTAAAAGAGAAATTAGATGAACTTAAAAAAACATTTCCTCCCGGTATGGATTATGAAGTAAGTTATGATGTTTCTAATTTTTTGGATGCTTCGATTGAAAATGTTATTCATACATTAAGAGATGCTTTTATTTTAGTGGCCTTGGTTGTATTTATTTTTCTTGGCGATTGGCGATCTACACTTATTCCAACGCTTGCAGTTCCAATTTCATTAACGGGCGCATTTTTCTTTATGCAGCTTTTTGGATTGACCATTAACATGGTTACGTTGTTTGCACTTGTATTAGCTATTGGTATTGTGGTTGATGATGCCATCGTCGTCGTCGAGGCCGTACATACAAAAATGGAAGAAGAACATCTCTCGCCATATAACGCCGTAAGGAAAGTGATTGGTGAGATCAGCGGGGCTGTTATTGCTATTACCTTATTAATGGTAGCGGTATTTGTTCCGGTTTCGTTTATGAGTGGTCCGGTTGGTACATTTTACAGGCAGTTTTCAATTACAATGGCTTCTTCCATTGTTCTATCTGGTATTGTAGCGCTTACCGTTACCCCGGTTTTGTGCGCTATGATCTTAAAAAATAATCATGGTAAACCAAGAAAAAAAACATGGATGAACAGGTTTATTGATAGTTTTAACAGGGGATTTGAAAAGCTCACGGGAAAATATGTTTCGTTGTTAAGATTGATCGCGCACCGAAAACTAATTACCATTGGTTTATTTGTTGTATTTGCGCTTGGCATATTTGTAATAAATAATAGTTTGCCTTCAGGTTTTATTCCAAGCGAAGATCAGGGAATGCTCTATGCTATTATTCAAACGCCACCGGGTTCTACATTAGAAAGAACAAATGACCTCTCTAATAAACTCGTAGAAATTATTAATAAAGTAGATGGTGTAAGATCTGTTTCTTCAATAGCAGGTTATGAAGTGTTGACAGAAGGAAGGGGTTCGAATGCCGGAACGTGTTTGATTAATTTAAAACCTTGGTCTGAAAGAAAGCACAATGTAACTGAGATCATAGAAGAGCTTGAGGAAAAAGCAAAAACTATTCCGGGTGCAACTATCGAATTCTTTGATCCGCCCGCCGTGCCGGGCTTCGGTGCGGCAGGTGGTTTTGCTTTGCAATTGTTGGATAAAACAACCGGTGGTGATTATATACAACTGGAAAAAGTAACTACTGATTTTATGAATGAAATGAGAAAGCGTAAAGAGCTAACAGGCTTGTTTACTTTTTTCAGTGCCAACTATCCGCAATACGAAATTGAAATTGATAACCAGGCAGCTATGCAAAAAGGTGTATCAATTGGTAATGCCATGAATACACTTTCTATTTTTGTGGGAAGCACTTACGAACTTGGTTTTATTAAATACCAGCGTTTCTTTAAAGTGTTTGTTCAGGCAGCACCCGAATACAGAAGGCTTCCAACAGATGTAATGAACCTTTATGTAAAAAACAACCGCAATGAGATGGTGCCTTTTTCGGCGTTTATGAAAATAAAAAAGAAACAAGGCGCCAACGAAATTAACCGTTACAATATGTATAACACCGCGGCCATAAGAGGTGGGCCGGCAAAAGGCTATAGCAGCGGAGAGGCAATTAAAGCAGTACAGGAAGTGGCAGCAAAAACATTACCGCATGGCTACGATATCGATTGGGCAGCGCTTTCGTACGATGAAACCAGGCGCGGAAACGAAGCCATTTATATTTTTATTATTGTTTTGGTATTTGTGTATTTTGTTTTAGCAGCACAGTACGAAAGTTTTATCATTCCTTTATCCGTTTTATTTTCATTGCCTGCAGGAGTGTTTGGTTCGTTCTTATTAATTAAAGGTTTAGGGCTTGCCAACGATATTTATGCGCAGGTAGGTTTGGTAATGTTGGTTGGCCTGCTCGGTAAAAATGCGGTGCTGATCGTTGAGTTTGCTGTGCAAAAGCAAAGAGAGGGCTTATCAGTAATTGATGCCGCCATTGAAGGCGCCAGAGTACGTTTTCGCCCAATCTTAATGACATCTTTTGCTTTTATTGCCGGATTAATACCATTGGTTTTTGCGCATGGCGCCGGAGCAATTGGTAACAGAACAATTGGCTCTTCTGCTTTAGGAGGAATGTTATTTGGAACCGTTTTTGGAGTGATCATCGTTCCTGGATTGTATTACATTTTTGGTTCTATTGCTAAGGGCCGTAAGCTTATTAAGAATGAAGAAGAAAGTTCATTAACCGAAGATCTCGTTCATAAAATGGACGATTTTCCACAAACTAAAGAAAATGAAGATCATGAACAATAAAAAAATAATATACAAATACGTAATATTGGCCTGCCTATCATTAATGTTTGGAGCTTGTAAAAATTTGGCCATCGTTAACAGAACAGAAAACAAAACAGTTCCTGCAAGCTATAATAATTTAAAGGATAGCATTAATACAGCAAATATAAAGTGGAAAGATTTTTTTAAAGATTCTCAGCTTGCTGTTTTGATAGATTCTGCTTTAAATAAAAACCAGGAGCTGAATATTTTTTTACAGGAAATTCAGATCGCGCGAAATGATATAAGAATGCGCAAAGGAGCCTATCTGCCGGTTGTTGGCATAGGAGCAGGAGCGGGCGTAGAAAAAGTTGGCAGATATACCAGCCAGGGAGCGAGCGATGCGAATAACGAAATTATGCCGGGCAAAGCTTTTCCTGATCCATTGCAAAATTATGTTTTAGGTGTAAATGCTTCATGGGAAGTGGATATCTGGAAAAAATTACGCAATGCTAAAAAAGCTTCGGTCTCTAAATATCTTTCTACGGTTGAAGGAAAGAACTTTATGGTAACGCATCTTATTTCTGAAATTGCAAATTCTTATTACGAATTAATAGCGCTTGATAACCAGTTAGAGATATTAAAAAGTAATATCGAAATTCAACAAAATGCTTTGGAAATAGTAAAGCTCGAAAAAACAGCAGCCAGAGTTACTGAGTTAGCAGTGCGGAAATTTGAAGCAGAAGTTCTTAAAAACCAAAGTCACCAGTATTACATCATGCAGCAGATAACAGAAACTGAAAATAAGATCAATTTTTTAGTTGGAAGATTTCCTCAATCCGTTGCCAGAAACTCTAAAGGATTTACTGATTTTGCAATTGATACTATTCATGTAGGTATTCCATCACAGCTTTTAGAGAACCGTACAGACGTAAAACAAGCAGAGCAGGCTTTGTTAGCGGCTAAGCTGGATGTAAAAGCAGCAAGAGCTGAATTTTATCCTTCTTTAATGATAACAGCAGGCGCAGGTTACAGGGCTTTTAATCCCAAATATTTAATACAAACACCGCAGTCGTTATTGTATTCTTTAGCAGGAGATCTGATGGCACCTTTAATTAACCGAAACGCTATTAAAGCAAATTTTTATTCTGCAAATTCAAAACAAGTGCAGGCAGTTTATAATTACGAACGTGCTATTTTAAGAGCGCATATTGAAGTTGTGAATCAACTCTCTAACGTAAGCAATCTTAAAAAAAGTTACGATCTTAAACAGAAACAAGTACAGGCGCTTACAGAGGCAATTGATATTTCTACAACTTTATTTAAATCGGCGAGGGCAGATTATATGGAAGTATTATTAACGCAACGCGATGCTTTGGATTCTAAATTTGAATTGATTGAGACCAAAAAGCAACAAATGAATGCTATGGTTAATATTTACCAGGCATTGGGTGGCGGATGGAAATAATTTTAAAATAGAACGCAGATGACGCTGATAAAGCAGGTTGCCGCAGATCTTTTAATCAGGAAAAATCATAAATATCTGTGTTATCAGCGTTCTATTTAAACTTTCACACCAATTACCAAAACATCATCTATCTGGTCTTGTTTACCACGCCAGTTCTCGAAAGAAGAATTTAAAAGATTTTTTTGTTCGGTAAAACTTAAGTGCGAATTTTGAAGTAATACTTCTTTAAATTGTTTGTGCATGTATTTTCTTCCACCGGGTCCGCCAAACTGATCAGGAAAGCCATCAGAGAAAGAATAGATCGCATCGCCCTCCTCAAGCTTAATTACATTATTTGTAAATGGTTTCGGTAATAAATAAAATCCGCAGGGTTGTTTGTCTGCTTTAAAGATTTCTAACTCTTGTCCATGCCCCGGTTTATTGGCTTTAATAATGTATAATGCATTGTTGGCAGAGGCGTATTGTAATTCTTTTTTGTTTTTGTCTAAGCTGCAAACCGTTATATCCATTCCATCTTTGCTCTCACCAAAATTACCATGTTGTTTTAATGTGGTGATGATCTTATCACGCATATTATTTAATATCTCTGATGGTGTAGTAATACCTTTTACTTCAACTATTTCGTTTAAAAATGAGATGCCCAGCATGGTCATAAATCCCCCCGGAACCCCATGTCCGGTGCAATCGCCGGTAGCATAAAATACAACATTGTTTTTTTCGTAGATCCAGTAAAAATCACCGCTAACAATATCTTTTGGCTTAAATAAAACAAAGCTGTCGGTAAAATGCTTTATAAAATGCGTTTCTAAAGGAATTAAAGATTCCTGTATGCTGCGCGCATAATTGATGCTATCGGTAATTTCTTTTTTCTGATTTACAACTTCAATGTGAGCTTCTTCAATTATTGATTTTGATTTTGCAAGTTCTAAACGACTTTTAATCTCCCGGTAAGTTAATCTATAACGTGTACGAATAAGAAATACACAAAACACTGCAACCGTAAACGTTAGTAAACCTCCATTAATAATAAACTCATCAACTGTTAATTTGCTATTGATAATATAAAAAGCAATGTTGCTGATGATAGTTGCAATCAATAAAATAATAGAAAGGCTTATTTCCCAAAGTACCAGCATACCCACGCCAATAAATAAAACCATATATGCAAAGGCGTGCTTCTGAAAGTGGGATATGTCCATTACGCTCCACATGTAAGCATTTTGTATTGATATGCCCAACACCAAAATAAACATGCAGGTATATATGTTAACGCCGGTAATTTTTCGACTAAGCAAAACCATTAAACTAATACCCGTAACACTAGCCCTGAAAATAAAAAAAGGAATCCAGTAATGGGGAATAACAAAATAATCACTTAAAAACCATACTATATTTAAAGCCATACCAACCCAACACGCAATCACGTGAAATTTTTCAGTTGACCTGTAGAATTCCTGTTTAACTATATTTTCAGGAACAGTGGTTTCTTCCATAGTTTCTCTAAAATACGAAAGAAATGCATTAATACTAGTTAAATTTAGACGAAAAATAAAATTCTTTCAATAATAATGAGACCTTAGTTTTTAATAGTAAATCTTAATGCTTTTTTTGGGCGTTGCCTGCGGCCCGCGCTTTTTACAATCCAACACACAAGCTCGCTTAAAAGCACACTGTGCTTTTGCCGTGTTCCAATCTTTTTGCTAATTCCTCTCAAAAAGGATTTTCACTACAATCGCTAACGCAAAACCGCGTACAAATTTTCCGGAATTTGCGTTAGGGATGCGAAGGGTTTAGTTCGGGCGAGGTTTTTCTCGCCCAACCGAGGCCTTAGCCGAGCCCGAAGCAGCCCGGGCCGCAGGCAACGCCCAAAAGAAAAAAAAGAATTTTCTGAGATAAAACCTTTTTTGTGATTAATTCATTTAGGTTTGAATAGTTCCCACATTATAGGCTTTGGTAATAGGGGCGTGGTTGGCCATTTCAATACCCATACTTATTACTTTGCGGGTATCCAACGGATCAATAATTGCATCTAACCAAATACGTGCGGCAGCATAATAGGGCGTTGTTTGCGCATCGTAACGGTCTTTTATTTTGTTATACAATTCAGCTTCTTTTTCGGGCGTAATTTCTTCGCCTTTTGCTTTTAAGCTTGCCACTTCGATCTGCACTAAAACTTTTGCAGCTTGGGCTCCGCCCATCACCGCAACTTGCGCTGTAGGCCAGCCAACAATTAAACGTGGATCGTAAGCTTTACCACACATAGCATAATTTGCTGCGCCGTAACTATTGCCTAAAATAATGGTGAATTTTGGCACAACAGAATTTGCCATGGCATTTACCAATTTTGCGCCATCTTTAATAATGCCGCCCTGTTCGCTACGTGAGCCAACCATAAAGCCGGTTGCATCTTGTAAAAACACTAATGGAATTTTCTTTTGATTACAATTCATAATAAAGCGTGCAGCTTTATCAGCGCTATCGCTATAAATTACACCGCCAAATTGCATCTCGGTGCTGCCTCCCGGTTTTTTTGCTTTTACAACTTTACGTTGGTTGGCCACTATACCAACTGCCCAACCATCAATGCGCGCGTAGGTTGTAATAATGCTTTGCCCATAATTTGCTTTGTATTCATCATGCACACTTCCGTCAACCAAACGCTCAATAATTTCATACATATCGTATTGTTTATCGCGTGTATCAGGAAAGATGCCGTAAATTTCTTTTTCATCTTTTTTGGGTTTAGCTGCTTCAATGCGATTAAATCCTGCCTTATCATAATCGCCAACTTTACCCATAATGTTGCGAATACGGGTTAAGCAATCGGCATCATCTTTACACTTATAATCTGTAACGCCGCTAATTTCGCAATGCGTTGTAGCGCCACCTAATGTTTCGTTATCAATGGTTTCGCCAATGGCTGCTTTTACCAAATAACTTCCTGCTAAAAATATAGAACCTGTTTTATCAACGATCATTGCTTCATCGCTCATGATGGGAAGGTAAGCTCCACCTGCCACGCAGCTGCCCATAACAGCGGCAATCTGTAAAATGCCCATACTGCTCATTACAGCATTATTTCTAAAGATCCTTCCAAAATGTTCTTTATCCGGAAAGATCTCATCCTGCATTGGTAAATAAACGCCGGCACTATCTACCAAATAAATAATTGGCAAACGGTTTTCCATTGCAATTTCCTGTGCACGTAAATTCTTTTTTCCGGTAATAGGAAACCATGCGCCTGCTTTTACGGTTGCATCGTTAGCAACAACTATACATTGTTTGCCACTCACATAACCAATAACAATAACAACGCCACCACCCGGGCAGCCGCCATGCTCAGCATACATTTCGTAACCTGCAAAAGCGCCAATTTCAACGCGAGGTGTGTTTTTATCCAATAAAAAATCAATACGTTCGCGCGCGCTCATTTTGCCCTGCTCGTGTAATTTATCTATACGCGATTTACCACCGCCTAAATAAACTTTTTGTAAACGTTGTTCCATTTGGCTAATGAGCAAACGCATTTTATCGTCGTGTTTGTTAAATTCTAAGTCCATATAATTAATTTCAGATTTATGATTTTTGATATAAGATGTAAAGCTGGGTTATTTTAATTTTCTAATATATAATTTCTCTGCCTGATTTAAAAATCTAAATTCTTAAATCGAAGATCTTAAATTTTAAGTCTTTATCATTTTTAAATATTTCACAACGTCGTTCAAATAATTGATCAGGTTAAAGGGTTCTGTTTTTTGAATGATCAATTGTACTTCGTTATAACCGTTATTTTGTCCGCATTTAACAGGCGCCTTTAGGCTTGATGTTATTGCAGATGCAAATAAATTAAAGCCATTGGCCGCATTTATTACAAGATCAAATTTTTTGGATTGCATCTCATCTGTAACCTGTTTTTTTGGAAGATTTAAAAGAGATTTATCTTTTTTTATAAAGCACTTCCAATCGCCAAAGCTTTTTTCTTTTGAATTTAATTCAATAAAAAAAACTTCAACATGTTTTTGAGAGTCACTTATAAATTTATCGATAGCACTTTTATTTATGGTTGCATCTTTACTAATGATCAAAGCTACTTTCTGAATTTTATCCCAAGATAAAAATTGCTTTTGAATTGCTGAATTATCTTTTGCAACCTGCGATCTTAAAGTTATTTCGGCTAATTTAGTAAGCATAAATTAAAACAATGTTTTAGCTAAAGTTGTAAAACGATTAACGGTTTCTTCCAGGGTTTGATTGCTTTTGCCACCGGCGGCGTTAATATGCCCGCCACCATTAAAATGCTCGCGTGCAAATTTATTCACATCAATTTTTCCTTTGCTTCTGAAAGAAATTTTTATGTAACCTTCTTCAGATTCATTAAACATGGCACAAAGTTTAATTCCTTTTATTGAGAAAGGATAATTGACAATACCTTCTGTATCTCCTTTTTGGTAATTAAATCTTTTTAGCTCTTTTTCGCTGATAGCAAAGTAAGCGGCCGGAATATCTTTTACGAGTTCCATTTTATCGCTTAATAAATAACCTAGTAATTTTAAACGCTCATAACTATAAGTATCATAAACGGCGCTATGCACATCGGCAGGTATCATTCCTGTTTTTAATAATTCAGAAACTACCAAATGCGTTTTTGCAGTAACGCTCGGGTAACGGAATGAGCCGGTATCTGTCATTAAACCGGTATATAAACACGAGGCAATTTTTTTGTCTATCAAAGCTTTGCCGCCAATACCAACAATTAATTCATATATCAATTCACAAGTACTGCAGGCTGCCACATCATGAAAATAGTAAGCAGCATATTTATCGGGCTGTTGATGATGATCGATCATAACAATAGGTGCAGAGGCCTTTGCAAGTAATTCGCCCAATTTTTCAATACGTTTAAAGGAATTAAAATCTAATGTGAAGATCAAATCGGCAGCTTTTACGAGCTTTTCTACTTTTGTTTCGTTATTTTGATGAATAATTACCTGGTTATTGCCAGGCAACCAATCTAAAAACTCGGGATAAGCGTTTGGAACTACCACTTTTACCTTTTTTTTAAGCTTTAAAAGATAGTTATACAGGGCCAGACTGCTTCCCATGGCATCGCCATCAGGGCTCCAATGCGTTGTAATAACAATGTTTGCAGACTTTTTTATTACATTTTTGAACTTTAAGAAGCTGTCTTTTTGCATAAATTGAGGAAAACAGTAAATTTAGGGTATTTGCCACTTAAAAGCATTAAATATCCTTAAAAAATATTTTAGGGTATTTGAAATTTTCATTATATTTGCACCTCTTAAATTATAAATAGACTTAAAAATGCTAATAGTTCAAATTAAAGAAGGCGATAACATTGAGAAAGCCTTAAAAAAGTACAAGAAGAAATTCGAAAAAACTGGTGTGGTTAAACAATTACGCGAGCGTACTAAATTTACAAAACCATCTGTTCGTCGTCGCGAAGAGATCATTAAAGCTGCTTATAAGCAAAAATTACAGATCGGCGCGATCGAGAAGTAATATCTTTATTATATTTTACATTTTTTGTATTGGAATCCTAAAGCGAATTGCATAAATTCGTTTTAGGATTTTTTAGTTTATGAAGGTAGAAGCGGCTGTTAAAGATTTTACTCAGTATTTGAGTCTGCAAAAACGGGCGAGTGCTTTAACGGTTAAAAATTATACACTCGACCTTAACGAATTCTTTAAGTTTTTAGAAGCCGAATCGGGTAACTTAGGCCTTACGGAGATCTCCCACCAACACGCAAGGGGTTTTATGGCTCATTTAATGGATAAAAAGCAATCTGCGCGCAGTGTTAATCGTAAACTCAGTACTTTAAAGTCTTTTTTTAAATACCTTGTAAGAATTCAGGTACTAACAAATAACCCTATGCAAAAAGTACAGGGGCCAAAAGTTGCAAAAAAGTTACCGGTTTTTATAGATGAGAGTCAAACAAAACAGCTTTTTACGGGTTATACTTTTAAACCCGGCTTTGAAGGATTAAGAGATAAATTAGTAATAGATATCTTTTATCAAACAGGTATAAGAAGGGCCGAGCTCATTGGCTTAAAAGAGAGCGATGTTGATCTTTATGAAGGTCAATTAAAAGTTTTAGGCAAGAGAAATAAAGAAAGAATTATTCCTTTTGATCTTGGATTAAAACGTAACCTTGAGGAGTATATGAACGTAAAAAAAGATACTAATCTCCAAAACCCAATACTGTTGGTTACATTAAAAAATAAACCGCTAAGTCCGCAAAATGTAACAAAAATAGTTTCAGAAGTTTTAAGCGCGGTTACCACAAATTCAAAAAAAAGTCCACACGTTTTACGCCATACATTTGCAACACATTTATTAAATAATGGGGCAGATATTAATGCTGTAAAAGAATTATTGGGTCATGCGAGCTTAGCTGCTACACAAATTTACACACACAATACGATAGAAAAATTAAAAAAATCTTATAATCAGGCCCATCCGCACTCGGGCATTTAGTAATATAATAAAATAGGAGGAAACAAGTTATGACAATCAACATCCAATCCGTGCATTTTGATGCAGACAAAAAGTTATTAGACTTTGTGAATGAGAAAGTAGAAAAATTAAACAAGTATTATGATGGTATTATCAATAGCGAAATAACGCTAAGGTTAGATAAGAACAGTAATAGTGAAAATAAAATTGCTGAGATAAAAATGCTGGGTAAAGGCCATGAGTTCTTTGCCAAGAAACAATCTGCGAGTTTTGAAGAATCAACGGATCTTACCTGTGAGGCTTTGAGAAATCAAATAATGAAACATAAAGAAAAAATTAAGGGATAAATATCCTTTCAGTATAAAAACGAAAAAGGCTGCATTATAAGTGCAGCCTTTTTTTATGGCAAAACATTCTTACCTGAAGGAAACTTCAAGTCTTTTTTCTTCAATTAGTTTTTTAAGATTTAAAAGTCCGTAACGCATTCTGCCCAGAGCGGTGTTTATAGAAACGTTGGTTACATCTGCTATTTCTTTAAAGCTCATATCGTAATAGGTACGCATGATCACAACTTCGCGCTGATCGGATGGTAATTCGTTAATGATAGAGCGAATGCTTTTTTTAAACTTAGCAGTTTCATCAAAATTATCCGGTTCGGCGGTATCGCTGGCCAGGCTATTAAATACACTTACTTCTTCACCTTCTTCATTTACATAAACAGGCACAGGAGGCATTTTTTTAATTCTGCGAAAATGATCGATAATCAGGTTACGGGCTATACGAATAACCCAGGGTAAAAATTTACCTTCTTCGCTGTATTGGCCACGCTTAAGAGTTTGTATCACTTTAAAAAAAGTGTCCTGAAAAATATCTTCAGCTAAAGCCTTATTTTTTACCACAACCATAATAGAAGAAAAGATCTTTCTTTTATGACGTGTTAATAAAATTGATAAGGATTCTTCGTTTCCGCCAATATAGAGTTGTACCAACTCGTTATCATTTAATAATTGAATAGACATGCGTTTTACTATTGGTTAATTAAAAGTTCTAGTAAATGTCTATTCTATTGGCAATTGGTTTAAATGATTTATATGAGCAAATATAGATCAATTTAACGAAAGTTTGAAATTGAACTGTTAAAAATGTTAATTTTTTGAGTGAAGCCTATCTTTGACTGAGTAAACGAAATGAAACATCTGAAAAAAAGACATAAAAAAAGGGTAAGCTACTCTCATCGCACCGCTCAACCGCATACCCTTGCTTTGTTCCCAACCTGGGGGATTCTGTAGGAGCTGGTCGTGAAAGACTTACCCGTGACAAAATTAGTAATTATTTTAAGTATAGCTACTAATTTATTTTAATTTTTTCGCTTAATCTCTATTGTTTGTAAACCTCCATATATAATAAACTAACGTAGCAATTGAACCTAAAGCGGCAACAAAATAAGTATAAGCGGCCCAGCTTAAAGCATCTTTTGCCTCGCTATGCTCATAATCTCTTGTTAATCTTGAGTTATCCAACCATGCTAAAGCTCTTTTACTTGCATCAACTTCTACTGGTAAAGTAACTAAACTAAAAAGTGTAATAGCACCCTGCAAAATAATGAATATCAAAAGCATAGAATTCATCATGCCCTGCATGCTATATGCCGCAAAAGCCAAGCCTATTGTTAAAAAGCTCATTAAGTTACTTGCAATTTGCACAGCCGGTACTAATTTACTTCTCATAGTTAACCATTGATAGGCCGTGGCATGCTGCACAGCGTGTCCGCATTCATGCGCTGCCACAGCGGCCGCCGCAATATTTACGCCGTTATAAACATCTGCACTTAAATTAACTGTTTTATTTGCAGGGTTGTAATGATCCGTTAACTGCCCATCAACACTCATTACTTTTACATCGTAAATGCCATTATCTTTCAGCATTTTTTCTGCGATCTCTTTTCCACTAAGCCCCGATGATAAGCGCTCTTTGGAGTATTTGGCAAATTTGCTTTTTAATCTTGAGCTTACTAAAAACCCAATTACCATAAACACTATTGCAATTGCCAACAAACCTAAATCAAACATATTTTATATTTTTTATTATAATTAAACAAATAAAATGCCATTTATGTTTTCATGTCAAAATAACATTTATTTGCTTTAAACTCTTGTAATAATGGCCGCTTTGTTAACTAAATTAACAAAACGCCTTTAGTAAGTTTAATTTTTTTTAGGCTTTGTAATTAAAACTTTCAGGTAGATTTATTATCTAAACAAATGAGTTAAAAGTATGGTGAAGAAGCCTTTGATTTTAGTGACCAACGACGACGGCATTTTTGCGCCGGGAATTAAAACTCTGGCAAATATTGCTTCAAAGTTTGGAGATATAGTTGTTGTTGCGCCCGATAAACCACAAAGCGGCATGGGCCACGCTATTACAATTAACGCAACCTTACGTATTCAAAAAACAAATTTTCATAATGCAAGTATGGAGTATGCTTGTAGCGGCACACCGGTTGATTGTGTGAAGATGGCCATTAACCATATTTTAAAAAAACGTCCCGATCTTGTTATCAGCGGTATTAATCATGGAAGTAATAGCTCAATAAATGTAATTTATAGCGGAACTATGAGTGCCGCTATTGAAGGGGCTTTAGAAGGTGCGCCAAGCATTGGTTTTAGTTTATGTGATTACGCTATGGAAGCAGATTTTATGCAGGCAGAAAAATTTATTGAAAAAATAATTTCAGAAGCATTAAAAAATAAAATGCCAAAAGGTGTTTGTTTAAATGTAAATATTCCAAAATTAAAAGCCGACGAAATAAAAGGAATTAAAGTAGTGCGCCAGGCAAAGGCCAATTGGGTAGAACGTTTTGACGAACGTAAAGATCCTTACGGAAGAGAATATTATTGGCTAACCGGCGAGTTCGTTAACTTTGAACCTGAATCGTTAGATACAGATGAATGGGCTTTGAATAATGGTTATATCTCTGTAGTGCCTACACAGGCTGATCTTACAGCGCATAGTGTTTTAAAAGAATTTAATTTTAGTTAATATGAATTGGGTGCAGCGTTTAGATAAATTTTGGATCGGGCTTGTTATTGGAATTGTTTTTCCAATGATTATGTTCTTTTTTTACTGGTTATTTTTTCATAGTTATTTAAGTTTTCCCAGAGGCTTTTACAGGTATCTTATAAATGGTGTGTTATTAAGCAGCGTTATTAAAATCTGTGGTATTGGTAATTTACTGCTTTTTTATTTTGGACTAAACAGGAAGATAGACAGCTTTAGCAAAGGAATTATTTTTAGCTTATTGGCTTATGTTGCTTTAGTAGCTTACGTAACCTATTACATGGAACCAGCGTTATAATAAAATGAAGTACTACTTTTTAACCGGCGAGCCAAGCGGCGATCTTCACGCAAGCAATTGTATGAAAGAGATAATGAAGCTGGATGATAAGGCAGACTTTGCTTTTACGGGTGGCGACCTTATGGAAAAACTTAGCGGTAAAAAAGCTGCTATTCATATAAAGCAAATGGCCTTTATGGGGTTTATTCGTGTACTTCAGAATATTTTTACGATCAAAAAAAATTTTAAAATTGTAAAAGAAGATATTTTAAGATATAAACCCGATCTTTTAGTTTTGGTAGATTATCCCGGTTTTAATTTACGAATGGCAAAATGGGCACATGAACATAATATTAAAACCGATTTTTATATTTCGCCAACCGTTTGGGCCTGGAAAGAGGGTAGGGTAGAGATCATAAAAAAATATGTGAACAAACTATTTGTAATACTTCCGTTTGAAGAAGCATTTTATAAAAAACATAATTACAAAGTTTATTTTGTTGGTCACCCTTTAATAGACGCCATTGAACAAAAAAAGCCAGGCTTAAAAAGCAAAACTGATTTTATAAGAGAAAACGGTTTAAGCGATAAGCCAATAATAGCAATACTTCCGGGTAGCCGGGCACAGGAGATTGAATACATGTTGGGTATTATGATGGAAGTAACTAAAAATTTTCCTAACTATCAATTTGTGGTTGGCGGTTCTACTAATTTGCCCGAAAGTTTTTACGAAAGCTTAAAACAATATAACATTAAAGCTGTCTTTAACCAAACGTATGAGTTAATGAGTTATGCCCAGGCCGGTATTATTAAATCCGGTACTTCTACTTTAGAAAGCGCTTTGTTTAAATTACCTGAAGTGGTGTGTTATAAAAGTGGCGCCCTGTCTATTAGAATTGCCAAACTTCTGGTTGATGTAAAATATATCAGTTTGCCCAACCTTATAATGGATAAACCAGTTGTAAAAGAACTAATTCAGAATGATCTGAGTGTAAAAGGCATATCAGATGAATTGGAAAAATTATTGAACGATAAAGCTTATCGCGAAAAAATGATAAGCGATTATATTGAATTAGAAAAACAATTAGGTGGTACCGGTGCTTCTAAACGTTTAGCAGAAGCACTTGTAAAAGACGCCACAACAAAGAATTAATTTGAAACAGAAACTAAAAATAATTATAGCCCTTTTAATTGGTGTAAGTTTGTTTACATCATTTACCGGTTTTTATGCCCCTGCAGAAAGTTTACAGATTCGCTTATATGCGCATCTTAAAGTAAATACCATTTCAATAAATGTAGTTAAAGGAACTTATAAGGTTCTTGCTGATGGAAATCTTATTGCCGAAGCAGGAGACGAATCACAATTTAAATTAATATTAAGAGGCGATAGTGTTCAGTTAAATCACAACGATAAAATAATTGGCAATTTTAAATATTTAAAATTTGTTGGGAGCGATGTGGATGAAATAAAAATTAAGTTGGTTAATCCTGATAGAAAACCCCGCGTTTACCAAAATAATATAAGCTTTAGCGTTAATGAACAATACATTCGTATTATTAACGATGTTATTTTAGATAATTATATTGCCGGTGTTACTGAGGCGGAAGCGGGTTCGCGCTCTAATGTTGAATTTTACAAAGTACAGGCCATTCTTGCAAGAACATTTGCTTTAGCGCACATTAACAAACATGTTGCAGAGGGTTTTAGCCTTTGCGATCAGGTACATTGCCAGGCCTATTATGGTAAACCAAAAGATGGAAACATTTCTAAAGCTATTGAAGAAACAAAAGGCAAGGTTGTAGTTGACGAAAATTTAAATTTAATTGTTGCTGCATTTCATAGTAATAGTGGCGGGCAAACCGCTAACAGCGAGGATGTTTGGGGCTCACACACTACGTATTTAAGAAGTATTACCGATACTTTTAGTATTAAAATGCCAAACTCAAAATGGGAACGCAGAATGTTGACCGATGATTGGTTAACGTATTTAAAATTGAAACATAATTTCCCAACCGATCAACCGGAAGGTAAAGAAATAGCCTTAAATTTTAAACAAGATCAGCGTAAAGTATTTTTAGAATGCAGCAATTCAAGAGTGCCACTAAAAAATATCCGTCAGGATCTTCAGTTAAAATCTACCTTCTTTAGCATCACCGAAATAAATAAAGACAGTGTTCTATTCAGAGGCCGGGGTTATGGGCATGGTCTTGGTATGTGCCAGGAAGGCGCTATGCGCATGAGCAAAACCGGTTATAGCTATACTCAGATCTTAAATTTTTATTATAAGAACATACAGTTAATAGATCTTCATAAATTAAGTTTCTTTAAAGACGAGTAAGATCAAATGAAAATCGCTGGAAAAAATAAAATACTAGTTTGCCTTGTTTTACTTGGCAGTTTTAATTGTTTTTCGCAGGATGAAGAAACCGAAGATGTACCAGTAAGAAGAAAAAGTAAATTTTTGACGGGATTTTATGTAGGATCATACTTTGCAAATAAATATACAGCCAGTACTTATAACGGTTATGGGTTTGATGTTGATGGTAACCGCAATACATTTATAAATAGTTATATGTACCAGAAAATTAAGAATGAGTATGGTGGTGGTTATGGGCAATATGATTATATAGCCGAAGCTATAGGGGTTGATCAAAAGCAATGGGAGTTTAACGAAAGTGATATGCCTTTTAATATGCGTTATAACCCGGCAATTTTAGTTGGCTTTAATTTTAAATTTCCAGTTAATGCAAGAAGCTCATTTATATTTAATCTTAACGGTTCTAAATTAAATGTAGACGGGAATTTCACTATCACTACTTTAAAGCCACCAAATTCAAATCCCGCAAATAATAATAACATTCAAACATTTGCAATAAGGGGAAGTGAACAACGCCTGCAATTTCAAATGGGTTTTCAAAAGATCCTGGGCCAAGAATTGCAAAAGCTTAATTTTTTTGTTGAAGCAGGTTTTATTGGCACACTAACGAAGTTTGACAGGAACATGATCTACATTAATAACCTGCAAATTGACCTTACTTATTACGTAAATCAAGCTATTTACCCTGCACCCGGACCAACGCGTAGGCCCGTAGGCTTTGGTGTTGGCGCTTTTGCAGGCCTTGGCGCGAATGTAGAAATGAACCCTAAATTTACTTTGCAGTTACTTTATTCACCTACTTACGAGAAAATAAATATTGGCACCAACCCAACACTTAAACTGCAGAATGCAATTGGTTTAAGAGTTTATTATAATTTAATTGCCGTTAAAGAAAAAACAGATCCTGCTAAAGTTGATTAAGAATCATCTTGCATTTAAAATGTATTTATTTTATCTTTAAGAGATGAAACTTTTCCTGCCAAGATTTATTCTGATTTTCTCTTTTTTGTTCGTTTATGAGACTTCTCATGCCCAGGAACCAAATGTTATTAAGATCAAAAAAGAATCTGATCTTGTAAAAGTGGTATTTGATAATGTTGATCTTAAACTAATGGCGGTTGATAGGTTTGGCAATCCGCGCCAAAACCAGGTAGTTTCGTATAAATTATGGATAAAAGGAAAGGGGGATGCAAAAATGTTTCCGGGTTCTAATAATAGTTTAAGTCCTGAAATGATCAAAGAATTAAATAAGCTTAAAAAAGCCACTAAAATATTTTTTACAGATATAAATGTAAAAGATGATGATGAGCATGCTTTGAAACTACCCGATGTAATTGATACCTGGTTTCCGGATTGTAAGAATTGCGACAATAAAAAGAGCGGGTATTAAAAGATCATAATCCCACTTTGAGTATAAAAACGTTTGCTCAATATGGGATAATCTCAATTTTTAATTCCGGTACTTCTATTTTTTCTTCCGATAAAAGCTTTGTAACGCTTTCTGCCATTGGCTATTCAAATTATAAATTAAATAGTAATTCTTTCTTTTTTTAGAAGGCATGGTTTGTGCCAAGGTATAGGTATTATAAACCTTATTCCAATTAAAATGAAAAAAATTATTCTCAGTACGATCTTATTTTTATTATTCGTAAATATTAACCTTGCGCAAACCAACGCCAATAAAACCGATAATCGTGAACGATTTCAGTTTGGTTTTAGAGCCGGTGCAAATTATTCAAACGTTTACGATTCAAATGGAGAGGAGTTTAGAGCCGACCCAAAAGCGGGTTTTGTTGGCGGTATCTTTTTTGAATTACCTTTTGGAAAATATTTTGGAGTGCAACCCGAATTTTTGTTTTCGCAAAAAGGTTTTAAAGGAACAGGTAAATTCTTAAACAGCGATTATAGTTTCACAAGAACAACTTCTTTTGTTGATATCCCTTTACAGATAGCATTTAAGCCAAGTGAATTTATAACGTTGCTTGCAGGCCCTCAATTTTCTTACCTAATAACGCAAAAAGATGTTTTTACAAGTACACCATACAGTTATCAGCAGGAACAGGAGTTTAAAAATGATAATATTCGAAAAAATATACTTGGCGTTGTTGTTGGACTAAATATCAACATCAAACACCTTACAATTGGCGCGCGCGCCGCATGGGATATGCAGGATAACAATGGTGATGGCACTTCATTTACACCGCGTTATAAAAATGTTTGGTTTCAGGGTACTATAGGTTACAAAATTTATAAAAGCCCATCTTAACTATTTAAGATATTTAGATAAACTGTTCAAGCCACTTTAAACCATCTTCTTTTTTTTGGAAGAATTTTACAGGTCTTTCGGGTTTATTTAATTTCAGATAAACGTTCACCAGAATTTTTTGAGATAATGAGCTAATAATAAATGCCTCTGCTTTGCAATAAGGATTATTTTTGTTTTTTGAAATGTAATTTAAAAACTCATGGTCAGTAGTTGAGCTGGGAGAGCATAAAACGAGAATCGGAAGAATTTTACCTGAGAGTTCTTTTTCAAATTCTACCAGCTGTTTAAGATCGTTTATTTCAAAAGTAACATCATCCTTTATTTCCACTAAATAATAGTTTGTATTTTTAACACTCACTTTAAATTTATGTGTTTCTTTAAACAAAGTCTTATTTTTTTATTTCACAATTTTTTCCTCCAACAGCTGATGTAAAAATTTCTTCTCACCATTATAAACGGAGTATATAAAGGCATCTTTAATATTGTTTTGTAGCACTTTCTCCAGGAGATCTTGCGCTTCGTTGTAAGTTTCGTAGTTACCCATACTAAATCGAGTAATGTAATCGTTATCGGTTTGCCTGATAATTTTTGGCATACCAATTACATTATTGTAATTAAAATTCTCGTACAATTTATAAGCCCCAATTTGTACTTTGTAAAAAAGCCCTTCAATACGTGCTGTTCCATATTTATTAGAATATGATTTTTTATCAAAACGATCGAATGATAATTTACTGATCTCATCAACCGATAAATTTAGTTCCTGTATTTTTTTATCATATTCAGGCGAAGTAAAATCAGCATATAAATTAATTACCATAAACGAATCAATGCCAACCGTATTTAGCTCTACAACCTGCTGCGGAAATTGGTTTACCTTAATTACAATCTCATACTCATCATCAACGGGTAGGTTCGCTAAAAAATTCCCGGTTAAGTTATTGGAAGAGATACTTGTTTTAAATTTTCTGTTCTTTAAAATGGAGCTTATTTCAATGTCTGCCTGCACAGGTTTACCATCTATCAACACTAAACCATCCACCTGTAATAAAGATATTGGTTTGCCCGGCAATCCCGGTTCAACAATGTAAATATCCTGCTGGCCTTTACCACCTTGTTTAAAAGACGAGTAATATGCTTTTTTACCATCGCCTCTTACAGTGTAAAATTTATCTTCGTCTTTTGTGTTAATGGGTTGGCCAAGGTTATATGGTTTTTGCCATTTGCCATTCTTCATATCACTTCTAAATACGTCATACCCTCCAATGCTGTTGCTATTGTTAGATGAGAAGAATAACGTTTTGCCGTCTGCCGTAACAAAAGGTGCGTCTTCATCATATTTTGTATTTATTACCGGACCTAAATTTTTTATATTGCCCCAGGTATTATCTTTTAATCTTTCGGCTTCGTATAAATCTCTTTTTCCAAGGCCACCTTTTTTTTCGCTTGCAAAAATTATTTTATTTTGATTGGGAATAAAACAAGCGCTACCTTCCCATGCATTGGTGTTAATACCAACCTGGTAAACAGGGCTGGTCCATTTATTTCCAACTAAGCGACTTATAAAAAGATCGCCATTACCGCCGCCGGTGTTTTTATAAATAATTAATTGTGTACCATCGGGGCTAACACTAACAGCCGCATCATGCAGGTTGGTATTCAAATTATCAATTGGTTTTGGTTCTGTCCAGGTAGTGTCGTTCTTTAATTTTTTGGAAATAAAAATATCTTCATAAAAAAGCTCAATATCTTCTGTTTTAGAGAGATTGTTGCCTTTTACAACTTGCCTGCCGCCTTTAGAACGCGCTCCGCGGTACGTAAAGATCATAAAGGATTCGTCAGATGGGATAAGAGGACCGTATTCGCTCGCCGGGGAATTTATTGGCTTACCAAGATTTCTTACAATAACATTATTTTTTTTGAATTTATTTTCGTTGATCTTTTCACAGCGTTTTAATCTGAAATTTATATCACGTATCAATTTAGCTTCTTTTATTGTTTTCTTCTCTTCAATATTTAAAGCGATCTTATAATTTTCTATCGCGGCATCAATGCTATCATTTTTCTCAAAAGCAAAAGCCAGATTGTAATTGTATCCATCAATGGTATAAGCATCGTTCTTTAATTTTGAGATATAAGTAATGGCTTTAAAGCTGCTGTCTACATCATAAGAATAACAAATACCTAATAAATAACTAACGTAATTTTGATTTTTATTTTTTTCGAGAATAGAATCGAAAACAGGAAGAGCTTCTAAGTAAAGATTTTGTTCGAATTTTATTTTTGCTTTTTCAAGCCTTAAAAGATCTGGAGGATTTAAACCGAATTTTGCACTTTCGAAGACAAATGCATTTACTTGTGCGATAAATGCGTTAAAGGAAACGACAAAAAGAAAAAAGAGTATTTTTTTTTTAAATTGCAATGTTAGTTTTACCTACGAAAGTTAGGTAAAAAACTAACATCACAAAATACTTTTTAAAGTTTTTATTGAATTAATTTAAAACAGGTAATAAGCCGTATGTTTTTCCATATTCAAGCATTTGGCCTGTAAAATCTTTTGGGTATTCGATCTTAACATCTATAATTTTGTCGCCTTCCATTACCGGAACCAATTTTGGCTGAATAAAGCCCGCATATGGCGCAATTTGTAAATGCGAATAGCGCTCCAATACCTCTTTGTGTAAGGCCGGATCAAGCTTTACACCATAATTCTCAATAAGATCATGACCCGCTTTATAATCACCCTGCGATTTTACTCGTTGTATCTCCTTTAAAAGCTCGCCGAATAAAACACGCAGTTTATTGTAATCATTTACAACAAAATACGTCTTTCCGTTTTCAACTTTTTTCTCGATTACATTTTCTTTAGCACCTTTTTCAAAAGCCCAGGCAGCTATCATTTTACGATTACGCATATGAGCTTCTTCAATTTCTTTACCCGGCTTAATACGTGATAACTGAACAATTAAGCCCTTAGTAATGTACTCATCATAAGCAGCTTTACCACACTCTAAATTTGGCATTACACCTAATTCAACCAATTTTGGATCTAATAAATAATAAAGTGCAACTAAGTCTGCACGACCTTCTTCTAAAGCACTTGAATAGTTTTTTAAAGTTTCGGCTGGCTGGCCAACACCTTCTTCAATAACACCGCTGGCGTGGCCAATTACTTCGTGCATATCAGTATGTAATTTGTCGGCTAAAGAAGCGTATTCTTTTACACGCGCTTTAATTTCATCGTTATAATAAAACTCGTTTACAACATTAGCTCCTGCGGCCTGGTCGTATGCCTCAACAATGTTACCAAGGTTTACAGATTTACTGCCTTTTGATTCTCTTATCCATTCGTTGTTCGGAAGATTAATTCCAATTGGTGTACTTGGTGAAGAATCGCCACTTTCAACCACGGCGTTAATTACCTTTGCCGAAATACCTTTTACGTTTTTCTTTTTATGTTGTGGCAATAATGGAGAATTATCTTCGAACCATTGTGCGTTCTTGCCAATGGTAGCAATACGTTTGCTGGCTTCAAAATCTTTTACTGATACTACAGATTCGAATGAACCTTTCTTTCCCAATGGATCGTGATATACTTCAATAAAACCATTTACAACATCTACAGTACTTGCGGTATCGTTAACCCAGGCAATGTTATAATCATCAAAATCAACTAAGCTTCCGCTTTTGTAAAATTTAACCAGTTTTTCTAAAGCTACTTTTTGATTATTGTTTTCGGCAACAGTAATTGCTTTTTCTAACCAATATACTATCTTTTCAATAGCCGGCGAGTACATACCGCCAACCTTCCAGATCTTTTCAACTACCTTGCCATTTTCTTTTACAAGCTTGCTGTTTAAGCCATACATGGGTTTATGAGGATTGTTTTTTTCAACCTGTGCTGTATAAAAATCTTCGGCTTCCTTTTGCGTTACACCTTCGTAAAAATTTACTGCCGACGATTTTACAAGATCTGTTTTTGAATCTAAACTTACTTTTTTAGACGCAATTTTTGGATCGAATATTTGATTGGCGATTAAATTTAAGAATTGAGCTTTTGTTTCACCGCTTGAAAGCGGTAGTAATGTCGCATCAAGGCCGTTAGCTTCTTCAAGAAAAAAATCTTTCGTGCATTCAGGCAGCATTTTATCCATATTGTAATGGTGATGGATGCCATTACTAAACCAAACGCGTTTTGCATACACTAATAATTTTTGATATTGCTCCTCGTTATCAGAAGCTTTATGATTTGCAACAATGGTTTCTAAAGTTTTACGAATAGCTAAATTGTATTTATAGTTTTGATCGTAAATAATATCGCGGCCGCATAAAGCCGCTTCATGTAAATAATACAATAAGGTTTTTGTTTGCAAAGGCATATTATCAAAATCCTTTACATTATAACGCAACACGCGCAGATCTGAGAATTGCTCGCTAACATAGTCAAATTTCTCGTCGGTTGGAGGCGGCATGATACACTCGATAGTATCTTTTTTTGCCTTTGCTTCAAGAATACTCATTTCGTTATCTGACGAATGACAAGCGCTTAATACAAGTGATAATGCGCCAATTTTAATGTAATTGTTCATGGTGTTTTGAAATAGGGTGTAAGGATACATTTTATTTACATTTTTTGCAAGAAAATGTGGTATGAAAAAGCATTTTAGAACTTAGATCCTAATGTCCTTTGGATAGCAGATAAAGTGCTTGGTTACTGTGGTACTAAGACTTTGAATGTTCAATTGATCGCTGGCTTCGGCTACATCTATTAATTTGCCATTACTCATTAGTATATTGATATTAAATTTTGTGGCATTATAAGCACTATTGTTAACCGTATCTGTAAACACAAAATAACCGGCCTCTTTGCGGCTAATTTTGTATTGCTCGCACACTTTTTCTATTAATTTGTTTTTAAATGATGTGGCAATTGCTGCATTCTGAATTTCTACTTTATACAATTTCCTATCTAATAAATTAGTACACAATTTACTTAAGATCTTATCTTCGTTATCTGCCCAAACTTTTATGGATGTTACAATATCGTTATCGTCCAGCTTAGCAAATTTATCAAGCAGGTTGGTGTCTTTCTCAAAATCTTTTTCTGTAAAATCATTCTTTAAAAATAATTTTAAAGTTGGTGTACCAAACAGATCTTTACCTTGAGCAGAAAGCTCTTTAGCACGTTTTAAAATATTTACCAATAATGTTTCCGCACTTAAAACCGTTTTATGTAAATATACCTGCCAATACATTAAACGACGGGCAATTAAAAATTTCTCTATGCTGTAAATGGCTTTATGTTCAACCACTAACTCGTTCCTAACAACATTCAGCATTTTAATAATGCGGTCGCTGCTAATCACACCTTCGCTAACGCCGGTAAAAAAACTATCGCGTTTTAAATAATCCAGGCGATCCATATCTAATTGAGAACTCACCAGTTGATGCAAAAATTGCTTTTTGTATTTATCGTTAAAGATCTTAATTGCGAGGCCTAAATTGCCTTTAAACTCTTTATTGAGCTTATCCATAAACAAGCTGCTAAGCGTTTCGTGATTAACGCCTTTTACAATACTATGTTCCAAAGCGTGCGAGAACGGACCATGACCAATATCGTGCAATAAAATGGCAATTAAAACGGCGCACTCTTCATCTTCGGTTATGGCAATATCTTTTTGACGAAGTGTAAGAACCGCTTCCTGCATTAAATGCATAGCACCAATAGCATGATGAAAGCGCGTGTGCAGAGCGCCGGGATAAACCAGATTAGTTAAACCTAATTGTTTTATACGGCGTAGGCGCTGAAAGTAAGTATGATTAAGCAGATCGTAAATTAATTCGTTAGGGATGGTTACAAAACCATAAATAGGATCGTTAATTATTTTACGTTTGTTTATTGGCATTAGGTTTGAGTACTTAGAATTAAAATTCGTTAAATTAAATAATAGAGTTAAATTTAATACGTTATTTGTAATAAAACCAATTAAATGGACAAAATTAAAATTCTTTGGGCTGATGATGAGATAAATCTCTTAAAACCACATATATTATTTTTAAATGACAAAGGCTATGAAGTAATTACGGCCATGAGCGGCGACGAGGCTTTGGATATTGTAAAAGAAAATAAAGGCTTGCATGCAGTGTTGTTGGATGAGAATATGCCTGGTCTTTCGGGTCTGGATACGTTATTAAAAATTAAACAGGTTAATAACGATTTGCCGGTTGTGATGATTACCAAAAGTGAGGAAGAGCACATTATGAATGAGGCAATTGGGGGCAAAATTGCCGATTACCTTATTAAGCCTGTAAACCCAAATCAAATATTATTATCACTAAAAAAAGCTTTGGATAATAAACGTTTGGTAAGCGAAAAAACAAATACAGATTATCGTAAAGAGTTTGGCCAGATAGGCATGACCATTAACGATAACCTTAGCTGGCAGGACTGGATAGATATTTACAAGCGTATTATATATTGGGAACTGGAAATGGATAAGCTGCAGGATAAAAGCATGTTGGATGTTTTAAAAATGCAGAAGTCTGATGCCAATACACAGTTTTTTAAATTTGTTGAGAAGAACTATATCAACTGGCTAAATGGTAAAAATCCCAATCCACCGGTAATGAGCCATACTTTATTTAAAAATAAATTTGCAAAAGAATTAGTAAAAGACGAACCTGTTTTTTTAATTGTAATTGATAATTTACGTTTAGATCAGTGGAAAGTTATACAGCCTATCATTCAGGATTATTATCAGGTAGAAACAGAGGAAGCTTTTTTTAGTATTTTGCCTACAGCTACACAATATTCGCGTAATGCCATATTTAGTGGCTTGTTGCCAAGCGAAATGGAAAAAATGTTCCCTAATTTCTGGTTAAATGATGAAGAAGAAGGTGGAAAGAATTTACATGAAGAAGCTTTTTTACAGGCACAGTTAAAGCGCTTAGGTAAGGATATTAAAACGAGTTATAACAAGATCACTAATTTTAACGCAGGTAAAAAATTATCAGATAACCTTAGCAATTTATTACAAAATAAGCTAAACGTTATTGTTTACAATTTCGTAGATATGTTAAGTCATGCGCGTACTGAGATGGAAGTGATACGTGAGCTTGCAGAAAATGAAACTTCTTACAGAAGCATTACGCATAGCTGGTTTGAGCATTCGCCACTTTTAGATATTATTAAACAACTAGCGGCAAAAAAAATAAAAATTGTTATTACAACCGATCATGGTACGGTGCATGTTAAGGAGCCAACTAAAATTTTGGGAGATAAGAACGTGAATACTAATTTGCGTTACAAACAAGGCAAAGCATTAGAGTACAATTATAAAGAAGTGTTTGAAATTAAAAATCCTTCTGATGCTTTTTTACCGGTGCAACATCCAAGTTCACGCTTTGTTTTTGCTAAAGAAGACAGGTTTTTTGCTTATCCAAACAACTTCAATCATTACGTAAATTATTATAAAAACACATTTCAACATGGCGGTGTAAGTCTGGAAGAGATTATTATACCGTATATTGTTTTAACGGCAAAATAACCGTTATTTTTTATGTATTCTACTTTAAACATTACTGTTGCGGATCAAAATGAATTACGGGGGCTTGCCGAACCGATCTTAAGACTTTATAATAACCCCAAGATCATTTTATTTTATGCACCAATGGGAGCGGGCAAAACAACGCTTATAAAAGAATTTTGTACATCCCTTGGAAGCGTAGATAATTTTAGCAGTCCAACATTTTCTATTGTAAATGAATATCAATATCCCGGAGGAAAGATATTTCATTTTGACTTGTACCGTTTAAAAAGTGAAGAAGAATTGTTAGATCTTGGTATTGAAGAATACCTGAATTCGGGCAACTATTGCATTTTTGAATGGCCCGAAATGGTTGAAAATATGATGCATGTCAGGCACAAACGAATTGAAATAGAGGTGAATGAAAATATTCGTTACCTTCGCATCATTAATAAGTAATTTATGCGCCATTTTTACTTTTTGTTTCTTTTTGCCGGAACTTTTTTTGGCGCTTATTCGCAAACAGATTCTTTAAAAAAGAAAAAATCACACATGTATTTTACATGGGGTTACACACGCGCCAAGTATAGTAAAAGTACACTCCATTTTAAGAACACCTCCAATAAATTTAATGAGTTTACACAAAAAAACGACAATTACGATTTTGTTGTGTACGATGCGGTAGCTAAGGATAGGCCCGATTTTGAACAGATAAAAGATGTAATTAATATCACAATACCTCAATTTGTATTTAGAGTTGGTTATATGTTCAATAACAAATGGGGATTAGAGATAAATTATGATCACGCTAAATATGTTGTTACAGATTATCAAAAAGTACGTGTAAAAGGCAGGGTAAATAATAATTATTTTGATCAGGATACCGTTTTAGACCCCGCTACCTTTTTGCATTTTGAGCATACCGACGGCGCTAATTTTTGGATGGTAAACGCTGTAAGGAAATGGGATCTTTTAAAACCAAGAAAAAATTTCGAGGCCTCGTGGGTACTAAAACCGGGCGCAGGAATTGTTTTTCCAAGAACGGATGTAACTTTATTTGGTGAGCGCTTAAATAACAACTGGCACGTTGCCGGCTGGATAGTAGGGGTAGAGAGCGGTTTACGAATGGAGTTTTTAAAACATGGTTTTTTTGAATTTGTAGGTAAGGGATCGTTTGCTAACTACGTTAATTCTTTGGTTTTAGGAAAAGGAAATGGCAAAGCAAGGCATCACTTTTTTACTGCGCAGCTTACAGCTACGATCGGTTTAAAATTCGGTTTGAAGAAATAAACTCAGCCTCTAATTTCTCTAATTACACAAAAAATTGCGCTTTTAATACGATGCTGATTAGTAAAATTCGCGGCTAAAAATGTAACGGGTTTCAAACCTTTACCGGCACCATTACGAATGGAAGATCGACTACAGATTGATAATCTTCTCCGGCTTCTAACATATCATCATCGTCATCTTCGTAAACCCAGTTAATTGTAACTGCGCTGCCGTTACGATTAATAGTTTCCAGTTTTTTAAAGATATCTAAAATACGTTTTGAAGAACTTGTGTTAAAATAACGCATGTTAAATGTTGCCAGCGTAGCAGGCTTTGGTGAGGCCGCATAATGGTCTATTGCAGCAATTAAGGGTTTATAAAAATCTACCGAGTTTTCAGGGATAGAGCTTCCTGAAATATGCAATTCTCCTTTACTAAGATCAAAATTTATTGTTGGTGTTTTTTGAGTTCCATCAATTGAATAATTTTCCATAATCAATTTTTTCTTCTTTCTAATTTATATCCTTTACAAATACGGTTCTTCCGTTAAATTGTCCTTAGCTGGAGTTCATAGTCTTTATAAATTTCAAATGTCAGTTAGTTGTGAATTGGAAATTTATAAAGCTCCTAAAACGGAATACTATGAACTCCGGCAATAAGGCAACTACAAGGTATAAAAAAAATATTTAAAATAATAAAGAAAGTTTTTCACAAAAATGGCCTATCCTATCTTGATCTTTTTACCAAGGTGTTTTGGTCGGGTTCCTAATAAATAAAGATCTAAAATGCATTTAGTCCGCGAAAAAAATTCTCGTATTTTGATATAAGTTGCTTTTTGGTTAATTACTTTCTGGGCATTAAAACCAAAGGCTTTCAAGCCTATTTTATTTGCAATAAAAACAGCTCTTGCATTATGAAATTCCTGCGAAATAACAATTATGCTATCCTGGCCAAATATCTCTTTACACCTTACCATACTATCAAAAGTGCGTAAGCCCGCATAATCTAAAACCAGGCACGAATCAGGAATACCCTCTTCAATAAGTGCTTCCTGCATATCTTTTGGTTCGTTATAATTGTTAATGCGGTTATCTCCGCTTAAGATCAAATAACTTACTTTACCAGCTTCAAATAATTTTTTTGCTGCCGCAATGCGATAAGAGAAATATAAATTTTTTGTGCCGTTTGCGAGCCTGCGCGAAGTGCCTAATACTATACCCACTTTGTTTTTTGGAATGCTATCAACAGAGGTGTAAAGCTGTTTTTGTGTTGAATAAGCAATGCTCATATGGCAAACCGATAATACTAAAATCAGTGCAATGCAGGCGTAGAATAAGAACTTGAAAATTTTTCTGAGTAAAAAGATCATTTATTATGTCAATAAAAAAATATCGCAGCAAACAAAAATGCAAAATACAACGCTCGCAATACCATTGGTTGTGCCAAAAGCAAGGTTAACTTTACTCAGATCATTTGGTTTTACAATAACGTGTTGATAGATGAGCAAACTAATAAATGCCAGCATACCAATTAAATAAAGCCAGTTAAAATGTCCGTAAAAAAATATTGTAATTACCAATGCTGCGGCTATTAAATGAAAAAACTCAGAAAGACGTAAAGCATTTTTTCTTCCTAAAAAAACCGGAATGGATTTTAAATTTTCGCTTTTATCAAACTCATCGTCCTGCAAAGCAAAAATAATATCAAAGCCGCTTACCCAAAAAAATACAACTACACTTACTAAAACCGGAAGCCATGCAAACTCTTCGGTTAAGGCTATGTAGGCGCCAATTGGAGCAAGACCCAGACCAACACCTAAAATTAAATGGCAAAGCGGGGTAAAACGTTTTGTGTAACTATAGCCTAATATTACAAGCAAGGCCACCGGCGATAAATAAAAACATAAACGGTTTATTAAGAATGCAGAAACAACAAAGCCTACGCAACAAATTATTACAAATAATAAGGCAGCATTTGGTGAAATTTTACCTGCAGGAATTTCGCGTACAACGGTTCGCGGGTTTTTACCATCAAACCTTCTGTCGATGTAACGGTTAAAGGCCATTGCTGCACTGCGCGCAAATACCATACACGAAATTACGAGTAAAAATTTTTGCCAACTAAAAACGGCTTTACCAGAATGTATTGCCAAACAAAAACCAATAATTGCAAAGGGCAAACCGAAAATAGTATGACTGAATTTTATTAGAGAGAGATATTTGTTTATTGTTGCCAGCATTATCTATTTATGTAAAATTGAAAAGGTAAAATGAAAGATGGAGTGAACTGGTACATTTGCCATTTTCTCTCTTACATCTTCCATATTTTTATTTGCCTCGCCCTTGTAATACAATTAAAACCGTGTGTACTAAAATTTTAAAATCAAGCAGCAGGCTCATATTTTCTACATACAAAATATCAAATTTTAAACGATCAATCATTTGCTCTACATTTTCGGCGTAGCCAAATTTAACCTGTCCCCAACTGGTAATACCAGGACGAATTTTTTGTAAGTGTTTATAGTGCGGCGCCTTCTCAACAATTTTATCAATGTAGTATTGACGTTCAGGGCGTGGCCCAACAATACTCATATCACCAAGCAATACATTTAAAAATTGCGGAATCTCATCCAAACGAACTTTTCTTAAAAAACGACCAACGGGTGTAACGCGTGGATCATCTTCTTTTGATAGCGCAGGGCCCATTTTTTCCGCATCCTCGTACATGGTACGAAATTTTATAATGTAAAAAGGTTTGCCATGAATACCAACACGTTCTTGCCTGAAGAACATCGGGCCTTTAGAGCCGAGCTTTACTAAAATACCAAGTAAAAGATATAGCCAGCTAAATAAAATTAATACGATAATAGAAACAGAAACATCAATAAAACGCTTTACTGATATTTGCCATTCGGGAATTATTTGATTTTTAATTTCAATTAACGGAGTTCCTAAAATGGTATTCATTTTTACATGCCCGCTTAAGATATCGTACATATCAGGAATGATCTTGATGATGATTCCCATATCGCTAAGATCATTTACAATATTTTTTATGTATTCATGTTCCCAGCTCTCTAAGGCAATAATAACTTCTTCAACTTTATATTTTTCTATTATCTCTTTAATGTCTTCATACTCTCCCAAATGGGGTAATTCGTTTTTTAAAACGTCTGAGTAACCATTCTTACCTTCAATATGTAAAAACCCAACAAAAGCATTGCCAATGCCGTATTTAAGCGCGTTTATTTCTTTAAACATTTTTAATGCACGCTCGTTGCTGCCAATAATCAATGTATTGAAACCAAATTTTTTCTTGTGAATTTTTTTATTGGTGTAAGAAGACAGAAAGAAACGACTCAGCGCGGTAAAACCAAAATGCGCTGCAAAAAGTACAAAGTATAATTTGTAATATAATTTATAGGAGGCCACTTCATCATCTAATAAAACAACGAAGAATAAAACTGTAACGCCAACAATAGATGTTGTTAAGATCTGCACAAATTCATTGATACGTGATTTACGAAGCACATTGTTATAAGAACCATATAAATAATAAACCAAAACCCAGATGAGGGGTAAAATAATAATACTTATAAAAAACTGGTTATCAAATATTTCTATAGGAGAAACGCCGTTCTTAATAGGATCAATTTGTGTTTTACGATAAATATTGAAGAGTGTCCACGCTAAGCCCGCAGATAAAAAATCGGCAAAAATATAATAGAATGTGCGTAACCTTAAACTCATTAAAAATAAACTAATTTTATATTGTCCAAAAACATTTTTGGGTAAGGTGTTTCATTTGTTGAAACCAATTTAAAATAAATTTTTTGTGAGCTTGCGTTGGGCGAACGGTTAACAGCGTCGGCTAACTGTATATAAATTTTATTCCATGTATCGGATGGCGAAACAAACACGGTAGATTTTGGTGTAGCGCCCGACATAACACCAACTTCAAAACGCTCGTTGCATTTGTAATTAATTTCTAAATAAACATTTGCCGAACCTTGCGGCATAGGGTAGGGAATAGAAGATTCCAGAAAAGCCTGTTTACCGGCACCTGTAAGACCAATTTCAGCACTTTTAATTTCAAAACAATCTGCCGGGGCCGCATATTTCCAGGTAGTATCAGTATGGTTTTCTGTATTAGGAGATTTTATAAGCGATACTCCCGATCCATCGAAATTTTCCATAAACGTAAATGTTGTGCTGGCTACATATTTAAAGGTAATTGGCATCTCAATGGTTTTACCGTTATCAACAAGGGTATCAAGCGTAATAAAATCATAAAATACCCAATATAAACGGGTGCTGCTAATGCCGTTATTTTTGATGCCTCCAAAAATGTTAATTTTAGTGCTTTCTCCTTTTGAAATGATTGGTAAAAGATTGCCAGCGGGGTAAACCCCTTGAAATTTGCCATTTACATATAACCAAAGATCGGTTATTTTATGGCTTGCCGAACCCTGTATTAATGAGCCCGAATTTACGGCGGCAACTGAAATTGTGGTAGGTTTAATAAAAAAAGCAGCATCGGAAGGCACGTGTTTTTTGCAAGAATTAAGTAAAAACAGATTTACCAACAAAATCGAAAATAAAAGAAACCTCATGCCTGTCTTGATCCTACTGTGTGTGATTAACCAAAAATATGAAATAAAAGCGTTCAAAAAGAAACAATCTACAATTTTAATTTTTCTTCTATTTCTGAGGCCAGTTCTAATACCCTTATTGCCTCATCAATACCAACGATTGTTTTCTTATTTGAATTAATACAATGGTGTAACGTATTTAATTCTTCATTTATTGCGTTTGTTGGTAAAATTATAGGATGTTCAAAAACCACCTCTTTTTTTGTTTGTCCGTTACCGGGGTCTAGCACTAAATTCTTTGAATTTAGTGGCGCGTTTTTGAGCTTAACTACCTGGGTAATTTTATCTAATAGATTAATGCTTACGAATTGATCTTTGGTAAAAACCCTGAATTTACGGGTGTTTTTGAAGGCCATACGATTTGTAGTAATATTTGCAACACATCCATTTTCAAACTCAATACGGGCGTTTACAATATCGGCTGTTTTACTAACAAGATCGCAGCCAGATACGCTTATGCGCTTAACGTTTGCTTTTACAATACTTAAAATAAGATCAAGATCATGTGTCATAAGGTCAAGCACAACAGAAACATCGGTACCACGCGGATTGTATTGTGCCAGGCGATGTACTTCAATAAACTGCGGGTCTTTTAAATAAGGCTTTGCAGCTATAAATGCGGGGTTAAAGCGCTCTACATGGCCAACCTGGAAATATACGCCCGCCTCGCTGATATAACTTTGTAATTGTTTGGCTTCTTTTATGTGGGAGGTTACAGGTCGCTCAATAAAAACATGGCGGCTATTAATGATGGCTTGTTTTGCGATTTCAAAATGTGTGTTAACAGGTGTGGCTATGGCCACAACTTCGGTATTATCAAGAGCTTCCTGTAAGGTAGAAAATGCTTTTTTGTTATATTGAGCGGCAAGATCTTTACTTAATTTTTGATCGATATCGTAAACGCCCACAAGATCCCAGTTTGGATTTTCGTTTAAAAGTTTTAAATACACTTTACCGATATAACCCAAACCAACAAGTACAATTTTATTTATCATAAGAAGTATCAAAACTAACGGTTTTAAAAAAGCAGATGTTAGTAATTTATTTTAAATATTAACATTGCATGTTTATTACCACGTAGCTTTACAATCTAACTATTTTACAGTGTTTTATAACGTTTCTAAAGAGGATGAGTATTTATTTAAGGGCAAGCGTAAGCGTTTAGTAGAACAATTGCGGCTTAAAGGCATTAAAAGCGAAAAAGTTTTAGCGGCTATCGAAAAAATACCAAGGCATTTATTTTTTGATCCCACCACCGGCAGACCAGCACTGCTGGATCATGCCTATAGCGATAAAGCTTTACCAATAGGGGCAGGGCAAACCATTTCACACCCATACACAGTAGCGTTTCAAACGGAACAATTGGAAATTGGTAGTAGTGAAAAGATATTGGAGATTGGTACCGGTTGCGGTTATCAAACAGCTGTATTGCTTGAAATGGGTGCTAAAGTTTATAGTATCGAAAGGCAAAAAACACTCTTTGATAAAACAAAATTATTTTTACCCTACATTGGCTACCAGGGCGCAAAATTAATTTATGGCGATGGGTACAAAGGTTTGCCGCAGTTTGCCCCGTTTGATAAAATAATTGTAACAGCCGGTGCGCCTTACATACCCAACGATCTTTTAGCGCAATTAAAAGTTGGCGGCATGATGTTAATACCTTTAGGAGAGGGCGAAACGCAAGAAATGGTTTGGCTTAAAAAAATAAGCGAAACAAGTTTTGATAAAAAGATATTGGGTAACTTTAAATTTGTACCGCTATTACAAAACAAATCAGGTAATTAACATTAGTTTGTTGACAATACCGCCTGAAATCAAGCTTAATATCCATGAAAGCGTTATCTTTGTGATAGTTTTTATTTAAACAATAAACTTAAAAAAACAACTATGAAAAAATCAATCGCACTAGTTGCATTAGCGTTTGGAGTTACCAGCGCCTTTGCACAAGATTTAACTTCAAAAAAAGGAGAGCCGATGCTGCCTGAAGCAGGAGACTGGGGTATCTCAGTAGACGCTACGCCTTTTTTAAACTATGCAGGTAACATGTTCGGTAAAACAGCAAATAACGTTGCTCCAACATGGAATTTTATGACAAACAACCAAACCATCACTGGTAAGTATTTTAAAGATGCTAGTACAGCATACAGAGGTACTTTAAGAATTGGCTTTGGCGGGGATACAAAAAGAAATATGGTTGCAGACAGATCTACACCGTCGAATACCGTTGTTACATTCCCTTCTCAAGATCCAATGGTTGAAAATGAGTGGAAACATTCGCAAACCACTATAGGTTTAGCTGGTGGTATTGAAAAACGTAAAGGTAAAACCCGTTTACAAGGTTTTTATGGTGGTGAAGTAGGTATTTATTTTAGCACAAACAAAGATAAATTTACATATGCTAACACATTATCGGCTCCTGCTGCTGGAAATTTAAACCCAGTTCTGGTAACTAATGCTGATCAGTTTGTAGGTGCAAACAATGTAATTACAGGCGCTCCAGTTCAAGGTATTACAGGGGATGCTCGTGTTACAGAACGTAAAAATGGATCTACTTTTTCTTTTGGATTACGTGGTTTTATTGGTGCTGAATACTTTATTTTACCAAAAATGAGTGTTGGTGGCGAATTTGGTTGGGGATTAGGTTTATCATCTCAAGGTAAAACTACAACTACTTATGAGTCAATTGGTCAGTCAAATGGTGCTGGTTCAACACCAGCAGTTGGAACTACTGAAGTTGAAGGTTCTAAAAATGGTGATTTTGCTTTAGATACAGATAATAACAATTCAGTTTGGGGTCCAAGCGCAACCCTGCGTTTAGCATTCCATTTCTAAATAGTAAATACTTTTTATTTTTAAAGCCTCTCAAGAAATTGAGAGGCTTTTTTGTTTTTATTTGTTACAACTTTTTTAATCTGTTAGTTGGGTTTATTAATTTTAAAACTGTTAAAATAAATGTTAATTAACATAATTGTTAATTGATTGTTAATAAACTGTGCAACTCAATTTCTTACATTTACTTCCTAAACTAAGTTGTTCGCTCAGTATAACCGTGCTTTTAAAACCATTTAGCGTAAATTATCGCTAATTGGATTAAATGATTTAGTTTATTAATTAATTAAATTACTAATTAAAACAAACAAATGAAGAAAATTTACAAAAAATTAATTGTAGCTGCGGCCTCATTATTGAGTCTTAGCTCTATTGCACAAGTTACTGTCACTTCAACAAGTGGGCCATCTTTAACTGCAACTTACACGTCTGTTAATACTGCTTTTGCATCTATAAACGCGGGTAACCATACGGGTACAATCACAATTGGTGTAAGCGGTTTGGTTAATGAAGGTACTGCATTTACACCAACTGCCCTAGCGGCCAGTGGGCAGGGGGCTGCCAGTTATGCCTCGGTTTTAATTAAACCAACAGCTACTTCAACTATTACCGGATCTGCAATATCAGGTAGGGGTTTACTTGAATTAGATGGAGCAGATAATGTTACTATTGACGGTGACATTGGTGCTGCGCCAATTAATAAAGATTTAACAATAGAAAACACCGCGGCAAATACAATTGGAAATACTGCGGCAATTAGGCTGATTGGTAGAACCACATTGGGATTAGGCGCCACATTTAATACTATTAAGAATTGTATTATTCGTGGTACTACTGAGGGTAATGATGGTAATAATCCTAGTACTGTAACAAGTTCTTACGGGATCTTATTAGGCGGAGCAAGTTTACCTTCTGCCGGAGATAATAATGATAACAACAGTATCACCAATAATGATATCAGAAGATCTTATATTGGTATTTATAATTTCGGAACTGCAACGAATACGTCGGATAACGGTGTTATTTTAAACAATAATATCGGATCAAACACAGTTGGCGAGACAGTAACGTTTGGAGGACTAAACTTAAGCGCTGTTACGACAAGTACAATTCAGCAAAATCAAATCTTTAATTTAAAAATGGGTGGTACCACTTCTGTAAACAACTATGGTATTCAAATAGCAGGCGCATCTTCTAATTCACTTTTGATTAGCCGTAATAATATTACCGGTATTTGGCAGGAATCAACTTTTCAATACGGTGCATATGGAATAAATATAACTGCCGGAAGCAATTTTACAATTGTAAATAATACTATTTCTGAGATCAGAACTACTAATTATTCTAATACAACTACAACTTGGAATGCTTTTGGTTTACGTTTTACCGCAGGCACAAATATGAATGTTTATTACAATAGCATTAATTTATCTGGCGCTTATACTTTCACTGGCTCAACAAGCTGCGCAAGTGCCCCATTGTGCATAACATCTACTGCTTTTACAGGCAACATTAGGAACAATATTTTCTCTAACACCATGACTTCGAATGCAACAACAGCTACTTTTGTAGCAGTATGGATGCCTTCATTTACATCATATTCAACGATAACAATGAATAACAATGCGTACATGGTGGGCAGCGGCCCCTCTTATCATGTAGGTAGAGTTGGAACAGGCACTTTGATATACACTAATCTTTCAACGTGGCAACCTGTATCACAATTGGGTAATGTCACTAATGATAACGCGTCAATTCCTATTAGTAATACCGGTGGCGCTCCTTTTATCTCCGCCACGAACTTAAATATTCCGGCAAATACAACCACACAAATCGAGTCAGGCGCTGTATTAATTCCTGCGCTTGGAACCAACACTGATTTTAACGCTGCGGTTCGTCCTTTAGCGGGTGTTAACCCTAACTTAAACCCTGACATGGGAGCTTATGAATTTGACGGTATCACGCCTCCAACTTGTTCAGGAGTTCCTCCTGCTGGAAGTATTTCTGGCGCTCAAAATTCTTGTAATGGAGCTTCGGTAGTTTTGAATTTAACAACTGCAGCATCTAGCTCATTAGGTATTTCTTATGTTTGGTCAAGCTCCCCCCTTGCTACAGGTCCATTTACGAATAATATTGGAACTGGATTAAGCCAGGCAACAGGCTCGCAAACTACCACTCTTTTTTATGTTGCAACCGTGAGTTGTGCGATAAGTGGTTCAACTTCTTCAACTTCTGTGTATACTGTTAACTTTGCACCTAATCCTACAGTTTCTGTGGCTTCATCAAACAGTATTGTATGTCTAGGTTCTAGCGCTAATTTTACAGCTAGCGGTGCGGTAAACTACACGTGGAGTCCATCTGCCAGTTTAACTTCTTCTGTTGGAGCGATAGTTGCGGCTAACCCTACTGTAAACACATTGTATAACGTAACAGGTGCATCGAGCGTAGGCTGTATTGGAACTTCAAGCGTTCAATTATCAGTTAACCCGGCTACTGTCACTATTAATGCAATAACAGCTTCTCCTGCTGCTGTTTGCGCTAATGGCAGCTCAACTTTAATGGTAACTGCAAGTAACCCTACAATTGGCGCTTATTGTCAACCAGCATTTACTTCAGGTTCTGGCTCAGGAGATTATATTGGAGGTGTTACACTCGGAACTATTACTAACACTACGGGACCTCTGGCTTCACCATATTACACTTTATATCCTCAAACAGGTAATACAACAACTACATTAACTGCTGGTCAATCGTATACCATCACTTTACAGGAAGGAACCTATGGCTCTAGTGAATATTTAACTGCATGGATTGATTATAATCAAAACGGAGATTTAAATAATGCTGGAGAAAAATTAGGTGAAGTATTATCACCAGGTGCGTTTCCAACATTTACAACTATTGCTTTTACTGTTCCGACTGGAGCATTTAATGGAAATGCAAGACTAAGGGTAAAATGTGCTTATGCTACACAGAACTTGGATGCTTGTACAGGTACCAGTTTTGGTGAAACAGAAGATTATATAGTTACGATTGTTGGTGGTGTTACGCCTTCAACAACCATTAGTTGGACGCCTTCAACTTTTTTAAGTTCTACAACTAATAGTATGGTAGTTGCAAACACAGTAACATCAAGTACTGTATATACAGCACAAGTAACTAACGCATGGGGTTGCTCTGCTTCTAATTCGGTTGCATTAACGGTTAACCCTAATCCAACTGTTTCAGTAGCTAATGGTACTATTTGCTCAGGTAATTCTTTTACGTTAAGCCCTTCAGGTGCTGCGTCTTATAGTTATTCAACTGGTCCGGTTGTTACTCCTACGGCAAATTCAAATTATACAGTTACGGGTTCTAATGCTTCTGGTTGTACAAATTCAGTGGTAGCTACTGTTTCAGTAAATACAACTCCAACTGTTAGCGCTGCCAGCTCTGCTAGTTTAATTTGTAATGGCTCTCCTGCTGTTTTAACTGCAACAGGTGCTTCTACCTATAGCTGGAATACATCCGCAACTACATCTACTATTTCAATTACTCCATCAGTTACAACTTCTTACACTGTAACTGGTACAACAAACGGTTGTTCTAGTGCTTTTGTAATTTCTCAAGCTGTTTCTGGTTGTGTTGGTATTAATGCAAATGTTGCTGCAACAACTGGTATCCTGGTTTATCCAAATCCAAATACAGGTGAGTTTACAATTGAATTAAATAATGGTTCTGTTAAAAATGTAGATGTAATGGATCTTACAGGAAGAGTAATTGTTTCTAATACTTCTTCAAACGATAAAGTTGATTTCAACATCTCTACTTTAGCTAATGGTATTTATTATGTTAGAATTCAGTCTAATAACTCTGTTGAAGTTATTAAGATAGTAAAACAATAGTATAGTCATTTAATTTTTAAAAGCCCCTATTCATAATTGAATAGGGGCTTTTTGTTTGTAGTCGAATTAATTAAACGTTAATTTGGTAAATTGTTAATTGATTGTTAATAATGTAATATATTTAACTTCTTATCTTTACTAGACTATTAATGAGTGCATCTGCCATTTAACTGAGGAATTTTGTAGATTTGTTGAGTAAGAAATTAAAAGCATTTAGAATTTAATTTCGCTTAAAGTAAAACTTAAACACTTATTTGCTTGTTAATAAATAAATTACCAATTTTTTAAAAAAAATAAACAAATGAAAAAAATCTTTACACTTATTTCGGGTTTGTTATTGTCGGCAACAGCCTTCTCGCAGGTTGTTGTAACAATAGGAACTGGAGTTTTAGGAGGAACAGGGCTAAACTATAATCCTATTTATCGTTCAAGCGCTGGAAGTGCATTTGACTATAGTCGTGCTTTTTATTTATTTACGCAGGCAGAGCTTGCAGCGGCAGGTATTCCTGCTGGTGCTACAATAACTCAAATTGAGTGGGATAAGAGTAATGCATTCGGAACAATTACAACAACTTCAAATGTTGTGTTTAATATATTTATGAAGAATAGCGCTTCTACGAGTTATGCTGCCGCACAAACTTGGGGAACGCTTAATACTGGGGCAATTCCGGTTTATACGAATAACACACAAGTTATTCCAGCAGTTGCCGGGTTTATACCATTTTCTTTAACATCTCCATTCATCTATACTGGTAGTGCTTTAGAAATAAGTACAGACTGGGATATATCAGCAGTTGCTGGTAATCCTACAACAGGTGGTTTTAGTTTTAATTCTACGGCTGCTGCTGGTAGAGTAGGAGGTACTTCAGCTGGTGCGCCTCTAACCAGCGCTTCTCTGATGACAACCCAAGCAAACAGGCCAAATATCAGAATTACTTACACACCACCTTTACCTTGTGCTGGCCCGCCAAATGCCGGAATATCTGTAGCTTCAAATACTTCGATATGTTCAACCCAAAATATAAATTTATTTTTATCTGGCTCAACCTCTGCTTCCGGCTTAACTTATCAGTGGCAATCATCACCTAATAATACAGTTTGGACTTCTATACCTACAGGAACGACATTATCCATTACGGAGTCTGTATCTGTAACTACATATTATCAATGTGTTGTTTCTTGTGGTGCAAATACTGCAACATCAACCCCGGTAGCTGTTTTTTATGGTTTAACACCATCTGCAGGAACTACTATTGCAACTCCAACATTAGTATGCCCTAATCAAGCACTATCATTAAGTTTGGCTGGCTCAATTGCAAGCCCAGGCATTACCTATCAATGGCAATCATCACCTAATAATATAGCTTATTCACCAATTTCCGGACAAACTTTAGCAAATACAACGCAAACTATTACAAGTAATATTTATTTTCAGAATGTTTTAACTTGTGGAACCGCAACAGCGGCATCAGCGCCAATACAAATAACTATTGCTGGCACTACAACTAACAACGTGCCCTATAACGAGGGTTTTGAAGGTATTAGTATAAATAATCAATTGCCAAATTGTTCTTGGGCTGCAAGTAATTTGCCCGTAATTTGTCAAACCTACACAGCAACACCACCTCCAACGGTTTATAACAGAATCCCTAATACTGGTTTAAAATTTGCAACGTTTAGATATGGAACTGATGCCGCTGGAGATTATTTCTATTCAAACGGAATTCAATTAACTGCAGGAACTACTTATTCCGCTTCCGTATTTTACATTGCAGATGGCGGTGCAGGTTGGTCGCAGTTCTCATTATCTTACGCTACTGCTCAAGCAACTACAGGTTTAACACAAATTGCTTCAGTTTCAAACATTGTTAACACAACCTATAATCAATTATCAGGTTTATTTACCGTTCCGGTTACTGGTATCTATTATATTGCCGTTAAAGCTGTTGGTAACTCTTCACCCTGGTATTTAACCTGGGATGATCTTTCAGTTACAGCTCCTCCGATTTGTTCTGGTGCGCCTGCGGCAAACTCAGCTGTAACAAGTGCAACTTCAGTTTGTCCTAACGGCTCAGCAAACTTAAGTTTATCTACAAGTTATACTACTACAGGTTTAACTTATCAATGGTATTCTGCGCCTGCCGTTTCAGGGCCTTATACTGCAATTACAGGTGCTACAAATACCGCATATACTGCAACAAATATAGCTGCCAATACTTTTTTTCAGGCAGTTATCGTTTGTACGAACGGCCCGGCGAGTACTACATCCACTCCTGTTCAGGTGTCTGTAAGCGGCAATCCTTGTCAGTGTAATGCATATTGCTCTCAAGTACCTACAAATATTAATGATGATGAGATCTTTAATGTAACTATTGGTACTTTAAATAACACATCTTCTTGTTCTCAAACTGGTGGCCCAGGCTCGGCACTTAATTTATATTCAAATTATACCGGAATTGTTGCGGCTCCAAGCTTAACAGCTGGTTCTTCTTATAGTTTAGACGTAACCGTTGGTCAGTGTAATTTAACTGCATATTCTGGCGGTGTTACTGTTTACATGGATTTTAATAATAATGGTTCATTTGCAGATCCGGGAGAGCAGGTTTATGCTTCAGCTAGCACTTTGTGGGCCGTTGCAGGAACCTTAAACTCAACTGTAATTGCCATTCCTGTTACGGCTAATCCTGGTATTACTCGTATGCGTGTAATTGCAGCAGAAAGCAATGTTGGCATTGGGGCTTGTGCCGCTTACAGTTATGGTGAAACGGAAGATTATTGTATCAATATCGTTGCGGGTTCTGGTTGCAGCGGTGCACCTGGCGCTAACACTGTAACTGCGGTAACATCAAATATCTGCCCTAACACTACTGCAAGCTTGGGCTTAGCAAATTCATACACTGTTGGCGGTTTAACTTACCAATGGTTTTCGTCTCCTGCTTTATCAGGTCCTTATACTGCAGTTAGCGGCGCTACTCTTAACACCTATGTAACAGCAAGTTTAACAAGCAATACATTTTATCAAGCTGTTATTACATGTTCAAATGGCCCGGTAAGTACCACTGCAACTCCTATTCAAATTACTGTAGGTGGTAGTCCTTGTCAGTGTGCAGCTTATTGTCCTTCTCAAGCTACTTCTACAGCAGATGATGAGATTTTTAATGTATCTATCGGCACTTTAAATAATACTTCTTCGTGCGCAACAACAGGTGGTCCTGGTTCTATTTTAAACATGTATTCTAACTATGCTGGTATCGTTGCAGCTCCAACATTAACTGCTGGTTTTACTTATTCATTAGATGTAGTTGTTGGTCAATGTGGCGCAGGGCAATATTCTGGTGGTGTTACTGTTTATATGGATTTTAATAATAACGGTTCATTCGCTGATCCGGGAGAGCAGGTTTATGCTTCGCCTACAACGTTATTTGCTACCGCAGGAACTACGGTATCGGCTAATATCACCTTACCAGTAACTGCAAGTGCAGGTACTACGCGTATGCGTGTAATTGCTGTTGAGAATGGATTAAATCAGCTACCTTGTAATAACTATACCTGGGGTGAAACTGAAGATTATTGTATCAATATTGTTCCGGCTCCTCCGTGTACTGGTGCAAGCAGTGGAACAATCGCTACAACTTCTTACAGTGTTTGTTCAGGTCAAACTATTTCTTTAGTTGCAACCGGCGCAACAATTGGTACCGGTATCACTTATAACTGGCAAGTTGGTAGTAACGCTTTTGGTCCGTTTACAAACGTAACAGGTGGAAATGGTGCCACTACAACTTCTTATACTACTGCGCCATTAACTTCAGGTACGTCATACTACGTTTTACAAACTATTTGTTCTTTAGCGAGTGCTACCGCTGTTTCTGTTCCTGCTGCAACGGTTGTGGTTAATCCAACTCCGGCTGCTGGCGCTTCTACGGTTGCTCCAATTTGTTCAGGTCAGAATGTTGCTTTTACAAGTACAACTGATATTGGCACAGGCTTTAGCTGGACCGGCCCTAACGTGTTTACTTCTACACAACAAAATCCAACAATTGCAGCAGCAACTTCAAGCGCTTCGGGGAACTATACTTTATTAGTTTCAACACCTAATTGTACAGCAGCTCCTGTAATTGTTAACGTTGTGGTAAATTCTACCAATTTAAATATCATGGCTTCGCCACCAACATTATGTACAAGCGGTTCAAGCACATTAACTGCTGTTGGTAATGCTACAGCTGTAACATGGAATACAAGTGCTACAACAACTTCAATTGTTGTTAGTCCATCGTCAACTACAAGTTATACTGTTGTTGGAACCGGAACAAGTAACTGTGTTGCCACTGCTACTACAACCGTTGCTGTTATTAATCCTACAATTACGGCCACAGGCGCCGCAGTTTGTAATCCAACTACCGTTGCTACATTAAGCGCAACGGCTTTTGGTCCTGTTAGCTGGTATGCAACATCAACACCTACAAATCCTTTAGCTACAGGTAATACATTTACTGCTACCGCAGCTACCACTACAACTTATTATGCGCAGGCTAACTCAACTGCAACCGGCAGTTTGTTTACAACCATAGCTGCTGGTAATGGTGCATCTGGTAATATGTTTGATATCGTGCCATTAAATAACATTGTTATTAGTGGTGTAGATATGCATATTAGTGCAACAACAACTCAAAGTGTTGAAGTTTGGTATCGCTTAGGAAGTTTTGTTGGGTTTGAATCTTCAAATGTTGGCTGGACTCAAGCCTTTACTACAACTGTTACCGGTTTAGGTACAGGTATTTTAACGCCAGTTCCAGGTACATTTGCTATTAATGCTGTAGCGGGTCAAACACTGGGTATTTTTGTTACTACCAATGGCGGGTCTGTTGCTTATACTAACGGAACTGTTTTAGGGAATTTGTACGCTTCAAATTCAGATCTTCAGTTATTTGAAGGTAAGGGTGGTGGATACTTCTCTGTTATAAATAGCCCACGTGTATTCAACGGTACATTAAAATATACTAAAGTAGGTTGTACAAGCCCTATTATTCCTGTAGTAATAACTGCGGGTGCTAGTCCAACAATTACAATTGCTTCAAGCCAAACTTCGGTTTGCCCAGGCGGTACTGTAAATATTGGCGTTACAGGTGCAAACACATATACGTGGAGTACAGGTGCTAATGGTGCGTTGATCTCTCCAACAGTAAATGCTACTACTAACTATAGCGTTGTTGGTGAATCGACTCCGGGCTGTGCTTCAACAGCAAGTATTAGTATTGCTGCAGGTGCGGTTCCTTCGGTTTCTGCTACAAGTTCTGCTTCATTAATATGTAACGGACAAACTGCTACTTTAACTGCAAGCGGTGCAAATACTTATTCATGGAGTACAACTTCTACCAATACTTCAATTTCAGTTACGCCTTCAATAACTACTTCTTATACTGTAACAGGTACAGGCGCTAATGGCTGTAAAAACACGTTTGTTGTTTCTCAAGCCGTTTCTCCTTGTACAGGCATCAATAATAACAATGTTACTTTTGTAAATGGTATTCTGGTTTATCCAAATCCAAATAGAGGTGAATTTACTATCGAATTAAATAATGGTTCATTTAAAAATATCGAATTAATGGATCTTACAGGAAGAGTTATTATTTCTGATACTTCTTCAAACGATAAAGTAGATTTCAATATCAATACTTTAGCAAATGGTGTTTATTATGTTAGAATTCAATCTAACAACACTGTTGAGGTGATTAAGATTGTTAAACAATAATTTAACTTTAATATTAAAAAGCCCATCGAATTTCGATGGGCTTTTTTTGTTTTATAATATTGTGGTTAAACAAAAATGCTAAATTTGTGTTATAACTTATAACTAAAAAAATATATTATGGCTTTTGAAATACCAAAATTAAATTATCCAAACAATGCTTTGGAACCAAATATTGATGCAAGAACAATGGAGATACACCACGATAAGCATCACCAGGCGTATGTAACGAATTTAAATAATGCTATTGCAGGAACAGATGCAGAGAAATTAAGCATTGAAGAGATCTGTAAGAACATTTCTAAATATCCGGCGGCTGTTAGAAACAATGGAGGCGGACATTACAATCACTCTTTATTTTGGGAGATAATGGCGCCAAAATCAGGTGGAGTTCCAACAAATGAAGTGGGCAAAGCTATTGAAGCGGAATTAGGTGGCTTCGAAAAATTTAAAGCAGATTTTACGCAAGCTGGCATTACACGCTTTGGTAGCGGCTGGGCCTGGTTATGCGTTAAAGAGGATGGCAAATTGGCGGTGTGTAGCACACCTAATCAGGATAACCCTTTAATGGATATTGTTGATGGTTGTAAAGGAACTCCGATCTTAGGAATGGACGTTTGGGAACACGCTTATTACTTGGATTACCAAAATCGTCGCCCTGATTACATTGGCGCTTTCTTTAATGTTATTAATTGGAATAAAGTAAATGAACTTTATTTAAAGGCGAAAAAATAAAAATTTAATTATTTGAATTAAGAAGCCTTCAGTAAACTGAGGGCTTTTTTGTTTTTACGGCTGATACTCCCAGCTATCAAGGATTCATTTTCTTATACGCCTCAGTAATTCCTTTAATTACAGAAGAACTCAGTCCATGATGTTCCATTTGATTTAAGCCGGTAATGGTTACGCCTTTTGGCGTGGTTACTTTATCAATTTCCTGTTCGGGATGCGAATTATTTTTTATTAATAGATCTGCTGCGCCTTTTACTGTTTGCGCCGCAATTAAGCTTGCTGTAGCAGAATCAAAACCTATTTCGATACCAGCCTGAATGTTGGCACGGATGTAGCGCATGGCAAAGGCTGTGCCGCAAGCGCCCAGAATAGTAGAGGCATCCATTAATTTTTCATCTACGGTAATGGTCTTACCTAGCGAATTAAACAAATTCTCAGTGATTTTAATTGTTGATTCGCTTACATTTTTATAAGCAACGCAGGTCATGCTTTCGCGAATTGATATAGCGGTATTTGGCATGGCCCTGCAAACCGTAATATTTTTACCAAGCGAATGTTCTAATTCATCAATATTAACGCCTGAAATAACAGAAATAACTATCTGATGTGAATTTAGGCTTTTAGAGATTTCTTTTGCTATTTCTTTTGCCTGGAATGGCTTTACACATAATAAAACAACATCCGCATTTTTTACTGCAGCTTTATTGTTTGTTGTAATATTTACACCTTGCTTTTTTAATTGATCTAAAGAAGAAGTATTTCTTTTGGTAACAGTAATCTGTTTCGCTTTTACAAAACCAGAAACAACAAGACCTTCAGCAATTGCTTTGCCTAAATTACCGCCGCCAATTATTGTAATTGAATTGATCATACGATCTTTTTCGCTTTTTCTAATGCGCTTTGTAAACCTTCCAATTTAGAACCTCCGGCTTGCGCATAGAACGGCTGGCCGCCGCCGCCGCCATTAATTTCTTTGGCTAATTCGCGCACAATATTTCCTGCATTTAAGTTTTTACTTTTTACCAACTCATCATTAATAATAACCGAAATACTTGGCTTACCCTTTACTTCGGCAGTAATAACGCAAACTAAATTTGGCACTTCGTTCTTCATCTCAAAAAGCATGTTCTTAATTTCCTCTGCGCTATCAAACTTAATGTTTTGTGCAATAAAATTAATCTCACCTTTTTTCTCAATAGTTTTTATAAGCTCTTTTTTTATTTCCTGAACTTTCTCTTTTAAAAGAATACCTAATTGTTTTTGAAGTTCGCTGTTTTCTTCAACCAAATTATTCAGACTCTTTACTACATCTTTTGAGCCTTTTAAAATAGTTTTTACTTCGTTCAACACTTTTGTTTGAATATCAAAAAATTCTTCGGCTTTAATAGACGATACAGCTTCAATCCTTCTTATGCCAGCTGCTACAGCACCTTCGCTCATGATTTTAAAATAACCAATTTGCCCGGTTGCTTTTACATGCGTGCCACCGCAAAGCTCTATCGAATATTTTTTATCTATTGTAACCACGCGCACAACATCACCATATTTCTCGCCGAATAAAGCCATTGCGCCTGTTTTTTTTGCGTCTTCAATGGTCATAAGATCTGTTTGTACGGGAATGTTCTCACGAATTTTGGTATTTACTAATTTCTCGATCTGAAAAATTTCTTCATCTGTAATTTTAGCAAAGTGCGAAAAGTCAAAACGCAAATGTTCATCGTTTACCAAACTTCCTTTTTGTTCCACATGCGTTCCTAATACCAAACGCAACGCAGCATGAAGCAGGTGAGTGGCAGAGTGATTATTAGAAGTGTACAAGCGCTTATCTTTATAAACTTTTGCAGCAAATGTTGCATTTAATTTTTCGGGTAACTTATCGGTATAATGAATAATTACGCCGTTTTCTTTTTTAGTATCTGTAATATAAACTGTTTCGTTTATATTTTCTAACACACCCGAATCGCCTACCTGGCCACCACTTTCAGCGTAGAAAGGGGTCTTGTTCAATACCAAATGATACTGTTCTTTATTTTTTGCTTTTACTTTTCTAAAACGAATAATGCAGGCATCTGCTTCAAAATCTGTATAGCCAACAAAATCGGTTTCTTTTTCTTTATCCTCAATTAATTTTTTATTTTCTTCAACATAAATCCAGTCATCCGTATCCACGGCGGTTGCAGCACGTGAGCGATCTTTTTGTTCTTTTAAATATTTCTCGAATCCCGTTTCGTCAATACTTAAATTATATCCTCTCGCAATTAAAGAAGTTAAATCAACCGGAAAGCCAAATGTATCATACAATTCAAATACAACTTTGCCGTCAATAACTTTTTGTCCTACAGCATTTGTATCAATACACACCTGGTCAATGCGTTTTAAACCAACCTCTAATGTTTTGTAAAAAGAAAGCTCTTCTTCTTTAATTACTTTTTCAATTAATATTTTTTGATTGTGTAATTCAGGAAAAGCTTCACCCATTTGATGCGCCAATGTTGGCACAATACGAAACATAAATGGTTCTTTTAAATTTAATGTTTGGTATCCATAACGGATAGCGCGACGTAAGATCCTGCGAATAACATAACCTGCACCAGTGTTACCCGGCAGCTGACCATCTGCAATACTAAACGAAATTGTGCGGATATGATCGGCAATAACACGCATGGCAATATTTATTAATTGTTGCTTTTTGTGTTTTTCTTCTTCGTGTACATTATATTTTAGTCCGCTTAATTCTTCAATTTTATGAATAAGTGGCGTAAAAACATCTGTATCGTAGTTGCTGCTTTTGCCTTGTAGCACACGCACCAGGCGCTCAAAGCCCATTCCGGTATCAACATGCTGTTTTGGAAGTTTTACAAGCGAGCCATCAGCCTTTCTTTCAAACTCCATAAATACGTTGTTCCAGATCTCTATAACCTGCGGGTCATCGTTATTTACAAGTTTAGCACCGGGAATTGTTTTTCTTTCCTCGTCACTTCTTCCATCATAGTGAATTTCAGAGCACGGTCCGCAAGGCCCCATATCACCCATTTCCCAGAAATTATCTTTTTTGTTTCCGTTCAGTATTCTTTCTGCAGGTACAAATTGTAACCACGTATCATAAGCTTCCTGGTCAAAGGCTAAACCTTCTTCTTTGCTACCTTCAAATACAGTAACATACAAACGGTCTTTATCAATTTTATAAACATCGGTTAATAATTCCCATGCCCAGCTAATGGCTTCTTTTTTAAAATAATCGCCAAAACTCCAGTTACCAAGCATTTCAAACATGGTATGGTGATAGGTGTCAACACCAACTTCTTCCAAATCATTGTGTTTTCCGCTTACACGAAGGCATTTTTGAGTATCGGCAATACGCGGGTATTTAATAGGCGCGTTTCCTAAAAAAATATCTTTAAACGGCGCCATACCGCTGTTGTTAAACATTAATGTTGGGTCGCCTTTTACCACCATTGGCGCGCTTTGCACGATTTGGTGATGTTTACTTTTAAAAAAATCTAAAAATGTTTGGCGTACCTTGCTTGATTCCATGTGCTTTAAAATGAGAGGCGAAGATAATAAAATTGGGGCTTTGATGAAATTAATCTTATACACCAATTGACAATTTTTAAGGAAAAAAATCTACATTTTTCCCTATGAAATCCTTATATTTATTGCTTTCATAAAATGTCGAAAGTAAGGTATAAATTCAACACCAAATCGCTCACCTACGAGAAAGTAAAGATCACTTTCAAGCAGCGCTTTTGGCGTTTTTTATCTTATATCGCCACTGGATTGGTGTTTGCAACTATCACCATTATTATCTCTCACAAAATTCTACCATCGCCAACCGAAAAGAAAAAAGACCGTGAATTAGAGGCTGTTTTATTACAATACGAATTATTGGAAAATAAAATGGCAAAAGTAGAGCAGGTTTTACAAGATCTGGAAGACCGCGATGACAATATTTACCGTACTATTTTTGAAGCTGAGCCTTTACCAAAAAGTATTCGTTACGCGGGTTCGGGTGGTAGCGATAAATATTCTGCTTTCGATAATTATGATAATGCAGAGATCTTAAAAGCCACAACAGAACGGTTAGATAGAATTTCAAAACAATTATACGTTCAGTCAAAATCATTTGATGAAGTAGTTCAATTGGCAAAAAGTAAAGAAAAATTAATGGCATCTATTCCTGCCATCATGCCTATTAATCAAAAAGATCTGGCACATGCTGTTACCAGTGGTTTTGGCTGGAGAACACATCCTATTTATAAAACACAGGAGTTTCATCCGGGTATGGATTTTGCGGCGCAACAAGGCACGCCCATTTATTCAACAGGCGATGGTATAATTGAAGTTGCAGATAATTTAGCGCAGGGTTACGGAAACCACGTGGTTGTAAATCATGGTTTTGGATATCAAACTCTGTATGGTCACATGAGCCGCATTGCCGCACGGGTAGGTCAAAAAGTTACACGCGGTCAGTTAATTGGCTATGTAGGTAGTACCGGTTTAAGTACGGCGCCACACGTGCATTACGAGGTTATTAAAAACCAGGAAAAAGTAAATCCTGTAAACTTTTACTTTAATGATCTTTCTCCTGAGCAATACCAAATGATGGTTGAGCTTTCTAAAAAATCTTCTCAGTCGTTTGACTAGTTTTATGAAAACCCACAAAATAGGATTTAATACAGCGGTTTCCATTGTTATTGCTAATATGATAGGCACTGGGGTGTTTACCAGTCTTGGTTTCCAGGTGCTAGGTATTGAAAGTGGTTTTGCAATTATTATGCTTTGGGTTGTTGGTGGCATTTTAGCTTTGTGCGGCGCATTAACGTATGGGGAGATAGGCGCGGCTTTTCCTGAGAGTGGAGGGGAGTATAATTACCTTTCAAAATTATATCATCCGGCTGTTGGTTTTATTAGTGGTTGGGTAAGTGTAACCGTAGGCTTTGCGGCGCCTATTGCCGCCGCATCTATGGCGTTGGGCAGTTATGTAAATAAAGTTTACCCAACTATTAATCCTGTAATATTAGCATTAAGTGTTATTGCTGTTATTACATTAATACACTCCATTAATTTAAAAGCCGGAAGTTTATTTCAGCGCATTTTTACCATAGTAAAAGTGGTTTGTATTTTAATGTTTGTTGGTTTTGGCCTGTTTCATATTCCACAACATACTATTGCTTTTAAAGCAGATGCGGCCGCCTGGAGCGATATTTTTTCAAAGAGTTTTGCTGTTTCGTTAATATACGTTACCTATGCTTACAGTGGCTGGAATGCTGCGTCTTACATTACCGGCGAAATGAAAAATGCGCAACGCAATTTACCACGCGCTCTTTTCGTTGGCACTTTAGTGGTAATGGTTATTTATACACTTTTAAATTATGTATTTCTTTATTCCGTTCCCATTCCTGAATTAAAAGGGGTTTTAGAAGTGGGCTATTTAAGCGCCAATAAAATTTTTGGCACGCAGGTTGGGCAATTTATGAGCTTAATCATCGCTCTTTTGTTGATCTCGACCATTAGTGCTATGATCCTTGCCGGGCCGCGGGTAATGAAGAGCATGGGCACTGATATTAAAGGATTAAAATTCTTTGCTGTTTCAAACAAAAATAATGTGCCTTATGTAGCTATTATTTTTCAATCAATTATTGCCATAACCCTGGTATTAACTTCTTCATTTCAATCGTTAATCACTTATGTTGGTTTTACGTTAAACCTCTTTACTTTTTTAACGGTACTGGGCATTTTTATTTTACGTTATAAACACAGGCACTTGGTAACTTCGTATAAAACCTTCCTATATCCTGTAACTCCTTTATTATTTTTATCAATAATATTATTTATCTTAACCTATATAATGATCGAAAAACCTGTTGAATCATTATACGGTTTAGGAACAGTGGTATTAGGTTTGCTGTTATACTTTTTAACGAATAAAAAAGACGATAAAAAAATCAAAAAAATACCTGCCGAAGTTCAGTCTACTTAAACTGAATTTGCTTTTTGTTATTCACATCGCATTAAGCTTAAGCTCCCGCGCGCAAACAACCCCCTTTTTAGATAGTCTTTTAAAAGCTGGCTTACCGCAGTTTGCAAACGTTTTAGAGAATCCCAATAAATATAAACTCCAGGTTATTTATACCCGTATTGATCGTAACGAAAATAATAAACCAAAATTCACCGACCTTAAATTTCATGTCAATAAAAATTATTTTTATCCGGCAAGCACTGTTAAGCTGCCAATAAGCACCTTAGCTTTAATTAAGCTGGAAGAGTTAAATAAAAAAGGGTTGCACAGAAGTACAACCATGATAACCGACAGTGGTTATTATTGTCAAAAAAAAATAAAATACGACACCACATCTGCAAGCCGTTATCCTACTATCGAAAATTATATCAAGAAAATGTTTTTGGTGAGTGATAATTATTCCTGCGCCCGCGTTTACGAATTTGTAGGCTTTGATTATGCACACAAAAAATTAAACGCTCTTGGTTTTAAAAATGTACGTTTGTTTAACCGCTTGGATGGTTCTTGTCCCGGCGATACAGCTAAAGTTACGCCTCCTGTTTATTTTTTAAATGATTCGAAAGACACTTTATATAAACAACCACTTACTTTTTTTAGTGAAAAACTAACGCACCCGATCACTAATTCAAAAGTTGGGGCTTATCACACAAATGGTCATGGTAAACGCGTTGCCGGACCGAAAGATTTTTCAGATCACAATTATTTAACACCAAATGATCTTCATACTTTAATGAAAAAGATCGTATTTAATGAATTTTTTAAAGAGTCAGAACAACTGCCAATTAATAACGATAACCGAAAATTTATGTTGAAGCAATTAGGCATGTATCCAAAAGAAAGCGAGCATCCTAAATACGATAAAAAAATATTTTACGATACCTATAAAAAATATTTTTTGTATGCCAGTGCGGTTGCAACGGTAAAGCAAGATAGTATTCGTATGTTTAATATTGTTGGCCGTGCATTTGGTTTTTTAATTGACTGCGCTTACATTATTGACCAAAAAAATAAAGTAGAATATTTGTTAACGGCGTCTGTTTATGTAAACCAACGTGGCGTGGTTGGAAGTGGCAGATACGAATACGATCAGATAGGATTACCTTTCTTAAAAGATCTGAGCTGGTGTATCTATAACTACGAAAGACAAAGAACGAAAGAGCATTTGCCTGATCTAACAGAATTCAAAATGTTTGATTAAATAAAATAACTCAAAAAAAAATGTTGTTTTTATTTGGTCGTTGCCTGCGGCCCGGGCTATTTCGGGCTCCGCTGCGCTTCGGCTTTTTGCCTTAACAGGCAAAAGAGCTAAACCCTACATATCCCTAACGCAAAAGCGTACAGTAAAATTTTGAGAATTTGCGTTAGGGATAGAGCCATTGTTTGAGCTCTTTTTTAGAAGCCTGTAAGGCGAATAAAAAAAGCGAGTGGCGAAAGCCCGGGACGCGAGTGAGGCTTAATATTTTTTTTCGAGAGCCGAACCTCGCGGCAACGCCCAATATAATTTTCAGTATGCTTTTAATACCTATGATTTTTTTATTCATTTTTTGTATGTTTGTAATACCATGCCGGAAAAGATCTGCACAGAATCTGAATTTAACGAGCTCTTTAATAATTATTATGAAGAGCTGTGCCGCATTGTTATGCCCGTGGTAAAAGATGCAGATGTTGCTCAGGATGTGGTTCAGGATGTTTTTGTAAAAATGTGGGTGCGCAGAAATGAGCTGGAAGTGAACACCACTTTTAAAGCATATTTATATAAAGCTGTTGTATTTCGTGCGCTTGATCATTTACGTAAACAAAAAAATGCAACTAAAGCCGTGGATGAATTAAAGTTCGTAAACCCGCAATCGCATAACAATGTTGAAACTGTTGTTGAAGAAAAGGAATTGACAGAGGCTATTAATTCGGGTTTAGATAAAATGTCGGAAAGCATGCGCATGATTTTTCAGTTAAGCAGGTTTAGCGGTTTAAAGAACCGTGAGATAGCCGAGCAGCTTGATATTTCAATTAAAACTGTAGAAAGTAATATGGGTAAAGCCCTTAAATTAATGCACGAGCACTTAAAGCCATTTTTAAAGACTAACGCTCAGATAATAGTATTTTGGTTATTGTATGGTTATTTTAAATAAAGCATAGGGTAAATGAAAGTTGGTGCGACATATAGTAGAAATGATACATGTAAAAGTATATGTAACCAAAATACACCAACGAATTGGTAATTTAGTTTTAGATTTAATATGCAGGATTGGGAACTCATAGCAAAGTACATTAAAGGCGAAATAACTCGTGAAGAGCAGGAGCAGGTTGAGCTCTGGCTAAAAGCCGATAGTGCCAATGCTGTTTTATTGGAAGAAGTTAAAACCACGTGGCAAAATTCTGCTCAGCTTAACCAGGATATTAAAATTGATAAGGCAAAGGCATGGGATTCTATTCAGAAAAAAATCAAAGAAGAACAGAAGATCATTCCAATTACTCGTAAAGCGCCGGCTTACAACGGCTGGATCTTACGAGCGGCTGCCATATTAATAGTGGGTTTATTTGCTACATGGTTCTTTTTAAAGTTTGGAAACGAAACTGAAATGATCCTGGTGCAAACCGCTAACGAAGAAAAAATAATTACGCTTCCTGATAGTTCTACTATAGTTTTAAATGAGAACAGCACACTTACATATCCAAAAGAATTTGCGGCTAACGAACGTAAAGTAATTATAGAAGGCGAAGCTTTTTTTGAGATCACTAAAAACCCTATAAGACCTTTTATTATTGAGAATAATAGCTTTAATGTGAAAGTTTTGGGTACTTCTTTTAATGTTTCAGCTTACGAAAACGATACAACTGCTGTTGTTACGGTTGTTACGGGAACGGTTTCGTTTATTGATAAAAATGATTATTCGGAATTATTAACCGTAGGTGATGTTGGTATTTTAAATAAAAGAAAACAACGTATCGAAAAAGCAACAAATGCTGATCTTAATTTTATGGCCTGGAAGACTAAAAAACTTGAATTTACTAATACAAGTTTTGCCGAAGTTTGCAAAAGCCTTAAAAAATATTTTGCAGTTGATATTAATGTAAAAGATAAAGGAATACTTAATTGCACATTTACCGGCTTTTTTGAAAATCCAAAACTGGAGGATGTGTTAAAAGTATTGGAAAAAACATTAAATATTAAAGCTGTAATTAATCAAAAAAATGTAGAAATTACAGGCAAGGGTTGTTGAGCAATATATGAGGCTTTTTATTACCATTAGTATCTTAATGCTATACAATATGGTTGTTTTAGCACAGGATAATATATTGGATAAAAAGATAAGCGTCTCTTTCACAAATACAGCCCTTGAAGAAGTTCTCAAAGAACTAACCGCTCAAACAAATACACATTTTACTTACGGAAATAACATCGACCTTAAGCAAAAAGTAAATTATACTTTTTCTGATCTTAGCCTGGAGGAGGCCTTAGATAAAGTATTAGAACCTCTTCAAATTAAATGGGAATTAATAGGTAATCAAATTGCTTTGGCACCCGGTAAAAAAATAACTTTTAAAGTTTCGGGAACCTTAAAAGACAGTGCAAATAAAAACGCTGTTGAATTTGCCATCGTTCATTTAAAAAATGAAAGCTATAACGTCTATTCTGATTTTAACGGACGATTTGTTTTTGATCATATTCCACCGGGTAATTATGTTTTAGTAGTAAATGCATTTGGTTATAAAATAACTGAGCAACCAATTGAAATAAAAGATCAACCGATTGCTATTTCTTTAGAGCTAAGTCAGCAGGCTATCAATCTTTCTGAGACAATTGTTACTGCCGATAAAATTATTGAGAAAGTTTCGGTAAGTGAAATGGAGCTTAAACAGGTGCAGATCGAATCTATTAAAGGAATTTCTAATGATCCTATGAAAGCACTTACCGCTTTGCCGGGCGTACTTAGTAAAGTGGATGTTTACGGTTCATCTGATATTCATGTGCGTGGCGGCGAATCGAATGAAAATCTTTTTTTAATAGATAATATAAAATTGCCTTTGCCTTTTCACTTTAGCGGGCAATCTGTTTTTAATCCCGAAATGCTTGAAAAGGCAGAAGTGTTAACCGGCGGTTATACTGCTAATTATGGCAACGCCATGTCATCTGTTTTTAATTTAACTACAAAAAATGGAAATGCAGAGGGTTGGAGTACGAATGTTGATCTAAATACCTCCAATCCTTCGTATCTTATACAAGGCCCGATAAAAAAAAATAAATTAGCTGTTATTGTGGGCTTAAGATCTATTTTAAGTGTATTGTCTGAAACAGAAAAGAAAGCAGATCTTACTTCAAAAATTACGTATACACTTAACAATAATACAAAAATAAATTTAACCACTTTAAACGTGAATGATTACAGTGATACGAGCTTTCAAACGATTCTTCCAAAAGCAAATGCTTTGAGTAAGATCAATGCGCAAAATTTTCAGGTGCAAAGCGTTATTTCAGACAAAAGTTATAGTAAAACATCTTTTCTGCATTCTGGTTGGCGTTTAAATATCAATCCTGAAAAGTATGGTTTTCGTACTATCAATTACAACAGTTATGCTTTAAGGGAAGATCTTACCTTTTATCCAAGACCGGATATGAAATTAAAAACCGGTTTAGAATGCAGTCTGGAAGACGAAAGATCAGACATTACCGAGTTTTATAAAACAACAGATATTCTTTTAACAGATACGGCTTCACTGATATATAACCGTAGGGTAAATACCATAAATATTTTATCATCAGCTTACGCAATTTACGATGCCACTGTTTTTAAACGAATAAAATTTAATGCGGGTTTACGTTTAGATCATAATCAGCTGGCAAATACCTTCGATCTTTCACCGCGCTTAACTTTTGGGTATGATCTTACCAGTAGTACCATACTCTCTGCAAGCTGGGGTATTTTTAAACAATCGCCAACAACCTATCAGATTCTTCAAAATAAACATTTGTTATCAAATCACAGCGAGCACACAATTGTTTCTGTAAAACAAAAAATTACTCCCATAATTTCGGCAAGGGTAGAGGGGTATTACAAAAAATATACGCGACTGGTAATTTTTGATACAAATTTTGCTTTTTCGAATAGAGGTTATGGAGACGCAAAAGGAATCGAGTTCTTTGTAATGAAAGAAAGCGGACGCGCTAATGGTTGGATATCTTATTCTATTGCACGATCAGATAAAAAAAGAAGTTTGCAGGATAAAGTTTACCCATATTATTTTGATCAGCGTCAATCTTTAAATATAGTATTAAGCGCCTCTATGAAAGAAAAGAACCGCAAGTGGTTTCTTCCCTTTTTATATACCTTTGATTTTAGATACGCCACCGGCGAGCCCTATACGCCTATTACAGGAGTTGATTCGCTTGCGGGTAAATATGAATTTATTGCCGGTAACATTAACTCCAAAAGAAACCCGGATTACAATACCTTAAATATAAAGATGCAATGGCACGATAGGGCAATTGGAAAACGAAAAAGACATATGATGCATTTTTATCTAAATTTCTGGAATATTTATGGCTATTCAAACCTGGCCGCCCGCTCTTATAAAATAGATCCGTTAACGGGCGGCGTCTCGGTGGCCAACGTTTACCGGAAATTCTTTGATCTGAGCATAGGGCTCAAATTTCATTTTAACTACTATCCATCCCAAAAAAAGTAGCTTTTTTGGTATCAGGATAGGGTATTTGCTTTTTTGCACGACATATAGGTATAAAAGCAAATATAAACTCTTAAAATACAGAATATGAAAAAAGCAATTTTATTACTAGTTATGGGTATAAATGGTTTATACCTTTCTGCGCAGGAAAATAATGTTTGGCGTTGGGGTGTGCAATGGGGTGCTTACGATAATCAATCCAAATTTAGTAGTGGTTCGCCAAACGCAAATGCCCGCTTCAATCAAAATAAATTTGGTCAAGGTTCGTTTGATATCGTTGCAAGATACGATGCCGATAAACATTGGATGGGAACATTTGGTTTAGGTTTTAATACTTTTGGTTTTGGTTACGCCATTGCAGAGAACTATTCTCTTATTACAATGAAGAATCGCTACTCTGCATTAACAACAGAATTTAATGCGATTGAAATTCCTTTTATGATCCATTATAAATTTAACCCAAACTGCAAGAACGTAAAATGGGTAGTGGGTGCCGGTTTTGCAGCTAGTTTTACCGAGGGTAAAACAGTTTCAAAACACTTTTTACAACATAATGACGGTGCTACCAGCTCTGATTATTTAAGCAGTACTTCTACATCAAATAATGGGGGGCATGGAATGGTGCGCTTCTCAGTAGGCCGCGAAAAATTATTTCAAAGAGGTTCTATCTTAAATGCAAGCCTGGTATTTAACGGCGGTTTATCACAGGTAGCAAAATCAACTGTTAACTATACAATTGATAATCAAAATTACACGCATAGTTTTACAAACAAGGGTAACTACATTGGTTTAAGATTAGCCTATTATTTCAGGCCAAATGCTTTCTCCTCTAAAAAGAAAACTGCTCAAGCAAAAGTTAAAACGCAAACAGCAACCGTAGCTAAGTAATTATTTATAATTTTAAATAAATTATATAAAAGCTGTATGAAAAACTATTTTTTATTGGTGGGCATTTTTTTAAGTTGGAGTTTAAAATGTCAACCTAATTGGCCGCTTACAAAAAGCAACACCACTCTGCAGGTTGCGATACCAGCAGAGTTTGGTGTGCCGATGATGCAACCCCTGAGCGTAAATGGCTGGGAAGACGGGATCTTTATTTCGCGCGATGGGCTAAATTTATACAGCATCTATATCCCTGCCGATGCCTTATCATGGACAAGCAACGGCGCCCCATGCGTTTTTACACCTTACCAAAAGGGCCCAACTTACGGTATGGATCTTGCCACATCGCCAACAACGGCTTGTCCTATGTGGTTACACGGTGATATTTTAATTTCATCAAGAACTTCAACCGCTGTTCCTTTTCCGGCATGGACACTTTCTAATTTAAGTGGGCCTATATTTAGTGAAGGAGCTCCGCAATTTACAATGCTAAATTCAACAGTGTCAGATCTTGTGGTATATACAAATAATCAACTACCACCGTTCAATACGGATATATATTTAATAAAAAATTCAACCATTAATCCCGCGGCCACGGGAACAATTTTAGCCGCACCGGTAACACAAACAACAACCGAAGACAATCCGCATTTAGAAAGGTTAAGCGCGAATCAATTAGTATTGTTTTTTGATTCACCTGATAGAGTTGGTGGAGTGGGAGGCTTAGATCTTTGGTATGCATTAAGTAATGATAACGGCGTTACCTGGAATGCGCCACAACAGGTTAGTACTTTAAATACAATTCAAAACGAACATCAGCCGCATTTATATAAAGATAATAATAACCAATGGTGGATGTATTATACAACACCCGATGGTTCAGGAAAATATGCCATTTACAGGTCACAGCAAACGACAATAAATAACTGGGATAGTTGGGGGCCAAAACAACTGGTTGTTGGGCCCGGAAATACCGCAGGTATTGGTGAGCCAACACTAACACAAAACGGCGATCTTTCTTTTGTGGTTGTTTACCAGGATGCAAATGGAACGCCAACCGATAAATTTGATGCCGACCCCTGGTTCTTACCACGCACAAATATTACCTCACTTAATAAAAATAATTTAACTCAAGAGTTTTCTGTTTACCCTAATCCATTTGTAGATAGAATAACGATTAATTCAAGTAAGCCCGAAAAATTTCAGGTCTACAACGCTTGCGGTGTTCTTGTAAAAGAAATTGAAATCACTGAAAGCGCTGTTGTTGATCTTTCAGATCTTTCAGAAGGTATTTACTTTATGAGTTCACAAAATAATTCAATACCGAAAAAAATCATTAAAATAAATTAATGAAAAAATTTTATTTTTTAATAGTATTTATACAAACACTTTGCTGTTCGGCTCAAACATGGACCTCTATTGGGCCTAATGGCGGCTACTTTAAAGATTTCGCCATTCATCCTGCAAATCCTCAAATTGTTTTTGCCGGAAGCGATGATAGTGGGGGGATCTGGAAAAGCACTGATGGCGGGCAAAATTGGATACTTGTGAGCGCCTTGTTTCCAAATTTTACGGGATGGAAAATTGTTTTTGATAAAATTAACCCAAACAAAATTTACGCCTGCGATATGTATGGCAGATATGGACTAATAAAATCTATAGACGGTGGCAACACCTGGCAATTAAAAAATAATGGCTTAAGTACGCGTTACGATAAAATGGTTACAGGTATTGTTCACGCGCACAATAAACCAGATACTTTATTAATATCTACCGGTTACGAACCCGGAGGAACTCCGCCTCGACCGGGAAATGGTGTTTTTAGAAGTTTCAACGGCGGCAACACCTGGGCTCCAGCCGGCTTGCAGGGTACAACTACACCCTGTATAGCATCAAACGGAGCAGGCGGGGCCATATTGGTTGGAACGATTGGTAATGGCTTAAAAGTTTCAAGTAATTTTGGCCAAACCTGGATAAACCATCCGCAAATTCCGGCTAACGCCAATATATTGGAAATTGAAACAGATAGCAATATCGTAATGGTGTCGGCCCTTACAGATGGTATATATTTGAGTACAGATTATGGTAATAATTTTACAAATATTGGAATGCTAAATGAAGTGAATTTTGATATTAATATTTTCAAAAAAACACCAACTATTGAATTATTCTCTAGCGCTTTCTCTGGGTTAAAAAGGTACAACTCTTCTACAGGTAACTGGACAGCTGTGAATCATCCTGAGTTAAACACCCAATTAGCAATGGGCATTGGCTCAAGCGGCAACACCGTTTACGTAAGCAATTTTTCGAACGCTAATATTTTAAAATCAACCGATGGAGGTATTAGTTGGAATTTTATTTCAAACTCACCTAAAGCCGTAGAGGTAGGTGGTTTATACATAGATCCTTCAAACTCAAATCATATTATCACCTCTGTATTAGGAACTTATAACTTAAATGGTTTGTTAGGCAAAGAATGTATTTTAGAAACAGTTAATGGTGGCGTTTCCTGGATGAGAAAAGGGCCTGTTGCTCATGGCCGCGGAATTGCAAAAGATCCAAACAATTCAACAACCTTTTATTTAGGAACTTATGCAAAAGGATTATATAAAACAATGGATGCCTTTACAACGTTTACCAATGTAAGGAGCGGAAATAGAGTTATTTTAGATGTAGTTGTTAATCCGAACAATAATCAAGAAGTATTAATAAGTGAAATTGATAATTCGAATTCGTCTATTGCTATTTTAAAAAGCACCAACGGTGGTTTAACTTTTAATGTTACGTCAACCCTGGTAGCTACAAAACTTGATTTCGATCCGCTTACCCCCTCTGTAGTGTACGCCAGTACTTATTCTGGATTATATAAAAGCACTGATGCAGGAAGCACCTGGAATATTATTACGCTTTCAAATGTGCCATTATCAACCGTTAAATCTTATTCAAATCATATTTATACCGCACACCTAAATGGTACATTGTATAAAGTAAATGGTACTTCAACGGTTAATATTACCGGCCCTTGGCCAACTAACTCTCAAATTAATAATGTTATAGAAAGCAATGGGAAGTTAATTGTTGGCATTAATGGTGCGGAAAAAGATACTACATTAAATTTATTTGGATCTACCTATTTAAGTGTTGATAGCGGCAGCACATGGACAAACATTACAGGAAATATGCCATGCACGCATGTTTATGCTATGAATGCGTTGCAACTGGTTAACAATGATTTATATGTTGCAACCTATGGAGGTGGAGTATATAAATCGCTTGGACTTATAACAAGTATTAGAGAAGAGAAAAATTTATCACAAATAAATATTTACCCTAATCCGGTAGTAGATTTTTTAAAGATTGATTTTGAAAATATAAAAAGTGAAATTATTGAATGCTCTGTGCAAAATTGTTTTGGTAAAATTGTATTGGAAAATACAGTTAGTAAAGCTAATCCCGAAATTGATATTTCTATGTTATGTTCTGGTTTTTATATTGTTAGTTTCGCAAATGCAGGTATAGAGTCAAAAAAAATAATAAAGAAATAAATTATCTCATGAAACCAAAGTTTGTAATGTTTTTTTTGTTTGCACAACTTTCGGGATTATTTGCGCAGGAATTTATTTACTATTGTTCTAGGCCAACATCAACTACCACCACCTGGCAGGTGTATAGGAAAAATTTAACCACTTCTGTAACTCAAACCATTACTAACGATCCAAATTATAATTACTGGAGAGCTGAGCCATCGCCCGATAACTCTAAATTATTGATCGTGCGAAGTCCTGCAAACGTTTTGCCCGATCAGGAAAATTACATCGATTGTGATATACTAAAATGTAATCCTGACGGAAGCGGTATGCAAGTGATTCTTGCCAATAATCAGTATGGCTGGCATGGCTTTGGTAATCCGCGTGTTCATCCAATCGGTAACAGAATTTTATTGCTTGTGCAGCCAACTTCCACGGCGCAATGGAATTTGTTTACGGTTGATATGTCGGGCAATAATCCACAACAAATAACCACAAGCGGCGCAATAGATGCCGGTTGGTCGCCACTTGGTAATAAAATTGTGTTTGTAGGTTTAACAGGGCCAAGTCTTTTAAACCTTGAAATATTTACAGCTAATTATAACTATGCCACCAACCAGGTTTCAAATATCTTACAATTAACGAACGATACTACCCGAAATCACGACCCATGTTTTTCGCCAAACGGAGATAAGATCGCTTTTTGTGCAGGCAACGCCAGCTTATACGATGCAAACATTGTAACTATTGATACAAGCGGTAATAACAGAACAGATGTTGTTGATGATAATGGAACACATGGTGGAAACGTAAACTGGGGTACAAATAATAAGATCTATTATCACAGCATTTATGTAAGCACGTTTACAAATTTTATGGCAGATGCTTTTAATTGTAACACAAGCTCTGTTGAACCTATTTTTAGTTCAACGTCGCTTCATTACCTGCACCCATTCTATATAAATCAAAATATTACAGCAATAAAAGATCTACCTTCTTATAATACTATTTCAATTTTTCCAATACCCGCGTCAAATTTCCTTACTGTAAAATTTAATAATTATCTCAAGGATATGATTCAAATAACTGATCTTAGCGGACAGTTAATTATCGAACATCAGATCAATGGAACCGGTAATATCAATATCGAAAAGCTTGAACAGGGTATTTATTTTATTACTTCAAAGACACAAAATTTTTTGCCGCAAAAATTTATTAAATATTAATTTATATGAAAATATTTTTTATTTCTTTGATCTATTTGCTTATTGCAGATGTTGCTAATTCACAGGTATGGCAATCTATTGGGCCAGAAGGTGGATGGGTAGATCATATTGCTTATCATCCTACGCAGGCAAGTGTGATGTTTAGCAGTGGTGATACACATGGCGGAATATATAAAAGTACAGATGGAGGAACTACCTGGAATAACTTAAGCGGTTTTGGTTGCTATAATGCATGGTGTTTTGAAATTAATCCAATTTGCCCGGATACTATTTATGCAGGAAGCATGATGAATGAAAGCGATAGTGTTGCTATTCGTATTTCGGTTGATGGTGGTATTACCTGGCAAACAACTTTAAAGTGGCCATCTATTTCACAGATCATTGTTCATCCAACTAACCCAAATATTGTTTTTGCGGCGGCGGGTTACTGGCCGGGCTACCAGGGCAACACGCATGGCGAAGGAATATGGAAAAGCACCGATGGTGGTTTTACCTGGAATAAAATTATTACGGGCTTAATTGATAATATGAGTGTGCAATCTATTGCTTTTAATCCGTCAAATTCAAATGCAATGTATGCCGGCGTTTGGGGCGTGTTTGGAAACGGAAAAGGAATGTACGCCAGTTTGGATGGTGGTAATACATGGTTTGCTGCAGGCTTGGCTAATAAAGATGTTTGGAAGGTGGCAGTATGTTCCAATTCAGCAAATACTATTTACGCAGCAACACAGGATAGTGTTTACAGAAGCATTAATTATGGTAGTAGCTGGACAGCAATGAACATTAACAGCACTGTTTCGCTGGGTTTGTATTTTGGCATATCCGTTTCGAAAAGTAATAACAACGTTGTTTATGTTGGCTCCTTAGATAAAGGCATTTTTAAAACCACGGATGGTGGTGCAATATGGAGTGCAGCTTTAAATACAGGTTTACCGGCTACAAGAGTTTGGGAAGTAGCAACACATCCAACAAACGCTAACGAAGTGTTTTTAGGACAACAGGGTGTTGGTATCTGGAAAAGTACAAATGGAGCAGGTCAGTGGCAAAATTCAAATACAGGCTTTAAATGTACATATGTTACCGATCTGCATTATAACGCTTCTGGTCTTTACGGAGCTTTATATAATGAGGGTGGAAATAATTATGCAAGTATAAAAAAATTAAATGGCACAAATTGGAATTCTGTAGGATTGAATGATCTTTGGATAGGAAAACTGACTTCAGTGCCGAATGCTACAAATATATTATTTGCTTCAAAAGTAGATTATGGTTTTTTTCTTCCTGTTCCACACAACAAATTATTAAAGTCTACCAATGGTGGCTCTACATGGGCGAATACCGGAACAGGATTGGATACAACTGTAGATGCTAAGGCTATTAAAATAGATCCAACTAATACAAACGTAATGTATGTTGGTAATGCAAAGGGTATTTATAAAAGTACTGATGGTGGTGTAACATTTAGTTTAACAGGTTTAAATAATTTAAATGTTACTTCTATTTGTATTTCGTCAGCTTCGGCAAATGTTATTTATGCGGGTACATGGAGTGGGGTTTATACGAGTACTAATTCAGGAACATCATGGACAGCCCTACCAACTTTTTCTAACGCTATATTTTCGTTGATACAGCTCCCAACAAATCCTCAAATTTTATTTGCAGGTACTTACGCAGCCGGCATCTTAAAAAGTATAGATGGTGGTGCATCCTGGAATTATGTGAGCTTAAATATTACCAACAAGATCATACAGTGTTTAATTGCCGATCCTGTAAACCCAAATGTTATTTATGCAGGTGGTGAAATGGGTGTTTACTCTAGCTCAAGCCAGGGAAATGTGGGTACATGGACAGACTTTTCTTTAGGCATGAATAGCCATAAAGCAAAAATAATGACCATGGATATTGATCTTAGCAATGGAAATATTTATGCAGGTACCCTTGGTTATGGTGTGTTCTCAAAGAACATATTTATTCCTACCTCTTTAAAAAACAATGTAGTCAATAAAACTATTTCAGTGTATCCTGTTCCCGCAAGCGATCATATAACGATCGATCTGCAAGACCCCTCAATCTATAATGCCGAGATCTTAAATTTACAAGGAGAGGTAATTTATAGGAGTATAGTTAGTGCCGGGAACCCCCAAATAAACATTGGCAATTTTCTTAATGGAATTTATTTTTTGCAACTGATCAACCCTGACACCAAACAGATCTTTACCACAAAATTCATTATTGCCAGGTAATAAATAAGCTAAATTTTTTTTGAGGAACATTTTACCCGCTTAAATATAAGCACTTGTTCTATTAAGGCCTATCTTTACTTTGCGTATTGGCGCTATGGATAATAAATGCCTTGAGCCATATTCCTATCTATTTTTTCAAGACTTAAACATTTTAATAAAACAATTATGGCTGACTATAAGTTTGAAATTACAGGATTAATGATCAGAATATTTGCAGGAATACTTTTTCTTTTTCAGGGTTATGATAAACTTTTTAAAATTAAGATGAAAGGTGTTATAGGATCTTTTACAATGGATACAGACAGACAAAACATTCCAAGGTCTGCCGTAAGTTTAGTAGCTTATTACTCCAGCATTGTTGAATTTGTGGGAGGTATGCTTTTAATTTTTGGTTTGTTTACTAATTATACGTTGTATGCTTTGGGTTTAGATCTTGTATTAGTGTGTTTTGCCTTTACTTATATGGAACCCCTGTGGGATATGAAACATGTCTTTCCAAGATTTTTACTTGTAGTTCTATTATTACTTCTTCCAAACGATTATAATAAATTCAGTCTGGATCATTTATTAAATCTTAAGTAGTTTACAATTGGTAAATATCTTTTATTCAGTTGGAATATAAATGTCAAATGTAACACCTTTACCGAGCTGGCCTGTAGCGGTTATTAAACCTTTATGGTTTTCAACAATTCTCTTGCAAATAGCCAGGCCCATTCCTGTGCCAGCATATTCTTCTCTTGTATTTAAACGTTGAAACACTTCAAAGATCCTCTCGCTGTATTGCTGATCGAATCCAATTCCATTATCGGTATAGATAATATGACAATATTCGGTTTTTGCAGATAGCTTGTTGTTATTTAATTTACTTCCTTGTTTTATCCTAGTTTTGATAATGATATGTGGTGCTTTTCCAGCAAATGAAAATTTTAGTGAATTACTAATAAGATTATTCATTAACTGCCTGAAAGGAAAAGGGATGATATGCATTTCACACAAGCCCAAACTCTCTATAATAGCACTCTTTTCGAGAATAATATCTTCAAGATCTGTTTTTGCCTCTTCTATAATTATGCTTAAATGTATTTTTTCGAAGTTGCGTTCTGTGCTTTTAGCACGGGAATAGGTGAGAAGATCTTCAATAAGTTCCTGCATACGTTTTGCAGTATCCAGCATGCGTTGAAAGTAAATTTTTCCGCTGGCAGATAAATTAATTTCTTCTTCTTTCAGAATTATATTTGCAAAATTCTGGATCTTTCTTAACGGCTCCTGTAGATCATGACTTGATACGTAAGTAAAGGCCGTAAGGTCTTTATTGGCAACTAGCAATTCGGCTGCCCTTTTTTCTTTTTCGTCGTTTTGAAAGGCAAGTTCTTTGTTTGCAATAATTAATTCAGCAGCTCTTTTTTCTTTTTCCTCATTTTGAAAAGCCAGCTCTTTATTAGCAATAATCAATTCAGCAGCTCTTTTTTCTTTCGCTAAATTTTGATAAGCAAGTTCTTTATTTGCTATGGCCAGCTCTGCGGCTCGTTTTTCTTTTTCCTTATTTTGAAAAGCCAACTCCTTGTTAGCAATAATTAATTCTGCGGCTCTTTTCTCTTTTTCTTCATTTTGAAAAGCCAATTCTTCATTTGCAATTACCAATTCGGCAGCTCTTTTTTCTTTTACTTTATTTTGAAAAGCCAGTTCCTTATTAGCAATAGTTAATTCCTGAGCTCTTTTTTCTTTTTCCTCGTTTTGGTAAGCGAGTTCAATGTTTGCGATGCTTAACTCAGCCGCTCTTTTTTCTTTTTCGTTATTTTGATAAGCTAATTCATCATTAGCTATACTTAATTCTGCTGCTCTTTTTTCTTTCTCGTCATTTTGAAAAGCGAGCTCAATATTTGCAATACTAAGCTCTGCAGCTCTTTTTTCTTTTTCCTTGTTTTGAAAAGCAAGTTCTATATTGGCAATACTGAGTTCGGCTGCTCTTTTTTCTTTTTCGTTGTTTTGAAATAATAGTTCTTTATTGGCAATAGTCAATTCATCCGACTTTGTTTTTTTGTCCATATACTTTTATTTAGCTTTTTTTAAAGGATTATTCAACCGGAATGTAAATGTCAAATTGAGCTCCTTTGCCTAATTCACCTGTTGCTGTAATGATGCCTTTATGATTTTCAACTATTCTTTTGCAAATTGCAAGGCCAATTCCTGTACCCGTATATTCTTCTGCACTATGCAAGCGCTGAAATACTTCAAAAATCCGATCGTTGTATTGCGGATCGAAGCCAATACCATTGTCTGAATAGGTGATGTGACAATATTTTTTTTGTTCGAATAAATACTTATTATTTGAACTTTTACCTGTTACAATTTCACCTTTTAGTTGTATTTGCGCTGGCGTTTTTGGTTTGGCAAATTTAATTGAGTTAGTAATCAGGTTATGAAATAACTGCCTGAACTGAAAAGGTATAATGTTTAAATTGCAAAGCCCCAGGTTTTTTATAGTTACATTTTTTTGTAATATTAACTCCTCCATATCTTTTTCAACTTCACTTAATAAAATAGAAAGATCTGTGTTTTCAAGTGTCTTTTCTCCGCTTTTTGTGCGTGAATATTTTAAAAGATCTTCAATTAAATTTTGCATCCGGGAAGCTGTCTTTACCATCCGTTGAAAATAACCCTTACCTGATTCTGATAGGTTACCTTCTTCTTCTCTAAGAAGTATGGAGACAAAGGTTTGTATTTTACGCAAAGGTTCTTGCAGATCATGACTGGAGATATAGGTGAATGATGTAAGGTCTTGATTGGCTATGCTTAGCTCATTTGCCCGTTTTTCCTTTTCATTGTTTTGAAAGGCAAGTTCCTTGTTAGCAATAACCAACTCCTCTTTCTGCTTTTCTTTTTCTTCATTTTGAAATGCTAGTTCTTTGTTTAAAGTGTTGAGTTGCTCTTCGGATTCTTTGCGTTTAGTAATATCTACCCTAATAGACAGGTATTGAAAAGGTTTTCCCTGTTTATTTAAAAACGGAACAATAGTGGTATCGACCCAATAAAAATTTCCATCTTTTGCTTTGTTTTTTACTTCGCCTTTCCATATTTTTCCGTTGGCAATTGTTTTCCATAGATCACGCATAAATTCCTTCGGATGGTAACCTGAATTAATAATCCGGTGGTCTTGTCCAATTAACTCTTGCTCTCTGTACTTTGATATTTTACAAAAATTCTGATTTGCTTTTTTAATAATTCCTTTTTGGTCGGTAATTGCTATTATAGTAGTTTCATCTAACGCATCTTTGTAATCGGACACTTCTCGTAAACTGCTTTGCAGGAGTTTTTTTGATTGGTTAAGTTCTTTAATAGTAATTGATAGTTCGGCGGCCCGTTTTTCCTTTTCCTTGTTCTGAAATACAAGTTCCTTGTTTGTAGTTTCAAATTCGATATTTTTTTGTTCAAGTTGTTTCGTTCTTTCTTTTACAGCTTTTTCAAGCTCAAGCTTATCCCGTTTATGAACTCTTATGTTTTCTTTGTTTTCTCCGTCTTTTTTTCTTTGTTGAATGACTCTCTCTGTTACGTCTTTAATTGCCAAAAGAATAAGTTTCTCGCGGTGGGTTTTTTGAATGATTCGACTGGCATTTAACAGCATTATTTTTTCACCCAAACCCGGAAATTCATGTGTCACCTCAAAATTAGACAAATGAGCATTTTTTAAAAGCATGGCTTCCAATAATTCGTGCAATTTCGGAATATCCCACTGTTTGTTGCCGAGATCAAACAAAGGCATGCCTTCGGTTTCTTCTTTTGTTACGTGAAATTTTTTGTAGAATGATTTATTAGCTGATTTTACCTTGAAATTATGATCAAGTATGATCATTGGCTCATGAATGGTAGCAATAATGGTTTGGGAGTAATTATAAGATTCCTGTAATAACTCGTTATGCTTTTTCATTTCCCTGTTGGTTGAAATAAGCTCTTCGTTACTGGTCTCAATCTCTTCTTTAGTGCTTTCCAGCTCTTCATTTAATGTTTGAAATTCTTCATTGCTGGATACTATTTCTTCATTGGCAGTTTGCAATTCTTCGTACGCTATTTCCTGCGATTCGATGATGGATAATATTTCTGTTCTTGCAATAGTTAACTCTTCCGCCAGTTTTTCTATTTTCTTGTCTTTAAGCGCAATAACTTTTGCTATATGGTTATTTTTTGCGCCTTTTACTATTTCAACATGTTTTTCTGTTTGCTCTTGCAATTTAAAAACAATAAGAAGTAAAGGTTCATCCCAATCAATCTTTATTGGTCTTACTTCTAAAGACATTATTTTAGAAACAGAATCAATCTTTATATCAATTCCCGATTTGTGAATGGTTTGTTTGGTTTTTATTGCCTTTCTTATTGCATTAAGCAATTCAAAAGCAAATTCAGGCCGGGTCATTTTTAAGATGTTTAAGCTGGCCTTTCCCGATTGATGAGCCAGAAATATGGAAGTGGAGCCCCTGAACTGAAGGATCTCCATGTCTTTATTTATAATTGCGCAGGCAGGCATGTAATCTGAAAGAAGGACGGAGTCAATGGCGTTGTCCAGCTTTATAGAATCAACTGATTGATTTTTTGGTGTAATGGCTTTTATGTTTTTTTTTCGGATTATTTTTTGTGTAAACCCTGGCATTAATTCCGGAACCTTGCGTATGCCCGTATCTTTTTTGCGCGAATAGATCTTAAATTTACTATTGATCTGCGTATACAGCGAAGATGAAGCTCCGGTGCTTTCAGATTTACCAAGCATTAAATAGCCTTTATCGTTTAAAGCAAAATGTATGGTTGCTAGAACTTTTGTTTGCGCTGCAGCGTCAAAATAAATTAACAGGTTACGGCAGCTGATAAAATCCATTCGCGAAAATGGTGGGTCGCGTAGAATGTTGTGAGATGTGCCAAACACACACATTTCTCTTAGCTCCTGAGAAATTCTGTATTTACCGTTTACCTTTGTAAAAAAACGTTCTATTCTTGCTGCAGTTACCGATCTTAGATCGTTTTTTGAATATTCACTCAGTCTTGCGCCTCTAATTGCAGAGTCGCTTAGATCGGTTGCAAAAATCTGCACCGGTGTTTTTAAACTCACTTTTTCCTGTATCTCCGCAATAAGCATAGCAATCGAGTAGGCTTCCTGGCCGGTAGAGCAGGCCGGAACCCATATTCTAAGGATCTCGCCTTTCTTTTTTTCTTTTAATAGCTTAGGTAATAATGTTGTTTTTAAGTATCTGAACGTTTCAGTGTCTCTAAAAAAACTGGTTACATTTATAAGCAGATCGTCGTAAAGCATTTGCGCTTCTTTATTATCCGTTAAAAGTAATTTAGCGTATTCTTTAATTGTTTTTAAATTATTCTTCTGTACTCTTCTCTCAATACGTCGCTTTATGGTTGCTATCTTATAATGGCCAAAATCTACTTCGCTATTTTTATATAAGATCCCAAAAATAGTATTCAGATCAAGATTGTTATCCTGAATTAAACCGTTAGTTTCGTTGTGCTTATGGTGAATAGGATTATTTGTACTTAACTTAATTAACTCTTTAGCAATTTTTTTTGGTGGAAGTACATGGTCGACAATACCTTCATTTATTGCCGAATGTGGCATGCTTTTATATTTAGCCGTATCGTCCTGTGCAAAAGTAATTCCTCCTGCCTGCTTTATTGCTTTTAGTCCTTTTGTACCATCATGCGCGTTGCCCGAAAGAATAATACCAATAACATTTTTTTTATGGGTTTTGGCCAATGAAGCAAAAAGCACGTCAATTGAAAAGTTAGAAGGTGCCTTTTTTGGCCGGGGAATTAATTCAATATGACCATCTGTAACCTTAATATCTTTATCGTGAGGAATTACATAAACATTGTCGGGTTTCATTAATTCCATCTTGTCTATCTTCTGTACTTTCATTTTAGTAGATTTGGAAAGTAAAGAAGGAAGCATACTTTTATGATCAGGACTTAAATGCTGCACATAAATATATGCCATGCCTGTATTGGCAGATAAGTTTTGAAATAAAGCTGTTACTGCCTCAAGACCACCGGCTGAAGCGCCTATTGCAACTATAGGGAATTTTTTAATTTTTTCAGTTGCCGGTTTGATGGTTCTCATTTATTATTTTTTAGCAACAATAAAAATTGTTTTTAGAACGCCATAAGGCTTAAAATGAATTTATTTCGGGGTGGACGCTCGAATTTTTTTTCTTGCATCATAGTTAAAATATTTAAAAGTGTTTTTTCAAGCTCTGCCATGCCGCTTTTACGAATATAGTAATGCGCACCGTTCTTATAAAGTACGTCTGCCACGTCTTCGTTAAGTGAAGTAGAGTAGATGATAACAGGAAGGTGTTTTAATTTTTCATTTCGTTTTATTTCTTCCAAACATTCTGATCCGTTTTTGCGCGGCATATTCAGATCCAAAAAAAGCACATCAGGTAATTGAGCAGAGTTTTTTGCGAGATGATCCATTAGTGCAGCGCCATCTTCAACAGTTACAAGCTCAGAAATAATAGGCAATTCTTTTAGCGCTTTATCAAAGAAAAAGCGATCGTCCATATCGTCATCTGCAAGCAAGAGATTTATTTGTTCAGGCATTTAAATAAATTTTAATTTAGTATACCTAAGTAAGGTAAGCTAATTAAGCGGATAGCCAAGTAAACTTCTATTAATCTTTAAGATTTTATGCAATATGCCCCGCTTTGGGGAATTAATTGGACTAAATGCAGGTTATTTATTCGTTTGGTGCATTAAACAAACAAACAAATAAAATGATTCTTTTCGCATTTTCTCTAAAGGTTCTTCTTTGTTAAATGCATACATATCACCCAAACCATTTATCATTTGAAAATGAATAACAAAATCGGGTAATTTTTTAGCGTTGAATGGTGCACTTTTTCCTTTTTCTCTTTCGGGAAGAGGTTTATTAAAGCGTCACAAGCATAGTTTCGTATCTTCAAATTCACTTTTCGTGAAACATAAATTATTTTTTATGGAATCTTCTATCGTTACAGAATTAATTTCTTAATCTGTTATTGTAATATTATCTTTTTTATTTTCCGTGACTATTTCTTTCTTGTTACAACTAAATAAAACAGCAAGTACAAAAATAATAGTATAAATTAATTTTATCTTTTTCATTTTATTTCGTTTTTGGATTTAGTATTCCGTCTTCTTTCATTTTTTTTACGATCACTTTCGCAAATGTTTTTGAAAATGAGCTTAAGCCATCGTAGCTATACGTTTTTGATTGTGCCGACCAGATAAGTGTTTCTGTTTTACTATTGTATAAATTGCTTTCAAGATAATATACATCATCATTTACATAATATCCTGCGCTGTAAGCGTAAGGCGACCAGTAGGAATAATAACCGTAAAAATTATCATAGTAGACAAAGCGGGCCATTGGCGCATACGCCGTTGAACTTCTTATATAACGTGATTCTGTTTTTTTCTTTAACAATGAAATGGTGAGAATAGCCTGGTGGTTTTTCTTTTTGATCTTATCCATTACTACTTCTTTAGGAATACTGTCTTTTAAAAGACCCGGCGGAAACTCATCTACGCTTTTAATACTCATAATATTTTGTTTGGCTAAGGCTTCTGAAATATTATTTTCGAGAGTTGATTTTGCAGAGATATTACCAGTTAAAGCGGCAATAAAAATTGTTTGTATTTCGCCTGCAGGTTGTTTAGGATTTTTCCATGTGCCGGTAATTTTTGTAGAAGTAGAGCAGGAAATAATAAATGTAATTAGTGTGAGTAAGTAGACTAACTTTTTCATAGATGCTTTTATACTTATTAATGATAATATTATGCCAAACCTAAAAAGTAAATCCTTTTTCCTTTAATGCTTTTTGCTCATCGCCGGCTATGTAAGCGAAAATTTTAGGTGAATCGTTTAATGAGTTTAAAAAATAGATATTAGTAAATTCGATTTTAACCTCCGAATTGTCTTTTTTAATGGCCGTATATTCCCATTTTACTTTTACCATAGAATGTGTGTTGTCAATTTTATCAATATTCTTTGAAAGAATATGCATGGATTTGCTGCCAATGCTTCTGTAAAAATTAAAACCTTCTGTTATTTTTGCCTGGAAACCGGCATCGTTTTGGCCACAGATAACACCCTTCGGATTTGATTCTACGAAAAAATCCGCAAACGATTCAACAACATTTTTTGGGGCCAGGCTTGTATCGCCTGCAATGGCGCTGTTAAACGAAGCTTCGTAACCATTAAAGAAGTCGTTTATCGCTTTTTTTCTTTTATTAAAAACAAGGTCCTCCGATTCATTGATCTGAATGTTTTTATCAGTTTCGCCGGTGGTACAGCCAATGCATAATGTAAA
>CALRPF020000012.1:0-162209 GCA_943369995.1 Chitinophaga pinensis
TCAATAATTTTTACTCCAACAATTAATACTACTTATACTTTAATAAGTGTTAGCGGAGCCTGTACTTCTACCAATACTATTCTTATTGCCGTTTCTCCAACACCAACTTTAGTGATATCACCTATTAGTTCTACAATTTGCGCGGGTAATTCAGCTACACTTTCGGTTACAGGCGGCGCAACTTATACGTGGTCACCAATTGTAATTACAGGTTCGGTAGCAGTTATTTCACCAACTATCAATACAACTTACACTGTAACCGGAACAAACTCTTTTGGGTGTACAAGTACTGCTACGTCAACCGTTGTTGTTAATTCAAACCCAACAATTACAGCTGTGGCAAGCCCTACAAATATTTGCAGCGCAAGCGGAACTCCCGTTTTATTAACCGCAACGGGCGGTGCCACCTACACATGGAGTCCGGTTAGTTCAAACAGCAGTACATTAGTTGTTACTCCAACGGTAACCACTACATATTCCGTTGCAGGAAGCAATACTTTGGGATGCGTAATATCTAAAACCGTTAGTGTTTTAGTTTCACCAACCCCAACCTTAAATATTGTTTCATCGCCAACAGCAGTTTGTAATGGAAGCTCAGCAACATTAACAGCAACAGGTGCTACAAGTTATTCGTGGATGCCTGGAACTTTAACAGGAACATCTGTTATTGTCACTCCAACCTCAACTACTATTTATACCATTACCGGTATAACGGGTATTTGTAGTAGTACAAGAACGTTTACATTAAACGTATTATCAAGCCCAACTGTAAATATTAACGCCCTACCTCCTGTTATTTGCAACGGTGGCAGTGCACTATTATTAGGTACGGGCGCAACGGGTTATACATGGTCGCCCGGCAATGCTAACACAACTACTTTAGTAGTTACGCCATCTGTTACTACCATCTATACTTTAACGGGTATTAATGCCGCAGGTTGTAAAAATACTGCCAACACAACGATTACAGTTAATCCAACACCAACAATTTCTGTAAGCTCATCAACGAATGTAGTGTGTTCAGGAAATTCTGCAACCTTAACTTTAAACGGCGCTCTGAATTATTTAACCTTGCCTGGGGCACAGACGGGATCGGCTGTTGTTGTTTCTCCAACAGTTAATACTATTTATACAATAACTGGTATAAATAGCTTTGGTTGTACAGATACAGAAACGATCTCTATTGGCATTGCTGCAGGTCCAACAATAACAGCAACAAGTTCTGAAACACTTTTATGTAATGGCAGTACTTTCTCATTAAGCGCAAACGGCGCAACAAATTATACCTGGATGCCTGTTGGAAATACCGGAAGTACCATTGCAACCACGGCTACAAATGCAATTACTGTTTATACAGCTGTTGGCGAAACCGGGGGTTGTACCAACACGGCAACAGTTTCGGTAGTTGTTATAGACTGCGCAAACACTATGTTTGGTATGACAAAAGCTGCGGGCAAACCTGTTTTAGTATACAATACTTATTATAACGTTACCTTTACAGTTACAGCAGTTAATGCTTCAACCATCAATTTAAGCAATGTTAGTTTGGACGAAAATTTATCTGTTGCGTTTCCATCGCCAACTAATTTTACAGTGTTGAATCAACCGGTTATTACTTCACAAAATAGTAGCTTAGCCATTAATCCTCTATTTGACGGGGCTTCACAGATCAGTTTAACTTCTCCGTTTACAAGTACCTTATTAGCTGGCAAGCGTGATACAATTGTATTTACTGTTAGAGTTGATCCGAAGGGTTATTTTGGTCCGTTTAAAAATTCGGTGATCGGTTTTGCAAACTTCATCAACAACGTTGTGGTATCTGACAGCTCAAATAATGGTTTTATTTGGGATCCTGATCAGGACGGCGATCCAACAAATAATGACACCGCAACCGTAATTAATTTTACGCCTATTGACCTTTTTATTCCAGATGGCTTTTCTCCAAATGGTGATGGCAGCAATGATGTTTTCTTTATTAAAGGAATGAATGGCAGGCCGGTAAAATTAACTGTGTTTAACCGTTGGGGAAATAAAGTATACGAAAAATCAGAATATGATAATAGTTGGGATGCTTATCCAAATACATCTAATACGCTTGGTAGCAATAAAGTGCCACCGGCAACCTATTATTATGTGATCGAGTTTTTAGATGGCGACAAAGAAACAATGACGGGCTTTGTGGTGGTACAATATTAATTTGCATTTATTAATCTTCTATTAAAAGTTTAAATGCTAATTTTGTTCCTTCGTTAACATGAAGATCTTTGGATACATATTTTCACCCATCTGGAAACTTTGGTTTGTTCTGTGTTTTGCAATCCCTTTTTTAATTCTCTTTCCTGTATTTTATTTTGCTTTACGAACAGGAAGGTTCGATCTTGTTTTTAAACTAAAACGTTTATGGGCAAGAATGATCTCTATTGGCTCATTTTTGTATCCATCTATTAAATACGATTCAAAAAAATACAATTTACCAAAGCCTTGCATAATTGTTTCTAACCACACATCGTATTTAGATATAGTTTTTTGCCCTTTTTACATTGATCATACAGCAGTGTTTATGGGTAAATATGAATTGCTTAAAATTCCGTTGTTTAAATACTTTTTTGTTTATTTGGATATTCCGGTTAACCGTAAAAGTATTACCAATGCGCATAAAGCTTTTTCGGATGCGGGAAAAAAAATTGATGAAGGATTAAGCGTTGTAATTTATCCGGAAGGAACAATAAGTGAAAGCGGGAAATTAAAACCTTTTAAAAACGGCGCATTTAAACTCGCTGTAGAAAAACAAGTGCCGATTGTACCGGTTGTAAATTTAAATAATTGGCAATTCTTACAAAATGGTGGTTTCTTTAAAAGCCATGGAAAGCCCGGCATTCCTAAAATCGTAGTGGGTGATCCTATTTATACAAAAGGACTAAGTGACGAAAACATTAATGAACTTAAGGATAAAGTTTATATCTTTACACAAGAAAAATTAAAAGAATTTAATGGCAAATAAAATAGATATTAAAACGGTTGATGAAGTTGCGCATTTAGCGAGATTAGAATTTAATGATGCCGCAAAAGCCGAGATCTTAAATGATATGAACCGCATGTTGGCTTTTGTAGATAAATTAAGCGAACTGAATACAGAAAATGTTGCTCCGCTTATTTATATGACTGACGAAAAAAATATTTTACGCGAAGATTCTCCTGAAATTACCCTTACTCAAAAAGAGGCTTTAAAAAATGCTCCTAAAAAAGACAGCGATTATTTTAAAGCGCCAAAAGTAATTGATCAAAAAAATTAATTTACTTTAATGAATTTGTAAATAGAATTATTTATTCTTAAAAAATAAATTCCCTCCCGTAATTCCTTTACATCTATTTCCGAATTCTGGATACTTGCAATTTTAACCAACTGCCCTAAATAATTAATTACTTCTGCTTCGCTTTCTAAAACGTTATTGCTTTTTATTCTCAGCTTTTCTCTTGTTGGATTAGGATATAACACAAGATCATTTTCATTTAATTTGTTTTCATTTATTTTTGTAATTAAACTGGCATTATTATTTGGTAATTTAGTTATCACGCCATCATCGTTTCCTACGTATACACTTTGAAATGCTGAAGCAGTTATAGGATATGTGGTGGAAGAGCTTTTTCCACAAAAGAACATACTTTTGTTTGTAACTGCAATATCCTGCGAATAGTCGTAACCGCCAACGCTGCCATAATATGTTGAATAATTTGGCTGACCGGCAGAGTTAAAACGAACGATCACGAAATTTTGAGATCCGGGAATAACACTGTAGTTTGAGTTTCCGAGCATCGGAAAATTTGTTGAAGTTGTAGTTCCTAAAATATACAACTCGTAATTATGAATTTTCATCCTGCTTATTGCGTCTGCATCAGAACCGCCAATTAACGTAGAATAGAGCATGGTACCCGTTGGAGATATCTTTGAAAAATACATATCCGTCATCCCGGCTATTGTGGATTGATAGGCGCCTGTAGTTGTTGTAAAATTCGAACTGGTTGTTTGTCCGCTCAGGTAAATGTTACCAAGACCATCAGCAGCCAGTCCCCACGCATCATCTGTACCTGTACCGCCAAGGTAACTTGAAAATATTCGGTTACCTAAAGAATCAAATTTAATGATGTAACAATCCATGCCATTATCTTTTGATGGTTGAATACAGCCTACTGAAGTACTTAAATTAAAACTAAAAGTTCCGCCGCCGCCAATAACATTTCCAAAACCATCGGCGGTTAATACGTGAATATCTTCGCTGGCTAAACCACCATAATAAGTACACCATTTTAAAATTCCGTTCTTAGAAAATTTTGCGATAAACGCATCTGTATTTCCTCCAAAGGTTTGCTGAAAAGAAGACGCATTTGTATATAGATTATTTGAAGTAGTAGTACCACCAATAAACAAATTACCGTTAAAATCAGTACTGATATCATACGCAAAATCAGAACCAAGACTTCCAAAATAGGTAAGCCACAAAAGCGCACCGGCCGGCGACACCTTTCCTAAAAAACAATCGTACTGCCCCGCATTTGCAGCCTGAAAACACCCCGGTGTTGTTGGCAATCCTGCGCCCTGCGTATAGCCAGTAAATGCGATATTACCATCTGCGCATACAATTATTTTCTCGCCGCTATCAAAATCAGTAGTGCCTAAATAAGTTGCCCACAAAAAATTGCCACATGAATCAAATTTTGCAATGTAGGCATCGTTAATGCCGTTTAATGCATCACTAATTAAACCCGGAGTAACCGTTAACGAAGGGCTATCCGTTTGTACAATAACATAACTGTTCTTGTTATTATCAAGCGCTATTCCTTTAATATCATCTGAACCTGTTTGACCCAGGTAAGTTGACCAATAATTGCATGTTTGAGAGTTTACTCCCAAAGCAAAAAACAAAAATATGCAGTATAAATGTTTCACAAATAAAAAAGCCCGAAACTATTTTGTTTCGGGCAATTAAGATACACAAATTTTTTATCTTATTAAAGTAACGCTTCCGGTTAAAGCATGTGATTTATTGTCTTTACCAATATAATTTACTTTATACACGTAAACGTTATTTTCAGATAATTGTCCCTTATACATTCCATCCCAGCCTTTTTTAATATCACTCGATTGGAACACTAAACTACCACCTCTGTTAAAGATCAGCATTTCAAATTTAATAATGTTGTTTGCAACAGCTAAGAATACATCATTACTTCCATCGCCATTTGGTGTGAACGCATTTGGTAAAAATAATCCCATTTCATCGCCAACTATTACTTTTTTAGAGATAGAAGATTTACAACCCTTGTCGCTCGTAACTACTAATGTTACTTCGTATCTTCCGCTGTCCTGATATGTAAAACTTGGGTTTTGCAACGTTGATGTTACATCCGGATTTCCAAATGTCCAATCCCAGCTTACTATTTTTGCTTTTGAAGAAAGGTCTGTAAACTGCGTTGTACCGTTTACCCATGTTGATCCATTATTACCGATATCAAAATTGGCAACAGGTACAGCGTGCACTTCAAAAGTTTTTTCAACTTCTGCCTGGCATCCTTTTGCGTCTTCTCCACTCAATACAATTGTATATATGCCTGCTGAGTTATAGCAAATGTTTTTTGGATTATTAGATTGGCTTATCTCGCCATTTCCAAGTTTCCAGTTAAGAATAATTGAACTTGAATTTGATATTGCTTTAAACTCAACATTGCAAACGGGAGCACAGGCAGAAATAGCTTTACTCATATCAATATCAATACTTGGTTTTGCATTTACCAATACGTTTACGTTACCAACACCAATGCAACCCGCAGGATCTGTTAATATTAAAGTATACGTTCCACTATTTAAAGGCGTGGCATCTAAAATACCCATATTTGCTTTATTAGAAGTAAATCCATTTGGGCCTTTCCAAAGATAGCTTACACCACTTCCGTCCAAAGCCTCAAAATGAACTGTACCGCCTTCGCATAATTCTGAAGGAGAGCATGAAGGATGTAGTATTTTTTGTGCGTTAACTAAAACGTTTGTAGTAGCCGTTGCAGTGCAGCCTTGTGCCGATGTAATAGTAACCGTATAAATACCGCTAGCATTAGCCGTTGCATTATTTATTACAGGATTTTGTAATGTAGAAGTATAACTATTCGGACCCTGCCATACAAAACTTCCGTTGCCAAAAGCATGTAATTGTAAATTATTGCCGGAACAAACAGGACCATTATTACTCGCCGAAACTGTTACGCTGCTAACAGCCACCGTAACACTGGCATTTGCATAGCAGTTACCGGTTAATGTGGCAGATACAAGATAAGTACCGCCAGAATTATTTGCGGCAATAAACGAAGGGTTATGCTGCGTTGATGCAAAATTGTTTGGCCCCGTCCAGCTATAATTTCCTGTACCACTTGCCGTAAGGTTTAATGAGCTCCCAGGGCAAACAGGAGAATTTGCTGCCGCACTTAGTGTTGCCTGGTAGCTTGCTAAATTTGTAGTTGATGTTCCTGAGCATCCGTTTGCATTTGTTGTTACACATGTGTAACTACCGGCCATTGCTGTTGTTATATTTGTAATAACAGGGTTTTGTGCTGTCGACGCATAATTGTTCGGGCCAGTCCAGCTATAAGTAGCATTAGTTATATTATTTGTAAACGAAGCTGTGCCGCCAATACAAACCGGCGAATTAACAGAAAGTATTGCGCTTGGCGAAGGATAAACCTGTACGGTGTAAGAACCAAGTGCCTGACATGGGCCACAGCCGGCTTTATTTACAGTTACAGTATAAATGCCTGCCGCGGTATATGTATGCACAACAGTAGTTCCTGTACCCGTTCCGCCATCGCCAAAATTCCAGTTTAAATTAAAGTTAGAAGCATTCGCGCTAATATCAGTAAACGTAAAATTAGGAGAACTTAAACATGTATTTGGTGTCATAGTAACTGTTAATGGTGGCGGCACGCTTAACACATTTACTGTTACAACAGCTGGTTGCGCGCTTATGAACTGGCACATACATGGCCCACCTGTTAAACATGCAGAAAGTGCTTGCGTCCAAACGGCATTGCTTGGCGCGGTAACAAATGTATTTGTAATATTTGATGATGATAAAGGAAGGTTAGTGAAAATAATTGGAACGCTTGGTGGCGTATACATAATTGTACCGGTAGGCGTGGTACAAAGATATGCCAGCCATACACTAAATGTTGTAGTAGAAGTTAAATTAGTTACAGATAATAAATTTATTGTTGTTGTAAATGTTGTACCATTGCCAACTGTTGTAGACACGGGGTTTGAGGCAGTCCATGAAAATGTTGGCGTTATGGTTGCATTTTGTTCACACGAAGGCACATTACCAACACATTGGCCATAATTTGTTCCGGTAATAACGGCAGTAAGCTGCACAGGGCCACAACAAACAATTTGATTTGGTGAAGCGCTAAGTGTCATATTTAAAGAGTTTGGCGGATTAACAACCGGTGTGCCCGGAACAACAAAAGATTGAACGGGCGTCCAGGGGCCGGTATTACTGCCACCTAAAACCATTTCACGTGAACGGATATAGTAGGTTTTCCCAGGGCATAAATTTGTAAATGGAATAACATTTGGATGATAGGGTTCTAAAACACAATTATCAAACCATCCGGTAGCGATATTATAATTTGGCACGTTAAGTAACGAGTTATAATATGGATAATTTAAATACGATGTTGCAGGATTATTCCAGTTAGCTAAAGTACTCGTCATACAAGCTGGTTGCGTTCCAACAAAATTTGGAGTACACGAAATTTCCGTTTGAAGCCAGTATGGTCCGCAACCGCAAGTAGAAAGATCTGAACTGGCAGATACCGTTACGCCCGCAGCGCCAACAACAACATTATAATTTACAAGCGGCATACCATGGCAGGCTTTTGCTTGGTGCGATCCCAGTACAAATGTAAAAAGGATAAGGAGATTTAGTTTTAGAGTTTTCATAGTTATAGTTTCTGAATTCAAAACTACCTGATTAAAAACTAACAAAATTTGAATTTGAGTTGAGGCCTGAACTAACTTATTAAATAGCTAATTTAACAAAGTGAAAAAAAACGGATTGAGTGAAAAAAAACCAACTGAGGGAAATGGCTTATTTACTGAGGGAATTAAAAAGATTTACCGAATCGTTTATTTAGCGGGGCTTCCAGAGGCTTTAGAAAAAACCTTTCGCCACAACTGAGCGATCTGTTTCCTAAAAATAAAACATAATAATAAATAAGGAACTGCCATTAAATAAAGTATGCCGCTGTTTAAACTGCGCGCCATTGAATTAGGATTTGACTTTAATGAGCTTTCGGCAGCTTGTTTACACATGGCACACTGCGCCGTTATATCTGTACTGAAAAATACAAATAGGATGATGATCAAAAAAGCAAAATATGTTTTGTTGTTTTTCAAATGTGCTGTAAAGTTAAGCTACTTTTTGTTTTCTTTTATAGATTTAACAGTAATATGACAAAAATCAGCATAAAAAAAGGGCGATCAAATAATCGCCCTTTTTTTAACTTTAAACTACTCATTCACCTTTAAAATTTGCTTTTCTTTTCTCAAGAAAAGCGCTAACACCTTCTTTAAAATCCTTTGTACCAAAAGATTTTCCAAATTCTTCGATCTCAACTTCGAAGCCATTTAATTTGTTATTATAACCCGCATTAATTACTTTAATTGCAGTTCTTATAGCTGTAGGGCTTTTTGTAGTTAGCTTAGCCGTAATTTCAAAACATTTATTTAATAATTCATCCTGTGTAGTAACATAGTTTGCCAGGCCCCATTTATAAGCATCCTGAGCATTGATCATATCTGCGGTAACGATCATTTCAAAGGCTTTACCTTTACCTACTAATTGTGCTAAACGTTGCGTTCCGCCATAGCCGGGAATTACACCTAAACTCACTTCAGGCAAACCCATTTTTGCATTATCGCTAACTACACGTATATGACAGCACATTGCCAGTTCAAGTCCACCGCCTAAAGCAAAACCATTAACAGCAGCAATAATTGGCTTACTATAATTCTCAATAAAGTTAAAAATCTTAAAATGACCGATTGAGCTTAATTGCTTTCCTTGTTCAATCGAAAAATTTGCAAACTCCGCAATATCGGCACCGGCAACAAATGCCTTTTGGCCAGAACCGGTTAATATAATTGCACGGATTTCTGGTTGGTTTTCTGCTTCAACCAAAGTTTCGTGAAGCTCTTCTATTGTTTGCTTATTTAAAGCATTTAATTTATCGGGGCGATTAATTGTAATAACTAAAACACCATTTTTTATTTCGCATAAAATATATTCGCTTGTAGCCACCATCTTTTTTTTTAATTATAAACTGAGCAAATATAGAATATTAGATTTTAAATAATACAAAAGTTTTAAACCGATAAAAAGTTAAGAATTTATGTAATTTTGGGTTAAAACCGAAGTTTAAAAAAAGATATTTAACATCTCGTTTAATCATGATCATTTAAATGATCGGCTAAAAACTTTCCCATACTAAAACACGACTGAAGTAAGTAACCCCCTGTAGGCGCGTCGTAGTCGAGCATCTCGCCTAGCGCATAACTATCTTTTATTTTTTTTAATTCAAAGTTTTCTGTTATTTCGTTTAGATTAATTCCACCAACAGTAGAAATTGCATCTTCAATTGGTCCTAATGCAGAAATTAGTAGTTCGAGGGCTTTTAAATTATTAACAAATTTAACCGGGTCTAAAAAGTCATTTTTGCTCATTTTAGATTTTAGTAAAATCATTTGCGTTTTATTTAAATTCAAATTATTTATCATGTTTTCTGTATACGAAAGCTTAGGTTCTGCTTTCTCAAGTTTCTTTAAACATTCATCTTTAGTTAAAAGCGGTTTAAGATCTATGTATATTTTTGCTACATCATTTTTCCTGAGTTCTTCGCGTATCTCCGGACTAAGTGGGTAAATGCCGCTTCCTTCAACACCAAAACCCGTTATTACAATTTCGCCGGCGCGTGTTTTATCTGCGCAGGTAATTAAAATATTCTTCAAAGGCTTTCCTTCTATATCTTTAATTATAGTTTTAGGCCACTCCACTTTAAAGCTGCAATTACTTGGCCCGAACGGATTTGTTTTAATGTTTTTTATTTCGAATAAGCTCCGCCAATCGCCCTTGCTTCCGGTAACAGGCCAACTGGCGCCACCAAGACAAAAAACAGCTATATCGCTTTTAATAATTTTATTTCCCGAAACAGTTTTAAACATCAATTCATTATTGTCTGAAAAACCTTTCCATTCGTGTTTAAAATTTAATACGACATTATTGTTCTTTATTTTTTCTTCAAAACGTTTTAATACATCAATGGGTTTAATGCCTTTGTCAGGAAACACTCTGCCGCTAGTGCCCACAAAGGTTTTAATACCCATGTCGTTTATCCATGATATAAATTTTTTATTTGAAAAATGAAAAAAAGCTGTTTTTAAAAATTCATTTGGTGTATAGCGGGCAATAAATTCTTTTTCATCTTCAGAATGTGTTAGATTTAATCCGCCATCACCAGCCACTAAAAATTTGCGACCTAAGGCGTTATTTTTTTCAAAAATAGAAATGGAAAATTTTTTCGGATCTAATTCGCAGGCTAATATTAATGCGCAAGCTCCTCCACCAATTATAGAAACTGTTTTTTTCAACTACGATTTATATGCTCTAAACAATCATCAATATTCTTATACATTTTAGTGAAGAACTGATAACGTTGTTTTTCTGAAACACCACTTATTAGCGTACTCTTCTTCTCAAGATTTCGTACCCAATGATCGGTTTCGTCGCAAAACTGCGGATTATTAGTAGTTAACGAATTCATGGTATTGAATGAAATATATGAATACGTAGTGTCGCCCATTACTACATAAATACAATTTGTGCCAAGCACTACTTCACTGTTATATAAAGCAAATGTATCGGCTTTATCACTAATGTTCTTTCTGCTGCTTTCGGCATTTTTTAATATCATATCAATCATCTGACGATATTCCTGTAATAATTCTGTCGCATGCTGTGCAGATACTATTCCGCTATCATAATAAAATTGAATCTGTCTTAAGCCTGTTAATACAGTTTCGGTTGTCCATATTTCGGAACTGGGAATTGTAAGATATTCCTTATAAACATTATGTGCAATATCTACTAAGTTTTGTGGTACTACACCCCATTCAAATTTTTTTTGCTGATAATCAGGGACATTTAATACACTCCGTTGCCAATAAAATAATTTAAAATCGGTTAATTTTTTTGAGAAGAAAGAATAAAAAATAGGAATCTCTTCTGCTACATAATATATTTTTTTATTCTCGAATTTATTTAATGTAACAAGGTGGCTTAGCAAGCGATTTAAATACGCTTCAAAATTTTTCACGCTATCTGTTAATTTTGTATACGAAAATGTAACAGTGTCGTTTTGATTGCTAAAAACTTCGTCCAGGCTTATCTCGTATTTTTTAGAGATCTTATAAACCTCTTCAATTGTTAATTCGGTTTCGCCTCTTATCCTTCTGTAAGCGCTATCAATGCTAACATCCAATACATCCGCAATTTCCTCGGCCAGCCCAACACTTGGCGGGATCACTTCTTTAAACTTGCTTATAAATTGATTTTGTATCGGTAAACTATCTTTAGTGGATTTTTTCTCCTTTTTTGTTGGCATATTTTGTTGATTTAACAGAGATAAAGATACTCTTTTTAGTAAAAAAAGCAAATTTAATACCCAACACTTGCAATTAATGCAAATTTTATCAAATCCTCTCCTAATAAGGCTTTCAAATGGTATTTCTTACTTTTTTCCGGAAAACAGGCCCATTATCCCGTAAGGCTTTGGTATTTAATTGATCTAATTTTGTTTAAGAAAACAAGCAACATGAAAGCATTAATTTATATCTCATTTTTACTTTTAACCCTCAGCTCAAAAGCCCAAAACATTATTGATATTGGTTCTGGTTCAATTTCCGGCCCTTCTAAACACCCTGAATTAGAAAGAATTGGAAGTACATTGGTATTCACCGGCGTTAATATGACATTAAACACATTTACCGCTATTAATTTTAATAACAAGAAAAAGAAAAGTAACGCTGGTTTTGGCATTGTTTGCGGTGCAGCGCAAATAGCTAATGGTGTTATTTTTAACGAAAAAGAAAAAGATCTGCAGCCTATTGATATTTCTGTTGGCGCAGCAACTATCATTTTTAATACCATCCGCATATTTAAAAAAACCAAACAGGAAAAAGAAGAAAAATTATCATTGGCCCCATGCTTTTCACGCGCACCATTTTATGGAAAAATAACAGGCCTCGCTTTAAAATTAAAATTTTAAAACAATTCACTGATCTGAAAAATTTAAACTGAATAAAATGAAAATACTGTTTTTAATGCTCGTTTTATCTACTCTAGCCCTGAGATCAATAGCACAGGATAGTTTATCTGATAAATTAATTATTAAGACCTCGCTTACTTCTTACCTTCCAACATTATCTTTTAATACTGGCAATGCCAATATTGAAATTGAAAAGCCTTATCATAAAAACGCAGTCTTATTTTCCGCAGGTTATTTGTATTCTTGCGGACCAACAACTTCAGGAGGTTATTTTCCTTCACTCGCTCAAAACCATACAAGCGGATTCCAGGTTGGTGCTGAGTACAGGCATTACTTTGGCAGAACAAAAGTATTTGAACCGCTTTGCTTATTGGTTTGGCCATTGGTTTTTCAATTAAAAGGCATTAAAAAAAATAATGCAGGTCTTTATACTTCCTGTCAGCTTGCTTATCAATATACCGATTCGAAAATTCCGAAAGCCACTTTAGACATAGATCACACAGATCTTTTACAAAGACATAACCCCGCATTTTTAGCTAAGCTGGGCTTTCAATCTATTAATAAATATGGATTTACGATAGATCAGAGTATTGGTTTTGGCGCACAATACATTTATTACAAAACAAATTATGATAATGCCAGGATATTGGAATTTTTATACAACGCTGACGGCCGTGATGGCTTTTTTCCAAAACTGGTTTATGCTTTTAAAATTGGTTACGCTTTTAATTAATGCTCTTTTTATAAAAAATTTACATCTAAATCTTAAAAACAACTATTATGGAACAGAAGGATTTTTTACAACGCTTTGGATTATTAGCAGATATCCAGGAAACCATTTTCAGGATACCGTTTTTAACGGAAGCCGTTCACTCTTTTATATTGCAACCATACGAAGATTATATTATCAGCAAAAAACTAAAGATCTGTTTTGAGCTTAAAGAAAATCTGTCGTTCTTAGAATTGAACCTTGTGCATTGCGAACTCACCAAACAAATTTTACAGGAGCTTAAGATCATTAATTACGGCATCCAGGAAAGTATAAGAAATCTGATCCTGGGAAACGAGCCCAAAATAGAGTTCTACTCCATGGGAGACGGGCCTTTCAGGGATCCTGATATAAGGATCAGGAACACCTATATTTCTAAAATTTAATTGCCCGGGTTTTGTTTGTTTCGTATCTTTAGTGTCATTTTCAGAAGCTATGCAACACATAAAAAACTACATAAACGGCGCTTTAACCGAGCCTGTTTCAAAAACATATTTAGATAATTTTAATCCATCTACCGGTAAAGTATATTCGCTTATACCCGATAGTGATGATAAGGATGTAGAGTTAGCTTATGCTGCTGCAAAAGCAGCTTTTAAAGAATGGAGCATTACTTCAAAAGATAAACGTTCTGCTTATCTATTAAAAATTGCTGCTTTAATAGAAAAAAATTTAGATAAGTTAGCCCTTGCTGAAAGTATTGATAATGGCAAGCCATTAAAGCTTGCTAAAACAGTTGACATTCCACGTGCCGCTGCTAATTTTCATTTTTACGGAACAGGTATTTTACATTACGCCTCTCATGCACATAGCATGGAAGAAACTGCTATTAACTATACATTGCGTCAACCGGTTGGTGTGGCAGGTTGTATCTCGCCATGGAATTTACCTTTATATCTTTTTACATGGAAAATTGCGCCGGCCCTGGCTGCCGGCTGTACCGTTGTTGCAAAACCATCAGAGATAACACCTATGACCGCTTTTTTACTTTCTGAAATTTGTATTGAAGCCGGTTTACCCGCAGGTGTTTTAAACATTGTACATGGCCTTGGCGCTAAAGTAGGAAACGCCATTGTTAGCCATAAAGATATTCCTTTAATTTCATTTACCGGCGGAACGGCAACCGGCAAAAGCATTGCCAGCATTGCGGCGCCCATGTTTAAAAAATTATCTTTAGAGTTAGGCGGTAAAAATCCCAACATTATTTTTGCCGATTGCGATTATGATAAAATGTTAGCCACAACTTTAAATTCATCGTTCGCTAACCAGGGACAAATTTGTTTATGCGGCTCACGTATTTTTGTTGAGCGTAAAATTTACGATAAGTTTAAAAACGATTTTGTTGCCAAAACAAAAGAGCTAACGGTTGGCAACCCCTTAGATGAAAAAACAAAAGTGGGCGCCATTGTTTCTAAACCACACCAGGAAAAAATATTAAGTTACATTGAACTTGCGCAAAAAGAAGGTGGCAAAATTTTATGTGGCGGCAAAAAAATAAATTTAAGTGGCGAGCAAAGCGAAGGCTATTATATTGAACCAACAATTATTGAAGGTTTAAGTTACGATTGCCGTACCAACCAGGAAGAAATCTTTGGGCCGGTTGTAACCATTACACCTTTTGATACGGATGAAGAAGCTCTAATGATGGCTAACTCAACCATGTATGGTTTGGCAAGTATTTTATGGACACAGAATTTAACCCGTGCGCATAAGATGGCCAATAATTTACACGCAGGTATTGTTTGGATAAATTGTTGGTTACTACGCGATCTGCGTACACCATTTGGCGGTGTTAAGGCAAGTGGTGTTGGAAGAGAAGGCGGTTTTGAAGCACTTGATTTTTTTACCGAACCTAAAAACGTTTGCATAAAATTGTAATACCATAATTAAATTTTAAGTTTTGGCTAATTATTACGAGATCTTAGGAGTGCATTCAGGAGCCAATTTCACTGAAATAAGATCTGCTTTTCGTCGTTTGGCAAAAATTTATCATCCTGATAAAAATCCGGCGGGCAAAGAGCAATTCACAATTATTTTAAAAGCCTACGAAACTTTATCCGATCCGCAACTTAAATCAACTTACGATTACAAGCTTAACTATAATTTAATTTTCACATCCACACAGCAAAGCAAATCAAAAAACAGCAGTACAAAAACATGGAGCTTTGATGAGAAAGAATTAAAACGCAGAAAGTATTACGAAGAGCATATAAAAAAATATGCTAAAACAAAAGAAACCTATAAACAGGAAACTGAAGGTAAAAAAAACTATAACGAATTTAAATACATACTTTTTGCAACACCCATTGCGGTGGCTCTTTTTTTATTGATCCTTCACCTGGCGGCACCTTCAAATTCTGCATCGCCTGAGCTTTCAAAAAAAGAAAAAAAACCGGTTGAGCCGCAGGTTACTTCTTTAAAAGTTGGTGATGCTCCCTACAGTAATTATTTTGGAAGAAATAAATACGATACGGTTTCCAAATTAAATCTTACCGTTAAAAATAATACGGGTTTGGAATTGATCGTTTGTCTTTTTACGAAAAAAAGGTTTATACGCAGCTGTTACATCGCAAATGGATATTATGCTCAAATATCGGAACTGCCAAAAGACCCGCTTATTATACGCTATTGCACCGGTAATTATTTTAGCTACGATTACAAATTAAAAGAAAAAGATGTTTTTGGTGCCTTTAAAGAAAACCCCGAATTTTATGAAAGTAAAAATACAACCGAATTAAATTCAATTAATGAGTTAACTTTACTGGACGGCGTTAATGCCGGTTTTAAAAAAGTAAGCGAAAGAAATTTTTTTGAAAGAGACTAAAATTTATGCTAAAAAAAATAGAACATATAGGCATTGCGGTTAAAAATTTAAATAACAGCAACGAATTATTTAAAAAATTATTCGGCAAAGATCATTATAAGGTTGAGGCCGTTGCGTCTGAAGGGGTAAGCACTTCTTTTTTTATGCTGGGCGAAACCAAGATAGAATTGTTAGAAGCAACGAATGAAAACAGTGCTATTGCCAAATTTATTGAAAAAAAAGGCGAGGGCATTCACCACATTGCTTATGAGGTAGATAATTTAGATGAAGAAATGGCGCGTTTAAAACAGGAAGGTTTTGAATTGATAAATCAAAATCCTAAAGACGGAGCCGATAATAAACGTATTTGTTTTTTACATCCTAAAACAACCAATGGCGTTTTAGTTGAATTGTGCGAAGAGAAAAGGATGAAGTAGAACATAGTTCACTTCATCCTAAATAATATAATAAATTTAATTTTTTAATTATGACAGATATTAAAATAAATATACAAAACCCGGATAATACACTTACTACCATTGAAGCCCCAACAGATATGGGCTTAAGCTTAATGGAGATCTTAAAAGGTAACGATTATGATATTTTGGCAACCTGCGGCGGCATGGCCTTATGCGCTACCTGCCACGTGGAAGTAATAAAAGGTTTTGAAAATTTGCATGAGATAACAGATGATGAATATGCTATGTTGGATACGCTTCCAAACATTACAGCTACTTCGCGCTTATCGTGTCAACTAAAATTAATTCCTGCAATGGATAATATCACCGTAAAAATCATGGGTGATGGTGTGGTTTAAAATAAAAAAATAAGGATGATGAACTTACTCCAATCTTGTTAAAATAACCGGACTGGAGTCATAAAATCAGTTCTATAGGGAAGTTAGTTGCAATAGGCGGACAGAGTCTACCCGAAAAACTATCTGTATTACAACGCATCAGTAATTAGGACGACTATAATATGTGGACGAGTCGGAATGTAAGTTGACAAATTTTCACGGACCTGCATGGACAGCGGAAACGCAACAAACACAGACTCCAGTGTGTGGACGTAAAATAGTAAGTGGACTTATTAATTTGGGTTTTGGGTGAAATAAGAAAATGTGCTCGGGTGGACTACTATGTTGCGATAGGGCAGGACCTGCATGACTCGTCCACGAGGACACGTTCGACTGTGGACAGCTGTGTGCCGCCCTACAGCAACTAACAGCAGGCTAGCCGCCATTTTTGCGGGTTGCTGCTCAAATGCTATATTTGGATTAGCAAAAACGGACGCCTAGCCGCAAAACGTTAGGTGCAAAGTGTTGGCGACACCTTCGAACGACCAATATTTAATTATGAAACGAATGACAATTATAATATTTACATTAATCGCTTTAATAGCTGGCGGACTAATTTTCTATCGTTGCAATAATGCACCGACAAAATCAGACACAGAAAAGAAACCATTTCTTAGTCGAAACGAAGCTGAAAATATTGTTAAGCAACTTGTCGACCTTGGATATTATAAATATGCAGAACCAAGCGACATTGATAGTTTAAAGGAAGACTTAATCGCAACAATTTCTGAACACGGTATTTTATCTACCATTTACTTTGACAATCCAATAATACCGAAAGACTATAGATATTACATATTCGACGGCGAAACAGTTTTTGAACAAGGTGGTTTCGACGACGCAATCAAAGATATGAAGGTGTTCTTTGACAAAATCGAGCTTAAATTAGAAATTACCAATCATATTGAAAAATGGGACACTACTAGTAAAAGCCTAAATCATGAACTTACCGTAAATGGAAAGCGTTATATTATCTTCAAAGATTTTAAAAATTATGGTTGGGGTGAAGCTGCTCAAAAGTTTGCGGAAATGATTAACGATCAGTTACAAATTCAAAACAAAGACGAAAGACTTTATCTTATTAATGGTGGCAATGACGGAGCAGCAGTTTTTCTAAATGATAAACAATTTCAACTAATTGATAAGTCATTAACTGACGAACAATGGAAACCATTAAAGATTGATAAATGGTGTAAAGTTTTTGAAGTTACTCCAACGATAAAATAGTTAAGCAGACACTGATAAAGCATTGTACACCACTCAGCACCTAACACACGGTTCGCTCCAGCCTTCCAGACACCAAAGCAATTGCAAAAGCGGTAGAAACTTTTTTAATTTTTTCTTTGCAATTGCATAGCAACATTGGTATCATTATTTAAACATTTCGGTAGACAACGGTTCCAAAACGGCCGAAGCAAACCGCGAAAACGTTACCAGCAAATTTATGACAGACAAAATGATTACCAAAACATTCATATTTATTTTTACAATTATTCTTTTAAGTTGTAATAACGTAACAAAGGAAAAAGTAAATTCAGTCGCAAATTCATCTAACGACACAACTTCTAAAGATTATAATACTATATTGACTGAGCGGGAAAAAGCTTCTTTAGAAAAACAAACCGAAAATCTGGGTGAGTTAGTCTCGACAATTTCATTTAATGTGAGAACTGAAAATAAAAAAGATTTTGAAGACGGATTAATTCCTTGGGCGAGCATTGAAAAGCCCGAAAATGATATACCGAAGCTTGTAGACGGCAAAGATGTTGTTATTCCTGAAAGCAAAGTGACTGTTATAGTTGACTATCCACTGACGAATGAATATAGATTTGAATTGGAATCAAAAAAAGGTTTTACAAAAGAACAACTCCTCAATGAGATAAGTAAAAAATATTACAAACTTTATGAAGAAGAAGAATCATCTGCTTCCGTTAAGACAATACCTATTGACAAAAGGACAACAATGTATAATCGAAATCAGACAAATGGAAAGTATGGTATTTGGGGCCACGACATTGCAGATTTAGTATTATCAGAGATTTTAGTTTACAGAGCAAATAACGGGCAACTAGTTTTATCACTAAACATTGAATCGTAAGATTAACTGCGGGTAACCCAACCTAAATCCCATTTGGGCATTCGGCTTCGGCTTTTGCAAAAGCGGTAGACAATTAGTTAATTTTCGCTTTGCAAAAGTCTATTAAACATTTATCTTTAAACAAACATTTCGGTAGACAAAGTTTCAAACTCCAAACGGGAATTTAGCTTGCAACCGTTACCAGTAAGTGGGCAGACGAATTGCTTTGAAAAAAAGAATATGACATCAGGACAAATTTGGGCAATAATAATTTTGCTATCAGTCGCAGGAACTTGTTATTATTTCTTTGAAAAAAATATTTTGCCGCAAAGACGCAGAATAATTCAAAAACTTTCAGAGGCAAAAAATGGCGTACACTTTTCCAGTCTTTGTTCAATTTCGGCATTAAAATTAAACCTTGATTTAGGCGTCCCGTCTGAACTTTATATTTTCAAAGACTGTATTGTTGTAATTATTAAATCCCGTTGGCCACTTCTCAAAAACAATATTTTATCAATTAACACATGCATTATTGTAAAGGAGGAGATGCTTCTGCAACATAAAAATCCGATGCAGTTTGACTTAAAAGACTTCGACACGGTAGGCGAATTATTCGAATTTGACGTTTCAAAAAACGATAGAATTATTATTCATTCAACAGAAACCACAAAATTTCCTTGGACCAAAAATCAATTTTCTGGCCTAGAGACCGCGTTTTATACATTTCAGAATATAAATAAGCAAAAAATAATCGACAAACTTAAAACAAATCAAATTGAGCTGACCTCCTGGTTTTAATCTGTGTGCACCGTACTTACCTATAACAGCAAGCAAGCGCATGCGGGCGAACTAATAAGGCTTTTGCAAAAGCGGTCGCTCCCCAAAAGACATTTATTTTCGCTTTGCAAAAGTCCATTAAACATTTATCTTTGTTAATAGCGTTTCGGCAGACACGGTTTCAAATCAAACCGTTGCTTAGCGCGAAAACGTTAGCGGTAATAATAAAGACACTATATGATACCAACATTTTTAGAGGAATTTAAATCCGAAATAGAAAAGTACAAACTTGAAACTATTCGAATAATTGCGACACCAATTGCTGAAGGGGAAATTTTACCTATAAAGCAAAGTAAGTTTTTAGGTAAGCCATTTTTGCCGATTGACAAATTATATCCGAAAAGTAAAAACGGAACACCTATGATTATGTTAGCGCAAATAAATTTTGCGGAAACACCAACATTGGAAAACTATCCACCTAGCGGAATTTTACAATTTTTTGTATCTCCGACAGATTGGTATGACATGGAAGACTATTGTATTTTATTTCACGAAAAAATAGACCAAGACTTTCATACTGACTTTTCTTTTTTGACAAGCGATCTCTATGAGGAAAGTCCGGTTTATAGTGAACATAAATTAACTTTTTCAAAAGAAATAGAATATGGCGGGACAGAAGATTTTCGTTTTCAATTAAATTTTAATGGTAAATCTTATTACGACTTTCAGGAAACTTTGCCTAAGTCTCAACAAGAAGAAATGGATAAATTTTTTTACACAATAGGGCATAAAATAGGTGGTTATGCTTATTTCACCCAGTCAGACCCAAGAGACTATGACAAACTCAAAAAAAATGACGTTTTACTTTTGCAAATAGACACCGATTATGAAATAATGTTTGGCGACAGTGGCGTTGCAAATGTTTTCATAAACATTGACGAACTAAAAAACAGAAATTTCGACAAGGCATATTTTAATTGGGACTGTTGCTAAATAAAATTACTGCCGCTAACAGCGGTCGCGCGACCATTTTTTGCGTGTTAACGCGCAAACGCATAACTTGGATAACCAAAAAACGGTGCAAGACCTAAAACCTTAGTAATAGTGCTTTGACGACACATTAATGACAGACAACTAATATAAGAAATGGCAACAGATAGAAAAGTAATTTTATACATCGCATCAAGTTTAGACGGTTACATTGCAAAACCGAACGACGACCTTAGTTTTTTATCAATCGTTCAACAAGACGGAGAAGATTACGGTTATGCAGACTTTGTAAAATCTGTGGACACCGTAATACTTGGTAGAAAGACTTACGATTGGGTAATGACACAAGTTTCCGAATTTCCTCACGCTGACAAAAATTCTTTTATCATAACACGAACAGCTAGACCAAGTATAGGCAAGACAAATTTTTACACAGGAAAACTGAAAGACCTAATTTCAAAACTAAAAGCTGAGCAAGGAAAAAATATTTTCATTGATGGAGGAGCTGAAATTGTAAACGAACTTTTAAAAGAAAATTTAATTGACGAGTTTATAATTTCTGTTATTCCGATCTTAGTTGGTAACGGTACAAGACTCTTCAAAGACAGCAGACCTGAACTAAAATTAGAACTCGTTTCCACAAAACAGTTTGACAAAGGACTGACTCAACTTTATTACAAACGTGCAGATAAATAGGCGAAATATAAACGCAAGACAAGAATCACGAAGCGCTAATAGCACCTACCCAAAAGACGGGGTTTCTTTTTCTAAAGGCTGTTTTGTGGTTAATCAAAAATTAGTTTTTGAAATTAAATTTTATGGTAAAAGGCCCGTCCTTTGGATAACTGCAAACTTTAACGACAGTCTAAGATGAAGAAAAGAAAATTACTTATCCTGATACTTTTTGTTTCCATAATTTCTTATGGACAGAGAATTGAGACAGTTTACCTGAACGCGAAAGACAGCACAGCAAATACGTATGTTGCGGTTTTTCCTGAAAATGAAGTCGTGAATTCATATATGGTTTTGTTAAACGGATTTGCAAATTCACCAAAAGAGGTTTTATCCCAAACTGACATTCCTAAATATGCTTCACAACATGGCATATTAACTATTATTCCTATTTTAAAAACAGGTTCTTCTTACTTTGGAAGTGATTCGGCCTCTCATCAATCGCTAAAAGAAATTATAGAACTTGTAGTTACTAAATACCAATTAAAAGGGAAAGACTCCTTCATTGGTGGGTTTTCTATTGGTGGAACCTGTGCCGTAAAATATGCTGAGTTGTCTATTCAAAACAACTATACCATAAAACCAAAAGCTGTTTTTGCAATAGCCTCGCCACTTGATTGGGAACGTTACTATAACGCAGCCAAAAGAGTTGTTAGACTATCAAAGCCTGATAAAGTAAATCAAGAAGTTTTTTATATGATAGACAGAATAGAGAAAGAAATGAAGGGAACACCGAAAACGGCATTGAAAAATTTTTATACTAACTCCCCTTATTCCTTTTCTGACACTACACAAAAAGCGATAAAATATTTGGTTAAAACACCAATCATGTTAATATCCGAACCTGATATTCAATGGGGCTTAAAAGAACGGGGGTACGACATCTCCTATAATAATATCACCGACCATTCGGCTATGATTAATGAATTGCAAAGACTGGGAAACAACAATGCTGTTTTAGTAACAACAACAGACAAAGGATACAGAAAACCTAATAATGTAAAACATCCAATTTCCTGGAGTATTGCAGACCCGGAACAAGTAATAAAATGGTTGCAATCACAGTAGTGGCGAAAGCCGGTATTAGCAGCGCCCACTAGTAATTGGCGCAGACCTGGTTATTGCAAAGCAAATTTATTTTTTGTTTGACATTACTAATAAACATTTGTAAATTTAATAAACATTTCGGCGGGTAGACAAACGATGTTTCATGAAAGCCATGCGACAAGCCGAGAAACGTTAGCGGTAAACGTAACAGAACCATACATTAAAGGATAGACTAACAAATTTCTTGAAAGAATGAGCCAATTTTTAAGGCAACAAATTGAAAAGATAACTGAACTGACAGACACAGAGTTTGACTATATTTTGTCTCATTTCGTAAGTAAAAAGTTCAAAAAACATCAATTTGTACTGCAAGAAGGCGAAAATGCTCCTAACGACTTTTTTATTTTAGATGGGTGCTTAAAATCTTACTTTACAAACAAAAATGGCAAAGAACACATATTGCAATTTGGTTTGCAAGACTGGTGGATTACAGATTATCAAGCATATTATAATCAAGCAAAAGCTACAATTAATATTGACTGTATTGAAGACAGCGAATTGCTTTGTTTATCATTTCAAAATAGGGAAAAACTTTGTTCAGAAATGCACAAAATAGAACATTTTTTTAGAAAAAAAACTAATAAACGTAATGTAGCCTTGCAACAACGCATACTTTCATTATTGAGCAATAATGCAAAAGAAAAATACGACCAATTACTAGAATTATATCCACAACTTTTTCAAAAAGTGCCTAAACATCTTATAGCTTCATATTTAGGTGTTACCAGGGAAACACTTAGCAGACTTAACTCTTCTTCAAAATAATGTGAGGTAGATCACTTAAAAGTTGTGATGTATGTCCTTTTGCTTCCACTACATTCAATAGATATTTGTGCCATAATTTTTAAACAAAAAAAAATAAAATGGCGAAATTCAAAATTCAAACAGCAAGCAGTACTGTTAACTGGACAGGTAAAAAAGTCTTAGGGTTACATACAGGAAACATCAATATCGCTAACGGCTTTATTGAAATTACAGACAACGCAATTGTAGGTGGAGAAATCCAAATAGACATGACCTCAATTGTGATTACCGACATTGAAAACAAAAAAACTCACGACGATTTTTTAGCCCATTTAAAAAACGATGATTTTTTCTCGGTTGATAAATTTAAAACCGCTAAACTAACAATAGCTAGTTCAAGCAAAATTGAAACCAATAAATTTAAAATTGATGGCAATCTTATTATCAAAGACATTTCACATCCAATCAGTTTTATATCTTCTATTGAAATATTTACAGACACCTTGCATTCACTTGGCGAAATGCTAATTGATAGAACATTATACAATATTCGTTACGGCTCGGGAAAATTCATTGATAATTTGGGAGATAAACTTATTTATGATGATTTTATTTTACAATTCAAACTTGTAGGACAAGCACAAAGCTAAACTAATATGAAAAGGCGAAATGCAGTAAAAGCAATTGTTTTAGCGGGTCTGTCAAGCACTTCGCTTTCATCTTTTGCCGATCATTCAACAATAAATAGCAAAAAGGCAATGTGGAATAAAACAAAATTTACTAAACTACTGGGCATAGATTATCCAATAGTTCAAGGTCCATTTGGGGGAGGACTATCGTCTGTGAAACTTGCAAGTACCGTTTCAAACGCAGGTGGATTAGGTTCGTTTGGCGGCCAACCATTTTCTTCGAAAGAAATTATTGAAACCTGTAATGAAATAAGAAAACACACAAACAAACCTTTCAATATCAACTTATGGGTAAACGACAGAGACGAACGTTTAGCAATTTTTGGTGAAGAAAATTACAAACAACTCACAGAATTATTTAAGCCATACTTTAATGAATTAGGCTTGCAAATTCCACAAAAACCGACTAATCTGGGAGCTAAATTTGAAGAACAAATTGAAGCCATTTATGAAGCAAAACCAAAAATATTCAGCTTTGTTTATGGCATACCTTCATCAGATATTTTAGAAAATTGCAGAAGACTTGGCATAAAAACAGTTGGTGCAGCTACCACATTGGATGAAGCAATTGCTTTGGAAAATGCAGGAGTTGATGCAATTGTTGCAACGGGATTTGAAGCTGGCGGGCATAGAGTTTCATTTTTAAGGTCGGCAGAAGATTCTTTGACAGGGACATTTTCACTTATTCCCCAAGTTGCGGACAACGTGAAAATTCCCATTATAGCTGCTGGAGGAATTGCAGATTCAAGAGGAATAAAAGCTGCATTTGCATTAGGAGCTGATGCGGTACAAATGGGTACTGCGTTTTTGGCAACCTCGCAATCAAATGCTTCCCAAGACCATAAAGACAAATTATTTACCTCAGATGCAAAATATACAACACTCACAAAAGTTTTTACTGGCAGGCTGTCAAGAGGAATTAGAAACAGGCTCACAGAAGAATTAAAAAATTACGAGGACTTATTTGCTCCTTATCCTTTACAAAGTAAGTTTATGAGTTTACTAAAAGCATATCCAGCAACCGCCAATTCAAATCCTGACTTTAAATCTTACTGGGCAGGGCAATCGGCTTTACTGTTAAAACATAGAGACGCTAAAATATTTATGGAAACGTTGGTAAATGAAATGGATAAAATGTAACCAACAGGACGGAAGAAACGCGAGCGACTAAAGACACCTAACAGTAATTGGCTCAGTCGTGGCTATCGCAAAGCCAGTTATTGTCCGGGTAGATTATACTTAAGCTTGGCGTAAGCTCGCTCAATCCCAATTGCTATAGGGACCGCCGGACTTTGCCCATTTGGCTTTACTAATAAACATTTGTTCATTTAATAAACTTTTCGCGAGGTTAAATTTTAACCTATTGATCTGGAAGATAGTCGATACTAACCTATAAACGTTAGTGCCTGCAAGTTTTTAGAAACAGCGCTTTACGAAGATAAAAAACCTCAAAAAATCTAAACAGATTATACCAAAAACCAATCAACCGGTTTGTAAAGGAATTAAGGAGAAATTGTATTAAACGAAATATTTACAACAGATTAAAATAGAAAGGACAAATAAAACCTATCCAAAATCCCTATAATGATTCCAGGTAATAGAGCTTAAGTTTTTACCAAAAGCAAAAGTAATATAAGCTGTTACGCCACAATGAAAAATAAGCAAATGCATAAAGGCTGCTGCTCTGTAACCACACCAATAGGTGGCTGTTGCATCTAAAGTAATTAATGGCGTAGGTATACACAAGGTTACGATCAAAGTATAGATCAATACAGTGCTAAATAAATGATCAAAATTCTTAAGCGGCCACGATAATAATTTCCGGTACCATTTAAAATCGTTTCCCCATTTATGTATAATATAATAATTGCCAAGGTTAGTTGGTGCTAATAAAACAGCAGGGCGATCTATTCCATTCTCTTTAAACCCTTCCAAAGGAGCAAGAATCTTAAAACCTTTAAGCTCTTTATGATAAGTTAAATTAATATGTTTTATTTTTAAAATAGCCTCGTACGGAATTTCCGGTTTAAAATATTTACTATCTATAAATTTTAAACGGTATTGTAAAGCAATCTTTTTGATCTCTGCAGTATTAAATGCCATATTTTCATCTATATCATCTTCATCAACTAATTCAAAAGAATCTGCGTACTGCTTTAAATTATTAAGAATTTTATTTTCAGAAAAAAGATCGTTGCTAAGAATGCGGTTAGCTTCGAGGATCAGATCGTCTTCTTTGCTTCTTGTTTTGCTTTTAAGCCTTGTTAACTCTCCTGTTATATCTAAGCGCTTCATGCTGTTATTTTAATAAGGAATTATAGCTATTCCAAAAGAATACATGTTAAGGCCGTTAACACCTCTGTCTTTTTGAAATACTTCGCTAACATAATAACAAGCAGTCAGGCATATTTGTTCAAAGCCAATTCTAAAATTTACACCGTAGCGAATATGGTTTATATTTTTAGTGTTATACACCCTTAACTTTCCGTCCGCATCTACCATTTTTCTAAAATCATTAATTACGTAGCCGCCTTTTACACCAAATTCCATCTTAAATTTACGATCTGTTTTACTTCTGAATCTTATCTCCAAAGGAATTTCAAGAATCTTCTCGTTATAGCTATTTGTTTTATAAGGTGTTGTTTTTGGTTGAAGAATAGTAGTTACTGATTTACTGCTACTATCTAATTTGTAAATAAAATCGGCATTACTATGGTAATTGTGGCTAAAAATTCCAATACCATATCCAAAACTAAAGCTCGAACGGCCAATTGGTTTATCAAACATAAAGGCAAAATTTAAGCCCAGGCTTCGCCAATGCGTTTTAATATCGCCCGGTGCTCCCATCCAAACAGTGCGGTTAATTTCAATAATCAAACGATCGCCGGGTTCGCCTTTGTATTTTTTCAGGTTAAATTCATCGTCGGGTTTTGGCTTATTTTTATCTGTAGCTTGCGAAAAAGCAAAAGCTGAGAACAGTACAAATGAAAGTATATAAAAGGCCTTACTCATTTTCGGTAAAAATTAACGATGCCCAAATTTAGTGATAATCGCTTAACTAAGCAACATAAGGGACTGTGCCAAAATAGACTTGGCCTTATACTTCAATTTATCTGTAAAACCTTTGGTTTTACTGTAATTTACCTCGTTATATACCCAGCGTATGGCGTATTGGTAGAATTTTTTTGAATGGGTGCGTTTAAAATCATACTCTCTGTCACTTATCACATTCCAGCTGCCATTAGCCACAATTGTTTCATTTACTTCGGTGTGCAAAGGTGTTCCTTTAATAGGATAGGCCAAAGTAACTGTATAATAACTCGGATCAGAGATCTTTAAATGACGTATCGTTTCCCTTATATCTTCTTTATTTTCGCCCGGGTATCCTAACATAATAAAAGTACCTGCTTCAATACCATGCGCTTTTGTTTTAATGATCATTTCACGCACTTCTTTTACGTCTACCCTTCTATCCATCGCGTCGATTATTTTCTGCGAACCGCTTTCTGCACCTATCCATACTCTAAAACAGCCTGTTTCTTTTAATATTTTAATAATGTCTTCATTCAATCTATCAGCCCGCGTAATTATTTCGTATGGAATAAATATTTTTCGTTTTAAAATCTCTTCTTTAAACTCATTCATCCATTTATGACTAATAGTAAAAACATCATCCACAAACCAAATACGATCAGGGTTGTAATTCTCTTTTAAATATTCCAATTCATCCACCACTAATTTCGGACTTCTTCTTCTGTATGTGCCACCGTAAACTGCTCTACTGCACCATTTACAGGTATACGGACAACCCCGCATGGTACTTACCGAATACATACTATAGCCGTGGTGTTCTTTCCAGGCATTGCCATATAAACTCAGATCAATTTTTTTGCGCGCCGGCATTGGCAATACATTAATATCTTTTATCAGTGCTCTTTCTGGTGTAAAAAACACGTTATTATCTTTTAAATAGGCTGTGCCATTAATTTCCGTAGGTAATGTATTGTTGATATTGTAATACTCTGAGATTTCGAAAAAAGTTTGTTCCCCCTCGCCCACCGCCAGCATATCGGCGCCGTTTATTAAATAATTTTCAGCGTTATATCTTATTTCAGGTCCACCTAAAATAATTTTACAGGCTTTTAATTCAGGATGGTTATGAACGAAATTTATTATTTTTAAAACAGAAACCTTGGTCATTAAATTGGTGTAAATACCAATTAATTTTGGTCGGTTTTTCAACAAATACTCTTTAAATTCATCAAAGGAAGAAAAAGTAGAATCATATACCTCGTGCTCAATCCCTTTACTATCAAGATAAGCAGAGATGTACAAGATCCCTAATGGAACATAGGGTTTCATGATCTCCAGCTCTTTTGGATCGTCCTTCAAAAAATATCCGTGCGTTAAAAGGATCAATTTATTTTTTTTAAATGAATGATATAATGGTCGGCATAATTTGCCGTCCACTTAAAATTACAAAATAGTTTGTCAAGAATATTAAATACTTTAAGTACTATTTTTTTATTTTCAAAAAAAGGATTTAAATAAGATGGTGGCACAAAAAAGCCAACCCCCGAAAGGTGCTGCAATTCAAATTCGGTAGCAAAAAATTGCCGGATCTCTTTAGGAGAGTAGTACCAGGTTTTAAAAGAAGAATCGTTAATTAATGTATCCACACCTTCTTTACTTTTTCGTCTGTTTGCTTTTTTAGAATCCCCTTTGATGCTAAAATACAGTCTTTCCCAAATACATTTTCTACCCATGATCACAAAAAAAAGATCGGCGTTTTTACTTAATGAAGCAGTGCATTTTTTTGAAAACTCTTTAAGATCAGTTGGTGAAAGACAATTTAATCCGCCAAAATTCGAAAAAATAAAATTTGTATTCTTTATCTCATCTCCAAGTTCCTGGATAGTACTCACTTTAAAAAGAAGATCTTTACTTGCCGGCTTTTTTGCTTCGCATTGCTCTATCATTTTTGTTGAAGCATCAGTTGCCAGAACATTTTTAGCGTGTTTAGAAATTTCTAAAGCATCGTAACCTGTACCGCAGTTTATTTCCAGAACCACCGATTTCTTATTTAATACTGGCAGCAAATAAGTATAAACTGCCTGCCTTTGTAACGAACCTATTGGCGAGAAAGTAAAATGATCATCGTATTGATGCGCGTAATTATCAAAATAGGCCGGCTGCATCAGGTTCGATGGTTTGTAGTTTTTTCTTTAAGCTTATTTGCTTAAAATAATAATAAGGGCCTAAAACCATTCGCTTATTAAATTTTTTATTCTTTAAAAGATCGATGGATTGCGCTGCGCGAAATTTGTAATGTACAAAACGCTGCAAATGCCGGTAAAAGTCAGCTTTGTAAGAACTGTTAAACATTAAATGCAAATCATCAGAATCTTTCCAGTTTTGTTTTTCAATAAGATCTTTTTTTACACGCTCATGAAATTTAGTTCCCGGCAATGGATATGAAACTGAAATACCAATATCGTAAGGTTTTAATTCATCTACCAGCATGATCGTTTTTTCAATATCCGTCATTAATTCGCCGGAGTATCCAAACTGTAAAAAGAAACAAGGTTTTATTTTATGTTTTTTTAAAAGCAAGGTTGCTTCCTTTATTTGTTCTATGGTTGTGCCTTTGTCCATGGCATCCAATACTTTTTGCGAGCCACTCTCTGCCCCCATCCACACTTCATCACAACCCGATTCTGCTAAATATTTTATGTTCTCATCTTCTAACAAAAGATCGGCGCGGCTTTGAATCTTATACTTTATTTTAACCTGCAAATCTTTAATGGCTTCATTAAATTCTTTGAGCCAATTTGGTTTCAATCCAAAAATATCATCGGCAAACCAAATATGGGTAAAGCCAAATTTTGCCTGAAGCTCTTTTATTTGTTTAGCTACACTTTTTGGCGAATGAGAATTATAACGGTTACCGTAAACGGGTTTTGCGCACCAATTGCATTTGTAAGGGCAGCCGCGTGTAGTAACAAAATTTATTGAGAAATACCCGTGACCTTCCAGCCATGTTTTTTTATAAGGCGCAATATCCACCAGATCCCAGGCCGGCAAAGGCAATTCATCAAGATCTTTTAAAACCAGGCGCGCGGGTGTTTTTTTTATTTCATTTTCGGAGGTAAATGCTAAGCCGTTTATTGAAGAAACATCAGGAGCATTCTCTTTTTTTAATGCATTTAATAATTCCAAAAGTGTTTGCTCTGCTTCGCCAATAATTATATAATCTGCCCCGCTCGAAAAATATTTTTCTAAATGATCTGTAGCGTCTGAGGAAGAAACTATAACAGGAATATTATATTCTTTTGCCATCTTCTGCATCTTAAAAGCAGCATCACGCATATTGGTAAGACACATTTTTGTTAAGTAGTTGAACGAATCATCATAAATAACAAACGCATCAGGCATAAAACTTTCTAAATGTTGTTTTAAATCATCCGCTGATGAAGAGAATTGAAGATCAGCCAGCTTAACACTAAAACCATTTTCGCGTAGTACAGATGAGGCATAAAGCGTTGCTAAAGGTGGAAAAGGCGTTTTCGTCTTTAGTTGTTTATTATCAAAATGCAAAAAATACGAATGTGTAAATAATATTTTCATTTACAGCGTTACCGGTTTTATTCTTTCGAGGCGTTTATTTAATTCAGCAAGAACTTTTTGCTGATAACCCCGCGGATGGTGTTTTGAAACGTTCTTACGGCTCCTCAAATTAAGATCAAATTCTTCTTTATCAAACGAAGGGAATTTTTTTTGCCAGGATGAAAGTGTTAACTCGAAACACTTCTTATCCAGTCTATCGCCCAGTTTCCCGCTGAATAGGAATTCAACTAATTTGAAGAAATATTTTTTTGTTGAATGTTTTTTTAACAAAGTAGTACTATAGTTAGCCTTATTTGGTAAAATGTCATTTGTCCAGTTGTTTGCCGTTAAAAATTTTTCAAATAAAATTTTATTATTAATTGGCATCAACGTTTTTACTTCTGTAGCAACAAATAAGTTTTTATCGGGGATTTCCAGATTGTTAGAATCAACCAAATAATTAACGCAAAAATATTTTCTTGAATTAAATAAAAATATCTTCTTGAAAACAATAAGTATAGTGCGGCATAGCCACAAACGTGCCGGTGAAGTAATAATAAAATAATCCACGTCGCCTTCGTCATCCAATAAACCTTTAGAGCAGGAGCCCGAAATACTTACGGATTCCACAAACGGAAAACGCGAAATAAAATCAGCATAACGCTTAATTGTTTTTTGTTTTGCTAAAAATCGTTTTTCAGAATCCAAACGGGTTTTTATAAAACCTGCATTGTTCTTTTCTAAAAAATAATACCCATTGGCTTCCGAAATGAGTTTCAACTCAATTAACTCATTTAACATGAGATTTACATGCGCTTGAGTAGTTTTAAAATTTACAAATTCTAAGATTTGTACCGGAGTAACAGGATATTTAAAAATATCAAAATAGCAAATGCTACTATAAACCGCGAATTGATTTTTAGTAAGAGAAATAGTATCTATGGTCAGTCCGATCATGCTATTTTACAATACTAAAGATAAAGTTTTTTTCCCACTTTATTTTCTTTTCATAACATTGCTTTAACAAATAATTATATTTGGAGGCTATTTTCCTTATCCTTTCAAGATCGCAATTATCGGCCAGGATCATATATATTTGAGAAGAAGGATTGGAATAATTGCTTAATTGCTTGAATAATTTTTCAAAATATTCTCCGTTTTTGCCGCAATACCAGGCGTGGGAGCCTTCATCAGTTGGCTCACTAAAAAAATAGGGTGGATTTATCAAAAGAATATCAAATGTATTCTCAGGCACACTATCAAAAAGATCTGACAAATAAATGTTAAAATCTTTATCCTCCTTAAAATTATTCTTTACGTTTTCTTTGAGCCCTTTAACCGCTGTTGCACTAATATCAAAACTAAAAACGCTGGCTCCTTTTGAAAATGCTATAAAGCTAAGCAATCCCGAACCCGTGCCAACGTCACATACTTTCCTATTTTTAAGCTCAAATTTTTCAATAAATTCCGCAAAAACCTGTGTGCTGAAAAAATATTTTGGATGAAAAACTCCCGGATAAATTTTTAATTGAAAGTTTTTATAGGTATAAATACGTGCTTTTTTTAAATAGCGTTTAAGAATTGGCTGAACCAATACATCATAATACTTTTTATGTAAATATCCCAGCATTAAAACCCTTCGATCTCCGGCTGGCGGTATTTCCAGATTTTTTGTAACGCTTTTATTTCGTAAGGAAATTTATAAAAGCCGCTATGATATCGCAAGCCACTCCAGCTTCTGATAATATCTTTTTGCCATTTTTTAAACCGTATATCCGATTCGGTTGGAAAATATCCATTTAAAACCGTTTCAAAATTTTTGATCTTATCAATCATGTATGGTTTTAACCACGGTGTTAAAGGGTTCTTGCGAAGATCAAAGTTTTCCCAGGCCGGGCTTATCCAATCTTCCAGCGTTTCCGGAAATTTAAATCCACTTGCCAGTACATTATTATACATATCAGAGCCTTCGGTTGGTACGGGGCTATATGTATAAATAATTATTTCTGTTTTTGGATTTACAGATTTTACTTTTTTTATAAATTCAATGTCTTCATTAATTTGTTTATCAGCTTCTTCTTCGGTATCTGTTGGAATGCCTAATACAAAAGAATATTCGGGAATGATATCGAATTTTTTCAGGCGCTCTGCAAATCTTAAAATTTGTTCGCCGGTTTGCGTTCCGCCTTTGTCCATTTTTTTTAGAACAGAGTCATTTCCGGTTTCTGCTCCAAAAAATATCATTTTGCAACCGGCCTCACGAATAATGGCCAAAGACTCGTCTTTATATTTATCCATAGTGTCAATGCGCGCTTCGCCCCACCAAACCATTTTTTCATTTTTAATAAGCTTGGCGAATTCAACTGTTCTTTTTTCAGAAACAAAAAAATTATTATCATGAAACTCTATCGCGTCGCCATTATACTTTTCTTTTAAAAATTTTATATCTTTATAAATACCCTGCGCCGATTTGCCTTTCCAGCGTGCATTATAAATGGGCACCACTGCGCAAAACGAACAGGTAAAAGGGCAACCAAAGCTACTATGATATGCAATTGTTTTTTTACCCAAATAGGTTTTGCCTAAATATTTTTGTAAAGGATAAAACGTATTTAACTTTTCATAAGGCAAGTCAGGTAATTTATCAAGATCTAATAATTCTTCTTTAGCTGATTTTATGATCTGCCCTTCTTTTTTGTAAATTAAGTTCTTAATGCTATCGATCGGCAAATTATTTTCTATCGCATTTAACAATTGAGGAAAAGTATTATCGCCCGGACCATTAACAATATAATCAACGTAACCCGAGTTTAAAACAGATTTTGGTTGATTGGAAGGGAAATAACCACCCCAAATGGTTTTTAAATTTGGATATTCCTGCTTTAATTTTTTAGAAATTGGTATGGCTTGCTTTAATTGAGGGCCCGGCATTACAGTGCAACCAAACACATCTATTTTCTGGTCTTTAAAATACTCCAGTATCTTTTTTTGAGGATCGCTTTCAAGGTTGCCATCAACAAAAAAATAATCGTGTTTGCCATTTATGCTTGCAGCAATCTGCAAAATACTGTTTGGTATTCTGGGTTTAGAATTGGCACTGCGCGGATTAAATAATAAAACTTTTAAGGGCATGGGTTTCTCGCTATTACAAATATAAGTCAAAAAGCCGATAGCTTTTTACTAAAGGAACAAGCTTTTATACAAGTTTATGAGAACAGGAGGCGGTTAGTATTTTAACACCTTTATTTTATCAAACCTTTGAATGCTCTTGTAGAACTAAATTTGCCCATTTTCAGAAACCTGCATGTTCTGGATGAATAGTAAGCCTTTTTATAAGGTCAAACTTACTGTGCGTATTACCCCGATCTAACTAAAGTGCTTTTAGAACCTATGCGCGCTTTAAAGCAGTAAAAAGGAATAAATTTTGAGAGTGGATTAAGATCATTTAATCCCTTTCTGGCGCGAACATCAAAGCAAACTAATTTTGAAATTTCCAGAGTCTTGATTTTATATTCTAAAGATATGCTCAAAATATGGCACACAGCTCATATTTGCAAATCTTTTATTTATATTTATTTCCACAATGATAAGTGTTGTTACAATAACATATAATAGAGCCAACCTGATCTCAAACGCAATTAAAAGCGTACTATCGCAGAACTATGCTGACCTTGAATATATAATAATTGACGATGGTTCTACAGATAACACCGAAAGCGTTGTAAGGCTTTTTAATGACGCAAGGATAAAGTACTATAAATATGAGCGTATTGGTTCCCTGTCAAAATTAAGAAACCTTGGAATAAAAAAAAGTAGTGGCAATATTATTGCTTTTCTAGATTCGGATGACAGTTGGTATAGCAATTATCTTTTTGAATTGAGTGAAATTTACAAAGATCAAAACTACAACTATACTATATCAGATGCTGACCTTTTAATAAATAATAAGACCATCAAAGAAAGTCAGTTTAAACTAAACAAACCGGCAATAGGCTCTGCTGAAATATTAAGACAAAAACTATTTAATAATTCAATTACTATTTACGCTTCTTGCTTTTCGTATCGCAGATCTAAAGTAAATTTATTAATGAACGAAGAATTTCAAGTTGGTGATAATGATTTTTTTTTACGGATAATTGCTGATTTTGAAGGTTGTTTGGTACAGAAATCGCTTGTGCTGATCCACAAGCACGCTACGAATATGACAGTAGAGATTGGTTATACTACTTTATACATACAGGCCTATTTCGAGGAGTTTAAGACATTAAAAACCCTGCGAAAAAAAAATAAAATAAATCTAATTCTATTTTGTAAAGCAAATTCAGAGAATTATTACATGCTTGGAAGAAACCTTTCTTTTTTGGGATTAAAAAGCGAAGCGGTTTCCGCATACCTTAATTCGTTCTTTTTTAATCCCACAAAAATCAAAGCGCTAATTAAGGTTTTTATAGCCCTGTTTTCTTTTAAAAAGAAGTAAAAAATAAAGCGCGATTGATGAACCAGTGTTGCTTAATAAGGCACCCGTTATTCCCCATTTATCAATTACTAAAAAAGATAATCCAATATTCAGTAAACCTGAAATGAACACCATTAAAATAACTACCGACATTTTTTCAAGCTTTGTGCCATAATACATTTCAATTAATACGCGTGAAAAAATAAAAATATTAAGCACCATAATTACACTATTAACTACATTTACATTAAAGTCAAAAAATTGCGTTTCTATCAAAAAAATTATAGGTGCAGAAAGTATTGAAAATAAAATACCACATTTTAAAACAATACCATTAAAAGTTGTCTCAGAAGAAGAAATATCTTTAAAGAATAGTTTAGAATAAACAGACACAAAAGCTGCTATAGCAACCTGCACAAAAGAAATAAGGCTTATTTTCACCTGGTATTCGTTAAAGCTGGCGGGCTCGAATAAAAAGCCAAGAATATAAAGATCTGCCTTACTTTGAAAAAAGCTTATTACAGCCAATAAAAAAAACAACTTTGTTGATTTCAAAAATCCAAATGCCTGTTTAAGATCAAAATAAACCGGTTTTATCATTCTGAATAAAAAGAGGTTTAAACATAGCTTTAAAAATTCCACTCCCAGCAAAATATAAAAATACGTTTTGTGATTGTTTAGTATTCTAAACCATATTAGTAAAACAACCAATAAAGCCGCCAGCGCATCAAACAAAAAAAACAGGCTGACTTTCTTATTATAAATGATCAATGAATCGTAAAGTGTATTAACAGTACGCAAAATTACAAAGCCAAAAATTATACAACTATACTCCGCCGGTAATAACAATGCTGCCATAAGTGAAATCAAAAGGAGCGGTAGCTTTGAATATAGCGCTTCATTCCATTTTTGAGGAAAGGTAGCTAACGACTTAAAATTTTCTTTGAGCAAATAATCTTTTAAGCCCCATCCACAAAAAACAATAAACGCGTTAAGAATGGCATTGATCTTATTTATTGCTAATAGTTCTTGCCTGGCTTGTGTTTTTATAAACAAGTAGGATACAAACATTATTAATACAGGATTAATAAAGTTTCTTCCAACATTGCTTAAAGAAGAAAAATAGATCTTTTTAAATTTTACCGCCAAAGTCAGTTGATGTAGTTTGGTTCGTTCTTATCATACTCTCTTACTGAAAAAGCCGGGATACAGGACTTAAAAGGTGCGAAAATACTGATCGAATCCCTTGAATAAATATCCCCAAAAAAAGCAAACTCAGGATGTTTGTGTGTATGATTATTCTTTAAAATCTCTTTTAATTTAGCTACGGGAATATTCCATTCACGCGAAAGCTTCATTAATGATGGCTCCATATAACCGATATACAATCGTTCTGCCAGAGAATGATCCTGTGTTTTTGAATAATCCACATCGCTGTTTAAATTTTTCCGGTAAAGATCAAGTTTAAACATCATATTTTTTACTAATGCCTGAAATTGACTCTGTGAAATGTATCCACTAACCGAATCGTTATTTGTATATAGTGGCTGAATAAAGATCTCATGACACCACAAACATTTTGCGGGCTTGCCCGCTTCGCTTAAATTTTGCGGGCTGCCATTTATTATCTCCCCGTTGGCATTATAAACAGAAAATCTTAATTGCCCGTTTGCCATTATATCAAACACTTCAAAAGCTTTTGGTTTAAACGTGTTTTTAGCAATATCTCCTTCACCCTCTTCAGCAATAAATAACCAATCGGTTACAGCTCCTTTAGTATATAATTTTAAAACACGCGTATGTTTTGAAATAATAGATTTGGACACTGGAAAAATGATAGCTTCCTGATCTTTATATTTACTTAATTTTTTAGCTAAATCTTTTTCAGCAGCTGTTATGCTATAATAATGTGTGCTTGAACCTAATGCCAAAGAAACAAAGGCGCCAAGATCTATAGCGTTTTTAAACTTGTATTCTTCACTATTTTTTAAGGAGTCGTTTATTAAGACAAAAGCCTTTAACGCATTTTCGGAAAAGCCCAGCTTAGAGAGATCGAGATCAAATTTTGTAGAATCTGTCCATTTTATAGCGTGATCTAAACTGTCTTTTTTTAATTCGGCCCCTAAAAAAGATAAGGTCCATAAAAGGCCGGTTCTTCCATTCTCCCAATTATCTATCTCATACATTTTGGTAAACTGAATACTTATAATTGTATCATTTATTTTTTCTCTCTTACACGAAATAAATAAGATAAACACTAATATACTTATGTAAATTGGCTTCATTTAAAATTATTTTACAATACGTGGTGCTTTTACTTTCAAATAATACATTCCAACCCCATTATTGTCATCACTCATAAAAATCAATTTTTCATTATTTACAAAAACCGCTTTACTATTTGCAAATTCCGGATTATTTACTGTAAAATTAGTGGAATCTATTTTTTCCGAGGCAAAATTAATAATCTCCATCGAATCTCTGTTGCCTAAACAGGTGTATAATTTGATCTGATTTTTACTCACATTAAAATTATATAAAACACCTGCTTTTGGCCGAATTTCTAAAGCTTCATCATTTGAATATTTATAAAATGCCAAAGATGGTAATGCAAAGATCACTATAGAAATAATAAAATATTTAAGCTCAAATCCGGGCTTTAAGGCAATGATCAGGAATATAAATAATATAATTAAAAGCCATACACGCGGATATTGAAATACCAAAGGTGTGCCTGCAAGCTTATAAACAGGTATATTACAAATAACCATTAAAATAATGCTCAGCAACATTATCTTTTTAACAGAAATTTCACGTATTAAAAAAATAACTGGAAATAGCAGAATTAAACTATAAACGGTAGAATATTTATTTAAAAGAAACAGCGTTAAAATGGTAATAAAAAAAGAAATTTTTAAATTCTGTTTTAAAATGGCCTTTATAAAAAAGCTAAAAATAAAGGCGCAAAAAAGTAATTGTATTACTACCGCAATTATTGGCGCATTGATTATTGGAAAAGGATTTAAATACGGTTGCTCAACAAAAGCATTGAGTAAAAACGTATAAAAACTTTGGTTATAAAAATAAAATGGTGCTGTAATATCATTTGCTGCCAGTCGTGGAAAAACATCGAGGTAATAATAATTTATAGCCCCTGAGCCTATTGCAAAATAGCAAATCGTACTTAAAATAGCCGAAAAAAACGCTACCCATTGAATAGCCTCCCACTCTTTTTTAAAGATGAGAATTAGGGCAATAAAAGCCGGAAAGATCTTTAGCGCAAATAATAAAACTACTATCCAGCCTAACTTCACTTTTTGATCGTTTTGCAAGGCAATATAAAATTCAAAAAACAAAGCTGTTATTATAAGATAGGTTTGCCCGTGATGAAAATTAGAAAAAAGCGGTTGCAAAAAAATAATGGGCAAAAAATAAAACCAGAGGCTGAAAAATTTCGTTGTGTTTATTAGCCTGTTTAAAGAAAAACAAAAAACAAAAAGGCCTAAAAGATTAAATAGTAATTTAGCAATGGATAGTTTAAAAAAGGTAAAAGGAATATAAAATAACAGCGAGAATGGTGGCACGGGTGCGTAATTCTCTAAAAAAACGCCGGTTTCGCATTGCCTTATCTCCGTATTAAAAAAATGACTATCCTGATAAAATTTTAGCGGATCAACACCTTGCAAAAAAAATTTACTGCCGTAATAATAATTCCCGAAATCGCCAATGGGATGATGAAATGTAATAACTAAAAAAACACAATTGAACAGGAAGAAAAAATAAATAAATTTCTTGTGGACAGAATTCTGAAATTTATTTTCAAAAAAAGTATCTAACTTTATTTTAGCAGGATTTTCTATAGCTTTAAAATTATTCGGCTTAGTCTATCAATAATTTTTGGCTATAAACCGTTCTGTTATCGCGTTCTATTTTTACAAAATAAGTTCCTTTTGCTAACTCATTTATATCAAGAACCGTTGTTTTGGTATTAATCTCTTTATTCATCAGAATTCTCCCTTCAACGTCAAAAATGTATAAAACATGTATTTGTTTTAATTCTTCTTTAAATTCAACGGCACATTTATGTTTTGCAGGATTTGGGTACACTTTTACATTTACCGCATTTTTTGAATACTCGTTAATACCAACCGAGCTTGTATCGGTTGAGTTACCAAAAGTATATTCACCCAATTTTAAAGTATCAATTTCAATATAGCCAGTGCGTAAAGAAGCTGTGAATTTGGTCATGTGCTTTATAACTTTCCAGTCATCAGCTGCATTAGCACGGTAGAACAAACGAATACTATCTCCGTTTACAACCGTTAAGCTTGTATCCATATACGCATAAGTACCAGATGTAACTTTATTTCCATCGTAATTAAATCTTGCTTTTGAGTGGAAGCCCGGAGATAAAATTCCTTCCACTTTCCAATAATGTTGGTTTGATAATTTATGATTTAAAGGATTGTTTTTAAAAGGGTCGGGCTTTACATAATTATGTATCACACGCACTAAGCTTGAATCTGCTCCTTTATTTTTTACCGTTAAAAACACTTTTCCTAAAGTATAATTAAAATTGGTAACGGTTTTTATAGTTTTATAATCGTGCGAAGTAGCATCACCAATTTTACTATTGTAATTTAAAGCATGATACACCGGAACAAATGGAAGCCCGGTTACCGTAAAGTTTCCTGTTGCAGTGCTCATTGTAACCGTTTTAACAACAGTTGACCAATCGTTCTTAAAAAAAGTTACTTCTAACGGAACATTGTTATGTAAAACTGTTGTGCCATATGTTTTTTGTTTTAATGCAATAACTGCATCTACATTTGTAGATGTAATGGCATTGTATTTTACCGAGTCAATTGAAAAATGCGACCAGCCACCATTAAATACCCAATTGGTAAAATAATCTGTTAAATTTTGGCCGCTGCTTGTTTGCAGTAAATTTCTAAACTCAATGCTATTCATACTTTTATGTGCGTTTTGCAACATAACATATTTTGCACCGTTAAAAAATGCCAGATCACCCATATACCCTCTTAATGTGTGAGCAATATCGGCACCTTTTTTATAAACATGATCGCCGTAGGTTGTACTGTGCGGAATACCGCTCACTGCTCTAAAGCCACCATCTTTTTTATGAAGAAAATGTAATAGGGCATCGTGTTCGTTTTTTACCGCATTTAAATAACTTGTTTTTCCATACTTCCATTCTAAGAACATATATGAACTAAAAGTGGCCATACCCTCGTTTATCCACATGTCTTCCTGCGTTTCGCAGGTAACAAGATCGCCCCACCAGTGATGCGATAATTCATGCGCCATTAACTCTGCTTCGTAAGCAAGATTACCGGCAACTGCTTTTGGATAAGCAATATTTGTTGCGTGCTCCATGGCACCACTATTAAAGGGTACTAAACAATATCCAAAACGGTTCCATTTATATGGTCCAAAATAATTTTCAAAACCATTGATGCAATCTTTTAAATTCACAAAGCCGTTTTTCATTGCCGTTGTATCCGTACCTGCAGCAACTAAAGTAATTGGTTTTGTACCATCCAGGGCGTTAATACTCCAGTTTACCTGCCTGTATCTTGCTACTGCAACACTTGCCAAATAGGTAGGTATCTCTTCATTTAACACCCATTTACGTGTGCGTTTTGCTAAAGTAACCACATCCGATATTAATTGCCCGTTGCAATATGCTCTTCTTGTTGAATCGTTGGTAATATTAAACTCGTATTTACTACGCTCAACAAAATTATCAAAGCATGGAAACCAAACACGACCATAGTTATGAGGTTTGGCTCCAAAACCAACACCTAAGTTATATGCATATTGATTCCCGCCATTGTTATCAAAATAAAATCCGCCCCATCCACTTGGATCACCCTGCGGCAAACCACGGTAATAAACAGTAAATATGGAAGTATCTGTTGTGTTTTTTGGCGCAGTAAAATTTACTTTTACAACAGTATCATTATAAGTATAAGTTAATAAGGTTGAATTTTCTTTAATAGAATCGATCGTCAATTTTAAAAGATCAAAACGAATAAACGTTTTACCATTCATTTTCGGCGCAAAACGAATTTGTGTATTGCCTTTAATATCCTTAGTTGTAAAATTGCCAATCTCTAAATTGATCGTATACTTTAATATGTCAAAAGTATCGCTTCTTAAATTTTCGGCGCTATAATATATAGGTGTAGAAGCCAGCATGTGTTTGGCATGTTGACAGCTATAACTTTGTGCTGAAAGGCTTGCGCTTGTTACTGCCAATAAAAGGCAGGCTAGTTTTAAATACATTCTCATAACCTAAATTTAGGAAAAATATCTTTACAAAATACAGGTTGTTTTTGTTTTAAAACGCGTAAAATTTAACCGCATAGGTACATAGGTTTTCGAAGAAAACAATATACCGGATAAAGTAAAGCATAGGCTTTTATTCGCCAAGGCGAAGAAAACTATGTGTTATTTTTTAAAACTTTGTTTGTTAATTTTTCTATGCGTCCTATGTGGTTAAAAATAATTCCCTTTAATAAGGTAATTCTTCACATAATCACTTACCCCTTCTTCAAGACTGGTAAATTTTTTTGAATAACCCGCGCTTACCAACTTATTCATATTTGCCTCCGTAAAATACTGGTATTTGTCTCTTATATCTATGGGTGTATCAATAAATTCAATAGTTGCTTCTTTATCCAAAGCATTAAAAGTTGCATTAGCAAGATCTAAAAAAGTACGGGCCTTTCCACTGCCTAAATTATAAATGCCACTTTTTACACTATTAGAATACAAGAACCAGATCACACTAACCACATCTTTTACGTATACAAAATCGCGTAATTGTCCGCCATCAGCATATTTTGGGTCATGCGAACGGAATAATTTTACTTTGCCCGTATTATTTATTTGATGGAATGAATGAAAAATAACCGAAGCCATCCTTCCTTTATGATATTCATTTGGTCCGTAAACATTAAAGAACTTTAATCCATACCAGTTTGGCGGACAGGTGCTTTGTTGCAAGGCCCATTTATCAAAATCGTTCTTGCTTTCGCCGTAAAGGTTTAATGGTTTTAAATGCTGAATTTTTGTTTCATCATCATCGTAGCCAAATTCGCCCAAACCGTAAGTGGCGGCAGACGAAGCATATATTAAATTGATCTTATTCTTTGCGCAAATAGCCCAAATATCTTTTGTGTATTGTAAATTCAGTTCATTTAAAATATGAGCATCTTTTTCGGTAGTATCCGTTCTGGCGCCAACATGAATAACATCGGTAACAATATTATAATTATTATCAAACCACTCAATAAAATGCTTGCGTTCTATTTTTTGGTAAAAGGTTTTTAAAGTATAATTAGCCTGTTTTTCGTTGATTGAAAAATCATCCACTAAAACAAGATTATTAATTCCTTCCGAATTAAATTTTGAAACAATGCAACTGCCAATAAATCCGGCTGAGCCTGTAATAACGATCATAGCTAAATTTTGAGAAGCAAAGTTACTTAAAAATAATCAATTGCTAAAAGGAACAAAATAGTGATAAATCTCTTTTTTTGGGCGCCCGGGCAGGCTTTACACAACTCATCGCACAAGCTCGCTCAAAAGCACACTGTGCTTTTGCCGTACTTCAATCTTTTTAGCTGAAAAAGCTAAAAAGGATTTCCGTTTCAATCCCTGGCGCAGCATTCGGAATAATCACACTTCGAAAGATCAAATCCCGATAGATCGGGATTGGTTACTTTTGCGCGACAAAAGTGACAAAAGAAAAATCCCGAAAGAAAAACTTTTGTTATTCGCTTAATTTTTAAGAAATTTAACTTGTATTATGGAAATAAAAAGAGTTTTTGATATTCTTGATAAGCTTAAAGCCACTTCAACAAAGGATGATATTTTAACGGCCAAAGAAAACAAACAGTGGGTAAAGCACAGTGTTGCCGATTTTGTAAATAAAGCAAATTATGTAGGTTCGGCACTTTTACATTTGGGTTTAAAAAGCAACGATGCCGTTGCCATTATGGCCAGCAATATGCCCGAGTGGAATTTTGTGGATTACGGTGCGCAACAGGTAGCCATGCCAACAGCGCCGATTTTTCCAACCATAAGCAGCGGCGATCTTAAATATATTTTAAATCATTGCGAAGCAAAAATTATTTTTATCTCCGAAAAATCTACGTTTCAAAAACTGGCAAGTTTAGAAGCAGAATTACCACATTTAAAATACGTGTTCAGTTTTCATCCTATCGAAGGCGTTAAATCGTTTGACGAATTTTTAGAATTAGGAAAACAAAATTTAGATCTCGCTAAAATTGAAGAAATAAAAAGCAAGGTCACCGAAAACGATCTGCTTACCTTATTATATACGTCGGGCACAACCGGCCAACCAAAAGGTGTAATGATCTCTCATCGTAATTTGGTTCGCAATGTTTTAAATTGCCAGGATATTGCCCCATTTACCCCAAATTGGCGGGCTTTAAGCTTTTTGCCATTGAACCATGTGTACGAGCGTTTTTTAAATACCATGTATCTCTATCAAAACGTAAGTATTTATTATGCCGAGAATTTTGAAACCATTGGCGATAATTGCCGTGATATAAAACCTGAAATTTTTGTTGCTGTTCCGCGTGTATTAGAACGAGTATTGGAAAGAATAATGTCGGCCGGCGAAAAATTAGGCGGTTTTAAAAAAGTTGTATTTGACTGGAGCGTAAGATTAGCCGAAAAATATGAATTAGATGGGGCAAACGGACCATGGTACGAATTTCAAAGAAAGATCTGTGATATAATGGTGTACTCAAAATGGCGCGCGGCCGTTGGCGGAAATGTTTTTGTAATTGTAAGCGGTGGCGCCGCATTAAACCCAAAAGTTGAACGCATTTTTGCCTGTGCCAATTTAAAATTATTACAGGGTTACGGTTTAACTGAGACTTGCGTGGTAGTTGCCGTTAACCGTTTAGGAGCAGGTAACCAAATGTTTGGTACGGTTGGGCATGTCATCAGAAACACCGAAGTAAAAATTGCTGAAGAAGATGGCGAAATATTAATGAAAGGCGAAAGCTTAATGATGGGTTATTATAAAAACCCGGAAGCAACCGCCGAAGTAATTGATAGCGAAGGTTGGTTCCACACCGGTGATATTGGAAAATTTGTAGGCAATAATTTCTTAAAAATTACCGATCGTAAAAAAGAGATCTTTAAAAGCAGCGCCGGAAAATACATTTCGCCAGTGGCTATTGAAAATAAATTAAAAGAAAGCAAGTTTATAGAACATTGTATGGTAATTGGCGAAGGCCAAAAATATGCGTCCGCTATTATCATACCTTCGATATTAAACTTTAAAGAACATTTTAATAAAAATAATATCGACTGGCCAGGCAATGATGAGGCGCATGAGCACGACGAGATCAAAAAAATAATTAACGCGCACATAAAAGCCATTAATACAAGCCTTGCGCCTTACGAACAATTAAAGCGTACGCAATTAATTAAAGGCAACTGGACGGTTGAATCGGGAGAGATCACTCCAAAATTAAGTCTGAAACGAAAAATAATTGCCGAAAAAAATAAAGATGTGATTACGAAGATCTTTGGTGAAGGAGATTAATCAAATGGGGGATTTCGCATATATTCTTGAAAAATATAATTGGCCAAGGCGAACTAAAAGTTCAAATACATCATTTGAAGAAATTGAAAAAGTTGTCGGGTTCAAAATCTCAGGTGACTATAAGTCTTTTTTGCAACTGTTTTGCGGTAATGAAAGTTTAATTTGTTGTGAATTTGTAAGCTTGTGGGATATAGATGAAATTATTAAAGCAAATATTGATTACGGAATAATTGAAAATCTTCCAAATACTCTTGGCATTGGCACAAATGGTGGTGACGAATTAATAGGACTAGAAAAAATATCCGAAACTGAATTTAGAGTTGTACTTTCTCCATTAACCGGTTTAGACAAAAAAGACCACATTAATATCGGTTTATCCTTCACAGATTTTTTAATGCGCTTGGATAATGGACAAGAATGGTTTGAAGAATAACATATAATCAAACATTATAAATCTTTACTTATTCGTCTTTAATTCGTACAAATTAGTAGTTCTCGATTCGCAAAAATTCGTTTGATCTTTAAGATTCGTAGACCTTAGTTCCCTCAGTACAATTCGTACAAATATCTATTTGATTCCGGCTCTTTAAGATAGAGCGGCGGAAATTATTATAAGATTCAGAGAACCAAATGCTCTCAAATGTATCTTTTTCTAAATTGCCCAATTTGTATTTGGCATCTTTATCAAAACAACAAGGCACAATTTTACCGTCCCACGTTATTACACAGCCCTGCCACATACGCCAGCATTGATTCAATAATTTGTTTTTTAATTCAAATTTGCCCGAATCGCTTTTTTTATAGCGTGAGTATTCTTCCAGTTCAGGAATAAGATCGTGCCCATTTTCAAAATCGTAGATCTGTGCTGTTTTTATCTTTACTTCATCAACACCAAGTTCTTTACCCAACTTTTTTACAGCTTCAATTTGGTGTTCGTTGGTTTTAAAAACCACAAATTGCCAAACAACGTGCGGTGAACTGCTCTTTAAGAGTTTTTTTTGTTTTAAGATTTCTTTGGTGCCTTCTATTACTTTATTATAGTTGCCACCAATTCTATATTTTTCATAAACTTCCTGGGTAATACCATCTACCGAAATAATTAATTTATCCAGTTTACTCTCAATTGTTTTTTTTGCATTTTCTTCGGTCAAATAATGCGCATTGGTACTTGTTATGGTAAAAATATTATGATCGTTGGCAAACGAAACCATTTTTAAAAAATCAGGATTCAGGTAAGGTTCTCCTTGAAAATAAAACGTAAGACTATGCAAATGCTTTTTGGTTTGAAGGATGATCTTTTCGAACAATTGATTTTGGAGCATACCGGTTGGGCGGGTAAATTCGCGCAAACCACTGGGGCATTGCGGGCAACGTAAATTACAGCTGGTAGTTGGTTCAATACTTATAAAAAAAGGTAAGGCGCTTTGAACGGGTTTATTTATCAGTCGCGAATAATAAAAACCAAAGGCCAGCTTTATAAAGTTATATGCTTTATAAAGTGATAGTTTTTTTAATATTTTAAGATAATAGCTAAGCAATGCGTACTGTAAAGATATGCTATTAACCGTAAATTGTTTTACTTTTACAGCTGTTAATTAATGGCAAAACAGGTAGTAAAAATAGTTTTAGCGGTTCTTTTTATTCTTTTATTAGAAAGATGTGCCCAGATAGGAACATTAAGCGGAGGCGTTCGCGATACTGCTCCTCCAAAATTATTGGAAGCCATTCCTGCAAATAAAACGGTAAACTTTAATTCAGAACAGATCGTTTTAAAATTTAATGAGCACATTAAATTGGCCGATCTGCCCAATCAACTAATTATATCGCCCAAACTTGGTTTTGATCCTGATATAAGTACCGATGGCAAAAAACTGATCATCTCTTTTAATAAACAAACACTTTTACCCAATACAACTTATCGTTTCTATTTTGGAAAAGCTATTATTGATATGACGGAGGCAAATGCGCTCGAAAATTTTGAATACGTATTTTCAACCGGAAATAATATCGATTCACTCAAAGTAAAAGGTATTGTACTCAATGCATTTAATAATAAACCCGAAAAAGATATAATAATAGGTCTATATAATAAGGCAGAAGATGTAGACAGCCTTCCCTACAAAAAAACACCGAATTATATTACACGTACATCCGAAAGCGGAGAGTTTAAGTTTGGCAATTTGCCGCATGCTATATATAAGGTATATGCATTGGCCGATAAAAACAAGAACTATATGTATGATGGCGATATTGAACGCATAGCATTTAATGATTCGCTACTTCAATTAAGTTCAGACACAAGCGTTAAGCTTAGTTTATTTAAAGAAGAAGCGCCAAAAGTATTCATCAAAAAAATAAATTCGCCATATTATGGCTTTAGCCAGGTTATTTTAAATAAGAAAAGTGTTTTAGATCTAAAAACATTAATTAAAGCCGATGCAACCAACATTTTTGAAACAACTGTGGGCAAGGAAAAAGATACATTATCCTTTTATTACAGAAATTTAAAAGATACTTTGGTTTTATTGATCAATAACATCACTTTCAAAAAAACAGACACTGTTCAGGTAAAATTGCCAAAAGTAAGTGCAGCTAAACGCAAATTTAATTTTAGCAGTAATGCTACAGCGGGCAAACTACCTTTAAACACAGCGCTGCAGCTTACATTTTTAAACTGGATGGATACATCAAGAACGGATATGAGCAAACTAAAACTCATCAGTAAGAAAGATAGTTTGATATCTGAGCAGGCAATAAAATACAAATGGATAAACATTAATACGCTTGAAATTGGGAATAAACTAAAACAAGGACTTGATTATTCATTAAAAACAGACACGAATGCTTTATTTGATGAGAATGGTAACAAAAATGATAGTTCGTTGATCAATTTTCAAACTCAAAGTGAAACGGAGCTTGGCAAATTGACCTTAAAACTACTTTTTAATAAAAAACAAGGTTATTTAGTTCAGCTAATAAATGATCAGGAACAAATCATAAGAGAACAATTTGTTACGTTTAGTTTATCAGCCAGTAACGCTGTAACTATTGATTTTACTAATGTTACACCGGGTACATATAAAATTAAAATTGTATTTGATGTGAATGAAAATAAAAAATGGGATACAGGTGATCTTAACTTGAAAATTCAACCCGAACATGTTTTTATTCATCCAAAACCAATAAAAATTTTAGCAGATTGGGAAATTGAAGAAGAAATTTTGATGAAAGAATAAAAAAAACAATTTTGGGTTTTTTGAACGCTTTTTCAAAAATAAAACAGCAGTTTTTGATCATTAATATCATCGATGCTCTGAAACACTAATAAAATCAATACACACAGAGCATCGTAAAATTTTTAAAACGCTTAAATATCCATATTGTAATTAATAATTCTGCTTTTAAATCTCGCTATTAACAATTTCAACAAATCAATGTTGAAAAAATAACCCTTTAATAATTAGATAACAATAAAAAATTTATTTACTTCGTATCAACAAATCTCAAAAACAAAAAAACCATGGCAAAAAAAGCAACAGCTAAAAAAGCTACAGCAAAAAAAAGCGCTCCTAAAAAAGCAGCTAAAAAAGGTGCAAAAAAGGCAGCTAAAAAAGCTCCTAAAAAAGCAGCTAAGAAAAAAACTGCAAAAAAAGCAGCTAAGAAAAAATAAGAAAGAAGCCCCGCAAAAGCGGGGTTTTTTTTTGCCCTTTTATTTTTGTGTCCTGCAAAAATTAATCATCTCAAAATTTAATTTATATTTACACTATTATTAAAATATAAAAGAGATGAAAAAACTAATCAACTTATTATCCATTGCCCTTATCGCATCAACTATAATTTCTTGCGGTGGTAAAAAGGCAGAACAAGAAGCCATAGTTGCCCCGCAAGGCATGAATGTTTTAGACCTTAGTAAATACGGAAAGCCATTTGCCATTTTTGTGCCCGATACCGTTGCCGCAAAACTAGAGATCATTGAACAGTCTTCAGGATCATTAGATATTAAAGTGGGTACCAGCTTTGCCATTACAATTAATGAACAGGCAGCCGATCTTGATCTGAAGAAAAAAGACATTAAAGAAGACGAGGTTTTAAAATTCAAAAACTACATTGTTGAAGAGCCAGCTGCAATTTTTTGGGAAAGTGAGATCGTTAAACCTGAATTTCATTTCGTAGTTAACCAAAAAATAGGAGCCACTGATTATTGCATCGAAGACCTTAAAAGCACCGAGGCAGAACCATTTGATAAAGCAACCGCTCAAAAAATGTTCGACAGTGCAAAAGCTATCAAAGAAATTAAAAAAGAAGAAAAATCGTAATTATTATCTAATTCAAAGAAAAAGCCTTCCCAAAATCCAGGAAGGCTTTTTTGTTGCGCCTTCTCTAAAAATCCAATAGTCAAGAGGTGCAATAAATTAGATACTGAGTTTACTTTTGGTAAATGATCCCGATAGATATCAGGATTAGTTTTGAAGCGCAACGCAGAAAGTTAGATTTTTAGAGGCGGTGCGCTATTAACAATACTGGCGAATTATTAACACATTGACAAACCTTAAAAAGTTTTTCTAATATTTGTCCCCAGTCAAACTTATTACTATGTCAGAAGAACTAGAAAAAAATGAAAGTGGAGATTTGTTCTCAAAATCTGTAAGAGCCGGAAAACGCACTTACTTTTTTGATGTGAAGAGCACTCGTGGAAATGATTACTACCTAACAATTACTGAAAGTAAAAAACGTTTTGGTACTGATGGTAAATTCAGCTATGAAAAACATAAGATCTTCTTATATAAAGAGGACTTTGAAAAATTTGTAGAAGGACTAAATGAAGCCGTTGCGCATATTAAAGAGAACGCACCCGAAATTGAACCCAGAAAAGAACACAATAACGAATCATCAAGTTCTGAAGTGAACTTTGAAGATCTTGGAAAATAAAATCATTACTAAACACAACGAAAAGCGGATCCCAAAAAGGTCCGTTTTTTTATTTTAATAAGATCAATGCCTCCTTTAAAATAAGTTTTTCCCACAACGCATATTCTTTGGCTGAAGGATGAAGACCATCAGCCGCCACCAAACTTGCATCATCTTTCATTGCCTTAGAAAGATCATAAATATCTACCAAAGGCAAATTTCTTTTTTTGGCTTCCTCAATTATTACGGCATTAAACTCCGCAATTCCCTTTCCAATATCCCTTCCGTTACCATAATTTTTTCCTGATGGCGTTACTCCAAAATCAGGAATAGTAATTAAAATAACTTTTTTCTTATCGGGAATTGTTTTTTGAACCACATCCAGAATAAATATCAAGTTTTTGGTAAAATTTTCTTTCGAAACTCCCCTCACCCAATCGTTCACGCCAATTAATACGGTAACAAAGTCGGGCTTTAATTTTTTTACCAAAGGCAATTCATTATCAATAAGGTTTTGTGTGCTAAATCCATTCCTTGCCGGATTATCCAATAGTTTGCAATCTATTTTATTTTCAAATAAATGGTTAGTTAATATTGCCGGCCACGATTCTTTTTCGGTTGCTCCTGTACAAATAGTATACGAATCGCCCAATGGCAAATAAGTAATGGTTTTGGGTGGCTGCATTTTAAAGGCTGCAAAAATTAAAATAATTAAAAATAAAATCTGGTAAACGTATTTTCGTTGCATATGTTAATTTACGAATAAGCAATTATTTTGGATTTAGACGCTAAAATGATCTCATCCTTAAAAATAACTAACTTTATGCCATTAATGAAACTTTTAATCCTGGATAATTACGACAGCTTTACCTACAACCTGGCCCATTTGGTTGAAAAAGTAAGCGCTATTCCATTTGATGTAGTTAAGAACGATAAAATAAACATCGAAGAAATAAATAACTACTCCATGATCATACTTTCTCCCGGGCCGGGGTTGCCAAAAGATGCGGGCATAATGCCTGAGCTTCTTAAAAAATACCATTCAACAAAAAATATTTTGGGTGTGTGTTTAGGTTTGCAGGCCATTGGTGAACACTTTAATTCGCCCTTAAAAAATTTAGAAACTGTTTTTCATGGCCTGGCCACCCCAATTAGTATTATAGAAAAAGATCGGCTCTTTAAAGATTGCCCAACCCGTTTTAATGTTGGCAGATACCATTCGTGGGTAATTGATGAGCGTAAAATAAATTCAGACCTAATTATCACCGCTAAAGATGATGGTGGAAAAATAATGGCAGCGCGCCACAAAACGTTTAATGTAAGTGGGGTTCAATTTCATCCTGAATCTATTCTTTCTGAATATGGAGAGTTAATTATTAAGAATTGGCTACAAACTTAAGCACCAAGACCACTAAGAAGGCGCAAAGAACACTAAGATATAAACTTTTTGCGCTTCGTGATGGCTTTGTGCACTTTGTGCTTAAGCCTTCAATTATTATTGTTAATTTTAACCATGCCTGTTATTAAATCGCTGGGATATAACATTTGTGTTGGAAAAGATGCTTTAAAAAAACTATCCGCGTTTTTAAAAAGATCTAACTATTCATCGCTTTTTATTATTTGTGATGAAAATACCATTCAATTTTGTTTACCAACTTTAATAATGACTTGTCCGGCATTAAAAGAAGCGGAAATTATTGAGCTGGAAAGCGGCGAAGAAAGTAAATCGTTGGATTTTAGCGCGCACATTTGGCAAACTTTAATAGAAAATAAGGCAGATAAAAATTCAGTTATTATTAATTTAGGTGGCGGTGTTGTGAGCGATATTGGTGGATTTTGTGCCTCTACTTATAAAAGAGGTATTGATTTTATAAATATTCCCACTTCTTTATTAGCAATGGCCGATGCCAGCGTTGGTGGAAAAACAGGAATTGATTTTGCGGGATTAAAAAACTCCATCGGCACTTTTACCCAACCAAAAGCTGTTTTTGTGTATCCCGAATTTTTAAAGACCCTGCCTCAGCGTCATTATAAAAATGGACTGGCCGAAGTTTTTAAAATTGCTCTGATCTCTGATAACGTTTTTTGGAGTGTTTTAAAAGCTCTAAAGCCCGATCATAATTCGGAGCAACTTATTACTAAAAGCATCGCGCTAAAAAATAAGATCGTTCTAAAAGATCCCTTTGATAAGGGAACGCGCAAAATTTTAAATTTCGGACACACTATAGGACATGCTATTGAATCGCTTTTATTAGGCACATTAAATGAATTATTACACGGCGAAGCCATTGCCATTGGTATGCTGGTAGAAGCACATATTACATTTCAAAAAAAACTTATTTCAAAAACAGAATTTGAAGAAATTACTTCTACTCTTAAAAAAACATTTCCACCTCCTAAAATTGAACTGAGCCTTGACTCCATTTTAGAATTGCTAAAAAACGATAAAAAAACCACGAAAAATAAATTCCGTTTTGCGCTTCCTAACAAAATCGGTGCAGGAAAAATTGATGTGGAAGTGAATGAAACTCATATCAAAAAAGCATTTGAATATTATAATACCTCTATTTAATGCTGATCTTAAAAGCGCCCCAACATATTTTAAATTCCACCATCCGGCTTTCAGGTTCTAAAAGCATTACAAACCGATTATTAATTCTTAAAGATGTGTTAGAGCTGGATCTTAGTCTTGAAAACATCTCCACTTCGGAGGATACGCAGCACTTACAAAAAGCCTTAGAAAAAATAAAAAATAAAACGCATGCCATAATAGATGTTGGTAGTGCCGGAACAGATATGCGTTTTTTAACTGCTTATTTAGCTTGCAAAGAGGGCGAATGGACCTTAACTGGATCTGATCGCATGAAACAACGGCCCATTGGCGAATTGGTAAATGCTCTACAATCTATAGGTGCAGATATTTCTTATTTAGAAAAAGACACTTTTCCGCCATTAAAGATAAAAGGCAAAAAATTAAAAGGAGGAAAAATTGAAATAGATGGGAGCATCAGCAGCCAGTTTATTTCTGCTTTGCTATTGATCTCAGCAAAATTTGAAAATGGTTTGGAACTGATATTAAAAAATGATATTGTTTCGTGGCCTTATATTTTAATGACATTAGATCTATTAAGTGAATTCAGCATAAAAGCATCAACCGTTTTAAATACAATTAAAATTTCCTCGTCTTCCACTTTACATCTTCCTTCTTCCATTTATTATATCGAGTCAGATTGGTCAGCTGCATCTTATTGGTACAGTTTAATTGCTTTAAGTAAAAACGCAACCATTACACTACGTGGTCTTAAAAAATCTTCTTCGCAGGGAGATTCTGTTTTACAAAATATGTATAAAGAACTTGGTGTCACATCGGAATTTAAAAATGAGCTGCTAATGCTCGCAAAAAATTCAACGCCTACAAAAAACTTTGCATACGATTTCACAAATTGCCCTGATCTTGCCCAAACACTTGCAGTAACCTGTTTTGGTTTAGGAATAAAAGCAGAATTAACGGGGCTAAAAACATTAAAAATAAAAGAAACCGACAGGATCTTAGCTTTAAAAACAGAACTTGAAAAGTTTGGAGCTATCATTAGCATTACCGAAAATTCTATTCATATAAATGACAAAAGGCTCAAGACTCAGGACGTACTTTCGACTATTGACGATCGACCATTGACTATTGAGACATATAACGATCATAGGATGGCCATGAGCTTTGCGCCGCTGGCGTTGGTTTTCGGGGCGCTTAGTATACAAGATCCAGGCGTTGTTTCTAAATCGTACCCTTTATTTTGGGAAGATTTGAAATCAGTGGGTTTTAGTGTAAATTTGCAGCCATAAATGGCTTTTTTCGGTTCAGATAAAACTACAAAAACAGAAGGTAAAGAAATGTCATTCCTCCAACATCTGGAAGAATTTCGTTGGCATTTAGTGCGTAGCGCTGCCGTGATCATGATCTTTGCAATTACTGCTTTTTGTTTGAACGATTTTGTTTTTGACACTATAATTTTTGGGCCACTGCAACAGGATTTTATTTCTTATAAAGTACTATGCAGTCTTGGGCATAAAATTGGTGCCGGCGATGTAATGTGTATGACCATTAAACCAGCACATCTACAAACCTTAAGCGCATCTGAACAATTTTTTAATCATATGTGGATCTCGTTCTTATGCGGTATCATTCTTGGTTTTCCTTTTGTATTGTGGGAGTTATGGAAATTTGTTCGTCCGGCCTTAAAAAACAAAGAAATTGGTCCTGTAAAAATATTTGTAGTTATTGCTTCCATTTTATTTTTGATCGGTATCTTCTTTGGTTATTTTTTACTCTTCCCAATGAGTTATAACTTTTTGATCAATTACCAGGTTTCATCAAGTGGCATTGTTCAAACTCAAAATACGTTTGACGATTATATTTCTTTGATCAGTACTATGACTTTAGTTGCCGGAATAATTTTCGAAATGCCTATTTTAGTTTACTTTTTAACGCGTATGACGCTTTTAACGCCTCAGTTTATGCGTAAATATCGTAAACACGCGGTAATTATTATTTTAATTGCCGCCGCTGTAATCACCCCTAGCCCCGATGTTACCTCGCAAATGGTTGTTGCAATCCCAATGTATTTGTTATACGAAATAAGTGTTTTTGTTTCGAAATGGGTAATAAAAAAACATAAATTAGAATAACCGATTAAACTGTTTTTATGTCAGAAAAAGTAAAAGAATTTAATGAGTATCGTTCAAAAATGAACGAGGTTGTTTTAGAAAAAGATAACCTGGTACTTAAACGCCTTTTTAATTTAGATACGCAAACGTATTCTGAAGGAGCTTTAAATGTAAAAACAAAAGAAATGCTTGGTCTTGTAGCAAGTATGGTATTGCGTTGTGATGATTGTATTAAATATCATTTAGGCAAGTGCAAAGAACAAAATTGTACAACAGAAGAAATCTATGAAATATTTGCAGTTGCTAATATTGTTGGCGGAACAATTGTTATACCGCACACACGCCGCGGTGCAGAATATTGGGAAGAATTAAATAAATAACTGTAATCCCTAGTCTGGGCTTAATGATGTTATTGGGTTTACCAACGATCACTTATTTTTACGCTAAACAATCAGGGCGCAACCCAAAAAAATGATTTCTGCCAGGGATTATTTTGCTGGGTTTTGCAACTTTAATACTATCTATTTTACGCGTACCCGATCTTTCTGAAGATCCTAAAAAAGAAGAAACAAAAAATTAATTCAAGGTAAATCCAATAATAATTTTTATTTTAATGAGTAGTTGTGGGCGTTGCCTGCGGCCCGGGCTTTCCGTTCCAATCTTTTTGTTCGTATCCTCTCAAAAAGGATTTCCACTACAATCCCTAACGCATATCCGTTGATAAAGTTCCGTTAATTAACCGCGTCTAATTTCTTTTTAACGGTTTCAACTTCTTTTTTCTGAGTTTCAATCTCGGCCTTTTTCTTTACCTGGTCTTCTTCATTCTTTTTAATGTCGTCTTCTGCCTTTTTTATTTTTTTATTATACCCCTCCATATCTTCTTTTAAATTCTTCTTATCTTTTTCAAGATCTTTTTGCTGGCCTTCCAGTTTCTCTAAAATATTTTTTGCCGATTTTGCCTGTTCGCTAACTGCACCAGCACTTGCATCCACCACTTTTTTTTGAATGCCTACTTCGCCTTTCTTCTTTTCAATGGCCGCTTCTTTTTCAATTATTTCTTTTTCGGCTTTTGTTATTTTTTTCTTGTAGTCTTCAATATCTTCTTTTTTGTTTTTGTTATCTTTTTCAAGATCTTTTTGATCGTCTTCTAATTTTACCTGTTGCTTTTCTGCTACTTTTACTGCTGCTGTAATTGGTTCTTTGGTCATTTTAACTGCAAAATCTTTCATCATTTTTTCAACGAGCTTGGTCTTATCTTTATCCGATGAAGCCAAATAAGTTCCGCCAAGATCCACAGCAGTACTCATTTTTACAGTTTTTGCCTTTTTATCTTCTTCAAATTTAGTGTAAATGTCAACAGGATTATTCCCCCATTCTTTAATTAAAATATTATCGCCAAAAACCTCGCCGTCGTTATCTTTTACTTTTTCGTACTTATAATCTTTCAATACTTTCTTCCATTCACTAATTGCTTCATCAGCTGTATTCTCATAAATAGTTGTAGTAATTGCGTATTGATTACCTGTGCTAAATTTTTCGTTACCTTCTTTTACATTTATAGATTGCGAAAAAGCAAAACCTGCAAAAGCCATTGCCGAAAGAGTAAGAGTTTTTTTCATGTATTAATTTTATAGGATTAATCAATATCCCAAACGCTTTTGCGTTTGCGCGATTTAAAAGGCTTAAAGTAGTTTTTATGTTCTAAAATAAAGGCCATAATAAAATAAATAATTATAGGGCTCCCGAACGTAAAAAAAGAAAGGTAAATAAAATACATACGCACGGTAGTTGTTTTAATACCAAGCGATTTTCCCCACCACTCACAAACGCCAAAGGCCTTTTGCTCAAACCACTGTACTATTTTACTTATCATATAACAAATATAAAAAAAATTAAGCTCATGTTAACAACGAAGCGGCCACGCCACACTTTAAACAGGCTTTTTTTGTACAATAATTATCAAATAAATTAATGGTGGCCTGACTGTCGGCAGCAGTTTTTAAAACTGCTTTTTTATCCTGAAATAGTTTAGTTTTTGTATTCTGCTCAAAATCACATTTATTTAAAAGCTCAATGGCCAGATCGCCCATTTCCTGTTTAGCAGTGCGTTTTGAATAGAAAAAATAAAAAGGTGCAAACGTATTTATAATCAGGTTCTCAATGGATGTTAAGCCCAAAGTAAGATCCTTAGAAGTTAGATTGCCATCCATGTTATAGTGGTTTTTCCAGTAACCATCTAAATTTATTTTAAGGGCCAAAACAATTTCTTCGTAATTTGAAAAATCGTAAGGAGCAATAAATAAACCGGGTTTTGAGTTGATTAATCGCGCAAACTGCGCTAAACGGATAGTTGGAAAATTGGCAGGCCTCAGTTTTGAAAACTTAAAGATCTCTTTATTTAAAGGAATGATGCCGTATTTGTTTTTTAAATAATCAAATTCGTTTTGCAATTTTTGAATATATTTATCTTCAAACTGATTTTCTAGCAAGCCGGAAGTTCCTAATAGCAAAGCTTCCAGCTGCAATAAATTATCTGAATGTTTTAATAAAGTAGTTATTGGCAAATTTTTAGCGAGTAATTCAAATGGCAAACTGTTTACTTTAAAACCAAAATTACGCAGCAGCATAAAATAAAAAGTTTGTGTATAATCACCATTAACACTTTTAAAATAGTTCTCTATCAGTTTTACTTTCCCTTCCAAACGCTCAACAGTCATGCGTTCCAGCCATTTTATAAATTTAAGATCATTTACTGTTGCCAGTTGATTGGCGCAGGCAATTTTTTCTTTTGAAGTACTGAGTTTGTTGTAAGAAGCAATTGTATTTTCTGCAATTAAATTCTTTACTTCTAATACCTCAACATTATTATTCTCATTTTGCGCAAGTGCCTCGTCGTGCTCATAAACAACGTGCAAAATAATATTGTCGTAGTTTTTATCCTGTTGATGTTTATGCTTTAACCAATCGCTGGTTTTAATGTGTACTTCAATATTTCCAACTAAAATAACATCATCAATTTTTATTTGCGCATTAAAAAAATCGGGACCTGAATCTCTATTTAATTCGCCATTCTTTAAAATAAATATTTCTTTTCCACTTGTTGTGATTAACGGCAGTGGCTTTAAAAGTTTGTACTGCCACAAAAACTGCAGCAGATCTTCATTGAACTTAAGCATAACCTTTTATTTTGTAAACTATGTACCCCAGCCATTCATGAATCAACATTTGCAAAGAAAACAATGCGTCTGGGTTTGGAATAAATAAATGATCGGGCGTATAACGTCGTGCGCCGCTTACCCTATTTGTAAGGTAGGGCGTAAGATTGGTAAACCCCGCTTTTTTAAATACTGCCATTGAGCGCGGCATATGATAAGCAGATGTAACTAATAAAAAATTACCTTTTATTTTCAAGCTATCCAACATTTTTTTAGTGAAAACGGCATTCTCATAGGTATTTTTACTTTGTGATTCAATAATCATAGCGCTATCGGGAATATTAACTGCCTGCAAGTATTTTTTTATATAAACACCTTCTTTATTGTCAGGAAACTCGATACTGCCACTGCCCCCGGTAAAAATAAATTTATTTACCCTGCCTTTATAGTACAATGGAAATACTTGGAAAAGCCTGTCAGCCGCCCAACTAAAATTAATTTTTTGTAAGCGCCGATCAACCTGCCCTATTCCTCCTAAAATAATGGCCCCTTCGTATTTTGTATCCATCAAATAATAATCCGGTGTTGTTGGCTCCCATTGCCTAAAGCATTCATCCACAATAAAAGAATTGCTGCAGATGTATAAAATAACCAAGGCTGTTATTCTTAATTTTTTTGGCCGTCCTTCTACCTTGGTTTTAAACGAATACAAAAACAAAACAAACACCCAAACCAAAGGTGAAATTAAAAAGCCGAGTATTTTTGAAAAAAAGAAAAACATTGATCTAAGATAATAACAAACTAAAACATTTGCAGCCTATTTTACAATATGAATATTGATTATCTTTAAGCGCTTACAATTTGATAATTTTACATTTATATGAAAAAAATATTAGTAGCTAACCGTGGTGAAATTGCTTTACGTATTATGCGCAGCGCCCGCGAAATGGGAATTAAAACCGTTGCCATTTATTCTGAAGCCGATAGAAATGCGCTATTTGTAAAATATGCCGATGAGGCCGTTTGCGTTGGTCCGCCACCAAGCGCTCAATCTTATTTACAGGGCGATAAAATTATTGCTATTTGTAAAGAATTAGGTGTTGATGGCATACATCCCGGTTATGGGTTTTTAAGTGAGAATGCCGATTTTGCAAGAAAAGTAAAAAAAGCGGGTATCACGTTTATTGGCCCAAGTGCCGAAAGTATGGATCTTATGGGCGATAAGCTCAGTGCAAAAGCTACTGCAAAAAAATATAAAGTACCTATGATCCCCGGTTCTGAAGGAGCTATAAGCGACTTAAAAGAAGCTGTTAAAGTGGCTAAAGAAGTTGGTTTTCCACTCTTGATAAAAGCCAGCGCAGGTGGCGGGGGCAAGGGAATGCGCCTTGTTGAGAAAGAAAGTGAAATTGAAGAACAAATGAAAATGGCCATTAGCGAAGCTATATCGGCCTTTGGAAATGGCGCTGTGTTTATTGAGAAATATGCCAGCCAGCCACGTCATATCGAGATACAATTATTAGCAGATAATCATGGCAACTGCGTTTACCTTTTTGAGCGCGAATGCAGTATTCAACGCCGTCACCAAAAACTGATCGAAGAAGCGCCAAGCAGTGTTCTTTCGCCCGAATTACGCGAAAAAATGGGCAAATGCGCGGTAGATGTGGCTAAAGCCTGCAATTACAGCGGCGCAGGCACTGTTGAGTTTTTAGTGGATGCCGACTTAAATTTCTACTTTTTAGAGATGAATACCCGTTTACAGGTAGAACATCCCGTTTCGGAGATGATAACAGGGCTCGATCTTGTTAAAGAACAGATAAAAGTAGCGCGCAACGAGAAATTAAGCTTTACGCAGGCAGATCTTAAAATTAATGGTCATGCCCTGGAAGTAAGGGTTTGCGCTGAAGATCCAGCAAATAACTTTTTACCTGATATTGGCAAATTAGTGGTTTACAAAACCCCAAGCGGCCCTGGTGTAAGGGTTGACGATGGTTTTGAAGAAGGTATGGATATTCCGATTTATTACGATCCAATGATCTCAAAACTGATCGTTCATGGTAAAGATCGTACCGAGGCCATAGAAAAAATGATAAGGGCTATAGATGATTATAAAATAATTGGCGTTGAAACAACCTTGGATTTTTGTAAATTTGTTTTAAAGCACGATGCTTTTGTAAGCGGAAAGTTTGACACAGGATTTATTGGAAAGTATTTTACGCCTGAGGTTTTAAATGTTAAAAACGAAGAGTACTCAGAAATAGCGGCAATTGCAGGCGCAATTATTTTTGAAAATAATAAAGAAAAGCAAGGTGCTTTAACGGGTGAGGCTGTTAAAAAAACCAAATGGAAAACGAACAGGCTAAATTAAGCACTTAATAAATTTTAACACGCTTTGGTACGCAACTTGTAGGTTACATTTAACGTAAAAGATAATAAAGGATTATATGAGCAAAAGTTTTTTTACATATTCCTTCAAATATTCAAAGATCTTTGCTTTTGCTGTTATTAGCCTTACCTCTCTTTCTTTTGAGGCCCAAACAAATACACAGGATTTTACGGTTCCCCCTAAAGTAGGTTTCCGTTGCCGTGCCGAATTGGTTAATGGTGATACCCTGCCTGTTGTTGACCTTAATACTGTTTATGTTTATACCGAATTTGTATTTAAAAATCAAAAACAATACGAACTTTGGACAAGAACCAAACACAACGTAAAAAAAGTTTATCCATACGCCATACTTGCCGCTGCCAAGCTAAAAGAATATGATAAGGCCCTGGCAAAAATGCCTGATGAGAATATGAAAAAGGCCTTTATAAAAGTATGCGAAAAAGATCTTAGAAAAGAATTTGAAGACGAATTAAAAGAACTCTCTATATCCCAGGGCAAAGTATTAATGAAATTAATTGACCGCGAGTCGGGCAAAACAACTTATGAGGTGGTAAAACAACTCAGGGGAAGTTTCCAGGCGGCTATGTGGCAAACCGTAGCCCGTTTATTTGGCCATAACATGAAAACCGAGTATGACGCCAATGTAGAAGACATTATGATCGAACGCGCCATAAAACTTGTTGAGAACGGACAGTTTTAAATACGCCCTTGGTTAAAAATTATCTAAAATAGTTAAACATGCTCTAAAAATTTTATTATTTTCGCTTTATGTATAGACTAATTATCGTTGCTTTACTTTTTGTGTCATTTACAGTAAATGGCCAAACAAAGACCAAAACCACAAAAACCAAAACTAAAGTCGCAAAGGTAGATTCTACCGGCGCCGAAATAGAAGAAGAAAAAACTCCCGAAGAATTACTGGAGTTAACTCTTCCTCCTGAAACTGAAATTGATGCAATTACTGGTAAAAAAGTTTTTTATAAAGAAAGAAAGCTTAAAAATGATTCGTTAAGAAATGGCTTAAGGTTAGAACAAAGAAAGAAAAAAATGTCTTTCTGGGTAAAAACAACCTATCCAAATCCTAAGCTTAAAACAAAACAACCTCCTATTCAATTATGCATTAATATTGCCAATAAAGACACTAACCTTACTTATTGCGTAAATGATTCTATTCTAAAAGAACCCGAGATCAAAAAAGTGGTTTACGAAAAAGTAATTGGCGATACAACGTATATGCTTATATTTTTACAGGCATTCACAAAATCAAAATCAGATGGCGGGGTTTGTAATTCTGGTAAAGAGCAAAGACTGTATTTTGTAAAATGGAACCCAAAAACCAATATTGCCAAATGGAAAGCCAGAAACATTAACTCATGTATAAAAACAATTACCAATATGGGTAAGCAAAAGTTTACAGAGTGGGATAAAACTTCTATTTTAAATATTAGTTATCATAAAGGTTCTAACTTCTACGAATATAAATTCGATCCCGACCAGCCGCAACTTGGTATGCAAAAAGTAAGTGGCGATAGCGAAGAGAAGTAAATCTCGCTAATATTTCACTTTTTCAAAAAAAATAAGCATATTTAACCTGTTTGAATCCCGGGTTAAAAATATTGCTGTCCCCTATCGCATTTATTTACGGCGTAATAACGCTATTAAGAAATCGATTATACGACGGCGGCTTTTTAAAAGTAACCCGTTTTGATGTGCACACCATTGGCGTTGGCAACCTTTCGGTTGGCGGTGCGGGCAAAACCCCTTTAGTAGAATACCTCATTAAATTATTACGCCAGGAAGAACCAAAGCTGGCAACGCTTAGCCGCGGCTATAAACGTAAAACATCGGGCTTTTTAATTGCCGATGAAAACAGTACCGCCGAAGACATTGGCGATGAACCATTGATTTATAAATACAAATACAATGTGCAGGTTGCCGTTGATGGCAACCGCGTAAACGGTGTAAAAAAATTAATTGCAAACCAGAATTCTCCAAAAGTAATTTTACTGGACGACGTTTTTCAGCACCGCGCTATCCGTTGCGGATTAAATATTGTAGTAAGCGATTACAATAATTTATATTTTAACGATACCATGCTCCCGGCTGGAACATTACGTGAATTTAAAAGCGGCATTATTCGTGCAGATCTGATCATTATTACCAAAACGCCTGAAAGAACAAGCCCGGTGGATATCAGAAATATTATAAAGGATGTAAATCCAAAAGCACATCAACAAGTATTTTTTAGCTATTTAAAATATGGCGAGTTGTATTCGATCACAAATATCAACGATAAAATTGATACACTTAATGATCTTTTCCGTTTCAGGATAATTTCATTTGCAGGGATAGCCAACGCACAGCCGATGGTAAATTATTTAAAAGAATATGCAGCGGATGTAAAGCACTTACCATTCTCAGATCATCACGAATTTTCTATAAAAGATCTTGAGGATATTGAAAGATATTATAATAGCTTTGAAGGCGGAAATAAAATTTTAGTAACAACCGAAAAAGATTTTATGCGCTTAAAGAATAAACACATTTGGCCAATAGCGCAGCGTATGAATATTTATGTTTTGCCGGTTGAAGTAACGTTTAAAGATAAAGAAGAAGAGTTTAATCAAACAATTTTAAAGTATGTTAGAGCAAATAGAATTTACCACCAAAAGTATACATGAAAAAACAAATAACTTTTTACCGCAGGTTGGCATCATATTAGGCACAGGCCTTGGTGGATTGGTGAAGGAGATCATTGTTGAATTTGCGATCCCTTATAACGAAATTCCTAACTTTCCGGTAAGTACTGTTGAAGGCCACAGCGGTAAGTTAATTTTTGGAGAATTAGGCGGTAAAAAAGTTATTGCCATGCAAGGCCGTTTTCATTTTTACGAAGGTTATGATATGAAACAGGTAACGTTTCCCGTTCGTATAATGAAAGCGCTTGGTGTAAAAACATTATGCGTAAGCAATGCCAGCGGCGGCATGAACCCGAAATTTGAAGTGGGCGAAATTATGATCATTAACGATCACATTAATTTATTTCCAACAAATCCTTTAATAGGAAAAAATATTGATCAGCTCGGACCACGTTTTCCGGACATGAGCGAAGCCTATAAAAAATCTTACGTTGCGCTTGCAAAAGAAATTGCAAAAGAAAATAATATTAAAGTAAGCGAAGGTGTTTATGCCGGCCTTAGCGGCCCGTGTTTTGAAACCCCTGCAGAGTACCGCTATTTATGGCGCACCGGCGCAGATGTGGTAGGAATGAGCACAGTACCCGAAGTAATTGTTGCCAAACATTCAGGCATGGATGTTTTTGGAATTAGTATTGTTACCGATTTGGGTGTTGAAGGTGTGGTGCAAAATGTTAGTCACGAAGAAGTACAACATATTGCAAAAATGCAGGAACCAAAAATGACCTTATTGATGAAGGAGTTGATAAAGAAGATCTGATGGCGATGGAACGCTGATGACGCTGATTTGCCGGATTATCACAGATTTTAATGTTTTTGAAAATAAAATACTGATGGCAGAATGAAAAACAGACACATAGACTTAATTTTAATATTCATACCTTTTTTATTTTCCTGCTCTGAGCCAGTTGTCACTCAAAAAGTAAATACTAAAAAAATAAACACACAAAATTTACCAGAAACTATTAAAAACAGAATGCGTGACAGCATCTCGCTATTAATATCAAATCTTCATTTATCGGGACAAAAAATTGATGAAACTTCCTACCATAAGGCAATTTACGAAATTGACACAACGAACATAAAATATTTGGCGAACTATTCTGGTCAACTTTTTATGACCGGAAATAGTCAAAAGGCCTTTTATTTGACGTATAATGCTTTGAGATGGGCCGAAAAGAGATCAAAAATCTACGCTTGCCTAGGTAGTTTATGGGAACTTGAAGCTTCAAGTAGGATGCAGAAAAAGATAGAATCTAAGTCAGCAATGGATAGCTCTGTCTATTATCGCGAAAAAGCTTGCATGAGTGATTCCAATGACGTTGAACTTTTTGTCAATTTATGTATTACACACATTCAGTTGAATAGAAATCAAGAAGGAATAAAAGATATTGAACATGCAATAAGATTACAACCTGATAATAGAACTCATTATTTATTCAGAGGCATGTGCAAATATGAAATAGCCGATTATAAAGGCGCATATGAAGACTTAAGGATTATTTCCGGTTTAAGAAGAAGTGGTTCTGAATGGTATTATTATAGAGCTCTTGCTGCTTCACATATAAATAAAATTTTAGAGTCCAAGTTAGATTTTGACACTTGTGAGATGTTGAATTATAAAAAACCAGATCTATATTATTTTAGAGGAATTATTAAAACAAATCTTGGTGATTTTGAAGGAGGATACTCGGAAATTAAAAAATCATTTGACATGGGATACCCTGTTCCTGAAAAATTAATTAAAAAAATTAACGAAGAATTAGCTAAGAAGTCATTATAGTTTCATTTAATCAGCGTCGATCATAACAATCCGCGTCATCAGTGTTCCATCGCCTAAAATTCTATTCAAAAATACTATCCATCAATTTATGCTCATCGCCCATAGATGTTGTGGTAAGGATTAAGCCAATACCTTTTGCATAATAGTACTGCGTAAAATAATTAAGCGGCATTAAATTTCCATTCATTAAAATTTTACTTTCTGCTTCTATCATCATCACATTTTCAAAATCCTTTCCGTTCACACTCTTGCTTCCGCTCATCTCTTTTACAGTCATCACCAAAATGCTATCCAAACCATTCGCCTTAAATTTTATCTCCCAGGTATCGCCAGCTTTTGCATCATCCTTCAATAAAACATTTTGCGTTCCTTCTTCAAACGAATCCGTTATATAATTTCCACCCTCTTTTTTAAAGATCTGATTTTTGTTCATTAACGAATTAACCATTGCAAATTCGTTTGGATTAGCCGGATTTACAGCCGTTATGGAGTTGGTATAAACAGAACCGTCTTTTGCCTGATAGGTCCAACCATAGCCAACTGCCAGGGGATAATAAACTTCTGCGCCGTTTAACATGTTAGTAGATTTTAATGGTTAAAATTTAAATTAGTTCTTATAAATATAAGTATTTTCTATAACTACCTTCTCTTCCTTTTTGTTTACCACCTGTATCAACATCTTGTTTTTTGGATAAGAAGAAGAGCCGTTTATTAAACTAATAAATTCGAATTCTTTTTTTAATTTATTATTTACCAGATCTTTACTTTCTTTTATAACATAAAGCGATTCGTACTTTAAGCCGGGCATATAATTTAATTGTACAATACTATCGTTGTTTGTTCTTATCATCTTGCCATTTTCAATATATATGGCACTAGATTTTTTTAAAGAATCGGGAATCACTAAATAAAAAAGATCGTTAGATAATGAAATAACAGAATCTGTTTTTGCTTTTGGAAAAAAGTAAATTAAAGAAGAATTTTTTTGAAATTTTATTTTCTGAGGTGTTTGAGAACTGATTGATCCTGAAAGACAAAAGATGAGGAAATAAAAAATAAACTTCATATTAAATTTTATTTACACTTAAACCCTGCCAGGGTTATTAAGCGGTTTTCGTTTATAACCCCTGGCAGGGTTTAAACTAATTATTCTTTTTCTATTTCCTTTTTCACTTCCTGAATGTGCTCATTCACTTGTTCGGTAATACCACCGGTACTATTTTGAATGTCTTTTTGAATGCTACCGGTTGCATCTTTAAATTCGCGAATACCTTTACCTAATGTTTTTGCAATGCTTGGTATTCCTTTTCCACCAAATAAAAGCAGGATCACGAATAAAATAATTACTACTTCTCCTCCACCTAAATTTAAAAATAATATAAACTGATTAGTTACCATTTTAATTTTTCCTCCTCATAAATCTAAAAACAACAATTACACCTGTAATAAAAATAACTGCAACAAAGGCTGCAATTAAAAGATCACCAAGGTCTGTTTTACTATTCATACTGTAAAGTTAAACATTAAATCAATCTTCATCAATGCCCAAATGAATTAAAGCATCGCCCTGGTTTACCACGGGCTGGTTGTTAATTCCCACGATATAGCCATTTGTTGGGCTGTAAATTTTATCTTCTGCTTCCCCAAAAGGATTGCAAATAACACCTAAAAGATCGCCTTTACGCACATGCGCGCCGTTATTTACATTCATGTGAAAAAGACCGCTGCTATTGGCCCGCACCCAGGTATCATCTTTAATTTTAACAGATGGGTTATGCGGCAAATCAAAATCAATCATGTTATACGATTGCATTAAACGCAAACAACCGTTAACCCCCTCGTTAATTGCCAAATAATCAAAACGCATACTTTCGCCGCCTTCATAAACCAAAATGGGCTTGTTTTTTTTTGCGGCTTCTTTTCTAAAAGTACCATCACGATACGTGCTGTCAATAATTAACGACGTCGCAAAACGCTCGGCCAGTGCCACGTTATCCGGAAAATCGAATACGCAACGTAATTGCGGGTAGTTGTTAATTTTAGCGCCACCAGTATGAAAATCAAAACCAAAATCAATTATCGGCACAATATGTTTCATAAGATCGTAAGCAATGCGACTTCCTAAAGAACCATTTTTGGTTCCCGGAAAACAACGGTTAAGATCACGTCCATCAGGTAAATCACGACTACCATATAAAAAAGAAACAACATTAATTACAGGAATTGCTACCAAAGTGCCGCACTTTAAATTCTCTACTTCATCGCGCGAAATTACTTTACGGATTATTTCAATACCGTTTGTCTCTTCGCCATGCATACCGGCGCATAACAAAACAGAAGGACCTTCATTTTTTGAGTGAATAACATGAACGGGAATTTCGATCTTTGTTTTTGTATGCAACTCATACGAATTTAAGATCACCGTTTTATTTTCGCCCGGCTCAATTTTTTGACCGTTGATAGTTATTGTTTTTCGCGCCATAAATTATTCGCCCGGTTTATTAAATTCGTTACGCTCAACGTACTCAATTATTTTTCCGGCAATATCAATTCCTGTAGCGCCCTCAATACCTTCTAATCCGGGAGATGAATTTACTTCCATTACTAACGGTCCGCGTTTTGATTGTAAAAGATCAACACCGGCAATTCCTAGTCCTAATTTTTTTGCAGCCTTAATTGCTGTTGCTCTTTCTTCTGGCGTAAGTGTAATAACTTTTGCCGTGCCGCCGCGGTGTAAATTACTTCTAAACTCGCCTGCTTTTGCCTGGCGTTTCATGGCGCCTACAACTTGCCCGTCAACCACAAACACGCGCAGATCTGCTCCTTTTGCTTCTTTAATAAATTCCTGCACTAGCATATTTGCTTTTAATTTCATAAAAGCTTCTAATACACTTTTTGCAGCTTTTTGATTATCGGCTAAAATAACACCAATACCCTGTGTGCCTTCCAAAAGTTTTACCACGCAAGGAGCGCCGCCAACACTTTCAATCACATTATCAATATCTTTATCTTTTGGCGAAGATGCAAAACCGGTTTTAGGAATTCCCAAACCTGCACGTGCCAGGATCTGCAAGCTACGTAATTTATCGCGGGAGCGCACCAGGGCTTGCGATTCTACTGCTGTAAAAATTTTCATCATTTCAAACTGACGCACAACGGCAGAGCCGTAAAATGTTGCTGATGCCCCAATACGCGGTATCACGGCGTTTACATCTTTTACTTCTTTTCCATTAAAATAAATATGTGGTCTTCCCTGTTCAATTACAAGTACACATTTCATGTGATCTAACAAAAGTACTTCGTGCCCGCGTTTTTCCGCAGCTTCAATTAAGCGTTTTGTAGAATACAAATTTTTATTGCGTGATAGTATTGCGATCCTCATATCTATATTTTTGTTTGAGTGTATTTAATAAATCCTTCTTTAATTTTTTTTCCGCCAATATGAATTTGATTAGCGTCAATAATAAATTTACCTTTTACCAGTTTGCGGCCAATTAAAACGGGGTAACGCATGTTTCCTCTATCGGAAAGAGAAACCGTGGAAATTATTTTTTTACGCCCGATCTTTATTAAGGTTTTTATAATGTAACGTTCCTCCATTTCACCAAAAGAGTTTTTAATTTTCTTTTGGGTAAAATCGTTGAAACGTTGCATTTTATGATCGTCGTTAACAAGCGTGAAATATAAAACCTGTTTTTCGTTTTCGGTTTTAGTAAAGATCTCTTCGCAATGAATAGAAGAGGTATATGCGCCGGTATCTATTTTTGCTTCGATATTAAAAACACCTAATAAAGGAAAATCAACAAACTCGCGTCTGCCGATCAGTCTTAATTTATGTTTTTTTATTTGCATACAATGAGTAGAAGCGATCTACAACAATATCATTGGGCAGGGCTTCTTTTTGCAAGTAGAAATTTACGAACTTTTTTGCGAAATAAGGTGCTAACATGACGCCTTTTGTGCCTAAACCGTTAAAAATAAACAGGTTTTTATGCTCAGGATGCGCGCCAATAATTGGCCTCCTGTCTATTGACGATGGCCTAACACCCGCCTGGTGATCGGTAACTTCGTAGTTACAACTTATCATTTGCCCGAGCTTTTGCTCTAATTCTGTTAAGCCTTTTTCAGTCTTTTCCTCGGTAAGATCGCTCCATTCATAGGTTGCGCCAACTTTAAAATTGCCGGTTGGCAATTGCATTAAAAAACCATTTTTATTAAAAATATGATCTTTAAGTTTTATACCTGGAGCGGAAATTTCCAGCGTTTCCCCTTTTGCCGGCTTAAGTGGGATCCAATCAAAAAACGGGTTATTCTTTACAAGATAGCCCTCACAAAAAATAATATTTTTAGCGTTTACATTTTTATAAGAAATGTTGTCGCTGTTTAATTTTACTTGTGCGTGTTCAAACACTTCATCAATTAAATTTTCTTTAAAAAAAACATCAGTTGCTTTTAAAAACTCCGGAACGTTTAAATTGCCGCTTTGTTTTACCAAACCATATTGACCGGAAAGCTTACAGTTTTGCAGTCCGGCAGAACTAACTTCATAAATCGTTTCATCCAAAAAACCGTTTAATTCTGCGCTTGCTTTTTTTTGCCAAAGTTTTTTTTCCTGCTCTTCTACAAAAGGTTTTATAATAGCGCGTTGAGTAATTAGTTTTCCTTTTGTTCTTTCTTCAACATCTGTATAAAATTTATTGAGGTAAAGAATTATTTCGTCAGCCAACCAGCTTTTAGTCATCCGCTTAAAAACTATAGGATTCCAGATGCCTGCTGCTGCCTTAGAACAATTACTTAGGTTTTGATCACCAATGATCTTAAATGAAATATTGTTTTCATGAAGTGTATGTGCAACAACGATTGCAGCAAGGCCTCTTCCAACAATAATAAAGTCGATCATTTTTTATTTTCTGATCTAACGTGTGGATTATAATTTCTTTTTACGCCGCGGTATGCGCCTGAAAAAAACAGAAATAAACGCACCCCCAGTAAGCTCTGTTTAGCACTTGCCTCAACAAATAATTCGGCGCCAATACCAATGTCGTAAACCAATTTAGTGGCTATTTGCACGCAAGCATAACCGCCAACGCCCTGATAAAATTCGGGTTTATATACATTTCCGGTATCGATCACCCCGTAAACGCCGGTAAAAAAAGTTGGTCCCGCAAATGCAGCAAAGTTATACTTTGCAGTTTCTTTTCTGTAACCATAACCCAGCTTAAACTGAGTGTGATTGTTTTCCAGTAACTCATTTCCGCTAATTCCAAAACCTGCCTGGAAATATTGCCTGCGGATATGAAAATGAAAATCAAGACCGACGCCCTGTTGCGTTTCTGCCCTTAGGGAAGAGTTGAAAAATGAAGCGCCAAGCGTTAAATAACTATTGTATTTGCGATAACGTTTACCATCGTGAAGGATCTCTTCTTTTCTATCGTAAGGTGGCTTTCCAGGAATGAGAATTGGTTCCTGGGCTAAAAGGCCAAAACCATAAAAAATTGCAAATATGACTACAAGCTTTCTTATAGTGTAAAGATAAACAGAATATTAGTTTAGAGGCTAATTTTAAAGTGCGAAACTTTGTAAATGGCAGAGTTTCTTTATATCTGGCATTGATAATTATATCTTACAGTCTATTTCACTGATTGCATCGATAAAAATATGTGCAATCTGTGGTAAAAAAATAGTACGCTTAGCAGCGACGCTGCAAATAAAAACTACATTAAAAAAGGGTTTGTTTGCTTCTCAAAACCAATGGTAGTTGCTGGTCCGTGGCCGCTGTATACTTTCACATCATCGGGTAAAACAAATAATTTCTCACGGATGGAGCGCAATAATGTTTCATGATCACCTTTAGGCAGATCGGTACGGCCAATGCTATTGTAAAAAAGCACATCCCCGCTGATCAATAATTTATTTTCTTTATTGTAAAAAGAAATACTGCCGGGAGAATGTCCGGGGGTAAAAATAGTTTCAAATTCATATTGTCCTAAGGCAACTTTATCACCCGGTTCAATAAATTTTTCCGGAAAAGGCGAGGCATCGAAAGGAACGCCATACATATTGGCAGTTTGAGGCATTTTTTCAATAAAATATACTTCTTCTTTATGTGCTTCAGGCAATAAGCCGTAAGTATCAAAAATAAATTTATTGCCTAAAATATGATCGATGTGTGCATGCGTTAAAAGTAAACGTGTAAGCTTTAAGTTTTTTTCTTCAATGAAGTTTTTAAGCTGCACGTTCTCTGAAGTATTAAAATTACCCGGATCGATTATAAACGCGGTTCCTTTATCATCATATAACAAATAGGTGTTTTGCTGAAAAGGATTAAAGGTGAAGGATTTTAAATACAGCATTTTAAATTATTTTTTTTGTTAGTTCTAATTGATCATTTTTTAAATTTACAAGATTTAATCCAGTGTTTTTGCCGGGCATTAAACTTCCGAATTCGTTATCTAAATTTAAAGCAGAAGCATTGTTAAAGGTCATCATTTGCAAAATAGTTTCTAAAGAAAATGCATTTGAATTTTTTAAGATCACATTTGCTTCGGCTATAAGATCAAGACTATCGTTGCTTGCCAGGCTATCTGTTCCAATACAAAGTGAGTTTTGATGTAGCTTAAATAGCGAATAATCGGGTAATTTATTTTCTATATATAAATTAGCGTTCGGGCAAAAACAGAAAAAACAATTTTTAGCGGCAGCTATTTCAATATCTTCTTTATTAGAAAACGTATTGTGCACCAGCATTGTTTTTTGATCATTAAATGCGTGGATGTATGATCTTAAACTTGAAACACGTGGCGCTTTAAACCATGAAATATCTGCTTTTAAAAAATCGTAAAGCCCTTTAAAATCGTTCTCGCTTCCTAAAAAAAATTTTGTTTCTTCTTCTGTTTCCTGGTTATGAATAGATAAGGGCAAATCGTTTTCTTTATCAAATTTTGCAATACGCTCTATTAGCTGTAAGGATGTACTGTAAGGTGCGTGAGGCGCTAAACTCGCAGACAGACCTAATGATTGTAATATTTTAAAAAAAGGAAAATTCAGGTCAAACATCATATTTTCATTTGCTGGATTTAGTCCTAAAATCTCGATAAACGTATGGTATTTTATCTTAGAATTTTGTTTTGTTTTAAAACTATCGTCTGCATTGCTAATATCTCCAACGGCAACAATACCGTTATTCCACATTTGCGCATCTGCTTCAATGGCGTTTTCTTGAATTTGTTCTTTACTAAAACCACTCATACGCTGCATGATTATCTGCTTACCAAAACCCGGAATACCGGTATGTTTTTGGATCTTTCCTTTTAAATGGCTCAATTCCAAATGGCAATGTGCATTTACAAAACCGGGTGTAATAATGCCATTAAACAACTCCAGCTTATCTTGTATTTGAGAAGATATAGCAACGATCTCTTTTAACTTATTTTGGCTGTCGATTACTAATACAGAGCCTTCCGGCAGGTATTGTCTTCCATTAAAGATCTTATTTGCACTTAAAAATCGCATGGTCTAAAGTTAGTTATTTATAAGTTTGTATGGTATCTTTGTATCCTTAATTAATGGCAAAAAAAGACATACGGGCTTTATCGGTTGAACAATTAACAGATCTTTTTAAAGAGATTAACGAACCCGCTTTTAGAGCAAAGCAGGTTTACGATTGGTTGTGGGCTAAAAGTGTTACAAATTTCGACGATATGTCGAATCTCTCTAAAAAATTACGAGATTATTTAAATACCAATTTTGCAATTAATAATGTTCGGATTAGCGAGCTACAGGTAAGCTCTGATAAGACCATTAAGTGCGCTATGCGCTTACATGATAATTATGTTGTTGAAAGTGTTTTAATACCTCATCAAACGCGTTTTACAGCATGTATCTCTTCGCAAGTGGGTTGTAGTTTGACTTGTAAGTTTTGCGCCACAGGTAAGCTAAAGCGTATGCGTAATTTAAATGCAGATGAAATTTACGACCAGGTTGTATTGGTAAAAAATACGGCCATGGAAAAATACAATTCGCCATTAACCAATATTGTTTACATGGGTATGGGCGAACCGTTATTAAATTATGCCGAAGTAATAAAATCGGTTGAAAAAATTACCAGTCCACAAGGCCTTGGCATGGCTGCAAAGCGTATCACGGTTTCAACAGCCGGTGTTGCGAAAATGATAACTAAATTAGCCGATGATAATGTAAAATTTCATTTGGCATTATCGTTACATGCAGCCAACGACGAAAAACGCAATCACATAATGCCCATCAACGAAACCAACTCGTTAGAGAATTTAGCGGCATCTTTAAACTATTTTATTGATAAAACAGGCACGCGCCCTACGTTTGAATATATTGCGTTTAAAGATTACAATGATTCCATTGCTGATGCACAAGACCTCGTAAATTTTTGCAAAAAAGTAAAGAGTAAAGTAAATATTATTGAATACAACCCAATTGATGATGGTGAATTTAAACAAACTACAAGAGAGCGTTTAAAGGCTTTTACCGATCATTTGGAAAAAAATGGCATTATTTGTAATGTTCGTCATAGCCGCGGAAAGGATATTGATGCTGCCTGCGGCCAATTGGCAAATAAAAATAAGCTTGCTATGGAACAATTAAAATAAAAACTTTAAATTTAAGACCATTGTGTCTAAAGCAATAAACGAAATAAAGCAACCGGTAGCAGAACATATGCTGGCCTTTGAAGAAAAATTCAAAGACGCTATGAAAAGTACTGTACCTCTTTTAGACAAGATTACCAATTACATTGTAAAAAGAAAAGGCAAACAGATACGCCCCTTGTTTGTGTTTTTAAGTGCGCAAAATACCGGAACTATAAATGAAAGCACTTATCGCGCGGCAGCTCTGATAGAACTATTGCACACTGCTACGTTAGTGCATGACGATGTGGTAGATGACAGTAATGAGCGCCGTGGGTTTTTTAGCGTTAACGCATTATTTAAAAATAAGATTGCTGTTTTGATCGGAGATTTTTTATTATCAAAAGGCTTATTACTTTCTTTAGATAATGATGATTTTCATTTATTAAAAATTGTAAGTAATGCCGTGCGCGAAATGAGCGAAGGCGAATTATTACAAATTGAAAAAGCGCGCCGCCTGGATATTTCTGAAGAAATTTATTTTGAGATCATCACCAAAAAAACAGCAACTTTAATTGCAGCGTGTTGCGCTGCCGGAGCTGCTTCGGTAAGTGATGATAAAAAAATCATAGAGCTTGCAAAAGAGTTTGGCACACTAACCGGCATTGCTTTTCAAATAAAAGATGATCTTTTTGATTATGGAAATGATGATCAGATTGGAAAACCAACCGGCATTGATGTGAAAGAGAAAAAAATGACCCTGCCTTTAATTTATGCTTTAAATAATTGCACCTGGTTAGAGAAACGAAAAATAATAAATATTATTAAAAATCATAACGAAGAAAGTGAACAGGTAAAAATTGTTATAGATTTTGTAATAGAAAAAGGTGGTATTGCTTATGCTAATAAGATCATGCATGAATATAAAAATAAGGCCTTAAGCGTTCTCGCAAACCTGCCAAAGAATGATGCCCGTAATAGTTTAGAACGCTTGCTTATATATGCTATTGAGCGAAAAAATTAATATTAAAAAAATGAGAAAAATAGTTCTAATATTCTTATCACTTTTGATTGTTGTTTCATGTAATAATAAAACAGAGGCAGAAGATCCTGAAATAAATAAACGTGTTACTGATTCTGTTTCAAAAGTGCAGCAAAAAAAAGTTGTTGATTCATTAAAAGCCAAAAATCCTTTGTTGATAATGCCACCAGACAGCAATTATACAGGTGAATATGTAGATAAATACAATACAGGTATTACCAAATTTAAAGGCACTTATCGCTTTGGCAAAAAACATGGGCAATGGATCTCGTTTTACCCAACAGGTATTGCCTGGAGCGAATTACACTTTGATAAAGGCCTTCGTCACGGACCAAACCTTACTTACTTTGAAAATGGTAAATTACGTTATAGTGGCATCTATAAAAATGATGCGCGTGATAGCGTTTGGTTGTATTACGATTCAACCGGGATTGTTCTTGAAAAAGTTTTGTTTAAAAATGATAAGGTGGTAAAAAAATTTCCTTTAAAGTAATTTACTTTCCGGTTTTGCTTCCATCATAGGCCCACTTAAGATACACTGCACCCCAGGTAAAACCACCGCCAAAAGCTGCTAAAATAATAGTATCACCTTTTTTAAGTTGTTTTTCATAATCCCAAAGTAAAAGCGGTATAGTGCCTGCCGTTGTGTTACCGTAACGTTCAATATTCATCATTACCTTATCAGGGCCAACACCCATGCGTTGCGCAGTGGCATCAATAATACGTTTGTTAGCCTGGTGCGCGGCTAACCACGTAACATCTTTATCGGTTAAATTATTTTGTGCCATTATTTTAGCACTTACCTCAGCCATATTATAAACGGCGTGTTTAAAAACAGCCTGACCTTCCTGGTAAACAAAATGCATTTTATTATCAACCGTCTCATGACTTGCAGGTCTTAACGATCCGCCAGCCTTCATGTGTAAATGCGTACAGCCATTACCGTCTGAATGCAAGATAAAATCTTTTATACCAACATCTTCTGTTGTAGGTTCCAACAAAACAGCGCCAGCGCCGTCACCAAATATCACGCACGTAGTTCTATCTGTGTAATCAATAATGCGGCTCATCATATCTGCACCAACCACAACAACTTTTTTGTAGCGGCCTGTTTCAATAAATTGTGTGCCAGTTGTAAGCGCGTATATAAACCCCGAGCAAGCCGCCCCAAGATCAAAACTCCAGGCATTTTTTGCTCCTACTTTTGCGGCAATAATATTTGCAGTAGCCGGAAAAACCATATCAGGTGTAACGGTGCCACAAATTAAAAGATCAATTTCTGTTGGATCGATGCCGCGTTTTTTGCATAATAATTTTACAGCCTCTGCTCCCATATCGGAAGTAGCTTTATTAGGATCGTTCTCTAAATGACGTTGCTTAATACCTGTACGGCTGGTTATCCATTCGTCAGTCGTATCAATTATTTTTTCCAGGTCGGCATTGGTTACAATGTTATCTGGCAAAAATCCTGCAACTGCTGTTATGGCGGCTCTGATCATTTATTGAAACGTTTGTTGTATTTTTTCAGTTAACTTAACATCTACAAGGTCTTTAGCTAATATTAAAGAATTTTTAAAAGCTAAAGGACTAGAAATGCCGTGACAAATAATTACGTTTGAGTTGATTCCTAGAATTGGAGTTCCGCCATACAATTCGTAATTAAACTTATCAAAATATTCGTGCGATATTTTTAATTTTTTAGATACTGTGTAAAAAGCTTCGGCCATTTTAAGAACTACATTTCCAACAAAACCTTCGCAAACAACTACATCAGCGCGATCTTTAAAAATGTCACCACCTTCTATATTTCCAATAAAATTAAAATCTTTAGAATCTTTCATTAACGAGTGCGTTGCCTGTGAAACTAAATTTCCTTTTTCAGGTTCTTCGCCAATATTTAACAAACCTACTCTTGGATTGTTTATTTTATAAATTTCTTTTGCAAGAATGGATCCTAAGATGCCGAATTGATATAATACATCGGGCTTACAATCTGCATTAGTACCAACATCTAATATCAAGCCAAAACCACCGGTTTCTTTTGGCATTATTGAGGTGATGCAAGGGCGGATAACACCCGGAACAGCTTTTACAGTAAACATAGAGCCCACAAGCATAGCGCCTGTATTGCCCGCACTTATAAAAGCATCTAGCTGTCCTTCTTTTAATAATTTAAAGCCTAAATTAATAGTGCTGTTAGGTTTTTGAGAAAAAGCTTTTGTGGGATGCTCCCCCATTTCAATTACTTCGGTTGTGTGAACGTAATCAAAACTATCAGCATCTACATTGTGCTTTTTAAAATATTCTTTGGCAACATTGCTATCACCTATTAAAACTAATCTTGCCTGGGAGGGAAGTTCTTTAATTGCTAAAATCGCCCCATCCAAACAATTGTTCGGAGCAAAATCACCACCTAATATATCAAAGCCAATTTTCATATAAATTATACTGTCAAATCGAATTTTAACAAACTACAATAATACAATTTTATATGCTTAAAATTACCTGAAATAAGGTGATTTATTAATAATTTAATTGTTGGGAAAATTAATCTCAATTTTTGCGCCATTGCTATTAGAAAAATGCACTTTCCCATCTATCTGCTCGGTTAACGATCGTATTAAAACAATGCCTAAAGAACTGGTTTCCAAATCACTATTAAAATCTTTACTAAAACCTGCGCCTGAATCTTTTACAATTAGAGAAACGCTGTTATTGACATTCTTAATACTTACCGAAAATTGCTTATCCGCGCTTTGATCATTGTTAAGCCCGTATTTAATGCTGTTTGTAACAATTTCGTTTAAAATGAGCCCAAGTGGAATGCAAGTATTGATCGGTAGATTAATGGTCTCATATTCTTCTATGAGTTGTACTTCTTCTAAAAGATTGTAAGAGTAAAAAAGCTCGGTTATTAATTCTGAAGAATATTTTCCAAAATCTATGGTTTTAAATTCGGGGTTTTTAAAAAGCATTTTATGCACCAGCGCCATGCTCATGATACGGTCTTTTGTTTCGCTAATAATTTGTTTTGCCTCAACGTTATTAACTGCATCTTCCTGCAAATTTAAAAGGCCGGATATGATGGCTAAATTATTTTTTACCCTATGGTGTAATTCTGCAAGCAGCACTTCCTTTTCTTTTAAAGAAACATTTACTTCGGCTTTGGTCCTTTTAATGTCTTCTATTTGCTGAAGGATTTCTTTATTTTGACTAAAAATAGTTTTGTTCAATAAAAAAGCCAGCAATCCCGTTAAGATCCCCGAAAGAAAAACATCGTAATACCAAAGTACTTCTATCTGTTCAGTGCTAAGTGTGGTTTGCCATTGTGGCATATCAACAACTAAGTTTAAAGTAAACGATAAAGCGCAAACTAAAAAATGAAATAAAGAGCTTTTGTCAATCCGCGACGGGTTATTTAATAATACTATGCTCACTACTACAGGAAAATAAAATAAATATGCGCCGGTTTCGACGGGGTAATATTTGCCAATAAAAAATAAAGCGCCATTAACATTAACTGTAAATAAGGCAAAAGCAATGTTTACATGATCTTTATAGCTTAGGTAAATAGAGGCTGCTGCAAACATAATAAAGATAAGCTCTACAGCAATGGGGAAATCGGCTTTTATAAAGAACCAATTTGTAAGGCCGATCAACAAAAAAAAGATAACTACACTATTTAAAAAATTTACGCTTTTAATGCGTCTTCTGTCGTGAAAAGATTGATCTGCCTGCACTCCAAAATTTAGTATCCGAAAAAAGAGTGTCTTTGGGTTCATAAAGAGTTACATAATACAAAATGGTAAAAATATAAAAAGCAGGTAATATTTACCTGCTTTTTAAAAAATATATAGAATGTAATAATTATGCTTTTTCCATAACCACTTTACCTTTGTAGTAAAGTTTACCTTCAAACCAGTGTGCACGGTGCATTAAATGCGCCTCGCCAGTAGTTGAATCTTTTGAGATTGTCATAGCAGTTGCTTTGTATGTTGCACGACGTGAGTCTCTGCGTGAACGGGATAGTTTTCGTTTTGGATTTGGCATGATTTCTTATTTTAATTTTTATTGATCTTTTTTAATTTATTTAATTGTTCCCATAATGGGTTATTCTTGTTTTCTCCTTCTTCATTACTCGAATCAGAAGTTAAACTATCCAGCTTATCCTTTGTTTCGTAATCACATATAAACTCTTCTTCATCAAGTTCGCATGGTACACGGCGCGCCGGAATGGCCAAAATAATGTATTCGTATAAATAGTGCGCAATATCAAACTCCTCTTCTCCTTCTTCAATCACTAAAATTTCGTCATTGCTCTCTTCAGGATTTCCAAATTTAATTACAAGCTCTTCTTCTCCCTCAATCGGAAAATCAAATTCTTTTAAACATCTGTCGCAATCTAGCTTTACAGTACCCTCAAATTCAAAATGCATTTGTAATAAATGATTTTGTTTTGTAAGTGTTGCCGTAATTTCCACATCACCACTTTGCACTTCACTATTTTCAATTCTACTAAAGAACGTGTCGTTTACTGTGAATTCATATTCGTGTAAACCAACGGGCAATCCTCCAAACTGTATTACATACTCACTCTTACCCATACCTCTTTTTTAAAAAGGACTGCAAATATAGGTCTTTTGTTTGATATTCAAAACTTTATTAACAATAAATCTAACAGCTTTTGACTCCCTCTCTTTTGGAGAGGGTTGGGTTGAACCTGGTAACAAAAAAAGCCATCACGGCATTATCCGGACGGCTTTTTCAATATTATAAAGAAAAAATCTTATTTATGAGTTTTTTCGCTGCTTACAGTCAGCTTTTTACGTCCACGTGAACGTCTTGCAGCTATTACACGGCGACCGTTTGCTGAAGCCATGCGCTCTCTGAATCCATGTTTGTTTTTTCTTTTACGTTGCGATGGTTGAAAGGTCCTTTTCATGTTATTAAATATTTATTGTTATTTACTTTTAAAAATGGATTGCAAATATAGAGCTAATTTTTGTTCTGACAAATTTTATTTAAAAATTGCCCGCATTTAGGCCAATTTAATTACAATTTAATGACAAGATAAGCCATTTTATACATTAATTTTACAGTTTTTATGGCAAAGCAACAACGCAGGGGCGGCGGCCCCACCAATACCGACACTGATGAGCTACCTAAGGCCAAGCTGAGTCTGGCTAACCTTAAAAAATCTATGCGCCTGTTTAGCTACTTGGGCAAACACAAGTGGAAGTTTATACTTGGAATGATCTTTTTAGTGGGAAGTGCGGGCGTGGGTCTTATTTTTCCGATGAAATCGGGGCAAATGCTTGGTTATCTTGCCGAAAACACAAAGCCTGCAGAGCAAGTGCGTGGCGAATTAATGCAAATTGGTCTTGTTTTACTAGTTATTTTACTGGTACAGGCAGCCTTCTCTTTTGGTCGGGTTTATTTGTTTGCGCAGGTTACCGAAAACGTTTTAAAAGCACTGAGGCAAGATACATTTAAACGTTTAATACAAATGCCAATGAGCTTTTTTTCGAAGAACCAGGTGGCCGAATTAAGCAGTAGAATGGCCACTGATATTACCGTTATATCTGATGCCTTTACAATAAATATTGCAGAACTGATACGTCAAACCATTGTAGGTGTTGGCGGCTTAACGCTTTTAATATGTACCACCGAATGGGCTATTACAAAATGGTTCCTTCTTATTATTCCACCGCTAACAGTTGCGGCTATTTTATTTTCGAAACAAATAAGAAAATTCTCAAAAACCTACCAGGAAAAAATTGCCGAATCGAACGTTATTGTTGGTGAAGCTTTAACCGGTATTACCAATGTAAAAACGTTTACAAACGAAGAATACGAAATAAATAAATACGATAAGATCTCAGATACCATTCGTGAGTTTGGCTTAAAATATGGCATTTTCAGGGGTTTGTTCTTTTCATTTGTTATGGTTTTTGTTTTCGGATCTATCTTTTTTATTTTATGGCAAATGTTATTTGCTTTAAAAGTTGATGGTACAATTACTGCCGAAGATTTTGGAACTTTTATGATGTTATCGTTATTTGTTGCTGGATCTTTAGGTGGTTTACCCGAACAGATAGCATCTATACAACGCGCGCTGGGCGCAACCGACAGGGTGTTTGAATTAATAGATGGAGATATTGAAAATATAGAATTTTTAAAAGATAATGTTACTGCTAAACAAACAAAAGGTGAAATAGAATTTAGCAACGTGCTATTTAATTATCCTTCACGGCCCGATTTTAAAGTATTGCAAAATATTTCGTTTAAAGCCGAAGCCGGGCAAACCGTTGCCCTTGTGGGCTCCAGTGGTTCTGGCAAAACAACCATTGCATCGTTGATCTTACGCTTTTATGATCCAACCGGCGGAAGTATTTTAATTGATGGTGTTGATTCCCGCTCAATGTCGCTTACCGAATTAAGAAAAAAAATAGCTTTGGTGCCGCAGGATGTAATTTTATTTGCCGGTACCATTAAAGATAACATTGCTTATGGCAAGCCAAATGCAAGCGATGCCGAAATAGAAGCGGCAGCGCGCAAAGCCAATGCCTATAATTTTATTGAATCTTTTCCCGATAAGTTTGCAACGCTTGTTGGCGAAAGAGGTATACAACTAAGCGGTGGACAAAGACAACGCATTGCTATTGCCCGCGCAGTTTTAAAAGACCCTAGCATTTTAATTTTAGACGAAGCCACCAGTAGTTTAGATAGCGAAAGCGAACATTTGGTGCAGGAAGCTTTAGATAAATTAATGGTAGGTCGCACCAGTATTGTTATTGCGCACAGGTTGGCAACTATCAGAAATGCAGATAAAATTGTGGTGTTGCAAAATGGCGCTGTGCAAGAGATTGGCCCGCATCAACAATTAATTCAAAACGAAAATGGTTTGTATCACAAACTAAGTAAAATGCAGTTTGAATTAAGCTAGCTTTAATGTAAAATGTAAGAGGGAAAATGTAAGAGGGAAAATGTAAGAGGGAAAATGTAAAATGTTTCCAGCTACTAAAAATCAAATTATTTTTTGGGCGTGCCCCTCCGGGTCGCGCTTTACGCTACAATTTTTTTGCTCGTTCCTCTCAAAAAGGATTTTCGCTGCAATCGCTCACGCAACTCGCGAACAAACATTCCTGAATTTGCGCCAGGGATTGCAGCGAAAATCCTTTTTAGCTTTTCCAGCTAAAAAGATTGTAGCGTAAAGCCCGCCCGGGCGCCCAAAAAAATTATTAAGTTTTAGGGGTTGTAAAAGATTTAAAAATCAAACGGTTTTACAGTTTTGTCTTCCAGAGAAAAATACTGCGTTTTAATTTTTCTTTTTTCTTCAATGTATTTGGCATAAGCGGCCGAATAATTTTTACGTTCTGTAATTACAGCATCATAATTTTCATTCAATGCAATTAACAGCTCGGTGGTTTCGCGTACAGCAAAATTACCGCCTTGTGAAGCCGATAAATAATCTACCAAATTATTTTTAATACAATAATTGGCAAATAATGGATTTGCCTTTTGGTTAACCATCATGCGCAGTCCGCAAACCTGAGCTATAGAGAGATCCAGAACATCGTCAAAAAAATAAGCTATTTCGCTGGGTTTAATATTTTGTTGTTCGCAAATAAAATTAAGTGCGGTAATTTTATCAGCTGCTTTTGAAAAAGAATAATGAAAGGCTTCGCGCTTGCAAAAATAAAATGCAGTATCATTCTTCTCGCCGCTAATAATAGCAATTAAGGGTAATTGCCCATGCTTCATAAAATGAGAATAACGAAGCAAATTAGTCCCCATACTGTCTACTTCGCTAAAATTACTGCTACCACCATCTATCTTTTGCCCGTTGTTAAACACACCATCCCAATCAAAAATAAATGCTTTAATGTTTTGCAATTTTTTTTGGAGGTCGGCAATTGGTGTAATAAATTTTCCGCCAAGGTTTAAATATGCGTTTTCAATTTCCTTCATAAAAAAAGCCCTTCTCAGGGCTTAAATTTTTTTTAAGATTAAGATTTAAGGTCCTGTATATCGAGCATCCCAACGGGTTTGCCGCCATCAGTAACTACAATAGTATCTACATTTGTTTTCTTAAATAATGTATTAGCATCATTCAATAATACGTTACCATCAATTGTAATTGGCTCACGGTATTCAAGATCGCTTAGTTTTTTAGATAAAATATCGCGTCCTTTTTCACCTAATAATTTTCTTAAAGATCCATCTGTAAATACACCTTTAATACTGCCATCTTTTTTAACAACGGTAATGGCGCCAAAATTAAATTCAGTTAATTTAATGATCGCATCTGTAATATTTGTGTCTTCCGAAACAATAGGATTAACGCCATTGATAGCTTCTTTTACTTTAACCATCATTAAACGGGTATCCATAATAAACTGATCTGTACCAACTGTTGTAAAATTATTTTCGGTTAATTGTTTCAGTATTTTAAGTGGAACCGTAATAGTATGAACGCCAATGTTAATGGCATTACGCACATGTTCAACTGTTCTAACAGATGAGAACATGATCTTTGTATCGTAACCATAAATATCCACGGCATCAACACATTGCTCAACTAAAGCAAGCGCATCGTGGCCCTGATCCTGTAAACGGCCAACTAAAGGGCAAACATAAGTTGCGCCTGCCTGCATAGCCATATATGCCTGTTGCAGCGTATAAACCAAATGTACATTTACCAGATAACCTTTGTCGCGTAGCATTTTACAGGCACGAACACCTTCTAAAGATACCGGAATTTTAAATACTGTTTTTGTTGGATCTAAGCCAAGTTTTATCTGGCGCTCAGCTTCCGCTAACACTTCTTCTGCCGTATTGCCTAAAGCTTCTATTTGAAGCACCGGAACTATTTTACTAAGCTTTACAATTGTACCGTCAATGTCGGTGATCCCTTCTTTTTGCATAAAAGTTGGGGTGGTAGTTAAACCGTTCAAGAAGCCTAATTTAAAACCTTCTTCAATTTCTTTTAAGTTGGCTGAATCTAAGTATAATTCCATTTTAGTGTATTAAAATTAAAGTGTAAAGAAACTAAAAAAAATTGGATTTTTTAGCATTGCTTATAAATAACAAAACCCCGGAAAATTCCGGGGTTTTAGTAAGATCTTTAAAAAAATATTATTTAATAATTAACTTTTTTGTAACCGAGTTACTGGTAGTTTTAATTTGCGCAAAGTAAATTCCTGAACCTAATCCATCTATATTAAGATCGATCTTGTTCTTTCCTTCTGCCATGTTCACATTTTTTTCTGAAACAACAGCACCAAGGGCATTATAAATAACAACTTTAGCATTTGTTGCCTTTTGTGAATTAATTTTTATAACCGCTGCATCTGTTGCAGGATTTGGAAATAATTCAAAAGAAGAAAGCACATTTGCACTTAATTCGTTAACACTTAAAACGCCATTGTATTTAATACTAAACTCTAAAGAATCGTTATGATCTGCCACGTTATAAACGCAATATTTTACTAAACTATAACCTACAGCAGTTGCTTCAGCAAGATCTGTAGTTAAAATAGTATAAGCTACTGTACTTTGCGAAGCGCTTTGGCCTGCATTTAAAGTTAAAGCCATTAAAGCTGTATCTACTTCGGCACCATAACATTGGCTTCCAAAACAAAAATAAGCGCTAGCCGTTGTTGATGTTACAGAAACAATATTAAGAGCTATGTCGCGTCGAATAACATTGTATGATTTTGTACTAGAACTAGTGTTCTTGATATCAAAATTAATACTTTTTACGGTATTTGCATTTGTGCTCGTTTCAATAATTTGGTTTGGCGCAATTGTAGCAGAGGTAGCCATTTGGGTAACCAACATGCTTTGAGAAAAGCCTTTTAAACAAAACAGAGAAATTAAAATAAATAAAGATTTTTTCATTTTTAATAGTTTAAAAAAACTTGCCGGTATTAACCCGGCAAGTTTTTAATTAATACACTTATTTAGTAACAGTTAATTTTTTAACCATTGAACCGTTTTTAGATTCAACCATTACATTATATAAACCATTTGCAAATTGAGTAGCATCTAACTGAATAGTGTTAGCACCAACGTTAAGATCAACTTGTTTGCTAAAAACAACTTGTCCTAAGGTGTTTACAACAACCACATTTGCCTTTCCAGCAACAGTAGCGTTAATGTTTAAATTTGCTTCACCTTTTGTTGGGTTAGGATATACTTCAAAACTAACTTCGTTACCAGCATTAGCTTTAACCGAAGTAGGGTTTGATTGAGTTAAATTGATATTATCAATATATAAGTTATTTCCATAAGCAGATGTAGCAACAAATTTAACAAGTACATTAGCGTTACCTGCATAAGCTGACATGTTAACCAAAACCGATTTCCATTGTGTTGCACTAGGAATAAATGCACTTGTAACAGGAGGGGCGGTCATCATTGCCGATCCAGATTGAGTAAATACATTTGTCCAAGTAGAACCACAGTTTGTAGAAACTAAAACATCTAATTTATCATTATCTCCTGCAGCATATTGCGCGTAAGCTAAATCAAAACCTAATACAGGCGCGGTCATTGCTGTTAAGTTAGATGGTGTTAAAAATAAATCATCTGCATCACCAATACTAGAATTATTGTAAAAATCATATTTTGAAGCACCGGTATTAGAACCATAAGCGCCAACAGTTCCTAATCTGCTCCAAGAAGGACCATTATTTGCATTTACCGCAAACCAGTTTGTTGGTGGGAAAGTAGCAGTTGTAAATGGCTCAGTTACCGGACCAGCGAAGTAGTTGGACACTTGAGCAAAATTAGTTTTCTTGGTGTTATTTGTTGTTACAATGTCGCCACCACTAACATTAGTAATATTTACTGAAAAACTATGAGAACCAGAAGTAGCTGAGTAAGAGCCAAGTGCCATTGTTTGAGATGCTAAACTAGCTAAACTTCCAGTCCAATTGATTGGAGTTTGAGCAGTTGCATCTACGTAAGGTACTATTGTCATTGCTGTAATTGCATTCGGTCCATTGTTTACAACAGTAATATTTGGAGTGAAATTTGAAGCGCAATTTAAGCCGGCAACGTTAACTGCTGTTAAATTTGCGTCGTTTGGAATTGCTGGCTGACCTCCACGCATTGCTTGCCATACTTTTCTGTTTCCATCATCTTGTACAAATCCAACAAATGCTTGTTCTGCTAAACTTTGAATGTATGAAGGAGAAGCGCAAGCTATAGTAAAGGTTTGAGTTTGCCCCACAGTCCAAGTACTTGGTAAGCTTGTTCCTGATTGTATGGTTGGATAAGACTTACGAACTACATTTTCAAAGTGCGTTTCTCCATTGGTTCCTGGTTGAACAGAAAATGAAACCACTCTCTCAACTAAAACTAAACGGAAAACCAAAGCTCCAACTGACGTAAAAGCCTGAGAAGAGGTAACAGAAACTGATACAACCGCGTTATTAAAAGACGGGTTCCAAGCGGCAGTCATATTTATTGAAAAAGGTGTTGTAGGAGTTGCAGCAGCATTGATAACCGTGGTATTTAAATTTGCCGGATGGTTAGATGCAGCGCCAAAAACTGTTGCGTCTTCTCCATTAATTTTACTAGATGGTGCTGAATTGATTCCATAACCATATCCACCAGCGGCTACAGTTTTATATCTCCAATCAATTTCAACTTTATTTGTTTGGTAAAGAGACCAAGTTAAAGTTGGCGCACTTGGAATAGGCACCTGCCATTTAATTGGAATCATTTTACTTAAACTATTGGGCTGACCCAACAACGCGTCTAGTCCAGGATTAGTAGCCGCACAAGGAGGACAAGTTTCCCCGGTAAACTCTTCATAAAGAGCCATACGTGTCTGCGCTGAGGCAAATAAGCCCAAGGTAGCAAGACCTAATGTTAATAAATTTTTTTTCATCACTTTAAATTGATTTAGTTATTAATAGTCTAACAAATATAAACATCCACGTTTAATATATCAAGCAGAATTGTGTTAAAAATAAAAGTTTCAGGTTGTTCCGAAACCTGCACTAATTGTAACTTTGAGTACCTTTTTTGATTAAGAACAGAGTCGATTAGCCTAAAAAATGTCGCCTAAATTAGTTTAGTTGCCTTTGATTTGCTTTTAAATTTTATTTAAAGTAATTACGTAATAAATTTATATAATGAATTATATCCAAAAAAAGGCGATTCGTGCTTAAAGGTTGCAAAACCACTAGTAAACCAAAAAGGCTGCTTTTTACAAAGCAGCCTTTTTTTAAAATTAGGTTTCTTATTTAGAAATGATCAGCTTTTTTGTTTGATTTTTGTTTTCAGATTGTAAGGTTACAATGTAAATACCTGCCGCCAAATTTTTGCAATCAAGGCTTACATTGTTAGATCCTGCATTTAATTTATGCTCTTTATTGTAAACTAACTGACCAATAGAATTAGTAACAGTAACTTTAACATCTGCTACGCCATCGGCTCTTACAAATACAGTTGTTTCGTCATTTGTAGGATTTGGGTAAACTTCAAATGCTAAATCAGCAGCATCTGTATTTTTAATAGCCGTTGGGCTATTTTGTTGCAGGTTAATGTTGTCTAAAAATAAACGATTACCAACATTACTTCTTCCCCAAAATTTAACCAATAATTGTGGAGCATTTGCATATGACGTTAAAGGAATAACCGTGGTTGACCATTGTGCAGCTGTTGGTACAAAAAATGTGGTATTATTTGGCGGCGCCGTTGCCATTGTAGATCCTCCGTTTGAATAAACGGTGTTCCATGTGTTACCACAATCTGCCGAAACTTTAACCTTTAATGAATCTTTTGAAGTTGTTGAGATCTGGCAATAAGATATATCAAACTTAATTTCCGGAGCACTAAATCCCGTAAGATCTGTTGGTGGTAAATATATCTCATCAATGTCGCCATTGGTAATTGAATTAACCTGAAATAACATTGACTCGAAACTTGTGCCATAAGCACCTGCCAAAGTACTTCTTGTAAATGTATTTACGCCGTTATCTAAATTAAATAATGCCCAGTTTGTTGGAGGAAATGTAGTGTTCACAAAGCCTTCAGTTACCGGACCAACAAAAGAACTGGTTGGTGTAATGAATAACATTTTTTTAGTATTGTTACTTGATACAACATCGCCTCCACTAACACCCGAAATGTTATAAGAATAGGTGTGTGCGCCTGCTGAAGTATTTATCATGTTCATAATAACACTTGTTGTTGCCGTTGGTGCTAAACTTCCTGTCCAAAAAACATCAGCACCTGGCACACCATCTAATACTGGTGTTATGGTCATTGCAGTAATTGCATTTACACCATTGTTTTTAATGCTAATGCTCGGAATTAAAGTAGAAGTACATCCTACAGAAGGAATAGAAATAGCTACAGCTTTAGCATCGTTTGGAATTGCAGGTTGTAAAGTTCTTGCTGCCTGGTAAATTTTTTTGGTTCCATCTTCCTGCACAAAACCTACAAAAGCCATTTGACCTTTATCCTGAATATATGAAGGTATTGCGCAGTTAACAACAAACGTTTGTGTTTGTCCGGCTGTCCAGGTGCCCGGCAACAAAGTGCCCATACCACTTATTGTGGTACCCGTACCAGCTGTAGTAGGATATGATTTTCTTACCGGATCAGCAAAATCTTTTTCACCATTAGTTCCCGGAGGCGAATCAAAACTTACCATGCGTTCCACCAAACATAAACGATAAACTAAATTACCAACAGCAGTAAACGCAGTAGATGATTGCACAGTAACAGTAACTGCACAGTTATTAAATAAAGGATCCCATGCGGTACTCATATTAATAGAAAAATTTGTAGTTTGTGATTGGGCTGCATTGATCACTGAATTAGAAATATAAAAAGGATGATCCTGTGGTGCGCCAAAATCCCATTGGTGTCTACCATCTAAACGACCGGCAGGGGCTGAATTAATACCATTAGTGATTGAGTTTGTTGGCGTATTCTGACTTGGATAATTATACCCTGTAGATTTGTAACGCCAGTCAATTTCTGCCTGATTGGTTTTGTATAACGACCATGTATTAGAGGGTGCAGAAGGAATTGGCACCTGCCATTTTATGGCAATAACTTTGGCGCTGTTATTTGCCAAAGTAATATTTAGGGCCGGATTGGTAGCAGCGCAAGGGCCACAATTCTCGCCGGTAAACTCTTCAAATAACGACATACGCACTTGTGCATTTGTGCATAAAGCTGTTATTAATAATACTAAAATTAAGTAAGTTTTTTTCATCGATTTTTATTTTAAGGTTAAAAAAAATTCAAGAACTAAGACAACTAAGTTAAATATCTATTATCAAAAAGTCAATAATTATATGTTAAAATAAAAAGGCAGTCTGATTAAACAGACTGCCTTTTAAATAAATTAAAGAGAATATTATTTAGAGATAACTAATTTTTTTGTGCTTGAATTTTTACCCGATTCAACAACTAAAAAATAAACGCCACTGGCAAATTCTTTAGTGTCCAGTTTAATAGATGTAGACCCTGAATTTACGGATACTTGTTTCGTGTAAACAACTTGTCCAACAGCATTCATAACTTTAATAGTTGAGGTTCCTGCACTAGCAGAGGTAATTTTTAAAGTAGTTTCGTTTGCAGCAGGATTTGGAAAAATTGAAAGATTAGCGTCTTCGCGATTAATTGTTGCAATACCAGATGGATTTGGTTGGCTAAGATTAATGTTATCCAAATAAAGATTGTTTCCATTATCGTTGGTAACTTTAAATTTAACGAGCACATTAGGTAATGCAAATCCGCTTAATGCAATAGTTTCGCTTATCCAATCAGACGATTGTAATGCATTAAATACAGAAGTAGTTGCACCTGTTGTAGCTAATACTGAACCGGCCTTACTGTAAACACTTGTCCATGTAGCGCCACAATTACTCGAAACAAGAATATCTAATTTATCGTTCTCGCTATTGCGTTGTGCTTTTGCGATATCAAATTTTAACACAGGCACGCCCGTTCCGTCTAAATTTGTTGGTGGCAAATATAATTCGTCTTCATCGCCAATTACGGTATTTGTATAAAAATCAAACTTCACCGCGCCAAGATCATTTGAATTGGCAAAAGCTCCGGTATTTACAACCCTGCTAAATGTAGGACCATTGTTAGAGTTCACTCTCGTCCAGTTTACAGGCGGAAAGGTAGCTAAAGCAAAATCTTCGTTTATAGTACCTATTTGCGAATTTGTAGCCACTAAAAAATTTACTTTATTGGATACATTAAAAAAGTTGTACGGATTAGCCATTACCAATGTATAAGAAAATGTGTGAACGCCTGAGGTAGCAGGTGCAGCCGTAGGATCTAAAACTAACGTGTTAGTTGCGCCAACAGCTAAATTACCTGTCCATTGAGTAGTTGTTCCCGCAATGCCATCAGTATAAGGTGTTATTGTAAAAGCAGTAATAGGGTTTGCACCATTATTTTTGATAATAACCTTTGGCGTAATTGTTGAAGCGCATGTTACATCAACTTTAGCATCCAATGCTGTTAAAGCATCGGTTGGAATAGCTACTTTATCAGCCATTGCAGCCTGCAGCACATTTTTATTTGCTTCGTTTTGAATAAAACAAATCATCGCTATCTCACTTTTATTTCTTGTATATGCAGGAATTGGACAATTTAACGTAAAGGTTTGTGTTTGCCCGGTTGTCCAGTTATTACCAATGCTCATACCATTTATAGTTGGAAAAGATTTAATGGCGGCGTTTTCAAAATTCTTTTCACCATTAGTACCAGGCTGTACGCTAAATTGGATAAGCCTTTCAACCATCACGGTTTTTAAATTTAGTGCGCTTGCTGTTGAAAAATTAGCACTTGCCTGAATGGTAACCGTTAAGTTTACCGAGCTACAGGTAGCATCCCATGCGCGAACCACGGTAATGGCAAACGGTGATGTTATAGCCTGAGCTGTATTAATTAATGAAGCAGAGCAATTAACCGCATGATCGGAACTGGCCCCAAAAACTGTAAGGCTTTGTCCATCCATTCTGCCCTGTGGCGCAGAGTTTACGCTATAATAACCTAAACGCGTATTAGCTTCCGCCGGATTGGTTTGATATAATGACCATGTGTTTGACGGCGCGCTTGGAATTGGCACCTGCCATTTTATAGAAACAACTTTTGAAGCATTAGCATTTAAAGTAACGTTTAACCCCGGGTTTGTGCTGGCACAAGGCGGGCAGGTTTCACCTGTAAATTCTTCAAACAAAGATAAACGTGGGGTTTGCGCAAAAGCAGTAATACCCGCAATCATCAATGTTGTTATAAATAAACTTTTTTTCATGTAATTTCTTTTTAATGAATTATTTTAATGATAACAAATATAGTAAACTCTTCTTATAACGCTATTGCACAAAGCGTTAAATTTTTGGCACAAATCAACTCAAAACCACAATTTATAAGTAATTTTGCACCCAAAATGATCCTGAATAAAAGGCTGGAGGGGATTTTTAATTCAAAAATACAGGCTTTAAACCTTAACCAAAACTATTGGATACGGGGTTTGAACGGATCTGCTTTGTCTTTTTTTATCCAATCGCTTTATAACTCACAAAAAAGAAATTGCATAATCGTTGCTTCCGATAAAGAAAAAGCTGCTTATGTATTAAACGATCTCGAAACATTATTGCCTAATGAAAAGGTTTTATTTTTTCCCGAATCATATCGCCAACCTTATCAATTAGAAAAAACAACCAACGCCAATATACAGGAAAGAGCCGAGGTATTAAATTTACTTTCAAAAGATAATTTTACCGGCATTGTTATTACCTATCCGCAGGCTTTGGCAGAAAAAGTAACACTAAAGCAAAAGCTTCATCAAAATACATTACAAATACAAAAAGGAGAAAAATTATCTATCGATTTTATATCCGAATTTTTATTATCGTACGATTTTGAAAATGTTGATTTTGTGTATGAGCCCGGTCAATTTAGTATTCGCGGTGGTATTATAGATATTTTTTCTTTCGCAAATGAATTTCCTTACAGGATAGAATTGTTTGGCAACGAAGTAGAAGCTATAAAAACGTTTGATCCAAGTGATCAACTCTCAAATGCAAAATTTGATTTTGTTACTATTATTCCAAATATAAATTCTACAATTTTTACCGAAGAAAAAGTAGTGTTGTTAAACTATTTCAATCACACAAACTCTTTTTTGTTTATTGAAGATGTAGACTATGCGCTTGATATTCTTGACAAGAAATTTGAAACCGCCACAAGGGCTTTTCATCAACATACCGGCGAGATAAAACAGGTGCCGCCCGAAAAATTATACGCGGTTTCAGCTGAGTTAAAAGAACAGTTTAAAAACTTTACTTGTTTTGAATTTGGCTTGCGCGCCATTCTTTCATCTTCTTCTATTCAGTTCAATCAAAAACCACAGCCTTCTTTCAATAAAAATTTTGATCTTTTAATTGCCAACCTAAAAGAAAATAAAGCAAAAGGTTACGAGAATTTTTTCTTAACCGATAATGTAAAACAAGCAGATCGTTTAATAAGCATATTTAACGATCTGCTTGCAAAAGAGCACAGAACATACGATACAGTTATTGATTATTTACAGCTCGATATTCATGAAGGTTTTATCGATGATGATCTTAAGCTTGCTATTTATACAGATCACCAGATCTTTGAACGCTACCACCGTTTTAAATTAAAAGAATTAAAACATAAAAGTGCCGAAGCATTTACTATAAAAGAATTGCTTACTCTAAATCCCGGCGATTACGTAACACACATCGATCATGGAGTTGGCCGTTTTGCGGGTTTGCAAAAATTAAACATCAATGGTAAGGAACAGGAAAGCGTAAAATTATTATTTCGCGATAACGATGCTTTGTACGTGAGTATACATAGCTTACACCGCATAAGTAAGTTTAGCGGTAAAGAAGGTCATGTACCACGCATTGATAAGTTAGGAAGCACCAACTGGGCCACTTTAAAACTAAAAACAAAGCGTAATGTAAAAGAGCTGGCATACGATCTTATTAAATTGTATGCAGAAAGAAAAGCAAAACCGGGGCACGCTTATCCAAAAGATAATTATTTGCAGCATGAACTGGAAGCCTCTTTTATTTATGAAGATACTCCTGACCAGATTAAAGTTACCAAAGACGTAAAACGTGATCTTGAAAAACCCCATCCAATGGATAGATTGGTGTGCGGTGATGTAGGTTTTGGAAAAACTGAAATTGCCATTCGCGCAGCTTTTAAAGCGGTGTGCGATAGCAAGCAGGTTGCAATTTTAGTGCCCACAACAATTTTGGCCTATCAGCATTATAAAACTTTTAAAGACCGCTTAAAAGATCTGCCATGTACGGTTGATTACATTAACCGTTTTCGTTCTGCAAAACAGGTTAAAGAAACCTTACAGCGTTTAGCTGAGGGGAAAGTGGATATTATTATTGGCACACATAAGCTTGTTGGCAAAGACGTTAAGTTTAAAGATCTTGGCTTACTAATTATTGATGAAGAACAAAAATTTGGTGTTGGCGTAAAAGATAAATTAAAAACTTTTAAAAGTAATGTTGATACACTTACTTTAACTGCAACGCCGATTCCACGTACCCTGCAATTTAGCTTAATGGGCGCACGTGATCTTTCTGTTATCTCTACTCCTCCGCCCAACCGTTACCCGGTGCAAACCGAATTGCACACCTTTGATGAAGAATTAATTCGTGATGCTGTTGCTTATGAATTGAACCGTGGCGGACAAGTGTTTTTTGTACACAATAAAGTTCAAAACATAACTGATATTGCAGGAATCATTCAACGTTTAGTGCCAGATGCAAGAATTGCCATCGGGCACGGACAAATGGATGGCGACAAGCTGGAAGACGTTATGCTTGGCTTTATGGAAGGTGATTATGATGTTTTAGTTGCCACTACAATTATTGAAAGTGGTTTGGATATTAGTAATGCCAATACAATTATTATTAACGACGCGCAAAATTTTGGATTAAGCGACCTGCATCAAATGCGCGGGCGGGTTGGCCGAAGCAATAAAAAAGCATTTTGTTATTTATTAGCACCATCGCAAATTATGCTTACCAGTGAGGCGCGAAAACGTTTAAAAGCCATTGTAGATTTTAGTGACCTGGGCAGCGGTTTTCAGATTGCTATGCGCGATTTGGATATTCGTGGCGCCGGAAATTTATTGGGCGGCGAGCAAAGCGGTTTTATAAATGATATGGGCTTTGATACCTATATGAAAATTTTAAATGAAGCCATTGAAGAATTAAAAGAAGAAAAGTGGTATAAAGAAGTTGTTGGGGAAGAAGAAACCGATAAATCTGTTTTCTCACGACAGTTTGTAAAAGAAACAGTTGTTGAAACAGACCTTCCTCTATTAATTCCAGATAACTATGTTACAAGTTTAACAGAGCGATTACTATTATACCGAGAGTTGGATAACATTACCAAAGAAGAAGATCTGTTATTGTTTGAAAATAATTTAAAAGACAGGTTTGGTCCTGTGCCGGCAGAGGCAATTGAATTAGTGAATGTGGTACGCATGCGCTGGAAAGCAATGAAATTAGGTTTCGAAAAACTAACATTAAAGAATAAGAAACTATTGGCTTATTTTTTAAATAAACAAGAAAGCGACTATTTTTCAAGTCCCATGTTCCAGGCCGCCTTGTTATTTGCACAAAAATATCCTAATCTTTGTACCTTAAAAGAACAAAACAAAAAATTATATTTAACTGTTGAAGATGTTGATTCAGTAAAACGTTCGGCAGAAGTACTAACACAAATAGAAGAGCTTATACAATTTCCGGAAGTGAAACCGCAAGAATGAAAGCAAGATCAAGAACCATAATAATTTTAGGCACCCTGTTTGGCTACATTTTACTACAATTTTTGTGGTGGGAAGTTTTATTGGTTCGTCAAACTACCGAGATTATTGACCTTAAACAAAAAATTGCAGAGCTTACGGCAATGAGCGAACCAAAGCTGGTTCAGGAAATAGAATTTCTTCATCATAAAAAGAAAGTGCAGGTAGTAATGGTTGTTGGTGAAGGCACTGTTTTTTTACTATTGCTTTTATTTGGTATATATAAAATTAAACAGGCGCAGGATAAAGAAATTGCTTTAAACAACCAACAAAAGAATTTTTTCTTAAGCATTACACACGAATTAAAAACACCAATTGCCGCCACAAAATTACAATTACAAACATTGCAAAAACAAAAGCTAAACCAAGAAACGCAGCAAAGCTTAATTGCAAATGCTTTAGTTGAAACCGAACGTTTAAACGCGTTAATTGACAACGTGCTTCTAGCAAGTAGATTAGATGCAGGGGAGTTTGTTTTTAAAATGGACAAACAAAATTTAAGTGAATTAATTACTGCTACTTTAACCCGTTATTATAAAAGAGAAATTACTACCGGCGAGTTAAAATTAAAAATAGATGAAAATATTTTTGGAGAAATAGATGAAACGAGCTTCCCTTCTATTCTTACCAATCTAGTTGATAATGCTTTAAAATATTCGCCAACGCAAAAAGAGATTTTTGTTGAATTGTTAAGTGAAAAAAACGCAACTGTATTAAGTGTTAAAGATAGAGGTTGCGGCATTTCGGCTTCTGATAAAGAAAAGATATTTAATAAATTTTTTAGGGCGGGTAACGAAGAGACCAGGAATACGAAAGGTACCGGACTCGGATTATATATTGTAAATTATATTGTAAATAAACATAGTGCTGAATTGACGGTTAGGGATAATTCACCATCGGGAAGTATTTTTGAAGTTCGATTTAATGAAGTCTAGTTTTTTAAAATATCTTTCGCTTGCAATTTTTTTAGTTGCTCTTTCCTGTTCAGGGCCAACTGAAAGAAAAGTTGATCATTTTTTGGGTCTTAAAAAAGATACGAGTATTAAATACGCCAAACGTTTCTCAATCTCGCGTAATAAAGATTTTACTCTTATTTATCTTTTTGGCAATAAAGAAAATTTTGATACCACAGCTACTTATTTTATTTATACAGATTCATCTTTAATTAATAATGTACCCGAAAACATTACGCTTATAAAAAAACCTTGTAAAACAATAGCCGCTCTAAGCAGCATTTATGCTACACTATTTTATGAAATGGGTTTATTAAATGACATTGTTGCTATTGATAATTTAGATTATGTGAACAATAAAGATATTATTGACAGGGTTAATTCAAAACAAATAAAAGAATTATCAAAAGGCACAGAACCGGATCTTGAGAAAACTATTGCTTTAAATCCTGATATTATTTTTACGTTTGGCATGGGCGATCCTAAAAAAGACGTTAATACAAAGTTATCGCAAACTAAAATTCCGGTTGCAATAAGTTTGGATCATAAAGAAGAAACACCCTTAGCGCGTGCCGAATGGATAAAATTCTTTGCAGCTTTTGTGGATAAAGAAAATTTAGCGGATTCGATTTTTAAAACTGTTGAAAAAAATTACACGCAGTTAACCGCAATTGCGCAAAAAGCAGAAACAAAACCCAGCGTTTTTAATGACATAAAATACAGCGATGTTTGGTATATGCCCGGTGGCAGAAGTTATATGGCCCAGTTATTAAACGATGCGCATGCAGATTATTTATGGAAAGAAGATATGCAGTTTGGCAGTATTCCTTTAAGCTTTGAACAGGTTTATACGAAAGCAAAAAAAGCTCAATTCTGGATAAACGTTTCTAACTTAAAAACAAAAAAAGATCTGTTAAGCTTTGACAGTCGTTATGCGGAATTTGAAGCATTTAAAAACGATAAGGTTTTTAATAATACCAAATTTACAAATAGCCGGGGTTATAGTACCTATTGGGAAACCGGTATGATCTATCCAGACAGGATACTAAGCGATCTTATTTTAATTTTTCATCCTGAATTAAAAACGCAAATTAAAAATGATCTTTATTATTACGAGAAACTAAACTAAAATTGGAAAAAAACACGAAAATAAAATTTATAGTTTTAATTTGTCTGCTTGTTGTCTCATGCTTTTTGAGCTTGTTTTATGGCGGCAGCGAGCATATAAATACTAACGGGTTGGATTCCGATAGTTTTATCTTCTGGCAAATTCGCTTTCCAAAAACAATTACTGCAATAATTGCGGGCTGCACACTTTCTGCGGCAGGTTTGATTTTACAAATAATTTTTAGAAATCCTTTGGCCGGGCCATACGTTTTAGGGATAAGCTCCGGCGCATCGTTAATGGTAGCGGTAAGTATTATGGCCAGTGCTACCATGCACGTTATGTCAGATTTTTTTATTGGTAAAACATTTATTGTACTTTCGGCAATTAGTGGTAGCTTCTTAATAACCTTATTGATACTGGGGATTTCAAAAAAAGTAAACAGCAATGTTGTGTTACTATTAATTGGCTTAATGCTTTCGCAAATTTGCGGTGCCATTCAAACCGCACTCGAATATTTTTCGGATGCCAATAGCTTAAAAAATTTTGTTACCTGGGGCATGGGCTCCCTTGCCAATACAACAAATTTCGATCTGGCAATATATTTGCCTCTTGCTTTAATTTTTTTGGTGGCGGTAATATTTTTTGTAAAACCATTAAATGCTTTACTGCTGGGCGAAAATTATTCACAAAATATTGGAATCAATTTCAAATCAAGCCGGTTTTATCTTATTCTTATTTCATCCGTTTTAACGGGCGTAACCACAGCTTTTTGCGGCCCTATAGCTTTTATAGGTACCGCTGTGCCAATTCTTTCGCGCATGATCTTTAAAAATTCTAAACAACACTTACACTTGGTTTCCTGTTTATTATTAGGCAGTATCATTCTCTTGTTTTCTGATGCCTTTGCAAATTCGGCAATTAAAAATATTTCGCTGCCTATAAATATGATCACCACTTTAATTGGTGCGCCATTAGTTATATATCTTATGTTTAAAAACAAAAGCTGGTAATGGAAAAAAAGAGATGCATGGTTTTAAAAGACGCCACATTAGGTTACAAAAAAAGTGACGCAGATATACCGGTACTTAAAAATGTTGACCTTAATTTTTATAGTGGCGATTTTATTGGTATTATAGGGTTAAATGGGGTTGGAAAATCTACACTTCTTAAAAGCCTTTGCGGCTTACTGCCGGTTTTAAGTGGAGAAGTATTAATAGAGGAAAGAAAAGTATCTGAACTCTTATTAAAAGATCTTGCAAAAAAAATTGCCATTGTGTTAACCGAAAAAATTGGCGGCTTTAATTTAACGACCTACGACGCTGTTGCAGCAGGGCAAATGCCCTACACCAATTCGTTTAACCGTTTAGAAAAAGAAAATCTTGAAATAATTAATGCGGCAATAAAAACCTGCGGTATAGAAGCACATCAACATAAATTATTAAATGAGTTGAGCGATGGCTTGTTTCAAAAAACAATTATAGCAAAGGCACTTGCGCAACAAACACCGATAATGTTATTGGATGAACCAAGTGCTTTCCTGGATTACGCATCAAAACATGATCTTTTTTTATTGTTAAAAAAATTAAGTGAAGAAGAGAATAAATGTATTTTGGTGAGTTCTCATGACCTAGACCTGCTTTTAAAATACTGCACTAAATTACTTATTGTTTCAAATAATTATATTGAACTAATTGGCGTTGCTGAGGCGAAAACAAATAAGGCTTTCGTTGAAATTGGCGGTGGTTTTATTTAAGGGACGTATACACGTAATAACTTGCAAACATTTTGAAAAAAATATGCTATTTATTTGATTAAACAGTTACTTTTGTCACCGCTATGGCTCTAACAGTTAAAAAATCAAAATTACCCAATGCCGGAAAAGGTTTGTTTACAGATAAACCAATTAAAAAAGGCGCAAAGATCATCGAGTACAAAGGTGAGATCATTGATTGGAAAGAATACGAAAAAAGAGTTCTTTTGAATAAAGATGGTTATTTGTTTTTTATAAATAAAAAGCGTTGTATTGACGCATGGTCTACGCCACAGCACAAGGCGCGTTATGCAAATGATGCCGCGGGTTTAAGCCGTATTAAGGGAATAAAAAATAATTCTGATTATGAAATTTTTGGCGACAAGTGTTTTATTGTTTCGTCTCGTGATATAAAGGCTGGTGAAGAAATCTATGTTAATTATACTAAAGAGTACTGGGATTGCGTGCGCTATAATATCAAGCACGGCCTTAACGAAAAAAAATAATATATTTGGCTGTTGAATAAACGGTTTAATGAGTAAATTTTTAATAGTTGGTTTAGGTAATATTGGTGATGAATACGCCGAAACACGTCACAACATTGGCTTTAAAATCTTAGACGCCCTCGCTAACGAAGCAGGCATAAAATTTACATCAGGCAGATATGCAGATGTTGCCGAGTTAAAACACAAAGGCAAAACCCTTATTTTAATTAAACCAACAACTTACATGAATTTAAGCGGTAAGGCTGTAAACTATTGGTTACAATCCGAAAAAATTGAAACTGATAATATGATGGTATTGGTAGATGAGCTTGCCTTGCCCTTCGGGAAAATACGCATTGGCCCAAAAGGCAGCGATGGCGGGCATAATGGACTTAAGAATATCCAGGAAGTTTTAAATTCTCCAAATTATCCGCGTATGCGCTTTGGTATCAGTAACGAATTTAATAAAGGTGCTCAGGTAAATTACGTTTTAGGCAAGTGGAATGAAGAGGAATTAAAAACGTTGAATGATAGAATTAAAATTGCAGTTGATGCCATTAAAGCTTTCTCTTTTATTGGCCTTCAACGCTGCATGAACGAATACAATAATAAGTAATGGAAGATGTTAATGCAGGTTTAATAACCTTTGCCACTTTACATCTTACATTTTACATAAATCCGGTAAATTAACTACATGCTCTATAATCAAATAGTTGGTCAGCAAGAACCCAAGCTTCGTTTACTTAAAATGGTAAATGAAGAGCGGGTGCCACATGCCTTATTATTTGCAGGAAAAGAAGGGAGTGGTAATTTACCGGCAGCGATTGCATTTGCACAGCATTTATATTGTAAAAATAAAACGGCAGAAGGCGCTTGCGGTACTTGCCCATCATGCAATAAAGTTTCAAAACTAATTCATCCCGATCTGCATTTGGTTTTTCCTATTGCAAAAAGCAAAGATGTAAAAAGCAGTAATGATCTTATTAAAGAATTCAGAGAAACTTTTCTGGCTAATCCATACATTAATTTAAATGCCTGGTTTAACGAATTAAGTGCAGAAAATAAGCAACCCATTATTCCTGTTGAAGAAGCAAACGACATTCTAAAAAAATTAAGCTATACAAGCTACGAAGGTTCTTATAAAATAATGATCATATGGCAACCTGAAAAAATGAATGCCGAAGCCGCCAATAAGCTTTTAAAAATATTGGAAGAACCTCCTGAAAAAACAATTTTTGTTTTGGTAAGCGATCATGTTGAACAATTATTAGCTACAATTATTTCGCGTGTGCAACAAATACCTTTTTATAATTGCAGCGAACAGGAAATTGCAAACGCCTTGATTTATAATTTTAAAGTTAACACTGATGTAGCAAGGCAAACTGCAATTTTAGCAAACGGTAATTATGCAGAGGCTATTAGCTTATTAACGCACAATGAAGAAAGTGTTTCTTTTTTGACCAACTTTCAAAATTTTATGCGCCTGGCTTTAAAGTTTGATGCAGGCAAAGCTATTACCTGGATAGACGAAAATGCTGCCACAGGAAGAGAAAAACAAAAACAATTTTTACAATATGGCTTAGAGGTTTTTCGCGACAGCTTAATGTATAATTTTGGAGACAAGAATTTAGTGAGATTAAGCGGACAGGAAAAACAATTTCTCGAAAAATTTGCACCCTTTGTAAATCAAAAAAATTACGAACGTTTGGTTGAAGAATTCAACAACAATTATTATTATATCGAACGTAATGCTAATCCAAAGATCCTGTTCATGGATCTTATTTTAAAAACAAACGAGCTTATCAATTTAAAATAAAAAAAGCCGCCATAATGCAAAATGGCGACTCCTTTCCTGGAACTTATAGGTATTCAATCGACTATTTGTTAACTATGATTTTTTTAGTGAATTCTTTATTATTTGAATTTAATTTTATAAAATAAATTCCGTTTGAAATATTATCCAGATCTATTCTCTTAGCAATATTATCGTTTGCTATTTCTGTTTCGTAAATCATTTCGCCAATTAAACTATATACTTTCATTTTTACAATTTCATTTGAATTACCATCCATCTTAACTTCAAATTTTCCGCTGTTTGGATTTGGAAATACAGACCAGTTAATCGTTTCACTAGTTGAATTTTTAATACCAGTTGTAATTGAAGTAGGTGGTAAAACATTTACCTGGATCATCTGAGCGCTTTGCATTGACTTAAAGATAAATTGGTTTACACAAGTTTGTGATGAACCACCGCAAGAAACAGATACAGATAAACAAATAGAATAAGTTCCTGATGCAGAATAAGTGTGCGAACTATATAATGTATTGCTTGTAGTATTATCACCCCAACTCCAAGTTGCAGCAACAACATTATATGGGAAAGACGGCGTTGCATTCCAAACCAAAGTAGTTGTGCTTGGTGCAAGGCTAAAATTTGAATTAGCAATACAAGGAATGCCGGTAACATTTACGGATTGAACTATTGTATCAATACACGTTGGATTAGTTTGATTATTTACCAATAATAACACATTGTAAGAGCCAGCACTATTATAAGTGTGCGATGTAATTATTCCGGTGCCAGTAAACCCGTCTCCAAAATCCCAAAAATAAGTAGTATTAGGATTCGTACCTGAAGAGTAGCTTTCAAAATTAACGCTTCCGTTAGCGCCTATTGTATAAGAATAGTTCGCGGTTAAATTACAAGGCGGGGGAGCGATGGTAATTGATTGGGTGTAAGTATCAATACAATTAGCTGAAAACGTTCCGTTATTTACGGTTAATGTTGCAACATAAGTGCCTGGCAAATAATTATGTGATACCGGATTATTAAATCCTGTTGTAGCATCACCAAATTGCCAGGTGTAATAAGACATAGAAGTAGTGCCAGTTGAATTACTTAAAAAATTAACAAGTCCATTAGCGCCTTGAGTATACGTATAGCTGGCATTTAAACTACACGGCACAGTAGTTACAGTTATTGCGCCAGAAGCTGTGTGCGTGCAAGGGCCATCTGATAAAACGAGCGTAACATTATACCAACTGTTTGTTGCGTATGTATGAGAACTTGTAACGCCATTTCCCGTAGTTGCATCTCCATAATACCATGTAAAAACAGTTGTACCCGTTGTGCCTGTTGAGGTACTCGTAAAATTAACAAGACCATTAGAATTTATAACAGAATTAAAACTTGCATTCAATGTACAATTAAGTGCGTTTGTAATTGTAAACGTATGTACAACAGAAGACATACATGTTGCTGAATTATTTACAGCAGTTAAAGTAGCACTATAAACACCATTATTATTGTATGTATGAGATACAGGATTACCAGATCCATTTGGCGTTGCATCGCCAAATTGCCAAATATAGTTAGTAGCAACAGTGGTGCCCGTAGAAATACTTGCGAAGTTAACATTGCCATTTGAGCCTTGATTATAAGTAAAGCCGGCATTTAAAGTACAGAAAGAATTTACGTTTACGGGAATAACGATAGAATCGTTGCAACTTACAGAAAAATTATTGTTTGCGTATAACACTACATTATATGTTCCGTTTGAGGTATAGGTATGTGATGTTGAAACACCACTTCCGTTAGAAGAAAGATCCCCAAAATGCCAGGAATAACTTGTACCTGCAACTGTACCCGTTGATGTGCTGAAAAAATTAACAAAACCATTACTGCCTTGTATATACCCGAAGTTAGCATTAATGCTGCAGGTTGGTGTAATTGCATTTGTAATATTAATGGTATAAGACACCGAGTTAGAACACGATGGAACGGTTAAAAAGAGCAGGTTTACTGTATAAACTCCGTTTGCAGTATAAGTTACAGATGCCGTTGGATTACCTGTTGCTGTAAAAGTTGTACTATTGCCAAAATTCCAGTAATACTGGGTGTTAAATGTATTTGACGGTGTACAATAAGCTGTAAATGTAACGTTACCGTTAGCATTTATTGCATAGCTATAATTTGCCGCACACTGCGCATTACTTTTTTGTGCTCCTAAAATAAACCAGGCACATAGTAATATTGTTAAGTAAGTAGTTATTTTTTTCATGCTTTCATTTTTTAATTATCACCTACTCACTTTTAGGATTTTCGGTAATTACTCCTATTATTAACCCTTTACAAACATTGAAATTAAATGGTTGGGCCGGGGCTCGAATTTTAACATTTTCCCATGCTTAATTTTAATGCACGCGTTATCATTTATTAATTATCATCTTTTTTGTAATTTCTCTATTACCCGAATTGATCCTTATAAAATAAATGCCATCAGACTCGTTTTTAAGATCGATCATTCTTGCAATTTCCTCTGATCTGCCGTCTGCTTGATAAACCATATCACCAACAAGATTGTAAATTTTTATTCTAACAACGTCGTGTATGCCATTCCAGTTTATTTCAAACTGTCCGTTATTTGGATTTGGATAAATTAATAGTTCAGGATCCAGCATAGCCTGGCTTTCAATTCCAACCTGGGTAGCAGATGGAGGCATAACGTTTATATATACCATTTGCGCATTCTCACTTGCCGACTTTGAAATAAATTGATTTACACAAGTGTTAGAAGTACCACCACACGAAACAGTAACGCTTAAACAAATAGAATAAGTTCCGGGAGCTGAATAGGTGTGTGTAGTATAAAGCGCATTACTTGAACTATTGTCTCCCCAGTTCCATTTAGCCGCAACAACATTGTAGGGATAGGATGGTGTCACATTCCAAACATGAGTAGTTGCAGTTGGCACAAGATTAAACGCAGAATTAGCGACGCATGAAATGCCTGTAACATTAACAGATTGTATAACCGAGTCTAAACAAGAAATATTATTTGTAACATATAAACGTACAATAAATGCACCAGCGCTTGAATACACATGAGATGGCGATTGGGATGTACTCGTAAAACCATCGCCAAAATTCCAGAGATAAGTAGTTAGTGAATTTGTACCGGATGAAGTATTTGTGAAATTTACATTACCACCAGCGCTTACAATATGTGTGTAGTTGGCATTAAGATTACAAATAACAGATGTTACGTTAATTGTTGCTATTGCAGTATCAGCACACGCTATGCTAAAATTATTATTTGCAATTAATGTTACAGTGTATATACCGTTTGCCAGGTAACCATGTGATGTTGCTACACCGTTTCCGGTTGATGCATCGCCAAAATTCCAACTATACGTTGTGCCCGCAGCGGTGCCTGTTGACGTGCTATTAAAATTAACAAGCCCGTTAGTGCCCTGTGTGTAAGAAAAATTTGCATTTAAACTACAAGTAGAAACATTGCTTACATTAACTGCTTGTGTATATGATGTAAAACATGTAGCGGAATTATTTATTACAGTTAAGGTTGATATATATGTACCGTTTGCCGTATAGGTGTGTGCAGAAGGGTTTCCCAATCCTGTTCCGCCATCGCCATACTGCCAGGAAAAATTCGTTCCTGCAATTGTGCCCGTTGATGTACTTGTAAAATTAACCTGGCCATTGCTTCCGTTTGTATTAGTAAAAGACGGATTAATGTTGCAAATGGAATTTACAACAATAGGAACCGAGATAGAATCTGTACAGGTGGGAGTAAAATTATTATTTGCATATAAAACAACAGTATAGTTGCCGTTAGATGTATACGTATGAGCCGGAGAAAGGCCGGCGCCTGCTGCGCTTGCATCGCCAAAATTCCAGGAGTAAGTTGTTCCCGCCACTGTACTGGTAGAAGTGCTCAAAAAATTTACCTGCCCATTAATGCCGGGGGTGTAAGAAAAGTTTGCGTTTAAGCCACATGGCACATTGGTTACTGTAACTATTGCATTTGTGGCAGTGCTTACACAAGTAGTTCCTGTTGTAAATGTTAATATTACCGTATAAGTGCCGTTTGCTGTATATGTTACCGATGCCGTTACTGAGCCTATGGCAGTATATGTGGTACTGTTACCAAAGTTCCAGTTATATAGCGTTCCTGTATTCGTAGTAACAGATGTGCTCGTAAAAGTTACATTTCCATTTGCATTTATTACATTGTTAAACGAAGCGCTACATTGCGCTTTTCCGGTTTTGGAATACAAAACAAATATTAAGCAGAGAAATATTGTAAAGCAATTGGCTGTTTTTTTCATTGATATTCTTTATTTTGGACTATTTATAAGCTACACAAATTATTGCATCGGCGTTATTAATTATTATAGAACTATTTCCATTATATAATGTACATGCAAATTTTACGTGCATTTTTTTTGTTAGTTGATTATTATCATTGTTCTTAAAGTTCTCAACCGAAATTATATTAAAGTAACTATTGGCAGGTTGAAGTGAGCTTTTTGAAGTATATACCAAGCCATTGGCGTCTACCCACTTTACAACAATATTTGACAAGCCGAGAGCATTTGGGGACTGACCAACGGAAGAAATAGAATAATTGGAAGCACATGATGAGATATCGCTTTGTGTAACAGCATTGTATTTTGCATAAGCGGTATCGTTACCCCCAGTATCAATTACTCTTAACGTTACAGGATAAGAGCCGCTATATTGGTAATTATGGAATACACTTGCTAATGTTGACGCCGGTGTGCCATCGCCAAAATTCCATAAATACTGATATGGGCCGATACCCATTGAATTTATCGAAGAAAAGTTGAGCCCTGTTCCCCAAGTTGTATCTGCATCAATCAAGGTTCTGAATTTGTAATTAACAGTGCCAATGTTTTGAATGATAGATATACTACTTTCACAAGAATTTATTCCAATTATTTTTAAACTAACATTATACTTCCCTGTTTTTTTATAAATATGATTTGGATTGCTTAACGAAGATGTTGTGCCATCTCCGAAGTTCCAAAGATATGTATTAGCAGGCTGGTTATAGCTGGATTGGAATTGAACAGTATAATAAGACGCTGCGTTACTTGCCAAATAATTATAATTTCCAGGAATCAAAGCTGAATCAATTTTTGTATTTGCGTTTTTTGCTAAAACTTTAAAATCATTTATCTGTACCTCTAAACTATTAGGGCAGTTTGTGCAATTCATTTGCTTTAAGCCGGCCATAAAACCGTAAACATTATTTGAATCCTGCTGAAAAGAAGAATACATATAATAATCATTAACTCCTGCTTCAATTGTGGTTGGCGTCCCGTTTATCATCATACTACAATTAAAAACGGGGCCACCTTCTTTCGTAGAAGCGGGATATTCTTTTTTTCTGCACGACATGCAAGCCAAAAGCAGCAATACAATTATACAGTTGTTAAAAATTTTCATTCTTTATTTTTTAAATAAATTATACATCAATGTTATTTTTAACCCCATGTTTCTTTCAAAACTAGCTGAGTTAAAAAATTTATTATCTTTTATATCGGTTAAGCCAAACATAAATTCGGTATTCAGATAAAGATCTTTGCTTAAATTTCTTCTATAAAAAACTGATATCTGCTGATCTAATGTTTTAAAACCTTGAGTATAACCCGAAGTTTTTAAAACAGTTGAATTACTTTTTCTACCTGCACTTTGTGCATACAATTCCACATTACTATTTAAATTCAATAAATAACCAACGTTATATCCCAAACCAAAAGTATTTTTTGGATCAATAGAATAACCTATACGAATTGGCGCTACCAAATAATGCATCGTTGTTGGTGTAAATACCATAACATCACTTTCTTCACCAAAATTATACCGCGTTGTTGTTACAGTATGACTGCTGTAGGAAAGATTACGCACCATTGTATAGTGTATGCCAAAAGAAAAAGTAATTGGCTTGTTAACATTAGAATAATTTAAACCAACAATAGGATTAATTCCATTTGCATCTTTCTTGCCGGGATTGTTCCAGCCAAATAAATAATTTGCACCTGCCTCAAAAGAAATAAAATGTACGGGCTCTTTTACATTATTATTTGGCGCTTCATTTGTTTTAGGAAGCTCAATGTAAGCAAGCGGTTCTTTTACCGGAGACGTATTTACTGGAAGTAATGAAACAAGAGTAACAAGCTCGTCCGCTTTTATTTCTTCAGCAACTGTTATGTGTTCTTTTACAACCTCTTTTGTTTTTGTTACGGGAGTTTGATTAACCACAACCTTGTATTCTTCCGGCTCTTTAGTATTTGTAGTTGCTGTAATATTGTTTTCTTCATTTTTAGATGCAATAGCAATTACCGGATTTGTAATAATTTTAGTGCGTGTTTTTGGTTCCCTGCTTTTTTGCTGAGAATTTGTTTTTTTTGTTGCAATACTATTTTCCTTTACAGAAGTTGCTTTTTCAATATCTACTGTTTTATTTTCTACAATTTCTTTTTTAGATCCTGTATTTACATTTTTTTCTAATGGAGATGGATTGGCAATTATCTTTTCTGGAGAGATTTCTTTAGTCTCCGCATTTACACGTTCATCCTTTTTAATGGCAGATGCATCTGTAATGGTATTGGTTGAAGAAATTTCTTTTACAGTTTCTGTTGGTTTTAAAACAAAAAAACCAATAACCGATACAAATAACAAAATACCACTTACAAGAAAATAAGGAAACGGACGTTTTTTCTTTTCTTCGCGTGTAGCATCCAACATCTGGCTGGCTTGTTCCCAGGCAGATTCATCAAACTGAAATTGCTTTTCGTTCAGTTTTTCTTTTAATGCATCTTTAAAATCTTTTTCACTATTCATGGAATATCATGTTTATTTCGTGTATATCATTTTTTTTTAGAAGATCCTTGAGTTTTTCCCTTGCTGAATTTAAATGCCATTTTGATGTTCCTTCGCTTATCTCCAGCATTTCAGCAATTTCTTTATGCTTATATCCATCTACAAAATAAAGGTTAAACACTTGCTGGCTTGCCGGCGGTAATTGAGCAATAAATGAATAGATCTGATCGGCATTGATTTTTGTAATAGCATCGTTAATGGCTGCATATTTGTCTGTCTCATAATAATCTTCACCATAATGCACATTATCGTAATGTATTTTTTCTTTTTTAAATTCGTTTATCAATGTATTGATCATTACTCTTCTTATCCATGCTTTAAAAGGAACTTCCGGTTTATATTTGTCCAGATTAGTGACGATCCTTAAAAAACCAATATTTAAAACTTCTTTTGCTCTATCTTCATTTTTTGTGTAACGTATACAAATACTCATTAAATAACTAAACGTAAGTTTATACAATTCGTACTCAGCCCTACGGTCACGACTAATGCAGTCACTAATCAGTTTTTGCTGAATCTCCATGTAATTACTTATAAGTTCTCCATTAACCATTACAAGATAAAGGTACAAAAGGTTGGGTGAATACCCGTTTTTGAAAATATCTAACTAATTGATTTTTAATTAGAAACAAAAAAGACGAGGTTTTGGCCTCGTCTTTTTTCAGCGTAAACCCTAAGGTTTTATTTTTACGATCTTAAATTCCGTTCTACGATTTTGGGCGTGTTGTTCTTCGCTACACGGAACAATTACAGTGCCTTCGCATTTACAATCATTAATTAATTTTGATTCGCCATATCCCTTTCCATAAATACGCACTCCGCTAATACCTTTTGAAATAACATAACCCGCCGATGCTTTTGCACGTTTATCAGATAAAGCTAAATTACCCGCAGCACCACCTCTACAATCAGAGTGCGAACTTAATTCAATGGTAATGCTTGGGTTTTGTGTTAATAACTGTACAATTTTATCTAGCTCAATTTTTGCGTCCGGTCTAACCGTTGCTTTTCCTAAGTCGAAATAAATTGGTTGAAGATCTACTACTTTTCCAATATCGGCACCTAATTTTATTTTATACATTTTTGTATTTAAATAATCATGCAATAAAACATAGCCTTCTTTTTTAATTGTAATATCTACCGGAACGATCTTGGTTAAATAGCCTTCCTTTTCCAATTTGATAATATAAGAAAGATCGTCGCCTACTTTTTTATCTTTATAAATATGACGAAAATCTCCTTCTTTATCTGTTGTAAAGCTTAAAAAATCATTTTTATTAAATCCATCTGTGATCGTAACTTTTACGCCTTCAATTGGCGAAAGATCATCGGCGTCGGCAATTAAACCTAACAGACCAATAATTTTCTTCTCAACTAATACTTCTTTTTTCTCGTTGGCTAATAAAGCTAATTCCGATTCTTTTATTACGCCTACACTTTCTTTATAGCCTTGCTTATTGGCTTTAATTTTATAATCCTTTCCCGGAATAACATTTAATTTAATCTCACCCTTATCATCCGATTTTGCTTCGTAAACAGGTTTACCTGTTTCGTCAATTAAAACTACTGTTGCGTTAGGAATAATCTCTTTAGATAAATTATCTTTTACAATTAAATTAATTGCACTGCTAATGATCGGGCGCTTTGCAACAAAACTATAAATATCATCCTTTGTTGTTCCCCTGTTAGAAGTTAAGTATCCCGTTGTTGTTGTTTTAGCATAAAAACCAAAATCATCAAATTGTGAGTTTACCGGATAACCTAAATTTTGCGCTTCAAAATAAGAATCTTCAGCCGGCACAGTATAAAAAACATCTAAACCGCCCAAACCAATTTTTCCATCGCTTGAATAAAATAAAACTTCATCTTCAAATAATTGCGGAAACATTTCTCTTCCTTCTGAATTAACAGCCTGACCAAGGTTATCGGGTTTTGTCCAGCTGTTATTTTCAAATCTGCTTACCCACACATCTGTTAAACCTAAAGTGCCCGGCATATCCGAAACAAAATAAATTGTTTTTCCATCGCCGCTTATTGCAGGATGTCCGCAAGAATAATCATCACTGTTATAGGGAAATTCGATCCATTCGCCCCAATCTTCACCTTCTTTTTTTCTGCTAAAAATTTTAAGGTTCACTCTGCCATCTTTACTTTTTTGGTATTTGTTTTTAATAAAATTGTTACGTGTAATGTATTGCATTGATCCATCTTTTGTAAAACAGATGGGGCCTTCATGTACTTTTGTTTTTAAGCCTTCTTTTACAGCATGCTCATTTTGAACATCATTCCCTTCAATATATCCTTTATAAATATCAAGATAATATGAATCGTCCCAGCCATATTTACGGCCAGCTACAGAAGTATTTCTTCTTGAAGAAAGAAAATACATTTCGTTATCTACAACATAAGGACAAAAATCATTGTCGTCAGAATTGATCGATAATTTTTTTAGGGAATAATTACTCGAATCTTTTTTTAATTCTTCAATCACCAGTTTTTTTCTGTTAATGTTATCGCGAATAAGTTTATACTGATTATCGTTGATCTTTGAAAATACTTCAGACGCCTTAGAATAGTTTGAATTATATTTTAATACCTGATAATAATTATAAAGATCCTGATCGGTCATGCCGGAATTAGAATATGCTTTATCGTAATATACTTGCGCTTTGCGGTAATCGCCCATATTTAAATTACTTTCGCCGGCACGCACATAGTACTTAATTTTTGGGTGTTTACTTCGCGAAAGCTCTTCATACATTTCTGAGGCAGAAACAAATTCTAAATTCGCAAAACGTTTATCGGCAAGTTTTTCTTTAACCGATTGCGCCTTAGTTGCAAGTGTTACAAAAATTAAAAGAGATACAATTATATTTTTCATTTTATTAAGTTCTTTATTTGTGCTTTTTATTATTAAAAATAACGTGGTGATTTAAGTGCTTTTTGATTTGAAAGAAAATCAAAGCCAATAATTATTTCGTGAGTACTTGGGCTATATTTTCCCATGTTATTAATAGAATAATCGTAAGCATAACCAACACGTAATTGTTTTGTGAAATTATAAGCAATGTTTGCGCCCGCGGCAGAACCATGGCGGTACATTACACCAAACCAAACCTTATCGTTAAACAAAGCAGATATGTTAGCGTCAACAGATAATGGTGCGTTTTGCGTGTATTTAATAGCGCAACCCGGTTTAAGATCCCAAAGGCTGTTTAATTTAAACACATAACCTGCAATAAAATAATAGTGTAATACTTGTTTTGAAGACGAGAAGTTTGCATCCTTGCTTAATTTGTTAGGAATAATTTTTGGAGCCGTTAAACCAACAAAAAAACGTTGGCCATAATAGTAAATGCCGGCACCTGTATTAAACGTGTTTGTATTAAAGTTGGGGTTATTTGTTACCAGCGGATCTGTTTGATCATTAATAGCTAAACCTGCTAAATTATTTCTGATAAGATCGGCGCCTGCGCGTATACCAAAACACAAACGATCGTTCTTTTGGTTTAAACGAATGCGGTATGCAAAATCGGCAAATGCTGCCGTTTTATTTGTTGGCCCTATTACATCGTTTACAACATTTAACCCAACACCAATAGATTCGTTCATTAAAGGTGTGTGCATAATAAAACTATTTGTTTTAGGAGCTCCTTTCCATCCCGTCCATTGGCTACGCGCATCTAACAAAACACTTAAAGCATCACGACTACCGGCATACGCAGGATTTAAGATCGAAGAATTGAACATATAAAAAGAGTTTTGAACCTCTTGCTGCGCAGATAAAGTAAGGCTTAAAAAGCTCGCTACAATTAGTCCTGCTATTTTTAAATTTTTGATCATGTTTATTTTATTATCTTCTTTAAAAAAATTAATACTGTAATTGAATAAATCCTCTGATGATATCTGAAGCTTCGCCGGTACCAAGATCAAGGATATAGAAATATGTACTTGTTGGTAATTTGCTGGAACCTGTTTTACCCGCAGTATTTGGCGAGCCATCCCAATCGTTCTTGTATGGTTTGGCATCGTAAACAGGATTACCCCAACGATTAAAGATTTGTAAACTGTTGTTTGGATAAGAATCTAAACCAGGGATCTCGAATACATCATTTTTTCCGTCACCATTTGGCGTAAATATTTCAGGAATAGTTCCGATTTTATTTTTTACAACAATAACAATATCTGCTGTTGAAGTACAAGCCCCATTTGCAGCTACTAACGTAACAGTATATGTTCCCGGAAGAAAAGTAGTACTTGGATTAGTTTGTGTTGATGTACCGTTACCGAAATTCCAAGAGTAAGAGATCGCTCCGGTACTTTGATTGGTGAAATTTACAATTAATGGCGCCATACCTGTTATTGTATTTTGAGTAAAGGCAGCTAACACAGATGTACTGCTTACAGGTACTGTTTGAGTAGCTGTACAGCCAGTAACATTATCAGTAACTAATACTGTATAAACACCTGCTCCTGCAACTTCAGGGTTGGCAGTGTTAGAACCGTTGGTAATAGCAGGGCCATTCCAGATATAACTTACATTAGTACTGGTTGATATAGCATTTAATGTTGTTGTGCCGGCACCACCGCAAGGTAAATTACCGGCTGCACTTGCATTTAATGTTGGTATAACTGTATTATTGGCAACAGCTATTGTTTGTGTAGAAGAACAACCGGAGTTGCTATCCATAACTGTTACTGTATAAGTGCCCGCATTTGATGTACTAATGTTTGGTGTAGTTGCACCTGTGTTCCAACTGTATGTTACAGCGCCCGATGAACTTGCTGTTAATGTTACGGTACTTGTATTTGGCTGGCAACTAATACCAATGCTCGAACTGCTTGAAACATTAAGTGTTGGCGCTACATTTGTACCTACCACAGGAACTGTAATAGATGTACTACTGCAACCTGTTAATGTATTGGTAACCGTTAAGCTATAAGATCCGTTTTGATTTACCTGCACGTTTGCATTGTTTGAGCTACCAACAATACCCGGACCCGACCACGTATACGTTAAGTTAGACGCAGGTGTAAACGTTGGTGCAATAGTTACAATTGTATTTGTACAGGAAATAGTTTGCGCAGTGCCTGTACCCGCTACAACGCTTGGCGCAATGGTTGCATTAGCAACAGAAACCGTTGATGTAGATAAACAACCGTTTGTTGCTTCAACAGTTACTGTATAAATGCCCGCAGCTGTAAACGTTACGGTTGATAAAGTGTTTGATCCTGCGATTCCGCTCACCGGGCTCCAGGTGTAGCCTTGTATTGTTACAGTAGAAGTTAAGCCCACCGTTACATTTGGTGCACTTGTTAAACAAGTAATACTTGGATTAGCATTACTCAAAGAAAAAGTTGGTGCATTAGTATTCGGAGATACCGTAGCCATAGCTGCGGCAGAGCTACAACCGTTAGCTCCTGTGGCTATTAATGAGAAGGTACCAATGCTTGAGCTGGTAACTTGCGCGGTAGCTGTATTACCACCACTTAAAATAGAACCGCCTGGGGGAGCTATCCAAGAATAAGTTGAGGCTCCCGTAGCTGAACCACTAATAAAAGCTGTTTGTGCGGGGCATGCTAATAATAAATTGTTTGGATTTACTGTAACTGCACTTGGAGGAACCGTGTTTGCAATAACATTAAAAACAGCAGAACCAGAACATCCGTTAGCAGGATTTGTTACTGTTACAGTATAGTTAGTACTTACTGTTGGGTTAACTGTTATAGAAGATGTGGTTGGTCCTGCACTCCAGCTGTAATTAAAAGCTGCCGCTGTTGGTGTTGGAGCAGTTGATAAAGTTGCAGTTGTGCTTATACAATTAATAGTGTTAGACGAGCTGGCATTTGGAGTTATAGGCGTATTGTTTGCCGCCAAATTATAAGATACTGTTGTATTACAATTGTTACTTGTATTGGTTACTGTTAAATTATATACACCTGCCAAACTTCCTGTTACCGATGCTCCTGTGTTTGATCCTACAATACCCGGACCGGTCCATGCATACGTAACACCTGTTGATGGATTAGATGTAACGGTAGTGGATTGAGTAGTATTAATACAGGTTAATGTTCCGTTTGAAGATGACGCACTAACGGTTGGCTGATTTACAGATGGGCTAACTGTGTATACTAAAGATGAAGTACAGCCCGTTACAGGATGAGTTGAGTTTAAAGTATACGTTGTTGCGCCATTTACCGCAACAGTAGAGTTATTTACACCACTTACAAATCCACCAGAAGATGCCCATGTATATGTACTTCCTGCCGGCGTAGCGTTTCCTGAAAGAATAACCACACTACTTGAGCCACAACCCGAAGCTGCCGTCTGACTACCAACAACTGATAATACAGGCGTGGCTAAGTTAGAAGTAATATTTACTGTAGCCGCAGAAGTTGATGTACAACCATTACTTGTGCTCGTAACCGCCAACGAGTAAACCGCTGCCGAACTTACATTTACGTTAGCGTTATTTGCAGATCCTGAAATTGTTCCACCACTCCATGTATACGTTACGCCGGCGCCTGGAGCTCCGTTAATTGAGACAGTTGGTGTGTTACATGTAATTACCGGTGTAGAATTTATTACTGCTATTGGTTTAACTGTTTGCGTGGTTACTGCTACCACATTAGTGTTAGTACAACCATTAACCGCATTAGTAACATTTAAAGTATACGTTCCCGGTCCGCTGCCACTTGCGCTGGCACTGTTGCCTCCACTACTAATAGATGAGCCTGAAGGAGCTACCCATGTATAAGTAACGCCCGAAGTTGATGAACTTAAATTTACTGCTCCACTAGCACATGTCACCGTTCCTGTAGATGAAGCATTTGGAACACCTTGCACTGTATTTACAAGCGCAGCAATTGTACCAACCTGCGAGCAACCGTTGGTGGTATTGTAAACACTAACTGAATAAGTTCCCGAATTAGATCCGGTAGCTGCCGCAGCGTTTGTACCTGCTGTTATAACAGCGCCACTTGGAGCTGTCCACGTATAATTATGTCCCGCTTGATTAGTTGTTGTAAGATTAATTAACTTATTTACACATGTTACGCTACCTGTTGTTGCAGGAGAAATAGCGATTGACGTATTTGGCGCAGCAATGGCAATTGTAGTGCCGCTTGAACAACCATTTGCGCTTGAAGTTACACCTAAACTATATGTTCCTCCCGCGTTAATTAATGGTGATGCTGTAGTATTTCCCGAAACAATTCCCGGGCCTGTCCATGCGTAACCTACACCACTTGATGGCGAACCTGTTAAGTTCATAGATACTATAGCACAGTTTAAAACCGTTGGGCTTGAAATAGAAGGTACTGGTAATACTGTATTTACTGGCACACTAACGGTTGTTACATTGGTAGAAGTACAACCTGCACCCGAAGTTACAGTTAATGAAAAAGGGCCTGGGCCATTTACTACAGGATTTGCAGTTGCGCCCCCGCTTACAATTCCCGCTCCGCTCCAAACATAAGTGCCACCACCCGAGCCTCCAAGGGCTTGTGTAGGGTTAGCGCATGTTATTGATGCTGGTGCTGTACCTGCGTTTGCAGTTGGTATTGGATTTACAGTAATTGTATTTGTGATAACTTCTGTACAAAAGCCCGAAGCAATTGTTGCCGTATAGGCTGTAGTTAAGTTTGGAGAAACGGTAATTCCCGAAGCGTTAGAGCCTGTACTCCAGGTATAAGTTGGTGAACCGCCTGCGGCAACCGCTGTTAAGTTTGTACTTTGCCCGTTACAAATAGCACTGCTGGAAATATTGACCGTTGATACAGCAACCCCGGAGGATGCGCTAACAGTATAATCGCAGGCATTACCTGCAAATCCGTCTATCATAATGTAATAGGTGTTGCCGGGAATAAAAGAGTTATAACTTAAAGTCATAACCGGAGCGTAAGTAGCTTGCGACTGGCAGGTAAGCAATGTAAATGCCGCACAGTTTGGCGTGCTGTAAAGTCCGGCTTGTAAGCCTTGTGTAGCCGAAGCGCAATTTTGTACAGCAATATTAATATTTGCGGTTGCTGCGTTAGGAATAAATTTTATCCAGGAATTATTTTCAATAGAGCCGGTTGCACCGCAAAAAGGGCCACCACCTGCAACTGCCAAATTAGTATTGTCAGGAGTATACCATCCGTTAGTAGCGCCGCAGTAGCCGTTTAAGTCGCAAATAGGAACGGCAGATGCGCACACATCACTGGCTGGTAAATTACCGTTACAGTTTTGCGGCTGACAACCGATTATGGCATTCCAGCCCCAATCATTTACAATACCATCCGAATTAAAATTAATGGTCAAATACGGGCCGGTTGATTGATAGCTTACAGGATTAACAACTGTACCTGAAATAGCGGCCAGAGTTGGGCTTCCGATAGAAGGTCCATTGATGATCGTTAAAAAATCGTATCCCGCCTCCGTATAAATACAATCCGTAGTTGGGAATCCTAATAATCCTAAAGAAAGGAAACTGATCTTCATTGGAATTAACGGGTTACCTGAATAAAAAGTAACAGTATAATTTTCGTTATTACAATAAGCAGCATAGCCGTAGGCCGCACAGTTCAAGCTCGGAAATACGTTTCCTTTGCAAGCTGTGACTGTTTGCGTAGTGTAAAGATCCATATAGTAATCCTGCGCCTTAAGACTTACAGAGCAAACAAATAAAATAATTGCTAGATATATTTTTTTCATATTTGAAATTTTCTTGATTGGATAATTTTATCTTAAACTGCTATTTGATACGATCAATTTTTTTGACCTCCGTTTTGTTTGGTTCAGTATAATTATTTGTTATTTCCTGCGATGAAATAGTTTGATTTTTATAAACTACCGTATATACTTCAATCTGTTTTAAAAAAGATTCAAAATCCTTTACCGCAGCATTACCGGCAGATTTAAGATGAATTCTTCCGTAAGCCTTTTCAGCAAAATATTCATTGCTAACTATGGTAAAAGCTGTTTGCTTATTTATTTTTACAATCAGTTCATCCATATCATTCTTAGCTATTTGCGTAATTGATAATCCGGCATTAATCACCTGATTAGATGCGTCGAGCATTTTAACTTCTGTTTTGTAATTTTGGCCAAAAGAAAAACTCGTGCTTAATACGAAAACCAGCAGGGCAAAAGGAGTTAGGAAAAATTTCATTGTTAAATTTTTATAAATTTATGATTTACGAAAATAGTAAAAAAAACCACATGGCAATGCCTAAATGGTGTTTAGTAGGCCTCTAATTCAATTTAGAGGGTAAATTTTAACAAATCGACGAAAATCTAAATGCTTTTTAGAATGAATTTCCGCAATACATTTAGCGCAAAATTGGCCGACATAATGATGTTTCGCTGCCTGTTATCGCCAAAAATAAACTTTAAAGCGAGAACTTTTTCTTTAGAAGCAACTGCTATCCAAACAGTACCAACAGGTTTTTCGTCTGTACCCCCCGTAGGGCCAGCGATTCCGGAAATAGCCAAGGAGAAATCGGTATCAAATTTTTTACGAACGTTTTGTGCCAATTGCTCAACACATTCTTTACTAACAGCACCAACGGTATTAAAAATAGCTTCATCTACTTCTAAAAGCTCATGCTTTGCCTTATTTGTGTAAGGCACAATAGCGCCTTTAAAAACATCTGAAGCTCCCGCAACACCAGTAATAAGAGAAGATACATAACCACCTGTACAGCTTTCGGCCAAGGCAAGGGTTTGCTTTTTTTCCCGTAACACTTTACTTACAATACCCGCCAAAGTTGGCGTTTCTTCACCGTAATTTTCATACCCAAAAATATAGGTATCAATAATTAATTTTAATTTTTCTATCTCTTCGTCAACATTTTTTTTGAGAAGATCTTTATCCGGACCTAAAGTAGAAAGTCGTAAACGAACCATACCCAACTGCGGCAAATAGGCCAGTTTTATGTTTTTTTTAACCAATTCGTCTTCCCATGATTCTATTAATTCTGCCAGTGCGCTTTCGCCAATACCATTGGTAAGAACGGTTTTATGATAAATGTGTGGTAAATTATTTTCGCTTTTTATTTTCGGTAAAACAGTTTCAAGGATCATGGCTTTCATTTCATAAGGCACACCGGGCAAACTTATAAAAACCGTATTTTCTTTTTTCATCCACATACCAGGGGCAGTGCCATTTGGATTATGAACAACCACACATCCTTTTGGTATCAAGGCTTGCTTACGATTTATTTCCGTTAATTCTTTTCCACGCTTAATAAAAAAAGAAGCTACATGCTTCACTATCTCTTCGTCTAAAATTAATTCGGCATTAAAATATTTTGAAAAGGTTTTTTTCGTGATATCATCTTTTGTTGCGCCTAAACCACCTGTAATAAAAACAAAATCGGCCCTGCTTTTAGCGTCATCAAAAGCTCTTATGATCGCAGCTTCATCATCGGCAACGCTGGCCATGTGCACAGTTTTAATGCCTAGTAAATTAAGCTCCTGTGCAATCCAAACACTGTTTGTATTTGTTATCTGGCCTATTAAGATCTCATCGCCAATGGTTAAAATTTCAGCTCTCATAATTAAACTTAAGGTAATACCTATTTCACAAATTTTAAAACTACTAATGCTTTGAATAGTTTATATTTGCTATAAATTTATTAAACTTAATTTACTTACAATAATAAAAATCAATTTATGAATAAAGTAATTTTAATTGCCTGCGTTTTGTTTTCTTTTTCGCTTTCATCACAAACTATGATGGAAAAACTAAAACAAAGAAAAGATAGTATTGAAAAAGCCGCCAAAGCAAAAGCAACCGCTGTTATTAACGGCACTACAACGCCTGCACTTACAAATGATGAAGTTATTAAAGGTTTGCGTGAAGCATTAACTGTTGGTACCAATAACTCTTCGGGCGTTGCCAGCAAAGTAGATGGTTTTTACAAAAATCCTAAAATATTTATTCCGTGGCCTGAAGAAGCAAAAGATATGAAAGTAAAGTTGACTAAAATGGGCATGACAAAAAAAATTGCTGAATTTGAAACGAGTTTAAATCGCGCTGCCGAAGAAGCAGCATTAAAAGCAGCTCCGGTTTTTATTGATGCTATTACCAACATGAGTGTATCTGACGGGTTTGCTATTTTAAAAGGTGTTGATACTGCAGCTACAAATTATCTGCGCAAAACAACTTACAGCCCTTTAAAAGATAAATTTTTACCCGTTGTTAAAGAAGCCGTTGCAAAAGTAAAAGTTACCAGCTACTGGCAACCTTTGGCAACAGCCTACAACAAATTGCCCGGCGTTAAAAAACAAAATCCTAATTTAGATGAATACGTAACCAACAAAGCCATTAATGGTTTAATGTTATTGATTGCGGACGAAGAAATTAAAATTCGTAAAGACCCAATCGCACGTGTTACCGATCTTCTGAAAAAAGTTTTTGGGAATCCTTAAAGGGGATTAAAGATTTATGAAGCTGAACTTAATGGCTTTACCCCCACTTTTCCAAAATCGCACCCTTTTTAAAAAAACGTTCAATACTTTTTTCTGTTTCGGCTAAAACTTTTAATTCAGGTGCGTGGTGAGGTTTTTTGCGGGCATCAATAATCATTGGTCCTTTACAGCCCCAGTGCTTATTTTCCATACTCTCATCCACACCATAAATATCATGGCTTGGGTTGCTTCTTGTATAAGTTACCCAAACATAATCGTTTAAATTTTTTGGATTTAATTGAAACTTAAAATCATCGTAAATAACAATTTGCACAATTCCTGAAAACTCATTTTTATTTTGCAAAACAAAAGCGCTTAATTTGTGAATTTCCGTTTTTGCATTTTCGTAATTTGAGAATTTATTTAATTCTAAACCAATAACACCTTCCATTAACATTATGGCATTTGAAATAAAACCTGCAGACGAAATACATTTCGGAATGTCCGCACTTAAATCTCTCTTTTTATCACCATAAGCTGCAATAACTAATTTACTACCTTCGTTTATCCCATCGCCGCTGTAATCAAGCGTGTCAATAGTTGTTTTGGTTTGAAAGTGCAGATCTCTTGTCAAATCAATTCTTTCAAAAACATGTTTGTAAAATTCGAGCACATCGTGACAATTAATATCTTTTTTATCATCGCCACTAATAAATAAATATTTTGCCAAACTTAATTGGCCTGTTCCTAAAATACGATTCGCTTGCGTTAATAATTCCTGCGGACGTTTATTTTTTAAATACGGCGTGTAACGCTCGCTACCAATTGCTAAAAGTAAGGGGTGTACGCCAGCTGCATCAACCGCATGCACTTCTTTTACTCCCGGTATTTCGTTTGGAATGGCGCTTCCACTAATTTCATGAATGAGTGCGCCAAAGGCGGTATCTTCCTGCGGCGGTCTTCCAACAACGGTAAAAGGCCAGATGGCATTTTCTTTTGCGAATACTTTATGTACTTTCATTAGCGGAAAATCATGTGCCAAACTATAATAACCCAAATGATCGCCAAAAGGACCTTCGGGTTTATTTTCATTCGGAAAAACTTCTCCCGTAATTACAAAATCAGCGTCTAACGAAACGCAAAATCCATCAACGTATGCGTACTTAAATCTTCTTCCACCCAACACACCCGCAAACGTTAGTTCGCTTAACCCTTCAGGCAAAGGCATTACAGCAGCTAAAGAATGTGATGGGGGCCCGCCAACAAAAATGCTCACCTTAAGCGGTACATTTTTTTTGTTGGTTTTATTTTGATGGATGCCAATGCCGCGGTGCAATTGATAATGTAAACCTATCTCTTTATTTAATTCGTAATTATTTCCATTTAATTGAATGCGGTACATACCCACGTTTGAATTCATTACGCCGGGCTTATCAATATCTTCAGAATAAACCTGCGGCAGCGTAACAAAAGCACCGCCATCCATAGGCCAGTGTTTTATTAACGGCAGATCAGAAATTTTTATTTCTTTAAATCCGGCCGAAGAAAAAGATCCTTTTCTTGGTAAAGCTTTAATAGCTGCAATACCTATTGATGCGAATTTAAAAGGACTCTTTAACGCTACAATAGGATTATTTCGCAACTCAACCATCTTCTGCACTTTTTCAAACGTATCTCTAAACATAAATTTGCTGCGCTCTATGGTGCCGAATAAATTACTTACCGCTTTATATTTTGAACCTTTTACATTTTCAAATAAAATTGCGGGGCCATTTTTTTCAAACATTTTTAAATGAATAGCGGCCATCTCAAGATTCGGATCTACTTCTTCTTTTACGCGCACAAGCATTCCGTTTTTTTCAAGATCAAGAATGCACTCATTTAAATTTTTGTAACTCATAATTAGTAAACCAATTTATTGGCAATTTGTTTAAATTGCAAGATAGAACCTTGTCTGTTGAAATTTTTTATAAGCTTCAGGTGTTTTCGATCTAAACCTCCATCCAAATGAAAAACTTCCCGAAATAGCAGTATTCATTAAACCAACAAATTTACTATTGTAAATTGAAAAATCTGAGATAAAGGTTCCTACCATGTAGAAGCGCTTTAAGTTAAGGCCAAAAGAACCGCGACCATCACCAGACCAAGAAACATAAGACAAAGGTTTTTTTCCTTCATCAGTATAATTATATGTTCGCCATTGTTGTTCGGGCCCGATAATAAACATACCGCTCACAAAAAAAGCTTTAAAAATAACCAGCGCTCCTGCGGCGCCAACATTAACCGACATACCAACTACTTTTAAGCCGTTCATCTCTTTATAGTTTCCATAAAAAGCGCGCGATGGCATCGGAAAAAAAGAACTATCACTTCTCAAATTATTATAATTTACATTCGCACTTAACACCCATGTTGCCGCAGACCTTATTTGACGATAGCTGCAAGCATATCCGGATCTGAAAGCATAATTATAATGGTTGGGAAAATATAAAAATTTACTTCTGAATAAAGTATTTTCTAAGGACGGCTGCTGATAGTATATGCCTGTTGTTTTAAAAGTTGTATCGTAAGTCGGGGTATTTTTATCGTAAAAACCTTTAAAGTATCTAAATGAGTTTTCAAGAAACCAAATGTTGCCGCCAACATTAAAATTAGTAGTAAAAGTTTTGGTATTTCCTTTGCCCTGGCTTTGGCTGGGTGGCGTAGTTCTTAAACCTAAGGCCAAAGAAAATTTATCATATGTTATATCTATACCACTAACCAACCTGGATTCAGCAAAATAATTTGTTTTTGAAATACCCAAAGAGTCTTTTTCTTTAAACTGTTCAAATTCATTTCCAAAATTACGGTAGGATTGAAAGTATCCGATAATAAGATTTGAATTAAATTTTTGATATCTTAAAGTGTCCCAACTTGCGTGCTTTCTTGCTTTTCTGAGATTTGCAGTATCTGCTTTAAATAAGCCTTGCGCAAAAGTTGAAAATGTAAGCAATAAACAAATAGAAATTAACGGTAGGGGTTTCATTTTTTATTTAGCTTTGTGAAGGTATAAAATTTTATAATATGTTATATTTTTTAGAGGCAGTAGATGAAATAAATAAGTTAGTACCCACCACTCAAGGCGTAAAACAAACCATTGCTGTTGAACAAAGCAGGCTGAGCACTTTTTTAGATACGGTACTAAACCTTATTGCCGAATACACACCAAAGGTTATCTCTTCAATAATTGTTCTTTTAATTGGGATGTGGGTGATTAGAAGGGTAGCAAAAATTGCCGAAAAAACAATGGCAAAACGTAACCTGGATATAAGCCTTAGAACGTTTTTAAAGAGCTTATTAAGTATTGGTTTAAAAATTATCTTAATTGTAACGGTTGCCGGCATGATAGGAATTGGCACTGCCAGCTTTGTAACTATTCTGGGGGCGGCAGGTTTAGCGGTGGGCTTAGCCTTGCAGGGTTCACTTTCTAATTTTGCAGGTGGTGTTTTGATTTTAATATTTAAACCTTTTAAAGTTGGCGATACAGTTGAAGCCGGTGGACAAATTGGTGAAGTAAAAGAGATTCAGATCTTTAACACCATTCTGTTAACAGCCGATCATAAAACTGTAATATTGCCAAACGGCCCATTATCAAACGGAACAATAGTAAATATTTCGCGACACGGAAATTTAAGACTGGAATTAATTTTAGCGGTTAGCGCCGAGAATGATCTTGACAAAGTTAGACAAGTTGTAAAAACTGTTTTAGATCAGAATGAAAAAGTATTAACATCGCCAGCGGCTGGAATTTTTATTGGAAAAATAACAGATGGCGCTGTAAATATTAATGTAAGGCCCTATTGTAATCCAAACGATAATGCTGATCTTACCAGCGAACTATACAATGGTATAAAAGCGGCCTTTGATAAAAACAAGATCAAAGCGCCGATACAACAACGTTTAATTCATAACGTAGCTAATTAATTTGTATGGAAATTTCGGAAGCACAAAAACTGGTTGATGAGTGGATAAAAAAATATGGCGTTCGTTATTACAACGAATTAACCAACATGGCCATTTTAACCGAAGAAGTTGGTGAAGTGGCGCGGATAATGGCGCGCCGCTATGGCGAACAAAGCGAAAAAGAAAGCGACAAACAAAAAAAATTAGATGATGAGATTGCCGATGTGCTGTTTGTATTAATTTGTATTGCCAACCAAACCGGAATTAATTTAGATGAAGCTTTAAAAAAGAATCTTGATAAAAAAACAAGCAGAGATTCTGAAAGGCATTTGAATAATGAGAAGCTGAAATAATTCAGAACCAAACTAATCTAATTAAAAATTAAACAAGTTTATCTGGGCGTTGCCGCAGCCTTCGCTGACCCAGACGAACCGGCCTGGGCGGCTATGGGCTTCGGCTTTTTGCCTTAGCAGGCAAAAGAACTATGCCCTTCGCATCCCTAACGCAATTCCCCGAAATTCTTTAAACAAATTGCGTGAGCTTTTTAAAGTTCAGTAAAACAAATTAGCATTCGAAAAAACATTCCAATACAATTCAGGCTTTTTTACTTTTTGACCTTCTTTAAATAAATACTGCTCATCTTTATCGTCTATCATTGGTATATGACAATTATGTGTTTTGTTTAATTTTTTAGGAATGAAACGCATGTTGTGAATGAACCTGTTTTGCACGGCGTTTCTAACACGCTCAGCATCTATACCAATGTTTGCCTGCACATTTTGCGATAAACCAATGTTGTATTTAAACTGTGCACTTAATAAACCGTGAGACGTCTTGGAATAAAGTCCACCGGTTGTATCCATATAACATTTAGTGTAAATTTTAGAATGATCTATATCCACCGACCTTCCCATTTTACCTGTCCATAAAGTGCAGTTGATGCCTGCCTGAAAAAGATCTTTGTGTTGATACTGAATTAAGAAAGCTCCCGTCCTGAATCTGTCAAGAATAGGCTTTGCAAGAATATCGTTCTCTAAAATAACACTTACGTTGTTAAATTGAAAAGCAGCTATACCTGTAACCTGAGTGGTTTTAATTTTATTGATATAATAATTATAAGAATAAGCTATAGAATTTTTATAGCCAGTTTGATTTGAAACAGAATTTAAAAAAGGATTGTAAAAATTTTGTTTTGCGCCATACGCAAAAGTCAAGCCCTGTGCTAAAACCAATTCTTCGTAAATAAATTTCGGGCCAAGATTTTTAAAACTAAAATACGTGCGCACTTCAGAGTTTGCCTGAATAAATTTATTTATATAAAACAAATTAAAGTTGAGGCCCAAGCGCTGAAAATGGGTGCCTAAAGCAAAATTGGCGCCAATATTAAAACCTATGTTCTTATTCTGATAAACTGTTTCTTGTGCAGTAACAGGTTTACAAAAAATAAGAAAAGAAATTAAAATTAATGTTTTGATTATTTTATTTCCAATATTCACTTAATGCATGCTCCAAACGGTGCGGTGTTAAATTAATGCCTGATATTTTTATGTCAGCCTGCTCGTAAAACTTTGAACGTTCAGCTAATTTATTATTTATAAATTTAATTAGTTCTTCACCTCTTTTATCTTTTAAAAGCGGGCGCTTTACTTTTGAATTCTCTAAACGCTGTGCCAGGGAAATCGCCGGCATATCAATAAAAATAAGGCAACCCGATCGTTTAATTTTTTCAAGATTATTATCAAAACAAATTGTTCCACCACCTAAAGCAACAACTGTTTTATTTTCTTTAGCCAATACTTCTAACAAACAGGTTTGTTCTATTTTACGAAAAGCAGCTTCGCCAAAATTCTCGAATATGGCAGATATTGATATTTTTTCTTTTTTTTCGATGTATTGATCAAGATCAATAAAAGGCCATCTTAAAGATTTGGCAAGCTTTGAACCAAAAGTAGTTTTACCGCTTCCCATAAAGCCGGTTAAAAAAACATTATCTGCAAAATTTGTCTGCATATTTTAATTACAACACTACTTGTAATTTAATTTAATTTAAAGAAGATACTTTTTGATCTTATGAAGTTGTATTGATCTTAAAATTTATGCTGAATAAAAAATTCTCGTTATACTCTTTAAAATGAAAATTAAAATCGTTTGTTTTTAGAACAAGATCAACCATTCCTAAACCTTCATTGCTTATTTCTTCGGATTTGCCTGTGGTCATGATCTGCGATTTGATATTCATAAGCTCGGCTTTTGTTTTACTGTTAAGGAAATTAAGCTTCTCTATAATTGCTTGTTTTTGTATGGCATTAACAACATTTATTGTATCAATTAAATAACATTTTTCGCCCATTGAAATAAGCAAAAGCGATTTGTAATGCAAAAGTGCGTCGTCGGGAAAAAAGTTATGTTTAATTACATTTTCCACACACTCATTAATTGCATTATAAACTCTCTGAATAACAACCGGGTTTTCTTTATTCCCTTCTAATTTACTTTTAGTGATATTTAAAACCTGCGCCAGAACTTTACTATCAATAAAACCATAATAGCTAAAAAGCACATTGTTGGTATATAATATTTTGCTCAGTGATCTCATATAAATTTTTTATTTTTTTGCTAATGCAAATTCCTTTGCGAAATAAGTTAATATTACTGATGCGCCCGCACGCTTCATGCTTAATAAGATCTCATCACGTATTTTATCACCATCTATCCATTTTTTTGCAGCAGCCGCTTTAATCATGGCGTATTCGCCGCTTACATTATAAGCAGCAATAGGTAAAGTAAAATTATCGTTCAATAATTTAATCACATCCAGATAACTTAATGCTGGCTTTACCATTAAAAAATCTGCGCCTTCGTTAATATCAAGATCTGCTTCCAGTAGTGCTTCCTTACTATTTGCAGGATCCATCTGGTATGTTTTTTTATCTCCAAATTTTGGTGCGCTATCTAATGCATCTCTAAATGGGCCATAAAAGGCGCTGGCGTATTTTGCAGTGTAACTCATTATTGATACATCGGTAAACCCTGCATCATCTAAAGCTTCGCGAATAAATCCTACTCTTCCATCCATCATATCGCTTGGCCCGATAATATCTGCACCCGCTTCTGCTTGTACAATTGCCATTTTTGCAAGGATCTCCAGCGTTTCATCATTTACTATTTTCCCGTTCTTCACCAGTCCGTCATGTCCATCACTACTATATGGATCCATTGCAACATCTGTCATGATTACCGCTTCGGGAAAACGTTTTTTTATTTCGCGAATGGTTAAAGGATATAATCCTTTTTTATTAAACGCTTCTGTTGCTTTTTTATCTTTTAGTTTATCATTTAAACTTGGAAAAATATCAAACGACATAATGCCAAGGTTCATACAGCTTTCTACTTCTTTTAAAAGAAGATCCTGGCTCAGTCTAAAAATACCAGGCATGGAAGCCACTTCGGTTTTTTTATTTTTGCCATCAATTAAAAATAAAGGAAATATGAGGTCGTTAACAGATACAGAATTTTCCTGCACCATGTTTCTTATAACAGAATTTTTACGATTTCGACGGGGACGTTGCGGTAAATTTATCATAAAATAATTTAGATAAAATTACATCATTTTCTTTAAATAATAGAGGAAATTTATTGAAGCTAAATGCTATTAGTTGTTGGCGATCATTGCTCTTTCATTCATTTCGAGCATCGCCGCTAAAACCAATTGTGAATAGTTTTGCGAAGCATTCTTAAACCTTGCTGTTTGCGCCTGCCAAAGTTTATAGATAAGATCCATATTGCCTTGCGTTGGCCTAAAGGTAAATAAAGCACTTTGCACATTATACGAACCCGCGTGATAAACATGCATAACCAATAATCTAAACCAAAGGTCCTGCTCGCTGTAACCGGTTATATTCAGCGAATCCAACATTTTATGCGCTTTAGGAATGCAAACTCTTTTTATTAAACTGCTCGACGCATATGCGCTTCTTTCAAAATCAGCACGCTCATCCATTTGCTTGTTTACCTTTAAGCCAAACAACCTTGCCACGTCTTTCATTAACTGAAAAGGACCATACGCACCGGCATTTGATTTTTGCAATTTGTTAGGACTTTCAATTAATAAAATAGCTTGCGCAAACCACGGATCTACACCATTCTCAACAAAACAATTAATGCCGCTGTGAAAGTTTTGAGAGGTTTTATCAAAATCATAAAAGAATTTTTTTCCGGTTGTAATTAAAACACGGTTGGTGGAATCCAGATTGTAAGCCATTCTTACGCTATCTCGGTATTGCTTTTTAAGCGAATCGGATCTTAAGTTCCATTCTTTTACGCTTATTTTTTGAATCACCGTTCTTGAATTAGCAAAATTTACTATAGCGCTGTCTTCATTCAGCTTCATAATATTTCTCCAGAATTTGACTTGTGCAACAGTATCTAATTTTAAATGATATAATGACCTGTCTAAAACGTAATTCTCATTTAATTTTGTTTTTGGATTTAAAACACCAACTACATTATGACACAATGTTTTTGGTTCTTCTATCTTTTTTTCAATTATAGAATCGTTATTTTTAGCAATAACTTTGCTATATGTAGTTGCATTATTACTACAAGAGAACAAAAAAACAGATATTAATAATAAAAACCTCAACTTATTTTTTATAAGTTTAAATTTAAGAAAATATCCCCATAATTCAAATAGGGATAAGGTTAAAAAATTAAAATTAGATTGTTACTATTCTAAAAGATATGGAACTTATTTCATTAAAGTTACATGGCCTATGTAATCTTTACGCCCTTCGCCATTAGCGCCAACACAGCGTATCTTATACACATAAACACCGTCCTGCGCAATCTGTCCTTTAACGGTACCGTCCCAGCCCTTGGTGATATCCTTTGTAAAGAACATAGAGTGGCCCCATCTATCGAATACCTCCATACTAAATCCTTCCGCTTTAAGCCCTAAGCCTTTTAAACTGAATATATCATTCATGCCATCGCCATTTGGCGTAAAGGTGTTGGGGATATAAACATTCATATCTTCCAACACTTCAATTATCTTTATTGCCGAATCAATACAACTTTTATCTGTTCTCTGGATCAACATGACAGGAAATTTACCTACTGTTTCAAAAATTCTTTGCGGATTTTTTAAATTGGTAGTATCGTATCCATTAATACCTGTGCCGGAAAACATCCAGTTAATACTTGCTATTGGGCCGTATAATGCAATAGGATTAAACGTTATTTGATTATTGCTTGTTGTGATAACTTCAGGATTCCAGTTAAAATCCGAATGTGGTTTAGGCCATACAATAATTGGCGCAGGGTAGTCAAAAACACCTTTGCAACCATTTTTACCTAAAGAGGATATTTTTAAATTATACGTTCCTGGTTCATTTAGACAGTAAATAAAACTGTCCGCCTGCATTACCTGCAGGCCCCCAAAATCAAAAGTAGTTATGGCAGCCTGGTTTTGTGTTTTTGTATTGTAAAATAAACATAACGGTTCGCAGCCTTGCTCTCTTTCTAAAATTAAATCGGGTTGCGGCGGTTGATTTACCTGAACAGTAAATGTGTAGTGCACCGTATAATTAGGGCAAGCAATATCATGCGCTGTTAAATTATAAACGGTTGTGCCAACCGGCAAACCAATTTGCATACTGCCTGTTGGTGATCCTAAAAAAGCCGGCGGATTCCAAACATAGGCATAATTGCCGCTTCCACCTGTTGATCCTGCAATTAAATGTACACTGTCGCCACGGCAAACAGTTCTGCTTTGTGGTGTTAGTGTTAAGGCTAATGGAGTAAGCACATCGATCTGAATTGACTGGCTGGAAACACAAGGCCCCAATAAAGCATTTAAAGTATATGTTCCTGATTGATTTGGTTGAATACCCGGAATAGTAAAGTTTTGAGATGCCGAGGTAAAGCCTGTCGAACTTGTCCAGCTGTAAGAAGTTGCGCCGGCAGGACCAGCCACATTTAAAAGCGTGTTATAACATACCTGTTTATATGTATCCAGTGTAAATGTAAGTTTTGGATAAATAGTTAATTGTACAGAATTAGTATTAAAACAGGTTAATTGTCCATTATTATAAGATGCTGTTACAATATAAATTCCTGATGCATTCGGCGTAGGCGAGAACAATACCGGGTTAGCTGCGGTTGACGTAAAGTTGTTTGGCCCTGTCCACGAATAACCTGAAGCGCCGTTAGAACTGGCGGAAAGTTGGGCGTTGTTAGGCTGGCATGTTGAAACAGTTGGAGTAACAATTACAGGATTTACAGCTATAACATTTACCAATACAGAGCCGGTTGCAGTACAACTTACACTTCCCGAAGCAAATGTTGCCGTTGAAAAATAAATGCCAGCAGAAGCCGGCTGGATATTATTAATGGGAGCATTTTGTAAATTGGAAGAATAATTATTTGGCCCTACAATTGAAAAGGCCATAGCACCCGGTGCTGCAGAATTAATAGTTACATTACCATTTTGACAAACGTTATTGGGATTTGCTGTCACATTAATTTGTGAAGTACCTACAATCTGCACATTTGATGCTGCTGTAGATGTACAAACCAATGTGGTAACAGGGCTAGTGTAGTAAGCAGTTACATTATAAACTCCCACATTTGCGGGCGTAACGTTATTTATTGTTGGATTTTGCTGTGTAGAACTGAAATTTCCGGGGCCAGTCCACGAATAAGAAGTTGGCGCAGGGTTTGCATTAGATACCAAATTTAAACTTGATCCCTGACACAAAGTAAAGTTTGGTGTTGCGGTAACTGTACCCGACGGCACAACGCCAACCGTTGTGACGCTCGTAGCATTACAGGATCCTGTTGTAAAAGTATTTGTTACTGTAAGTGTATACGTTCCTGAATTGGTAGGCTGCGCATTTGGTATTGATGGGTTTTGAATGTTGGATACAAATCCATTTGGGCCTGACCACGCATATGTGACTGTTCCCGAATTTGCTGCAATGGTAGTAAAATTTACTGCAGTGCCCAGGCAAACAGGTGCGTTACTGGTAACTGAATTAATAGTAGGTGTAGCATTAACTGTAATAGCAACTGTTTGTGTTGCTGTACAGGCAATATTAGATGCAGTAACCGTATAAATTGTTGTTGTTGCAGGTGCTAATACCGCTATTGCAGTTAAAGGTCCGGGGTTCCAGGTAAATGTTAAGGGGGTTGTAGCAGTAGAGCTTGCTGTTAATGTTGTTTGCTGACCGCTGCAGAGCACGGTGTTTCCGGCAATCGCAATGGGTAAAGAACTATAAGGCAAAGCGGTACTTGGTAAGTTAGCGAGAGAATTGCCTGGTAATCCTGCAGCGGCGCCAAATGTAGTATTAAAACAACTACTCGCAGGATTCATTACTGTGCCTGCGGGTCCGCCATTTGTATTATATGTGATGCCGCCGGGTAAGATAGCGCCGCTAAATGCAAATAATCCTCCGCCACCGCCACCACCGGGCCCATGACAGTTACCCGGGAAGATTGTATTATTATTTCTGCCGCCACTGCCGCCACTTGTATTCACGGTTAAATTTCCTACGTAATTATTACAGGCAATAAAAATTGAGCCCCCGGCACCACCGCCACCAGAGCCTTCATCATTTGCAATAATGGTAACACTCCCCCCACGCGATGCAACTATTCTGTTATTGCAAATTATTTGATTGGCTTTAATAAAAACAATGCCGCCACCAGCGCCACCGGCTGTTGCAGTTTGTCCGTTATCTCTGAAGCCACCGCCGCCACCGCCGCCCATAAATATGGTTGCTAACCCTTGCGCTAAAGTAATCCCGCCCAAACCCCTTTCGTTTGTTACACCACATCCATTATATTCATGTCCGCCAATACCGCCATCTCCAGCATTTCCGCCACCACCGCCACCTGAATTACCGCAATTGGATGCGCCGCCCCCATTTGCCTGCTTACCTTTCATACCGTCCTGCCCAACAATCCAGCGCGAAACACTTTCACCCTTTTGACCACCATTGGTATTAAACGCGCCTGCAAAACTCCCATTATTACAGCAAAAGCCACTGGTTGCAAAATTTCCTCCTCTAAAACCTGTTGCTGATACATCAATATCAGAATTTAAAGTAAGTGTTCCGGCCTCCAAAGCCAATACGCCGCCTGTTGTACCGTTCCATGCAGTACAGGAAAGTGTATTGGTAACCGTTGCCTGACAATATTTGGGGACTCTTACAATTTGTGTAGAACCTAAAGTTGTAGTATTATATGTGTTTGCCAACGCAGAATTTACGGTAATAACATTTCCGGCAATGGCAGTTATATCTTTGAATTCGTAAAGGCCCGCTCCGCCCATGGCAGTCACGTTTCCGAAAGTATTATTATTTGTCGTAACAACAGAGGTGCCTTGCATTTGAATTACAAGAATCTGATCGCCGGCCGCAAAACCGACTGATGACGCAACGGTGATGTTTGTACCCGCAATACCAGTAACGGCAGCATATGTATTAATCACGCCAGCAATATTTTGTGCGCATAAACTTTTCGCAAAAAAGCTAATTAATATTAATACACAAAATCTCATTAAGTAAACAAAAATAGCGATCAAAACCCGTTTAGACTAATATTAATTCCTAAAAATGAGCAAAAGAATAGTTTTAGCTAGTAAATACTATTAAAAATAAGATCGTAAATGGTTGGCTTATTTTTTTCGGAAGGCGGCAAGTTCTTTCCCAATACCTGTAAACGATACAACATTTAACGGGAATTCTAAAAACACATGCAAAAAACTTAAAAAGAAAAGCACTTGCAATCCTAAATTATAATCATAAATATATAGCGAAATGGAAATTAACCAGGCACCGATAGTGGCCGCTAAAACTTTTTTGGGAACCATATGCCATTTGATAACAGATGTTTTAGAGAACCAGTTAAGATAATGATAAGTGTAGGCAAACGCGATAAAACGCATAATAACGAAACCGGCATTGGTAGTAAATATTTGTTTTATGTTGGTAAGCTGATCCATATTAAAAAAGTTAATAAGGCGATAATTTAATTCGCCAAATTGGGTGTAGCTTTTTTGGGAATAATCACTAACAGTATAAAATAAATTTGAAGGCTGCACCACAATAATTATAACGGAACAGGCAATTAAAGCAATAATAGATATCAGTCCGGCCCATGATCTTTCTTTTAAAACACCATACAACATAAAAGCCCAGGTAAAAATAAATACATGAATAATAGTTGGTAAAAAAACCGCTACCCAGGTAAAGAACATTGGAGAATTATTTAAAAATCCTATAAAGACCAATGCCAAGGCAATAATTACAAAACGGTATAACCAATCTTTAATAAAAACAAAAGCGATACAGGATAATAAACTAAATAGAATAATATCAGCGGTTAAACCATAGTTTTTTGGGGGATGATAATTCCAATATACCAAAATAACACAGGCCACACTTAAAAAAACAAAATCATATTTTCCTTTGGTAAAATAATTTTTTTTATGAAGCCAGCCTATCTCAGTTAAGTAATGCAGCGGCCCAAGTATGCCATAAGAAAATAAAAACAACTCAAATGGAATAAAAAATGCAACAATGCATGAAATAATTATTAATCCGGTATTAAGGTGATGAATTGTATTTGGTTTCATTTTTTATTTAGATTAACCGGACGTGAAGTGTATTCTTTTATAAACTCTACCCAGGTTTTTGTTTTATAAGTATTACTTCCTATGTAATATAAAATTGGTTTTATTTGTTCGGGCGATTGGTAAAAATTTAATACATCAATAGAGTTAAGTTCTTCATCCAATAAACAAAGTGCAGGTAAACTAAACTTATTGTTTGTAAGTTTTAACGCAAGATTATTTAAAGGATAATTATTTACCAATTGTTTGTAATATTTGTTGTTCTTAAACACGATCGTATCGTTTGACTCCACGTCAAAATTAACAAAATAAAAATTCTTATTTAAATAATTTGCAATGCTAGTATCTACAAAAGTAGTTTTAGTCATAACCCTGCAGGTATTACAAAATCCGGCGCCTACATTTATCAAAACTTTCTTTGGTTTCTTTTTTTGTAGTTTTTCTAATTCGTTAACACTATAAATGTTAATTTTTGTTTTAACAAAATCAGTATCAATAAAAGTGTTTAAAAAGTGTTTATTAAACTCTTCAAATGGGGTTGTCCTCCAGGCATTTTCAACCATAAAAATTAAAATAGGTTCTAATTTTTTATCTTCCAGGTAGCCCTGAGTCAATAAATTATATTCAAAATTATTTGTAACAAACATGGTAGAAGGGTAACTTAAGCTATTGCCTAAAAATTTAACAGCTAATTCGTGCGGGGTTTTTGGTTCTTTAGATAATGGTTTATAGATCTTACCATTATATTCAATTGTATCTTTTGTTTCCGCATCAAATTTTACAGCATAAAAATTACTGTTTATATAACTTGCGATACCCGGATTAGAGTAAGTTGTTTTCATCATGTGCTTGCACCAGCCGCACCAATCAGTATAAAGATCAATTAAAAAAGGTTTTTGAAGTGTTTTGTTTTTTTCCTGCGCCTCTTTAAAACCCATCCAGTTAACGAGGCCATTCTTTTCGGGCTGAGAAAAGGCATTAGTTGTTAATTTAAAAAAACAAATTAAAATAGCAATATGTTTATTTAACATAGGTTTAACCTTATTAGTATACAATTTTGTAAATTTGTATAAATTTAAAAACTATTTACCATGATTAAAAAATTACTTTCAATTGCCTTAATAGCGGTGGGTGTTAATGCGATCAATGCGCAGAGCTTTTCGTTGTATTACTCATTTTCATCGGTACCACAAGGTTCTGCAACGCCAATTACCGTTGACCCAACCCCGGCGCCAACTGCAACCGGTATAAATTCAGGTTCTTTTACAGCTGTAGGAACTGGTACAGGATCTACTACCAGCGGTGTGTTTTCTTTTGTTGGATGGGGAACCGGCGCTACCTCAGGTAATAATACAACTTTTACCGGTGCTATCGATCTAAACAAATATTATGAGATCGTGCTTACACCTCAGGCTAATTACATGTATACTTTAAATAACATGACTTTTGGTGCTACGCGTTCAGGAACAGGTGTTCGTCATTTTGCAGTTAGAACTGACAGAAGTACTTACGCTAACAATCTTGCTGCAACCTATACAGCTCAAAGCGCTGCTGCAAGTGCCAGTGTACCACCTATTTCGGTTCAAGGGGGTAACACATTCTTTTGGAATGATGATGCAACAACCGGTAGTGCAGCATTTGCAACTTATAATATTTGTGATGTTGCTTTTGCAGGACCAAATTATGTAAATCAATACACACCAATCAATATTCGTATGTATGCATGGAATGCTGAAGGTACTACAGGTACTTTCCGTATTGACACATTGAGAATTAATGGTGTTGCAACAATGTCTCTTGGTGTTGGGTTAAGCAAAATATCTCATGATATTAATGCTAAGATCAAATTATACCCAAATCCTTCAAATGATGGGTTTGTAACTGTTGACGTTCCAACAAACAATTATTCAAAAATTGAAGTTTTAAATATTTTAGGTGCTGTTGTAGCTTCTCAAAATAACGCTTTAGCTGAAGAAAAAGTAAAACTAGATCTTGCAACTTTACCAACCGGAACTTATTTTGTAAAAGTAAGCACGGGTGATAAATCTTATACTGAAAAATTAATAATTTCGAAATAATTTTTCGACCTCACTCAAAAAAAATCCCGGATCCAAAAGGTCCGGGATTTTTTTATTCTGTGATTCAGAATGAAGTCGAAGCATTTTCTATTCTTTTACAACCACTCCGCCTAGGGGATCGCTCGCTGTTCCTGCATCTTTTCCATTAGCATCTTTAATATTGTTTGCCGTCTCCCTATCAATTATTTTATTGTAAGGATCAATCCCAAACATATAAGGTTCTTTATCTACAATAATTTCTATTGCCTGATCTTTTTTAGTGATCCTGTGTTTCTTTAAATAAACCACATCGCCCAACTGTTTTGCATTTGCTTTACTCTTCGAAAATAAAGCAATATCAAACCAGTTAGCAGGTGCTACATCTTTTGCTTTTCCTAAACTATCACTAACCGATTTTATGCTGCCGATGATTGCAGTAACTTTATATTTCCCATCGCTCATTTTTTTATAGCTCCAGCTCTTTACGCTGTTATCATAAACAACAATACGTTCAAACATATCTTTAACGGTTTCTTTTAGACTATCGGGCGTTGCTGCTTTAATAAAATCATAAAACTGGTAAGAGGTTGTATATGGTGGCTCCTGGAAAGCCACTGTTTTAATGTATTTTCTTAACGCTGCATTTAAAGAATCCTCTCCAAGATAATCCTTTAGCGCATACATAATTACGCTTCCTTTGCGATAATGAATGTATTGTTGATTTTCACATAACAATAACGGCACTTCTTTTTTTCCTTCGGTAGAACGGCCTTTTAAATAAGTATTCATTTCGTAACGCAAAAATTTACTCATTGATGCCTGGCCATATTCTTTTTCCATAACCATTAAAGCGCTGTATTGACTCATGGTTTCACTCATTACAGTGCAACCCTGCACATCGGCGCCAATTACCTGGTGCGCCCACCATTGATGCGCTACTTCATGCGCAGTAACATAAAACGGATAATCCACTTTATTTGGATCTGTATCATCCACCTTTGCAATAAAACCAATACCCTCTGAAAATGGAATTGTATTTGGAAACGACTGTGCAAAAGTTTGATAGCGCGGGAATTCTAAAATGCGCACTTGTTTATGCTGGTAGGGACTAAAATTTTTAGTATAATAATCGAGCGATTTTTTTATACCTTTTATCATGCCATCGATGTTATATTCATGTCCTTTTGTATAATATATTTCTATGTTTACTGCATTTGTTTTATCAAGAGGATTAATCCATTTGTCCTTTTTGATAACATAATTTGCAGATAAAAAAGAATAAAAATTTAAGATCGGCGCATCCATTTTATATTTAAAGAAATGGCGTCCATTCTCTTTCCAGTCTTTTAATAAATAACCGGGGGCTACGGCAGTTTGTCCGTCTTTTGTAGAAACAACACACTCAAAACGGATCCAATCAGCATCGTGCGTTATATACGTATTTGCATAAGCCGAAGTATCTGTGATATTTGCCATACGCGGCTTGGGCGTTAGCTTATATTTTTTTCGGGTAGAATTTTCAGAAAGCTCAACACCCGGATCGTAACCAATTGTTGGTAAAACGCGGCTGTTAAAGAACGAGCCATTTTTAACCACCATTTCTTCATCGGTTTGCATAATAAAATTTTTTGGGAAATATTCTACATCAAAATCAAATTTTACAGAATCTCCCGCTGGTAAAGGTTTAGTTAACTCATAGCCATAAAAGCCATTTGTTTTATCATCTACAAATTTTTTATTTGCAACGTTAAACTTAAATTCTTTTATTTTGATTTCTGAATTAAAGTTTATAAAGATCTTAGATAAAGGTTTATTATGTTTATTTTTTAAATAATAAAACCCTTTAATTTTTGTTCCCAACTCATCCGGAAAAATATCTACGTTTAAATTTGACTCTACAACTCTTGGCTGCAATTCTTTTTCGTACTTTTTATACGAGATCTCAAAATCGGCCTGTTGTTTTTCTTTTTCCTTATCACTTTTGTATTTATTCAACACCCGTGTATTGTAAAATATAACTGATCCAAAACCAAAAAAGCAAAATAAGCCAAAGGCTATAGCTACTTTATACGATAATTTAAAATTCTTTGAAGCCTGTTTCCATCTTGTAGAAAACGTTTGCTCTTTGCCTCTTTGATAAATGGCAACAGCAAAAGTACTTATTACCAGCATTAATCCGATCCAATACGCTTTTAAAACAAAAAAGTTAGGCAAGGTATTGCCATGTCCGTTCATATCAGAATACTTCATGGTATTGCCGGCAATATTAAATCTGTAAAGATCATTGTCATAATCTAATGCTCTTAAAATTAAAGGCAAGCCAAGAACAATAAATGCCATTACAAAAAAAGCAACGTATCGGTTCTTAAAAAATACCTGCAGCGAAAGGCCTAATGCAACCAATAATGAAACGCCAAAAACTCTTAGTAAAATAAGGTCGGTAAAATACAGATCTAATTCAAATTTTGTATACCCGTTAAGGCTTTGAATGCAGATACATGTGAAAATACAAACAAGGTTTAAAACAAGGGAAACAAATAGCAGTGAAAAGAATTTCGAAATAAACAGTATACCGCTTTTTACAGGTGTAGAGCCAACTAATTCATCCACCTTAGCATCTTTCTCACGCCAAATGAGAATGCCCGAATAAAAAATGATCATGATCATTTGGAAAAAAGTAAAGGTTCCACTTGCCAGTTCAATTTGCATATAGGTAACAGGATATGTTTCTGTACCATAAATAAGGCCTGAGAATTGCGATATAACAATAACCAATAAAACAGATATAGCTAAAATGATAATAAAGAAAACAGACTTAGCGATCTTAAGAAATTCGAATTTGGTTAAAAATAATAATTGTTGAATAGCTAAATTGCGATCGAACACCTGAGTTACTTTTGGCAAATGACCAATAGATTGAATTGCTTTTGAAGGCTGTGATTTAGTTTCTTTTAACTTGCGTTTAAAAAAACTTACCGGATTTAAGAATTGATTAAAATCAAACCTATAATAAGTAACAAATAAAAGCAAAAACCCCATACCTATCCATAATAAACGGTTGTATAAAATATAACTGTTAAATGGAATTAAACGCGTGTTGCTTTCTGCAGGAGTCCAGTATTCTGTAAGAGAAGACAAAGCCTGTGCACCAAATGGATCTAATAATGCTGCTATAGTTTTGTTATCAATATCTGAAATAATACTTCTTGAAATACCTGCAACAACAATAAAAACAAGACTGCCAACGTAGCCACTCGTCATGTTCCGGGTAAAGGTTACCAGGCTAAAAAACAAACAGCCAATAAAAAAAGTGTTGGGCAATAAAAAATAAATAAATGGCTGAAAGAAATTAACGAATTTAAATTCGCCCAATTGCCCATTATCGTTACTTGCTAAAAGAAAAGCAATTAAAAGTCCGAAAATAATTCCGGTTAAAACAAAAACAGTTAATAAAAATGAGGCGCCGAACCTGCCAAATAAATAGCTGAATTTAGTTATAGGCTTTGTGAAGTAAAAAGAAAAACAATTGTATTGAAAATCTTTTTGAACACAACCTGCCATTAAAGCCACACAAATTAATAAAGTAATTAAGCCGAATAAATAATCGGTATTAAAGCTGGTTAAAATGCCGGCAATAGTTGTAGCAGAATTAATGTATGAGTTTGTATCTGCTGTAACACCACTAAACATGCCTGAAATGGCTGCGCCAAGCAAAAATGCCAGGGCAAGAAAAACAACAAAATAAATATAAACACCTGGCCGTTTTAGCCATTGTTTTAATTCGTAAGCAAAAATTTCTTTGAACATATTATTTTGTTTTTATATATGAAAAATAAACATCTTCAAGATCGCCTTCAATGGCTGTAAATTTTGAATCCGGTAAAGAATCGCTCATAACGTGTACTACAATTTTACCCTCGGCCACACGCGTTGAAATAACATTGTATTTTTCGCGATACTCAGCAATTTCTTCTTTATTAATAATTACTTTATACACTTTACCTTTTAAAATATCTAAGGCTTCGGTAGTTTTTCCTTTAAACATAACCTGCCCCAAATTCATTACTGCCATGTTATTGCAAAGATTGCTTACATCTTCTACAATGTGTGTTGATAGAATTACAATGATGTTCTCTCCTACTTCACTCAATAAATTATGAAAACGGTTTCTTTCCTGCGGGTCTAAACCTGCTGTGGGTTCATCTACAATTACCACTTTTGGATTACCAAGTAAGGCCTGCGCAATGCCAAACCGCTGACGCATACCGCCGCTGTAATCGCCTATGTACCTGTTACGAACATCATATAAATTTGTTTGATGCAATAAGGCATCACACACCTCTTTACGCTCTGCTTTATTTGATATACCTTTTAGTATCGCAAAATGATGCAGCATATCATCGGCGCTTACTTTAGGATAAAAACCAAAATCCTGCGGCAGATAACCAAGTACTTTGCGCATTTCCTCTTTATTACTGATCACATCCAGATCGTCTAAAAAAATAGTGCCTTCGCTGGGTTCCTGCAAAGTAGAAATGGTGCGCATTAAGCTTGATTTACCGGCGCCGTTCGGGCCGAGCAAACCAAACATACCGTTTGATATTTCTAAGTTGACATTTGATAAAGCGCGTAATCCTCCAGGATACACTTTACTGAGGTTTGATATTTTTAATTCCATAATTGTATTAAAGATAAAGGTTATGAAGCAGGAGCGCTTACAAAAGTTACAAGTAGTAAAATACTTACATGAACAGCAAAAAAACAGGATGAAAAACAGTTATTGATTTAATAACCCCAAATTTTGAGCTGCTGAATTGCAAACGACATTTAAATTACGACCGCTTATGTGCTAAACTCAACCAAATAAACAAGAAACAACATTATGTTAACACATGAACCTACCTTTAATAAAAATTATAGCTCATGAAAAAATATATACTCTTACTTTTGTTCTGTATCAGTTTAATAAGTACACAATCGCAAACAACCGGTGTAACAACATATACAAGCAGTTACAGCAATGCCAGTTCAACGCTGCGCCAACCGGTTTCGCAGGCACCTAATGGGGATATTTGGATCTATAATTTTTTTAATGGCAGCCCAATAAAATTTTCAGGAACAAATTTCACTTATACATTAGTAAATTCAACACCTGTATCAGCAAATATTTACGCAACCAATAACGGAGTCTGGTATTATTCTGAATATGGTGATTTCTCTTTTTTTAATGGCACTACGTCAATCGATTACTCCTCAAATATTACAGCGCTTATAGGGGTAGTTTCTGCAACCAACCCAATAAACTATATTGGCAGCAGCGCTAATGATATTTTAATTGCAACTAATAAGGGAATAATTAAGTACAATGGTTCTGCCTTTAGTTTAGTAACAAAATCAAATAGTAATCTCCAGTGCGATACTGTAAACTGTATTCTTAATAATGGTACTAATGTTTATATTGGTACTGATAAAGGTTTATGCACTTATAACGGATCATCTTTTTCACCTTTAATTTTGTTTGCCGGCGCTTTATCTAACCAGGTTAATCGTATTTTTTCTAATGGTATAAAAACTATTGTTACAAGAAAATCGACTACTTCTGTTTTTGATTATTATACTTTAAACGTAAATACATTAACCCGAATTCCGGCATTTTCCGATAGCACAAAATTTGATAGTAAATATTGCAGTAATCTTTCTTTTATCAATAACTATCCTGCCTTCCCTTCAACTCAGCAATCCATGTCATTAGTAAGAGTAACAGGTCCTTCAAATACATTTACCAATTATATAGGCGCTAATTCCTCTCTACCTGCACATGTATTTAATCATCCTTCCAATTCACAAAAATTTTATGAAGTGGGAACAGTTCCATTCGTTGTTAATGAAATAGATATTTCAAATTATGCTACTATCGTTTTAAGTGGCTCTCCTGATCAGGTAAAATATTTAGATACCAATAATGTAAGCGCGTTAATAAGTGAAACAAATGTAAAACACTGGGACCTTAATGGAAATGGTAATGCCAAATACGAAGTACCAAAAGGTTCAGGCAGGAGTGCAAGTTTTGCAACTGCGCTTTGGATCGGAGGATTAGACAATGGTAACCAGCTGCACATCGCTGCCGAAACATACCGCCAAAACGGAACGGATTTTTGGCCGGGACCATTAGATACATTAAATGCCCAAACAACAATTGCAAAAGGCCATCATTATAATAAAGTATGGAAAATTTCATGCAACCAGATAAATCAGTTTGCAACAAATTATAATTCATTTAATGCATCTTTAAATACCTCATCAACTTACAGCGATATAACCACTTTTTTACCAAATGGTAATAGCACAAATAATTTTGCCAAACAACTTGCTCCTTATAAAGATTGGAATAACAACGGTATTTATGAGCCATCACTTGGGGAATATCCGATCATAAAAGGACACCAACAGATCTATTCGGTTTATAACGATGCGTTTTCAAATCATACAGAAACCAAAGGTTTGCCTTTGGGTATTGAAGTGCACGACAGATCATTTTCTTATAATGAGCCGTCTATCGCAGACAGCATGAAAGTAATTAATTACACGACTTTTTATAATTATGAAGTGATAAACAGAAGTAATAATAATTATAATACTATTTATATGAGTCTTTGGATAGACGTTGATCTTGGTTATTACCTGGATGATTATATTGGTACTGATACCTTGGATAATTTTGGTTATGCTTATAATGGCGATACAAATGACGAAACCGCGAGCGGCACAAATGGCTACGGCGCAAAATTACCAATGATGGCATACGCATTGATACCAAAAGCTTCAGCAGCCCTAGATGGAATAGACAATGATAATGACGGACTAATTGATGAAGCGGGAGAAAATTTTAAATTAAACTTAACTACTTTTTACAATAATAGTATCGGGGCCTTCCCTCCTGCAACAACAAATCCTGATTCGTCAATACATTATTACAATTACATGAGTGGTTATTGGAAAGACGGCAGTCCTTTTAAACCGGTTAGCGCAGCATATAATCCAACATTAAATGTTAACCCCACACATTATGTGTATACCGGTGACCCGCAAACAAATACAGGTTGGACGGAAGGCACAGCAACTAATTTAAAAGGAGACAGGAGAATACTTTGTACAGTTGGTCCATTTAATTTTCCGGCTGGCAAAAAAGTTGAGTTTGAATATGCCTTTGTTTTTAGCAGAGATACTTCTTTAAATAACGTAAATAATAATTTTTCGTTATTACAAAAAGACGTAAAGAATGTAAGGTATTATCATAATTTACAAAACGCCTGCTCGCCGGTTGTAACAGTTGGTTTAAAAGAAAATAAAAAAGCTGCCGGTAAATTATGGGTTTATCCCAACCCAACCAATGGAAACATTAATATAAACCTTGATCACAATGCTGAGAATGCAAGTGTAAAAGTTTATGATCTTACCGGGAAAATTATTTATGAAAACGTAATAAATAATACTTATAAAACCAGCGTTAATTTAAATGATGTTGCTGCAGGACTTTATTTTTTAGAAATAAAAGAAGGTGAGTTTAAACAGGTAGAAAAAATAATTAAACAATAAATTTATTTATTGTTTTTATAGTCCATTACATTTAATTGCTTATCACAGATAAAAAATTCGTCCTGTATAGCATTAGAGGCTACAATAACAGTGCGGTTTTGAGAATATTCTTTAACAATATTTTTATACCAGGCAATGGCATTGGCATCTAAATTAGAAACGGGTTCATCTAACAATAGTAATGGTGTATCGCATAAAATAGCAACACCTAATTTTAAACGCTGTTTCATACCGCTGCTAAATTGTTTTATGAATTTATCCTTAGCCGCTTCAAGATCCAACAATTTAATAATTTGTTCGGTTGAAAGATCTTTGATAAAAGGTTTAAAAATTTTAGTGTGATCGATCATTTCTGTCAACGTAAAATCTTCAACTAAATGAATGTAGGGAGACGCGAACGAAATGTAATTTTTTATTTTATCTACAGAAATTATTTTATCATCCAGCTTATAAATTACTTCGCCTTCGTTCTCGGTAATAAATCCACTAATAACCTGTAACAAGGTTGATTTACCCGAACCATTGCCTCCAAGCAATACCACTTTATCACCGGCATTAATAGTGTAAGTAAGTCCTTTAAAGATCCATTCTTTGTTAAATTTTTTACCGAGATTATTTAGTTGAATGGATAACATAAATTTCTAGATTCCTTTTACGATGCCGTCTTTTTGGTTACGTATAAAATCAACGATCTGTTTTCTTACAGCCGTTTCGGGCATTTCATTCTCAACAATTTCTAAAGCGTTAGAAATATTATGGCCGCGTACAAAAATGATGCGGTAAATATCTTCAATTTGTTTTATCAATTCTTTATCAAATCCTCTGCGCGCTAAACCTATTGTATTTACTCCAATAAATTGTAATGGCTCACGCGCTACTCTGCAATACGGTGGTACACTTTTTCTAACTAACGACGCGCCTGCAATAAATGAGTGCGCGCCAATATTTACAAATTGTTGTGCAGCCACAACACCTTCTATAATTACAAAATCTTCTACGGTAATGTGCCCGGCCAAACTTCCATTATTTGCAATGATCACATTATTTCCAATGGCGCAATCATGCCCTAAATGCGTGTAACACATAATTAAACAGTTATCGCCAACCTTTGTGGTCATGCGGTCGGCGGTGCCCTTATGAATTGTTGCGAACTCGCGTATTACGGTATTTTTTCCAATAACTGTGTTTGATTTTTCGCCTTTGTATTTTAGATCCTGGTTAACAATACCAATAATTGCACCCGGAAAAATTTTACAACCGCTTCCGATAATTGTATCCGGAAAAATTTGCGCGTTGGGATAAATGTGACAGTCGTCACCAATTTCAACGTCTTCATATACTGTAGCAAAGGCTTCGATGGTAACATTTTTACCGATCTTTGCTTTTGGGCTTACGTTTGCGAGAGGTGAGATCATAAATTACGTTAGTTGTGGTTCAGGTGTTTTTACTTCATGCCCTTTTACTTTTACGATCTGCGCCATCATTTCAGCTTCCATTACGGGCTTGTTATTTACATAGGCTACACCGCGCATGTGGCATATGCCGCGGCGTATTGGTGTAACCAATACCAAACTAAACACAACTGTATCTCCGGGAATAACCATCTTCTTAAATTTAACGCCATCAATTTTCATGAAGTAAGTTAAATAGTTTTCAGGATCGGGAACTGTTTTTAAAACTAAAACACCACCGCATTGTGCCATGGCTTCTATTAACATAACACCGGGCATTACCGGGTTATCAGGAAAATGACCTTTAAAGAATTCTTCGTTTAAGGTTACATTTTTTACACCTATAACATGGCTATCAGAAAGTTCCATAATTTTATCTACCAGCAACATGGGTTGACGGTGAGGTAAAATTTTCATGATATCCATGATGTTTAATAATGGCGGCTGATTGAGATCAATTTTTGGATAATCTTTTTCTTGTTTTTGCTTTTTAGCTAATGCTTTTAATTTTTTTGCAAAATCAACATTGCCCGCGTGGCCCGGACGAGCCGCCAGAACGTGCACCTTCATTGGTTTTCCAACCAAAGCAAGATCGCCAACAATATCCAGTAATTTATGGCGGGCAGGTTCGTTATAAAAATGCAGTTTGGTATTATTTAAAACGCCCCGGCCTTTTACTTCAACATCAGGCTTATTAAATACTTTGCGTAAATGGTCTAATTTATCTTTGGGCAATTCGCTATCCACTAAAACAATGGCATTATCCAAATCGCCACCTTTAATTAAATTGTGTGCCAGCAATGCTTCTAATTCTCTTAAGAAAACAAAAGTACGGCAAGGTGCGATCTGTGATTTAAATTCGCGCAGGTTGTACATCGACGCGTGTTGTGTGCCTAATACTTCGCTGCCATAATCTACCATCACCGTTACACGAAATTCGTCCTGGGGCACCGCCAGCATTTCTACTTTTTTAATTGGGTCTTCAAACGTTAAGTTCTCAGTTAACTCAAAATATTCGCGCTCTGCGTTTTGTTCAACAATACCTACAGTTTCTAAGATCTCTATAAATTTTAAAGAGCTGCCATCCATAATGGGCATTTCGGGGCCGGTAACCTGTATCAAACAATTATCAATGCCCAGGCCCATTAGCGCAGCCAACACGTGCTCGGTGGTATGTACTTTTGCGCCATTCTTTTCAAGCGTTGTACCACGTGATGTATCTACTGCAAGATCTGCATCTGCATCAATAATGGGTTTTCCTTCAAGGTCAATACGCTGAAATTTATACCAATGGTTTTCTTCTGCGGGGTTAAAGGTTAAGGTAACAGGCGCGCCTGTATGCAATCCCACTCCCGATATAGAAACAGGGCCTTTTATGGTTCTTTGTTTATCGCTCATAACAAGTAAAAATCGTGTGTTGTAAATGTAGTTAAATTTACGAATTTTTGCTAAAACAACAATAGGTAAAATCTCAGGATCAATTCATACTTTGTCCAACGAAAATTCAGACGAAGCCTAGAATCAAGTTTATTTTTTAGAAGCCTGTCCGGAACATTTGATAGTTGTATTTATTATTATATTATTCAACTATCGTTTTAAAGCTATTTTTTTTAAGTTAAATTTTACTTGAAATTTATTATTGGAATAATATTTGAGTTATAGCAAATTTCATCAACCGTTTGTTGCCCGTCTTCGTCATTATCACTATCAACGACAAAAAAGAAATCGATTCTCCCGTTTAAGTTCTTATTAAGTAAACATACCAGATGATTCAACACCTGAAGACTCGAGGAAGAGCAATAATCAATCGTTATTTCCACTTTAAATTTTTTACTAGCCTCTAATTCGGGGTTTTTAGCCCACTCAATTAAAAATTCAAATAAGTTATTTGGGTTGTTTGAATAAGAATTACCCGAAATAGTTAATAAATTATTTTCCTTGTCAAAAATAATCTCCGGGGAATTATGTGTAGCTTCAATTTTTATCATGTAAATTGCATACGATTTTAATTACTAATTTAGTACTTCTATTTGACTTTAAGATTTTAAGATTTCCACTACTTTTTTCGTAGATCTTTAAGAGGCCTAAACTTCGCGATTTTTCTGAAGCTACTTTAAGTAGCTTGTCTTTTATAAGAAAGGGTAATGACGGCGAGCTTTTAATTTTAGTCAACTGCCGTTCAGCACGCACAAAATTAGCCACGGATGTAATGTTGTGTGTAATAATTTTGTATTTATTGTTGATTTGAATTAATTCAAATTCGCAAGCAGTATTTTTCTTTGAATGATTTATAAAATTGTTAATTAGTTCAATAGTAATACTAATTAATCTTTTTACAAACCTTGAGTTTTTCCCATTCTCAAGGCTTTCTATATTTTTAATTAAATTAGACAGTAATAACTCATCCGGAATGCCAATATATTTTAGAACTACGAGTTTTTTCATATAAATTACTTTTGTTTATTTTAAAGTTCTATCCATTCAATTTAAAAGTGTGTTTATTTAACGCGCTATTACATATGTTTTATAATCTAACAGTTTATGCGCATCTTTATTTTTTGGCAAAACGTATTTCATTTTAATTTTACGCCTATCACTAAAACATCATCAATTTGTTGAGCTTTACCCTTCCACAAATAAAAATTATCGTTCAAAATTGCTAATTGAGATTTAAGGGGTTGTTCATGTATTGCCAAAAATGTTTCTTTTATTTTTTTTGTAGAATAGCGTTTGCCTTTATCGCCACCAAATTGATCGCAATAGCCATCTGAATATATATAAATCATGTCGTTTTCAGAATATTTAAAGGTATGGTTTTTAAATTCTTTTACTATTCCCTCATGATACCCACCAATAGAATACATAGGCAATTTTATTTCAATTAAATTACCATTCTGAACGAAGCATAAAGGTCGCCCGGCACCGCTATATAAAAATTCTTCTGCCTCCAGATCAAACCGGCAAAGCGCCATATCCATACCATCGCGTACGCGTTCAGCTTCGGATTTTTGCCTTAAAGAACTAACCACTTTCTTATCTAATTCCAGTAAGATTTCCGATGGCAAAGGGTTGTTTAATTCCAGCATTATTTCATATAAAAAAGTTGAGCCGATTAAACTCATAAATGCCCCCGGAACCCCATGCCCCGTGCAGTCAACAACTGCTAAATAGATAAATTTATCAGTTTTATAAAACCAATAAAAATCGCCACTAACAATGTCACGGGGTTTATCCAATATAAAGACATCTAATAGCTCTTCAATATCTGCTTGTTGCGGTAACAAAACGTTTTGTATTCTTTTTGCGTAATCAATACTGCTGGTTATGTCTTCATTTTTAGCCTCTAATAACTTATTTATCTTTATAATATTTTCGGTTTTTTCAGCAACTTTTTTCTCAAGTAATAAGTTATCCTGAAATAATTTCCTCGTTCGAATTTTAAATATTACAACTATAAATGAAATGCATGATAATAGCATTAATAATATAAACCACCATTTTTGATAAATAGGTTTATCTATAAAAATTTTTAATTTAATACTATTTACGCTTTCTATTCCTAATGAATTGTAAGAGTTTAAATTAAAAATATAGGTGCCGTTTTTAATTTTATAATATTCAACCGTTCTTTCTTTGGTATTTTTAAAATCGGTTTCTAATCCTTCGAGTTTATAAGTATATACCACTTCATTGGGATTACTTAACTCAATACCAACGTAGTCGAATCTTATATCATAATTATCGTAAGGGAGTTCAATTAGGGTATCTGTAGTTGTGTAATTTTTATTATTTATTTTTAGTTTAAGAATTAAATTCCTGGGAGCAATAGAGTTTGTATTTTCCTGATCCATAACGTAAACGCCCAAGCCCTGTTGCGTGGCGAAATAAACAGTTTGATCGTTTGAACAGATAGCGTTTAGCGAGTTCTCGTAAGCTTTTAAAACAGATTTATTTGTATACCGAATTATTCTTTCTTGAGTTGCATGATAAACACTTAAGCCATTTGGATGTGTGCAAATTAGTGCGTTGCGTGATTTAACAAAAGCTAAACTCATTACGTAGTTGCTTCCTAAACCCTGCGAAACCGAATATTGCTTAATTCTGCCCCGTTTAATTTGATAAATGCCGTCACCATTAGTGGATATGTATATATCGTTATTGTTTCCTTCACAAACACCTGTGGCATTAAATGATTTAAAGTTCGGCAGATCCTTAAAAAGTGTTATAGAGTCGTTTTCAAGTACGCCAGGCGAAGATTTTGGCGCTACAAACCATAATCTATTTTTCGAATCTAAAAATGTGTTTAGAATATTGTTGTGCGGCAAGCCTTGTAATGTGGTTAGTTGTGTTATTTTTTTAAACTTCGGATTGTAAATAAATAGTCCATCTATTGTAGATATATATATGTTAGAATCGGGCGCAACATTTATGTGGTTAATGGTTTTTGGGTAATTTTTAAAACTATTTTTTTTAAAGAAGTTAATAAATGTTGAATTTAAAAAATTATAGATGTATAAACCATTATGCTCCGTTCCAATTAAATATTCATTTTTGTTTAGTTTTCCAAAGGAACTAATCTTATCGTCGACAAATTTATTTTTTGCTGTAAAAGAAATAATAGTGTCTTTGCGATCTAAAAATAAAACCTCAAAGCCTTTTTCAGAGCCAACTAAAAGTTTGTTATCGTCTGCCAGCACAGAGGTAGCATTGTCTTCATTTAATCCTGCACGTTTGTTGTAAAGCCTGAAATGAAAATTATTAAATTTATACAAACCTCCACCAAAAGTGCCGATCCATATATTTTCATTAAAATCTTCGATCAAACAACTAATGTATAAATTATCTAAGCCGTTTTTTGAACCGATATTTATTAAATCACTTATATTTAAATTTTTTAAGTTTAATTTCGTGATATAAATTCCGTTTCCCCATGTGCCAATAACTAATTTAGAGTTTTTGGTTATAATTAATGACTTTATTGGCGTGCTTGAAGTTAAGGCGTAGCTATTTTTTTTTATAAGGTTAAATCCTTTTTTATCAGACGCAAGAAAAGAAATAATTTCGCCGCTGCTTGTTCCGGCTATTAAAGCCGAAGCATTAATGCAAAGCATGCTCTCAATACCAATACCTTCTGTTTCAATTATTAAATTGGGTGTTATGTTATCTTTAATCCAATATATACCGTTATCTGTAGCAATTAAAATAACATCGTTTACTTTTATTATCTTATTTATTATAGATGCTCCTTCTAAATCAATCAGTTTAATTTTTTCTCCATATTGTATTCCAATTTTTCCTGTTTTTGTGCCAAAATAAATCAAGCCTCCGTCGCAAAAAATAGTTGTAACTGGTCCTTCTATTTTTTTTGATTGAATTTGACCGCTAAATTTTTCCCCGGTTTTAATGGATAAGCCATTTTGTATATGACCTAAAATAATGTCTTGATTTGATTTTTTTGAAATACTTGACACAATATTATTGCTCAGGCCATTTGCGGTGTCATATTTTTTAAATGTATAGCCTTCAAAGGTTGTTAGGCCTTCGGCGGTTGCTATGTTAAGAAAACCGCGATCATCCTGAAGAATATCATACACAAACATGGATGGCAAGCCATCGTCTAAAGTGTATTTGGTTAAATTATATATTTGAGCCAATGCTACTCTATTACAAAATAAGAACGCAAATAGAATTGCAAGTATGTATTTTTGTTTCCTGATGGTGGGTTATTTTAGTTTATTAATTTCAATTTTATATTTATATTTTGGTATTCCTCCAAGAGGTACCGAATAAAAAGGAATAGCTTCATTGTATTGGTTGGTAATAAAAATCACAATGTTGTTGTTTTTTACGTCGTTCTTCTTAATAAATTGTATATCCATAGAAGTGTTTAGTTCTTCTTTCGTAATTGCTACTTTCAAACTGTCCCAGGTTCCTTCCGTTTTTGAATTCACAATATCTCCTTTTTTTGCGACCGTCACCGATCTAACTATTCCTTCATTATCGAAATCAAAAACGTTAATTTTTACTTTAATTACATTAATTGGTAAAAAAGGGTATACGTGCGCTACAGAACCAATAGCATCAGATAAGCGAACACTATATTCATAACAAAAAGCATTCCCCCCGTCTACAGCAATATTGTTTTCGGGGTGTTTTGATAAGAAAAATTTATACACATTGCCATCGTCACCATCCATACCTTCTACAATTATCTTAAAAACGTAACCACCATTTTCGGGCTGAAGCTCGCCTTCTGAGGGGTTAAAGGGGCCAAAAGTATGCCACTTATCGTCAGTTTTGTCGTCAACTCCAAAGGTTTTTGTAACCATTAAAATCCCACTTTTATAATTTCCGGTAGGGTTTGTTAATTTAGCGTCAGGATTTGAGTGCGCTCCTTTGCCTCCATAAATGGAAAATTTGGTTTTGGAATCAAATCCCCCTCTGTTTTCATCGTTTTTGCCGCCGTTATCAGGATCAAAAACTCTAATATAAATTGGCTCTTTATTTGTTAAAGGTATTGCAAAAAATATTGTTTGTACGCAATCATCATCACCCCAGGTTTTACTCGCCTTTTTAGAAAAGGTCATTAGGAATGGGAATTTTTCATCATTAGATGGTAATGGTTGAGAAAAAGCCTTTATACTTAACACCATCACAAAAACGACGAGTAGTTTATTTCTAAAATTAGTTAGCATCTTTTTTATAATTAAGTGGCGCACAAATTGGTTTACTATTTACAAAATCATTCAGTACCCAAATGGTTTTAAAAACACCCGCGGTTTTTACTTTTTTTTCGCAAAGCCCCACTGCCAAAAGTTTTATTACATATTTACCAGGCTTAGCAAATTTTACGGCAAGCTGCTCGCCCAGGTAAAATTTAGCGTCTCCAATATCCCAATAGTAATTTTTTGCAACAAAATTATCTAAATTACTGTATTTCGTATCAAATGTTATTAAAGTATTAACTGCAACCGTATCATATGACGAAATGTAGAGTTGTTTTTCGTTTTTAACTTCTAAATCATATTCTAAATTGTTCTCAAATAATTGGCCATCGCTTTTTTGGAACACGTTTAATTTAATTGGGAAACGGCCTGCTCCTTCAAAACAATGTTGCGTAACTAGTCCCTTTGCCTTTTGCCCGTCGCCAAAGTCCCATTCATAAAGCATATTTACGGTATCTTTTGTTTCGTAATCTGTTTTTTCCTTAAAGGTGAAGCAATAATCATTTGTTATTTGTTGTTTACAAACGCTAAAGTCTGGTTTTGTAATTTCAGTAAAATAAAATATATCATCATTTCCATTTCGATTAGACGATAAATAGCCGCAATTTTGTTGCGTGTAATAAATTCCAAAATCATCTTTTTTCGAATTTATAGCCAATTTATTTATAGGCAGGGGGTCTTGAAGTTCAATCGCATAAATATCAAGACCGCCCAGGCCCCCTTCACGGTTAGAACTCACAAAAAAAGTGCCGTTAAAAATATATGGAAATTCATCGTTAAGATCACTGTTGATTGGTGCAATGCATTTTATTGGCCGGCTCCACGTTGTCTTTTTTTTAATGCTGTAATAAATATCTGTTCCTGTTTTGCAGGATTTATAATAATAGGTGAAATATAAAATGCTATCGTTTAAAATAGCAGGATGACATACACTTACCGTATCACTAATACCTAAGTCCAGTTCAAAAGGATCGGCAAGACTTGAGTCCGGGTTAAACGGCGAAAAGAAAATTCTTAGCGGGTTCTCTTTTAAAGAATTTTTTTTGAGGCTGCTTGAGGTAAAATATATTCCACTTTTTGCGATGGCAATAGGACCTCCGTTTAATGAAATATTTAGTTTATTTGCCAATTTAATATTCGAAAAATGAATGGAATCAACAGCTTTAGCAAAAAAAATATTTGACAAGTTTCCAAAATTTTTGTCCCAATTTAAGGCTCCAAATTTTGTTTGTCTATTTGATACAAAATAAAAATATCCGTTATGTAATAAAGGGGCGTATTCACCATCTTTTGTGTTAAGTTTCAACTTGGTAAATTTAGCTCTATCGCTAAGCGGTACGCTTAATTGCCCCAGGCAATTATTTGAGCTAATAATTGTGGCGAAAAATAATAGTATTAATGTTTTATCAATAATAAAGCGCACGGGAGTTTTTTACGTTATAACGTTTACCAAATAAATATTTTAATGACAGCTCATGCGAGCCATTTTGATGACTGGATATTGCTGTAATAGAATAATCATAACAATAACTGATTTTTAACTGGTCAGTTGGGATTATTTCGAGGAGCCCCACTACCGCATTTTTTATTCTATAAGAAACTCCAACGCCAATTTTTGATTTAAAATAATAAGATAAATTAATGTCGGTTGTTATTTCAGTTTCATTAACACGTCTTACTAAAACTGAGGGTTTAAGAATGTCTTTATTTTTTACTTTTAATATAAAGCCCGCATTTGCAAATAACGGCGTACTATTTAAATCAAATTTCGAAAATGTGTTAAATAAATAAGGAACTGAAATCCCGGCAAAAAAATATTCATTATGAGCATAAATGCCACTGCCTGTTACAAAACTCACTTGCTTGTTTTGGTTTTGAATTACAACCTGATCAATATCCTGAAGTCTTACTAGTTTGTTTAAATTAGAATTTAGAATTTGTACTCCTGCTTGCAAACCAAAAGCCAGTTTAAATTTTCTAAAACGAATTCTATAGGCGTAGGCGCCTAAGAAATTTTGAGTAGTCGTAGATCCTATTCTGTCATCCTGAAGCATTAAACCAAAATTCAAACTTGGTTTTTTGCACATTGCATTTATTGAAACATTATTCGTAAGCGGGCTTCCCAAAAATCCTGACCATTGCTTTCGCGAATAAATTGATATATCCAAAGCTTCGTCTTTTCCAATGGCACCAGAATTTATAGTTGAAACATTGAGTAAATAATTGCTGAAAACATTAAAATGTTGTGCCACAAATTGTGAAGCGAAAAACATCAAAAAAATAAATATATGTTTAAATTTTTTCACTTTCGTTTTATGGTTAAATAACTCGTGTATGTGTTTTCGTTCGGAATATTTAGAATAACAAAATAGGTATCATCTAACAATTCGTCTCCATTTAATTTTTTACCATCAAAGTCATTTTTGTAGTCATCGTTCTTATACACCAGCGCGCCCCATCTATCAAAAATTTCAATTTTTACATTATTTGTATATTCAATAACATTAAAATACAGTACATCATTATCTCCATCGTTATTTGGCGTTATCAATTGAGGAATAATAAATTCTTTTCTGTTTATAACCAATGTATCTGACGTTTCCGGACACGAACCATTTCTAATGGTCCAAAGCAAGCTGTTTTTACCTGCTTTTATATTGGTAAAAATACCTGAAGGATCGTTATAAGAAGAAAATTCGCCATATCCCGATAATAAAGACCACTGTCCAAGGCCAATTGATGGTATGTTTCCATTTAAACTGACTTTTGGAGCGCTTGTTTCAATATCGCTACCGGCGTTAGCAATAGTGGGCGGCTGATCAACCACAATTGTGGCAACACCGTTATTTACACAGTTATTAACATCTTGCCCAACTACAGTATAACTGGCGGTTACGCTTGGTGCTACCACATTGCTAAACGAACTATACGTATAGTTAATTGCCCCCGTAGGAAATAACGTAAATGAGGTGCCATTGCAAATAGTACCGCTATTAATTGCAATTACCGGTAAAGAATTAACGATTAAATTTATGGTTTTTGTATCGGTGCAATTATTTAGTGATATACCAGTAACCGTATAAACCCCACCAGCATCTACTATATAATTGGTATTTGCAGGGCCGTTTGTCCAGTTATAGGTGTTGGCACCAGAAGCTGTTAAAGTAGCAGTTGTTCCTGAACAAATTGCAGACGAACTGGCTATAACTGCTAAGGTTGGACTCGAATTTAAAAGCAAACTAACGGTTTGCGTGTTGGTGCAATTATTAATATCAACACCGGTAACTGTATACACCCCTCCCGCGTTTACAGTAAAAACAGCGCTTGCAGGGCCACTTGTCCAGGAGTAGGTAGTGGCGCCAGACGCTGTTAAAGTTGCTGTTGCGCCCGAGCAAATAACCGACGAACTAGATACTGCTGTTACGGTTGGGTTTGAACTCGGAAGCAAGCTTACAGTTTGCGTGCCAGCGCAATTATTAGTACCTACACCGGTTACAGTATACACCCCCGCCGTGTTTACAGTATAAATAGCGCTTGCGGGGCCACTTGTCCAGGTATATGTATTAGCGCCGCTAGCCGTTAAAGTAGCGGTACCACCAGGACAAATAACTGACGAGCTGCCTGTTGCGGTTATATTTGGACTCGAATTTACAAACAAGTTTACGGTTTGCGTGTTGGTGCAATTATTAATATCTGCGCCGGTTACGGTATATACCCCTGCGGCATTTACAGTATAAATAGAGCTTGCAGGGCCACTTGTCCAGGTATATGTATTAGCGCCATTGGCGGTTAATGTAGCGGTTGCACCCGAACAAATAGCAGATGAGCTGGCAACTGCTGTTATAGTTGGGTTTGCATTTACAGTAATCGTTAATTGATTAGATGTGCTAAGCTCACTACATGACGTAATGTTTCTTTTAAAGTAGGTTGTAACTGTTAGCGAAGAAGGCGAACTATAATTTATCAAAGAGTTTGTTCCCGGTGCATTTAACCAGGTTATGCCATCAATACTTTGTTGCCAAAGATAATTGTACGTGTTGTTTCCTCCTAATGGCAAACTGCCGTTTAAACTTGTTGGAGTAGAGACAGAACAAATTGTTTGATTACCTGTAATGGAATTACCTGTTATTGCAAGGCAATTGCTGAAATTGGCAACATAAAAATCTTCAGAAGCAGAACTGCTATTTGCGGCAAGCGGGGCAAATTGTATGTTGCTTCCGTTAAAACTACCGGTTAGCGAAACAAAGCCATTTACATTAGAACTAATACTTAACGCTTGATTTGTAGATGTACTTGTTGCAAATTTTGCAAACTGATAATTCAATAAAGAAGTAGTATCATAACACGCCACAAATAAGTTGCTGGATGAACTTGCGGTTACCGGTGTGCCATTACCAAAATCAACAGAGTTTGCATATTTTCCGGTAACATAAATGTATTTCGAATCGCCTGCCAGCCCGGTAATTACCTCATCGCCGGCAGTATAAAATCCGCGTACTGCAATAAAATTTCCCGGTAAATCATATTCGGCAAAAAACATTTCATTACCGCCGGAAGATGCAAGCAATATAGAATTGTAATTGAGGTTGCCCACATAAGAACCGCCAACGATAACCTTCCCTTTTACCAACGCTATGGATGTAGCATTACAGGGACTATTGTTTCCTTCTGATTTTGCCCAAAGTACATTTGCATTTTTATTAATACATGCAAATGTTATATCGTCGCCTAAAGCCGTAACAGGTGGGTTAACAATGTTTACGCTACCGTAATATGTTATACCATTACCTGCAAATCCGCCAATAAATAAATTATTTACGTTATTTGTTATGGCATTACACCTGTCGTTACCCGCACCACCCTCTTTGGCAGCCCATACCAAATTACCGTTCACATCGTATTTGGCAAGCAGCATATCTTCGCCACCATTACTGGTTATTAAAGTACTTGTTGGTATAGAAATGGTTGAAGTAAAATATCCCGCAACATAAACAAAATTGTTATCGTTGGTGATGCTTAAAATTTCGTCGTTACCAGATGAACTGCCTGTTTTAACCCATTGTACCGAGCCGCTTGAATTATACTTGGCAATAAAAAAATCGTTGTTTGCCCCTGCTGTTATAGTGAAATTAGTTGATCCATAAAACACACAGCTTGAACTTTTAATGGAACCGGCTACATAAATATTACCAAATTTATCTGCAGTTACACAATTGGCAATATCATCTCCTGCACCGCCTGCTTTTACCTGCCATAGCGGAGTGCCATTTTGGTCGAATTTTGCAATCATAATATCGTTGCTGCCGGCAGCTCCGCTATTAATAAGATTGCCCAGAGAGGGCAAAGAAATAACCGAACTTGAAAATGCCCCCACCTGATAAGTATAGCCTAAAGAATCCACATAAACACCCCGGCCAATATCGGCGTTGCCGGCAGCCCAACCGCTGCTCCAGTTCCAGGCCGGAGCCTGCGAATAGGTTTTAAAAAAACATATAAACAACAAGTATAATAACGGTAAATACGTGTATCTGTTTTTAAAATACATTTTTTATTATTAGATGCTTATTTGTTAAATGGGTACTAAATATACTGATTGCAAGTAGCCTGAGCAAGACATTTCCGACAAAAACGCCTATTTAGCTGCTCAAGTTTTAAAATTAGAATTTATAGTAAAATTCAGGCTTTACCCGTTAAATAGAAAATTTGCCGGCTTGCTGAAATAAAACAAAAAACTGAAGTAAAAACTGCCTTTTAGTGGGTAATGTTGAGCTTTATTAGCTTAGCGCCGACGTAAATAACTTTTTAAGCATCCAACACCGTTGTATAAAGAAATTAAAACTGTAAATAAGGCAGCAGTTTATTATAAATAGTTTCGTCGTTTATAATTTCTTTTAGGTTAAGGGCAGTAATAATCGCCTTTCTCCGCCAATCAAAAATGGTTTTTGTTAATTCATAACTCAGGTAGGGGTGTTTATTTATAATCTTAAAATCGTCTTTATTAAGATCTATTTTTTTAACTAGAGAAGCGTCAACTTTAAATACATTTTTTACTTTTTCATAAAGCTCATCGTTAAACCCGTACACTTCTTTTAATTGTTGAACTGCGGTATAGCCACCAAGAATGCTACGGTATTTTAAAATACGCTTTGCGTAAGCAGGACCGATGCCATTTATTTCGATCAGCGTTAAACTATCCGCAGAATTTAATTCTACTTTTTCTTTTGTTTGATTTTTTGCCGGAGTTGAATTTACAATTTGTTCTTTTTCTGTATTTTTATTTTCAGTGCCTTTTTTGTTTTCAATTAAAATATAAGGTTCCAATTGAGCATAAAAATTGTCGGAGATGCCATATACTTTTTGAATATCTTTTTTCTCTTTAAAAACATAACCCTTGTCTCTGAATTTTAAAAATGTTCTGGCTGTTTTTTCTTTAAATCCGAGCTGAATTAATTGATCGAATGAAACCGTATTTGGATCGAACACAAAAAGATCAAACACTTTTTTATCATCCGAAAAATTGTTGGCGAATTTTTTTTGCGAATCTCCAAAAGCGCTATCTATTTTCCTTTCTACTAATGGTAAATTCTTAATAACAATATTTCCAGGTTCAATAAAATAGGGATAAATGATTCTGATCAATAATAAACTAAAACTAATAGTAGAAAGTACTAGTAGTCCATTTCGCTGCTGTTTGTTGAATCCAAAAAAATTATTCAGAAACCTATTCACTGTTTTTTTTCATTTTAAAAATATAAAAAACAGGTATGCCTAAAAACATAATTAAAACACCCAGGCCGGTATTTAAGGTTTTAAAAATTAAAAGGTCAATACAAATAGCCGAGGCCAGTAAAATATATAAAGCCGGTAAAACGGGGTAACCCATGGCTTTATAGGGGCGGGGCATATTGGGTTCTTTTTTACGTAAATAAAATAAGGCAGATATGGTAACAATGTAAAACACCAACGAGGCAAAGGTGCAATAATCCAATAACGAACCATACGAGCCGCTTAAACATAACACACAGGCCCAAACCGCCTGAAACCACAAGGCTTTTGAAGGCACATGGTTTTTATTAATGTAGGCTGCCGACTTAAAAAACAAACCTTCTTTAGCCATTGATTGAAATAAACGCGAGCCCGAAAGTATTAAACCATTGTTACAACCAAAGGTAGAAATGATAATTAAAGCGGCCATTAAGTAAGACGCCGCATTGCCAAACACCGCCGACATGGCCGCTGTGCCCACTCTATCGTTTTGGGCATAGGCAATTCCTTTTTCAAAAACAGTTTGGCCCTCGGGGGCGCCTAAAGCCGGCAGCAACATAAAATACGCTACGTTTGCCAGCACATACAAAACAGTAACAATTAAAACACCTATCATTAAACCCAGCGGAATATTTTTTTGCGGCTCTTTTACTTCGCCTGCAATAAAGGTTACATTGTTCCAGGCATCGCTGCTAAATAAGGCACCTATTAAAGCAACGCCCAGGGCACTTAGTAAGGTAACCATACTAATATCCGGGCTTGTTGCCGCGTTTATATTGCCCGAGCCCGTAAAAGGCAGTTGCATGTTATTGTGCCAGTAACCGGCTTTGTAGCCAACAAAAAAACCAATGCCAATAAGACCTAACAAGGCTAACAATTTTGCGCTTGTAAAAACACGCTGAATTATTTTGCCATTGTTAATGCCCAAAGTATTAATATACGTAAGAAATAAAACAGAGCCCACACCTAACAGCTGAGTAGTAGAAACAGAGAATTTACCTATTTGTAATAAAATATGCTGCTCGTCAAAAAAAGGAATAAAAACACCCACAAATCTTGCAAACGCCACAGCCACGGCGGCAATTACGCCCGTTTGAATAACGGTAAAAACTGTCCACCCATAAACAAAGGCCGTTAACTGGCCATACGCGCGTTGTATGTAAATAAATTGTCCACCAGCTTTTGGCATCATGCCTGCCAGCTCGCCATAACTTAAAGCGGCAAATAAAGTAATTACACCGCTAAAGAGCCAGCATATTAACACCCAAAATGGAGAGCCTAAAACCCGCATCATATCTGCACTTACGATAAAAATACCCGATCCAATCATGCTTCCGGAAACAATCATAATGGTATCAAATAAATTTAAACTCCGTTTTAATTCGCTCATAGTTGGTTTATGGTTTTAAAGATACTTAAATTTGCAACGAATCAAAATAAGCACATTTTATTAAATGAAAGTTATTGGCAAGCGCATAAGCATTTTACAGAAAGAGAATTTATTAAGTATTGTTATTTTACCTACTACCGATAAAAAGAAATTGAACCTGATGTTTTTATGGCTTTTTGCCTGGACGGTTTGCGGCGTAATTGTACTTGTAAATTATTTTAAAATGTATGATAAGGACACTAAGTTATTTATGCTGGTGTACCTTTCGTTTTGGGCTTATTTTGAATTTAAAATTGCGCGCGCGTTTATCTGGAAACGAAACGGCAAAGAAAAAATATGGATACAAAATGATGTTATTCATTACCAGCGCGAATTAAATAAAAAAGGAAAAATAAAAGAATATAGTTTAAATCTGGTAGATGATTTTAAAATAATTGATGTAAGCAATACCAGTTGGGCCGATAACATCAATCAAAGCTTTTGGATAAAAGGGGGCGAGCGTTTAGAATTTATTTCGCAGGGCAAAGCCATTCGTTTTGGTATGCAGATAAGTGATGAAGAAGCCCGCACGGTTTTTAACGAGATAAATAAATTTATTTTTGGAAAAAAATAAAGGCGTTTTTAGGCTTTTATCTGTAATTTTTAAGTATTTCTGCTTTAATATTTGTAACAACATTCCAAACGATTGCCAAAAAGGTGTACCTTTGTTAATCGCTTATGTTTTCGAGTAATAACGACTTTATAAAAAACTACCAGGAAACCGAAAAAAATACAGAAGAAACCCGTCTTTATTTTTTGATCCTTGGTTGTGTTTTTCCGTTTACTGAAATCTTTATTGAATTATTTAAGCTCAGATCAGAAAGTGAGTTTATTTCAAATTTATTATTAGGCTTTGTGTTCTTAACACTTTACTTTTTTAGTAAAAGATCTTTTTTTCTTCAAAAGAATATTAACCTCATATTTAATTTTATTTTTTTAATTATTTCGGGTTTTGTTATTTATAAAAGTGCTTTCAAAGCTTTTGAGACAATTACATTTAGTGAATTCTTAATCATCTCCTTCTTTTCATATGGTGTATTTAGAAACTTAAAGTATTTTTTAATTTATAGCGGAACGCTTTTTGCCATTTTTTTATTACTGGTAATTACAAAATATATACCGTTTAACCTGGGTCTTGTTTATTTAAACGCAATTTTGATTTTAACCCTATTAAGTTATATAAGACATATTGCAATAAATAACTCCAATAAAAAGTTAAATTTCTCAAACAGCATCGTTAATAACGGCAACTCGCTGGTAATTGCTACTAATAGTTTGGGCGAAGTATTATTTTGTAGCAATAACGTATTAAAGATATTAGGTTATTCACCAAAATCTTTAATGGGCATGGGGTTTTGGGAGCTAACAGACGATAAAGATTTTGAGCTGGTTGATTACTCTACAAAATACGACCCTAATAAAATATATGTACGTAAGCTAAAATGCAAGAACGGAGAGTATAAATACATTCAATGGCAGGATAACAAATATGGCGAAAATTTATACGTTGGCATTGGCCAGGATGTAACTGAAAAAATAAAACTTCAAAACGAGTATTTAAATTTAATTCAAACCGCAAATGATATAATTTATAAGACCGATAGTTTTGGAAATTTTACCTTTGTTAATGATTATGCGTGTATGGCACTGGGTTATACGAGCAAAGAATTAACCGGAAAACATTTTACGAGTCTTATACGGCCTGATTTTGTAAAAAAAGTAGCCTTATTCTATGTAAAAAACGCTAAAACAACCAATAATTACGTTACACAAGAGTTTCCCATACTAAGAAAAAACGGGAGTTCTATTTGGGTATCACAAAATGTTACTATTGAAAGGGATTCAGATAATAATATCTTGGGCTTTTCGGCTATTGTCAGAGACATTTCGAGTGTTAAACAAGCCGAAGATCTTAAACTGTTTAAACTACAAAAAGTAGAAAAGTTTAACCTAATCATCAAAGAGCTTACTCTTAAGCCAAACGCCGCTTCTGATACATTGCCCGAAATTTTAGAAAACATTGCCACCAAAGCAGCAATAGCGTTAGACGTAAATCGGGCCAGTATTTGGAATTATAAAAACAAAAGTATTATTTGCATAAAAGCCTACAATAAAAACGCAACCGCTTATAAAGAAGGAGATTCGTTCTCCGAATTACTTTTTCCGGTTTATTTTAAAGCCTTTACGCAAGGAATTTCGATTATTGCAAATAACATTTGCGAAAATGATTATACTAAAGATTTTTGCAAGTCGCCCAATAACGATATAAAATCGCTAATAGACATCCCCATTTTTTCAAATGCAGAACTAGTAGGTGTAGCATGCTTTGAAATGACGGAAAAATTTAGAATCTGGGATGATGAAGATATAAACTTTGCGCGTTCAATATCCGATATTATTTCCATTTCATTTGAAGCGCAAGGAAGAAGAAAGGCAGAAAAGCAGTTGCTGTTCAGAAGTGAGATCCTCAGTGCTATTGCTAAAACGACTGAAAAATTATTGGCAAGCAAAAATATAGAAACTACTTTAAATGAGTCGTTAAAAATAATTGGTGAAGCAACGCGGGTAGATAGAGTTTGTTTTTACAGATTTAATGCAAAAGAACAATTTTTAAATATTAAGAGCAAATGGCTCAGCCAAATGTACCGTTCGCAAAACATCAGCAGCTCTTTTGATGTTTTAACTGCAAAAGAAATGCCTGCATTGTTCGAACACCTTATTAACAACCAATCATTTTTTAGTATAGTTGGTAGATCTTTAGATGACACTGTGTTTAAAGCGTACAAAGCTCAAAACATTCTTTCAACTTTAATATTTCCTCTGTTTATAAAAAACGAGCTTTATGGTGCTATAAGTTTTGACGATTGTAAAATTGAGAAGAAATGGTCGGATGACCAAATGCTCATTTTAAATTCTTTAATTACAAATATTGCAAACGCTATTGAGCGTATTGATAATGAAAATGCGATTAAAACAAGTGAAGGGAACTTCAGGCTTTTAAACGAAACAATAGATGATGTTTTTTGGCTGTATGATCTTGTTGAAAAAAGAATTCTTTATATCAGTCATTCGTCAAAAGAAATTTTGGGCATTGACCCGGACGAATTTTACAAAACAGATAATTATTGGAAAAACTATATTCTTGATGAAGACAAACCGGCGATTTTAAAGGCGCACGAAAAGGTAGAGATAGATGGCTTTTACGAATTAGAATATAGAATAAATGACGGAAAAGGCGGTATTAAATGGATCTACGAAAAATCTTTTGGTATTAAAGATGACAACGGTAAATATATAAAAAGCTCGGGCATTTGTACCGATATAACTCAAAAGAAAAAAACCGAACTTGCACTGATTGAAAGTGAAACAAATTTCAGACAAATTAATGAAACCATACAAGACGTTTTTTGGCTTTACGATATTATAAAACGAAAATATCTTTATATCAGCCCAAACTGTAATGAAATACTTGGCATACCGGAAAAAGAATTTTATGAAGGTATTCACGTAAAAAGGGACTTTGTTATTGAAGACGATAAACTGGTTTATAATACCGCCGAAAGTTCACTATTAAATAACGAGTCTTATGAAATAGAATACCGCATAAAAATTGAAGATAAAATACGCTGGATAAACGAAAAATCATTCGCCATTCGAAATGATAAAGGCGTTTTAATAAGAAATTCGGGAGTTTGCAGAGATGTGACCGATAAGAAAGCGGCCGAAAGTGAGATCAAACAACTTTCGCTTGTTGCCGAAAAAACAACCAACGGCATTTTAATTGCCGATAAAGACGGTAAAGCTATTTGGGCCAACCAAAGTTATTTAGAAATGTTTGAGATAACTTTACAAGATTTAATAGGCAAGCGCCCCCGAGATCTATTCAACAGTAACGATGATGAATTAAAAAAACAGATAGAGGTGATTAATTGTTCTAATTATACTCGCGAATTTGAGGTAAAAACATATCTTTCAAAAAACAAAATTTGGATAGAACTTAATAATACAGTTATTAAAAACGCAAACGAAAACTATATTCAGCAAATAGAAGTTATTACAGATATAACTGAAAAAGTAAAGGTAAAGGAAGAATTAAACCGTTATGCGCTTGAACTGGAATTTCAAAATACACTAAAAGAAAAATTAATTAACGCCGAAAATATTGAAGATATTGCTAAAGAAACATTGGGATTTTTTAGATCGAATATCAAAAATTGTATTCGCATTTCTTTATTGTCATTAGACGAAAAGAAACAAAATTTATTTGGTTATCTTTTTAATGGCGTGGAAATTGAAAAAGTGAGTTATAACGTTAAAGAGTTTAAAAGTTTTGAAACTGTAAAACAAGGCAAGCCCTTTATTGAAAAGGATCTTCAAACGTCTTTAAATATGTCTATTTCAGACGAAACAATTATTAAAACCAGTACACGATCTTATATTGTTTTACCAATTTATAGTAGTGATATTATTGGAACACTGAATATTGGTTTTGACCGGACTTTTGAATTAAATGAACTGGAAATAAAAAATCTTGAAAATT
>CALRPF020000013.1:0-148067 GCA_943369995.1 Chitinophaga pinensis
TTTTTAAAATTTATCTTGTTTATGTTTGCAAAAAAATGAAATCGCTTGGTCTTGGCCTATTACTAGTTTTATCCGTTTTTCAGGTTTCAAAAGCGCAATCACCGGGTAATGTATCCGGGGGTCTTAGACTTTGGCTAAAAGCAAATAGTGGCGTTTCCGGATCGGCACCAGTGAGCGCTTGGCTGGACCAAAGTAGTTTAAACAACCACCCTGTAATAAATGGTAACCCAACATTAAACACATCTGCTTTGAATTATAATCCTTCGATTCTGTTAGATGGTAATGGCGACTTTTTTTCTTGGTCAAATCTTACTAACGGATTTACCCAGGGTGAAGTATTTTCTCTTCATTCATTAATAGCCTCTGCACCGTCAAATCCTAACGGAGAACTGTGGGATTGGAATTCAACTAGCTTTGGTGGCTCGGGACATACCTATATTGACAATAATTTTTACGATGATTTCGGTGCAGATAATGGTATGGCTAATACTTTGGGTAGTGTACCCTTTTTAAATAGAACCAGTCAATTTATATATAATAGTAATTGTGGGGGTGCAAACTCTAACATGTCTTGTTATATTCAAGGTCAGTTTATTGCCAGTCAATTCCTAACCACCAGCGGTTTCTCGCCGGGTGTGATGATTGGTAAGGGCAATTTTCCGGGGGCAAAAGAGCTAAATGCAAGAATGGGCGAGATTATACTTTATAATACCGTGCTATCAACTGCAAACCGTCAAAAGATATGGTCGTACCTTGCTGTAAAATATGGCATTACACTACGCAACACGTCTGGCCTTGGAGACTACACTGGTTCAAACGGCAGCATAATTTGGGCAGCAGCCACAAACCCATCCTACCATAACGATGTTATTGGAATTGGCAGAGATGATAATCAGGCACTTTTACAAAAACAATCGCACTCGATTTCTGACTCTTCGAGAATCTATGTTAGTGCAATTGTTGGTGCAAATATTTTAAACACAGGCAGTATAAGTAATAATAATTCGTATGTGTTAATGGGCAAAAATTCAGGTAAAACATGCGCAAGTTTGGCTTCTAATACTGAGGTTCCGGTGAGCTGCGGCATGTACTCAAGAATTGAACGTGAGTGGAAAATTACAAACACCAATTTTACGCAAGTATTTAATATAGATTTAAAATTAAATTCTTGTGCAAATCTCACAAGTGTTAATATTGCAAATCTAAAATTATTGGTAGACGACGATGGAAATTTTTCAAACGGCGGCACCAATTGCTATTATAATGGCGATGGTACAGGCATTTCAATATTCTATTCTAATTCAGTTATAACAATAACAGGCATTTCAAATATTCACATCGCAGCTAATACTACACGGTACTTCACAATTGGTTCCGGCAGTTCCTCTACTCCTTTGCCAATAACTCTTACTTTTTTTAATGCAATTGCCAAAAGCGAAGGTACTGTTGAATTAACGTGGCAAACTGAGCGTGAAATAAACATCGATCATTTTACTGTTGAGCGTTCTGTAGATGCCAATAATTGGCAAACTTTGTTAAGAGCTAAAGATCTTAAAAGCAATAATCTTATCAAAAACTATTATGAAGTAGATCCAGATCCTTACAAAAATATTTCTTATTATAGATTAAAAGAAATTGATCTGAATGGAGAATCCACATATTCAGAAGTTAAAGAGGTAAACATAATTAACCCACCTACCGAAATAAAAGTATACCCAACTCCAACCAAAAAACAGATTACTATTGAATACAAAAAGCCCGGAGTTTATGAAATAGAACTGTTAAACTACTTAGGAGAATCATTAGTCAGAACAAAAGAATCAATTACAGAATCATATAATACATCGTATTTAGACTTATCGTATTTACCAACCGGCATTTATTATTTAAGACTGAATAATGAGGTACGAAAGTTAATAAAGGAGTAGTTTCAACATAAAATAGCATTGGTAAATTTTGTTACTATTTAGCTATTAAAAATTTTGAAATAATATATCGTTTTAAAGCGATCTCTTATACTTCGATTGTAAATAACTCTTTAACTCTTTTATTGTTAATTCTATTTTCTCCTTTCCATCCAGCTAAGGGTAGTACTATGTCGGATCTGGAATTTTTTAAAAAATCGCTATTAATTTTTAAGAAATCGCTATAATTTGTAAAGCCTTCGTGTTTTGGCTTTATACGATCGTTTGGCAAAATCCCACACTCCGCAAGTGTTTGTAATATGCCATAGCGTTTGTATTTATCGGTATTTGAAAGCACTTTCGTGGACGCCAGCCTTTTCTCAAGTTGGCCGGGCATCTCACTTTCATTCGCACTTAAAATTGTTTCAAATACAAGCTTAAGGTGTTTTAAGTCTGAAGCTAATATTAATCTTTTATCTTTAAGGCTAATTTCTTCTAGATCTATCAAGAAACTTAAAGGCTGCTCATTCCATGAATGCCCTAAATAGAAAGTATACAGTTGATGTGTTTTATCAATAATTTTTTTTTGGGGTAAGCCGTATACATTACAATAATCTTTACCAACAAATGTGTGCTGTGATAAATTTTGTAAATACAGGAAGCTCATAAGAGGCTGCCGACCACGCACAAATTCCCCGGTTATTCGCTTTATAAAAAAAGTTGTTACAAAATCGAGTGTCAGTTTCGGATTTTTTTTTAATTCCAAAAATCTGTCAAGCGCTTGATCATGCTCAAAAAGTTCAAAATTATTTGGAAGAAAATCCGATTTTTTAAGTAGGCTTAGGTCCGAAGCGGCTATGTTATCCGGTAAGTGGTATTCATTACGAAATTCTTTAGCGTTATAAAATCCGTTTTCATGAAAATATATCTTTTTTAGCAGGCTAACTATTTTACTATCCATATGATTCCACTAACATACATTAATAAAATTATTTAAGTTATTCTTAATGTGCTTTACTATTTGTTCAGTTTCCAGGTCCATAACCGTATAAAACTCACTATCCATTTCCTGAAACCCGGTTAGATATTTTTCTAAATCAAGATATTCCTCAAGTGTTTTTTCACGATCAATATCATCCCTATGCAGCAGATATAATTTAAACGCACCGTTAGTAAAGCTGGCAATATTAGTAGCGCCCCATTTTTTAAGGTTATCGCAAAAATTATACGTTTCCAATATTCTGCCGTTACCATTCGAGAAAAATTGAAAATAGCCGCCATTACATACCTGACCATGGAGAACAGAAAAACGTATTAAAACTATCTGGTTCTCGGTTAATACCTCCCTTGCTTTTTCCGCTGATGTTATTTGTAATTGACGCTCATAAATTATCGAGTATTTATCAATTAGTAAATCGATAAACTCCCAATTCGTAGATGCGCCATTTAATTCTTCGATGGTTATTTTTGGATCATTCATAATTTAAATCACTAATTTTATATTTAATTGCAAACATCTTATTAAGCCAGAAAAAAAAATCATTTTCTTGCTCTGACTTTTTGTAGTTGTAACGTCAAATTATAACTCTCTTGGGTTGGAATTATTTTTTTACTTAGTTGCTCAAAGTCATCATAATGCGACCATAAAAAAGGAAAAAAAGAAAATGTTTGATCACAATTAATAGTCTCTAAATCAGCCTTCCAATTCTTCCACCTAAATAATTCATAAAACTTTTGAATATCCCCGGTTAACGTCCAATTTATGAAATCGGAATAACCACAACCTAAACTTTCCCATTCCAGAGTATCTTGGGCTAAATAATAGACACTTCCTATCTCGCTACCAATGCCACCCGCATTAATTGCAAAATACCCACCAATAGCGTCATCTGCAATAAGCAAGAACGAAGGCTTTTCTCCATAATCCCTCATCGTTTTCCCTTTATTCCATTCCATCAAACCTCTATCAAATTTTGAAGTGCTACCTGAGCCTAAAATTCTTATCCACCCATGATCAATCAAAATCCCGCCTGTTTCGTAAATAATTGCACCCATAGTTGATCTGGTTGAAATTTGAGCATTCAATAATTCTGTCTCCGCGCGCGCTTTATTTCCTGGCAAAATTTCATAGTGATTACATGATCTATTAAGCCATTCCATAACCACATCCCATCCAGGCTCATGATGGTCTATAAGTTCTTCTATTGATTTCATTTTTATTTAAAGCTCGTTAATTCTATACGACCGTATGATTACAGCAAATAAGCAAACAAGTAAAGCTAAAAAAGCAAAAAAGACCGTACAGTTTATTAACGTCCATTCTAAAATGGGTGTATCAAAAATAAAATTCAAAAAGTGAGATTTTTTCATCAATCTATAACAGATGCTAACAATTGCAAAGCACATTTATTCAATTTTAATTTTTAAATATTTCGCAAAATCGTCAATTTCCTTAGCCGGATATTTAGTTATTCGGATTTTTTTTAGTGAAACCAAAGAATATAAATCTTTTAATGATTTTGACTCGGGTAAAATACCAATTAATTCAAGTGTCTTAAGTTTTTTAAGTTTATTAATTGGCGCTAGAGATTTAACCTTAGTTGTTTTATTAGAAGCATCCCAACCAGGTAATACGCTTAAATTAAGTTCTTCCAAATTGATTAATACTTGCAAAGGACTCAAATCAGAAACATTTGGTAAATGTAATATTTGTAACTTTTTTAGTTTTGTAAAACTTTCAAGGAAACTTAAATTATCAGCGGTATAACCAGCTATTTCGAGTGATTTGAGATTAATAAATTGTTTTAAATCTTCAAGCCTTTCAAACTTACAATACCAAATTTTTAACGATGTTATCGTTAGCGGCCGTTCAATAATCGGCATTTTCTTTTCTTTATCTCTAATAAATTCTATATGCATTCTACGCACAGCTATTTGTCAAAAAAAATCAAACTTGATTGTAGCTCTTTATCTAAAGTAGAAATAAGTTTAGGTTTAATATCAAATATTTCAGAGCTTGGCAAATTCCAAAAGCCATAGGGTAGCGTTGCGCGTCGGTAGTAGCTCGCGTTGCATCTGCCGCTGATCTGGCCGCTTAAAAATTCAAATTCATCGTCAGCAATAATTGCTTTCATAGCCGCCACATCCGACAGTATTGTCGATTTAACCGCCCAGCTTATCGATACAACATTTGAAACAATATTTGGTAGCATAAGACTTCGTGCAAAATTCAGCGTCAAAATGCCTGGATCTATTTTTTCAATGGCAATAACTTTTAACCCTAAATTGATTGCACTTTTTATAACCAAATTGGGATTACAATTTAATAAAGCACAAACAGCATAATCATCAAAATCACTGGCGATAGCTCTTGAAAGTGCGGTATTGATCCATGTATCCGAACCATGACCAAACTCATCTAAAAAAGGTTTTATCCTGTTTGGCAGCCAACCTGAAGAATGCATTGCCCCTATTACATTAATTTTCATATCCACAGAGTCATCATACAAAACACCACATAATGCTGCCGCTACTTTATGATCTTTGTTTGTTTTGAGTAATTTTTCAAGTAATTTTTTATTTTTCATGATATTCAATTGTTTTTTTTTTCAAAGTTTTCAATCGCCTCTATTACCTCAATATCAGGTGTTGTAATTGTTCCCCAGCCTGAAGATGCTCCTCCAGGTACAGCTATTTCTAAATTCCATTTAAAATTATTTAAAATTGTATATCTTACTTTATCCTCTAATTCACTAGATTTTACTTTTAAGGGGCTCCATGAAAAACGGCATAGCAACCATTTTTATCCAAAAGCGATAAAAGATTAAAAAAAAGTTCTCTTGAAACCTGAAAATCAATACAGCTTTGTTTAATTTCAGCCTCAACGAGCATCATATTTGCCAAACCTTCAAGAATAATTTTTGAGCCTGAAGCAATAAAGTTTTCGATAGTAACCTGAGCATTTCCAAAATTCGCCGCAAATTCAATTACATTGAGTGGGCACTCGAAAATTACTAGTTGATAATACGACCCCGAATCATTTCGGTAATATCTATTTCCCATTAAAATACTGCTATTATTATTTGTTGTAATATCTTTTTCTAGCATTGACGTGTTGTTCATACTCATTTAATTTTTTCTTCATAATTTTAGCGCCAAGCTCGAGGCATACAGCCGGATCGACTCTATATTTTTTTTCAATAATTTCGATAACAGAATCAATAACACAATTATTGTTCGGAGTCAAACTAGTATTTACAAACGGCAAACCGGTTACCGCTAGTAAATATATTGAGCTTGTAATACAAGATTGTATCAACTGCTCTTGCTCTAGTTGAGATAAATAATACACATTATCATTTATTTGAAGAGGTAAGAAGTCAAAGTTAAGATACGAATACATGTTGCTATATACCTCCTCAAATTTTGTCTTATCTAATTGTTGAAATAAACAATTAACATGCTCACTTTCCACTCTTAAATATATACCCTGGTTAGAAAATTTGAAAAGTCCGGCGGGATTAAATTTATTTTTAGAATTTAATTCGTCATTTCTTTCACCGGCATATTTCATAAATAATTTCATGAGTTTTTCGGCAAACATATCATCTTCAAAATGTTTAAAATCATAATAACAAACTATGGCTGAGTGCTTTTTCTTATAATTTTCAGCAGACGTTAATGCCCAACTTTTCGTTGTTTGATCATTCCAATTTGCGAGAATGTCGTTATATACATTTTCCGCTATTACGGGCAAATTGGACTCAACATATAGATGTCTGTTATCATTCGGAAAACTACAACGTGTTAATTCACAATCTAAAAAATCCACAAACTGTAATCGCGTTTTCGAGAAATCACAATTTTCTAAAACAACTTTTTTTTGGTCAAAAACATCTCTTTTTACGGAAAGTATTTTTTGTTTTACAAGTGCGGCGTTTCCCGAATTTTGATGTTGATTTATTTCTTCGCTATTGAATTTTCGAACGGAAAAATCATCCAAAAGCCCAATAAATCTTACGTTACATAAATATAACGCTCTAAATTCTACGCCTTTAATTTTGCAATTATCAAAAACAGAATTAATTAAAAAAGAAGTATCTGTAATTTTGTTTAATTTGCATTTAATAAAAGTACAATTTGTTTGGCCGCCACCCCAAGCGCCAAGATAGGTATTTGAAAAATTAACTGCTTTAAATGTACAGCCTTCAAAAAAACATGCCCAAAAACGAGTTTTTCCAAGTATAGTTTTATCAAAAATGCAATTAATAAAATTAACATTCATAAAAACAACTTCATTCATAACTGTTTTTGTAAAATCCTCATTTACAAAATCGCAGTTAGAAAATTCGGTATTTTCTGAAATTACACTTTCTCTGTAGTTACGTTTCATTTTCATTATATAATTGGCGCATCATATGCATCGCCTAAATACTCAAAATTTTCGCCCAGCCAAAACCAATTTTCGCCTCCACTTTTATATAACATATTTAACAGTTGGGTAAAATTTTTAGCAATTATTTGAGAATTACCAACCAGGCTGTGTGTTTCAGAAAAACTGTCGTAACATTGACCAAACCGTTCTTTAGTTAAGTCAATACTTATATATTGATCTAAAGACTCATTTTTAGCAATAAGAAACCAGGCACTGCTAACTTCATTTTTATCTCTCTCTTCTTGGTCTTCGCTTTCAAACAAAAACAATTTTTTATTAATAGGAATAAAATCGCCTCTGCCCACAATACTAACATTGTAGCTTTTATCCTCAAATAAAGAGATACCGTCTGTTAACTGATAAAATTGCTTTAAATCGTCCGGAATATTTTTCTGTAAATGAATACTATTCTTAGGAGGGAAAACTCGACAATTCCCATCCTTTCTAATCGATTCTAAAAGTATATCCAGAGTCATTTAGTACTTATTTAAAATTTTATACTCGCCGAAGTATTCAGCTATTTTTTGTTTGTTAAATTTATCTTCACCTCTCCAAAATGTAACAAAATCCCAATCGTGCCTTGCAGGCTCGGGTCTTTCAAAATCAAGAGTTTGTAAAATCCCGCAACAGCCTAACACTTCCAACAATCCATCCCTTTCTTCCTTCGCAACCGGCCAAATGTTTTTTAAGTTATCACTTAAATTACGCGCGGTATCTTTCTTTTGAGCACTTTGAATGGTATTAAGAATGTTTTTAAAAAGTATAACATCTTTGTCATCGGGAGTTGCTACTTCTTCATTTAAAAAAAGTTTCAAATCCAAATAATTATACAAAACGTCTCTATGCCTTACGCCACCCCATTTAAGACGTTCAAAGTTTAAAATATTTAAATCTTCTTTTTTGCTTATTTTACGAAACAACTTCGTATTTTTTTTGACAGCTAATGCATTTTTCAAATTCGCATAACTCGCTAAAGCAGACCGTAAAAAAGCGTTGTTTTCTGAAAACCCCGCTAGGAAAGCTGAACTCAGGGATTTTACAGAAATATTTGCCATTAATTTTTCACATGCATCTTTAAATTCATTTGCAGTAAATTCTATAGGATCAAACATTAGCCCTTTTGATTTAGCATAATCAAAATCTTCGTCTGTTATACGTATGTCCCTTGCATCTATCCAACCATTTTTCCAATAGGTTTTAAAAAGTATATCTTTCGCTTTTTTATCCATTTGATTTTTAATACATTTTAAGAAAACAATTTTACACTATTTATTGGATAGTTTAATCTTCAAATTCATATCAATCTCTTTCAAAATTTTATACCCAACATAATCAGTAAGTTTACAATTATATTTAAAATATTCACCCCAATAACTGGTAACTCTACTTCTAATGAAACTCCAGTACTTAGGGTTTTCATGTACAAACATTAAACACCTTTGAATTGTATTTTCATTTATTTGCGTTTCCAATTCATTTATAATTTGAATCACATACTCCGACAAAACTTTCATTTTAAAAGGAATAACATAATCATCAAAATTAGTTTTAAGTGATTCTAACCTCTTTTGCCTCAAAAAACCATTATTATGAGTGAGGTACAAACAGTTTAGAATTACCTTTTGTGTATTACTAAACCTTAACTCTTCGCCCTCTTTCGGTTCACTCGTGTAAATTCTATATGGCATAACTACTTTCTCGCCATTCAAAAAAATCTCCATTTCCGACTTTGAGTGTATTTCCAATTGTTTAGCATTTAAAAAATCTACTACTAACGCAACATCACTTTGCATTTTTTTTGGAAAAGATCTCAATAAAATTAGTTTATTATTTTCGCTTTTATTATTCAAATCCTTTTTTTTCTTTAAGCATCATTTCTTCGGCAATTGTAATTTCCTCATTTAAAAAATCATTAAATGAGTTCCATGAATTAACTATTTGTCCGTTTTCTCTAACAGAAATTATGGTATTATTATCTACAAAATAACCAATATTTTCTTCGAAAGAATAAGTTCTTCCTCCAATATAAAATGATTCATTATTAACGTTATAACTTCTAATCCATTCCGTGTTTGCAATACCTAAATCATACTGCTGCAAGATATTCCTCGTTAAAATTCCGGAAGTATATAATGCATCCGGAAGACCAAATAACGAAAAATCGTACACGAAACATCCATTCATTTTTAAAAGTAAGTTTTGATAAAATAAAGGAATACTTCGGCTCGTTTTTCTCTCGAATTCTTTAAAACTGCCAGTATTTGCAGGTGGAAAGAGTGTTAAACCGTAACTTTGCGGCGCAATCCATGGCTGCATCATAATGCTAACTATGCCGCGCTCACATATTTTACTATTTTGATCAATGTATTTATTTGCATGTTCTTTTATAGGCAACCATTCAGGTGTCAAACAATTCAAAAAGGTATTTATTTGCACTAGCATATTAAAAAAATATTACATTATAAATTAAATAATTTATTTTAACTTTTTTCATCATTACTTCCTGTTTAAATCTGTTATTAAAAGTGGATTGTCTATTTTTAATTTTTCGATTAATTTTTCGACCTCACTTGTTTTAGGATTTTCTTGTAATTTTTTTAATTCAGCTGTTGTAATGCCAACAAGCTGTATAAATGTAAGCTCGCCATGCACTGTATTTATTTTTCCCAATTGAGTATCCTGCGTAAAAACGAAACCAACAATCTCCGTTTCAGTATTCAAACGAATTGGTCCGTTTGCGGGTATAAATTGATTTTCCTCAAACCACCTTCCGGTTTCAAATACATAGCGAGCGAGGTTATTAAATACTTCATTCATCCAAGTTGGATCACCACTATCATCCTTAAAAGGGAGGCAGCGAAACGTGAATTCAAATCCCCAATTGCTAAATGAATTTTCACAAGCGTCTTCGTTATAATATAGTTCGGACATACCATAGCTAATCATATGAAAATGATCAGTTTGAAGCGAATTGTCATAAATACTAATACCATCTAAATGTTCGGTACCCCCAAGCTTATAGCTTAGCACCGGAGCATAATGTCTTGGTTCTTTATTAGCATACAATTTTTGTAATTGTTCGTCAATTGCGTCCCAACCAACAGCGTCATCTTCTGAAAATTGTTTTTTATACTCCTTTAAATTCATAATTTTGATATAAGATGTGGAAATTTATTTTTAATTTTTAATTGTACGTTTTCAGGAATCTTTTTAGGGTCGATTTTTAAACACTTCAAATTAGTTAATTCTAAAATAGCTTTATAATTTTGATCACTTATTTTCGTAGCAACAATATCTAACAGTTCTAATTTATTTAGGGTTTGTAAAAACGCAATTCTATCAATCGTAGAAATTTTCGACGTCCATATATCGCCCGAAATTTGCAATTGAGTTAAATTTTTCAGGTTTGAAATTGCATCGTAATTTTGAACATTTTGCAAATTTTCAAAAGATAAAGTTTCAAGTTTAGTAAGCCCGGAAAATATATCCACTGTCGTAATTTTTGGCGAGCTTCCAATGTGGAAATGTTTCAGTTTCTTAAGTTTTTTAATCGCGTTAAGACTCTCAATTTTTGCGCATTTTATATATAATGCTTCAATAGTTTCATTGGAACAAACGCTATCAAAAAGTTCTTGCGTAACTCTTGAGGTAAACCAAACTGTTGTAATATGCCTGCTCTCCAAAAAAAAGTTACACCAATTCTTTTCTATTCGCTTTTTATCTTTCGCCGAAAAAGTATGATCTAGCTGTGTACAAAATACATTTATCTTCTCTTCGCCTTTGTATTGCGAAGTTTCTAAATATGCTTCGGGTGGCTTGTTGTGTTGCCAATTCCAATAACTAATATAATTTCCTAAATCCTGCATAATAAATTAAATAAATTTAATCTTGTTTCCATGTTTCTGTATTTGCACTTAAATTGAAAACCTTAGCTAAGTACTGAACAATAAATTTTTCAGTATTTTCTAAATCTGTTATATCATAAGAAATAGTTAAATACGAGCCTAACTCAAATGATTCAATCTCAAAGCCACCGGGTAGTTCGAGGTTTAATTTTTGAAGCATAACAATTGGCTCTTCATGAAAAGGGTATGCTATATTTAAATTATCATATTTAATTTGAAACCATTGATTTTCGTTCTCAGCATTAGAAATAGAAACCATATAGTCAAATAATTCATCTTCAACTACCTTATTGATGACTAGGCTTAAAATTGCGGTAAGATTTAACTTCATACTAATTTTTAAATTGCATAGTTCCTTGATTAATTTTTTCGGTCTTTCCGGAAAACGGTGAATTTCTGCCTTCTACCCATTGATTGTTTTTGTATACAGCATTCAAATAACAACCTAAATCCTCATCACCTGGAATTTGCAAAGTAAAATAGTCGTTTTCTGATGGAGAATACTCAAAATCAAAACAAGTATTGGAGTTTAATTTTTCTAATAAAACATTAATTGTAATTACTTTGCCTTTATAATTCTTTGGCTCAATCATTTTACCTATATCATGTTGATTTTGTTTGTGTTTAATAAAATTACCTAGACGCCATATGTATATATTATCATCATTAGTATCTAATGCACCTATACAAGTACAAAACTTAAAATCTCTACCATTATCGCACATACTATTACTTTTTATTTATCTCTTATTAATTTATTTTTGAACACCTAAAGTCTTTTCCCTATCCAAATCGGCTATTGCATTTACAATTTTATACCGTTATTACTTAAATGAAGTGATTTTTATAATCTATGTTTAGTTTTATAGTTTTTAGCATTATAGTATTTTAGTCTGCATAGGCTATAAGGCCACATTGCATAATAATTGCTGCATCTAATAATTTCATAAGCGCTTTAACATCATCATCCCGTTGCAATTGCTTTTTTAAAATATTTTGCCTCATTTGTTTAATCAGTGAACTTCCCCACCTAAAATCACAATAATAGTCAAAGCGTTCGTCAATAAGCCCCTTAATTTGCAAACTTTCAAATATCTTATTGGAAAGTCCACCAATACTATGAAAACCTTGATTTTCGGGGTAACCAGGACTGGATTGCTCGTCATTTATGATATAAAAATCTAACATCATTATTGCACTATGTTCTTACTACACTCATTACAATTAACAGCAAACTCGCTATATTGCGTTTATGTATTTAAATTCAATACTTCTTCTTTAAGGAATCTACTTACGCTTATTAACACTCTATTTTCCGTTTGATCATCCCAGTTGAATTCAAATAACACTTGATCTTGATTGTTGCTATCACTTAACACAATTACGTTTTGTTTTATTCTTGCTGACGCCCAATTGAACTTAAAGTCCAGTCTTGTTTTTGTGTTTTTAAATAACTCCAAAAACAACCTCTCAGCAAGCCTTCTGCTATCCCCCCAACTCGTATCGAACACTGCATTTTAATTGTATTTTCATAATCATATCTGTTAAATATAAGGCGCGATAATTTATTGTTCATCCAGATGACTTTATATTTACTAACCCTAACATCTACTAAAAAGTTACCACAACATCCACAAGTACGTCTACCAATTAATAACTGTCCATTACAACATAAGTTTGGTAGTGCGAAAAAAATAGGCGGATCTATGCCTAAATAGGCATTTCCCAGCACATCATTTCCGTCAATCAAAATTCTAACCTGGTGGTCATTTGATTCGGCAGAAGGAAATATATTTAATGAAATAACATTCATGTGTGCATTATTTAAAATCATGTAAGTATCGACGTCCAATAGGGCTCAAATTCAAGTTCTTCAAATTTAATGTCGTGTATATCTAAACTACCTCCTCGATATATTCCGAATGAGTTTGTATCTTGTATTGAGTTAATAAAAATCCACTTATCTTTTTTTTCAGGATCTTGAATTCTTCCCCAGGGCCTGATTTTATAAACTGTTCTTTTCGTATTTAAAATTTTAGACAGTTCTAATATCTCTTCCGACGCCTTGTAATCTAGTTCTTCTGAAATTGCAATAACCAACATGCTATCGAATTTTATTTTATCTTTCAAAGGCAGGCGCTTTTCATTCCAAATATTAAAATAAATATCTGGTGGAGAGTCCGTTTTTTCACATTCCGCCCTCCGAGGCGTCCAACAGTTTAATGCGTGAAAATTCAGATCTTTGTTGTCATCAGAAATTGTCCATTTATTAAACGATTTTTCGTCCCATTCTAATTTTCCAAATTTTACTTTATCAAAATACTCAGAGTTTGGCCTTTGTTTGTAAGCAAGCACATCTAAACTTGTTTTTTTATAATGGATTGAAAGTTGAATTATTTTATTAAAAACTGGCTGAATATTATCGTCCCATTCTTTTTTTGTCCAGGGCTCTTTACCTTTGATTACATCTACAAAGAGTAAGTAAAAATGGTATTTTTTATTATCCCAATTCATAGTAGCGATATAACTCAGCCAATAAAACGTATTTCAAATAACCTATAGTGGTATCTGCCCCGCGACCTAAAAAAACAATCATCAATATAATAGCGACTGCTAATTTTCATACAAGCCCAGATACAATTATAAAGCCACTTTACTAATATACCCTTCATTTAATTTTTTAGTAATTGAAGTAAATTTAGAGTTCATCCCTTCTTTCCATTCTCTATGATTATACTTAACCGACATGTATGAATATTCATTTTCACTGGTCGTATAATTTATTTGCAATTGATCATTTTCTTGTGGGGTGTACTCGAAATCAAAGCAGTTTCCGGTATTTAATTTTTCTAATACCAATTGGACGGTTAAACCATCCCCCAAGCTGTTAGATGGGCCAAGTATTGACCCCATCATATTTGTTTCTTTATTACCGAGCCATCTGGTTAATTGCCAAATATATGGTATATCAGTATTGTTCTGTTTAAAATCTTCGCAGGTACAAAACTTAAACCCAATGCTAAAATCACACATAATTTTTATTATTTATATCATTATAAACCAAAATGCCTTAGACCCTAACTTACCATTGCAACACTTTTCAACTAAAAATCGTTTCTAATTAAATTCTTTTACATCGCTTATCAGTAAAGAACCCGAAGATCTAATTACTTCAATTTCTCTCCTATACTCTTTCTTAAAATCGCTATCTCCTATTATCATTTCAAATAGATACTTTTTCTCACTAATACATTTTAACAATTTACAGCTTGTAACTTCAATATTTCCTATGTCTTGCTCAGGCACCAAAAATCCTAAACCAATTCCTGCATATTTTGTATCAAATTTCTTTCGCCATTTATTTTCAAATTCGCTTAAAGTTAAAGCCCCATCTGTACCTAAATCAACATTTATTGCATCCACCTTATATTCCTCGTAAGTTTTAGTAGTTATTCCTTTCATATCGGACCAATCTTCCTTGTTAGGTTTAAAATAGTAGTCAACAGTTTCAATTAACCATTTTCTCACAACCTCTGAACCCGCCTCTCCTTTACCGGCAGTTGGAAGTTCAGCTTTTTCCTCTTCGCTTACTTTAGTAATGAAGCTATTCGTATCTTGCCGGTTGCGACAGGCGAAAAACGCTATCGAACCAAAAAATAGTATCAAATATCGCCGCATACTAACTTTTTTTTAAATAAAATACGTATTATTAAAAAACGAACTCCCGTTCTTAAACACGCATTGTCTCTCAAATACTACATAACAAAGATAAAAAAAAGGAAAAAATACCGATTAGGAATACACAAGCGTGAGTGTTTAGGGAATAAACGTAGTTAGTGATTCAAGAAACAATTTTTAAACCGGCAATGTTACTCTGAATAATCGATCACTTGAAAAGACATTTTATTATTCTCAAAATAAGTTTTTAATGTGCTCAGATTTTCCCATAAGGAAGGTGTAATGTTTTTACAAACATATACTCCACCTTCGTCTACAATGACATAAAAATCGGGTATTTTTCCATTATTATCTTTTGATCTAAATTCTCTAAACTCTGCGTTGTTATTTTCGTATTTGTTTGAAAACAATTCGGTTGATTCTAAAATTTGACATATTTCATGTACCTGAAAAAGTGTTAAAGTTTTAACTATTCTATACTCGTAACCCATTATCTATTTACTGCAATATTTAATATCCAGTTCATCTAATCTGACATTCATGTCTTGTGTTAAAAATTTAAGAATATCCCATAAATCAGTTATACGTTTATCGTCTTCAAATGAACTTATACACTTATAACAATCTTCGATGATATCAGCTTCATAGGCTCTATTACTATTGCGTAAAGCCTTTAAAGTGTTTTTATAATTATCAAATCCCCAATTACAAAAAAACTGAATAAATCCGCCATTAAACATGTCATTTTCCAGTCTATTTAAAAGTATATTAGCTTTTAAAATTTCAAGTTCCTGCTTATTAGGTTGTTTCGTTAATTGCGAAGGATTTAAATTTGATTTGCCCAATTGCAGGTTTAACAATACGTTTTTTGCTTTACCGTGGTTTAGCTTGCTTGCGTTTTCAAGATGAAATTTCGCATCCTCCGTTTTATTTTCAGACAAAAGCTTCAGCGCAAATTCAAACATCGAAAATTTAGTTTGAGGAATATACGTAACCCTTCCACCAAGACCAATTTCAAAAAAATCGGCGTTATCATTTTTATTTTCTCTTTTAAGAAATAAATGAACCGTCGTCGCGTCTACCCATTTAATTACGTCTAAGCTAGTAAACGCAATAAAATCAACGAAAACCTTTATCGTTTGATTTGTTTCGCAATTAGTAAATTGGATATAAGTTTGTTTTAAAGAAACATCTTCTTTAACCGAAATTTGTGCATTGTACGTTTTATCTGAATTCAGTTTTCTTGTTCCAACCAGTTTATTTAAAGAAATTTTTTCGTCGAGAATGTCATCATGAATTTTCTTAAATATTTTTTCATCGCAGCCAAAAAAACTACAAATGGATGATATACCCTGAATTAAAATCTCTATAAGGTAAAATTTATCTGTTGAATGATTTTGGTCGAAATATTTACGAATTGTTATTACATCTCCTAAATGCACAATATGATTATCTTCATCAAATTTTGCTGCGAGCTCAATTACAAAACGCATGCAATTAACACCGGTAGCATATTTTTTTGGAAGTTTATAATTAAACAAATTAGTAAGTAACTCAAGTATCGGCATACTGCTTGCGAAACTTGCTTTATACCTTTCTATCTCTAATGTTGTTGCCCCTCTCTTTTTATTTGGTGCAACAAATTGAATATCCCGTAAATACTTGCCCATTAGGTATTTTTTTATCAAAACAGTCGGCCCCCCTTTGTGTAGAAAATGACTCGGATAGCCATTGTTTAAGTTGAGTTGTAATTTTATTGAAAGCCTCTGTTTTATTAATAATATGGCCATTATTAATATATTGATTGCAAAACGATAAACCATATAATTTACCCAAATTAGTAACTACAGTAGGTGCATTTAATTCGATTACTTCCTTATTTCGCCACAAATCACCTTTTATATAAATGCCTTTCTCGTCTATACCTCGTTTGCTCTGTTCAATTAAAATTTCTTCGTTTGCGAAAAAAAACCTCAAATACTTTTGTTCATTCAAAACAAAACTTGCGGCGTCTGTCGCTTCAAATTTTTCGAACTTACGCACAGCATTGCTAAAATACCAACAAAAAATAGTTAGCTTCAAACTACCGGAAACAAATTCTATACACTTTAACAAATCTTGTTTTTCCCAAAGGCACGAAAATAGCGATAAATCATAAAAAATTTTCGGCTGCTCGCAAAACGTAATGGGATTCTTAAAAAGCTGCTTGTTTGATTCGCAATCTATTTCAAACGGAATTGCTTTTTTTGCTTTATCACAATTTGTACAAGTTAAAACAACCAAGACTGAACTAAATTGACGTTCTGAAACAAAGTTAAACGCCATCGTAAACCAATCGTTTTTACAACTACATTTTGTTTTTTTAGGATAGTTACTTTGTATAATATCATACCAATATTCATTGCTATCCAATATTAAATAATTTTTACCGCTTTTTGCGGTAACTAATCCTACACCTTCCAGCTTGTCGAAAAAACATTGAAATTCCTTTTCGCCGTGGTTCGTAATAATATTTATAGCCCTTTTTAGCATAAGTAGTAAAATACAAATCAATCTACATTTACATTATCATTCATAAATACTGGCACCTTTTAGCAAATCGGCAAAAACCTGCCAACTTGCTTTTTCAGAATCAATAGTCTGTTCGGTATTATCATAGTATCCTTGGATATCTTCTGTATAACTACCCAAAGCTTCTAAAAAATCCGCTAGATTTCTGTTTTCAAAATCTTTCGGGCTTAATAATAACTTATTCAACAAGTCGCCCACAAATTCTTTAAATTGCTCTTTGGTTTCAATTTTCATTTTACAAAACTTTAATTCCGTTTTCTATTAATAAATCAATCTTTTCTTTATGAATAAATGAAGGTTCAGAATTTTCTCCGTCGTTTAAATTGCCTTTGGTTTGTAAATATCGTTTTACAGTACCTGACCAAGAACACCCACTCATAAATTGTCTAAAATAATCTTCAATTTGTTCTTTGGTTGCATTTTGTAACATAAAATCTACTGCAAATAAAGTATTTTCGCAATAGGGATTAAACTTTGTACCACTCTTTGCAATAAATAGCACAGCGTTTGCCTTATTTTCAAAAAGTAAAAATATTGGCAAAATGTATGTTTTTAAATGATGCACCAGATCCTCGATTGATTTTACAAAATTTAACTGATTAAAAGTCCAGGTTTTCCAGCTTTTAAAAGGTGTACAATACCCCAACTGCGATACATAAATTAAACCTTTATTAGTTAAATTATTTTTTTGATTCCATTTTTTCAACGACCTTGAATAAATGGCAAAATGAACAATAATATCAATGCTTTTTGAAGTACTTGTTCGTAATTTTTGAAACACTATTTCGTAATAAATATCTTTATTGTTTGCGACAAATTTTAGTTTACGACCGTTTTGGCGGACAGAAAAATTATTCTGTTGCAAGACGTTATTTATATACCCCAAAATTGAAATAATTAAACTATCAGTTTCCATTTTGTTTAATTACAAATACCTTTGCTTTTTCTCCACCAACGGCAATAGCTCGGCCATTATTTGAAAAAGCAACAGAGGTGGGATTATTAAAAGGAATACTTGTTTCCTTTTTTGTATGAAGGTTTACCATTATAATACAATCGTTAGACAAGTAGGCCAAATTGTTTTCGCAGCTTAATGTAATGCAGTTTTCACTTACCATTGTGTCGATCTGCGTTTTTTTTCTAAAAATTATTTCTTGTTTTTTTAAATCGTAAACTTCAACGTCTGTACCTTCTTTAGAGGTCTTATTGTTTGTAGTGACCCAGCTTTCCGATATTAAAGCCATTTTTTCGTTTTTCGCCGCAATTCCATTAATTTTTTGTCGGCTTAGGCTAAGTGTTTCAAGTTTTCGAGTTTCAAAATCATAAACGGCGACAAATGAATTTTCAACATAATCACCGTCATTTTTTACTTTGGGTTGCACTATAAAATACAATAAATTGGTATTGTTATCGAAACTACTGTATTTTAACATAGCATTTTCAAAGTTAATAATACTCCTTAACTTTTTTTCTCCAAGATTGTACTCCTGTAACTGACCATACCAATTACCAAAGTAAACTACTTCGTTATTATCTACAAAATGTATAAAACTTACATGTCCCGTTAACTCAACAGTGTCGATTTCTTTTTGACTCTTAGTTTCGAAAATTTTAAAAGTACTTTTATCAAAATTGCAACCACCATTTACTAAAAAGAACTTACTGTTACTGCTAAATACAATGTTACGTGCGCAACCAACAAGTGGATCAAATTTTGTCAATTTTTTCACATTGTTTGTTTCTCTAATTTCTAATTTAATATTTTGCGGCGAGATTAAAATGGAATCATCCGGTGAGAAATGATGTGTAAAATTATTACCGGTTCTAAAAGACTTTTGCATTTTTACACGAACGATTTATAAGTCTTCCAAGTTTTATCTTTTTTAGTGTAACTTGTTAATTCGTACTGCCTATATTTTTCTTGCAAGGTATTTAGCCGAGCGTTAAATTCAACAACATTCTTTGTATATAACACATATTCTCTAAAACCGGAAGTCGTTATTATATTAGAAACAATGGCATTTAAATCAAGTTCGTACATATCAAAAATATCATCTTCCAAATTATTCAATTCCGGCTCCTTTTCTATATCTGGTAAACCATTGCCGCTGGGAAATAAAAGCTTAAACGCTATACCGCAATTTATTGAATAATCTTCGTGCCCGGCAATTTGTGCTAGCGCATCGTTTATTCGGACTATCATTGGTTGCCCTTCGTTTTCACCACTTAGAACACTCCAGCTTTCTGGAATTTTTGTTATCATTTTTCTTGTTTTTATTTTAAATTTATTTCTACCTATTATTTTTTATAAAAAAAATAATTCTCAACCTTAAAATTCAGCTTCAAATTCTAAAAAATCTTCATGCAAACCTTGAATCGTTTTGCCCGTAAGTTCGTTGTGCTGATCTAACTCTAAAAGAGTCCAATTTACACCATCCTCTTCGTGATTTGAATTACCTTCTTCTAAAAAATCTATAACATTCCACACAAATCCTTTTGAAAATGTTTTTAAAAAATCTATAGTCTTTTCTTCTCCAAAAACAATTTTCATTTCCGAAAATTTAGCGTCCATTTCCTGATCAAAATCTGCTGCCATATTAACTGACTGCTCCGGTTCTTGTATAAGTAAAGATAAATTTTTCAAAATCAAGAATCGAGCAAACTGAGGTATGCCCTCTTTAACCTCGCTAAACGCCCATGGTAATGGATTTTTTGACTTTGCTTTCTTTAATTTAATAATCAAATGCTCCAAAGATGCCTTTTGTTCATCAGTAAACTTATTAAATTCTTCTCTATAATATTCTTTTGCCTCTGATTTTTCTATATGTTCAAGCGTTTCATTCATTTTATACTTTTTTGTATTTTTTTCTATCTTATAGCATATTACTTAACCATTTAAAACTCATGTTTATTGAGCTTATTCAATTCAGTTTTGCTACTTTTTATATTCGTTACTAAATTACATTCTTTATTTTTTTACAATCTTGGCAATAAACAAGTGTATGTTTTTTAAGAACCACCGTATTGTATTAATTGATTACCGTATTAAAAAACCACCTTTAAGGTGGTTGATTTTCACGTTCTTTTTTATTCGGTGTTTTTATTTATTTATGTTTGCGAAAAAAAAAAATGAAAAATATCTATCACATTGGTGTTACTTGCATGATTTTAATTTTAACAGCCTGCTCTAGCGACTCGTCTAACAACCCAAAAATCGAAAACAATTCAAGTAAAGAAGAAGAACTACGCGGTTTTATGGTTGGAGGTATGTATTTTATTGAAGGCTATGGAGGATTAGAATCAATAGAGGGAAACATATCACAAAACGGTACTGAAAAAAACGATGTCATTAACTCTTATTATGATCTATTTTTACTGCCATACAAAACTGATAGCAAAGATGTATCTATCGCTACTTTAAAAAACTGGTGGGACATATCAAGTAAAGAAGATCTGCTTATTACACTTAAAGAATTAAAAGATCCGTCAGATTCGGCAGATATTCATGAAGCGTGGAATTACGCACGTTTTGTAAATAATGTTTGTTTAGGTTATAGTTCCGGATACTTAACACAAGATGAAGCTAAACATTTCGTGAAGGAAAATTTTGCCTTAGTGAAAAAAAAGTTTAAGTCCTGGGATGAATTTTTTATTGATTTTATCGCTGGCAGAAGAGAATGGGAAGGATCTACAAACGACAATTTTGAAGCTATAGTATTTCAAATCAAGGAAAACAACAAAAATAATATTTATAAAATTTTACCGTTGCAGAATTAAATCGAAATGAGCAGAGCAGTAAAGCGTATAAAAATCTCAACTCTACAAACACTTTTTGTTTTTAAGCTTCGTTTACAACGCTTGTTCCGCTTATAACTACGCTTGTGGAGTCTATCAATTTGGTAACACAATTTAAAGGTAGTTTTAATTATAAAAAATCAATTTTGTAATAAATTGTAATAAATATTAAAATAATTTATCGTATCAATGAAAAAAAATTTACCTGGCGTTACTGCTTTCATTCTAAATTTTCCTGCCCTATTAAAAATAAAAAAAAATAAAGGTTTATTATTTATTTTTTTTATAATAGCCATAGCAAATGTCTCCGCGCAACTTTGTCCCAACCTCACCGTTCCCCCAAACATATCTATTTGCCAGGGGCAATGCGCGAATTTATCTGCGTCCATTGATGGTGGCTATTCATCAGATTCCTATCTGATACAATCCATTCCATACACACCATACCCATATTCTGGTGGAACAGGAGTTTCTGTTAATACAGACGACGTTTGGAGCGGAGTTATTAATTTGCCTTTTTGTTTTAATTTCTTTGGAAATACTTACAGCTCTTGTATACTTGGCTCAAACGGTCAACTATCATTCGATTTGGGAAGTGCCAACGGATTCAATCAGTGGGTAATCTCCTCACCACTACCCAGCAGTGCCAATATGCCGGGTAATAGCATATGTGCTGTTTACAGGGATATAGACCCATCAGTGAGCGGTGCCATGCGCTACTATCTTACGGGCAATGCTCCCTGCAGAGCATTAGTAGTTTATTGGGATGATATAGCATTATATGACTGCAACAATCCGCATTCGACTTTTCAATTGGTATTGCATGAGGGTACAAACTATATTGATGTTTTTGTACAAAATAGTAGTGGCTCTTGCGGATGGAACAGCAGCAGAGGAATAATTGGAATACAAAATGCTGCCGCAAATGTTGCATTTTGCCCTCCGGGACGAAACATGGGAGGTTGGACTGCTATTAATGAAGGCTGGAGATTTGTACCTAATGGTACTCCGAATTATACATTTAATTGGACCGGACCTTCCGGTAGTTTAGGAAGTTCGCCAAATATTACTGTTTGTCCAACTGTAAACACTACATATACGGCCTACGCAAGTATGTCTACTTGCTTTGGACCAATATCTTACTCAGCAACAACAACTGTATATTATAATTTAAATCCTACCGCCAACTTTAATTTTTCTGTTACTCCATGTGATAATACAAAAACAGTATCTGTTGTAAGTACCAGTAGTTTAAATAGCAATGCGCCTATTTCAAATTACTCCTGGGCCTGGGGCGATAGCTCACCCGGTTCGGGTAGCAGCGCTACGACACATACTTATCCAACATCGGGAATTTATCCCATTACCCTTGTTGTAACAAATACAGCTAACTGCAGTAATTCAATAACACAAACGGTTAGTATTACTCAAAAACCTACCTCCGATTTCACTGTAGCTTCGGTATGTTCTGGCATTACGCCTACTTTTGTAAATCTATCCAGCACCCCAGCCGGTGCAAATAGTTATACCTGGAATTTTGGTAACAATAGCCCCTTAAATTATTCCGCTAACCCTACTTATTCATATCCCATATCGGGTAATTATTCTGTAACACTTTTTGTAACAAATACCGATGGTTGCTCTGATACTATTTCTAAACCTTTAAGTATTTATGGTAGAGCGGTGCCTAATTTTTCTGCGCCTTCTGTTTGTTTTAATTCTCAAAATTACTTCACCGATTTATCTATTACTTCACTAAATCCAAATACAGCAAGTATTACCACCTGGGTATGGAATTTTGCAGGTTCAGGCCTTGGGCCCGCTAATGTTCAAAATCCAATATATACCTACACAAATACTACTAATTTAACCTTAAATACTGTTTATACGCCAACCTTATTTATTACTACTGCAAATGGATGTAAAGACTCCATAAGCCTGCCTGTAACTGTTTACAGTTTGCCTACTCCTAATTTTACTTCCGATTCGGTGTGTTTAACTAAAGCTACAACTTTAATGGATGTTAGTAACAGTAATGGTAATCCTTTTTCTAACTTTGCCTGGGATTTTAACCTGGATGGGATTGTCGATTTAAATAACTTAAACCTTATTAACACTTATGTTTTTCCAAATTTTGGTAATACTCCTGTAACCTATACCGTATATACTAATCCTATAGCCTCTTTAAACTGTCAATCCGTTATAACAAAAACAGTTTGGGTACATCCATTACCAATAAATTTAATAACCAACACCAATACTTGTATAGATACTCAGCCTTCTAAAATCAGTGGTGCCACATCCAGTATTGCAATTGGCTCAATTGCAAACTATGCCTGGGATTACGGTAACGGTAATACTAGTTTAACAAACACGCTTGCCCCGACTTCTTTTAGTTACAATGCCGCTGGAAATTATATTGTAACTCTTACTCTTACATCTAATGCCGGTTGTACGACTGTAAGTACAAAAATGATTGAAGTGTGGGAAAAACCTTATGCCAATTTTCACTACACAAAAACATGTTTAGGTAAAACAACTACTTTAACAGCTCATCCATTGCCTGTAAGTGGTGTAATAACAACTTATAACTGGGATTATAATAATAGCCCTTTTACTATTGAGGCAACAGGACCCGAAGTATATACAAATTTTGCAACTGCCGGTACACAAACACTTAATATGGTTTTAACTACTAATAAGGGTTGTAAAAATACTATTGCGGGAAATTTATATATAAACTATATTCCCAAACCTAATTTTACCGCTCCAAAAAGGGCTGGCTGTACTGATTTGTATGTGAACATAAAAGATAGTACTGCAATATTAACGGGTCCTGCAAAAAATGATATTTGGCAATGGTATTTTGGAAATGATCAAACCGTTTTTTTACCTAACAATAATCAAAATACAATCATTTATACCAACTCTTCTAACACTGAAGTTAAATCTTATGATGTAAAATTAATTTTAATAACAGATAGTGGTTGTGTGGACTCTATAAAAAAAGAAAATTACATTACTGTTTACCCTAAACCAAAAGCTGATTTTGAATGGCAGGGCAAAAGTGGCGACATTTTAATTCCTCAAATAGATTTTACAAATACTTCTAATGGTTACAGCAAATTTGCCTGGTATTTTAATGATGGCTTAAATATAACAGACTCAATTAAAGATAATCCAAGTTATTATTACGATACTGATTTACCAAGAGATTTTAATGTTTTTTTAGCTGTTAGAAGCCCTTATGGTTGTAAAGATACCATCAGCAAATACGTAGATATTGGGCCAGAGTTTACATTTTATATCCCTAATGCTTTTACACCTAATAACGATGGAAACAACGATACCTTCACCGGTAAAGGTATTGGCATTAAAACATATAACATGTGGATATTTGACAGGTGGGGAGAAAAAATATTTCACACCGATGATCTGAAAAATGGATGGGACGGATCCGTTAAAGGAAAAGAACCCGACACAAAAACAGATGTTTATATCTGGAAAGTCGTCGTAACAGATCTAACAAACAAACAACACGAATATGCAGGCCATGTTACTCTCTACAAATAAAAATTATTTATGACGAAAATTAAATGGATTAACTTAATATGATACTAGAATCACAGTATAAATTAAAAAAATCCTAAAAAAGCTACAATGCTCTAAAATAAATGATTATTTGCGAAATCTGCGAAGAACACTCTGCGGTGTTATTTAACTTATACGAAGAAACTCTCTCTTCACAACTAAAACTTTCTACTAAATACAAAATACTCTGTTGTAAAGTTTGTGAAAATAAAAGTATTGTTGAAATAGATTGCAACTTAAAAAAAACTAAACAAAAACAAATATCATTTAATTAAACTATACGGATTTCCATAATAGACATTTCCATTCTATATGCAAAATATTTTAAATCAAATACAAACGTATCTTATTTAAAACTTCTTTAATGCAGCGTTCTCTTTGCTTCTCATAAGAGCAACGTCTTTTTCGGATTTATCTTTATAACCGCATAAATGAAGCACGCCATGTATAATTACCCGTTTTAATTCGGTCTCAAAACCAACTTCGAATTTTTTGGCATTCTCTCTTACACGTTCAATGCTAATAATAATATCACCATTAATTGTTTTGTCTTCACAATAATCAAAAGTGATGATATCAGTATATGTATTATGTTTTAAGAATTGAATATTTGTTTTTAAAATCTCTTCATCGGTAGTAAAAACAAAATTGATCTCACCCAATTTATTTTTTTCAGATTCAATAATTGTTTTGATCCAGGATTTTACCCTTGCTTTTTCAGAAAGCTTAAATTCTATTTCCTGATTTTGAAATGAAACCGCCATAATTATAATGATAGAGTGTCCTTGATAACAGTTGGCAATTGTCCGTTGTTACGAACTTTTATTAGTTCTTCAACACCTTTTAAGGCTGTTTTAAATTCCTGCAGACTCGTGTAAAAAAGCTGTTGTTGGCTATGGCCAGATTCGATTAAACGTGTCGCTTCTTTTTTCTCTGCACTAGTAAACTCAATTAATTTTTCTTCGGAAATTAAATTATCTTTTGCGTCGTGCTTTAATTTTTCGATCTGTGAATTAATTAAATTGATTCTTGCTCTAACAGACTTTCGATTGAGTTCGAAATTTTGCAAACTATTGCCGCTGATATAAAATTGTTGTAAAAAATCGGCTTCTGTTTTACTAAGCGTATCTTTTACATTTTGCTGAATGAATTGTTTGTATTGCACAAGACGGGAAATAGCTTTCGTTAAAATAACCGTATCCGTTTTCAGATCTTCTTTAAGCAGTGCATTTACCGCACCGCTTAAGCTATCCAACGCTTTAACATTTGCAGCATAAACATCATTTTGTTTACACGATTGAAATAATGATCCTGCAAAAAATAAAATCAACAAACTATTTTTAGCAGCTCTTATCATTTTTTAGTTTATGGTATCAAAACCACAATATGGTACTAATACTTTCGGAATTTTTATTCCCTCAGGCGTTTGGTTATTCTCTAATAAAGCAGCAACAATACGTGGCAATGCCAATGCACTTCCATTTAAACTGTGTGCTAATTGTGTTTTACCGTTTGCATCTTTAAAACGGCATTTTAAACGGTTAGTTTGAAATGTTTCAAAATTACTAACACTGCTTACTTCCAACCAACGTTCCTGCGCCGCGCTCCAAACTTCCATATCATACGTTAATGCACTTGCAAAACTCATATCGCCACCACATAATTTTAAAGTACGAAATGGTAATTCTAATTCTTTTAAAAGACCCGCAACATACTCGCGCATTTCTTCTAACGTTTCGTAGCTTTTATCAGGGTGAGTAATTTGCACAATTTCTACTTTATCAAATTGGTGTAAACGGTTTAAACCGCGTACATCTTTTCCATAACTTCCTGCTTCTCTTCTAAAACAAGGCGTATAGGCTGTGTTCTTTACAGGAAGATCTGCTTCTTTTAAAATAACATCGCGGTAAATATTTGTAACCGGAACCTCAGCCGTTGGAATTAAATATAAATTATCAATGCCTACATGGTACATCTGCCCTTCTTTATCCGGCAACTGACCAGTGCCATAACCACTGTCTTCGTTCACAACAATTGGCGGCTGCACTTCCATATAACCTTTTGCGGTGGCACGATCTAAAAAGAAATTGATTAAGGCACGTTGTAAGCGGGCACATTTACCTTTATAAACAGGAAAACCTGCTCCGGCAATTTTTACACCCAATTCAAAATCAATTAAATTATATTTTGTAGTTAGATCCCAGTGAGGAACAAAACCCGGAGCCAGTTTTGGTTTTTCGCCATGTTCAAAAACAACAGCATTATCTTCGGGCGTTTTTCCTAAAGGCACCGTTAAGTTTGGTGTGTTTGGAACAAGCACTAACAGTTGGTGAATTTCGTCTTCAACTGTTTTTAATTGCTCGTCTAATTCTTTTTCTTTCTGTTTTAATTCGGCGGTGCGAAGTTTTACTTTTTCAGCTTCTTCTTTTTTTCCACCTTTCATCAACTCGCCAATTTGTTTGGCAATTTGATTTGATTCGGCTTTTATGTTATCACCTTCTTGTTGAAGCGATCTGCGTTGCGTATCTTTTATCAAAACAGAATTAATAATGCTCTCGGCATCTTTAAAATTCTTAATGGCTAAACGTTTTAAAACATCTTCTTTATTTTCTCTGATATAATTTAACTGCAACATAAAAGTTCTGGTTTATTTTTAATACAAATTTAATTTTTTAAATGAATTAGGGTGATGCGTGTATAAACAGAAAAAGCCCACCAAAATTAATGGAGGGCTTTATTTCTATATAAAGTATTTATTACCCCTCAAAAGGAACAACCGATACATACGAACGATCGTCTCTTTTCTTTTTGAATACTACTTTACCATCAATTAAAGCGTATAAAGTATGGTCTTTGCCCATACCAACACCAACAGATGGGTTGTGTTTAGTACCACGTTGACGTACAATAATATTTCCTGCGATACAAGCTTGTCCGCCAAAAATTTTAATACCTAAGCGTTTACTGTGCGAATCGCGACCGTTATCCGATGAACCCGCGCCTTTCTTGTGTGCCATTTTTTTTTATTTTAGATTTATGATTTCAGATCTAAGATTTCTTAAGTCTTAAATCTTATTTCTTAAATTGATTAATCTTCTTTTTTCTTTGTTACTTTTTTAGCTGCTGCTTTTTTTGCAGGTGCTGCTTTTTTAGCTGCTGCCTTTTTTGCAGGTGCTTTTTTCTCAGCAACTGGTTTTTCTTCAGTAGAAACCTCCGCCTTTTTAAGTCCTTGTGTACGAACTTTACGCTCTGCTGTTAATTCTGATTCTAATTTATCACCTTTAGCTAAAACACCTTGAATAAGGATCTGAGTTAAAGATTGACGGTGATTGTTCCATTTTTGATACCCTTTACGGCGTTTCTTTTTGAAAATGATCACTTTGTCTCCTTTTAAGTGGGAGATAACTGTGGCTGCTACTTTAGCACCTTCTACGGTAGGGTTTCCAACTGAAATTTTGCCGCCGTTATCTAATAAGAAAACTTTGTCAAATTCAATCTTAGCGCCCTCGTTAGCCTCTAGGCGGTGAACGTAAACTTTGTTTCCACGTTCCACTTTAAATTGTTGCCCGGCTATTTCTACAATTGCGTACATTTAATTTGGTTTAAATTGTTAATAATTTCCCTTAAAAAGGGACGCAAATATACTGAATTCTTATTAAACGCCAAAAAATTAATCGCGGTTTATTAAATAAACACTCAAAATTATAACAATGATGCTAAAAACCTGGTAAAAATTAACGGTTTCGCCATCAAAAACGCCCCAACCTATAGCCACAACAGGTATTAAATAGGTGCAACTGGCCGCAAATACGGTTCCCGAGTTTTTAATAAGGATGTTATAGGCGATTACCGATAAAGCCGAGCCAACGATGGCCAAAATGCTAATGTAGCCTAAAGAAGACATTGCCATTGGCGAAGAAGTCAAATGAACAGTAAAATCAGAGAAACCAAACAAATAAATAAGGGATATTGGCCCGGTAATGCAAAAAGCCCAAACGGTTGCGGTAATGGAGTTAAGATCGCTTAAATATTTTTTAATACCACAAACGCTGATGGCATAAAAGAAAGTAGCGGCCACAACCAGTAAACTATAAATAACATTTTTAGAACTGTCGCTTCCGGCATCAAAGATCATTAAGCAGGCCGCGCCAATAAAACCAACAATAATGCCCACAATTTGCATGACTTTTGGCTTTACTTTTAGCCAAAAAAGTCCCACCAAAACAGTAAATAAAGGTGTTAAAGCGTTAAGCATACCTGTTAAGCTGCTGCTTATTTGGGTTTCGGCTTTGGTAAATAAAAAGGCTGGTAATAAATTTCCAAAAACGCCCATTAAAATTAGGCCCGGCAAGTATTTTTTAAGATCGATCTTGTAATACTTAATTAAAAAAGGAGCAAGAAATAAAAAGGCTATAGAAATTCGTAAAGCCGCTACTTCGTCGCTAGTAAAGGCATCCAGGCCGCGCTTCATTAAAATAAACGAGCTGCCCCAAACAAGAGATAAAATAATGAGCAGTGCCCATGCCAGCTTTTTATTTTGCATGGCGCGAAGTTAAAACTTTAAACTTTCTAAACCTTTAATTAAAGCCTATCTTTGTGAAAAATTAAAGAATGATTGAAATTGGAAAAATAAATACGCTAAAAGTTTTAAGAGAAACCGAAGTGGGTTTATATTTAGGAGACGACGAAAAAAATGATGTGTTACTTCCTGCATCGTATGTAAAAGAAAAATATAAAGTTGGGCAAGAGTTAGAAGTATTTGTTTACCCTGATGCAGATGGAAAAGCCATTGCAACAACCTCAAAACCTTATATACAAATAGATGAATTTGCGTATTTGCGCGTGGTATCTGTTAATGATGTTGGTGCATTTTTGGATTGGGGTATTGAGAAAGATCTGTTAGTGCCTTTTAATGAACAAAAACATAGATTAACTGAAGACAATTTTTACGTGGTATTTGTTTATTTGGATGAAGTAACAAACAGGATTGTTGCGTCTACCAAAATTGACAAATTTTTAAGTAATGAAAATTTAGAATTAAAAGAAACAGAAGAAGTTGATCTTATTGTTTACGAAGAATCGCCGCTTGGTTTTAGTTGTATAATTAACGGGCAACACAAAGGCCTGATCTATCATAATGATATTTATAAAGAGGTTGAAATAGGCGACGAAATGAAAGGCTTTGTAAAAACCATTCGCGAGGATAAATTAATTGATATCAGCTTTCAGAAAAGCGGCTTTAAAAATGTGTTGGATTCTACCGAAGTGGTGATGGAATATCTTGAAAAGAATAACGGCTTTATAAACCTTCACGATAAAAGTACTCCCGAAGAAATTTCTATTCGTTTAAGTATGAGTAAAGCTACCTTTAAAAAGGCCATCGGCATTTTGTATCGCCACCGCCGTATTTTAATTAAGCCCGATGGTATTTATATCGCCAAAGAAGAAGATAAAGAAAGTGAAAAAGAAAGTTAGAAGTTGGATTTAAGATTTTAGAATTATTATTTATTTTTATACAAAATTATTGAAATGAAAATTGCAGTTGTTGGTGCTACGGGTTTGGTTGGCACAAAAATGTTGGAAGTTTTAGCAGAGAGAAACTTTCCTGTTAGTGAATTAATTCCAGTGGCATCTGAAAGATCGGTTGGAAAAGAAATTATTTTTAAGGGAAAGAAATATAAGGTTCATTCGATGCAACAAGCCATCGATGCAAAACCGCAAATTGCTTTATTTTCGGCCGGGGGCGACACCTCTAAAGAGTGGGCGCCAAAATTTGCTGCTGCAGGTATTACTGTAATTGATAATTCATCGGCATGGAGAATGGATGCAACAAAAAAATTAGTTGTGCCTGAAGTTAACGCAACTATTTTAACAGCAGATGATAAAATAATTGCTAATCCAAATTGTTCAACCATACAAATGGTGGTGGCCTTAAATCCTCTTCATAAAAAATATAAAATAAAACGCGTTGTGGTTTCTACTTACCAAAGTGTTACGGGAACAGGCGTTAAAGCTGTTTCGCAATTAATGAATGAGCGCAAAGATGGCAAGAGCGATGAGATGGCTTATAAATATAAAATTGATATGAATGCCATACCGCAAATTGATGTTTTTTTAGATAACGGTTACACCAAAGAAGAAATGAAAATGGTGAACGAGACTAAAAAAATTATGGGCGACAATTCTATTTCATTAACCGCTACAACCGTTCGTATACCTGTAATGGGCGGACACAGCGAAAGCGTAAATATTGAATTTGAAAATGAATTTGAAGTAAAAGATATTTTTGAATTGATGTCAAAAACTCCGGGTATTATTTTACAGGATGATATTAAGAATCAAATTTATCCGATGCCAATGAATGCGCATAATAAGGATGACGTTTTTGTAGGAAGAATTAGAAGAGATGAATCGCAGCCAAAAACTTTGAACATGTGGATCGTATCAGATAACCTTCGTAAAGGCGCTGCTACCAATGCTGTACAAATAGCAGAACATTTAATTGCTTCGAAAATTATTACAGAAGATAAAGTTCTTGCTTAACAATTTTGAATCTTGAATTTTAAATCTTAAATTTAAATTATGGTAACACGTCCGTTCAATTTCAAAAAGTGGATCGAAGAAAATCGTCACTTATTAAAACCACCAGTAAATAATAAAGTTGTTTATAAGGATGCTGAATTTATTGTAATGGTTGTTGGCGGGCCAAATTCGAGAAAAGATTATCATTATAACGAGAGTGAAGAATTCTTCTATCAATTAGAAGGAGATATTATTGTTCAAATTCAGGAAGAAGGAAAAGCTGTTGAAGTGCCGATTAAAGAAGGCGATATATTCTTACTGCCAGCAAAAGTGCCGCATAATCCACGTCGTTTTGAAAACACGATTGGCTTGGTGATGGAAAGAAAACGCAGGCCGGATGAAAAGGACGGACTTTTATGGTTTTGTGAAAAATGCAATCATCCCCTGCATGCAACTTATTTCATGTTAACAGATATTACCTCTCAATTTCAAACAGAGTTTAAACGCTTTTATGAGAATAAGGATCTTAGAACCTGCAAAAAATGTGGCACCGTAATGGAGCCCCCTCCTGTAATATCTTGATTATTAGTTAATTATTAATATTAACTAGACTTGCCTTGTGTTAACAACGTGTTCATTCTTATTAAGAGAGTGTTAATTTCTTTATACAACCCAACCGTTTATTGTTATTTGATGTTGCACTAATGAGTAAACACCCCCTTTAACTTAGTGAAATTATCAAAATTTGCTTCTTTTTGGATTAACTTTGTGATAACAAATAGAGCAAAAATGAAAACAAATCTTAAACTACTTTTTCTTGGCATTTTTATTTCAATGTCATTTTTTTCATTCTCACAGGACTGGAGCAAAATAAAATTAAATGTTGATAAAGAGAAGCAGTTTGAACCATATGTTCAGATAAGACACTCATCAACTCCCGCTGAATACAAAATCTGGAAAGAGAATAATAAGTTTCAATATGTGAAAGAGATGTGGTATTTTTCTGAGTCTTTTTATGTTAAACGCAACCATTTAAGCCAGGGCGAAACTTTAAACGAATCGATTATTGATATTAGCCGTTTTGAAAGCAGCAGAAACGCTACTACTGAAGCAATAGTTACTTTACCCGGCTTTAAAGATGTTATTGTTTTGATTCCTGCAAACCAACTTATTTACAAACCGTAATTTATTATTAGATGAAAAATATGTTCAATAAAATAAGCCTTTTAATAGTTGCTCTGGTGATGTTTTCACAGGCAAATGTTTTTGCTCAACCAGGGGTTCCTCCGGCGCCATATTGCTTTCCATTGTATTCTCAAATACCATGTAATCAACCTGGCCCATCCAACTCTCCGGGTAACTTTATTAATGACTTCATTAATAGTTTTAGCACAACCGGCGGTATTTCTAATATCACTAATAATAACTCAGGTTGTAATGCTCAAAATTTTCCGGCAGTTGGTATAAGAAATTACTTTTATTTCGGTTGTCAGCATTATTTAGTTGCAAATCCTGGACAAGTTATTACCTGTACTTTTCAATCGGGTCAAACGTATGCGCAAGGGTTTACTGTTTTCGTTGACTGGAATCAAAATGGCGTTTTTAATCTTCCCGGAGAGCGCGTTTGTTCTGTACCGGGAGTTCCGGCAGCAGCATCCTTTAACAATGCTAACTTCACTATTCCAGTGGGCCAGGCTACAGGTACCTACCGCATGCGCGTAAGAGCTGCCTGGGCAACTGCGGGGCCAGGGATTGATCCTTGCTTGAACTATGGTTACGGTGAAACAGAAGATTATAACTTATACGTTAACATGACACCCGCTGGTATTATTACTGCAACTGCTTCTACTTCTACACCATCATTATGTTCAGGTCAGACTATTAATTTAAATGTACTTACATCTGCTAGTCCTACTACAGCCTTAACTTATACATGGAGCGGACCAGGGAATTACACAAGCAGCATTCAAAGCCCTGTAATAACAAACGCTACGGCAACAATGAGTGGTGTTTACAGCGTAACTGTTTCTCCGGGATCATGTCCGGCTACAAAAACAGTACAAGTAACTGTTACTGATTATCCAACGTATACGGTTACGCCTCTTACTGCTACAGTTTGTCAGGGTGGCGTTTTCACTCCTTCAGTGATTTTAGGAACTCTGCCAGGAACACCCTGTTCTACGGTTGGTTTAGGTCCTCCTTGTGCTACACCATTATTGAAGGATGTTGGTTCATCAACAACATCTAATCCTTCCTGGCAACCACCAACAGTATATGATAAATATTATTATGATACACATTTACAAATAATCTACCGTGCATCAGAATTATTAGCATCAGGAGTTTCTGCGGGTTATTTAACGAGTATGGCATTTAACGTTGCTGCAACAAACGGTATTGGTACTTTAACTAACTATACTATTAAAATGAAATGTACAACTAACTCTGTTGTTACAGCATTTGATAATACAGGTTTATCACAGGTATTTAACCAGGCTAGCTTTGCTCCTGTAGTAGGTTGGAATACGCATACCTTTGCAACTCCATATTATTGGGATGGTGTATCAAATATTTTAGTTGATATTTGCCGTGGTAATGCTCCATGGCAGTTTGTGTCAGCCTCTGTTTTATATACTCCTACAAGTTACGGTTCAATGATTTGGAACGGTGTTTTTGGAACTAATCAAACAAGTTGTGGTACTGCGGGTAGCCAGGGTACATCAACAAACAGACCAAACACGCGTTTTGGAAATTGTGTTTCTGTATTGCCAAATAATTTTACATATCTATGGACTCCCGGCCCGGGTATAGCTGCACCAACTGCTACAAGTACACAAATAACAACGCAACCTATAACAGGTACTGTTGCTACAGCTGTATATAGCGTTGTGGTAACACCAACAGTTTATGCCTGCCCAACTTTACAAACCTTAACGGTAACTATTGTTAATCCAATGTCGCCAACAATTACACCCGTTCCACCACTTTGTAATACGTTTGGTACAGTGAATATTATTGCAAACCCTCCTGGTGGTATCTGGAGCACAAACCCTGCTATAACTGCTGGTGGTGTTGTTAATCCTGCTTTAGCAGCCATAGGCACAAGTACTGTTCTATATACTGTAGGTATTGGATCTTGTATTGCCACAAATACGGCATCTATTGATGTTTCTCAATTTAATACGGCTAACTTAACCGGCTCCTTACCCGATCAGTGCAATACGTTTAATCCTACCAACCTTATGACAATCGTGCAAAGCACTTTAACGGGTGTTTGGAGTGGCACTGGTGTTTCGGCAAACGTTTTCTCGCCCAATTTACCAACCGGTGTTTACACACTTACCTATAATACGGTATCAACGGCAAATGCAACGCTATGTCCTGATTCAAAAACTATAAGTGTTTCTGTATTAAATCCACCCCAACCTGCAATTTCACAAGTTGGTCCATATTGTAACACCGCGGCAAACTTTCAATTAGTGGTTTCTCCTACAACAGGTTCATTTGTACCTACTGTATTTAATAACTCTACAGGAACGTTTAGCCCCGGACTTGCCGCTATTGGAAATAATGTTGTTCAATATGTTATTGGTACAAATACTTGTAACGTGTCAGATACTAAAACGATTTCTATAGAAGCTTATGTGCCGGCTGTCATTACGGGTACAATACCTGATCTTTGTGTTACATCTTCGCAAGTTAATCTGGTGCCACTTACGACTAATAACTTAGGCGTATGGAGTGGTTCGGGAATAAGCGGAACAACTTTCAATCCCGCAACTTCGGGTGTTGGCAATATAGTTTTAAGTTACAATACTGCTTCGTCACCAAGTGGTTTATGCCCTGCTCAAGCTACCACGGCGGTTAATGTGTATTCATTAGCTACACCTGCAATAACGCCTGCAGGTCCGTTCTGTAATATGGGATCTCCTTTCCAATTACAGGTATCTCCTTTAGGAGGAATATTTAGCGGCGCTAATAATGGTGCTACAACGCCGGCAGGCGGATTCAACCCGGCTTTTGCAATTATTGGTGATAATATTATTAATTACAGTGTTACCGCAGGGCCATGTGTGGCTTTCGCTCAAACAACAATTAATATTGAAAAATTTATATCTGCCGATCTTTCACAATATGCTGGCCCATACTGCCGTACAGATGCGCCTGTTAACTTAAACAGTATTGTTCAAAATCAAGGTGGCTTGTGGACAGGCCCTGGTGTTATAGGGAGTTTATTTACTCCCGCAAATGCAAATATTGGCAATAACAATATTGTTATCTACACTACACATTCAATGCCTACGGCAAGTTTGTGTCCTGACTCGAGCGCGGTACGTATTACTGTTAATGAAGTTCCTAACGTTTCAGTTGTAAGCAATATGGAAAAAGGATGCTCACCAATAGTAGTTACATTTAATACGCCAAGTGCAAACACGGGTTCTGGTCTTTGGAATTTAGGAGATGGTACAGAGCCAATGCCTGGTTTAAGTGTTACACATACATTTGACATACCGGGTTCTTACACTGTAACATTTAATTATGAAGATGAAATAGGTTGCTCTACACAAGCAACACTGGCAAATCCGATTATAGTTTATGCTATGCCGCGCGCAGGCTTTAATTACAACCCTGATGAAGTTACAATAGCCACACCTGAAGTTCAGTTCTCTAACTTAAGTACTGTTTTAGGATCAAACACTTATCAGTGGCAAATTGGAAATTTATATCAATTAAATGACGTTAATCCAAAAGTTACATTCCCTGTTGCCGGCGACTATGAAATCACCTTAACTGCCACTACGGTTAATGGATGTAAAGACGTTGTAAGCAAATTAATACAAGTTAAAAATGATTTTGGTATTTATATCCCAAGTTCATTTACACCAAACTTTGATGGATTGAATGATGAGTTCTTCCCTATCTTCTCGCCATATGGTTTAGATCTTAAAACATATGAAATGGAAGTATTCGACCGTTGGGGCCACTCACTGTTCCATACAAAAGACTACACTATTGGTTGGAACGGATCGGTAAACAACAAAGGAGACGATTCTATTAAAGAAGGTGTATACATTTACAAAGTAAGATTTAAAGATATTGATGGTAAGATCCATAATAAAACAGGACACGTTACATTAATGAAATAAAAGCCTTATACTTTATATTGAAAAGCCTTACCTTTATGGTGAGGCTTTTTTTATGGAAACAATTGATACATTTAAAGAACAATTAAATTTCGGCTACGCTGCTGCAGAAGGCGCTTTAACCCTTGGTGCCGCTATTTTTGAAGGACAACCGCAAAAAGAAGTAGTTATAAAAATTCCGTTAAAAACCCTTAACCGTCACGGGCTTATTGCTGGCGCCACCGGAACCGGAAAAACAGTAACCTTGCAGATCATTGCAGAAAGCATGTGTCAGGCAGGTATTCCTGTTTTGTTAATGGATCTTAAAGGAGATCTGAGTGGTATTGCAAAAGCAGCAACACTAAATCCAAAAATTGAAGAACGTCACAAACTAATTGGTATTGATTTTAAAGCCAACGCAAATACAACCGAATTTTTTACCTTATCAAAAGAACAAGGGGTAAGATTACGTGCCACTGTTTCGGAATTTGGACCCGTTTTATTTTCAAAAATATTAGATCTCAATGATACTCAAAGTGGTATTGTTGCAATCCTTTTTAAATATGCCGATGATAAAAAACTACCATTATTAGATCTTAAGGACTTTAAACAATTACTTCAATTTGCAACCGGAGAAGGAAAAGAAGAAATAAAAAAAGAATATGGAAATATTACAAGCACCAGCACATCTACCATACTCAGAAAAATAATTGAATTAGAGAGCCAGGGAGCTGAACTATTTTTTGGAGAAAAAAGCTTTGAAGTATCTGATCTTGTAAGAACTGATAGCAATGGAAAAGGAATTGCCTCTGTTATTCGCTTAACGGATATACAGGATAAACCAAAATTATTTTCAACATTTATGCTTAGCCTTTTGGCAGAAGTATACGCTTCTTTTCCGGAAGCTGGTGATCTGGAAAAACCAAAGCTTTGCATTTTTATTGATGAAGCACACTTGATCTTTAATGAAGCTTCAAAAGCATTGCTGGATCAGTTAGAATCTATTATTAAACTAATTCGTTCAAAAGGAGTAGGAATTTATTTTATTACTCAAAACCCTTATGATGTGCCAGATGCAGTGCTTTCACAATTAGGTTTAAAAGTACAGCATGCCTTAAGAGCTTTTACCGAAAAGGATAGAAAAGCAATAAAAAAAACGGCCGAAAATTATCCTATTACCCAGTTTTACAAAACCGATGAATTACTAACCAGTCTTGGAATTGGCCAGGCTCTTGTAAGTGCGTTAAACGAAAAAGGCATACCTACCCCCCTTGCTGCTGTTCATTTAAAGGCGCCGGCGAGCAGAATTGGTATTTTAACGACAGAAGAAATTTCAGAAACGATCGCTGCAAGCAAAATTGCAGCAAAATATAACGAAGTAATTGATAGAGAAAGTGCTTACGAGATCTTAACCGGTAAAATAAAAGAAGCCGGGGAAGAGAAAAAAGAAATTGCAGAAAAGCCCAAAACAAAACAAAAAGCAGAAAAATCTGTAATTGAAAAAGCCTCAGAAAACACCATGGTAAGACAAATTGGGCGTACGGTAATGAAAGAAGTGGCACGTGGTTTATTAGGTGTATTAGGCCTTGGCGGCGGCACTAAAAAGAAAAAAGGCTGGTTCTAACACCTATTAACAGTATGTTAAAAACCCTTGTTTTTAAAGTTTAAAGTATTTGGTAATTTTGTCGTCTAAAATAAAATAAAATGAAATTTGGCGTTGTTGTATTTCCGGGTTCTAATTGTGACGAAGACATGGTATATGTTTTAAAAAATATTTTAAAACAGGAAACCGTAAAGTTGTGGCACAAAAATACCGATCTTGAAGGTTGCACTCATATAATTTTACCCGGAGGTTTCTCTTATGGTGATTACTTAAGAAGTGGCGCCATTGCTCGATTTTCTCCAATTATGGATAGCGTTATTAAACATGCCAATAATGGTGGTTTTTTATTTGGCGTTTGCAACGGTTTTCAAATTTTATGCGAAAGCGGTTTATTACCCGGGGCTTTATTACATAATAATTCACGCAAGTTCATTTGCAAAAATGTATTTATTAAAGCGCAAACAAATAATTCATTAATAACTTCACAGATTCCAGCAAACAAAGCACTAAAAATTCCTATTGCGCACGGCGAAGGAAAATATTTTGCCGATGCAGATACAATAAAAAAATTAAATGCCAACGGGCAGATCTTATTCCGTTATTGCGATGAAGATGGAAATATTACAGACGCTGCAAACCCAAATGGCGCAACTGATAATATTGCCGGCGTTTGCAACGAAAAAAGAAATGTTTTTGGTATGATGCCTCATCCCGAAAGAGCGGCAGATAAAGAATTAGGAAACGAAGACGGGAAATTCTTATTTGAAAGTATTTTAAATTTAGTTGAGGCTTAAACAGTTTTTAAAAAACTATTTAAAAGGTTGCAGCTTGGGCTTCAACCTTTTTTTATTTTATGCCAAGATAATATTTGTGTTTTATAACCGTTATAAGTTATATTCAACAAGGCAAATTGGTGTATTCTAGTTATATTTGACACTTCAGTTTCTTTAATTTATTTAAATAGTTACGCAACGGTATATGCATAAACATCAAAAAAAAATAGAATATCTTTTTGCTATCCTACTTTTCTTTTTTGGCTTGTATTATTATTGCTTCCGTATTTTAGGTTTTGATCTTTCTTACACCCCGGGTGATTTTGGCGATTCGCGTTTTATTAACTATGTATTAGAACACGGATATAAATGGCTGCGCGGTATTGAGCCTGATTTTTGGCGTGCCAATTTTATGTATCCTTTAAAGGACAACATTGCCATCTCCGATTCTATGGCGGGCTCATTACCTATTTATGCTTTATTTCGTTTTATGGGCATTGATGTTGAACCTTCTTATCAATTGTGGTGGCTTAGTTGTTGTATTCTAAATTTCTGGTTTTGCTTTATTGCCTTTAAAAAAATTGGCTTTAGCCCATTTTTAAGTGCTATTGGAGCTTATGCGTTTGCCTTTGGCATAAACAATTTTAATCAATTTGTACACCTGCAATTCAACTGTAAATTTTTTGTGCCTATAGCCATCGCCTTATTTTATTCGTTTGTTAAAGATCCCAAACAAAAGTATTTTATTTTGCTACTGCTTACTACCGTTCTTCAATTTTATTGTAGTGCTTATATTGCCATATTTTTAATACTATTTATGATCTTATTTGGTGCGTTGTATTTAGCATTTAAAGATAACAGGCAAGTTTTTTTTGCAGCTCTAAATAAAAAACTGATCATGCGATTGAGCATTGCAACGATTATTAGTTTATTACTAATTATGCTACTCGCTTTACCCTACCATTCAATGGCCAGGATGATTGGTTACCAAAAATATGCAAATATAGTATCCTCCTTACCCACCTTTTTCAGTTACTTTTTACCGGTTGATGGTTCAATTACATGGCAATTCTTGAGAGATACGCCGGCAAGAGAATATCCACTTTGGTATTTACATGAGCTTTTTGCCGGAGGTTTTTGTTATTTGGGTTTCTTGATTGCTTTTGTTCATATACTATATTCACTTATTAAAAAACAAAAAATAAATTTTTTAAGTGCACTTTTATGCATTGTTTGTTTTGTTTTTATTTTGATCTTCTCAAAAACAGAATCTCAACATTCCATCTTTAAAATTCTTCAATTCTTTCCGGGCTTTGGAAGTATGCGACTTACATGCAGATTCATGATCATTACAAATTTTATAATGATTTGGTTAAGCTTATATTATTTTAATAAAGCAACTAAAGGAAAAGCCATTATTCTGTCAATTCTTTTAAGTTTATTGGTAATTGGCGATAATTTATTTGATGCTGAAAAAACACCTCGGAGCCTTACAAAAACAAGAATTGAAAGAACTGAAAATATGTGTGCCCTTATTAAAGAAAAAAATACAGCAAACAATAAAATAATTGCTGTACTTAATTTAAAAGATGACTTGGAATTTTTTCACCTGGATGTTATGCTCGCTACGCAAAAACTTAATTTATATACACTTAACGGCTATTCAAGTACTTGTTATGGAGAGTTATGCGGCGCTTACCACGATCCAAAACATATAAAACTCTCTAACTGGCTTAGGAGTTATTATATTAAAGAAAATAAGGTAACCTTTATTGAAAATTAAAGCTCACTTAAGAAATTCAACTATCAATTCCTTGTCTTTACGCCGTGTAGTATGAAACGTATTTTCGTTTGGAGAAATAACCAAATTTTCTTTAAACGGGGTTGTAATACGATATTTATTTTTACCGGCTTGTGTCAGAATAAATTCTTCATAGATACTATAACTGTCTTTTTCAAAAACAATAATACCGCCAAACTCTTCTTTTGCAGTTGCTATTTTGCCGTTTAACGCGCTGAGTTGCGAGCGACCATCTTCAAAAGTTGTTATAATAATTTTACTTCCTTCATTACCATCAACCATTAATTTGCCCTCAGCTGAGATCCTGATAAACTTATTACCCTCTGTTTTCAGTATAACAGTATCAGAAGAAAGTGTCTTGGCTCTTGATGATGTGAATTTATAAATAGATGTATCCTTTAAAATATAATCGGGTAGTTGCCCGGTATTCAATATCGCAATCTTATAGTTTTTAACTTTCGCAAGGTTTATTTCAAATCTTGATGGAATTAAACTATAACCTATATAATCTGTATAGAACATAAGTTTTATATAATCAAATTCAGGGCAATTAAAAACCACCAGTTGTTCGTTCTTAAATTCTTTTGTAAGTGCATTACAGGTATTGTACCAATTAATGTTTTGATTGCGTATAAATTGCATATAGCCGTCCGTCTTCTTCCATACGGTATGTTTTTCCTGAAAAGCTTCAAGTTTACAAAAATTAATACTACAATAAATCACTAAAACAACAAAAAGCATTTGCTTTATTTTATTCTTTGCAATTTTTAAATACTCGTATATAATTTCGCCAATAGCCCCAAAGCCTAAAAAGAAAACAAAAAACACGAAGAAAGTAAAGCCGGGCATTTTTGTAGCTACATAGGTAAAAAATGCGTACACTATTACAACAGCAAACAAAAAGCAAATAAACAATTTTTTGTCACTAACATATTTATACAGTAAAATTAAACCAGGTATAATAAAAAAGTAAGCCAAATAACCTATTGTATTGGCAAGGCTCTCAAAATAGAAAAAAGCATCACCACTATGTGCGTCTAAGGCAATATTAATATGTGCAACATTAAAAGCATGCTCCTGGGCAGCCTCTAATGGGAAACGACTAAATATGTAGATCTGCCAGGCAGCGGGAAGTATAAGCGCGACACAAAATGCTTTGAATAAATTAAACCAATCGCGCCGATAATTTTTAAAAGTATTTTTTTGCTGAATTAAAAACATAAACCAAATTCCAAATACGATATAACCCGGCAGCCACTTTGTAAGAACAGCAAAGGAACTAAATAATGCAATAAGCAACATCCATTTTACCGATGCTCTTTCTTTTAGATATTCGCTATAAGCCCAAATACTCGCAACTATATAACACATAAAAATAATATCGTTATGATCGGTAGGCTGCGAGCCGACCATAAACTCATTAAAAAAATAATTAAGGCTAAAAAACAATGCTCCTATAAAACCTATTCTTTTAGTAAATACATTATCTCCGATCTTATAAACGCAAAAAGTAGCAAACGTAAAACATATGGCACTTGGCAAACGAATTGCAAATGCCGTAGCGCCTAATAATTTAACAGAAAGCGCCATTTGCATTAAGAAAAACGGCTGCTTGTGCAACCAAATATAATTCTTATCCCAATTTATATAATTATATGGCAAAATAGTATCGCGATATAGTTTGGGAGAAAACAGGTCGGCTGACATGTTTTTTGCTACGAGCGCATGGAATTGTTCATCCCAAAGATTGATAAATTCATCGGCAGTAATTACAAAAATTTTAAAACAAAGAGTACCTAGAAGTAAAAAAAAAAGTGCCAGTGATTTTTTACTATTGAACTCAAATATTAAAACAGAAGAAAAATAAAATAACAAAGAAACGACAATTAATATTTGCTGATAAGGTAAAAAATAACTGTCGAACATTAAATAGGATCTTTAAGGCTGAATAATTTACACCTGCATTTCAGGTATATCGCCTTCTATAATTAACTTACCGGCGGTTGCATTTTTTATCTCATCAATACTTATTCCAGGCGCACGTTCCAATAATTTGAATCCTCCTTGTGGAGCTATTTCATAAACACCTAACTCAGTAACTACTTTTTTTACGCATCTAACGCCAGTTAAAGGCAATTCACATTTCGGTAAAAATTTTGATTGGCCTGCTTTATTTACCTGTTGCATGGCAACAATAATATTTTTTGCACTTGCTACAAGATCCATTGCTCCGCCCATACCTTTAACCATTTTTCCGGGAATCTTCCAGTTAGCTATATCACCATTCTCGCTAACTTCCATCGCGCCAAGAATTGTAAGGTTTACTTTCTGCGAACGTATCATTCCAAAACTCATGGCACTATCAAAAATACTTGAGCCTTTAAGTAAGGTTATTGTTTGTTTACCTGCGTTAATAAGATCAGCGTTTTCTTCACCTTCATAGGGAAAAGGACCCATACCGAGAATACCATTTTCCGACTGAAGAACAACATTTACACCTTCAGGAATATAATTTGCAACCAAAGTAGGAATCCCAATTCCAAGATTTACAAACATACCATCCTTTACTTCCTTTGCTATTCTTTTGGCTATACCGTTTTTATCTAACATATCAATATGCGTTTTTATATTCTTTTGAAAATTGTTTATTTAATGCTTTAGCTACGTTTTTTGCTATGATCATTCTTCCTTTATAACCATAATGTTCAGTTGTCCAGTTCTGATCGGTAAATTCTTTTCCATTAACCAACTCTAGATTATCAACAACAACACAATTGTTTTTAGTGTATCGTTTTATCAAATAATCTCTGTTTTGTTTCATTAAAAATACTAATTCTTTGCCAACTAAACTATCTGCATATTCAATATTTTCGGCCATTAAATTTAAATACAAATTCACTTTATTTTTATTGCACCAATGGGCTATTTCGTCAAAATCCTTTATCCGCGGGTTATCCTCACGAATATTAAACGCATACCCTTTTATGTAGTGGCAAGCGAGCGTAATTTTTTCATGATCCCAGCTTCCATCAGCTTTTACGTAAGTACCTTGCGCCATACCATTATCCCATTCTCTTACGGTTTTATATTTAAACGGGAAAGGAAAAACAAGCGGTTTTGTTTCCCATTCTTTAAGCATTTCGGCTTCTCTTTGTTGCTCTGTTTTATTATCAAAGGCCTGTAAAGAAAGAAAGAAACGGTTAATTATATTTGGGTAGGGTTGTGCCAGAACTATAGATTCTTGTAATTGTGTTTCAAGGCGCGAATGTATCCAGGCAGCGTCAAACGAACGCATATTTAAAGTAACAATAATAGCCTTTGGCTTTTTTTCACTTACATCAATTTGCTTTACCCACTCTTTATAAATACCGGCATGCGTTGCAGGCTTATTGATGGTGGTTAAAGTAAGTGTTGGATAAAAGAACGCGGTAATTTCGGAAATAGTATTTTTAATTGAATCAGTTTCTCTTACGTTAAAGTTTGACGATTCTCCAAAATAAAAAATATCGGTCTCTTTTTGTTTTGCCCTTACCTCAACGATCTGTTCACATTTCTCATTAAGATCGCGTTTATATAAAGTAAAATTATAAATAAGATCCAGGCCAATAATTATTACTATCAGCATACATATCTTTATTATAATTTTTTTTGCCATTAAAACTGAAAATAAATAAACGTAAATTTTTGAGTTCCTGATAAAGCCATTAAACAAAATAATAATACCGTATAAAAAGCCCACCTGTAAGGTGTTTTGAGGGTATTTAATTTAGAATCGAAACGCGAATTGTATAAAAAAATATCAAAAATTATAATTAAAACCGCAAATATTACTGGCATTAAAATATCAAGCTCAGCGAATTGCAAAGAATTATTCCTCAAAATAGCTTTGATCATATCCTTTGCTTTCTGAAAATTTTCGGCCCTGAAAAATATCCAGATAAACGACGTAATAACAAATGTTTTTAATACAAGAAGCGCATTTAGTAAACTCCATTCTTTTTTTATTTCGAATTTAAAGATCATTGAAAAATAACGTTCCAATAAAAGCATTATGCCATGCAGCGCGCCCCAAACAACAAAGGTCCAGCTGGCACCATGCCATAGGCCGCTTACCATAAAAACAATTAAAATATTAATACTCCACCTCGGAATTTTTACACGGTTACCTCCCAAAGGAATATATAAATAATCTCTAAACCAGGTGCTAAGCGAAATATGCCATCTGCCCCAAAATTCAGATACACTTTTTGCCAGATAAGGCGTTTTAAAATTATTCATGATATTAATTCCCATTAACCTTGCGCAGCCTAAAGCAATGGTTGAATAGCCAAAAAAATCGGCATAAATCTGGAAAGAAAATAAAAAGACAGATAATAAAACTTCGTAAGAATTATATTTTAATGGCTCGGCGTAGATTTGGTTAACATACGGAGCAATGTTATCGGCCACGGCCATTTTTATAAATAAACCAAACAGGATCAATTTAAAACCATCCGAAAAATTTTGGTATAATGGTTTATGTGCTTCTTTCAATTCATTACCAAGCGTTTCGTAACGCTCAATGGGGCCAGCTACCATTTGCGGAAAGAACAGTACATAATTTGCAAAATACCCCAAATGCGTTTCGGCTTTCTGCCTGCCGCGGTATACTTCAATAGTATAGCTCATGGATTGAAATGTATGAAAAGAAAGTCCGATAGGCAAAATAATATTAAGGTTAAGCGGATGAAATTCTTTTCCGAACAAAGAAAATGCCGAAACCAGGTTTTCGTTGAAAAAATTAAAATATTTAAAAAAGGCCAATAGGCCAATATTTGCAGTTAAGCTGGCTACCAGGTAAAATAATTTTAGCCTACCCTCTACCCTTTCAATAGTTAGAGCCGCGATATAATCAACTACAATAATTAAAAAAAGTATAAGAATATACTTCGGTACAAATACCATATAAAAATAACAGCTCGAAATAAAAATGAGCATCCACCTGAATTTTTGTGGCAATAAATAATATAACCCAATTACAATTGGAAGAAAAAATAAAAAATGTAATGAATTAAATAACATTTATTGCAACTCTTTACGTTTATATACTTCTACATGTTCTTTTTTAAGTAAAAAAGAAAAATTATCTGTTATTACCTTAAAAGAAGCTTCGTTTTTTAAGGTAGGGTTATTTACAACAACATACTTAATATCCTTTTCTATAACACTTTTAACAAGAACAGAATCTGCAAATCGTTGTGCCGACAGAGTAAGTCCTTTTTGGTCCATTAAATAAAGTGTAATATCAAAGCTTTCGTCCGGCACGCTCAAAACCTTATCATTTCTTGTAATACCAGCCTCTCTGAGATCTGGCGTAATGGTTTCGAGAGGTTTTGTTGAATTGCCGTAAGACCATCTTAAAAAGGCCGCGTAGTCTTTTTCTTCTTTAGACAAAAAAGGGTACCAACTACACATACTATCGTTTTTTATTGTTCTTAACCGAAAAAAAGCAGCAGAATAAAATGAATTAAAAATAACAACTATAATTACGAAGGCTGTAAAGAATTTAGTGTTGCCAATTATTTGAAATTCATTATTAAAAACGATATGCGCAATACTTAAACAGGTAATAACGGGCAGTATCATTAAATTATTTAAATAATAATCGTGAACGGTAAACACTTGAAAAAAGAACAATATATAAAATACAAAAAATAATGTAGCAAACACAAAAGAATATTTCAAAAAACTATTTAACTTTTTGAGATTAGCGTATACAAAAATAACCGCAGATAAAAACAAAAAGAACATTGGCTTATTTAAGAATACAGGGAAAAGAATATTGAACAGCGACTGAAAATTAGAAAGAACAGCTTCTTCCTGCATTTCCCAAATAGGTAATACCGTTAAAAGAAAAACACCATTTGAACTGTCTCCATTATAATAAACGGCATATTTATACCAGCAAATTATCAATAGTATTGACAGAATAATGAAAGATACCGGTAATATTTTTTTTGTGAATAATTTTTCGGTTTTAAAAAATGTGTTCAAATTAAAAAAATCAATTACCGAAAAAAATAATAGAAGCGCAAAAGGCATAACTGCGCTGGCCTTAATAAGAACAGCTAACATGGAAACAAATAAGCACCAATAAAAATATTTTAAGGAGCGCGTGTCATAAAAAGAATACAGAAAACAAAATCCAATTATGGCTAACGATAACGCGGGTACATCGGCAATAAAGTTAAAACCATAATAAACAAGCATTGGCGATGTAAGAAAAAAGCTCACACAAAAGAATGAAAACAAAAGTGAGGCCCTGGTTCTTAAGAGTGAATTAAAAAGAAAGAACATGGCCAGTACAAACATAAAATATTCAAGCAGCTTATAAATAAATTCGTGTTCGCCAAAAATTGTCCACAAACAGGCAACGGTATAATTCAGAATTGGAAATTCACTTACAGCACTTCCATCCTTATTTGCCTGGAAATGAATTTTTGGTTGAAAAAAATGCATTCCTTCTTCATAATAGTTCTTTGTAATAGATAAACAATCGCTTTGACGCCATTGATGTATTATTGAGGGCCTGTTTTTTAATGCCAGGTTATAGGCATTTACAAAAAACAAAAGTATAATAAAACAAAGCAGAAATAAATTCGCGCTAAGTTTTGTTTTACCACTAAATATTTTTTTAAAAGAAATTTCTTTTGTCATTTTTAATATTCAGTTGTACCAATTGGGATATAAATTTTTATTGATTGAAATTAGAAGAGATCAAACTATTTTATTTCTTTCTCACTGTTCTTTGTTCGATGCGTTTTTCGTATTTCTGTCCCTGAAAGATCCGGTGAACATAAATACCTGGTGTGTGAATGTGGTCAGGATCTAATTCGCCTGCAGGCACAAGCTCTTCTACTTCAGCAATTGTAATTCTGCCGGCCATTGCCATTAAAGGATTAAAATTACGGGCAGTGCTGTTATAAATTAAATTTCCGGCCGTATCGCCTTTCCATGCTTTTACAATAGCAAAGTCAGCTTCAAAAGCTTTCTCCATTAAATATTCTTTTTCTTCACCATTAAAAGTAAACTTACGTGTTTCTTTTCCAATGGCCACTTCGGTGCCAACCCCAGCCGGCGTAAAAATAACAGGCATACCATAACCGGCAGCCATACATCTTGTAGCAAGTGTGCCTTGAGGTACTAATTCAACCTCTAACTCACCGCTTAACATCTGGCGTTCGAATTCATCATTCTCTCCAACGTAACTTGAGATCATTTTTTTGATCTGTTTTGTTTGAAGCAATAAGCCTAAACCAAAATCATCTACACCGGCATTATTACTAATACAGGTTAAATTCTTAACACCTTTTTTTACCAATTCCGCAATACAGTTCTCAGGAATGCCACATAAGCCAAAACCACCCACCATTAAGGTATTGCCATCTTTAATATCTTTTAATGCTTCTTCAACATTTTTTACTACTCGATTAATCATTTTTTTGGCGTTTTTTACGTTCGTTTACAAATATAGAAATTTTATCTTTTGTGTAAGGTAAATAGCGCTGAAATTCATACTCCCTTACCAGTTTAAAGTCCTTTGGTTTGTCGTATTGAATAACGTAATCATAAGCGTAAAGATCAAGAAAATAATACCATATGCTTCTGTTTCCTTCGTGCCACCCGTTTACCTCCATTCCACCATTGATCTTATGGTATTCTACACCAACTTTATCCTTCAAAAAGGCATAAGCTTCCCAACGCTTTCTATTTAATTCAAGATAATCTTTTGTGCCAAATACAGAAATATAAACAAACAGTAAAAGCGGCAAAATGGCAAGCCGGTAATTTGTTTTATAGTTTAGATTTGCATAAGCAAATACTATTAAAGCAAGCGTTATTAAAGGGATATGATACCTGTCGTAATAACTTTCGGTTATAAGTATCATAAAAATATAGGCTAAAAATAAAGTTGCAATAAAAATTACTTTAGGGTTTTTATTGAACGGATTGATTCTTTGCTTTATCAGTTTAAACACAAATAAAACAAAACAAATAAGAGATCCTGAAGTGAATAAATACTTTATTACAACACCTATTTTATCTGCAGTTTCTGAATAATTATGCTCATGTTCGCCTTTGTAATCCCTGTTCATATCCTGAACAAAAGTTTCTGCTCCAATAAAAAGATTTGAAAAAGTATTTCCTATCGGAAAACGCTCTTCTCTTAAAATAAAATATATTGCTGCTGAACAAATTAACGTTGTTAAAACAATTACATATCCTTTAAACTCTTTTAAAAGGCCGGATATATATATAACTGCAAAAGGAAACAAATAAAGTAAAACATGAAGAATGATAGTTGAAGATCTTGTTTTTAAATTCAGGAAAAGTCTGTCGAAAAATATAGATGGCGATAAATGGTCTCCAGAAAATTTGTAAGCAGAATCAGGAAGAAGAATGCCTTTAAGATAATGCTCATAATACTTAAATACCACAATTATGATAGCAAAGAATGCAATGGACAAGCCAACGTACAACCATCTTTTTTGATCTAAAAACAAACAGCAGAACGTAAAACATGCCGGCACAATAATACCGTATTGCCTTAGCAAAACAATAAGCATTGACAGGATAAATACGGCAATAAAGGATAAATAACTTCGTGACCTAAAAAATTCGAAAGCAAAATAACAACTTACAATAATGAGTGTATTGAAGTTGACATCTGTCATGAAAGTATTGCATAGCCCAAAATAAATCGGGTTAAAAAGAAATACCAGACAAAGAATAAAAGCGGTAAGTCTATTGTTTGTAATATCTATTACAATTTTATTTAATGTAAGAACAGATATTAAAGCAGATATAAGTGTAGAGAAGCGAAGAACAGTAAAAGAAAAACCAAAGATTTTGGTAAACAATGCACCCCATATAATTTGCGTGTACAAGGTCATTGCAGGAAAATCGCCTATATTAATAATATTATCTTTTTGATAAATTAATACAGATTTTCCATACGTCCAGTCGTCATTTAAAGGAAAGTTACCGATGGGATTGACTATAATTTCACTAATGATGAAGATCATCATTAAAATTACGATCAGTTTATTTTTTTCAACAAAAGATTTCATTTTACAGGGTTTATAATTTTACCTGTTATTGATCCATATTGTCAAATTCGTTTATTTCTTCAGAACCATCATTATCTGAGGCATCGTATTTGCTACAATCCAATTCAAGATTCGGATCTAAATTTTTCGGTCGTGGAAACTCTCCTTTACTAACCTTTAATTTTGGATCAGCATACACTTTGCTAAAGAATTTTCCCCAAATGGGCAAAGCCATTGTTGCACCCTGACCTTCAACCATCGAATTAAAATGTATACTTCTGTCTTCGCCGCCAACCCATGCGCCGGCAACCAACTCAGGCGTTAAGCCAATAAACCAGCCATCGGCATTTTTTTGCGTGGTACCCGTTTTTCCGGCTATCTGATTCATTAATTTATGTCTTGATCTTAAGCGCGAGCCGGTTCCTCCATCAACTACACCACGCATTAATTGTATCATGGTGTACGCTTTTTCTTCACTAAAAACCTCATCAGTAGTTGGAATAAATTCTTCAAGCACTTTTCCGTTCTTATCTTCAATACGTGTAACAAAGGTGGGTTGAATATATGTTCCTTTATTTGCAAATGTTGAATTAGCTCCCACCATTTCAAATACGCTTATATCTGCTGTGCCTAAACAAATTGAGTGCACCTCGGGTATTTCTGATGTAACACCCAAGCGTTTTACCAATGTAACAAGAGCATGCGGCGTATATTGCTTCATAACCCAGGCCGTTATGTAGTTGATAGAATTTGCCAGAGCTTTTTTAAGAGTTAGCATTTTACCATTGTTCTTATCATTTGGCCCGTCTGAATTACTCGGACACCACTCTTTTCCATCGGGCAATGTAATACACGTTCTAACGTTTGGTACCTGGTGGCATGGCGAGTACCCTTCCTGTATTGCCAGAGCATAAACAAAGGGTTTAAAGGTTGAACCTACCTGGCGCTTACTAACTTTTACGTGATCGTATTTAAAATGTTTGTGGTTGATGCCACCCACCCAGGCTTTAACATAACCGGTTTGAGGTTCCATGGCCATAAAGCCAGTTTGTAAAAACCCTTTATAGTATTTTATACTATCAAAAGGTGTCATCACAGTATCAATATCGCCGCGTAAACTATAAACAGACATTTCTACAGGCTTGTAAAAAGTAGCGATGGCCTCTTGATCGCTCATACCAGATTTTTTCGCAGAACGAAAACGATCGCTGCGTTTGATAGAAGCGTTCATAATATTATCTATTTCCTGCTTGTTTACATTCCAGGCAAAGGGTGCGTTCTTTTTTGTTTTCAGATCTTTATCAAAAACCTTTTGAAGTTCATGCATATGTTCAAATACAGCCTCTTCAGCATACTTTTGCATACGTGAATCGATGGTGGTATATACTCTTAAACCGTCTTTATAAACGTTGTAAGGTTTATTTGTTTCGGGATTGATATGTTTTTCGCACCACAACTTTAAAAAATTATCGCGCAGATACTCTCTTAAGTAAGGCGCTAATCCATCATTATGATCTTCAGGATGAAAACTAAGATCTAAAGGTAATACTTTTAAACTATCGTATTTTTGCTGTGCCAGGTAACCATATTTTACCATTTGGCTTAAGACCACATTACGCCTTTGCTTTGTTTTTTCGGGAAAACGAATAGGATTAAACAACGAAGGATTTTTTGCCATACCAACAAGCATGGCCGCTTGTTCGATATTTAAACTATCCTGCGAACGATTAAAATAAATTTGCGATGCGGATTTTACGCCAACCGCTAAATTTAAGAAATCAAATTTGTTTAAATAAAGCGCTAAAATCTCATCTTTGGTATAGTATTTTTCAAGACGTGTGGCAATGATCCACTCTTTCATTTTGCGAATGGCCAATTCAACCTTACTTAATTTTTCGCGGGGAAACATCATTTTAGCTAGTTGCTGCGTAACAGTACTTCCGCCACCTCTGCTACCACCTGTAAAAGCTCCGGCAAAAGCGCGGCCCAATGCCTTTATATCTACACCGCTATGCTCATAAAACCTCGCATCTTCAGTTGCAATTAAAGCTTCTACGAGATCTTTATCTAATTGATTAAAATTTACATTTACACGGTTTTCGCTATAGTATTTTCCAAGGATCTTCATATCACCACTATAAACAATAGTGGCAAGGTTGTTTTTTGGATTTACAAGCTCTTCCACATCCGGTAAAGCTCCAAAAATACCCATACCGGTAAGCGTTACAATTGTAAAAAGAAGAAGAAACGGGCTGAGGAAAAGTATCCAAAGCCATTTGACATATTTATTTGATTTTTGTGCCATTTTGAAAGGGTAAAAATAACAAAAACCCTTAATGTAAAAAGTGAAATAAACTAAAAATAGTAACAATATTGCGCCTTAACGAGAAGCAACACTAATTACTGGCTGTTTTTGCAGTATCTACCCTCATAAGCAGCCTTAAAGTATCTTTTTTATATGGAAAATAGCGCTGGAATTCATATTCACGAAGCGTTTTAAAACCACTCTCTTTATTAAACTGGATAAGGTAATCGTAGTTTTGAAGATTGCCGTAATCTGCCCACCAATTATTTTTTCCATCGTTCCAGCAATTCACCTCAAAGCCACCATTAATTTTCTCCGCATTAACTTTCGCTTTGTCCTTAATAAAATAATAAGCGTCCCATCTGTTTCGATTAAGGGCAAGATAATCCTTTGTTCCGAAAACCGATAAATAAAAAAAACAGAACAAGATCACTATGCTTATACTATAACTGGCTTTAAAAGTTTTATTCATAAACGAAAATAAAATAAAGATTAAAGCAATTATTGGTAAATGATACCTATCAAAATACACATCTTTTTGTGTAATAAGTATCATAAAAATATACATACCCAATAACAAAACTAAAAATAAAGCCACTGGATCTAATTTAAATGCTTTTTTACCTGATTTAATTTTGGACGATAAAAAAAGTATAAGTACAATAAAAGTGAACGACGAAAAAACATATTTTATAATATCGCAAAGTGCCGCAAAATCAGTGGATCTTGTATGGCCATTACTTTCGTGAAATGTTTCAGGCCCGATACACATGTTTGTAAACATATTATGAAAAGGGAAGATGTTACCCTGCAACAAAAAATAACAACCAAAAATACATACTATAGAAACCCCAAAAGCATAAATTTTATTGACTGACCTGATAATTGAAGCGAGATAAATAATTGCTAAAGGAAAACCATATATAAGAATGTGTACTAAAATTACTTTGTACCGCCCGGCTATATTTACAAAAAAATTCTCCCAAAAAGCGTAACTCAAAAGATCAATTGATCCTGAAAAAGTATAAGCTGCACCATAGGATAAAGAATGCTTAAGAATACTTTCATAACATTTCAATACTCCAAGAGTTATTACAATAACTATAAACGAGATAATTAAATATCTTTTCTTTTTTTCTTTTAAAGCAATACAAGAGAGGAAAAAACAAATTGGTAAAACAATTCCAAACTGACGAATTAATACAAGACCAATAGATAATAATAAAAAATAATATATATATATTTCTTTTTTTGTGTCAAAAAAAACAAAAGCACAATAACAACTTAAGATTAACAGTGTAGTGAAATTTACATCTGTCATATATGTATTTGTAAGGCTAAAGTACAATGGATTAAACAATAACACTAAACATGAAAAAAAGCCAAGCCCCGGATTATTGCTGATCTTAACAACAAGTTTATTTAGAAAAAACAGGCCAATGAGCGATGAAATAAGCGTAGAAAATCTTAAGACGGTAAATGAGAAACCGAAGATCTTTGTAAAAATTGTTCCCCACAATAAATGAGTAAAAAGCGTCATGGCTCCAAAATCACCGATCGTATAAACACCATTGATGGCAAATGATACCGATTTTGAATAAGCCCAATCATCATTTAAAGGAAATTCGCCAATTGGATTTACGATAATTTCACAAATAATGAATATTAAAATCAGAAATAAAAAATGTTTATGTTTTATTGCAAAAGATCTCATGAATTAATTTATAGTCTTTATATTTTAAATACTTTAAACGTACGCAATTGCAATATATTTTCAATATTTTAAATTAAATGCTAAAATAGCAAATAAAGTGCTGCAATATAGACCCTACCTTAAAATTAGAAGGCGATTAGCGTCTAGCTTTATAAAAATAAATAGAAGAATAGTGAATGACCAAAGTGATGAACCTCCGTAACTAAAGAAAGGTAAAGGAATGCCAATAACGGGCATTAAACCAATGGTCATACCAATATTCACTGCAAGGTGAAAAAATAATACACAAGCTACTCCATAACCGTATATCCTGCTAAAATCAGAACGTTGCCTTTCTGATAAAAATATAAGCCGGAGTATTAAAAATAGTTCTAAAAAAATAACCACCGTGCTGCCAACAAAACCCCACTCCTCGCCTACTGTACAAAAAATAAAATCAGTATCCTGTTCCGGCACAAAATCGTATTTGGTTTGCGTACCCTGCAAATAACCTTTACCAAAAAAGCCACCGCTACCAATAGCGATCTTTGCCTGATTTACATTATATCCTTCTTTTTTAAGATCTACCGTTCCTCGTCCTAACAATACATCTATCCTTACTTTTTGATGCTCTTCTAAATGATTGTAAACATAATTTGTTCCAAGTACAACTCCTGCGGCAAGCACGTAAGCTACAATAACTCCAATTAAATTTGCCCTGCTGCGTTTAATGAATAAAAAAGCCGATGATGCAATTACGGCGAGCGTTATTAGCAAGCCACTAATGCTTGTTACAATTAATGCTACTACAAATAAAATTGCCGCTAAAATTCCAAAAATTAAAAATCCTACACTTAAACCTTCGCGATACAAAACAATAATAAATGCTATAAACACAATGGCAAGCCCCGTTTCATTCTGCAATTTGATAATTAAAATTAACGGCACGATAATAAATAATAAAGCAATAAATGTGTTCTTGTAATTTTTTATTAGATCCTTTAAACGCAACCGAAATTGTTGGTTAACAACAATATTCTGGTTACTTAAAAATTTTGCGAGCGCCAAACTGGTTGCAAATTTCATGAACTCGGCAGGCTGTATACCTGCACTACCAAATCTAAACCACGAGTGACTACCTTTTATTTCTTTTCCTAAGAATAAAACCAAAATATTCATTAAAAGAAAAAAGCCATAAAAACCATAAGCAAAAGCAGTATAAAAATTGGCGTCTATTAATAAGATACTAAACGCAATAACTGCGGCACCACCTATCCAGATAAGCTGTTTACCATACTTTTGCGTTGTATCAAAAATATTCTGATGCTCTTCATCATAAACTGCAGCATAAATATTTAACCAACCCATAAAAACGAGCAGCACGTAGGTAATAAGCGTTAGCCTGTCTACCCCATAAAATATACTATTTTCGTTTCTTGCCAATTATTAATTTTTTATAGGTCGTTTGATTTTTGCAGCGTCTTTTTTATTATTCTTTGTTATCAGATCACCCTCTAACATTCTTTTTTCAGTTTCAGGTCTTTCTGTTTTGCCTTTTAAATACTTTTCGATCATTAAAGTAACAATGGGTGCACTCCAGGTATTACCAAAACCGGCATTTTCAACAATACAGGCAATAGCAATTTTTGGATTATCGCGGGGCGCAAATGCCAAAAAAACAGCGTGATCATCGCCATGAGGATTTTGTGCAGTACCTGTTTTACCGCACACTACTATATCTTTTAAACGGTTTGTAAACGCTGTGCCACCGGGCTCTAAGGCGCCCTGCATACCATCAATAACGTTTAAATAAGCGGTTTGGTCTTGTACACCTACGTAATGCTTTTGTTTAAAGCGTTTGTCTAATTGTTTATCTATACCAACACCTTTTACGCTGTGAGGTGTGTAATAAAAGCCCCTGTTAGCAATGCTGGCCACTACATTCGCCATTTGTAGGGGCACCAGCGTTAACTCGGCCTGGCCAATACCTAATGAAACAATTGTATTACTGCGCCAACCGTTCTTTCCAAAAACTTTATTATAATATTCAACCGATGGAACGTTGCCGGGTTTATCGTAAGGAAGGTCGGTTCCCAAACGTGTTCCGGGACCAAATGTTTTTACCATTTCACGCCAATGATTATAACCATCAATAAAATTAGGGTACTTCCGCTGATCTACAATTTCTCTGAAAACATATGCATAATAAGAATTGCAAGATGCTGCCACCGAACCAGGTAAATTTTTTCCGCCTCCATGCGCGTGGCATTTTGGTTTACCGCCCATAGGCGGATACCCCATGGCGCAAGGATAAACAGTATTACGATTAATTAAACCATCCTGTTGCGCTATTAAAGCATCTATTAACTTAAAGATAGAGCCCGGGGGATACATGGCTGTGAGTGCACGATTAAACAAAGGACGGTTGATACTATCGTAATATAGTTTTGTGAAATTTTTAGAACGTTCTTTACCACCAACCAGTAAGTTTGGATCATATGCAGGTCCTGAAACCAAGCATAAGATCTCTCCTGTAGATGGTTCAATTGCAACAATGGCGCCTTTTTTTCCAGTCATTAATTTTTCGCCATACTCCTGCAAATCACGATCAATACTGCAATACAAAGGTTTACCCGCAATTGCCAATGTATCATACTTTCCATCCATGTAACGGCCAATTACTTTGTTGTGCACATCTGTAATAGCTATTTGTGTTCCTTTTTTTCCTCGCAACGCTTCTTCGTAACTTCTTTCAAGGCCTGTGATACCAATGTAATCACCTTCTTTATAATAGAGATCTTTTTCGGCCTGCTCTTTACTTACCTCACCAACATACCCTAAAAGATGTGCTGCAATTGGCTTTGGGTATTTTCTTACAGTACGTTTCTGAACAAAAAAACCTTTAAAGCGATATGCTTTTTCCTGCAAGGCAGCGTAAGTTTGCGCCGACATTTGTTTTTCGAAAATACTTTCTTTACGCGGAGAATTGGGCGCCTGGCAAGCGCGTTTCATGCGTTTTAAATATTCTTGCCTGGTAATTTGTAACACTTCGCAAACACCCATCGTATCACAACCTTTAGTTTCGCGTGGAATGACCATAAGATCATAAGAAGGCGCGTTAAACACTAATAATTTTCCTTTGCGGTCGTAAATATATCCGCGCACCGGATATTCAGTCATGTAACGAAATGCATTCTTTTCCGCATCTAGTTTATACTGAATATCTATTACCTGAATGTAGAACAGGCGGCATAAATAAATTATAACCACCAGGCAAAAAAATCCACCTATAATCAATTTTCTATTGCCGAGTTGTTGCGAATTAATACTCATGACCTTTTACGGTTTGTAAAAAATAAGAACTGGATAAGATAAACCAAACCAAAAGTACCGATGCTGCTTAACACGGCTCTGAAAAAAGTTCTGAAGAATTCTGAGAAACGAAATACTTCAATAAAGAAAAAATAAAAATGATGAATAACAACTAATGTACCGGCATAACTTAAAAACCAGGCAAGGCCCATATCTGTTACCGTTGGCTGAACACCAACATCGTAACCATCGCGTGGTGAAATAAATTTTAAAACATAATATCTGCTAAAACCCATTAATGTACAGGCCGATGCATGAAGACCAGATGAATCGAAAAAATAATCGATACAAATACCTAAGAAAAAAGAAATAATTAAAACGGTAACACGCGATAATTCAAATGGCAATAAAATAATTACCAAAACATAGGGCAATAAAATAATGTAACTGGACAGGTTAATGTTTTGAATGATTAACACCTGAACCAATATCAGTAATATAAAGCGGAAAATATTTTTAGCTATCTCAGTCGTCAACTTGTTTTTGTGCTAGGTTTTCTAATGAATCTCTTTCGGTTTTAAATTTATTCTTGATCACGTAAACGTGATTTACTTTTTTAAGATCGGCGCTTAACTTTACTCTTACGGTATAAAAACTTTCGTTCTGCCTGCGCTCAAAGCTTTCTACAAAACCAACCATGATGCCTTCGGGAAAAATACCTGAGAGCTCGCTGGTAATTACCGTATCACCGGCTTTAACTTTAGCATGTGTTGGAATATCTGTAAGCAAACAATAACGATAATCTTTTCCATCCCAAATTAAAGGACCATAACTTCCATCTTTTTTTAACTGACAATTTACCCGAATATCTTTATGCAAAATACTCATTGCACTTGCAAAGTTGGTAGACGCGTTTGTAACAATACCAACTATACCTTCGCTGCTCATCACTGCCATGTCTTGCCCAATACCTTGGTTAGCGCCAACGTTAAGCGTTAAAAAATTACGGCGTTTATTTACTGATGAGTTAACTACTTTTGCGCTCATAAAAGAATACTGTTGTTTATACAATGTATCGTTCTTTTTAAATTCCCGTAAAGGCAAAATAGAATAATTTGATTTTAAAAAATTTCTTAATACTGAATTTTCTAAAGCGAGTTTATCGTTCTCTTGTTTTAAGGCAAAATAATCTTTTGTATTTGCAGCCGCAGTATAAATGCCAGCTACAACCTGGTTAGATGAATTTAAAACCTGCGAACCCTGGTAGCCATTATCCTGCACCATAAACCAAACACTTATCATTTGCAGAAACAAAAAAATAAATATAAAATGGTGTTTTACTACAAAGGCAAGTAAGTTTCTCACGTGTTAAATTATTAGCGAGTGAAACAAATGTGTCACTATATAAAGCTACGATGCGCTTATGCTGTTTACTTGATTAAGAACGGGAATTTATGAACATTTTTAAGTGCAATTCCGGTACCACGCGCAACAGCGCGAAGAGGATCTTCGCAAACGTGAACCGGTAATTTTGTTTTCATGGAGATACGCTTATCCAAACCTCTCAATAATGAACCACCACCGGCCATAAAAATTCCTTTACGGTAAATATCTGCAGCTAACTCTGGAGGCGTCATCTCCAATGCGTTTAAGATCGCTTCTTCAATTTTAGAAATTGATTTATCTAAACAATGTGCTATCTCAACATAACTGATATAAACTTCTTTAGGAATACCGCTCATTAAGTCGCGCCCTTGTACAGCAAAGTCTGCGGGAGGATTATCGATCTCAGTCATAGCGGCGCCCACTTCAATTTTTACTCTTTCTGCACTACGCTCACCAATTAAAATATTGTGCTGACGACGCATATACTCTTCAATATTCGCGTTAAAATCGTCACCCGCAATACGTGTTGATTTATCACACACAATGCCACCTAATGCAATTACGGCAATTTCGGAAGTACCACCACCAATATCAATAATCATATTTCCCATTGGCTCTTCCACATCAATACCCATACCAATAGCTGCGGCCATGGGTTCGTGGATCATGTATACTTCTTTTGCACCTGCATGTTCTGCACTATCTCGAACCGCACGTTTCTCTACCTCTGTAATACCACTGGGAATGCAGATTACCATACGCAATGATGGCTTAAAAAAACGATTTCCAGGATTGATCATTTTAATCATTCCTTTAATCATTTCTTCTGCAGCCTGGAAATCGGCAATAACTCCATCCTTTAAGGGGCGGATTGTTTTTATGTTCTCATGTGTTTTACCATGCATCATTTGTGCCTGGCGTCCTACAGCTATTACTCTGCCCGTAGTTCTGTCAACCGCAACTATACTGGGTTCATCAACTACAACTTTATCGTTATGAATAATAATTGTATTTGCAGTTCCTAAGTCAATTGCAATATCCTGGGTTAAAAAGTCAAATAAAGCCATATAAAAAATAAAGAATAAGTTGTAAAGTTATAAAATAAGAAAGGCAGTTGCTAATGGAAAAACGGCCTTTTCAAGAAAGATTTAAAGAAGAAGTTAACAAGTAAATAAAAGGTAAAATGTAAAAGGGAATATGGAATATGTACCCGTTTTCCATCTTACATTTTCCATCTTACATAAAATTAGTAACCAAGAATCTTAAGCATGCTCTTATAACTTTGCTCTTTTGCAAAAAGGCGTGTTGTAATTTCTCCGTCTTTGTCCCTATCAATCAAAACATGTTTTGGCGCAGGAATTAAACAATGTTGCGTGCCACCATAACCACTCAATGCTTCCTGGTAAGCCCCGGTATGAAAGAATCCTATGTACTGTGGCTCTTTTTGATTTTTTTCAATTAAAGGAAGAAAAACCTGATTGGTATGCGCCTCTGTATTATAATAATCCATGCTATCGCAGGTCATGCCTCCTAAGTTCACAGGCCCATAAGGTTTATCCCAATTATTAATGGCCAATAAAATAAAACGTTGATTGATACCCCATGTATCGGGCAGGGTTGTAATAAAACTGCTGTCAATAAAATACCAGGTTTCGCGATCGTTTTGTTGCTTCTGATCTACCACTGAATACAAGGTTGCACCGCTTTCACCGACTGTATAAGAACCAAATTCTGTAAAAATATTTGGTTCAGGAATATCGTTTTGCTTACAAAATGCTTTTATCTGTTCAACAATTTCTTCAATCATGTATTCGTAATCGTATTCAAAACTTAATGAAGTGCGAATTGGCATGCCACCACCAATATTGAGTGAATCCAACGTTGGGCAGACCTCACGAAGATCTTTATAGATCTGTAAACATTTATTCAACTCCGTCCAATAGTAAATAGTGTCTTTAATACCTGTATTAATAAAAAAGTGCAATAGCTTTAAGCTGAATTTTGGATTGGGTTTAATCTTCTCGTTATAAAGGTTCATGATCTCACTGCTGCGTATACCAAGGCGTGAGGTATAAAATGTAAAAGAAGGTTCTTCTTCTGTACTAATTCTTATTCCAAGATTTAAATTATCTGCTTTGCTATATTTTTTGTAATAATCAATCTCATCCAAATGATCTAAAACCGGGATAACATTAAAACCATCATTTATTAACTCAACAATATTTTGTTTGTAGTTTTGGCGTTTATATCCGTTACAAATAATATATGTATCTTTGTTCAAAGCTTTTTTTTGAAATTGCTCTTTGATAATGTTTAGATCGAATGCCGATGAAGTCTCAATATGAACATCATTTTTGAGCACCTCATCCAGCACAAAGCTAAAATGAGAGCTTTTTGTGCAATAACAATACACGTATTTGCCCTTGTAATCTACCTTTGCCATAGCCACGTTAAACAAACGTTTGGCTTTTTGAATCTGGGAACTTATTTTAGGTAAATAACTGATCCTCAAAGGTGTGCCGTACTGCTTAATAATATCCATTAAAGGAATATCATTAAAATAAAGTTCGTCGTCTACCACATCAAAACCTTCCTGAGGGAAGTTAAATGTTTGGTTTATCAGGGTTGTGTATTTATTATTCATTTTAATGTAAGTTAGTTACTTATGCTAAACGTTTACCAAAGTAAGTTGTTTACTTCACACAAAAATAAAGCTTATTATTAATAAAAAGTTAAATTTTATGATAAAACCCATCAAAATTATTGAAGTTAAGAGTGAAATTGGTGCCGGAACACGTGGTTCGAGCATGGGTGTTGATGCTATTAAGATAGCCGCTTTAGACTTTGGTAGTGCCTTTTTTAAGCGTTACAAGTCTGTAGAAATACCTAATGAAAATAATTTATTGTTAGAGCCCGTTGTGCATGACTATGCTAAGCGTATTAAAGGTGTGTATAGCTTGAATGAGCGAATTGCCAAAGAAATTCAGAAAACATTGAAGGCCGATCAGGTGCCAATTGTATTAGCTGGCGATCATAGCTCAGCTTTAGGAACCATAAGCGGGATACGTATGGCGTACCCAGACAAGAAGCTTGGGGTGATATGGATAGATGCTCACGCTGATCTTCACAGTCCTTACACTACACCAAGTGGCAACATGCATGGAATGCCGCTTTGCTGTGTTTTGAACGAAGATAATCGCGACAGGCAACAAAATAAGCCCGACGATGAAACGGTTGAATATTGGGAAAAATTGAAAAATTTGGGTGGTATTTGCCCTAAAATTAATTATTCAGACCTCGTTTATATTGCTTTGCGTGATTTTGAACCACCTGAAGATTACTTAATTAAGAAGAATAAAGTACGTGTTTTTCATTTGCAGGAGATTCGTAAAAAAGCTGTTGAACGTGTTGCTATTGAGTCTTTAAATTACCTGGATCATTGCGACATTATATACGTAAGCTTTGATGTGGACAGCATGGATTCACGTATTTCGAGCGGCACAGGTACGCCGGTTCCAAACGGTATTACTGAAAAAGAAGCAGGAAATCTTATTTATTATATCATGAGAAGCAAAAAAATCGTTTGTTTTGAAATGGTGGAAATAAACCCAACATTAGATAAAGAAAACTTAATGGCAGAGAATGCTTTTGAGATTCTGCAAAAAACAACAAACCAATTGAGTAACGATTTTTAATCAATAACAATTTTCTTTACAAGGCTTGTATTAGTTTGCGAGGTAATCGTTAAAAAATACAAGCCTTTTTGCACTTGAGAAATATCCAACTTGCCATTTACTAATTTCACATCAAATATCTGCCCCAGACAATTTGTTAAAGTAACAGACTTTAAAGCGACATCTGATCTAACAAAGATCATATCCTTGGCAGGATTTGGATAGATAGAAACTTCTGACGCAGGATCTATTTCTTGAATTGAATTACTATTGCAATTAAGTTTATTTATATAATCCCACAAAGTATTGTCAAAAGTAGACAACGCAAAGGTAGCTCCATCGGCAGATTCTCCTTGCCTTATAACAACCATATTGGTACTCGGCACAACATAAATTTTCTGGTCATTCTTTCCCAATGCAGCAAACATGTCTCCAGGGCAATTTGAGATTAATGGTCCACTTAAAACAAGCTGAGGGCCAGGATTCATAAATGTTGGCTTTCCATTTAACCACCAGAGGTAACCATATGATAAGTTAAAATTCTGCGACGTGTTGGTCATTGCTTTAAAGTAAAGTGAGTCTTTCATAATAGTATCTGTTTTCCAAATTCCTTTATTTAAGTTCAACAAGCCGAAACGTGCCATATCTCTGGCTTTACTATAATAGATTTTTTGCAACCAAAAACCGCTCATCCCGGTTTGCGCTTCAATCCAGTTATTGGTAACCAAATTATAACTCATTCCCGCAGGCATACTTATTACCTGGTATAGTTTTTCATAGACGCCCGTGTGGTAGGCCCACCTGGTACCCGCATCTACTTTATATAATAAACATGCTTTCGCTGTGTCATCCGAGGTGCAGGGTTGAGGGGGTGTCTCGTCCACTCCACTTGTCATCTGCAATAAATTTTCTACAGTGATCAAATTTTCTTTCACAAGAGGTTCGCTCGTCCAGCCAGTGCCAATATACTGCGAAACTTTATTATTAATATTAATAAAGCCTTTTTGCTGAGCCACACCTGCTAAAAAACCAGTCAAACTTTTACTTGCCGAGGCCCAATAATGAATAGAATCAACAGTATATGTACCGAAATATTTTTCTAAAACAATTTTACCATTTTTAAGTATAATAAATGATTTGGTATTTTTTACTTGAAGGTAATTGTATAATGAATCTATGCGTGCCTGACACCAGTTAAGGCTTTGAGGAGAAATTGTATCCCATGTTGAACCTGTAGTTGGAGGAAAATAAAGTGTTTGAGATTTAAATGTAGAAAAGCAAAGTAGTGCTAACGAGAAAACGAAATAAAATTTTTTCATATCAAATAATATTTCTATTTGGACTAATTAAATGCACAAAGGTTTAATTTGGATTTACAATAAATTTTTTAATTACTCGGGCATTATTTGACAACGTAATCGTTAAAAAATACAAGCCTTTTTGCACTTGAGAAATATCAAGTGTATTATCGCTCATTTTTACATTAATTGTTTGGCCAAGGTAATCTGTAAGTAAAATAGATTTTAATTCTAATTCAGATTTAATGGTAATAAGATCTTTTGCCGGATTCGGATAAACCGAAACTTTTCTAGCAAGATCTGCTTCCGTTATTGATGCAGTGCTGCAAACCAACTTGTTTATATAATCCCACAACACGTTATCAAAGGCAGATGCTGCCAAATTAAAACCACCGGCAGTATTTCCCTGTCGTATAACTACTAATTTTTGACTTGGTACAACATATATTTTTTGATCATTCTTACCCAAAGCGGCAAACATATCTGCCGGCGCATTCGGCATTAACGTTCCCGGAAATACAGTTTGAAAACCCGGAGTCATAAAATCAGCTTTACCATTTAACCACCATAAATATCCATAAGCTTTATTAAAATTTTGCGATGAATTGGTCATGTCTTTAAAATAAAGCGAATCTTTCATAATAGTATCGTTAGCCCAAATACCTTTATTTAGGTTTAGCAAACCAAAGCGCGCCATGCTCCTGGCCTTACTATAATATATTTGATCAAACCAAAAACCATCCATTCCAATTTTACTTTTTACCCAATTTGTTGTTACAAGATTATAAGATTGTCCGGCAGCAGCACTAATTACGCTTTGGATTTTTTTATAAGCACCGGTATGGTAAGCCCACCTTGTACCAGCGTTTACCTGATACAGCAAACATGATTTTGCTGTATCTTCATTATCACATGGTGATGGTGGTCCGTCATCCAAACCACTGGTCATTTGTAACAAATTTTTTACAGTAATTAAATCTTCTTTAACTAACGGCGCGCTTGTCCATCCGGTGCCAATATACTGAGAAACCTGATTGTTTATGTTTATCAATCCTTGTTGTTGTGCCACGCCCGCTAAAAAACCTGTAAGACTTTTACCGGCTGATGCCCAATACCATGTTGAATCTAGTGTGTAAGTTCCAAAATATTTTTCCAGCACAATTTTACCATTCTTTAAAATAATAAATGATTTAGTGTTTTTTATCTGTAAATAATTATATAGAGAGTCGATTCGCTGCTGACACCAATTAAGGCTTTGCGGAGATAGTGTATCCCATGCTGTTCCGCTTAGTGGCGGAAAATACAAAGCCTGTGCTTTTAGAAAAGAAAAGCCAAATACAAATAAAAAACCAAAGTATATTTTTCTCATACGTTTTAGACTTATTAAAAGTATTAAAGTTTAACCGAAGATAATAATTTTGATTTAAGCCAATTAGTTACGTAATTTAGCTATTACAAAAATTATGGATAGTTTATTTAAAACAGAAACAAAACAACAATTTATTGAGCGTATCAATGAACTAACACCACAATCGCAGGCGCAATGGGGTAAAATGAACGTTGGTCAAATGCTAACACACGCTCAAAAACCTTTTGAAATTGCTTCAGGCAAACTAGTACCAAAAGTAAATGTACTTATAAAATTATTATTTGGTAAAAGCGCAAAAAGATCTGTTGTCAATGATCCGCAGTTCAAAAAAAACATTCCAACGTTTGCTGAGGGAAAAATTACTGATGAATGCGTTTTTGAAACAGAAAAGAAAAAATTATTAGAATCGCTGGAGTACTTCCACATTAAAGGCCCTGAAGGAATAACAAAAGCACCGCATCCTTTTTTTGGACCAATGACTATTGAAGAATGGGATGCATTACAAACTAAACATTTAGATCATCATTTACGTCAGTTTGGCGTTTAACTATTTACAATACTAATATGAGTTTTATTTTAAGTGAACAAAAAAATAGTGTTTTAATTCTCACATTAAACCGTGCAGATAAATTTAACAGTTTTAACCGCGAAATGGCTTTGCAATTAATTGCAGAACTTGATAAAGCAGAAAAAGACAAAACTATTAGAGCAATTATTTTAACCGGTACAGGAAAAGCTTTTTGTGCGGGACAAGATCTTGCAGAAGCAATTGATCCGAACGGGCCTGGTATTAAAAAAATTGTTGATGAACATTACAATCCAATTATTTTAAGAATAAGAAATATAGAAAAACCTATTATTGCTGCTGTAAATGGAGTGGCCGCGGGTGCGGGTGCCAACATAGCATTGGCATGTGACATTGTTTTAGCAGGAAAAGCTGCAAGCTTTATACAGGCCTTTAGTAAAATTGGCTTGATACCCGATAGCGGTGGTACATTTACATTACCGCGTTTAGTTGGTTTACAATTAGCAAGTGCTTTAATGATAACCGGCGATAAATTAAGTGCAGAAGATGCAAAAGGTTTTGGAATGGTTTACAAACTATTTGAAGATGCCGAACTTGCAGAAAAAGCATTGGAGTTTGCATCTGGTATTGCAGCAATGCCAACGCTGGCAATAGGTTTTACAAAACGTTTATTGAACGCGAGCGCTACAAATAATCTTGATCAGCAATTAAAGATGGAGGGCGATGTACAGGTAAAATCTGCTAACAGTTACGATTATAACGAAGGTGTAAAAGCATTTTTAGAAAAACGCAAACCTGATTTTAAAGGCGAATGATTTAATGCTTACTAAAATTGCAGATCAAAGTTAAATTCATATATTTATTATATGAAAAAACTTCTACTAATTTTCTCAATAATATTTAGCTTAAATTCATTTTCGCAAAACACCTGTAATTTTGCTTTGGCTTTTTGTGACAGTGTTATATTTCCAGGAGTAACTAACGCGCCAAACGCGCCTGTAGGTCCAAGCTACGGTTGTTTAGGATCGCAACCAAATTGCAGCTGGTTTTATACCCAGGTGACTGTTACGGGTAATATTGACATTCAACTGAGTGCTGCCAATGATATAGATTTTATTTGTTGGGGACCTTTTAATACGCTTATGAATGCCTGTAGTAATTTAACAAGTACTAACACCATTGACTGTAGTTACTCTTCTTCGTCTACCGAAACACTTAATATTGCGAATGGTGTTGTTGGACAATATTACATCTTCTTAACTACCAATTTTTCCAACCAAAACAATCCTATTTTAGTAAAAAAAATTGGAGGTTCAGGCAATACCTGTTCTGCATTTAACGGGGTGAAAGGATATGTGTACAAAGACATAGATAACAATTGCACTAAAAATCTGGGGGATATTGCACTTACTAATATACCTGTTAAGCTTTATGATAATATTGGAAATTTAGTAATGCAAACGAACTCAAATATTTATGGCGAATATTGGCTCGTACAATCTGCCGGCACTTATTCTGTTGTAATAGATACTTTATCTATGCCTTATACAATACAATGCCCTAATCCCGGAGTTGATTCAGTTGTAACCTTAACGCCATCTTACTCTATTGCGCCAAATGTAAATTTTAATCTTGATTGCAAACCCGGTTTTGATATTGGTGTAAATTCTATAACACATAATGGCATTGCCTTCCCTGGTGTAACACATACGTTAATCGTAGACGCCGGAAATTGTGCCAACTGGTACAATCTCAATTGCCCCGCCAATGTATCTGGAACAGTAAAAATAGGCGTTAGCGGCCCGGTTACCTATACAGGAACGCCAAGCTGGGCAATGGTTCCAACATCCACACTTGGCAATGTATTTACCTATAATATTGCAAATTTTGCAGCAATTAATCCAAGTATGGATTTTGCTTTAGCTTTAAAAACCAATACCATTGCTCTTGCAGGAAATCAGATCTGTATTACAGTAACAGTATCACCAACATCGGGAGATAATAATATCTCCAATAATATTTTGCAACAATGTTATCCCGTTGTAAACTCATATGATCCAAACTATAAAGAAACTTATCCTGAACATGTGCCTCCTGGTTATCAGGACTGGCTTACCTACACAATTCATTTTCAAAACACCGGTAATGCAAGTGCCATTGATATAAAGCTTATTGATACTTTAAGCAACAACCTCGATCTAAATACGTTTAGTGTGATCAATAATAGTCACCCATTAATAACAAGTTTAACAGGTAATAAATTATTGTTTAAATTTAATAACATCAACTTACCCGATAGTGCAAGTAATCCTGCGGGATCTATGGGCTTTGTGCAATACAAGATAAAACCATTACCTAATTTACCCGGCGGCACGCAGATCAAGAATCGCGCCCATATTTATTTTGATTTTAATGCCCCAATTGTGACGAATACTTCAACAAATAATTTTATATTAACTACCGGTTTAAACGGATCAAAGCAAAGCAATCAAATCTCAGTTTATCCAAATCCCAATTCCGGAAATTTTGTAGTCGAAGCAAAAGAAAAAATTACTATTGAATTATTTGATGTAGTTGGAAAAGTTGTTCTTCATCAACAATTATCAGAAGGAAAAACGAAGATCGACATTAGTGAGTACGCCAACGGCATATATTTTCTAAAAACTGATAAAACAAATTATTTAAAGATTGTAAAACAATAAAAATAAAAAAGCCCCAAAGGTGTGTCGTTCTTCAGGGCTTTTAAATTTACAAGCTCTTAGTCCAGAATTAAGCTTGTAATATCTTTACTATTCATATTTTTAACATTATGTTGCTGCTGATAAGCAATGTTAATGCTATTGCCTTTTTTCATTTTTCTTATTTCATTTGGTTTTGTAACCTGCATGTAACCGTTATTAGAGAACCTGATCACATAGTTCTCATTATACTTAAAGTAAAAACCCGAAAGCGAATTTCCATTATAACTTTTAGCTATTGGATAACTTGTGTTTATGTTTTTAAACAAAACTGCGTTATACTCATCTGACAAACTATCTACGTTTACATTATAATTTACTAAAACATCTTCCATTTGTCCACTATGAATATAGGCGTCGATATTTTTTACACCTAAGCCACTTTTCACTAAAGCATTTCCAACATCATTATTATTTTGAAAAGAATTATAGTAGTAGCCCGGATACGTTTTTTTAACATAGGTCTTCCATCCTTTAAAATCCAGTTGCTTTTCATCTTTGTTCTGATATTTTTTCGAATAATTATAGGCAAGCAGATCCTTTTCTTCTGCAGTTATCATTGGAAAATTAAGATCATTATAATTATATGGAGCCGTTCTTTCTTTTTTATTAAAACGTTTTGCTTCGCTATACAAAGCTCTTAGTATTGTATTGCACAAAACAGAATTTGCTTTTTTAGAGACATAACAGGTACCATCATCCATTAAAGTAACTGCTTTTCCTTTAAGGCCAATGAATGATTTATCTGTTTTAATACTCAGATCTATGCCATTGCCAATTGAATTAAGCCTGAGGTCCCAACACAATAATTTGCGATTATACGTTGCCCTGAATTCCTCTTTTGTTAAAGAGCCGGTATAAACATAGGTTCTGTTCAATAATGGTTGTATGTGTTTTGGCACATCGTAGTTGTTTTTGTTCGCTTTTACGATCGTAAAAATCATCTCTTTTTCTTTAGTAATTTTCACAAACTTAATTCTAAAGAAAGCCTTGTTCTTGTTTTTCCGCCTGTTAAACATAGTGCCATATGTAGGAAAATATCTTATCGAATCTTTTGTAGTTTGAAGATTATCTTTCCGGTATGTATAGAGGTAATTTTTGTTCGCAAATCGGGCCTCGTAACTTGTGGTATCTGCCATATTTCTGATATTGCTTAACAAATAACCGTAATATTCTCTTACAGCCCTTGTAGCATCCGACCCATTATCCTTTTTTGCTATCAGGGGTTTCACGGCAACATCTGTTGTTGTCCAACTGCCATCATTATTTAAAGAATAAAATTTAAAATTTTCCGAAGTATCTGTTAAAGCAAAATTAATTTTAATGGATGTATCGCTTTTAGTTTTTAACTCCTCTCCATTTACATCAAAAGCACTTATTTCGTACATACCCCCACTTTTAAACAATTCCATTTTTTCGCCAACTTTTGTTGACATAGGAATTCCTGAAAGCATTATCTCTACCGGATTTCTGAATTCGCGGTAAAATAACTTCACATTACCTGTATAATTCTGTCCGGATAAAGTTACAAACGCATTCTTATCAATTGTAATTTCACTGCCCGATTCATAAAAAATTGTTCGGCCTGCCATGGCATTAAAATTATACACCGTATCATTTATATCAATACCGGGGATTGGTTGTTTGATGCAAGCCATTGGTAAACTTTTAACTTTTTGTTTTACAGTTGAAGGATGATTTACTACTACAGTTTTATTTTTGTTTTCTTTATAAAAGTTACCAAAATAAGCAAGATCCACCGTGTGTACATTCTCGTTAAACTCAATTTGAATTTTTTCAGTTTTATTTGGCAAAGAAAAAATGTTGTTGCTACTTACCTGTAAAGAAACAAGGTCTTTTAACAAATGTAAACTATCTGTTACAAGCTCGATATCTTTTTTCTGAATGCATATTCTTTTAACCGGAGAGTTCTTTAAAAGTTCAAATAAATTATTTTCGTAAAAAGTACAGTTACTTAAAAGGTGTACTTCCTCTAATTCGCCAAACATATCTAATGATTCGGTAAGGCCAGATAGATCGCAGTTTTCGAAGATGATCGTTTTTGGATCAAGATCTTCGTCTATGATACTTACTAATGAATCCATATCAAAACCAGGCTTATTAAATCCAACTAATTTAATAGCTTTAAATGATCTGTATTTATCCAATTGATCAATAAATATTAATGTGCGCTTGTCATTTTTAATAACCAGGCAAGCATTTTCATTTGAAGAAAAATTCTGTCCGGGTTTGTAATACCTGTAATTTTGAGAAACCATGTTTGCTGTTAGGCATATTAATGCCATGATCATAATGCGTTGCATAATAAAACATTTTAAGGTTAAACAATAAATAAATTAAAATTTAATGTGGTAAGAATTATCGCATTAAAGAACGTGGTGTTATTTAAACCAACTGCTGTACATTAAATAATTATTTGCTATTCTGTCAATTTCGCCGCTGATCAATTCCTGCGAAATATCTTTTACTTTTTTTGCCGGTACACCTGCGTAAATACAACCGCTTGGCACTTTTGTTCCTTCTGTAACCACAGCACCCGCTGCTATAATAGTGTTACTGCCAATTTCGCAATTATCCATTACTATGGCACCCATACCTATTAGAACATTATCATGAACCGTGCATCCATGAACGATGGCATTATGTCCTATAGAAACATTATTGCCTAAATTCACTTTTGTTTTTTGATACGTACAATGTAAAACGGCACCATCCTGGATGTTTACTTTGTTGCCGATCTTTATACTATTTACGTCTCCACGAACAACCGCGTTAAACCATATACTGCAATCGTTTCCTATTAATACGTCTCCAACGATGGTGGCGTTGGGTGCAATAAAACAATTTTCTCCAAAGGTTGGAGCAATTCCATTTACTGGTAAGATAACAGCCATAATTTTATTTTTTTAATTCCATTTTACAATTGTCCAATCCCGGACCAAATCCATCTTTTGTAATACTTACGATTTTAAAACCGTACTTTTCAAAAAAACCGGTAGTATGCTGTGAGGTAACATTTACAATTGTTTTACCCGGATACGTTTTTTCTATTTCATTCAAACGAAATTCTAAAAGTGACTTTCCTAAATTTTGTTTGAGGCAATCATTATGAACCATGCCCCAGCATAAAGACACAGTATCATCCTCATTTAAATCATATCCACCTGCGCCAACTATTTTTTCACCCAATAACATTACATAAAATGTATGGTGGAACTGAGGAATATCTTCTATAAGATCTTTTTCTTCAAACTCAAAAAAATATTTTGGAATGTTACTTCTAAAAATAGAAATAACTTCGGGCAAATGTTTTTCGGAATATTTTTCAAAACGTACCATTACATTCCAGGCAATAAGCCACCTGCGGCTTTTTTCATTTCTTCTTCGTTTAGTTTATCTGCCGCGGCAATTGCTCTATTGATGGTAACAGTTAATTGTTCTTCCAGCTCTTCTTTACTCCCATGCTGTAAAGCGGGCGCAATGTAAATAGTGTTAACTTTCCTGTTTCCGGTAATTTCAATTTTGATATCGCCACCGGCACCTTCTATTTTTAATACAACGCCGTCGAGCTTGTTTTTTATCTCATCTGCTTTTTGCTTCATTTCCTGAAGCTTTCCAAGCATATCTCCCATTTTTCCAAACATACTTTTACTTAAATAAATTACCCAATCCGCCCATCATATCTCCTAAGCCTCCGGTTCCACCAATATTTTTCATAATATCTTGTAGGTCAAAGCTAGAATCGTTTGGGTCGTTTGTTTTTTTAGTAAAACTCTCCAAAACTTTTGGTACTAATGTAGAGGCAATGCCAGAAGCTGCGGCATTATCAATACCAAACTTTTTTACTAAATCGCTTACCACATTTGAATTCATTGATTTAGAAAGCTCGCCGGAAACAGAATTGTTTTTAAACATATCCATTATTCCATTTAAATTTCCGGCCGAAGCCTGCGATTTTAATGTGTCAAAAATAGAATTAGCGGTAGAATTAATAGCCGCATCGTTATTTTCGTTCGGAATTGCGTTGTTGTTTATGATCGCATCTCCTGCATTTTCTTTTACCAGATTAATTAAGTTGTCTAACATGAGTTTATTCTTTTAATTTATAATTTATTTTAATTCATTGGGAACAATACAAACCGGAATTGGATCTATCTTGTGTTTGTTGGCTGCATTTCTTTTTAAATAAATAGCCATTATTTCTTTCTCGCGAAAACTTAGTTCGTGCACTTCCTTTTTAGCAATGTATTCCATTGCCCATTCCAGTTCGGGATAGGTTGCGCCTATCTGGTCTTCATCGGTTCTTCCATCAGCAAATAATCCATCTGTTGGCTTTGCCTGTTGTATGCTTCCAACAACACCTAATTCTTTTGCCAATTCATATACCTCCGTTTTATATAAGTCGGCAATCGGACTAAGATCTACTCCTCCATCACCATACTTGGTAAAAAAACCAATTCCAAAATCCTCTACTTTATTTCCGGTACCTGCAACTAATAAACGGTTATGGCCGGCAAAAGCATAAAGCGTTGTCATGCGTAAACGAGCACGCGTGTTGGCCATAGTTAAAAAATCCTGTACTTCTTTTGGAAACGTGTTTTCAATACTTTCTAAAGTAGCTGTAAGATCAACAGTTCCGGTTTCAACATTTTTAAAAGCAGAGGCCAGCCATTTTATATGTTCGGCACTGCGATCAAATTCAGTTTTAAACTGGCGAATAGGAAGATTAAGAACAATAACTCTTTTTCCGGTTAAAGCGCAAAGCGTTGAAGTAACAGCGCTGTCAATACCTCCAGAGATACCAACCACAAAACCATCTGTGCCCGATTTATCTGAATAGCTTTTTAACCAGCCAACAATATGTTCTATTATAAGTTTTGAGTTCATTTTTAACTAAAATATGTTTGTAAAGTTAGTATTTTGAGCAAATTATTTATCTTAAAGATAATTAAATTTGACAAGTGGATCCAAGAGCTTTACAATACCAGCGCAATTCGGCAATATTAAAAAAATATTTGCCCGAAGAAACTGTTGGTATAATTGCAGAGTGGATCATTGATCTTGATTTTAAATTAAAGATCACTAAAGAGCGTAAAACCCGTTTGGGAGATTATATGTCGCCACACTCCGGATTAAATCACACTATAACTGTTAATCACAATTTAAATAAGTATGCTTTTTTAATTACCTTGGTTCACGAAGTTGCACATTTGGTAACGTATAACGAATATAAAAATTCAGTTAATCCACATGGCGTTGAATGGAAGCGTAATTTTCAAAAATTAATGCAGCCATTTTTAAGTACAGATATTTTTCCTTTAGAAGTTTTTGCTGCATTGCGTAAATATTTACAAAATCCGGCAGCATCAAGCTGTAGCGACATTCAACTGTTGCGCACCTTAAAATTGCATGATGAAAATAGTGATACAATTTTTTTAGAACACATTCCCTTAAACACTTTATTTTTATATAATGGCGAGCGTATTTTTAAAAAAGGCGAGCGTATTCGCAAACGATTTAAATGTGTGGAAATAAAAAGCGGAACCGTTTATTTATTCAATCCTCTTACCGAAGTTGAATTGTTTGATTCAACTACTAGCGCTCAATTAGCTGAGTAGAAAGTACAATATTTGATTTATTGGTTTGTTTGCCATCCATGATATCTAATATCAGTAAAGATGCATTCTTTCCAATTTCTTCAACCGGCTGCGAAACAGAAATAATTGGCCTGTCAATAATATTAAACAAGTCGATATCATCAAAACAGGCAATTTTTATTTTATGTCCTTTTTCAGCAAATTGTTTTTTCTTTAAAACATTTAATATGGTTGTTGCAATATTATTATTCAAAGCAAAAATAGCATCCAGATCAGGATGTGTTTTTAAAAGATCAGTTAATGCATCTTCAACATCAGCTTCTACCTTTTCAAAATTAATTGGTTTTAATAACGAAGCATCAAATTTTAATTTACTTTTTGATAAAGCATCTTTATAACCATTTACACGATCTTCTATTGTACTTATATAAGAAGGTGTAATAGAAAAGCAGGCAATTTTTTTGCAGTTTTTATTTATAAGATGATTTGTTATTTCAAGAGCTCCACCGTAATTATCAATTACAACGTAATTAGTATTAAACAAAGGTAAAACACGGTCAATAAATACGGTTGGAATAGAAAGGTATCTTGGCTGATCGTAAAAAGATGAATCTTTAAACGTAGAAGCAATAATAAGTCCATCCACACCTTGTTGATTGATCATCATTTCCACCAGGCGTTTTTCTTTTTCCTCGTTCTCATCGGTGCTGCACACCATTAAATTATAATTCTTCTCAAAAAGAACACCTTCAATGTTTTTTGCGATTTTAGAATAAAAAGGATTGGCAATATCAGCTACTATAAGGCCTACAAAGTTGCTTTTACCCGTTCGAAGTGCTTTTGCAAACTTATTAGGCGTGTAATCTAATTTTGCTACAGCATCTAATACTTCAGCCTGGGTTTTTTTACTGATACCATATTGATTACCCTTGCCATTTAATACCATGGAAATAAGAGTTTTCGAAAAGCCAAGCTGTTTCGACAGATCTTCTAATTGCAATCTTTTCATAAGATTAAAATTTAAATAAAGAGGCGTAAAAACACTTAATTAATACCTCCGTTATAACAAATCTAAAGAAACTTTAGGTAATTTAAAAGGATTTAGACAGGGCTTTGAAAGAATTAGACCATTTGGCCTTATTTAAAGTTAAGAATTAATAATTAACATACAAACATTTAGTTTGATTACTTCCAAAATAAATCTAGGTTTGTAGCCTAAATTTGAAAAAACAAGGTAAAACACTAATAAAATGAAGGTTTCTAAGTTAGCAGAGAACATAATTGGGTCTGAGATCATAAAATTGGCCGGTGAGGTAAATGAGAAGATAAAACAAGGTGAAAAGATCTATAATTTAACCATTGGCGACTTTAACCCTCACGAGTTCCCTATTCCTATAGAACTAAAGCAGTTTATTATTGACGAATACATTGCCAACCAAACCAATTACCCTGCGGCAGATGGCATGTTGGAATTACGCAATGCTGTAAGCAATCTTTTAAAACAACGTGGTGGTTTGGATTATAAAAATGACGAGATACTTATTGCAGGTGGCGCAAGACCAATTATCTATAGCATTTTTAGGGCATTGGTAGATGCTGATGATACAGTAATATTTGCAGTACCATCATGGAATAATAATCATTACACTTATCTAAATGGCGCAAAGCCTGTGGTTATTGAAGCTACGCCAGAACAAAATTTTATGCCTTTGGCTAAAGATATTAAACCACATGTACAAAACGCAACTTTGTTGGCTTTATGTTCACCTCAAAACCCAACCGGTACTGTATTTACAAAAGAAGGATTAGAAGAGATCTGCGATATGATCTTAGAAGAAAATAAACGTCGCGGCCCTTCTCAAAAGCCCTTATACTTAATGTACGATCAAATTTATTGGGCCTTAACCTTTGGTGATATCAAACATTACGATCCTGTTACGCTTCGCCCTGAAATGAAAAATTATACTGTTTTTGTTGATGGGATCTCTAAATCCCTTTCTGCTACAGGTGTTCGTGTTGGATGGAGCATGGGACCAAAATTCATTATTGATAAAATGAAAGCTATTTTAACGCATGTTGGTGCCTGGGCTCCAAAAGCAGAGCAAATGGCTACAGCAAAATACCTGTCAAACCTTGAGGGTTACGATACTTTTTTAATCGAACAAAAACAGAAAATTGATACACGCTTACAAGGTTTTTATAAGGGTTTTCAGGAGTTAAAAAAAGCTGGTTATAAAGTAGATGCTATTACGCCGCAGGCAGCTATTTATTTAACAGTGCAATTTAGTTTGCACGGACAAAAAACCGCAGATGGTAAAACACTTGCAACAACAGCCGATATTACTAAATATTTGTTGGATGAAGCCAAACTAGCCATCGTTCCTTTTTCAGCATTTGGCGCATCGCCTAATTCAAGCTGGTACCGCTTATCGGTTGGTACCTGTAAAGTTGAAGATGTGAATGCTGCGATTGCAAGCTTAAAAAATGCTTTGAGCAAGCTTTCCTAAATTATCTTCCAAAAAGATCGCTCTCAAAATTGCGGGCTTTCTCTTTTATAATCTCACTTTCAAGATAAGCGTCTTGTCCGTGATTTACTGATTTTACAGACCTGTCGAATAAATTATTTTCTTTACTTATTTGCGATGCGAAATAATTTCTTTCAAAAACATCTCTATATGTTATTTCCTCCTCAGATAAATAATTTTTTGCTGTAAAGGCTTTGAACAAACCCTGCCATTCTAAATAATAGATCCAGAACAAAGGAATTACTTTTTTGGTTTTTTTATCTCTAACCAAAGGCGCAATGGCAACAATATATTTTTCGAGTTGGCCTGAATAATTATTTATTATCCAATCTTCTTTTATCAAATAATTTACAATGTCCTTTGCAATTACATACCTCTTTTCTACAAGTGTATTTTTTGTTTCTTTACCATTTGCATCAAAGCTAGTTACCTCAGAAGAGTCCTTAAAAAAAAGAGCTAACTCTATTTGTTTTGCGCTTAACACCGTTTTTTCTACTTCATTAAAATTATCACTGTTAAACGCGTTCAGCTTTTTTTCAAACAAGCCAAACTTTAGTAATTCTATTAAGCTTATCTGCTCACATTTTTTATCGGTTGAAAACAATAATTTATTCCGTTTGTTTTCTAAGCTTATTGTGCGCCAAATGGGTGTACCCTTTAAAATATAATTTGGCTTAAAAGGCCGGCTGTTAAATCCTGTATAGAAAAGAGAATCCACAAAGCAATCTTTTACATTGTATTCTGTATATGACCCGGGCCCGGCGGTTCCACCCTTAAACTGCGAAAAGCCTTTGCACACTGCAAAACAAACTATAGATATGAAGATGTATTTAACTCTCAAACGTATAAATATATAATACAAATCGCTTATAAAAGCTACAGTTTTTGAGCAAAATTTTGTTTATCTTTAGTCTCTTATTTTTAATACATGAAGATCTCTTACAACTGGCTTAAAACCCTTGTCAATATTGATGTTTCTGCGCAAGAAGCAGCAGACCTTTTAACCTCCTCCGGACTTGAAGTGGAAGGCATTGAAATTTTTGAAAGCTTAAAAGGCGGCTTAAAAGGTTTGGTTGTTGGCCATGTTTTAGAATGTGAGAAACATCCTGATGCTGATAAATTAAAATTAACCAAAGTAGATATTGGTGCTGCAGAACCTTTATCAATTGTTTGCGGCGCACCAAATGTAGCTGCCGGACAAAAAGTTATTATTGCAACGATTGGTACAAAACTATATCCAACAACAGGAGAGCCTTTTGAAATAAAGAAATCAAAGATACGCGGTGTTTTAAGCGAAGGCATGATCTGTGCAGAAGATGAATTTGGTTTAGGAACCAGCCACGACGGTATTTTAATTTTACCTCCGGATACAAAAACAGGTTTGCCTGCTGCTGATTATTTTAAAATTGAAAATGATACTGTATTAGAAATTGGTTTAACACCAAATCGTAGCGACGCTGCTTCGCATTTAGGTGTTGCGCGTGATATTATTGCCATTGTAAATTCAGCAAAAGACACGCCAGATTACCAATTATATTTGAGTGGATTAAATCAATTACCTGAAGCAACAACTATTAATAAAGTAGAAGTTGTTGTAGAAAATACAGAAGCCTGTCCGCGTTATTCGGGTTTAGTTATTAGTGGCGTTGCCGTGAAAGAAAGTCCGGATTGGTTACAAAACCGCTTAAAGGCAATTGGCCTGCGTCCGATAAATAATATTGTTGATATTACAAATTTTGTGTTGCATGAATTAGGTCAGCCTTTACATGCTTTCGATCTTGAAAAAATAAAAGGAAATAAAATTGTTGTAAGAACAGCAAAGCAAGGGGAAAAATTTAAAACATTAGATGATGTTGAGCGTACATTAAATGCAAACGACTTAATGATCTGCAATGAAACAGAACCAATGTGTATTGCAGGTGTGTTTGGCGGAATAGAAAGTGGCGTAAATGAAAAAACAACTGCCGTATTTTTAGAATCTGCATATTTTGATCCGGGCTTTGTTCGTAAAACAGCAAAACAACATGCATTAAAAACAGACGCATCATTTCGTTTTGAAAGAGGAACAGATCCTGATATGACTGTTTCTGCATTAACGCGTGCCGCTAATTTAATTCTTGAAATTGCTGGTGGTACATTAAGTATGGGCGTGGTAGACATTTATCCTGAAAAATTAGAGCCGTACAAAGTAGCTTTTTCATACAGCAATTGCAACTCTTTGATTGGAAAAGAAATTGATCGTGCTATTATTAAGAACATCATACTTAATTTGGGAATTACAATTGATTCGGAAGGGTCGGATGGTTTATTATTAAATGTACCGCGCTTTAAAACCGATGTTACACGTGAGGCAGATGTGATTGAAGAAGTAATGCGCATTTACGGCTACAACAATGTAGAAGTAAGCAAAGCTATTTCGTACACTGCTTTTAACGAAGCCAAAAATAATGATGTGGCCGTAGAAAATAAAACCGCTTCTTTATTAGAAGGTTTTGGTTTTAACGAGATCATGAGTTTATCATTAACGAAGGAAACTTACTATCCTGAAGGAAATAATAATGTAAAAGTGGTAAACCCTTTAAGTAACGACTTAAATGTATTACGCGCAGATATGTTATTTAGTGGATTGGAAGCAATAGCTTATAATATTAATCGTAAAAATGCTGATCTTAAATTTTTTGAGTACGGAAGAACTTATTCCATTGCAGATAAAGAAACGCCAAAATATGCCGAGCAAAAACACTTAACTTTATTTGTTACGGGAAATGCCTTCAATGAGAATCCGTTTAACTTAACTCGAAAAGCCGATCTTTCATTTTTGAAAGCCGCTGTAAATAATTTATTGCAAAAATGTGGCATTACAAATTATAAATGTGTTGAAAGTACTTATACTAATTTTGACTACGGCTTAAATTATACGTTAAATAATAAAACCTTGGTTGAATTTGGCGCTGTATCAAAAGCACAATTAAAAGCGTTTGATATTAGTCAACCTGTTTTTTATGCCGACTTTAACTGGGAAACTTTGGTAAAAGCATTTTCAAAACAAAAAATAGAATTTGAAGAGATTAGTAAATTCCCTTCGGTAAGAAGAGATCTTGCTTTATTAATTGATAAAGCAGTAAAGTATCAACAAATCGAGGAACTTGCTTTTAATACTGAGAAAAAATTACTGAAAGAAGTAAACCTTTTTGATATTTATGAGGGTGAAAAATTAGGCAACAAAAAATCGTATGCCGTTAGTTTTACATTATTAAATAACGAAGCTACTTTAACCGATAAACAAATTGAAGGTGTAATGGAAAAATTAATTTCCAATTATAAAGAGAAGTTGGGTGCTGAATTGAGGTAACAAAAAATTCAGGCCGTGAAAGACACATTCAAAGATCTTAAAATTATTGAGCTGGCCGGTGTTTTAGCAGGGCCGTCGGTTGGGCATTTTTTTGCAGAATTGGGCGCTAAAGTAATTAAGGTTGAGAATCCGAAAACAAAAGGTGATGTTACGCGTAGCTGGAAATTAAAAACAGAAAACCCTAAAGAAGATACCAGCGCATATTTCTGGAGTGTAAATTCAAACAAAGAATTTATATTTTTAGACATTACCGTTCCATCGCAATTACAAAAATTACACGAGCACATTAAAGATGCTGATATCGTTATCACCAATTATAAATCAGGCGATGATGTAAAATTAAAAGTAGACTACTCTACTCTATCAAAATTAAATCCAAAACTTATTTACGCCTCTATAAACGGGTTTGGGCATGACAGTCCTCGCACGGCTTACGATCTTATTCTGCAGGCCGAAAGCGGTTTTATGTTCATGAATGGTGAGCCTAACAGCAAGCCTGTAAAAATGCCGGTTGCTTTAATTGATATTTTAGCGGGGCATCAATTAAAAGAAGCTATTTTAATTGCTTTAATTAATCGCTATAAAAATAATAAAGGGGCTCACGTTTCTGTTTCGTTATTTGATAGCGCTGTTGCTTCATTAGCCAATCAGGCAACCAATTGGCTTATTGCAAAACAATTACCAAAAGCGGCAGGTAGCCTGCACCCAAACATTGCACCGTATGGCGAATTGTTTGATACAAAAGATGGTCAATTAATTACCTTTGCAATTGGCAGCAATTCACAATTCAAAAATTTGTGTGAGCTCATGCAATATCCTTCGTTGGCAACAGATCCAAAATATGCAACCAATCAATTACGAGTGCAGAACAGAATTCAATTGTATCATTTAATTTATAATTATATGAAACAATACAATTTTAAAGATCTTTATAAGATGTGTTTAGAGAGAGAAATTCCAATTGGAAAGATCCGCGATCTGAAAGAAGTATTTGAATTACCAGAAGCAAAAGCCATGATCAATAAGTTCACGTTTCGAAAAACAGAATTACAAAACGTATCCGGTATTGCCTTTAAATTTTTAAGCTAATGGAAGTAAAACAAGCCATCACAAAACAAGAAGTTGAAGCGATCATCGAGCTGCGTTATAAAATCTTACGCAAACCCTGGGATCAGCCAAAAGAAACGGCTACCGATGGTTTGGAAGAAACAAGCATCAATTTTTTTATTTCAGACGAAAATGGCATTGCTCTTGCCTGTGGCAGATTACAGGAGAACGAAAATAAAGTAGGACAAATACGTTACATGGCTGTTGACGATTCGCAACAAGGAAAAGGCTTAGGCAAAAAAATAGTTCAGGCTTTAGAAAAAAAAGGAAAAGAAATCGGTCTTAAAAAGATTGAACTTCAGGCTAGAGAAAATGCCGTAGAATTTTATAAAAGCAACGGTTACGCTATAAAAGAAAAATCTTTTTTACTCTGGGGTATCATTCAGCATTATTTAATGGAAAAAGACTTGTAGATAGTGGGCTGCGAGGCACAATTCTAAATTAAAAAAATAATTCGTATATTTGCATGTGCTTAAGAAGTATTCAATAATAATTTTATTTCTTTTTGCTTATACAATTGTATTTGCGCATAGCATTATTCCTCACCATCATCACGACGAAAATCATCATATGGAGCAAGCTAACCATCATGATGGTGACGCTGATGAAAGCCTGGCACATGAGTTTGGAAATTACATTCATTCGGTTAATACAGCCGATGTATATCAGAAACCCGATGTTGAGACAGATAATAATATAATAGCAACAGTTTACCTTGTTGCTACGTTTAATTTTAATATCCATTCCGCTCAAAAAGCGCCTCCCATAGTCACGCTCTCAAACGACTGTATTCCTCTTGCTCAGCACTGCCTTTCAACCAAAGGCTTAAGAGCTCCCCCATTTTCATTAAGTTAAGCAGTTAGCTGCTTTGTTACATTCTCTTTGAGAATATTTTTCTCTTTTTTAAAACTTAATTAAAGTAAAATGCTTAATAAAATTATTGCGTTCTCTATAAAGAACAAATTAATCGTTGGCTTATTTGTTTTGGCCCTTATAGGCTATGGAAGCTATGAGATTACAAAATTACCTATTGATGCCGTGCCGGACATAACCGATAACCAGGTGCAGGTAATTACTGTTACACCATCATTGGGTGCTGCCGATGTGGAAAGATTAATTACCTTTCCAATAGAACAGGCCAACAGTAATATTCCGGGCCTAAGAGAGATTCGCAGCTTTTCACGATTCGGCCTATCATTAATTACTATCGTATTTGATGATGATGTAGATATCTATTGGGCACGACAACAAGTAACCGAACGATTAAAAACAGCGGAGCAACAAATCCCAAAAGGTATTGGCTCACCCGAGTTAGCGCCCGTTACTACAGGTTTAGGAGAGATCTATCAATATGTTTTAAGACCAAAGCCCGGGTACGAAACAAAATACACCGACATTGAATTACGAAGCATTCAGGATTGGATTGTAAAGCGTCAGCTAATCAGTGTTAAAGGCGTAGCAGATGTAAGCAGCTTCGGAGGTAAAGTGAAGCAATATGAAATAGCTGTTAATCCGGCTACACTTAAATCCTACAGCATTACTATCAACGATGTATTTACAGCACTGGAAAAAAATAATGAAAATACAGGTGGTGCTTATATTGAAAAAGCCTCCACTGTTTTATATATCCGTGCAGAGGGTTTAATTGGAAACATTGATGACATAAAAAATATCGTTGTAAAAAACACATCTAACGGAACACCCTTATTATTAAATGACGTTGCCGAAGTAAGAACAGGAAATGCTACGCGCTACGGAGCTATTACTTATAATGATGAAGGAGAAGTTGCCGGAGCGGTAGTAATGATGTTAAAAGGTGGCAATAGCAGTAGAGTAATTAGTGATGTAAAAGAAAAAATAATTCAGATTCAAAAAACATTGCCTGAAGGAGTTGTGCTAGAGCCATTTCTAGACCGCACCAAAATGGTAAACAGCGCCATCGGAACTGTTACAAAAAATTTATTGGAGGGTGCATTAATTGTAATTCTAATATTAGTTTTATTCCTGGGCAATTTGAGGGCAGGTTTTATTGTTGCTTCTGTTATTCCATTATCCATGTTGTTTGCAGTTATTATGATGAACATGTTTGGTGTAAGCGGAAACCTGATGAGTTTAGGCGCGCTGGATTTTGGGCTGATAGTTGACGGTGCCGTAATTATTGTAGAGGCTTGTATGTTTCAATTGCATATTTCCAGGCAGAATAAAATTACGCAGTTACAGATGGATGATATTGTTTATAACACTTCTGCCCGAATGAGGAATGCGGCTGTATTTGGTGAGCTGATCATATTAGCAGTTTATCTTCCGATTTTTACGCTTGAGGGAATAGAAGGAAAAATGTTTAAACCAATGGCTCAAACGGTTGCGTTTGCTTTATTAGGAGCATTCATTCTATCATTAACATACATCCCAATGGTGAGTGCTTTATTTCTAAGCAAAAACACATCTCATAAAAAAAATATTTCAGATCGCATCATGGAGAAATTGGAAATAATCCATCACAGTTATTTATCCAGAGTATTAACTATCCCAAAAACAATCATTAGCAGTGTTGTTATCCTTTTTATTATTTCAATGATCATTTTTTCAACCCTAGGCGGAGAGTTCATTCCTTCTTTACCCGAAGGTGATTTTGCCGTGGAAACACGTGTGTTAACCGGAAGTAATTTAACCACCTCTTCTGAAGCCATAATGAAATCAGCACACATTTTAAAAAACAAATTTCCCGAAATAGAAAAAATAGTTGGTAAAACAGGTAGTGGCGAAATACCAACCGATCCCATGCCAATGGAAGCATCAGACATGATGATTATTTTAAAAGATAAATCCGAATGGACTTCAGCAAAAACGTGGGATGAGCTTTCAAAAAAAATGAGTGAAGCATTAAAAGATGTACCGGGCGTTACTTACAGCTTTCAATTTCCGGTGGCAATGCGCTTTAATGAATTAATGACAGGCTCTAAGCAGGATGTGGTTTGTAAAATATTCGGTGAAAATTTAGACACACTTTCAAAATACTCAAAAGTGTTGGGCTCAATTGCCGAAAAAGTAGAGGGCGCAAAAGATGTATATGTAGAACCCATTGATGGTTTACCACAGTTAATAATAACTTATAACCGTAAATTGATTGCGCAATTCGGTTTAAATATACAGGATATTAATAAGGTTGTTAATACTGCATTTGCCGGGCAAAGCAGCGGCATGGTATATGAAGATGAAAAACGTTTTAACCTCGTGGTTCGACTTGCCGGAGAAAGGCGTCAGAATCTGGAAGACGTGCAAAATCTTTTGATCTTAACGCCGCAGGGCACTCAAATTCCTTTGCAACAGGTTGCAAATGTTTCTATACAGCAAAGCATCAATCAAATTCAAAGGGATGATGCAAAGCGCAGGATTATTGTGGGCTTTAATGTAAAAGGCAGAGACGTGCAAAGCATTGTTGAAGATTTACAAAAAGAAATTGAAAAAATAAAAATGCCAACTGGTTACTATGTAACTTATGGTGGAGCCTTTGAAAATTTAGTAGCTGCAAAAAAACGATTGTCTATTGCTGTTCCTGTTTCATTACTTCTGATCTTCTTTTTATTGTATTTCGCTTTTAAATCTGTGAGGCAGGGCTTGCTCATTTATTCAGCAATTCCACTTTCTGCAATAGGTGGCATTCTTTTTCTGGCATTAAGAGGTATGCCTTTTAGCATAAGTGCTGGTATTGGTTTTATTGCTTTGTTTGGGGTTGCTGTTCTTAATGGTATTATGTTAATATCAGAATACAACCGTATTAAAAAAAGCGGCGCAACAGATCTAAAGCAAATAGTTTTAGAAGGCACAAAGCAACGTTTACGTCCTGTATTAATGACTGCCTTTGTTGCGTCGCTTGGTTTCCTGCCAATGGCGTTAAGCAACGATGCCGGAGCCGAAGTGCAGAGACCTTTAGCAACAGTTGTAATTGGCGGTTTGCTCATTGCTACATTTCTAACCTTGTTTGTTTTACCTATACTTTACATGTTGTTTGAAAAAAAGGTATTTGAAAAAAACAATAAAATCGCTACAACGTCTGTAATACTTCTAATGTTCGTTTCAGTTCAAAACATAAATGCACAGCAGTCAATTACATTAAAAGCTGCTATTGATACGGCAATAAAAAATAATTTACGGGTTAAGAATGAAAAGCTAAATGCCGAGTACCAGAAAATATTAAAATCTACAACAGTTGATATTCCGCAAACCAACGTTACCGGAGAATACGGGCAGATCAATTCTATTTATAAAGACACGAAGTTTGGCATCTCTCAATCACTTAATTTTCCAATTGTATATGCTAAACGCAAAACTTTACAAAACGAAAACTATAAAAGTTATATGCTAAATGTTGCCGTGCGCGAATGTGAACTAAAAAAACAAGTAAGCGACGAATTTTATGTGCTGCATTATTTACTGCAAAAGCAGAAGATTCTTTTAAAGAACGATAGTGTTTATGCGGTTTTCTTACAAAATGCCAATTTACGTTTTTTAAAAGGTGAAAGTAATATCTTGGAGAAAACAACCGCAGAAACACAACGCGGACAAATAGCCATACAGCTAAATCAATTAAAAAATGATATAGAGATCGTGCAACTTCAGTTTCAGTTTTTGCTGAACAGTACAACTGTTTTTACTCCGTCTGCAGATTCGTTTAAAATGGAATTCACAGGCACGTCTGATGTTTCTGGTTTTAGCGATCATCCGCAGATAAAGATTTTGCAGCAGCAAAAACAAGTATCACTAACGAATACGCGACTGGAAAGATCAAAGCTTCTACCCGATCTTATTTTTGGGTACAATAATCAAAGCATACGGGGCGTTGGCGCCGACAATGTTTTATATTCAGCGTCATCCCGCTTCAGTTCGGTGCATATAGGAATTGGGCTTCCTTTATTTTTTGGTTCTCAAAAAGCCAGGATCAATTCTTCAAAAACGCTCCAATTGATTTCTGAAAATAATTACCAGTTAGGTATGCAAACATTAAATACCGAATATCAAAAGGCTTTTAAACAATACCAGGCAAATACAATGGCGGTAAAATATTTTGAAGACACCGCTTTAGATAATGCAGAAACTATAATAAAAACGGCTAATCAGCAATTTGCCAACGGCGCTATCAATTACCTTGAATGGACTATGCTGATTAATAATGCCGCCAGTATCCAAAGCGATTACGCCGACGCTTTAAAAAATCTCAACCGCTCTGTTATTCAATTAAACTATTTAATCTCAAAGTAATACAATTATGAAAAAATATATAATTCTATCCATTTTTATTACTGCTTTTATGGCCTGTAATAATAAAGAGGAAAAAACCGAAACTGAAATTCCTGCAAATGAAAATGTTGTTGAGTTAACCGAGGCACAGTTTAAAAATTCAAAAATAGAAACCGGTAAGATCGAACGAAAATCAATTTCCTCATTGTTAAAGGTGAATGGTAAAATTGATGTGCCTCCGCAAAATATGGTATCAGTAAGTGCTCCATTAGGCGGTTACTTACGATCAACTAAACTTTTGGAGGGCATGCACATTAGTAAAGGCGAAGTGATAGCGAGTATGGAGGATCAACAATATATCCAACTGCAGCAGGATTATTTAACCGCTAAAGCGCATCTGATATCTATTGAAAAAGAATATAACCGTCAAAAAGAATTAAACCAAAGCAAAGCTAGCAGCGATAAGGTATTTGAAAGTGCGCAGGCAGAATATTCATCACAGAAAGTAATGGTAAAATCTTTATCTGAAAAATTAAAGCTCATTGGTATCAATCCGGATAACTTAAACGAAACTAATATTTCAAGAAGTATTAATGTAACCTCACCTATTGACGGATATGTTTCGGCAGTTAAAATGAATATCGGAAAATATGCAAATCCTACAGATGTATTATTTGAATTGGTAAATCCTGCGGATATTCATTTGGCTTTAACGGTTTTTGAAAAAGATCTCGATAAACTATTTATAGGACAAAAAATAGTAGCTTACAACAATAACCCCGAAAGTAAAAGATACAATTGCGAGATCATTTTAATTGGTAAGGACATTTCCTCCGAAAGGGCTGTAACGGTTCATTGTCATTTCATGCAATACGATAAATCGTTAATTCCCGGCATGTTCATGAATGCAGAAGTTGAAGTATCAACTAACGAAGCCTTTGTTGTTCCTAATAACGCGATTGTGTTGTTTGAAAGTAAACAATACGTTTTTACACAAACATCGGATAAGAAATTTGAAATACAGGAAGTAACCACCCAAAACACAGAAAATGGTTTTACACAGGTAACCTTTTTAAATAATAAAAATATGGAGAATGAACTATTTGTTACCAAAGGAGCATACACCTTATTAATGAAAATGAAAAACACCGAAAAATAAACAATTAAAGAGCAAAACATTTAATTAGCAGCTCTTTTTTGAACACATTTTTTAATGCTGCTATATAGGCTCAGGTTAAAGAACTGATCTAGCTATTTATTTTTTTTATCAAATATCGATCATTTTATAAAACTCTTTATTCATCGGGCTCTATATGAATTAAAATATCCGCTAATTGAGGCATTCTATCCAATAAATGATCTTTAAGCTCGTGTGATATTAAGTGTCCTTCACTCACTGTTATTTTCGCATTTACAATTACATGAAGATCGACATGGTATTTCATTCCGGTTTTCCTAACGTAGCATTTTTCCGTATCAATAATTCCCTTAACTGTTTTTGATTCAACTCTTATTTCAGCAACAATATCATCATATAAATGCTCATCCATTATCTCGCCAAGCGCCGGCCTAAAAATTAAATAACTATTATATAAAATAACACCCGAAGCAACAAGTGCCGCCCAATCATCAGCTGTTTCATAACCTTTTCCAAAAATTAACGCAATAGATATCCCTATAAAAGCTGTAACGGAAGTAATTGCATCACTTCTATGATGCCATGCATCTGCTTTTAAAGAAGAACTGTTGGTTTGTTTACTTTTAGCCAATACAATTCTGTAAAAAGTTTCTTTTATACCGATGATCACTGCCAAAATAATTAACGTGTATGCTTTGGGAAGTTCATGCGGAGTTTTTATATTTTGAATGCTTGTATAAGCAATAATAATTGCAGAGGCCATTAAAAACCCTACCACTAAAAAAGTAACTAAGGGTTCTGCCCTTCCATGTCCGTATGGATGATTCTCATCTGCAGGACGATTAGAATACTTTATACCGAACAAAACGAGTACGGAAGAAAAAATATCAGATGTAGACTCTATAGCATCGGCAATTAAAGCATACGAATTTCCGAAATAACCGGTAACACCTTTAAGTAAAGCGAGACACGAATTGCCAACAATACTCAGATAGGTTGCTTTTATAGCTTTTTGTTCTGCGCTCATTTTATAAAGTTAGAACTTTTATTCCCAGAAATTCCATTTTTGAGGCCAAAAATCAATTGTTTTAACTTCAAAATCGGTGATCACAAAGTTTTCTTTAGCTGCATTCCAGATAAAAAAGCCAATCTTAGAATTATCTTTCATTTTTTTGAATGGCGTGCCGCAAAAGCTATTAGCGTAAACCGTAATAGTTGAATCCGGTTTCATTACAAAATTACCAGTAGATCCGGCATCAAAAACAGGAGGAATATTTTTATCAGTGCTATTGATAGAAATACAACCAAGAATATTATTTATTTTTTTATTTAATTTAAATGTAGACTTTAAACTAATTACTTGCCCCGTTTTAGTTGCTATTTTATTCAGGGGCACATCTGCGTGAAACGGATACTCCTGTATTGAATCCACTTTAAATGGAATTTCATTTTTAAAATCAAGTTCCTTTTTATTAATATAATTCGCAAAATAGATCTCACTTTCACCTTCAACTACTTTGTTTTTATCTTCGGGCCTTTTAGAATAAAGCTTATAATTTATAGCTTGTGTTTGTACATTCTCAATTAAATAAGGATAATACTCCAAAGCAATAGATTGATGCAAAGGAAAAGCAGAGGTTAACACCAGGTAATCAGTTTTAAGCGAGGCAACGAATTCAGAAAAATGTTTAACTGAAATAGTTACCGAATCGTGCGAACCTTTATATTTAAAATCAGTATTATACTTTTTAAAATAAATTCCTTCCATCACTTCATCAGAATCAAAAAATATTGGATAAACGTTCGTCCCTCCAAGTGTTTTTTTATGCTCCACCGTTCTTTCATACTGAAATTCAAAAACCGTTTTTACACATTGCTGGAAATAGTCTTTTTTATAATAAGTCTTAAAGATCAGCACAGATAAAACAATTACAGCAACAAAATTAAAAACCACTTTATTTTTAAAATCCAATAAAGAGCTAACTAAAACAACAATTGCAACTCCAGAAAACAGCATCACCGAATTTTGAAATATTGGAACGTTAAGAACAGAATAAAAATAAACGATAAGATAATTGATCAAAAAAACAATAAACAGAAACACCTGTTTTTTATTGAAAATGAATTTTTTATTTAAAATAATACACGTAATTATTAATCCAAAAAATATCCACCAGTTTTTTCCAGTTCCAAAAACGATCTTTAAAAATCCAAATACATCTGTAAACTCGGGCTTGGCCAACCAACCTCCTTGCCCTATGCCAATGCCGCCAATACTAAGCTGGTAAAGTGTTACGGGCAAATGAGGCAAATAAGCCATGATTGTTAAAGCAAGTGCAATTAAATAGGGCTTGAAGTTGTTTTTATTTAAAAATAGTAAACCTGAAGCGCAAATAGTAAAAGCAAACAGCGCATTAACGTGTTGATTAAGCGCAGAAAGTAAAGCAAATAAAGCAAGGAAAAAATAATTTTTATTTTTAGTTTCGTTTAAAAAAAATATATTGAAAAAATAATATAACAAAGCTATACTAAAAAAAATACCGGAGATATACATTCTTGCGATAGGCGCATAAAAAACAAATACCAACGAAAAGCTAAAAATGAGTGCCGCTATAATTGCTACGTGTTTAGAAAAATTCTTCAGGCAAAAAAAGTAAGCGTAAATAACGGCTGCAAAACTAAATAATAGAAATGGTAATTTTATGATCCAATTTGTATAGCCGAAAAATTTAGTAAGGTACCAGATCAAAACCTGCACAAAGGCCGGGTGCGCATCGATCTTTACACCTTTATCTATTAGCTCGCTAAGGGAATTAAAACGCGTTCTGTCAAGCCCGCTTAACTCATCTAATGTAAATTGATAATCAAATAATGGTATTATTCTAAGAACAATACATGCAATTAAAATAACAACAAAAACGATATGCTCTTTTATAAATTTAATTAGCATTTGTTCTAAAAAATAAAAGCTGAGTTTTAATAGCTCAGCTTTTCAAAATTAATAAAAAAATTAGTTTTATATTTTTAACATCCAGTTTAATTTATCAGCAGCTTTACCTTTGCGAATTAAACGTAATGTTTCATCCACTTTAGTAGAGAATTTTCTTTCTTCAACGGGAGGTAAAACAAAATCTTTTCCTTCAAAGCCAATTCCTATAATCTGAGCAATTGTAGCAGCAGTGCCACAACCAAAAGCTTCTTTTAATTCTCCTTTTTCGTATGCTTCTGCAACTTCTTTTAAACTTACTTTTCTTTCTTCTACTTTCATGCCCCAATCCCGTGCCAAAGCTAAAACGCTATCGCGTGTAATACCGGCTAAAATTGTATCGCTTAACGCTGGGGTTAATAAGGTATCGCCAATAACGAACATCAGGTTCATTGTTCCGCTTTCTTCAACAAAATGATGTGTTGCACTATCGGTCCAAATTACTTGCTGGTAACCTTTTTGTTGCGCTAATTTAGTTGGGTATAAACTTCTGCCGTAGTTACCTGCAGCCTTAACAAAGCCAACACCACCATGCACAGAACGGAAATAATCAGTTTCTACAATTACTTTAATTGGCTCGCTATAATATTTACCCGCAGGGCAAGTTATAATAACAAATTTATAGGTTTCGCTTGCTTTTACGCCAATTGCTTCATCTGTTGCAATTAAAAAAGGACGAATATATAAGCTACCCGTCTCACTCGATGGCACCCAATTAGAATCTAATCTTAATAATTCCAACAAGCCGTTCATGAAAATTTCTTCAGGAACTTCGGGCATACACATACGAACTGCACTTTTATTTAAACGCTTAAAATTTTCTAAAGGACGAAATAAAGAAACTTCTCCTTTTTCATTCTTGTAAGCTTTCATACCTTCAAAAATTGCCTGGCCATAATGTAAGGCACTCATCGCATAACTCATTGGCACATCACCGTATGGCAAAATGCTTGAACTTTGCCATTTGCCATCAGCATATTCTGCAACGAACATGTGGTCGCTAAAACATTTACCAAATGGTACGTTGTTTACATCGTAATCGGTAACTCTACTTTTCGCAATTTTATCTATGCGAATATTCGCTGTGCTTATCATAAAATATAATGTTATGTAACAAATAACTACAAAATTTTTGAATTTGCAAATAAATTCATCAAGAAATTAGTGGGTTTTGGTCGATATTTTACCCTACGCGATGTGTATTAGCGCTATGTATAACCTAAAACACGGCTATTTTTCGAATTTTAGCAACTTAAGATCGGCGCCATCAAACACTGCATAGGTTCTGTAATTTATCCATTCTCCTAAGTTAATATACCTCGCTTTTCCATCCACATCAAGATCGAGTGGTAAATGACGGTGACCAAAAATAAAATAGTCTATTTTGTTTTGTTTTAAATAATCACGACTGTATAAAAACAACCATTCGTTCTCATTTCCTAAAAATTTTTCATCAGAATCGCCGGTTGTTATTCTGCTCCGGCGACTGGTAAAGCGAGCAAACCAAAAAGAAAAATTGGGATGTAAACGTGAGTACAACCAATGGCATACTTTACTTGTAAAAACGATCTTTAATAATTTATAGCCCTTATCTCCGGGACCCAAGCCATCGCCATGGCCAATATAAAATGTTTTGTTATTGTAAATTTTTGTTATTGGCTGATAATGTACGGTAACATTTAATTCTTTAATAAAATAATCCTGCATCCACAGATCGTGATTACCAGTAAAGAAATGCACTTTAATGCCTGAATCGGTAAACTCTGCTATTTTACCCAGCAAACGCGTAAAGCCTTTAGGAACGGTGTATTTGTGCTCGAACCAAAAATCAAAAATATCACCCACCAGGTAAACTTCCTCTGCATCTGCTTTAATTGAATCGAGCCAACGGCAAACAGCTTTTTCACGCTCTAAACTTAATTCTAAAGTTGGAACACCTAAATGAAAATCGGAAGCAAAATATATTTTTTTAGCACTCACTTAAAATAAATTATCCTTTATTAAATTTTTAGCAACTAATTTATGAATATTAATTGTAAAACGTACAGTATTAATACCTTTTACGTTATTGAGTTTCATGGTTGTTTTAATATCATTACTATAAGCCAGTGGAATATAAACATCTACTACATCTTTTAAGATATTAATATTTAATCCAACATCCCATAAAAAAGGGTCGGTATTTAGTGCGCGCGCATCGCAAACCGCAACATCTGCAAATAGCTTTACGGGTAAAATAAAAAATGATGGTGATTTAATATTGGCTGCCAAAAGCCATTCAGGAGTTTGACCCAAAGGCGACCAAGCTTTTAATGCGCCATCAACATCAGCAAACTGGCTAAAACCAAAACCCCTGTACTGATTTCTGGCGAAGAAATTTGATTCGAATAAATAATCCTGATAACCATTGTAGCCACTGGCCCTGAAAGCATAATAACTTCTTTCGGATAAAGAACCTGCTAAAAATGCCCCGGCAAATAAGCGTACATCAAAATATCGTTTACGACTCAATGTTATCTGGTAATTAAACGTAGCCGAAATTTTTGCCATACTCGCTGTGTGCTGTAATTCTACGTTTAAAACAAATGGATTAATGATACGTTTATTACTTAGATTATAATTTAATTTATTTACAAATGAATAGGCGTTATATTTTTTTGACTCAATCGTATCGTTTAAATATATACTATTGCTGAATTTCACACTATCAACAAATAAGTTATTGTTTGAGTAACTTATTGAATGGTGAATGGTGCTGTTTGCATCCTTTTGTTTAAGATCAAATTGTAAAAACGGGGCTATTTTATAATAATTAAGATGATCTATTTTAAGATCCGCTGTATTCGCTCCGTAGGTTGTGCCGCTTAAAAAATTATCGTACGCAAACGATTTTGCTTTAACTCCAAAAGTAATTTGTTGTATTGCCTTTTTAGGAAAGAAGTTTAGTCCAACATCTGCAAAGCCTCCGGGGCTTTTAGATTCAAAGCCAAACATAGGTGCAAAGTAATAATCAAAACGTTTTTGGTACAAACTATAATTATGAATTGTTACACCGGCCATAAAACCATTATAATAATTAGCCCCAAATAATGGTAGATAATTTATTTGCGTTTTAGTTGGATCTTCTAATTTTGTAATAAGATTAAACTGTAAAGGTTTTGCTTTTTTAAAAATACCTCTTGCGCGTATGTAATTATTTTTACGGTTTACATCCGGCATTTTATCAAGACCATCAATTTTAAAATAGTCCACATCCATTGGTGGGAATTCGACAGTGCCTCTTTTACTAAAGCCATTATACCATATCAATCCAACCGGTTTATCATCTTTAAAACCATATACATTTACCGGTGTAGCAATGCCCGTTTTGTTTTTTACGTTTAGTCTAAAGCTACCATCCTTATTTTTTTTAACGCTTTTAATTTTATAATCAATCTTATCGGTAGATGATATTAAATGCGTGGTAAACCACGATAGATCCATTCCGCTAAAAAAGTTTAAGGTTTTTACAAGGTCTTTTTGCGATGGATGTTTAAATTTATATTGTTCATAATAAAACTGCATAGCTTTATCAAGATTATTTTCGCCCATGTAATCCATTAGGTAATCAAATACGACAGGTGTTTTACTGTAAACAATACTTCCATAATTAAATTCAGAAAAATCCTGCGATGCAATATCTAAAGGTTGATCATTTCTTGCTTTTGCTGAAATAAAATAAGCAATTTCTTTTTCACGCCAATAAGGGGTTTTATTTACGCCAAACAACTTAAAATTTTCTTTAACGCCAATAAGATCAGATAGTTTTTTATCAGGATATTTTGCGCGCATATAACGCAATTCGTAAAACGAATTTATACCTTCATCCAAAGTGGGATGATCACGTTCATTACTTCCTAAAATACCGTAAAACCAATTGTGGCCAACCTCATGTGCAATAGTTATATCAAGATCGAACTCATTGCTCATATCGCCAATAACAGTAATGTTTGGATACTCCATACCGCCGCCGGCCATAATAGTACCATCAATTGCAGTTACATGATTGTACGGATAGTCACCATTTAAATAGGAGTAAAAAATGGTTGATTCGTTTACATAGTTGATGGCATTTTTCCAAAGCTTGAAATTTTTATTCGTAAAAAAAATCCAGGTATCTACTGTTCTTTTAGTATTTGGAACTTCGATCTGATCATGTAACACATTAAAACGCTTATCGGCAAACCATGCAAAATCGTGTACACGAAATTGTTTAAAACGAATGGTCTTTGTTTCTTTTGAAGATTCAGGAAACGCCATATCAGCCGAACGAAAATCCTCTTTATCCAAACGCTGTAAAGTTTCCTTTACTTTTTCATTCAAAAAATATTCTTCTTCTTCGGCATCAATTCTATCGCCCGTAGCAGATAAAAGATAATTTTTCGGCACCGTAATCTTTACATCAAAGCTTCCAAACTCGCTGTAAAATTCGCCTTGATCCAGATAGGGCATTTGATGCCAGCCATCATTATCAAACACCGCAGGCTTTGGATACCACTGTGTAATAAAATAAGCCTGTTCGGTATGACCTAATCGCGAAAATTTTGCATCAGGTATCTTTACAAAAAAAGGAGTAGTGATTATAAGTGTATCGAGCGAACGTAAAGGTTCGTTCAATATTAGTTTACAAATATCAATGTGTTCTTTATCAAATTCCCATTTTATTTCTTTACCGTTTACTTTAAAATTTAAGCTGTCAATAAAGCCTCTTTCTTCTTTCTTCGAAAAATAAAAATCAGTTTTTTTATGGATCAATAATTGTTTTGCAAGCGCGGTTGAATGGTCTTTATAAGCATTTGGCCATAAATGAAAATAGATGTAGTTTAAAGATTGACTGGAATTATTGATGTATTGAATCTCTTCGTTAGCAGACAGAACATGTGTAACGTCGTTTAATTTTACGTCAATTTTATAATTTACTTCTTGTTGAAAATACGTTTGTTGAGAAAACAGGTTATTGCTAATAACAAAAATCGCCACAAGCCAATTGCAGCGATTTACTATTTTTATGTTCTTAAAATTACTTAACAATTATTTTGATGCTATTGCTTTTTCAATTGCTTTCTCTAATTCTGCCCCACGTAAATTTTTAGCAATTATTTTTCCTTCTTTATCCAGTAACACCGTGTATGGAATTCCCTCAACAGCGTATAATTTTGCAGCATAACTATCCCAATATTTAAGATCACTTACCTGTGGCCATGTAATACCATCTTTTTGAATTGCTTCTACCCAACGACCTTTATCCTGGTCTAGAGAAACACCATAGATCTCAAAACCTTTATCCTTATATTTTGCGTAGGCTTTTACAACGTTAGGCATTTCTTTTCTGCAAGGGCCGCACCAGCTGGCCCAAAAATCTACCAATACAATTTTTCCTTTTAAAGATGATAAGGCTAATTCTTTATCATCCGGTGTAGGTAATACTATTTCAGGAGCTTGTTGACCAATAGTTGTCGCTAACATTTTTGTTACTACGTCATGAAACATTCTTACACCTTTATCTGAAGGATATTTTTTACTTAAACCTTCATCCAAAATTTTATAAAGATCGCCGAATTTATCCGGCTCCATTCCCTGTATTGCTATCATTGAAGCATACTTGTCGGGGTTTTTTGTAATTTTTTCAGCGATAACAGTATTAAAATTATTCATTATCTCGTTAAAAGGTTTTTCAAAGATGTTGCTTAAGGAATCCATTTTTAAAGAATCCATTTTAACGCTTTGCACAATTGCCTGAAATGCCTGGTTTAAAGAATCCATACGTATATTCTTTTTGTTTGTGATCTCATTATACTCCACAAACAAAGCTGTTTCAGGCGATCCTTCAACTTTATATGTTCTTGCAAGATCTTTTAAATTGGCAGTAAGCTTAACTTTATCGGCACTGTCTAAAACCAGCATAGCAAAATTTTGTTGATTTAATTTAATGCGATAAAATCCAATATGTGGTGTGTATGTTTTAAATTCGAAATTACCTTGTTCGTCAATTACCGTGCTATCCACAACAACAGGCTGAGGGTTGATTAATTTTTCGAGATAAATGGTTTCACCGTTCGAATTGCTTAAAGTTCCTTTTAATTCAAAGCTTCCTGTTCTTTTGGTTTCTCCGCAAGATGATAAAATGGCTATTGCTGCAATAGCGCTTATTGTTTTAAACATGATTTTATTTTTCAAGTGTTTCTTTTACTAACTGGTTTAATAATTTAGGATCTGCTTTTCCTTTGCTTAATTTCATTGCTTCGCCCACAAACATTCCTAATAAGCCAACTTTTCCATTTTTATACTCTGTAACTTTTTCAGGAAATTTTGACAATGCCGCATCAATTATACTTTGCAGCTCACTACTATTACTGTTTTGCAAAAGATCTAATTCTTTGGCAATTTGTTCGGCAGTTTTACTTTGGTTATTCATTAACTCAGGAAATATACTTTGAGCGGCAGCAGCGTTACTTACTTTACCATCGTCGATCAACGAAATTATTTCAGCAATTTTTTTGGGTGCTAATGTAAATTCAGAAATAGTTAAAGCGCGTTCATTTAAATATGCTTTAATAGGGCCCATAACCCAATTGGCCGCGCTTTTATAATTTTTAGTGAAGGTAACAAGCTTATTATAATATGCGGCAACTTCTTTCAGATCTATTAACTGAAGCGCATCGTATTCGGTAAGCTTATATGTTTTTGTATATAAATTAAAAAGTTCATCGGGTAAAACAGGAAGATCTTTTTTTATTTTATTTATATACTCTTGTGTAACAAAAACAGGTTGAAGATCGGGCTCCGGGAAATAACGGTAGTCGTTTGCATTTTCTTTACTTCTTAAAGAAAAAGTAATTCCTTTTACCGCGTCAAAGCTTCTTGTCTCTCCAGCAATTAACTCGCCTGCTTCAATAAGATCTATTTGCCTTTTAATTTCAAAATCAATAGCGCGTTGAACATTTCTGAAAGAGTTCATGTTCTTTACCTCAACTTTTTTTCCAAACTCTTTTGCGCCTTTTAACATTACCGAAATATTTGCATCGCAACGTAACGAACCTTCTTCCATATTACCATCGCAAATATCAAGATAACGTACTAATTTTCTTACCTCAGTTAAATAGGCATACGCTTCTTCGCCACTTCTAAAATCAGGCTCTGTAACTATTTCCAATAATGGAGTTCCCGCGCGGTTAAGATCTATTAACGTTTCAAAAGGATCGATATCATGCAGACTTTTTCCTGCATCTTCTTCCATATGAATACGTGTAAGATTTATTTTTTTTGTAGAACCGTCTTTTAATTTTGCTGTAATAAAACCACCATTACATATTGGTGTTTTATCCTGCGTAATTTGATATCCTTTTGGAAGATCGGCATAAAAATAATTTTTACGGGCAAACTGATTCTCTTCGCGAATATCTGCATTTACGGCGATACCTAATTTTACCGCAAATTCAATTGCTTTACTATTAACAACAGGTAAAGTGCCGGGGTGACCTAAAGTTACCACACTAACGTTTGTATTTGGCAATGCGCCATATTCAGCAACATCATTACTATACATTTTAGTTTTTGTAAGTAACTGAATGTGGCATTCTAAACCTATAACGGTTTCGTATTTATCGTAAACGCTCATAAAATTGCCCTTAAAGATACTATTTTTTAATGGTATACAATTGCCATAAAAAACAAAAAAGGCGGTAGGTTAAACCTACCGCCTTTTTAATAAACATTCGTTAAATTATTCCTTAACTAATTTACCTTCTTTAATAACTACTTTAGTAGTTAACGAAGTGATTTTATAAGTATATAAACCATTAGCTAATTCTTTAATGCTTAAAGCACTTTCTGCTTTAGATAAAGTAGTTTTATAAACTACTCTGCCTGCAAGATCAAGAACCTGGAAAGCGTAACTTCCGCTAGCATCCTGAATTACAACATTAATATTACCGCTATTTGGATTAGGATAAATGAACGTGTTGTTATCGATAACAGTATTTTTAGCAATACCTGTACAAACAACTACAAACACGGTTACGTTAGAGTTAGTAACACAGCCTAAACTACTTGTAGTAGCTACGTTATATACACTCGAAATAGAAGGAGAAACAGTGATAGCAGAGGTTGTAAATGTTCCAGGTGACCATGTATAGTTATTGGCACTTGAAGTAGCAGATATTACAGCATTTCCACCAGAACAAATTGAAGGCGAAGGAGCCACTGCCAATGTAGGACTTGGGTTTACAGTTACAGCAATTGTTTTACTGCTTGGGCAACCTGGCGTATTTTGACCGCTTACAGTATACGTAGTATTAACCGAAGGTGTAACACTTATCGAAGCCGTTTGAGCCGAAGTATTCCAGGTATAAGTTGCAGCGCCTGATGCAGTTAAAGTTACTGCGTTTCCGCTACAAACAGTGCTTTGCGATGCAGTTAAAGTAAGAACAGGTGCAGCACAAGAACTCTTAATCTGTAAACTATCCATACCAATATCATCTGTAAAATCACCATAAGCAGAGAATTTAACAACACATGTAGGTGAACTCGTAGAATTTAACACAAGTGTTTTTTTGTTCCAGCTTAAATCAAGCGGGTTATAGTCACCAGAAACAAAACTACCCTGATAGTTATAAGTAGTTCCACCATCTGTAGATAAATACACACCTAATGAGTCATCACCGAAAACGTTAACGTGATAGAATGATAAGGTATGAGTAGCTGCTGAACTTAAGTTCACATAAAGCATTAGATCACCCTGACTGAAATTATCCCAGCTATGGAAATCTGCACAGCCTGCACCAGTTAAAGGAGCTTGCGTAAATGTGCTTGAAGACCACACTGCGGTTGCACCATCATCTTGTCTTCTCCAAGATTCATCTCCGGTTGTAGGATTACTATCCCAATTTGCAGCTACAGGAACGTTGTGAATATCACAACGGTTTTGCCATGTATTATCAAAGTTCTCTAAGAAAGGAACCGGAGCATAAACGGGAGCACCTAAAATGTTAACCTGAACAGGAGTTGCTGTAGTACTGATAGGACTGCTTGAACAAGTAACTACTACCTGGTAATATAAAGGGTTAGTAATGCTTGTGAATGAATATGGAACGGTAGTTGCGCCAGACACAGCAGTGTATGGTCCTGAAAGATTAGTTGCAGTTTGCCATTGGTAACTTAAACCACCCACAGTATATGAAGTAGCCACATTTAAATTAGAGCTACCACCTGAACAAACCATAGTTTGGCTCGCAACTGAAATATTAGCTGCAGGCGAACCTGTACAAGGTGTTGGAGGTGTAATGTTTATACAATAGTCTTCTGTTTCACCGTAAAAATAAGTACCACAATCAGGTTGAGGCGTTGTAACCTCAGCACAAATAATACGCATACGGGTAGTACCAACACTTGCATTTGCTGGAATTTGAACAATAGTCGTAAATGTTGTTCCTGCAATTTGGAATGGTGTGTAAGCTGAAGTATAAACTGTTTCACCCGGATCACCAAATGATCCGTTTTGGTTAAAATCCATATAAGCTGTAATAATACCAGAATACACTCCTGTGCCGCACTGCCCTGCGGTAATGCTTAATGTGTAATTTAAACCTGCTGCTAAATTTGGAGAAGCAAGAATACCTGTGTAATTAGAATACAAGTTAAGGGTTGATGTTGGAGAGCTTCCTGTTTGAGAGCAGTTTGAAGTATTATTTAAAGTGCCTATAGATACGTTGAAAATCTCATCATCGAAAGTATTTGTTGCGTTAGATGTACAATAAGAAGCGCATTGGCAAGGAGTACCACCAACCATTACCTGAACGGGAGTTGATGTTGTACTTGCAGGACCATTTGTACATGTAATTACGGCTTGATAATATAAAGAAGCGCTTATATTTGTAAATGTATATGCACTTGTTGTAGCACCAGAAACCGAAGTGTAAGGACCAGAAACTGTAGTAGATGTATACCATTGGTAAGTTAAACCGCCAAGTGTATATGATGTTGCTAAACCTAAGTTAGAAGAACCACCAGGGCAAACGTTAGTCGCACTTGCAACTGCCGAGTTTGCAGCAGGGGCACCTGCACAAGGAGTGCCAGGAGCTATGTTAATACAATAATCTTCTGTTTCACCCCATGTATACCCGGCACATTCACCAGTACCGGTATTAGATTCTACAGCAATTACACGCATACGTGTAATACCAGGAGTTGCACTGGCAGGGATAGTAATTACAGTAGAATTAAGAGTTCCTGCAATAGCCCAAAGGGTCAATGGACCTACAAAAACCTGCTCACCCGGATCAGCAAATGAACCATTTTGATTATAATCAATATAAACAGTTACACCACCAGAATACGAACCAGTGTTACACTGTCCTACGGTAACATCTAAAGTGTAAGTGTTCGCTACCGTAAGATTTGGAGCAGCGATAATACCAGTATAATTTGAATACCTGTTTAATATAGAACCAGGACCACCCGTTTGAGAACAACTAGACGTATTGTTTAATGTGCCAATTGTTACATTAAAGATCTCATCGTCATTCGTACTTGATGCTTGTGAAGTTGTACAGTAACCAGCACACTGGCAAGGATTACCGCTTACAGATACCTGAACCGGCGTAGAAGTTACACTGGCAGGACCATTAGTACAAGTGATTACAGCGCGGAAAAAAGTATTTGCTGTAAGGCCTGTTGCATTGTATACTGCCGATGTTCCGGTTGAAATAGCCGTATAAGGACCTGATACAGCAGGCGCTGAATACCATTGATAAGTTAAACCACCAACAGTATAAGAAGTAGCTAAACCTATTGATGTACTTCCACTTGGACAAACTGTTGTTAAAGAAGCAACGGCAGAGTTAGGACCAGGAGTACCGGAACAAGCTGTAGCTGCTGCAATAGTTACAATATAATCTTCTGTTTCACCAGAACCGAAATTGCTACAAGCGTCGCCAGGACCATTAGGGTTACCTGTACCTCTTGAACGCACACGCATACCTGTTTGGCCTAATAAAGCCGTTCCCGGAACTGTAAAGGTTGCAAGAGTTGCAACGCTAGGTGTTGAAGTAAGACAAATTTGAGTATGCTCATTTATATCAAAAGTTCCACTTTGGTTATAATCGATCCAAACAGATTCAATATTATTTTGAGTAGTGGTAACACTAATTGTATAAGTTAATCCAAGATTTAATGTTGCAGTAGTAGTTGGACCAGGCGTAAACTGCGAATATGTGCCATTAACAGGTGAGTTATTACATGTTGAGTTATTATTGAACGGTGTAGTTAAAATAGACACATTTGTAATATGATCGCCAGTACAACCGCTACCACCTAAATTGGTGTTACAATAACATAATGTAACAGGATTATTTGGATTTACAGAAACGATTGCAGTTGTAGCACTTGAAGCACTGTTGCTGCAAGTGATCACCATTTGGTAAAATGTTAAAGTTGTTAAGGAAGCAGTTGTTAAGTTAGGTGTAGTAAAACCCGAACCTGTAGTTACGTTTGTCCATGGACCTGTAGCCGAAGGAGCCTGCATCCATTGATAAGTAATACCTGTAGCAGCAGTGGCATTTGAAGCTGTAATAGCCGCTGATGTATTAGGACAAATTGAAAAATTTGCCGGTACAGTGCCGGCAGTTGGTGTTCCGGTACAAGGCAAAAGAGGTACAAAAACTGAAGTAATTCTACAGCTATTATCGGTTGTACATGCAGGAGGTCCGGCTGCCGAAAAATGAACCCAATAAACCCCTAAACTTGGAATAGTTGCTGCCAATGGAGATGGTCCAAACGCCAGGACATTATTTGAAGCGTCTGTAACAGTGATATAATCCGTTGCAACAGAAGAACTAAAAGTAAAAGCACCAATTGCATTAAATGTTGTAGGCGCATATTCGCCTCCAAAATTACATGCTGATAACGTTACCGATGTTCCGGGCGCCGCCGAGCCCACTGTACCTCCACCATATTGGCTTGTAGAGATACATTGCCCATACATTTTTGCCGAGAATACTACCAGTATCACGGACATGAGCTTAATTAACTTGTAAATTTTTGTCATTTTTTTTGTTTCTTTTAGTAGTAGATAAATAGATACAATTATGTCACTTGTTGCAAAAATAACAAATATTTAACCTAATGGTTTAAGAATTTATTAATATTCGACTAAATGTTAATATTAATCTAAAAAAATTTAGAATTTACTTTAAAAAATGCACTGGATGTGCTTCATTGTATTTACGTATGTACCTGAAAATTTGTTCTTTTTGTTTTCTGCGATTTAGTTTTTTAAACTCCGCATACAAAATTTTATCTCTGCTCAAAAGCGTCTCCGCTTCTTCCATTTTAAATTCCTGCGCAACGCCATCATAAAAATTTATTAAAAACTCCCTCACTTCTTGTCTTCTTCCACCAGAGCCAACTCCCGGTCCAAACATCGGATCATAAAATCCTACGCCTGCAATTTCAACAGTTGCAACTAAATAACAAATTGATCCAAACACAGGTACACGGTAAAAGCTTCCTTTATAGTTAACATAAAAAGTTTTGTTCTGTATAAAACCCCAAACCGTTTTTGACTTTACTTCCTTTGTTGCCTGCCCATCATTGTAGTTAATGGTTTCTTTATCCAAACATTTACCAACAAAATCCAATTGTTCTTTATTAATTGAAGAAATGATCTGCTCCTTTAAAACACCTTTATTATATCTAAAATCAGAATACGTAATAAAGATCGCATCAGGTAAACTAAGATTTGCCGGCACAACTATGCTATCTGTCTGACCCCGTAAAATGCACGCTAACAATAAACTAAATAATAGCGCCAACTTAATTTTCATATAAACAAATGTCGTATTTTTTACTTAATTTTAATCAAAATAACTTATAATGAATCTTAAATTTTTATTTGCTTTATTTTTTTTCGCTCACTCTTTTTTATTTTCCCAAACTAACGGCTTAAACAACGCATTAAAATTGCGACTAGCGGCCAGTACTGATCTTATGGAACATACTGTGCTTGTGCAAGGCGATGTAGCAAAATTAGTTTCATTTCAAAAAGCGCATAATTATACTTTTAATTATTCTGCCGGCAACATAGCTTCTATTAATTGCAACTTATCTGTACTTTCTAAACTTATAGAGAATAAGATCATTAACTATGCCGAATTTATAGAAAAAGGTAAACAAACCTTGAATGATACCATGCTCATTAAAAACAAGATCAAACCTGTAAAGCTTGGTCAGGCACCACTTACAATGGCCTATGACGGCAATGGTATTGTTGTTGGGATTATTGATAGCGGCGCTGATTTTTCGCACGCCGATTTTAAAGATGCATTTGGAAATTCTCGCATAAAATTTTTGTGGGATCAGGTTCCTCTTTCAGGCTCTACAGTACCACAGCCTTATAATTATGGCATTGAATGGACAGACACGCAAATAAACGCCAGTCAATGTACACATAACGATCTGCCTCATTATGGCCACGGCACACATGTTTGTGGTATAGCAACTGGCAACGGTTCGGCTAACGGCACCCATGAAGGCATTGCTTCTAAAGCAGATATTGTTGTGGTAGCAATTGATTTTAATAAAACCGGGCCAACGATTGCAGATGCCGTGCAATACATTTTTAGTAAAGCCACTTTACTGGGCAAACCCTGTGTTATAAATATTAGCCTGGGAAATTATGATGGCAGCCATGACGGAACCGACATGGAAGCAAAATTGATTGAGAATATGGTTCATAATATTCCTGGCCGCGCAATTGTTGCAGCCGCTGGAAATGCCGGGCACATAAAACACCATGTAAAAACACAACCGCCGTTAAACGATACAAGTTTTACATGGATAAAAAACAACACAGCTGTTTTAAATTACTGGTGTTATGCAGATACCAGCGATATAAAGAATATACAAATAAGTGTTGGCGCCAACCGTAACAACAATTTTAATTTAGGAAGAATAGGCTTTAAAAATTATAATTATGGCCTGGCATCTATACAAAGCGATACCTTAAAATACAACGGCAATCGTATTGGTATTGTAAAAACATCTGCCAGCATTAATCCTTATGGTGTTTACGAATTATATCTTAAAATTTTAGCCGATACTTTAAATTTAAAATGGCGTATTGAAACTAAAGGCGTTGGTTTTCACGATGCCTGGAATTTTGATTTTTTATCTACCGGCTTACCTTCTTCTATAAGTTTTCCACCGATATTAAAATATGTAATGCCAGATCTGAATAAAACAATGGTTTCGAGTTTTCAATGTTTGGAGGATGTAACCACTGTTGCTAATTATGTTAACGTAAACAATTATTACGATGTAACTAATACTTTGCAAAGTTGGGCGGTTTTAAATCCCGGGGAGAACGTAAATACTTTAGCAGTTAGCAGCAGCCGAGGTCCTACACGCGATAATAAACAAAAACCCGATATTAGCGCAACCGGTGCCGGTGTTTTTAGCGCTATGGCATTGGGTATGCAAACTAATTTGTTAGCTAACGCGCCGCAGGTTGTTGCACAAGGTAGCTTACACGTGCAGGGTGGCGGAACCTCTGCAGCCTCGCCAGTGGTTGCTGGTTTAGCAGCATTGTATCTTCAAAAATACCCAAACGCAACAAGCATTCAGATTAAAAATGCGATTACGAATTGTGCATATTCAGATGCTTACACCGGCACTGCCTTACCGAATTATTTATGGGGTTATGGAAAGCTCGATGGTTTTGCTGCAATGAATTGCATTATTACACAGCTAAATAAAAACACATTAAGTAAGGGTGTTAACTATTATCCAAATCCTTTTTCGAACACTGTTACTTTTAACTTTGAAAAAGATCTGAATGGTGAAATTTTTGTTTATGCCGTTGATGGAAAATTAATTTATAAAGATGTTGTAAATGGCAATTCTTATAAACTTACATCACCACAATTAAATGAAGTTGTTGGTTTATTATTTGTTAAAATAAAAACGCCAAATGAAAGCACAGTTTTTAAACTGATCAAAGCAAATTAATATGCGCATTGCCTCTAATTCACTTGCCGCGCTTATTTCTTTTTATCATTCAGAATTAAGCGAAATTTTTGAAGCATCAGAGATTGAGGCCATTTTAAATTTAGCACTCGAACATTATTTAGGGTTTTCTAAAAACGATCTCATCGCCAAAAAAAATGAGAATCTCAACCAAAGTGATCTTTTAAAATTATACTTCTGCTGTAAAGAATTAAAAAAGAATGTACCAATTCAATACATCTTAAAAGAAGCCTGGTTTTATAATTTAAAATTTTACGTAGATAATAATGTATTGATACCAAGACCTGAGACTGAAGAATTAGTAGACATTATTTTAAAAGAAAATAAAACGGCAAATACTTTTTTGGATATCGGCACCGGCAGTGGTTGTATTCCGGTTTCTATTAAAAAAAATAAACCAGCTGCAAATGTTTATGCCTGTGATATTTGCAAAGAAGCATTAAGCGTTGCAAAAAAAAATGCGGAAAAGAATAAAACAGAAGTTACTTTTATAGAAACAGATATTTTAAATCATGAGACATCAACTACAGATATCGCTTCTACATTTGATATTATTGTAAGTAACCCGCCATATATTAAATCTGCTGAAAAAGAAATAATGACGAAAGGTGTATTAGATAATGAACCTCATTTAGCGCTTTTTGTAAATGGAAATGATGACATTATTTTTTACAAGAAGATCATTGATCTCTGCAAAGAAAAATTAAATCCCAACGGAAAATTATATTTTGAATTAAATCCTTTAACAGCGGAAAACGTTTTGCAATACGCTAAAGACAGAAAACAGTTTAAAGAAACAATTCTTATAAAGGATATGAGTGGAAAGATGCGGTTTTTAAGAGCGATCAAAAATTAATTCTCCTTTAATCCCCTACCCGTTTTTGAGATCTTATTATCGCGTTTTAATTCGGCAATAATTTTATCAAGTACACCATTCACAAACACTTTAGAATTTGGTGTGCTGTATTCTTTACTGATATCAATATACTCGTTTAAAGATGCTTTTACCGGAACATTTGGAATATAAAGAATCTCAGCCAAAGCCATTTGCATTAGCAACATATCCATATTGGCAATACGCTCTACTTCCCAATTTTGTGTATGACGGCCAATTAACTCTTCAAACTGCTCGCGGTAAATAATTGTTTTTTTGAAAAGAAGGCTCATAAATTCCATATCGTCCTTTTCGTCTTTTAAAAGCGGACTTAATTTAAACTCGCCGTTAAAATCTTCAAAGTTTCTAATTACAGAATTAAATGCCACAAAAGTATCATCTGCCCAATGCATATTTTTTTCTTCAAATAACGAGATCAACACTTCATTCTCACTTAAATGCTCGGTGATCATGGAAATAACAAAATCACGGTCTTCTATCGCACTGGCATCTTTAGATTCCATGTAAGCTTTATAAGATTCACCGTTCCTGATCTCTACAAATAATTTACGCACTACATCAAAATCATTTTGCCAGGAAATTTTGCGTTTTTCTAACAGCGTTTTTAAGTCTTTATTCTCTGAAATGCCAATTAATAAAGAATTTTTTACGAATTTCAAGTTGGGATCAAGATCTGCAGAGTTTGGAATACGTTTATTCTTATTTTCATCCATCATTACCAAAGCAACGTGATGAATATCCGAAACCAATCCTAAAATAGATAAATACAATTCGAAGATTTTATCCAGGCTCTTGAACATTTCTTTTTCAAATTGAGCCATATCCGCTTTTTCGTGTTGAAAAAACGAATACAAAGCCTGCATTACTTTTATTCTTAAGAACCTTCTGTTTAGCATATTTTCATTTTAGATTTAAGATCTAAGATCTAAGATTTAAACAAATCCCGATTTCTTAAATCTAACTTCTCACTTCTTAAATTTATAGCACTGCGTTAATTCTTGCAATGGCTTCAATGCGTTGTTCGCCTAATTTGTTAGCGGCCTGATACGTTAAAATATTTTCCTGCTTTGCTAACTGAAATAAATTAAAGGTTGTATCGTAAATTTTTTCGGCATGAGAAAGTGCTCGCTCTCTATTGTAGCCTTCTAATTCGTAAAATACGTTAATAATTCCGCCCGCGTTAACAACAAAATCCGGCGCATATAAAATTCCTTTTTTTGCTACCAAAGCGCCATGAATGTTTTCATCGGCTAATTGATTGTTTGCTGCACCACAAATAATTTTGCATTTTAATTTGCTTAATGTATCATCGTTAACAGTTGCGCCTAAAGCACAAGGAGCATAAATATCAATATCCAGGTCGAACATTTTATCCGCTGCAACAACTTCTGCTTTGTATTTATCAGAAACTGCTTTTAAGCGTTCCTGGCTAATATCATTAATGTAAACTTTAGCACCCTCTTTGGTTAAATGATCAACCAACACTTCACCAACGTGCCCAATACCTTGTACTAAAACTTTTTTTCCGCTTAAGCTATCACTGCCCCAGGTTTCTTTTGCACTAGCTTTCATACTCACGTAAACACCATATGCAGTAACCGGACTAGGATCGCCGCTACCACCCATATTTTCGGGCAAGCCACTCACGTAATCGGTTTCCATTTTAATAATTTCCATATCGCGGCTGGTCATTGCTACGTCTTCGGCAGTAATATATTTTCCACCTAAACTATCTACAAATTTTCCAAAACGACGAAGCAACGCTTCGTTCTTAATTTTTTTGGCATCACCAATAATTACTGCTTTACCACCACCCAGGTTTAACCCTGCAACCGACGATTTATAGGTCATACCGCGCGATAAACGCAATACGTCGTGCAATGCTTCCATTTCGTTAGCGTAATTCCACATACGCGTACCACCTAATGATGGGCCAAGTACGGTATTATGAATGGCGATAATGGCTTTTAAACCAGTTGCGTTATCATTACAAAATAAAATTTGCTCATGATTGTGAAGGCTCATTTGGCCAATAACAGGATCTTTAGCAAGATCAGAGTTTTTTAGGGTTGTAACTTCCATGATTTTTAGGTTGAAGTGGGGCAAAGTTAGGGTATTTTTCGGGATTCCAAACAAAACTAAAAGAGCCTGTTTAAAATTTATATGATAAATTTATTGTCGCATGTTTTTGAGCGAAAAAAGGCAGATTTTGTAGAGATAATGGGACTAATTATCTTGAAAAATCTAACGAATTTGTAGCCAAAAAGATGCGCAATAAAGAAATCAGATAACTTTTAACCAGGCTCATATTTATTGCATTAACAATTATTTTAGAATTACCTTTGTACCGTGAAACATCTTAAAGTAATAAATCTTTATTTTATTAAGTATAAATGGCACTTTTTAGGCGGGTTATTATTTGTTTCATTATCAACTATTTTTGGCACTTACCAAGGTGTAATTGTACGTAATGGTACCAATAAAATTATTGAGATCTTTAAAAATGGTCAGCCAGCAGAGGCCGGAGTTTTTATTCGATATGGTCTGATTATTATTGGCCTGGCTTTAACCAGTGGCTTATTTATGTTTTTAATGCGGCAAACAATTATTGTTATGAGCCGGCTTATTGAGTATGACCAAAAAAATGAGATCTATGAACATTACCAACGATTAGATGCCAGTTTTTTTAAGCAAAATACAACCGGCGATCTTATGAACCGCATTAGCGAGGATGTTGGCAAGGTGCGTATGTATAGCGGCCCGGCAATTATGTACCTGGCAAATACAATTGTTACAACAGTTACTGTTTTAATTTTTATGTTAAGTGTGAATGTGCAATTAACGCTCATTGTTTTTTTACCGCTTCCACTACTCTCTTATTTGATTTACCGTGTTTCGGATATGATCAACAAACAAAGTGGTAAAGTGCAGCAAGAGCTTGGTAACTTAACCACACAAGCACAAGAAACATTCAGTGCCATCAGAGTTATTAAAGCTTACGCAAGAGAGACTTTTTTTACTGAACGCATGCAGGAAAAAAATGAAGTTTATAAAAAAACTGCTTTAAAATTAGCAACGATTGAATCGTTCTTTGGTCCGGCAATGGTATTAATGATCGGACTAAGTGTTTTAATAACCGTTTGGTATGGTGGTAAATTAACCATTAATGATAAAATTGAACCGGGTAACGTTACTGAATTTATTTTTTACGTATTTCGTTTAACATGGCCTTTTGCTTCCTTAGGCTGGGTAACTTCTTTGGTGCAAAGGGCTGCGGCATCGCAGGAAAGAATAAACGAATTTTTAAATACTAAACCTTCCATTATAAATTCAAATACACAAACATATTCTATACATGGTGATATTGAATTTAAAAATGTAAATTTTATTTATCCCGAAAATAACATACAAGCCGTGAAAAATATTTCTTTTAAATTAAAACAAGGTCAAACACTTGGTATTACAGGTAAAGTAGGAAGTGGCAAATCAAGTATTTTGAATTTAATTACGCGTCAATACGATGTCACGAGCGGCGAAATTTTAATTGATCATAAAAACATTAAGCAACATAATTTACACCTCTTAAGAAAAAACATGGGTGTAGTGCCGCAAGAGGTTTTTCTATTTAGCGATACTATTGCCAATAATATTTTGTTTGGAAGTCCGGATAAAAATACGCCAAAAGAAAAAATACAGGGCGCGGCAATACAAGCTCATGTGCATGATAACATTATGAACTTTCCTTTAAACTACGAAACTATTGTGGGCGAGCGCGGTGTTACTTTAAGTGGCGGACAAAAACAACGTATCTCAATTGCACGTGCATTAATAAATAAACCTCAGCTGTTGATCTTTGATGATTGTTTAAGTGCGGTGGATACAGAAACGGAAGAGTCTATTTTAAATAACTTAAAGCAGGAAATGAAAAACAAAACTGCAATTATTGTTAGCCATCGTATTTCGAGTTTAAAAAATGCTGATCTTATATTGTATTTAAAAGATGGAGAGATTGTTGAAATGGGAACGCATGAAGAGCTTCTGGCTCTAAAGAAAAGTTATTTTCAATTACATCAAATGCAAAGCAATTAATATTTATCTTTATATAAATTCGAAATGAAACTAAAGATCTCCATACTCCTTTTTTCAATTCTGTTTGTTTTCTCTTGCAGAAAAAATAAAGATACTACACCGCAAGGTGATAATGAAGTATGGCTTCTGTACAAACGTTTCAATCCAACTTTTATTGACATTAAAAAAGGTACAACTTTGATCTTTATGAATAAAGATAACGCAAATCATTCTATCACAGAATCCGGCAGTGCATTCTCGAGTGGAAAAATAAAACCGGGAGATCAATACGAGCGTACCTTTAGCGATTCTGCCAGGTATGGCATTTATTGCAGCTATCATCCAGATAATTTACAGGAACAAATTTCGATAACAGTGAAGTAAAGTTTGTTAATGACCTCGTTTAAAGAAATTTCTCTATAGCTTTTGGCAAATACTCAAACTCTAAAGCCTGTATCTTTTTCGCCAATACTTCAGGAGTATCATTTTCTTCAATAACACATTTTGCCTGTAAAATTATTTCTCCTTTATCGTATTCTTCATTTGCAAAATGAATGGTAATACCACTTTCTTTATCTTTATTGGCAATAACAGCCTTATGCACATTCATACCATACATGCCTTTGCCACCATAATTTGGCAACAATGCAGGATGGAGGTTAATGATCTTATTTGGAAACGCCTTTACAAATGCTTCAGGAATTTTTATTAAGAAACCTGCTAAAATAATAAGGTCGATCTTCTCTACTTGTAAGAACTCAATAAATTTATCTGTATAATTTTCTAAAGCTGCTTTACTAATGATTTGTACATTTTTTTTATGCTTTTCAGCGCGGGCAATTATTCCTGCGTCATCTTTATTGGTAACAACCAGTTTTATTTTTATGCGCGGATCGTTGGCAAAGTAATTAAATAAATTCTCGGCATTTGTGCCTTCTCCACTTGCAAATATGGCTACATTGATCATTTCGCCAAAAATAGTTATTAATTAGAAACTATTGAAGAATTTACTAATTTTGTTAGCTATGTTACTTAACTATATAAATTGGAATCCTGCACGCGAGATCTTTACAATACCAGGTATTGACTGGCCTGTGCGCTGGTATGGATTAATGTGGGCGCTTGCTTTTATTGTGAGTCACTTTTTTATGAACCGCATTTTTAAAGCCGAAAAGCGTTCTGATAAGGCATTAGATACTTTAACTCTTTATATAATTTTAGGTACAGTTATTGGCGCGCGTCTTGGCCATTGTCTTTTCTACGGCCCCTGGTTTGATGAAACATTACAAAACGGGATGGTAATTGAAGGTTATTTATCTCACCCCTTAAATATGTTAAAAGTATACGAAGGAGGTTTAGCCAGCCACGGCGGCGCTATTGGCATTATAACTGCCATGATCTTATTTTGCCGTAAACATAAAGAAAACTGGCTTTGGTTGTTTGACAGATTGGTGGTAGTGGTGCCAATTGCCGCCATGTGTATTCGTTTAGGAAATTTAATTAACAGCGAGATTATTGGAAAAGTTACCGATGTACCATGGGCATTTATTTTTGTACAGGAAGATAATTTACCGCGTCATCCGGCTCAATTATACGAAGCCATTTTTTGTTTCTTCTTGTTTATTTTAATGTACTGGTTGTGGAAAAATAAACGCGATAAGGTTGGCCCGGGTTTTATGTTTGGCCTAATGACTGTTTTACTTTTTACCGAACGTTTTTTTGATGAATTTTTAAAAGAAGCGCAGGTTGATTTTGAAAAAGATAATCTTTTAAATAACGGCCAATGGCTTAGTATTCCATTTATTTTAATTGGCGCCTTTATGATCTGGCGTTCGTTTAAATTAACTCCGGGAGCTTATAGAAAAGAAGAAGTTGAACAGGCTTCATGAAAAACATTTTTTATATTTTAATTTTAATTCCGCTTTGCTTTTTTTCTCAAAAAGAAGAAGAGTATTTGATAAAGAATTTGCATTCGCTTCGGAATAAAAATCCAAACTGGAAAAAACTTGAAGCGAAAATTGGTAATCCTGAAAAAATAAAATTAATAACACCCATTCACTTTGATGATTCCGAGCAATATTGTAAAGGTGACAGTATTACCAATGCTGAGCAGTTTTTAAAATATTATTCATCCGTTTTTCATTTTATAGATATTGATAACGATAAAGATGTCGACCTCGTTTTTTCAGGAATCGAATGCGCCGCCAGTGAAGTTGGAAAAGTAAATATCTATATTAATAAGGATAATAAACTTGAAAAAATATTTTCAGACTATGGAAAAATTACTGAGTTTTTTAGCTGTAAACATTTTACCATTAGCAGACATTCAGGAAATATAATATCTGCAACTACTTTGTCTTACATTAACATTGAAAAAGATCAGGTGGACTTTAAGTCTGCGATCTTATATTATTCTTATATGCCAAAGGCTGTGGCAACAACAATTGTGCCGTTAAAATTAAAAGCTGGTAAAGCCTTTAGCCTTAAATTTAGTGCGGGTTTATATTTAGCGGCCGAAATAAAAGACCCATTTAATATTGCTAAAACGAAAGATGAAGCGGTTGGCCTTAGTTATAACACTTATATTGACGAAGCAAAACAAAAATGGATCTTCGCAAAATTTGCTTTGTCAGATGTGATATTGACAAAAGATAATCCGGTGCCAGTTGATGTGTCTAAAACCTATATTCTTGGCTGGGTTAAACAACCAAAATAATTTCCTGCACAATATTTTTAGAAAAGCTTCGTTCTTAAACAAAATCCCATAAACTTAAAACGAAATGAAGAACATACTTTATTGTATGCTGGTAGTTGCTATTGTATTAACGCAAGCCTGCAAAAAGAAAAAAGAAGTAGAGCCTGAACCAACTCAACCTGTTCCAACTACTCCTGTAACAGAGCCTATAAGCTCTGCAGAATATGCGCAACTAAAAATTGGCAATTATTGGATCTACCAACAAATTAATGTTGATGCGCAGGGTAATGAAACACCAACAACAAACTATGACAGCTGCTACATCGCAAAAGATACACTAATTCATGGTTCAACATTTTTTAAGCTAAAGAATTTTTCGCCGCTTTTTTCTTACCAGGAATTCTTACGCGATTCTTCTAATATTATTATTAATTCGCAGGGAGAAATTGTTTTTGCAGCGAATAATTTTGCTACAATTTTTGCAAGCGCATCTATGCTCAACCATACAGCTCAAAATGATACAATTTATAAATACATTTATAAAATGGCTGATAAGGATATGTCTGTAACTGTTCCGGCCGGTACTTTTGTAACTTCAAATTATCAAAAAAAATTCACCATTTTTCCAAATTACGCCAATGGCGTTAATTTAAGATATGTGAATACACGTTTTGCTAAAAACGTTGGTATGATCACTCAAACGCAAGCAATCTTTTTATCTGTAACGTCAACAGTTGAAAGGAAATTAGTAAGATATCATTTAAACTAAGCCTTAGCTTAGTTTAAATGATCTACATTTTAATAGTTTGTTTTCTATCTGGCCCAACCGAAACTATTGATATTGGCGTGTTCACAGCCTTCTCAATAAAACGTACATAGTCAATTAATTCTTTTGGCAAACTTTCTTTACTATCCATCGCCGTAAGATCTTTATGCCAACCCTTTACGGTTGTTGTAATTGGCTTTAAATAATTAGGATCGATATTATATGGTAGATAATCAATCACCTGTCCGTTATAATTATAATGTGTGCAAATTTCAATATCCTCAAACTCGCTTAGTATGTCGGCTTTCATCATCATCAATTCTGTAACACCGTTTATCATTACCGCATATTTTAATGCAGGAATATCTAACCAACCTGTACGACGTGGTCTGCCTGTTGTAGCACCAAACTCACGGCCTACTTTACGAATTTGTTCGCCAATTTCGTTATCTAACTCGGTTGGAAACGGGCCGCTGCCAACACGTGTACAATACGCTTTAAAAATACCAATTACATTACCAATTTTATTTGGCGCAATTCCTAAACCATTGCAAGCGCCGGCACAAATTGTGTTGCTGCTGGTAACAAATGGATAAGAACCAAAATCAATATCCAGTAAACTGCCCTGAGCGCCTTCGGCTAATACACGTTTACCGGAAGTCATGGCAGTATTTAAATAATGTTCTGTTTCTACAAATTGTAATTCTTTTAATGCATCAATAGCTGCAAACCAATCCGGTTCTAACTCTTGTAAATTGTATTCAAAATTATAGAATGATAATAATTGTTTATGTTTTTCAACTAATGTATCGTATTTTTCTTTGAATTCATTTGTTTCAATATCACCAATACGCAAACCGTTACGGCCCGTCTTATCCATATAAGTTGGACCAATACCTTTTAAAGTAGAGCCAATTTTATTTTTGCCTTTTGAAGCTTCGCTAGCAGCATCAATTAAACGATGTGTTGGTAAAATTAAATGCGCTCGTTTGCTTATTAATAATTTTGCTTTTACATCAACACCTAATTTTGCTAACGCATCAATCTCTTTCTTAAAAATAACCGGATCGATTACAACACCGTTACCAACAATATTAATTGCAGTTGGATGAAAAATACCACTTGGAATTGTGTGAAGAACGTGCTTTATGCCATTGAACTCTAAAGTATGCCCCGCGTTTGGCCCACCCTGAAAACGGGCAATAATATCATAGTCAGGAGTTAAAACATCAACAATTTTTCCTTTTCCTTCATCACCCCATTGCAATCCTAAAAGTACATCTGCTTTCATAGTATTTTTATTAAAAGGCAAATTTAAATTAAAAGCAAAAGGTAATGGCTCTTTTTAATAACTTTTTAAAAGTAACCATTAGCTTTAACTGCTTAAAACAGAGAGTTTTTGCTTCATAATTCTAATTTTTGTGCTGGCGCAGTCAATTTTATGCCGCAAACTTCATTGAGTTTTTTAATAAAATAAATGGCCGGAAATTTGTAAATTTATAGCAGTGCAAAAAATTACAATAGGTATTGATGGTTACAGCAGTTGCGGAAAAAGCACGCTTGCGAGAGCGTTAGCACAAAAGCTTGGCTACAATTACATTGACACTGGCGCTATGTACCGCGCAGTTACCTTATATGCTCTACAAAACAATTTAATTGATGCTAATGAGAATATTAATGTGGAAGCATTAATAAATGCTTTGCCCGAAATAAATGTTGAATTTGAAGTCAATCCAAAAACGCATAACTCTGATGTAGTATTAAATGGTGTAGATGTTGAGCGCGAAATAAGAACTATGCAGGTAAGTAGTCTTGTTAGTAAAGTAAGCGCTATTAAAGCCGTACGTGAAAAAATGGTTGCACTTCAACGCCAAATGGGAAAGAAAAAAGCCGTTGTTTTGGATGGGCGGGATGTTGGAACGCACGTTTTTCCGAAAGCAGAATTAAAATTGTTTATGATCGCCGATCCGGATGTGCGTGCAAAAAGAAGGCAGGATGAGTTTAGCAGTAAAGGACAATATTTTACTATTGAAGAAGTAGAAATGAGTTTGCTGAAGCGTGATATGGCAGATATAAGCCGTGAAGAAAGTCCCTTAACACAGGCAGAAGATGCTGTAGTTCTTGATAACAGTGATCTTACAAGAGAAGAACAATTAGAATTTGTTTTAAAATTAATTGCCGATCTTCAATTTATTTCAAGGGAAGAACAATCGCAGCATTAATCGAAAATTTTAAACACATAGAAACATAGTTTTTCATAGTTTCTATTTCAAACAAAAAAGTAAAACATAAAATTTCTTCTTCTTCGATGAAGAAAACTTAGTGTTTCTTTCTGCATTAAGCTATTCATCTTTTTCTATGTGCCTATGTAGTTAAAATGTGCGCTACACCGTTAACAGTATCATTTCCTTCAATTGATAAAACGTAATAATCAAACAAAGCGCGTGGATTAGCTGATCGAAGCCTATCATCACAAAAAAGAAACGCATATTTTTTTCTTCCCAAAACTTAGAAGTTATTTTTGAAGTAATAAGATCTACTATAAAATGTAATGCAACATTAATTATCCACCAGCAAAACGCAAACCAAATATGACCGTAGTTTGCAAGAGCTGCGAATGTGATCAACGATACCAAAGCATATGTGCATACATGAATGCTTAACCATTTTAAACTTTTACTTTTACCTGTTGCCATTTTGGAAGATTGAAAAACAAAATCTGCTAAAAAATGCACAACAAATATGATTATAAAAGTGGTCATTAAACTGCTACATTATTCTCACGCAAAGCATCGTTCAAAGATGTTTTAAGATCTGTGCTTTCTTTACGTTTACCAATTATTAAAGCACAAGGTACCTGGTATTCTCCCGCAGGAAATTTCTTCGTGTAACTTCCCGGAATAACAACACTGCGCTCGGGCACGTAACCTTTCATTTCAACAGGGCTTGAGCCGGTAACATCAATAATTTTAGTTGACATAGTTAGTACCACATTAGCGCCAAGAACTGCTTCCTTACCCACTCTTACGCCTTCTACCACAATACAGCGCGACCCCACAAAACAATTATCTTCTATAATAACCGGCGCAGCTTGCACGGGTTCTAATACGCCGCCAATGCCCACTCCACCGCTTAAGTGTACGTTTTTCCCAATTTGCGCGCAACTACCCACAGTTGCCCACGTATCTACCATTGTGCCACTATCTACATATGCTCCAATATTTACATAACTTGGCATCATAATTACGCCACTGGCTAAAAATGCGCCATAGCGGGCAACAGCGGGCGGCACCACACGTACACCAAGTTTTTCGTAATTGGTTTTAAGTGCCATTTTATCATGAAACTCAAAAGGGCCAACCTCAATAGTGGCCATTTTTCGGGTAGGAAAATACATAATCACCGCTTTTTTTACCCAATCATTTACCTGCCAGTTACCATCCGTTAAAGGCTCGGCAACACGCAATTTTCCTTTATCGAGTTGTTCAATTACTTCATTTATTGCATCTAAAGTGTTCTTTTCTTTCAATAATTCTCTGTTTAGCCAGGCAGCTTCAATAATATTTTGCATAGTTCTTTTTAAAATCCTTTGCAAGGTATTAAAAAATTGTATATTTTTGCAGTCCGATTTAATGGTTCCGTAGCTCAACTGGATAGAGCACCTCACTACGGATGAGGAGGTTTGGGGTTCGACTCCCTACGGTACCACATCAAACTCAAAATCCTCTTCAAAATTGAAGGGGATTTTTTATTTATACAAAAGCAAACAAGTATTTATTTTTTGGCGTGCCCCTTCGGGTCGCGCTTTACGCTTCAAGTCCTCGCTTCGCTGCGGGCTTTACGCTGCAATGGCTCACGTAAAATTACGTGCCAACATCCGAAGATCTGCGCCAGGGATGCGGAGGGTTTAGTTCTTTTGCCTGTTAGGGCAAAAAACCGAGGCGCTAGCCGAGCCCGTAGCAGCCCGCTAAGGCGCCCAAAAAAGAAAATTCAAAATTTACAAATGACTACATATATATAACAAAAAACACTTTCGTGAATTTTTTTCCTGCAAAAAAAATTACATCTTTACAATAATGAAGCTTAGGGCCTTAATAGTTGATGACGAAATTCATGCGCGGGAAAATTTAAAATACCTGTTGCAAAATTACTGTCCGGAGATTGAAGTTATAGGCATGGCTAATGGACCCGAAAGCGCCACTGAATCTGTAAATGCTTTAAATCCACAAGTTATTTTTTTAGATATCTGCATGCCTTCTGGCACCGAAGGTTTTGATTTTTTAGATTCTTTACCCAATAAAAAATTCCAGGTGGTTTTTGTTACAGCCTTTAAAGATTACGCTATTCGTGCTTTAAACGCAAACGCCATTCATTATCTTCAAAAACCTGTTGATGTAGATGACCTTAAAATGGCAGTTAAAAAACTGGTAAGCACCAGTCAGATATTTAACGAAAGCCAGGAACAATTATTAAATTATATTAAGTCACTCGAAAATCTTTCAAAGGCTATGTTGCCATCTACGGGTGTGCCGCGTATTACCATTAACCACGCAAAAGGCTTTAAAATTGTTGACCCAAACGATTTTATGTATTTGGAAGGTGAAGGAAATTATACTTCCATTATTTTTATTGACGGCACAAAATATGTAGATACAAAATCAATTGGCGTATATGAAGAGATCTTAGATGCCCAGAATTTTTTCAGGATCCATAAATCGCACATAGTAAATATTTTATACGTAAAAGAATTTTTGAATGATGATGGTCATTCTGTTATTATGAAAGATAATACCAAACTGTCCATCTCCCGTTTAAGGGTACCTAAGTTCTTAGAGTTTTTTAAACCAGGCAAAAAAGCCTGATTACATTTAAATCAACCAAAGCTACATTTTATACAGTCTCTTTAACATCCTGTCCATTCATGGGCTAATTATGCCACATTGCTGTTTTTGTTAAGATATATTTATAGTATTTTTAAAATAAATTAAACCCAAATGATGTCATCTCTACGAATAAGATCATACTTTCTTTTCCTGCTGATGAGTTTTTTGGCTAATTTTTCGTTTGGCCAGCATTACAACTTTATTAATTATTCTACCGAATCGGGTTTGGCGCAATCACAAATCCGTTCTATTGCACAAGATAAGAATGGCTATTTATGGTTAGGCACACTTGCCGGATTATCAAAGTACGATGGTAAAAAGTTTGTGAATTATTCCATTCAAAACGGATTAATAAATAACCAGATCTTTTCACTTGCACCAGATAGATATATTGGCCTTTGGATAGGAACGCTTGGAGGACTAAACTATTTTGACGGAGAAAAATTTAAGTCATACCCTTTTAAAGAAGATATGGCCGATAATATAGTAAATGCCATTGCGCAGGATAATAATGGTAATTTATGGTTAGCAACCGATGGCGGAGGCGTATGTAAATTTAACAAGAGCAAATTCGAATATTTTACCGAAGAAAATGGCATTGCCAATAATAATGTACGCGCCGTTTGTTTAGATGATAAAGGATTGATATGGTTTGGTACAAAAAACGGAATTTGTTTTTATGACGGCAAAGAATTTAAAACTCTGGATACAACAATTGCGCAACCGCATAATGTGAGTCATATTTTTATGGATAAACATAAAAAATTATGGTTCAGTACTTTTGGCGAAGGTGTATATTATTATGATGGTAAAACGTTTAAGAATTACAGCGAGAGCGATGGTTTAATAAACAACTGGATTCGCTCGGCCATAGAAGATTCAGATGGAAATATATGGCTGGCATCTAAATTTGGCCTCTCAAGATTTGACAGTAAAACATTTATGAAATTTACCGAAGCAGAAGGCTTACCAGTAGATAATACAAATATTGTATTTGAAGATAAAGAAAGAAATATCTGGATAGGCTCTGACGGTAAAGGGCTGTGTAAATTCTTAGGTGAAACCTTTACATATCTTACAACCAAGAATGATCTTAGCAGTAACGTTGTACTTTCTATATTGGAGGATAAAGATAAAAATTTATGGTTCTCTACTTTTGGAAAAGGTATCACAAAAAAAGAAGGAAGTGTAACTATAAAATATTCTGCCGATGAGGGTTTAAATAATAATACAATCTGGGCCAGCTTAAAAGATAAAAATGATCATCTATGGTTTTGCACATCAGATGGCATTAGCATGTTTGATGGCAAAAAATTTAAAAATTATGGGGTTGATGATGGATTAAGTGCAAAGATCGTTTACTCTATTTGCCAGGATCATAGTGGCAATTTATGGTTTGGCACTACAAAAGGTGTTTCTATGTTTGATGGTACTCAATTTAAAAATTATATAAATGGCATCGATAATATAGGCTCTGATGTAAAAAGTATTGCAGAAGATAAAAATAACCGCTTATGGTTTGCCACTAAGAACGGATTATATAAATTAGAAAACAGCGCGTTTACAAAATATACAACCGCCAATGGCTTAAGCAATAACAATTTAGTTTCGCTGGTTGTAGATAACAAAAATAATTTATGGATGGGATCGCCCGGTGGAATTAATTTTTACGATGGCAAAACATTCTCCAGAATTTTAATGGATGATATTTTTAACTCAAATAATATTTGTTTTCTTGCTTTGGATAATAAAGAGTTTTTATGGACAGGCACAAACAGCGGCGTTTTTGTTTTAGATACGAGAGAATATATAAATTCAAAAAAAACCACGTTCAGGCAGTACACAATTTTCGATGGCTTGCCCGGCATGGAATGTAATCAGAATGCAGCTTTTAAAGATCATCGTGGAAATATCTGGATGGGCACAACCGAAGGTGTAATTAAATACGATCCAAACATTAAAGATTTTCATTCCAGCAATTTTGAACCCATTACTCACATTTCGGGGGTAAGGTTGTTTTTAAAAGATACCAACTGGATAAGTGTTACAAACGAAATTGATTCGGCTACACGTTTGCCAAAAAATTTAAAAGTTAATTACCAAACTACACATTTTACTTTTGATTATATTGGCATAAAACTCAGCAATCCTTCATCTGTGCGCTACAAATATATGTTGGATGGCTTTGATGAAAATTGGTCTATGGCTACCGATGCTACTTTTGCAACCTACTCCAATTTACCAAGTGGCAAATATACTTTTAAAGTAATGGCGGGCGATGCTACAGGTAATTGGAATAAAATGCCTGCAACTTTTAGTTTTGAGATCTTACCGCCTTTCTGGACAAAATGGTGGTTTGTTTTATTATGCATTTTTGTTTCCTTGTTTTTGTTATGGGGAATTTATAGAATAAGAATAAACGAGATCAGAAAAAAGCATTTAACGCAACAGCTAGAATTTAAATCAAAATTAATGGTGCTTGAACATCAAAGTTTAAATTCAAGTATGAACCGTCATTTTATTTTCAATGCTTTAAACTCCATACAATATTATATGGATAAAGAAGACAAATTATCCGCACACAAATATCTTTCGCGTTTTGCAAAACTTATCAGGATGAATTTAGATAGCTCAATGAGTAATTTAGTTTCTGCCGCAGAAGAATTAGAAAGACTTGATCTTTATTTACAAATTGAATTAATGCGTTTTGAAGATAAATTTCAATACAGCATTCATGTGGACGATGAAGTAGATATTGAATCCATAGAAATTCCACCAATGCTTCTACAACCCTATGTAGAAAATAGTATTCTTCATGGAATTTTACCTTCAGGCGAAAATGGCCGCATAGAAATTCGTGTTGAATGCAACAGCCAGCAACATGTTATTTTTAGCATACAGGATAACGGTATTGGAATTGAGAAAAGTAAACTAAAAAAAGTCTCGAAAAAGAGCCCTCATGTTTCTAGAGGGACATCCATTACCACTCAAAGAATTCAGCTTTTAGGCGCCATGAATAACATTAATATTTCGATAAATGGGCCTTTTGAGGTAAAAGACGCCAAAAACAAGGTTTTAGGCACCAGGGTAGAATTAATAATACATTAAATATGTTAAAAAATTTGGCTGTTACCAAGCAATTACTTACCTTTATAGAGTTACAAGTCAAAAAAAAGGAGGTTTCAAATGAAAATCTTAAAAATATTACTTATTCTTTTAGTTCCTGCAATTGGTTTAATTGGTTGTAAAAAATCTGACCTTAAACCAAACGAATGTGGTACTAAAGCTTCTAAAGAAAATTCTCAAGGAAGCAAATTAAATACAAACACTATTTTGGTTGGTGATGATACTTATCAATCTACTGATGTTGTTGGTTCGGGTGATGATGATCGTGATGGCGGAGATAAGCCAAAAAAAATCGGTTCAAAATAATCTAATTTAAAAAATTTAAAAGCCCTTTTTTAGGGCTTTTTTTATGATCTTATGTTGCAAAAATAATTTGTTAAATTATAAATTCAAGGTGTTGCATTGGCACATGCTGAAATCCAAATACTCCATCTTCTAAAGGTGTTTTCGAAATTATATAATCATTTCCTGCAGAAACCTTTATTTGTTCACCTGTTTCGGTTAAATGCGATTCTTCTTTAGTAGCAACTACTTTATATTTATGTGTTTTATCCTCAGTCCAACGCACCTCATCACCTTTTTTGAATGTTTTCATTTTATTAAATATTAATTATTGTAAAATTTATTTATCATTTATTTTGACCTATCAGTTCCCCAATGCTCAGATCGTTAATGTAAGCGTATAATATATCGTCATCATCCTGAATATTTATATCAACTAACTCGTTATTAAATTTATCAATGAAGATCTCAACATAAAAATTGTCCAATAAAAACAATGTAATATAATAGTCTTCCATTTCTATACTTGCAATAAGTTCCCCATAATTCCAGGTTAACTCTGTTTTTGTTTCTATAGCCAGATCTGCAAAATAACTTCTTATCATGATTAGCTGTGTTTAAATTTTGTTCTAACAAGCAGTCATCAATTTAGATGCCATGTATTGTGAAAAATTTTAACACTCCCGTTTTGGGATAGCTCTTAATTTATAACTTTTTAACTCGCAATAATTTATTATCACGATATAAACTATTAGGAGAACTTATTAATTAATACCTTCTATGTTAATTTTCACCTATAAAATTTAATTATTTACCTCAAAATTTAGCATTTTAACGATTTCAGTATTATTTTCACGGTATTATTCTTTTTAGGGTTAGTTGTGATCTCCCGAAAATCAAGAATATTTTTTCATGAAAGGAACAAAAGGAGGTATGGGTGCCTCCTTTTGTGTTTTTAACGAGCTCACTAATTTAATAGTGTAATATGACCAGTGAGTTCTTTTGAAACACCACGTTGGCTGCCATAAATAAATTTGTATACGATTTTATAAATATATGTATCCGATTTACAATTCTGTCCTTTGTATTTACCGTCCCAACCCTGATAAGGGTCGTTTGTTTCATGAATTTTCTCTCCCCACCTGTTAAATATTGTCATATTAAATTCGTTAAAATTAATACCTTTTACAGTAAAAATATCGTTTACACCGTCGGCATTTAAAGGCGTAAATGTATTGGGCACAAAAATTGTTGGAACGTCTTTTATCTGAATTTGTTTTGTAACCGAATCCATGCAATTGTTACTGTTGGAAATAAGAAGTGTAACATTAAAATACCCCACATCAAAAAAAGTGTGCGTTGCATTGTTTTGTGTCAAGGTTATGCCATCTCCAAAACTCCATTGCGAATACGAATAATTTCCTGAAGATGAATTTTGAAATTCTATTATTGGATTTAAAAGATCCGCATCGCTTGTTGGTGTATAAATAAAGTTGGCGGTTGGCTTTTCATAAACAATAATAAAATCGTTTTTCTTTATTGTGTTTACGCAACCACTATCGGATGTAGCAATAAGCGAAATACTGTAACTACCCGGATTATTAAAGATAGTAACCGGTGAAGCTAAAGTTGAATAGTTACCGCTAAAAAACTCCCATTGAAACATACTTATCTTTGGATTATTATTTGAAAGATTGGTAAAATTTACTAATAAAGGCTGGCAGCCTTCTTTAACTGCCGCGTTGAAATTTATATCCGGTAATTGATTAACATTTATAAAAATTGTATCGCCGGCAATACAATTATTTTTATCTGTGAGAGTGGTTATATATTGGCCGCTTACTGTGGGCGTTAAAACCAATGCAGAAGAACTGTTTGATAAATTTGGCTGTGTTAAACCTGTACTCCAGTTGAGAACATATGGTTTTGTTCCGCCAGAATAATCTGCATTAAGTTGTATAGCTTGATTTCTGCAAATAGAAATATCATTTGTTGCCAAATTCTGAGTTAAAAGAATAGGCTCAAAAACAGAAATATTGTTTAATGTATCTGAGCATCCCATAATATCAGTAGCTATAATTGTATAGGTTCCTGCAACCAGATTTGTTTTTATTGTATCGGTTGATGTAGCAGAATTCCAATTATACGAGTTTATGCCATAACCCGTTGTTGTTGAAAATTGTATTACACCATTATTTTGACCAAAACATTTTACACTATCAATATTTAAAAGCGAAATGCTTAGTTGTTTATACTCACCCAATGTAAATACCCCATAATTAGTATTTGTGGTAATGGATTGTTGATTTAATATTGAATTATTAGTACTATTTAATTTTGACCACCCTGTTGCAGAATAATGCCATAAATTTAAAAGAGATTCAGTTATTGAATTTGTACTTGCTGCCGTTGCATTCCATTCATCATCCGCATACGTGTATCTTTTGCTAACGGTTGGCAATGTTGTGTAGTTATTGGCATTAATTATCCAAAACCGATCCAGCATTTTTATAGCGTGCTCGGTATTGCAATTATTTGTTAGATCGGACACCCCCGTAGGCAACGGACGATTATTAATAGTTACACTTGTTGTGGTTGGATAAGTAGATGCACTGATGCTTCCCACACCACTCTGCACACCCGCATTAGAGATATTATAAAAGAAAGGAATATAAGCTGAAGCATTTGTTCCGAAAGGAAATTCATAATTACCTGTATTATTTTTAAGATCCCATTGAATAGTTCCATATCCGGGCGTAGCTGCAGTTTCACTTAAAATATGCCCGCTGGTTCTTATAATGGCAGAGGGTAAGCCGTTAGTCACAAATAATGTATTACTATTTAGATCTAAAATGCGTGATGTTAAATTTAAAACCCCGCTTAAACCGCCAACAAATGTATTTACGTTTAATCGCTTTATATTAGTTCCAAGCAGTATTAGATTATTAAATGTTGTGGATGTGGTACCTGTAATTAATTGTAAGGCTCCATTTAGTTCGACAGTGCCTAAAGTAGACGTAAGTGCAGCTGAAATTGAATTATTTGTCCAGTCGCCCGAAAGTGCAATGGTTCCCGAATTAATTATAAAACCCGTATTTGCAAGGTTATCTGTATTTACTAATTCTCCTTGTACAAATATTAATCCGCCATTTTGTATGGTTATTCCTGCTCCGCTATTATAAAATTCGTTTTGCGACGAAAGATTAAATGACAGGATACAGATAAACATTATTTTAAAGAAGTTCTTCATTTATATATAATGTATATATAGTTTAATATTTAATACAAGCCATTAACGCAACATTTCTGGGTCTTGATGCGCTTATCATACCTTGAGCGCTTGCGCCTGAATACACAACCCAATTACCAACAGGCGAGGCGGCATTACCTCTACCCCAATATGCATTAGGAATAGAACCAACTGTTGCTGTTGGCCATGTGTCAGAGAGCGTTGCAGCTACATTATCCATTGAAAAATCTGTATCCTGAGCTGCTGCACCAGGAGTATCATCATGAACAAGCGGTGAGGGACTTTGCCAGGTTGCAATGTTGCGGCCCGGATCAGTTCCTTTACCATTATCATAGCTTCTTATAAATTCACCTCTCAAATCAGGTAAATTAAAAGTTGTAGTTCCGTTACCTGCACCATATGTAATGCCTATAGCCGCGAATAATTCCGCATACGTTACCCTGTTTACTGCTGCGCCGTTACATTCTAAATAACCATTTGGCACTATAGTATTTGCAAAGTACTGTACAGTACCGGCGGGGTTATTTGCACAATCCCACTTTGTACCATCCCAATAATAAAAACCTTTAAGATCAGTATCATATACCTGCACGCCTGCTACGGGCGTAACAATTGCTTTTCGTTGTACGCTTGTCATACGAGGCATTGCAAAACCATTAGCAGTGCTTACAACATCTAAATATGCCTGCGGAGCAGTTGTTCCAACTCCAACAAAACCACCATATGGATTAATTGCCAAAACACCTGTGGTAGCAACATTTTCTAAAGCTGCTGGTATGCTACCGGCCGGCGTGTAAAATTGGATGACTCCGTTCGAATTGGCATCAAATGTAATATGAGAGTTAGAATTATTATCGTAAATTCTTAGGCTGTTATCGGTATACGGTTTTATGTTATCTGCAAAAATAATTGTAGCCGAGCGTCCAACCGAGAAGTTACCCGCGGGAAAAACATTGTCAGCTACGTAAGCATGGCCATTCAAAACATCAAATTTTCCACGAGGCACACTCGTATTAATACCCACATCGCCATTTGCCAAAATGCGTGCTTTCTCAGTATTATTGGTACGAAATACAAGATCAACGTTATCTGTTGTACCTAAAAAATTAGTAGCAGGAGCGGTACCGGCATTACCCAATAAATTCCAAAAAGTACCATTTGTGGGTGTCCAGCTGGTGCCATTAAACTGCAAGATTTGTCCGCTAGTTGGCGTAACAGCAGCTACCGGCGTGGTTTGCAGGCCAACTACTGTTAAAGCAGGATACGTTCCATTAACATCATTGGAGCCAGGAGGCAAAACAGTTGCGGCAACTATACTATCATATATTCTGCCATTCGGAGCAGAAAATAAATATCTAACAGGTGATCCGGTATAAATTAAAGTATCAGACCTTATAGCACCCGTTACGTGTAATTTAGACTGTGGGTTATTATTACCAATACCAACATTTTGCGAGAAATAATTTATTGAAATTATGTTCAGGACGATAAAAAATAAAATTCTATTCATAATACAGTTAGCTTAATTTTCAGCTTGCTAAAGATAACCTAAAATAAATTTACCAAGGTTATTAAATACTTAATTATGCATTTGTCGCAGATGACTAAATCAATTTAACACAAAACTATTTTTTAAAAACCCTTCATATCTAATTTTTGCAGTTAAACAGGCGTTTCTTTCAATAAAATTAATAACAACATTTTTTATGGATTTAAGTCTGTTGTTGCATCTAAATAAACAAATACTGATAAGTTATTTTGCTCAAAAAGGCATTTTTTTATATTTTTAAAATCCACATTTAAAATTGATGAAAAATTATATTAAATTATTCGTTATCCTTTTTTGCTTAAGCTCAAAATTATTTTCGCAGGAATGGGTATTTGTTTTTTCGAGCACCATTGTTAAAGATGATAAAGGAATTGGCGGCGCAAGTATTAAACTCTACAATGGTTCAACACTTGTAAAAGAAACAACATCTGATGGCGGAGGAGATTTTAAATTAGAAATTCCGCCAAATGGCAACTACTCTATCGTAATTAGTAAACCTAATCACGTTACAAAAAAAGTTGCCGTTTCAACGATGGATGTTCCCGCTGATACAAAAAATAAATCTTTTGCGCTTAAGATAGAATCCTTCTCTTTATTTGAACCCCTTCCGGGAATTGATTATTCAGCTTTAAATCAACCGCTTTTAAATATTGGATATAACGGATCAAAAAAATCTTTTAGCGATAATGCCGCTTATACAGATCAAATGCTTGGTGCTTTAGCAACTATTAAAGAACAGGAACGGGCATTAATAAAAAAATACGACGCTGCTGTTGCAACCGCAGATGGAGCTTTTACTAAACAAGATTGGAAAACGGCAAAAAGCAATTACGAATTAGCCCTGACATTATTACCCGACAAAAAACATCCGAAGGACAGGTTAGCTTTAATACAAACAATTCTTAAAGAAGAAGAAGAAGCGACAAAACTTGCTGAAGCACAAAAATTAGCAGCAGAAAAAGCAGCAAAAGAAAAAGCCGCTGCGGATAAAGCAGCTGCTGAAGCTGCAGCGAAAGCAAAAGTAGAAGCAGAAAAACTAGCAGCTGAAAAAGCAGCAGCCGATAAGTTAGCAGCCGAAAAAGCTGCTGCGGATAAACTTGCGGCAGAGAACGCTGCAAAAGAAAAAGCTGCCGCAGATAAATTAGCAAAAGAAAAAGCAGAGGCTGAAGCAAAGGCCAAAGCAGAAGCGGAAGCCAATGCAAAAAAAGCTGCCGATGAAGCAGCTGCAAAAGCCAAAGCAGAAAAAGAGGCCGCAGACAAATTAGCAAAAGAAAAAGCAGAGGCTGAAGCAAAGGCCAAAGCAGAAGCGGAAGCCAACGCAAAAAAAGCTGCTGACGAAGCAGCCACAAAAGCCAAAGCAGAAAAAGAAGCCGCAGATAAATTAGCAAAAGAAAAAGCAGAGGCTGAAGCAAAGGCCAAAGCAGAAGCGGAAGCCAATGCAAAAAAAGCTGCCAATGAAGCAGCCGCAAAAGCCAAAGCGGAAAAAGAAGCCGCAGACAAATTAGCAAAAGAAAAAGCAGAGGCCGAAGCAAAGGCCAAAGCAGAAGCTGAAGCCATTGCAAAAAAAGCTGCCGATGAAGCAGCTGCAAAAGCCAAAGCGGAAAAAGAAGCCGCAGACAAATTAGCAAAAGAAAAAGCAGAGGCCGAAGCAAAGGCCAAAGCAGAAGCAGAAGCCAGTGCAAAAAAAGCTGCCGATGAAGCAGCTGCAAAAGCCAAAGCGGAAAAAGAAGCCGCAGACAAATTAGCAAAAGAAAAAGCAGAGGCCGAAGGAAAGGCCAAAGCAGATGCAGAAGCCAATGCGAAAAAAGCTGCTGAAGAAAAGTTAGCAGCGGAAAAAGCCGCTAAGGATAAAGAAGCTGCCGATGCCGCAGCAAAAGCCAAAGCAGAAGCGGATAAAATTGCAGCGGATAAAGCAGCAAAAGATAAAGAAGCAAAGGCCAAAGCAGATGCAGAAGCCAATGCGAAAAAAGCTGCTGAAGAAAAATTAGCAGCGGAAAAAGCCGCTAAGGATAAAGAAGCTGCCGATGCCGCAGCAAAAGCCAAAGCAGAAGCGGATAAAATTGCAGCGGATAAAGCAGCAAAAGATAAAGAAGCAAAAGACAAAGCTGATGCGGAAGCAAACGCGAAAAAAGCTGCTGAAGAAAAGTTAGCAGCGGAAAAAGCCGCTAAAGATAAAGAGGCTGCTGATGCAGCAACAAAAGCTAAAGCTGAAGCTGATAAAATTGCAGCAGATAAAGCAGCAAAAGATAAAGAAGCAAAAGACAAAGCTGATGCGGTAGCAAACGCTAAGGCCAAAGCAGAAAAAGAAGCTGCCGATAAACTAGCGGCAGATAAAGCAGCGAAAGATAAAGAAGCTGCTGATGCAGTAGCAAAAGCTAAAGCAGAAGCGGATAAAATTGCAGCGGACAAAGCAGCAAAAGATAAAGAAGCTAAGGATAAATTAGCAGCAGAAAAAGCTGCGGCCGAAAAGGATAAAGCTGATCAACTTGCAAAAGAAAAAGACGCAGCTGATAAAGCGAAACTAAAAGCACAAAAAGAAAAAGAAGCTATTGAAAAAGATAAAGCTGAACAGTTGGCGCTCGAAAAAGCAGCCGAAGATAAAGCGAAATTAAAAGCACAAAAGGAAAAAGAGGCCATTGAAAAAGATAAAGCAGAACAACTTGCCAAAGAAAAAGCAGCGGAAGAAAAAGCAAAACTAAAAGCACAAAAAGAAAAAGAAGCTATAGAAAAAGACAAAGCCGATCAATTAGCTAGAGAAAAAGCGGCGGCCGATAAAGCGGCGGCTGAAAAATTAGCAAAAGAGGAACAGGAAAAAGCTGCTATAAAAATTAAAGAACAAGAAGCTATTGCAAACGAAAATGCAAAAAAAGGAAATGCAAAACACAGTATTCCAAATGCTATTGGCAAAGATCTTTATAAAGAAACAGTTACAAAAGCAGATGGTTATTTTAAAATGAAACGCTACGATGAGGCTAAAACAGCCTATGAAGAAGCTTTACAATTTAGACCCGACGATGCTTACGCAAAAGGTAAACTGGAGCAGATCTCGAAATTGTCAGTTCCAAAATAATTTATTTTACGGAACGATCGATCAATTCAAAAAAAGCTTTTTTATAGGTTTCGGAAACCGGAATGTAAAGTTCCTTTATTTTGATCCTATCCCGCTCTACCGAATCGATCTTATCTATTGCCACCATAAACGATTTATGAACCCTACATAAAATAGTATTCGGGATTTCCTGCTCAAGATCTTTAAATGTTTGAAGCGTCATTATTTTTTTATTGATAGTATGAATACGCCTGTAATCACGCATACCCTCAATGTAAACAATCCCATTTAAAACTATTTTTTCTAATCGGTATTCTGTTTTAATGAAAATAAAGTTCTTTTCAGCGACAGTTTCGTTTTTTGAAATATTGTTTTGAACCTTATCAACTGCTTGTAAAAACCGCTCGAATGTAAATGGCTTCAATAAATAATCCGTTACATTTAATTCATAACCTTTTAAAGCATACTCGTGATAGGCTGTTGTAAAAATAACCTGGCTTTTAATGCTTGTATTTTCTAATAATTGAATACCTGAAAGTTCACCCAGGTTAATATCTAAAAAAATAAGATCAATAGCATTTGATCTAATAAAATCCAGCGCTTGAATTCCACTTTCAAACGTATTTAATAAATTAAGGAAAGGAATTTTAGCAACGTAACTTTTTGTACGCTCCATTGCCAAGGGCTCATCTTCTATTATAATACAATTAATTTTCATTCAACACCAATTTCACTTTATAAGTTCCATCTTTATCGTTTATTTGTAAGCTGTGTTTATTTGGGTATAATAAACTCAAACGTTTTTCGATAAGCGCGTTGCCGATCCCACTTTCGGTTTTAATTAAAGATGTTGCGCCATAAGTATTCAAACATTCAAATGTAATTCTCTCCTTCTCAATAAAAAAATTTACTTCTAAAATAGTAGTTGCTTTAATGCTTTCAGAATGTTTAAATGCGTTCTCAATAAACGGGATAAACAACATGGGTTCTATCATCAGATCTTTTATTTCTCCTTTAACAGAATAATTTATATTATTTGTATTCGATGTACGGATCTTTTGCAGGTCGATGTATTTTTCGATATAGGATAATTCTTTTTCAAGAGGGATCTTTTCTGTTTTTATTTCGTATAACATAAAACGCAAAATATCTGACAATTTATTTAAGTAAACAGAAGCTTTCACCGCATCTTTCTCGATAAGCACATCAATATTATTAATAGTATTAAATAAAAAGTGTGGGTTTATTTTTGATGTAAGCAATTCCAATTGGTTTATGAGTTTATCTTTTTCCAATTCGGCTTTTATCTTTCTATCACCGATCCACTCCATAAAAGCTTGAAATAAAAATCCAAAAACATTAAAATACAGTATCGGCGAAACAATAAGTGCGATTGCGAAGAAACCCCGCAGATGATCGATACTAACATGGCTGGCTTTTGCAGCAAAATAACCTGGAAGCGAAAAGGCAAGAATATATAAAATGTAAGCCAAAACAACCCACACAAAGCGGACGGGCCGTTTGATAAAAAATTTAAAAGAAAAATAAGACGTATAAAAAATACAAGCGCCAATTGGCAAAACGATGATCAAGGGCACAAAATTAAGTGCAATGGTATTTATTTTAACAGGAGCTCCTATCTTGAGCATTGCAATTCCCGCTTCGAGAATTTGAAACACCAGCATGACCATTAAGCTGGTAAAGATCCAGAACAAAAGATGGAACATAATTAAAACAGATTTTTTCATAATTATAAATTTAATATGCTTCAAAAGTATAATGTGAACGACGCTTTATAAATTATATTATGCGATCATTAACTGTTTATCTGCAAAACCCCATCTTTGATCTGCAAAACAGATTTATTAATTGAAATAATGAACTATAGAGAAGAAACATTGTTATCTTTAAAAATACATTAAAACCAAACATATGAAACGTACAGCAAAAGCGCATTGGGAAGGTTCCCTTAAAGACGGAAAAGGAAATTTAAGTTCACAAAGCGGAATTTTAAATAAAACTAATTACAGTTTTAAAACCCGTTTTGAAGGTGATCCCGGGACAAACCCTGAAGAATTATTAGCCGCAGCGCACGCCGGTTGTTTTACAATGGCTGTTAGCGCTATGTTAACGCAAAAAGGGCTTAATCCAAAGTCATTAGATACCGAAGCGACTGTAACCATGGAAAACCTGATAATAACTGGTATCCATTTAAATATTACAGGTTCGGTGGATGGTTTAACGTCAGAAGAATTTACAGCGGTGACAAAAGAAGCTGAAAAAAATTGCGTGATCTCAAAAGCCTTAGGCGTTGCGATTACATCTGAAGCCCATTTCTCATAAAACACATTTAACCTTAATTATCGCATTTAAGTCCCTGCGTTTTTCTGTGGGAATTTTATCGCACAATGTTTCAAAATCGGAAGGCAGAGTTTTCCACCTTCAAAATGTTAATAATTGTAGGGTGAGTTGTTTTGAAAAGCCTGTTTGATGTTATAGATTTATTAAAACAAATTCTCCAACTATGATAAAGCGTAACTCAAAGGACCAAAAGCCCGTTCTTAAAACAAAAGAAGGAAAAGTTCAAAATGAAACAAGCTCTTCCGAAAAATCAACTAAAAATACCAAGGCAGGTTTTGTTGCATCGCTTATCAATACAGATTCCGATAACAACCTGGTATATTTATACTGGTAAGACCCGTATTTATTAAAGAAAATTAAGCAGCTATTCTATACGAATGGCCGTAAGATCTTCTTACTTTAATTTCGGCATACGATTCTCTTACAGAATTAAACATATGCTTTGTCTCGCTTAACTTATTTTCAAAAATAGTTTTGTGACGAGGTGTAAACCTCACTCCTAAATACTCATTCAATAACCAATTGGTTGATTCAATTGCTTCCGCATATCGCTCAGCGTCTTTCAAGGGACGTAACAATTTTAAAAGCTCACGCGAATAAGCCATAAACTGAAGGTAAGCATACGAACCGCCATGCTCGTTCTCATATTTAATATTTTCTATCATATTAAAATACATTTCTACTTTTTTAGGTGTTTTCATAATTTTAGTTTTTTGATAACACTAAATTACTACATAAAATAGTTGTGTTTTGCTACGATTTGTAGTATTAACAAAAATAATAAAATTATCACAAAATCAAGCCGTAACGGGCTTTCCGGGAGTGCGCTCTACCATTAAACAGAGTGCTTCGAGTTCGAAGATTATCTTCTCAAGCTCTACTTTAACAAACTGAAGCTGCTGATCATCGTCAAATATTTTTGACTTTAAAGTTTCTTTTACGGCATTAAAATCGGGAAGCGTTGGCGCATTCTCTTTTATCAAAGCATTTGCCGCTAACCAATCAAATAATACATTTATTTCTATTATAAAATTATCTATTTCATTTATTTTTTGAGTCGGATTGTTTTGTTCCATTGCTAAAGCAACAGAAGTTATCTCACGTGCAATACGAATATTCACACCTACTATCGCAAAATTAAGATCTACTGATTCTCTAACCGATTCAGGCTCTTCAAACATCCTCTGTACACAGGCAAACAAATTATTATTGGCAGCTTCTGCCCCATTGCGATACTTATACCAGTTATCTTTTGATCCTCCATTAAAATAATTTAATGTCTGCACTAAATAATTTTTGTTCTGCAACAAAGCATTTGATAATAAAGAAGGGAAGCGCTCTTTCTCCCACATTGGCCAAAAAACATAGCCGGCCAATAAAGCAAGAACCGAGCCTATCAAAGTTGAAAGAACCCGCCAGCCAATTAATTGCATAGACGACTGTTGTGAAAGCTGCATTAATATTACCATCATTATAGTAACAAAGAAAACACCAACCTTATAATTGTTCCTTAAAAAATAAGCAACAAAAAAAGAAACAACAACCAATAGCCAAACAAATACTTCATGTGGCACCGGCAACAACATAATAATGCCACCAACAATAATTCCTAAAACTGTACCCACTACTCTTTCGATTCCTTTTTTGCGCGTGGCACCATAATAAGGTTGTATTACAATCAGTATCGTTAAGGCTATCCATTGGCCGTGATCAATTTTAAAAAATTTAAAAATAAAAACACCAATAGATAGAACGAAGGCAACGCGCAAAGCATATTTAAACTGTTCTGAATTAACGTGTGTTAACTCCTTTATCAATTCTATTAAGGCGCGGGGTTTTAACCCTGCTAAGAAGTTATTTATAGATAATTTATAATTCTCTAAATAATCGCTCTTTTTAAAATTTAATTTTTCTTCAATTTGCAAAATGCTTTGCTGCAAATAACCATAGGCTTTATAAAGCGTTTCAATAAAATGATCTAAGGAACGTTTTTCTTTATCTGAAAGCTTAAGATCTTTACACGCCTCTTTAAATAATTCAACAGCCACTTCACAACGCTTTACTCTTACCTTTGCCAAGGTTAGGTCGTCAGCTCTGAAAGTAAATATAACAATGGCCATACGCGCGCTAGCTTGCCCGTAAGACGATAAAGTTTTGTACAAAACAGAATCCTTTATGTCTTTAAAAGCCGGGCCATTCAAAACTTCAAGTTCTTCATACATTACATTTAATGAAGCACCAAATAAAGCGGAGGTTCTCCTCAGCTCCATCATCATATCATAGTGCTGTGCTTTTAAACGTGTTTTTTTTCTGCGAGAAAAAAGATCAATAGAATGGTTGATCACTTTTCTTACAGCCATTTCCTTTTCAGTAATTTTTGAATGATCTGTTTTTGTTTCAGCAGATTGATGCAGAATAATTGTATCTAACAGATCTGTATTGGCCTGCCAGATCTTGGCAACAGAACGACGTACCGGACTCGAAGGTTTAAATGGAAATGAAGCAATGGTAATTAAAACAGACCAACCTGCGCCAATTAATAAATATATACAGCAATCAATTGCCTGGTCAAATGGCAAAGGATAAGCCAGGCCAAATAAAAAGAAAAAACCAACTGCTACACCAATGTTAGAGCCGTAATCGCTCCAGTTTCTAATTAAGGCAGCAAACATGCCAATTAAAAACATCATTAAAATAGAAAGTATGATAGAAGACGAAACGCCCATCCCTAACAACGCAGCAAAGAACATAAGGACAGCTTCAACACTTTGAATGATTATTTTTTTGTAATGTGGTCCGCGATAATCTATTAGCGCTAACATATAGGCCCCGAAAGCAGCCCAAATAATGTTGTAGGAAAACCCTTCGTACAAAGGAATAACAATTAAAGGCGCGTTCAACGCCAGCACCACCCTAAAAGCCCAGCTGATAGTGGGTTCAAAATATTCCTGGGTAACAATGCTGTTTATTTGTTTTACGGGTTGAAAGCGCATTTAATTATTAAAGTGTAAAGTTACCAAGACAAATTTAAATGAAGTAAATTAAATTTTTATTTAGCGTTTTTTAATTTTTGTAAATCCTAAACTTTCTAAACCTTAAAACGTTTAATTTAATACCTTTACTTAATGAGAAAATTTGCAATTGCCATACATGGCGGCGCAGGGACAATTTTACGTTCGATGATGACCGCGGAAAAAGAATTAAGCTATAAAAAAGCATTGGAAGATGCTATTAAAGCCGGCGAAGATGTTTTGATAAAGAACGGCCGTAGTATGGATGCTGTTGAAGCAGCAATTATCTCATTAGAAAATAATCCTTTATTTAATGCAGGCAAAGGTGCTGTTTTTACAAACCAAGGGAAGAACGAAATGGATGCTTCTATTATGAATGGAAAAGATCTTATGGCAGGGGCTGTTGCGGGTGTTCAGAATATTAAAAACCCAATTAGCCTTGCACGAGCTGTAATGGAAAAATCAGAACACGTTTTTATGGCAGGATTAGGCGCGCAGGAATTCGCAAAAAAAATAAATGCAGAGTTTATGCCTGACGATTATTTTTTTGTGCAACATCGTTTTGATCAATTGCAGGAAGCAAAAAAATCTGACACCATGATATTGGATCATACCGTTGATAAGGAAAAGAAATTCGGAACCGTTGGTGCAGTTGCCATTGATGTACACGGCAATTTAGCGGCGGGCACAAGCACCGGCGGCATGACCAATAAAAAACACGGTCGCGTTGGCGATACACCAATTATAGGTTCAGGAACTTATGCCAATAATAAAAGCTGCGCTATCTCTTGTACGGGCCATGGCGAATTTTTTATTCGCTCGGTGGTAGCGTATGATATTTCTTGTTTAATGGAATACAAAGGTCTATCATTAAAAAAAGCCTGCGATATTGTGGTAATGGACAAACTCGTAAAAATTGGCGGCGAAGGCGGATTAATTGCTTTGGATGCAAAAGGAAATATTGAACTGCCTTTTAATTCGGAAGGTATGTACCGCGCTTCAAAAAAACAAGATGAAGAATTGTTTATAGGAATCTATAAAGATTAAATTATTCTACAACCTTTACAGGGCGATCGTGCAGTACTAATTTTTTCAATTTCAGATCAAAATGATCTCCGAATGACATCACGTGCACCGTTAAGTTCTCAATAGATACAGGCTCGCCCATTTGTACTTCAAAAATATTTGTACGGCCCATATTGGTTCCGTCAACTAATATAACAAGTCCGGAACCAATAGCTTCCATATCGTTACCGTCTTTAATTAACAGGCCTGTATCTTCTCCTAAACCAATACCAATGTTTATAGGATTGCTGGCGCAGGCGTACATTAAACGACCAATGCGGCCACGTTGCACAAAGTGTGTATCAATAATTACATTATTAATAAAGCCTAAGCCCCCGGTAATTTTCACTTCACCTTTTAATAAGGCTTCGCTGCTGCTTCCCTGATAAATCATATTATTAGAGCTGGCCGCTGCTCCCGCAGAAGTTCCGGCAATAATAAAATTTTCATTCTCATAGCGGTCCAATAACATATGATGAAACGAAGTACCACCATAAATAGAGGTCAGTTTTAACTGATCGCCTCCTGTAAAAATAACAACGTCAGCTTTTTTTAATCTTTCTAAATTTTCAGGTGCGTTGGCTTCTTGTCGCGTGCGGATATCAAGAATGGCAACATCCTGTATGTTTAATGATTGAAAAGCATTTACGTATTCTGCCCCAACTTCCTGCGGTATACTGCTAGCCGTTGTGATAATTTCGATGCGTGATAAATTTTGCTTTGCAGATTCGGTGCTGATGCGCTTTAAAATACCACGCTCAAAAAATTTAAGATTAAGGGGCAGGTCGGCCTGTGCTACAAAATGACTTCCCTTATCAACCGAACCGCCTATTATTATTAACTTACCTTTTGGTGCACCCATATTTACGTTGTATATACAAAACTACTTATTTATCAAACAATCTGACTGTATTTATGTTGCATTTATCATGTTATTTTAAACACTTAGTTGTTTAAATAAAAAACAAATAGTATTTTCAAGAAATTGCAAAACCGAACCTAATGAAAATTATAGAAACAAGAGCGCTTAGAGGTCCTAATTACTGGAGTAATTACAGAAAAAAACTAATTGTCATGAAGCTCGATCTTGAGGAATTAGAGCAGTCTCCCACCAATAAAATACCCGGTTTTTTTGAAAGGATGGAAAAAATGATGCCTTCCCTTTACTCCCATCGCTGCTCGTTCAATCACGAAGGCGGTTTTTTTGAACGCGTAAAAGAAGGCACCTGGATGGGGCACGTTATAGAACATATAGCGCTAGAAATACAAACACTCGCCGGTATGGAGTGTGGCTATGGCCGCACCCGCAGCACCGGTAAAGAAGGTATTTACAACGTGGTTTTTTCTTATATGGAAGAAAAAGTGGGCTTATTTGCAGCAAAAGCTTCGGTTGCAATTGCAGAAGCTTTAGTTACAGGAAATGAATATGATATAAATGCAGATATAAAAACAATGCGTGAAATGCGCGAACGTGAGCGTCTTGGTCCAAGTACAGGCTCTATCGTAGACGAGGCTGTTGCCAGAGACATTCCGTTTATCCGTTTAAATGGAGAATCTTTAGTGCAATTAGGATATGGTAAGAACCAGGTTCGTTTTAGAGCCACGATGACAGACCGCACAAGTTCTATTGCCGTAGATCTTGCGAGTAATAAAGATGAAACCAAGCGTATGCTTAAAGAAGCTGCTATACCGGTAGCGGCGGGTATGACGATCATTCACGAAGAAGAAATAAAAGAAGTAATTGAAAAAGTAAAATTTCCTTTAGTATTTAAGCCATTAGATGGCAATCATGGCAAAGGCGCTTCTATCAATGTAAAAACAGAAGAAGAAGCTATAGCCGCTTTTCATCATGCAAAAAAATATTCACGCAAAATTATTGTGGAAAAATTTATTACCGGTTATGATTTTCGTGTGCTTGTAATTAATCACCGCTTTATTGCCGCTGCTTTGCGCGAACCGGCTCATGTTATTGGCGATGGAAAATCTACCATTCAACAATTAATTGATAAAGAAAATAAAGATCCGCGCAGAGGTTATGGACATGAAAATGTTTTAACGGAGATTAGCATTGATAAAGAAACGCACGATCAGCTGGCAAAACAAAATTATACTTTAGAAACTGTTCTAAAAAAAGATGAGCAATGTTATTTAAAAGGTACCGCCAACTTAAGCACTGGTGGCACTTCCACTGATGTTACAGACATAATGCATCCTACAAACATCTTTATTTGCGAACGTATCTCACGCGTTATTGGCTTAGATATTTGTGGCATTGATATTATGGCGCAAAATTTAAGTGAGCCTCTGGAAGTATCGGGTGGCGTGGTTTTAGAAGTAAATGCTGCGCCAGGATTTAGAATGCATTTAGCGCCTGCAAAAGGTTTACCTATAAATGTAGCCGCACCGGTAATTGATATGTTGTATCCTCCGGGAAAAAGCTGTCGCATTCCTATCATTGCTATTACTGGCACAAATGGCAAAACAACTACTACACGTTTAATTGCCCACATTGTAAAAAACAATGGTTACCGGGTTGGCTTTACAACATCGGATGGAATTTATGTTCAGAATTCAATGCTCACCAAAGGCGATACTACGGGGCCAATTAGCGCTGAATTTATTTTGAAAGATCCTACAGTAGAATTTGCGGTTTTAGAAACGGCCCGCGGCGGGATTTTACGCTCAGGTTTAGGCTTTGGAAGATGTGATGTTGCAGTTGTAACAAACATCCAGGAAGATCACATGGGCCTTTCGGATATTAACACACTAAAAGATATGGCGCACGTTAAAGGCGTAGTTGTTAGAAGTGTAAAAAAAGACGGTTATGCAGTTTTAAATGCTGATAACGAACATTGCGTTGGCATTGCAAAAGATGCAGATTGTAAGATAGCCTATTTTAGTTTGGATGAAAATAATCCGGTAATTGTTGAGCATTGTAAAAAAGGTGGCATTGCAGCAATTTTAGAAAATGGATACATCACCATTAAAAAAAGTGAATGGAAATTCAGGGTGTGTAAAGCAACCAATGTACCCTTAACATTTAACGGAAAAGTTTCTTTCATGGTAGCTAATGTTTTAGCGGCTACTTTAGCATCGTATGTTTATGGTTTTACAATTGAGGATATAAAAACAAACCTTGAAACATTTATACCCTCTGCCTCACAAACACCGGGCCGTATGAATGTTTTTGATTTTAAAGAATACAAAGTACTGATCGATTTTGCGCATAACCCTGATGGCTTTAATGGCATCAAAGAATTTTTATCATCAATTGACTCTCCAAAAAAAATCGGTATAATTACTGGCACAGGTGATCGTCGTGACGAAGACATACGTAAAATGGGGAAAATTTCTGCCGAGATGTTTGATCATATTATTATAAGACAAGATAAATTTTTACGCGGAAGAGAAGCCCAGGAAATTGTAGACCTTTTAGTAGAAGGCATAAAACAATCTGATCCAAAAAAATCTTACGAATATGTTCCAAAAGAAGTAGAAGCTTTGAAACATGCATTTACCCTGGCAAAACCTGGCACATACATTGTTGCTTTAAGTGACGTGATAGATAATGCTATTGAAGTGGTGCAATCTTACCTGGATAAGGAGAGGGCGTCTTAACTACTGTCGTGTCGGGTGCAGTCGAAACGCGCCTGCACTGCCCGATTGCGCTCGAAGTGACCCTTTTTTTGAAAATTATTATATGAAAAAACATTTTCTAATATTAATATTTTCTTTTTCATGCCTGCTTTCTAAAGCGCAGGATAAAGTATTTTCTTTTAGCAATTGCGTGCCTAAAAATCTTTTAACTTTTCGTTTTAATTCTGTTCCATTAATGAATACATATTCGGGGAGTACAACAAATATTTATATAAAAACACAATTACCCAAACTTCCTTTCTTTTGCAATATGGAAGAAAAATGCAGGAGGAAATTCAATTTCTTTTTAAAGTTGCGAGCGGGAAATGATGAATCCTATTTGCGATTGATCTCACGACCCTTTAATTAATTTATGTTTTAAAACGCATAAATATCATAGAAGCATAGAAAAAAACTAAATGCGTAAAAAGACACACAGAGTTTCTTCGCCCAAGGCGAAGAAAGCTATGTTTAACTTTAGCACTTCCATGTAATCAATGAAACCCTATGTATCTATGCGGTCAAATTTTTAATCTGTAAAATCCCCCATTTAGGGTGAGCCTATTTATTTTGGTGATCAGATAAAAAAGGGTATTTTCATGTCATTAAAATCTCCAGTATGAATCGCCTATTTTCTATCTTAATTTTTTTAACGGCTTTTGCTTTTTCTCAAAAAGCCCAATCTCCTTTATGGATGCGTTATCCCTCAATTTCACCCGATGGAAAACAAATTGTTTTTAGCTATAAAGGTGATATTTATAAAATAGATGCCAACGGCGGAACAGCCATTCCTATTACTTTAAGCGAAGGCCATGATTTTATGCCGGTTTGGTCGCCCGATGGAAAATGGATCGCATTCGCATCCGACCGCTATGGCAATTATGATGTATTTATTATGCCTGCAGATGGTGGCGCTGCAAAGCGTTTAACCTATTATTCGGCAGGTGATTTTCCTTATTGTTTTTCACCCGATGGTTCAACAGTTTACTATGGTTCATCGCGTGTGGATATAAATACAAGTGTTGTTTTTCCTAGCGGTGGCCTACCTGAATTATATTCAGTAAATGTAAACGGTGGTAAAGAAAACATGTTCATGTCTTGGCCAATGGAGTATGCGCAGGTGGATGCAAGTGGCGATAAATTTTTATTTCATGATAAAAAAGGATATGAAGATCCATGGCGTAAACACCACGTTTCATCGGTAACACGCGACGTATGGATGTATGAAAAAAAATCGGATAATTTTACAAAGCTAACTGATTTTGAAGGCGAAGATCGTAATCCCATTCTTCAAAAAAACGACGACGTATTTTTCCTTTCCGAAAAAAGTGGAACATTTAATATCTGGAAATTCAATTTAAAAGATCCTTCAAACAAAACACAAATTACCAAATACGAAAAAGATCCTGTTCGTTTTTTAAGCTCTTCAAAAGAGGGCGTTCTATGCTTTGGTTACGATGGCGAAATTTACACGATGCAGCCGGGCGGTGAAGCAAAAAAATTAGCAGTAACTATTGCCGGCGATGATCGTTTTACCAAAAAGATCAATTATGTAAAAAATAATGGCGCAACAGAAATGAGTGTTTCGCCAAATGGAAAAGAAGTTGCTTTTGTTTTACGCGGCGAAGTTTTTGTAACCTCTGTAGAAGGTGGAACCACAAAACGCATTACCAATTCGCCAGAGCAAGAACGTTCAATTGATTTCAGTCCCGATGGCCGCTCGATTGTTTATGCAGCAGAAAAAAATGGTATTTGGGGGCTATATCAAAGCAGCTTAACACGCACTGCGGAAAATTATTTCTTTAACTCTACAGTTTTAAAAGAGGAAGTTATTCTAAAAACTTCTAAAGAATCTTTCCAACCAAAATATTCGCCAGACGGAGCCGAAGTTGCTTTTTTAGAAGACAGAACAGCAGTTAAAATTGTAAATACAAAAACAAAATTAGTTCGCGAAATTCTTCCGGCCACAAAAAATTATTCTTACTCTGATGGTGACCAATGGTTTGATTGGTCGCCGGATGGAAAATATTTATTGGTAAATTATTTAGAAGATAATAACTGGTTGTCTCAAATTGGTTTAATTGATGTTACAGGAAAAGGAAAATTAATTAATCTTTCGCAAAGCGGTTACGATAATTCAAACCCTAAATGGATGTGCGCCGGCAAAATGATGATCTGGTTCTCTAACCGTCATGGCATGAAAAATCAGGCCAGTCATGGCTCACAAGCCGATGTGTACGGGCAGTTTTTTGATAAAGATTTTTATGAACGTTTTAAATTAACAGGTGATGAGTATGCTTTAATAAAAGAAGTGGATGAAAAGAAAAAAGAAGTTGATAAAGCAAATGAATTAAAATCTTTAAAAACCGCAACAGCTATTGTAACCGAATCAAAATCAAAAGACATTAAAATTGATATGGAAGGTTTATGGGACCGTAAAGAACGATTGACCATTCACTCTTCGGACCTAGCCGATGCTGTGATGTCGGAGAATGGCGACCAGCTTTATTATTTATGCAAATTTGAAAAAGGTTTTGATCTTTGGGTAAATAATATTAAAGACAGTGAAACAAAATTATTTTTAAAATTAGGCGCAAATGCCGTAAGTAACTTATCTATTGATAAAGACAACAAAAATTTATTTTTATTGGCAGATGGTAAATTAATAAAAGTGACTATTGCAGGTAAAGAGAAGAAAGACATTGCCTTTAAAGCAGAAATGGAGTTAAAAACGGCAGAAGAGCGTGAATATTTTTTTGAACACGTTTGGCGTCAGGTAAACAATAAATTTTACGTTACAAATTTACAAGGTACTGATTGGAATTATTACAAAAAACAATACGCTAAATTTTTACCATATATAAATAATAACCGCGATTTTGCAGAATTGTTAAGTGAATTTTTAGGAGAATTAAACGCATCGCATACTGGTTGCCGCGCTAATCCAAAGTTTGAGAACCCTGATGAAACAGCCGCGCTTGGTGTTTTTTATGACGAAAATTTTACCGGCAACGGTATGAAAATTATTGAAGTAATGGATAAGAGTCCGTTACTTGCCTCAGAAACAGCAATTAAAGCAGGCGTTGTAATTGAAAAAATTGATGGTGAAGTAATTGATCATAAAAAAGTAAACTACTGGAATTTATTAAATCGTAAAGCGCACAAAACAATTTTATTAAGCTTGTTCGATAGTCAAAGTGGCAAACGTTGGGAGGAAACCATTAAGCCAATTACTTTAGTAGAACAAAACGAATTATTATATCAAAGATGGATCAAAAAACGTCAGGAAGAAACAGAAAAATTATCGGGCGGTAAATTAGGCTTTATGCATGTAAGAGCTATGGATGATGATGGCTTCAGAGCATTTTACGAACAGGTGCAAGGCAAATACATTAACAAAGATGCTTTAATTGTTGATACGCGTTTTAATGGCGGTGGTTGGTTGCACGATGATCTTGCAACATTTTTATCAGGTAAAAAATACATTGATTTTATTCCACGCGAACGTAAAATTGGCGAAGAGCCAGGCAGTAAATGGAGAAGGCCATCGGCAGTATTAATGAGCGAAGGCAATTATTCAGATGCACATATGTTCCCCGTTGTTTACAAAACCTTAGGTATTGGAAAACTGGTGGGCATGCCGGTTCCGGGTACGGGTACTGCAGTTTGGTGGGAAAATTTACAGGACAAGGAATTAACCTTTGGTATTCCACAAGTTGGTGTTGTTGATGGCAACGGTAAATATTATGAGAATACTCAGCTTGAACCAGACATTAAACAAACATTAGATCCTAAATTTGCATTAAAAGGAAAAGACCAGCAATTAGAAAAAGCGGTTGAAGAGTTGATGAAGGGAGTTAAGAAGTAAATTGAATTTAGATATTCGAGATTAGTTCATAGGATAAAAAAATCAGGTATGTAAAATCAACCTGATTTTTTTTGCCCCCTTGCGGGTCGCGTTTTACGCAAGCAAACACACCGGCTCGCTCAAAGCACGCTGTGCTTTCGCCGTGTTACAATTTTTTATTCGTAACCTCATAAAAAAGATTTCCGCTTCGATCGCCCACGCAGAGCATATATAAATTTCGGATTGCTGCGCCAGGGACATGTAGGGTTTAGTTCTTTTTCGGCTTTTTCAGCCGAAAAAAACCGTAGCGAAGCGAAGCCCGTAATGGCCCGCCCGGGCGCCCAAAAGAAATTATATACGAGGCCGTTAGCTTTTTTCTTAATTGCCTCTGACTCCTTTATTATCAGGCCATTCAGCCTCAATTCCCCAACAATTAACATTAAAAGGCAAAATAAAAATTAGGATTGTTAATAAAATGTGTACATTTGTAGAACTTCTTTAGAAGATTGTATCTCAATCACGTTTGTAACACCTTAATTGCAATTCGATTCAACTTTACATTTTTCTTAGATTACAACAAATCGCGTGATGAAAAATTCATGCGCGAAAATTTATGAACGAAAAAACAATTAATGACATTTTCAAACTTAAGACTTATTAAGCCACTAGTCCTGGCTCTAGACAAAAAGGGTTACACACAACCCACCCCCATTCAGGAACAATCCATCCCACATATATTAGAAGGAAAAGATATTTTTGGTTGCGCACAAACAGGTACAGGTAAAACAGCAGCATTTGCATTACCCATTTTACAATTATTATCAGAAAGAAAAACAAATCAAAATCCACGTACTATTAAAGCGCTTATTTTGGCGCCAACCCGCGAATTAGCTTCACAAATAAGCGAGAATTTTGCAGCTTACGGCAATAACTTAGGAATTTCGCATTGCACCATTTTTGGTGGCGTGTCGCAGGGGCCGCAGGTTACTAATTTAAGACGCGGCGTTGATGTGCTGATAGCGACACCGGGTCGCTTATTAGATCTAATGAATCAAGGTTTTATAAAACTTCATAATATAGAATTCTTTGTTTTGGATGAAGCCGATCGTATGCTGGATATGGGTTTTATTAATGATATTAAAAAGATCATTCCAAAGCTTCCGGCAAAACGCCAAACGTTATTCTTTTCGGCAACAGCGGCGCCGGACATTATGAAATTAGCTAATACTATCCTTAAAGATCCGGTTAGTGTGGCGGTTACCCCGGTTTCTTCAACGGCAACTTTGGTTACCCAAACCGTATATTATGTAAAAAAAGAGAATAAACGTGGTTTATTAAAATATGTTCTTACAAATGGTAAAATTGACCATGCCTTGGTTTTTACACGCACCAAGCGTGGGGCCGATAAAGTGGCCAAGGATTTGAACGCCATGGGTGTTTCTGCTGAGGCAATTCATGGAAATAAATCGCAAGGTGCAAGAGAAAGAGCATTAAAAGGCTTTAAGAACAGAACTATTCGTATATTAGTGGCCACGGATATTGCATCGAGAGGAATTGACGTAGATAAATTATCACACGTAATAAACTACGAAATTCCTGAGCAGGCAGAAACTTATGTTCACCGTATTGGAAGAACAGGGCGCGCGGGCGAATCGGGAGTTGCAATGTCGTTTTGTACGCAAGAAGAAATGAGCTATTTAAAAGACATAAATAAATTAATAAAGAAAAATATTGAGGTTGTATCTACTCATCCATTTAATTAATCAGATACAGAAATAAACAAATAATAAACCAGTTCTGCGTAAAAACGGGACAAAAAACAACAACAAAATGAAAACAGGAGTAGTAAAATTCTTTAACGAAGCAAAAGGCTTTGGATTTATTAAAGAAGACGGTGGACAAGAAATCTTTGTACACGCATCAGGATTAAAAGAAGATATTCGTGAAAATGACAATGTAGTATTTGAGATCCAAGAAGGAAAAAAAGGCTTAAACGCTGTTAACGTAAAGTTAGCTTAATCTTTTTTAGATTTCCCGCTTTTAAAAGCTCTTCAGAAATGAAGGGCTTTTTTACTTTTAAGACATTCTTATTACCTAAAATGATTTAGTTTTTTTTATCTGTTGAGTGAGTGTTATGGTTGAATTAGTAAATAGTTTTGTCTTTTAGCGAATAACTCATATTTTGATGGTGCCATAATCTGTTAATTTATGAAAAAAATCTATCTATTATTTTTCCTGCTTTTTTCTTGTATTATTTCGCAAGGTCAAAACATGCACGAACAATTTGAAAACATAAAACAACTAATTAAAGAAGCTGATCCAAAAGCAAATATTGATGATAAATTAGTATTGGTTTCTTTTTGGTCTCCCAATAATAATGAAAGCCGGGAGTTGAATAAAGAAATAAACAGGGTTTCTAATATTTACAAAAACGCTAAATTAAAAGGTGGAAAAAACGGCGTTTACTTTTTCAACTATTGTATAGAAGAAAATATTATGAATTACAAATTGGCTTTAAAAAGAGATAGTCTCGATAACAAAGCCAGTTATATTCAAAATGAGACAAGTAAGCCTTTAGTAAATAGTTTTGCACTAACACAAGTGCCATACACTATTTTATTTGATAGCAATGGCAATGTTGTTCAGGAGAACACAAAAAAAGAAGATGTTTTTAAACTGATGTCAAAACAAATAACCAGGTAATATGAAGAAAATTATATCAATTAGTTTATTAGTGTTACTTGGCTTTAGTAAGACAAGTTTTTCGCAGGTAACTGCAACACAATGTAACCAGGCAGTTAATATTTGCAGTAATGCAAGTTTTGGTATTAATCCTAATGGAAACGGAACACTTCCTGCTTCAGGTTCATTCGGAAACCCCAGCAATGCTGTGTTCCCTATGACCGGGGTTGGTGGTTTTGGTTGTTTATTATCCGGAGCTTTAAATAGCACCTGGATGATCATTAATATACAAACTACGGGTACGCTTGAGTTTTCTTTTGGTGCCGGCACGGTTAATCCGCAGGCAGGCTGCTACGATTGGATTATGTATCCTTATAACAATAACTGCGCGCAAATTACAGGAAATCTGGTTGCCCCTATTCGTTGCAACTGGAACTCAACTTGCAGTGGCGGTACGGGTATTGCTAACACAGTTCCTGCTGGAGGAACTCCAGCAGATTTTCCTCCGGGACTTGCAGTAACATGCGGACAAAAATTTATTGTTTGTTTTTCTAACTACAGTAGCGTAACTACAAATGTGAACTTAAACTTTTTTGGATCTGCTCAAGTAAGCTGTAATCCAATTCCAAATCCTTTAACTTTAGGTAATCAAACAATTTGCCAAGGTAATTCTGCTAACTTAACAGTTACGGGTTCTGCAGGAAACACTTATACATGGCAACCTGGTAACCTGAATGGAAATACAATTTCTGTATCTCCTACAGTTACTACAACATACTCTGTTGCAGGCAGCGGTGGTTGTGGAAGTGTAACCGGCAATACCACAGCCGTTGTAACAGTTAATCAATCAAATGCAAATTTTACAACTGCTAACTCTGGTCCGGGTGGCGCAGGAGATCCAACACCCGCGCAACAATGCTTAAACGGTAACTCATTTAATTTCACAAGCGCTTTAGCAAGCGGAACACATCAATGGAATTTTGGCCCTGCTGCTACTCCGCTTACTTCAACAGCAGTAAACCCTACTAATGTTACTTTTAGCACACCGGGTATATATACAATTTCTCATACAGTTACCAATGCACCTTGTGTGCAGGTTATCACACAAACCGTTAATATTAGCCCTATGCCTTTAGCAACGGTAACAAATACTAATCCTATTTGCGGCAATACCAATGGCGTTATACAAATAAATAATACTTCGCCAGCCGGACAAACCGTGGTTGGTTTCTCTTTAAATTCAGTTTCTATTCCCTCACAAACAGTTACCGGCCTTGGACCCGGCTCCTATAATATTTCACTTGTAAATAATTTTGGTTGTACTTATTCGCTTACTACAACTTTAGCAAATACACCGGGTATTACCAATATGGCTTTAACTGCTGTTGGCGCGCCTTGTACGGGAAATACCGGAATTATAAATGTGGGTGTTATTACCGGAGGTACACCGGCCTATCAATATAATCTTAACGGAGGCCCTTATCAAAGTGGTACTTCTTTTACCGGATTAGCACCAGGTATTTATACAATGGGTGTTATTGATGTTAATGGATGTCCGTTTACAAAAACAATTACGGTTACAGGAACAACGCCTCCCACAGCAATAACGTTTACCACATTGCCAACTGCTTGTGTTGGTAATACGGGTGTATTGGGAATAACTGGTGTAACAGGTGGTACCCCGGCCTATACGTTTAGTTTAAATGGAGTTGGTACTGGTTCGGTAACAAACAATTTGGCTTTTGGCCCTCATATTATACAGGTAAAAGATGTAAACGGTTGTACATT
>CALRPF020000014.1:0-128706 GCA_943369995.1 Chitinophaga pinensis
AAATGCGATTATGTAATTTGCCTTTCGCACTTAGGTTACAAATATGATACAAATAAAATTTCAGATATTGTACTAGCCGAAAAAACTAAAAATATTGATCTTATTATTGGTGGTCATACACATACTTTTTTAGATACGCCGCAAATAGCTTTAAATAGCGATAAGCAACAAGTTCAAATTACGCAGGTTGGCTGGGCCGGTGTGTGGTTGGGCAAAATAGAGGTTTTCTTCTCTTCATATAACAAAAAAACCTTACAAAACAACAAAAATATCCCGATTTAGAAGGACATGTAAAAAAAAACTAATCCTGCAAGTTTTCGGCCAAAATTTTCTTAAACTTTTTTTTGAGTTTTTTTGTTGCAAAGACAAATAATCCCATTATATTTACAAACAAGAAATAGTTAATTACTTTTTACACAACATATATTTAAACTTATTAGAAAATGATGAAGGAGAAAACTGCAGAACAGATTTGGAATGGATGCCTGGAAATAATAAAGGATAACGTGAGCCCTCAAAATTTTAAAACATGGTTTGACCCAATTAAACCAATTAAATTAAACAACAACGTTTTAACCATTCAAGTTCCATCACAGTTTTTTTATGAATGGATAGAAGAACATTACATCACATTAATTAAAAAAGTAATAAAAAAAGAATTAGGTGCTGAAGGAAGATTAGAATATAATATTATTATGGATAATGCTTCAGGTAAAACTGAAACACCAATCACTTTTAAATTACCTAACATTAATACCAACCTAAAAAATCCTGCCGTATCAATGCCAATTGATATTGGATCTAACCCAATTAAGAATCCATTTGTAATTCCGGGTTTAAAAAAGGTACAGGTAGAATCGCAATTAAATCCAAACTACAGTTTTGAAAATTCAGTAGAAGGAGATTGTAACCGTTTAGCGCGCAGTGCAGGTTTTGCAGTTGCACAAAAACCGGGAGGAAATGCTTTTAACCCATTATTATTATACGGCGGCGTTGGTTTAGGTAAAACTCACTTAGCACAAGCTATTGGTATTGAGGTAAAAAAGAATTTTCCTAACAAAACAGTTTTATACGTTCAATCAGAAAAATTCATCACTCAATTTATTGAGTCGATAAAAAATAATAATCAAAATGATTTCGTACACTTCTACCAAATGATAGATGTATTGATCATTGATGATGTACAGTATTTTGCAGGTAAAGAAAAAACACAGGATGTATTCTTTCATATCTTTAACCACTTGCACCAATTAGGAAAACAGATCGTTTTAACATCAGATCGTCCTCCTGTTGATATTCAAGGTATTGAGCAACGCTTATTGTCTCGCTTTAAATGGGGACTTAGCGCTGACTTACAAGCTCCGGGTTTAGAAACGCGTATTGCTATCCTTGAGAAAAAAGTTTATAACGAAGGTATTCAACTTCCAAAAGAAGTAATTGAATATTTAGCTTACAGTATTACATCAAACGTTCGTGAATTAGAAGGTGCTTTAATTTCATTATTGGCACAATCGAGCTTAAACAAAAAAACGATCACTTTGGAATTAGCCAAAACGATGATTGACAAATTTGTGAAGAGCACTGCACGCGAAGTTTCAATTGATTATATCCAAAAAGTGGTTTGCGATTATTTTGATCTTGCAATAGATACAATGAAATCTAAAACACGTAAACGTGAAGTAGTTCAGGCCCGCCAGATAGCAATGTATTTTGCAAAAAGTATGACAAAATCATCTTTAGCTACAATTGGTATGCACTGTGGTGGTAAAGATCACGCCACTGTATTACACGCTTGCCGTACAGTAAATAATTTAATGGATACCGATAAGCGTTTTAAAGCTTACATCGAAGAGCTTGAAAAGAAGATCAGCATTAGCAACTAATTTTATAAAAATTAAAAACCTCAAATCCTAAGTTTGAGGTTTTTATTTATAAAGGCAAATGTTTACAATTTTCTTTGTTTATCCCAAATTTCTGAATTAGATTTAAGTCACCGAAACATGTATGTACATTAAATTACCTAAATACATTTAGTAGGTTAAAGTAAATAATAAGAACAAAAAATAAATTTTAAAATGAAAAATATAACTGTAATAGGAAGCGGCACAATGGGTAACGGAATTGCTCATGCTTTTGCGCAATGCGATTATAAAGTAAATTTAGTAGATATAAGCGAAGTTGCTTTACAAAAAGCCTTAGCTACCATTACAAAAAATTTAGATCGCCAGGTACAAAAAGGAACCATTACAGAAGATGCGAAAAATGTGACCTTAAAAAACATAACAACTTATACGGATATAGTTGCAGGTGCTAAAAATGCTGACTTAGTTGTTGAAGCAGCGAGTGAGAATGTAGATATTAAACTAAAGATCTTTAAACAGCTGGATGAAGTTTGTTCGCCAAACACCATTTTAGCGAGCAACACGTCTTCTATCTCAATTACTCAAATTGCAGCGGTTACAAAACGTGCAGATAAAGTAATTGGCATGCACTTTATGAACCCGGTGCCTATTATGAAATTAGTTGAGATTATTCGTGGTTACAGTACTTCTGATGAAGTTACTGAAACAATCATGAAAATGTCGAAAAATTTAAATAAAGTACCGGTAGAAGTAAATGACTTTCCGGGCTTTGTAGCTAATAAAATTTTAATGCCAATGATCAACGAAGCCATTATCACTTTACAGGAAGGTGTTGCCGGCGTTGAAGAAATTGATACCGTTATGAAATTAGGAATGGCTCATCCAATGGGGCCATTACAATTAGCAGATTTTATTGGATTAGATGTTTGTTTAAATATTTTACGTGTATTGCAGGATGGATTTGGCAATCAAAAATATGCGCCATGTCCTTTATTAGTAAATATGGTTACTGCGGGCCACCTGGGTGTAAAATCAGGAAAAGGTTTTTACGATTACAGTGGTGGAAGCAAAGAATTAGTGCTTGCTGACAGGTTTAAAAAAAAAGTATCTGAATTAGCTTAATATAAAACAAAATTTATCTCGAACAGCTACACAAATATTCTACCTATAGAGTACCCAAACATTCCGAGTGCGGGTGTGTATTATTTTAATACCAAAAGCGCGCTTAGGTACGAGGTAAGGTTTGGGCGCTTACAGGATAACATTTTACATTCTAACATTGTTTTTGGCGTTATAAACGACGAATTTGAAGGCGAAGAGTATGTTGCCACCAATAAAGGAGAAGTTTATCAGGTAATGAATACTATTGTTGAAATAGTAAAGAATTACATGAAAGAACACCCTAAAGTAAATGTATACGAATTTAATGCTGTAGGCCGCGATAACGAGGATGATTCTGTTGAGAATGGCCGCATGGTTTTATACCGCCGTTTCCTTCCTAAAATATTTGAAAAAGGCTGGCATTTTAAAATTGAGGGCAACTTTGCTTTGGTGACGAAGTTGTAAGCTATTTCATGAATTCAATATTCAAGTCAGCTATTTTAATGTTTTCTTTATTCGCATTCTCTAAAATTTATGGGAGAAGTCCAGCAGCAAGGTTTTATTCTTTTTACGCTCCGTGTTTTGAAAAATTAATTCCTTTTAACCCTTCTGAATTGGAAATAATAAAGAATCAGAAGATAAAAAGTGTAATACATAAGTTTGGGGCAGATTATACTAGTGTTTATAAATTTAATGAGGCGGGACAAGTATATTTCCAGAAAAATTATTTTTTCTCTCCAAAGAAAAAAAAATTTATACTCTCAGATTCGATCGAATATAAATACGATAATAATGGAAGAATCGTTGTAAGAAATGAAAAAGGACATGTAAACAATTACGATTCTTTATGCTATAATTCAAAAGGAAAAGTTATCTATTATTTATCTAACTACTCATATAAAAGCAGAAAGAAAACCATCAGGCATGTTGACTATGAATTAGTAGTTGAAACAATTACGGACTTATTTACAACACTTGTAAACAAAGCTGACACATTCGATAATACGAAATATATCTATGATCAAAACAATCAAATTCAAAAAGTTTATAATAAGTATAATACAGATTCAATTGGGCTAGTTAAGACTTCGGAAGCCGATTATTGTGTAAAATACTATTATAAAAACAACCCTGATTCTATGTACAAAGTTGGTCAGGAGTTTTTATTTAAGAATAAACGTTTAATTAAGTATCTATTATATGATGAATGGGATAACGGTAAACATATTCATAAAACAACAGATTATGTCTATAGCGACGAAGGTATTTTAGTTCAGGAAATTGGTGGTAAATATAGTAATACAAAAAAAAGCTATTTTTATAATTCTTACGGCCTTATAGAAGTTGAACAAATTTCTGAAGGCAATTCGTTTTCAATGGATAAATACTTTTATTGGTATACAAAAGATGAATATTCACCCCATTGAAATAATGCTAAATCCCCAACCAGGCCTTCGCTCCTGTGCCTAAAATAATTTCTTTTTCTTTATCTGATAAAGGTGCCGTACGTACTAATTCTCCCGGCACTGCTTCGCCTAATGGAAAAGGATAATCGCTGCCTTGTATTACTTTATCTGCACCAACCAAATCAATTACGTATTGCAACATTTTATGATCGCACACATGACTATCTACCCAAAATTTACCTAAATACTCTTTCGGGTTAATCGGGTTATCTATAGCTACTAAATCCGGACGGCAATCCCAGCCGTGTTCTATTCTGCTTATTGTTGGTAAAAAAGATCCACCACCGTGCGCAAAACAAACTTTTAATTTTTTATACTTTTCAAATACACCACCAAAGATCATACTGCAAATAGCACGGCTAATTTCTGCGGGCATACCTACTAACCAAGGCAACCAATATTTTGTCATGTGCTCCTGCCCCATCATTTGCCAAGGGTGAACAAGGATTGAAGCATTTAAGCTTTCACAAGCGGCAAAAAATTCATCAAACTGAGGTTCATGCAAATTAAGATCGTTAATGTTGCTTCCAATTTGTACGCCTCTGAATCCATTCTTCATGCAACGCTCTAATTCCTGTACGGCTAATTTTGTATCCTGCATTGGCAAAGTAGCAAGGCCAATAAATTTATCGGGATGTACATTAATAGTTGTAGCTATATCATCATTTAAAAATTTACTTACTTCTAAACCATCCTTTGCTTTTGCCCAATAACTAAACATTACCGGAATGGTACAAATAACCTGCATATCGGCTTTGTGCTCCTCCATTTCTTTTATACGCGTTTCTGCATCCCAGCAATTTTCTAAGATCTCTCTAAAGCGCTTGTTGCCCTGCATCATCCAGGCTTTTCCTTTTTCGTGATGATCTAACATAATAAAATCGCCATAGCCGAATTTTTTATTAAAATCAGGAATGTGCTTTGGAATAATATGGGTATGGGTATCTATTGTAAACATAACTACGAATTTATACGAATTACTACGAATGCGAATTGGTACGAATATACGAATCTAACTGCCTAATCCAAATTCACACATTCGTATGAATTCGTAATTGGTAGAATGTCATTTCTTTGTAGCGTAAATAATAACGTCCTTTTTACTTCCCCAATGGTAACCTAAATGGAAAGGTAATTTTTTCACATTCAAACTATCTTTATGAAACGCCTCCTGTAGAGGTTTTTGCAAGCTTAAATATGGAAAATCTTCAACAGGGCGGGTATATTGGCCATATAATTTTGTTTCGAATTTTCCATCTTCTTCAAAGAATTTATAAGGAATACCGGTATCATCCTGAATCACCGCGCTTGAATTATTTAAAATTAAAGTACGCATGTTGCTCATAAAACCGGCATGTAATAAATACGATGCACTTTTAATATAGGTAATAGCGCCTTTTGTATTTTCATCAATGTATTTTCTAAATACAGTTGTATCATTAAAATTTTTATTGCTTACATCGTATTTGAAATAGTAAACCGATTTTTGTTTCCCTTCCTGTAAAAAATCTACACGAACCCCAAAAGGTTTTTTATCGGCGCTTTTATAATCATAGGCTACTTCTGCAATACTATCCTGCTCGTAGCGCAACAAATATTTAATATCCAATATTTCATTTCCTGTACGCTGAATAAAAAAAGCAAGAATTGGCAATAAGCCATTTACTTTTTGCGCCTGAAAATCGCTTTGCATTTTGCGGGTAATAAAATAACTCTTGTCAAAAATATCGCCCAATGATTTTTTAAAATCGTTTGAATATTCTGAAGGCTCACCTTTTTTAAATTTATCCAATTCAGGCAATTTTCCTACTGGCTCTAGTCCAAGCATAATATATTTATCCGCGTTTGGAAAAAATGCATTGGCCGTTAAATAATCCGGGCCGCTAAAAGGATAAAATACAATGTTTGCTTTTGCACTTGCATCTTTAAATTCTTCTCTGCCCCAATCTTTCATTGCTTTTAAACGCTTGCGCTCGAGGCGGCTCCAGCTGCTATCAATAAATTTAGAATGTGCATCCCAAATAACCGTATCAAATAAATAATTTAAATTATTTGCCTTGCCTTTGTAACCCGAAAGTACAGCTGTGATATTATTAAATTGGTTATTGGTATTAAAAGATGGTGTAACCGCAACTTCTGGCGCAGTATCTTTTGGCGCTTCAACTTTTACAGTATCTTTTTTTTCAACTTCTTCTTTAGTTGCTTCGCCTGAATTACAGCCCGCAATAAAAATAAGGCTTAAATAAAATAAAATAATCTTCTTCATAATGGCCTCAAAAGTAAGTATTTCTTTTGTGAGTTAGAACGGGATCAGCAACAAAAAAAGCGTCTTTCCGGTTACGAAAGACGCTTTGGCTTATTAAGGGTTAATCGGTTCTTTTTTGGGTTATTCCTGGCTTTTGCCAAGCTCAATTAGCTTTGCCTTGATCTCTTTTAATTTGGCAATAACCTCCTCATTGCTACTCTTTTTTGAAGCCGGCCTGTTCTTCAGCTGCTCTTTTGCCCCCTGAATAGTATAACCTTTTTGCTTTACTAATTCAACGATCTGTGCGAGATTTTCAATATCCTTTTTTGTAAATAAACGGTTTCCCTTTTTATTTTTGGTTGGACTTAACATCTCGAACTCTTTTTCCCAAAAACGTATAGTACTTGCATTTAAATCAAATAACTCTGAAACTTCACTGATTGAATAATACAGTTTTTCGGTTTCTTCTTTTTCGTTAACTGGCATAGATTAAAAATACATTAATTTGTTACAAAATCAAATTATTAGTTTTCAACAGTAAAATTAAAGTGGTTAATAATACAAATAATAAAATTTTGCGCCTTTTTTACCAAATTGAATGGCCGGTGCAGGAAATTTTAAAATACTTATAACTGAAAAAACTTTCTTTAATATTTTTGATCGTGTTTTAATTCTTGTAAGATCTACATCCAAACTAAAATAAAAACGACGCTCTCTTTCAAATTTAAAAACATTGCCGTCTGCATCCTGCACTGTAAAATTATTATAAGTACCGGCCAGCATACCATAGGCACTGTAACCAAAAGCAACGTTTAACCATTTAGGGAATTTGTTTTCTTTTTTTATAAAAGCGCTTGGGTTAACGCTTAACCAATACGTTTGAGAATTATAATCTTTTAAAATTTGCGTTGCAAAACTCTCGCCTAATAATTCGGGATTGTATTTTGCCAAACCACTTTGTGAATACGAAAATTTTAATTGAATGCGCTGCTCATTCCAATAAGCATGCTGTCCAATTGCTAAAGACGCCCCCAATACATTTGCAATTTCATCACCGTAAGAAAAACCCCAGCCTTTGCTAAAACCATCCATTACTTCAACAGCGGTCATGTAAGCCAAACCAATTGTACCACCAATAAACAATTGCTGTTTCTTTTTAAAACCGGCCCATTTAAAACCACCCATCATTAAACGTGCCATTTGATAATTGGTAAATACATGGCCTACTTTATCCATTTGCAACCATTCATCGTTATCATTAAAAAAATGAAATTTACCGGTATTGTATTGTTGATACCATGCCTGATTCAAATAAATTAGCGAGCCGCTTGTTAATACTGCCGAAGAGCTTGCCAAAATAATTTTTCTTCTTTTATAGCATTGAGTATCCGTAATCGCTTCAGGGGGAAAATATCTGCTACTTACCGTAGTAGTTATAGTGCCTTGATCACTAATAACGGTATCGTTTTGCGCCAATAAAAAATTGAACGAAATAATTAAAATAAAAAAGATGTAGAAATATCTTTTACGCATTTAAGCAAAGATAAACCTTTTAAGCGCAGATTTTACAATCTAAAAATCATTATAATCGATAAGATCCTGGATCGAATTTAGATTACTGTTTTTTATCTTTTTTGGAGTTATCGGAATCTGCGGATTGCCCATTGAATTATTGTTGTCGCCAACTCCATTTGTATTATTAAGATCCATTACCTCGTACATATTTTTATCGTTTAAGAAGGTACGGGTTTTGCCAAATTTAAATACAAGGCCAAGGTTAAAGAATAAGGTAGGACCTAAGGTTTGCGAGAAGAAATAAGTTTTATAGGGCGATCTGGGCCTTTTTTTATTTGCTGTTTCAGAATAAAAAGTAATATTGTTTTTTGAGCTTATACCCGTTGCAAAATAAAAGCTGAATTTCGAGCCCACTCTTACATCTGCTCTAAAACCACTATTTAATTCGTAGCGCGTATAGCTAAAAGTTGCATCGTTTTTTAAATAATAAAGCGAATCGTGATTTGAATAATTATACATACCGCCTTGTGGTTTTGTGTACAAGCTCAATATTAATTTATCGTTTACAGGAATATTTAAATTAACACTCCTTGGAAACTGGATGCTGAAATTAACTTTATCTAACCTGCCAAAACGTAAACCAACAAATGGCCAGTAAGAACGGTTGCCCCACATAAATGATTTTGTAGCGCCTACGCGCCAGCTAAATTTATCGCTTACGTTATGACTGTAAATGATCGTACTTGCCATACGGTAATAAGCTCGTGAAGTATAGGTTCTGTCTTTTGTTACAAATGGCGATACATCAACGAACCAAATTCCTTTTTTACCGGAATTAAAAATATATCTTAAACCAATGCCTGTTTTAACCAGATCGTGTGGCTTAAGACTATCAAAAACAGGTTTTAAACGCACATAATTTGCCGTTAATAAAACATGCGTGCTTTTAGTAATGTGTTTGGCCGTATCTTCTTCAACCTCCGTAATAAGGGGTGTATAAAACGCCAGCGTAAATTGGTTTAAGCCATAACTTTTTAAACGTTTGGCTAAAAAATCATTTGTATCGGTAAATTTTTGATTGGGTTTACGGTAGCCATCAATAGCAATAACTGTATTAAAATAATGTTTGGGCATTTTGATCTTTAAACTATCAAAAGTAGCCTGTGCTTTTATTTGTGTATTAAATAAAAAAATGGTGCAGATAAAAACCGGCACCTTAAATATGTATTTATCCAGGTTCAATTAGTCGTCTTTATCTTTTATAGCCTCCATTACTTTACGCCTAAACTCTTCTTCTGCCGAGCGAAGTTTCATTGTTTTTTTTGCGCCGATTATGGCTTTTATTTTTCCCCGGTATTCTTTATAAAGTTCGGCTTCTGCCTGTTTGGTTTTAATATCCAATTGATATAATTCTTCCGCTTCAACATCTGAGAGATCATCCGGAGCTTTCTTAATACTCTTTCTTAAATTTTTTCTAACAGCTTTTATTTTATCATTATATTCATTATAAACAGGCCAAAATTTTTCTGATTCGTTAGTAGTCAATTTAAGTTTTTCCGAAATAAAATTATAACGTATTGCCTCAACCTTATCGTTATCGCCCTGCGCATAAGTACGAACGGCCAATAAAAAAAGGCAGCATAAAATAAATATTTTAAAAAGGCGTTTCATTATATTTCATCCAAAAGCTCTTCTTCAGATACATTTTTTAAGCTTGTATCAAGATCTTTTTTATCGTTTTTAGTTTCAACTTTAACTTCTTGTTTAGACTCAGGCTTATCTTTTAATTTTTCTTCCAGCTTTTTAGTATCAACCAATTCATACAATTCGTCATCGCCAAGCGCTTCTAAATTTTTAGCTTTTACAAGATCAAATTTATCTACACAGGCCAAAGTACCGCAATCTCTTAATTCCTCCACTTTATAATATTGGCTATAGATCCATAATCCTAAAGTAATAGTTAATACAGCCGCAGCGGCATACCATAATTTTGGCGAAAATAATTTAATAACCCTGGCTTCTTTTTTCTCATTTAATAAAGCAGCTTTTATTTTTTCTTCTGTTGAAGCAAAATAATTATCGTTTACTTTAAAATTATTTTGTTTTGAAATAGAATTTAATTTTTCAAAGCCTTGTAATTCATTTTCTTCGTTCAACAAATAAGAAACATCTAAGGCCTCAAAATAATTAGCAGGTATTTTAAAATTGTTTATTTTATTAATAGAAATTAAAGTTGGAAATTCTATTAGCTCTAATTTACCTTCACTCTCATCAAAATAATTTGCAGGAACAACAAAACCGCTTTCTTTTTTTAATGCACTTAAGTTTGGATAGACCTTATGTTCTTCCATCCATTCAATTTTTTGAATAATAGAACCGGCCGACTTTTTAAAGTAACCTTCGGGCATTCCAAATTTATTTAGACCCTTATTTAATTCGTTATTTTCGTTATTCTCAAACATTATATAATCTATAGACTCTCTTTATTCATCAAGGTTTAACCGGCAGTTAAAAATTCCTCTATTTTTTTTGCCGCTATGTGATAACTCGCCTTTAAAGCCCCTACCGAGGTTTCCAGTATCTCCGACATTTCCTCATAGGGGGTTTCGTCGTAATAGCGCATATTAAAAACGATTCTCTGCTTTTCGGGAAGTGTTAAAATAGCCTGTTGCAGCTTTAACTGGATCTCATCTCCCTCAAAATAAACATCGCTTTCAAGACTTTTGCTTAGTTGGTACTCGATGGGGTGAATAGACGAGGTATTCTTCTTTTGTTTCTGTTTTAGAAGTGTTAAAGCCTCATTTGTGGCTATCCTGTACATCCAGGTATATAGCTGGCTTTCTTCTTTAAAATTCTCAAGGCCCTTCCATATCTTGATATAGGTATTTTGGAGCACATCATCACTGTCATCATGGTCTATAACAATCTTGCGGATGTGCCAGTATAAACGTTGCTGGTATTTTGAAATAAGGTGGCTTAAGGCCGTATTCCTGGTTTTTTCGTCCCTGAAAAGGTCTAAAATGGTTTTATCTTCAATTTGAGCCACAAATAGTTTATTATTAGATGTAAAAATAAACTAAAAGTTTAATTTTGGTTAAAATTTTTATGGAGCTTCTTGATAAAATACGTAAATATGAGAGTACACACGTTGTTTTTTGGCTTATAAAAGACACCTGCTGGATGCTGGAACTTAAATGGTTGGGGGCAATTATGGTGGCACCTACAATAGGTATTGCTATTTATATCGTTTATAAAACCATTGGCACTATAGATCTTTATATCAATCTTGCTATTCTCTTTTGGATCTCGGCTAACAGTTTTTGGATGATGATGGAGTTTTTTAATGATAACGAATACCGTTATTTTGCCTCTATTCCCTTTGCCTTAGGCTTTATTTTTGTGGGTATTTTTTATTTTAAAACCCTTCGCAAAAAACTATCAAAGGCATAATACTTCTTATTTTCAACCACAACCCGCTTAATCGCTTCTTTTAGCTAAAAAAATTGAAAAAATAGCCTAAAAATGCTAGCTTTATGGCTCAATTTTACATTTATCATGATCGAGACAATCCCATACCAAACCAAACATAAAATACGTATTGTAACAGCTGCTGCTTTATTTGACGGCCACGACGCCGCTATTAATATTATGCGCCGCGTAATGCAAAGTACCGGTGCCGAAATTATACATTTAGGACACGACCGTAGCGTGCAGGAAATTGTAGATTGTGCTATACAGGAAGATGCCAATGCAATTGCAATTACAAGTTACCAGGGCGGACATAACGAGTATTTTAAATACATGTACGATCTTTTAAAAGAACGTGGTTGCGGACATATTAAAATTTTTGGAGGTGGTGGTGGTACTATTCTTCCTTCAGAGATTGAAGAATTACATAATTATGGTATCACACGCATTTATCATCCTGACGATGGGCGTTCTTTAGGTTTGCAAGGGATGATAAACGATGTGTTAAAACAAAGTGATTATGCAACCGGTGCAAATTTAAACGGAGAGGTAAAACATTTAAAAGAAAAAGATCATAAATCTATTGCCAAATTAATTTCGGCGGCAGAAAATTTTAATGATGAAAGCAAAGCTGTTTTAGACCCTATTCGCAAAGAAGCAAAAGAATCTAAAGTGCCCGTTATTGGTATTACCGGAACAGGCGGCGCTGGTAAATCTTCTTTGGTAGATGAATTAGTAAGAAGATTTTTATTGGATTTTCCTGAAAAGAAAATTGGTATCGTTTCCGTTGATCCGAGCAAACGTAAAACAGGCGGTGCTTTATTAGGAGATCGTATTCGTATGAACTCCATTAAAAATTCACGTGTGTATATGCGTTCTCTTGCAACACGTCAAAGTAATTTAGCCTTATCAAAATATGTTCAGGATGCTATTGATATTTTAAAAGTTTCAGGATTTGATTTGGTAATTATTGAAACGGCGGGTATTGGGCAAAGCGATACAGAAATCATTGAGCACAGTAACATGAGTCTTTATATTATGACTCCTGAATTTGGCGCTGCTTCTCAATTAGAAAAAATAGACATGTTGGAATTTGCCGACATTGTTGCCATAAATAAATTTGATAAACGTGGAGCCCTAGATGCATTACGCGATGTAAAAAAACAATACAAGCGCAATCATAATCTTTGGGAGGCTAAGGATGAAGATCTGCCTGTTTACGGAACGATCGCTTCTCAATTTAACGATCCCGGCACAAACACATTATACAAAGCGTTGATGGATAAACTGGTTGAAAAAACCGGTACTAATTTAAAATCACATTTTAAAGTAACGGATGAAATGAGTGAGAAGATCTACATCATTCCACCTAACCGCACGCGTTACTTAAGCGAGATCTCAGAAGCTTCCCGCACGTATGACAAATGGGTGAATGACCAGGCAGCCATTGCTGTTAAATTACAAAGCATTCGCAATACAATTGAAACTTTAAAAACTTCTAAGATCGACGATAAAGATCGTATTATTAAATCTTTAGAAGAACAATCAGAAATTATTCGTTTAGATCTTGATCCAAGAAATTTAAAAACTTTAGAGACGTTTGATGATAAGAAAAAACAATATCAAAACGAATATTATATTTTTAAGGTGCGTGATAAAGAAATTAAAATCAAAACGCATTACGAAAGCTTATCACATTCACAAATTCCAAAAGTATCAGTTCCAAAATACATGGGCTGGGGCGACATTTTAAAATGGAGCTTACGTGAAAATTTCCCTGGAGAATTTCCTTACACTTCGGGCATTTATCCTTTTAAACGCGAAGGCGAAGATCCAACACGCATGTTTGCCGGCGAAGGCGGACCGGAAAGAACAAACAAACGTTTTCACTATGTAAGTAAAGGATTGCCCGCAGCCCGTTTAAGCACAGCCTTTGACAGTGTTACACTTTATGGCAACGATCCTGATCACCGTCCGGATATTTACGGAAAAGTTGGTAACAGCGGTGTAAGCGTTTGTTGTTTGGATGATGCCAAAAAATTATACTCCGGTTTTAATTTAGCAGATCCTAAAACGTCGGTATCAATGACTATAAATGGACCAGCTGCAACCATTGCCGCGTTTTTTATGAACGCTGCTATTGATCAGCAATGCGAATTGTATATCAAAGAAAATAAATTAGAAAAAGAAGTTGAGAAAAAAATAGTAGACATCTTTAAAGCAAAAGGAACCAACCGCCCAAAGTATAATTTAGATGAATTACCTGAGGGAAACAACGGTTTAGGCTTAATGTTACTGGGCGTTACCGGCGATATGGTGTTGCCGAAAGATGTTTACGAAAAAATTAAAACTACTACTTTATCACAGGTTCGCGGAACTGTGCAGGCAGATATTTTAAAAGAAGACCAGGCACAAAACACCTGTATCTTCAGCACCGAATTTAGTTTGCGTGTGATGGGCGATGTGCAGCAATATTTTATTGATAAGAATGTTCGTAATTTTTATTCAGTTTCAATTAGTGGTTATCACATCGCAGAAGCAGGTGCAAATCCTATTTCGCAATTAGCATTTACTTTATCAAACGGCTTTACATTTGTAGAATATTATTTAAGTCGCGGAATGGACATTAATGATTTCGCTCCTAACTTATCCTTCTTCTTTAGTAATGGAATTGATCCTGAATATTCTGTTATCGGCCGCGTATCACGCCGTATTTGGGCTAAGGCCATGAAACAAAAATACGGAGCAAATGAAAGAAGCCAGATGTTGAAATACCATATTCAAACTTCGGGCCGTTCGTTACACGCGCAGGAAATTGATTTTAATGATATCCGTACAACCTTACAAGCATTGTATGCGATTTACGACAACTGTAATTCGTTACACACAAATGCATACGATGAAGCTATTACTACGCCAACAGAAGAATCTGTTCGTCGCGCCATGGCCATTCAGTTAATTATTAATCGCGAATTAGGTTTAGCGAAAAATGAAAATCCTTTACAAGGCGCCTTCATTATCGAAGAACTAACTGATCTTGTAGAAGAAGCTGTGTTAACTGAATTCGATCGTATTACAGAACGTGGCGGCGTTTTAGGCGCTATGGAAACTATGTACCAACGCAGTAAAATACAAGAAGAAAGTTTGTATTACGAAACCTTAAAACATAATGGAGAATATCCTTTAATTGGTGTAAACACGTTCTTAAGTTCAAAAGGTAGTCCTACAGTTTTACCGCGCGAAGTAATTCGTTCAACTACCGAAGAAAAAGAAGATCAAATTAATACGCGTAATAATTTATGGGAAACCAATAAAGACAAAAGTGCTGAGATCTTAAAAACGCTTCAACAAAAAGCCATTCAAAACGAAAATTTATTTGAAGGCTTAATGGAAGCAGTAAAATATTGCTCATTAGGACAAATAACAAATGCTTTGTTTGAAGTAGGCGGACAATACAGAAGGAATATGTAATGCTTGTTTTTAAAAAACATAAACTTGAATTTAAAAGAGTGCTTTTTTTAGGCGCTCTTTTATTTTTTGCGTCGTGTTTACATTCTCAAAATGATACCCTTGCCGTATCACAAAATATCGATTTAGCCCGCGAACAATTTTCGAAAAATCCGGCAGAAGGCTTAAAATTTGCGATCAAAGCGCTAGATCTTTCTTTACAAAGTGACAATAAAAAATTTATTGGTAAATCTTATAATACATTAGGCTCGGCTTATTATTTTCTTGGTAATAGCGATTCAGCAGAAGTATATCAATCCAAAGCACTCGACATTCAGCTTGATATTAATGATCCGGAAGGTCTGGGCCGCTCGTATGCAAACCTGGGTACTATTTATTCTGAAAAGGGATTAAACGACAAAGCCATTCAATATTTTTTAAAGGCTGAAAAGAAATTTCTTGATATAAATTATCTATTGGGATTAAGCAAAACTTACAATAGCCTTGGAATCTTATTTTATAACATAAAAGATTATAATAATTCTGCCAGATATTATACCAGCGGATTAAAAATAGCACGTGAGCTAAAAGATGAGACACTTTACTATAGCATTGGCACTAATCTCGCAAATACCTTAAGCTATCAACATAAGAATAAAGAAGCTCTTTTTATGTACATGTCGAGTTACAACATTGCCAAACGGCAAAAAAACTTCTCAGATCTTGTTACTATTTGTAATAGCATTTGCCAGGAATACCTTAGCTTAAACAATCTCTTATCTGCAAAAAAATATGACCATGAGGCCTTGAGCCTTATAAGAACCTACCAACTAAGTGATTATTTCAAAGTTTCGGCCTTTGGCAATCACGGAACGATTCTTCAAAATGATGGAAAATACACAGAAGCAATTTTATACCTTGATTCAGCTTTAAATTATGCAAAAGAAAATGCCACTTTAGCAAAGCAAATTGACATACATCTTCAATTAAGTCAATCTCTGTTAAAAGAAAATAACTATAAACGAGCTGTTGAGCATTTAAAGATTGCTAACGACTTAAAAGATTCTTTGTATACTAAAAATCTTGAAGAAAAATTGGCAGAAGTAAATGCTATACATAACACCGAAAAAAAGGACCAGGAAATTTCTTTGCTTAATAGCCAAAAAAGAAATCAAAAAAAGATAAATATTCTTTTGATAATAATTGTTATTGTGTCTATCATTTCGTTAATTATCGCTATTTACAGTTATGTGAGGAAACGTAAGACCAACGAATTGATCTCTGCGCAAAAAAGAGAGGTTGAGCATAAGAATGAAATAATTGAACATAAACAAAAAGAAATATTGGATTCTATAAAATATGCCCAACGCATTCAAAACGCCCATTTACCTAAGGAAAACTACATTGCTAAAAATTTAGAAAGGTTAAAAAAGGATCAATCACAATGACAATTAAAATTACCAAAATCCAAAAAAATTTCTATCTTCGTTAAGCTGAAATCAAATGTGTTTTAACCTATTTACAAAGTCTTATTTTCGAAAAATTATTTTCGTAGGTATTGTTTTGTTTTTTAGTTTCAATTTATTTTCAGATAATGGGCGTAAAATTGATTCGCTTTACACCATTGTAAAAACTTCTAAAAGTGATACAGTAAAGATTAACGCGCAATTAAAAATTGCCAATATCCTTATGACGGAAGATACTATCAAAGGTATGCATGAAATTAAAAAAATTATTTACGCGCTTCATTCAGTTTCAAATAATTCACTTATTTTCAGGTCATACGATAAAGTTGGGAGAATCTGTTATGCTAATTCAATGCTTCAAAAAGCACGCCAATATTGGAATACAGGCTTAACTTCCGCTAAAAAAGAAAAGAACGTTGAGTACCAGGCAATTTTTTATTGTCGCATTGCAAATCTTTTACAAAGCGAAGATCTATCGAAACAATGCATTGCTTATTTTGATAGTGCATTAGCAGTTGCAAAAACCGGTGACGAAAAATTACTTAGCGATATTTTAATGAAAAAAGGTCGTGGCCATTATGACATTGGCGATTATAAAGCTGCCATGGACCATTACATACAGGCTCAGCGTTTATTCGAAAAAAATAAATGGCAAAATGTAGAGTATGGTCATTTATTACATTTTATTGGCTCTGTTTTTAAGCAACAAAATTTTTATGATAAAGCCCTTGACTATTATGAACAGGAATTAAAACTTTCGCGTAATATCAAAAACAAATCGTTAGAAGCAGAGGCACTTTATCTGTGCGCCAGTATGTACGGCACAAAAGGAGATCTGGATAAAGAGCTTATCTATTTAAATAATGCCATTGAGCTTTTTAAAGAGCAAAAAAATTACAGAATGCTGGGATTGATGTACAGTAATCTTTCGGCAAACCATTCTGACAGAAAAAATTATAAAGAGGCTATTGCCAGCTGCGAGCACGCGTTGGAGATCTTTAAAGAAATTGGGGAGGATGAAAGTAGTGCTGCAACATTGAGGAATTTGGGAGACCTGTATTCTAAAACCGGTGAACCAAAAAAAGCATTAGAGTATTTTAAAAAAGCAATGGATGCTGCCATGAAGGTGGAAACAAAACAGCTTCTGAATAAATCAGAGATCACCCAATCAATGGCATTTGCCTACTCTGATTTAGGCGATTATAAATCAGCTTTTAATTTACTATTAGAGCATAGAGCATTAAACGACAGCTTAAGTAATGCGAGCAATGTTGAATATCTTCATACACTTGAGAAACAATACGACACCGAAAAAAAAGAAAAGGAAATTGCTTTGCAAAAAGTAGAAATTGATAAAAGCAACGCTGTTGTGAAACAACATAAAACGCAACGTAATGCTTTAATTGGTGGTTGTGTTTTGGTTTTAATAATTGCAGGAATTTCAATTGTGGCTTTTATCAATAAACGTAAAACCAGCAGAATCTTATCAAAACAGGTTAATGAAATAAATTATCAAAATGCTATCATTAAAGAAAAAAACAAAGACATTACAGATAGCATTCAATACGCCAAACGTTTGCAGGAAGCTGTGTTTCCGGAAGCAGATATTTTAAATACTTATTTTGCAGAATCGTTTGTGCTTTTCCGTCCAAAAGATATTGTGAGCGGTGATTTTTATTGGTTTGAAGAAATTGGTAACGAAACAATTATTGTAGTTGGCGATTGCACGGGCCACGGTGTTCCGGGTGCATTTATGTCTATACTGGGCCACAATTTATTAAATCAAATTATTTTAGAAGATAAAATAACTTCGCCCGGAAAAATTTTAAACCTCCTGGATAAACGTGTAAGCAGTGCTTTGAACAAAAGAGAAAGTAAAGCAGAATATAACGATGGTATGGATATGGTAATTTGTACCATTGATAAAGCAAAAGGCACTTTAGCTTACGCCGGCGCTAACCGGCCACTTGTAATTAGAAGACACAATGAACTGATAGAATTAAAGCCAAGCAAGCATGCTATTGGCGGTATTCAGGAAAGCACTGACAAACTATTTAAACAACATGATATTACTATTCAAGAAGCAGATGTTTTATACATGTTCTCGGATGGTTACTACGACCAGTTTGGCGGACCAAGAGGAAAAAAATTCAAGTACAAACAATTAACAGGACACATTATTGGAATGGCATCAAAACCATTAGTAGAACAGAAAAAAATATTAGCAGAAACACTTACCAACTGGCAAGGGAATTTAGAGCAGGTAGATGACATTTGTGTTGTAGGAATAAAGATCTGATGAATTCGTTAATTATTTTAAGAGGCTTACCCGGTTCCGGTAAAACAACCCTGGCAAATTTGTTAAGCGAAAATAAATGGCCCGTATTTTCTATTGATAGTTATTTTATTGATCCGGTAACTAAAGAATATAATTTTCAATTCGACAAAAATCATTTGGCCTATAAAAATTGTGAAGAGCAAACAAATGTAGCCATGCAGAATAAAATTGAGAAGATTTTTATTGATAATGTATTTAGCCTGGATTGGGAAATGGAGCCTTATTTCAAATTAGCGGCAGCTCATAATTATTCACTTCATATTGTAACCGTAGAAAATTATCACGGCTCTAAAAACATACATGCGATAAGCGATGAACAGCTTCAGAAGATGGCTGCTAAATACAAAGTTAAACTTCTCTAAATTCACAAATCTTATATAAGTTGTTGAAAAACATATTACTAAAAATTTAAAATTACTGTATCTTTATTCCTTAAATTACTTATAGTTTTTATGAAGAATTTTTTATTTGCAACACTTATTATGATCAGTGTTTTTTCTTTTGCACAAACCACCGATGCCAATGGAAAAAAACAGGGTTATTGGAAGCAAAAAGATGAAAAAACAAATAAGCTGATGTATGAAGGTGAATTTAAGGACGACCGCCCAATAGGAAAATTTAAATATTATTATCCAAACGACACCATTCGTGCTATTATAGACTTTAAAAAAGGTGGCAAAGTAGCTTATGCAAAATTATTTCATTACACAGGTAAACGCATGGGCGAAGGAAAATATAACAGCGAAGTTTTAAGTTCTTTAAACCGCGACAGTGTTTGGTTATTTTATGATGAGGCCGGCATTTTAATTTCGAAAGATAAATACGTTAATGGAAAAAAAGAGGGTGTGTGTTACGTGTATTTACCTGATGGTAAATTAGCGGAAGAAAAAACGTATAAGAATGATTTGCTTAATGGCCCTTTCAAACAGTATTTTGACGGCGTTAAATTAAGAGGTCAGGGTGCTTATAAAGATGGTTTATTAGAAGGAAAAGTAAGTTATTATTTTCCAAACGGAACAGAAGTAGCAACAGGCTCGTACATAAAAGATAGAAAAAATGGTCCGTGGATCTTTAAAGAAGAAAATGGAAAAATAAAAGAAAAAGAATTATACAAAGAAGGCGTAAAAGCGTCGCAAAAAGAAACAGACGAATTTTTTAGCAAAGGCAAAAAAACAGAGGCTCCGAAAACGGGAACTGTAACGCCAAAAGTCTCAACAGCAAAGGGAAGTAAGAAATAGGTCTTATTCTTAGCCATTATTAAATTTTAACGTTAGTTCCTTTAGTCATAGGGCAAACAGTAATTTTATTCTTATCTTTGCAGTGCTGTTAATTACAGCCTATTACAATGAGCAAGCACGGAAAAGTATTAGTAGCCATGAGTGGCGGTATTGATAGCAGCGTTACTGCTATGATGCTGCATGAGCAAGGTTATGAAGTAATAGGCATAACCATGAAAACATGGGATTATGAAAGCTCGGGTTCAAGCAAGCGCGAAACAGGCTGTTGCAGTTTAGATAGCATTAATGATGCACGTACAATGGCGGTGCAATTTGGCTTTCCGCATTATATTTTAGATATCCGTGGTGAATTTGGAAAACAGATCATTGATAATTTTGTTGAAGAATATTTAGCGGGCCGTACACCCAACCCTTGTGTTTTATGTAATACTCATATTAAATGGGATGCACTTTTAAAACGTGCAGATATGCTGGATTGTGAATTTATTGCAACCGGGCATTACGCGCGTTTAAGAAAAGAAAATAACAGAACTTTAATTCACAAAGGTGTTGATCATACAAAAGATCAAACTTATGTTTTGTGGGGATTAGATCAGGATTGTTTGAACCGTACTATGTTTCCTTTAGGTGGATTTAAAAAAACAGAAATAAAACAAATGGCAAAAGATGCCGGATTTTATGATCTCGCAAATAAAAGCGAGAGTTATGATATTTGTTTTGTACCGGATAACGATTACCGCGCTTTTTTAAATCACCGCATACCAGAGCTTGAAGCAAAAGTTGCAGGTGGCGATTTTATTTATAAAAACAAAAAAGTAGGTAAACACAAAGGCTACCCCTATTTTACTGTTGGCCAACGTAAAGGTTTAGAAATTGCAATGGGCGTTCCTGTTTTTGTAAAAGAAATTATACCAGAAACAAACACTGTTGTTTTAGGAGACAAAGATGATCTTGAAGAAAATCATTTAACGGTGCGTGATTTTAATTTAATTAAATACGAAACACTTCCAAACGATTTTGTTGGATTAACAAAGATCCGTTATAAAGATGCAGGTACGCTTGCCACAATAAACACGATTGATAATAACCTGGATGTTATTTTTCATCAAGCCGTAAATGGCGTGGCTCCGGGCCAAAGCGCGGTTATTTATGAAGGCGAAGATCTTGTTGGTGGTGGCTTTATTAATAGGAAGGTTTTTATATAAACTTTTTTTTACAAAATAGCTTTTTTAGCCATTTTCATCACTACTGGGCTTCTCGCCGAAGTAATCTAACACACTGCGAATTCTTTTTCTATGTTTGAGATCGCTTCATCATTATTCCTCACGATGACGAATAATAAAAAAGGCTACCATTTAGGCAGCCTTTTTTATAACTTTAAATTAAACTATTTATTCTGTAATTATTCTATAATTAGCTGAGTTATTATTACTCATTACTTTCACAAAATAAATTCCTTTAGCGTATTCTCTAAGATCTATCACTTCAGAATTACTTTTCGTTTTTATTGTTTTAATTATTTGTCCAACAGAGTTCATAATCACAACTTCTTTGTCACCTTCAAAATTAAATTCTGTATTAATTAAACCATTTGAAGGATTAGGATATACATTAATTAAATTACTAAAAGATGAATTTTCATCTATACCAACACAAGTTGTAACAGATTGTGTAAATGCGATGGCTTTTATACAACCATTAACGCCTGTACCGGTAACGGTATAAGTTGTATTTGAACCGGGCGCAACAGTAATTACTGTATTAGTTGAGGTTGTACTCCAAACATATGTATTAGCTCCACTTGCAGTTAATGTTGCAGTTTGTCCGTTACACAAAATACTGTTTGAACTAACAACCGAAACCGTTGGCAATGGGTTAGCTGTAATTTGTATACTTGCCGTACCAGAACAACCAGGGGCTGTTTCACCAATAACACTATATGTGGCAGTGGTATTAATAGTTGGTGAAATTAATGCGCCATTTGCACCTGTACTCCAGGTATAAGTATTAGCGCCGGTTGAACCAATATTAATTGTGTTTCCTGCGCACACAGAAGTTTGGCTTGCACCTAAGGTTATTGTTGGAGATGAAGAAACTGTTAGCGTAACCGGAACTATTGGGCTTGCACAACCTTGCTTTGTGTAATGAATATTACCATTCCAAACGCGGGTTGCAATTGTTACACCAAAGTAACCACCTCCTTTTCCTTCAAAAATACTTAAATCACTATTTTGAGTAAACAGGTTACCAACAGCGGTTCCGTTAGAATAACCAAAAGTAGCTCCGCCATTTGCAGTCACATAAAGACCATAAGTTTGCCCACTTGGAATATTAATTCCAAGGTTAACATTTAAAGGAACCGGGTTACCGTTACCTGCGCCCATAACTGCTCCTGTCCCCGCTAGAGTCCATCCTGCGTTAGAGCTTTCAAAACCCACAAAACTACCTACTCTATACCAAACTTCTACAGTAGAAATAGCCACACTGCTAATCATTACATCAACACTGTTTATGGTAATTGCACTAAGAGCTGTTACATCAAACATATTTCCATTAGATCCGTTTCCGGCTGTGTATGTTGTCGCGATACTTCCTGTATTTGTTGAATTCGCCTGAGCATAATACGTTGTTGTTGTAGCTGCGCTTGCGGTAAAAGTGTTACCCGTAGCCAAAGGATTTGTTGGTGTAGATGTTGCATACCAGGTTACCGGCGCAAAGGCGTTGGCAGATAAAGTTGCAACTGCGGCAGTTCCGCACACAGCAGCTCCGGTTGCTGTAATTGTTGGGTTATTTACGGTTACGGTGAAAAACGCAGATACCTGACAATTATTTGGACCACCTGTTCCAAGTGCTGAATAAGTTGTGGTTGAAGAAGGGTTTACAACGATTGAGTTACTGTTTGAGCTATTAAACCATGTATAGGTGCTGGCCGCACCAACGATACTTAATGTTGCCGACCCGGAAGTACAAATTAAATTTCCACCGGTGATAGCAAAAGCAGGAGATAAAGTTGTAAACAGAGAACTTGAGTTATTAAATCCGTTTGGATCGCCGGCTACATTTGTACTTGCATTTACAGTATAGTTTCCGGCAATGTTCATGTTTGCATTACCAATTGTAAAAGAAGCACTGGCTCCTGGGGCTAAGGTACCGGTGTAATTTGAAGTAATGGTTGTAGCAAGAGGGCCGGTTATAACAGCAGTTACAGGAAAGTTAGACAATGATGCCAAACCGAAATTTTTAATTGTAACGATGATTGGCTCCGCAGTAGATAAACAAGCATTAACTGTAGGAGACAAAACAGCTGTAACACCGCCGTCTACAGCAGAATTGTTGTATAAATTAATATTATCTAAATGAAAATAGTATGATTCAGGATCATCAACGGGGCCATCAGTTGCTAAAAAGCCTACAATAATTTCCTGACCAGCATAGCTACTTAAAGGAACACTAAAATTAGTAAAATTAGCCGTTAAACTATTGGTAGCACTAATCGTAAATATCGGAGTAAACGATGCGCCGCAATTTGTTGAGATCATTAAAAGCACTTTATCATCACTACCCATAGTACCTGCAGCAAATGGGCTGGTTGTTCCAAGTGTTAGTCCTGCATCAAACGAAATCTGGGTGCTGGCTGTAGCCAAAACTTTTGGCCCAACTATCCATTCTGTATTTGCAGCAGCAGAAAGAAACACTCGCGCATTAACATTACCACTTGTAGGGAAATTTGCCTGATTGATCCAACTTGATGTTGTTCCATTTGGAAGTAAAGCGCCATCGCCTTCTCTCCAATCAGGAAATACCGTAGTTAAGTTTGCGCCCGTATAACCATTAAAATTAACTGATTGAGGAAGTGTTCCAAGCGGCAAAGCAGTTTTAACAATGGCAATTGTATCATTAATATTATTTAAATCACCGGTTAAAGAAGTAAATCCCTTGAAATTATATTGTCCTGCAGTTGTCATATTCACCGTTCCTAAATTCAACGTACCGCTTGCGGCAACAGCTAGTGTACCTGTGTAGGTAGCAGTTAAGGTTTGTGTAACCGCACCTGAAACCCACGCACTTACCGAAAAATTAGAAATAGCAGCTGTACCGTAATTATTAACAGTAACTATAATTTGCTCTGCATTTGTATAACAAGCATTACCTGGGGTAACAAAACCGGAAATACCTGCATCGGTTGGAGATGCGTTATATAAATTAATATTATCCAACTGAAAGTAATATGACTCTGGATCATCAATTGGGCCATCTTGAGCCAGTATAGCTACAATAATATTTTGACCGGCATATGCACTTAAAGGAACTGTGAAATTTGTGAAATTAGTTCCTAAACTATTTGCTGCACTCACCGTAAAAATTGGTGTATATGAAACACCGCAATCGGTAGAAACCATAACTCTAACTTTATCATCACTACCCATTGTTGCAGGAGTAAATGGATTTGCAGTGTTAAAAGTTAAAGCAGCATCAAACGAAATATTTGTATTTGCAGTTGCTAAGATTTTTGGCCCAACAATCCATTCGTTCGCGGCCGTTGCAGACAAGAAAACGCGGGCATTAGTATTTGCCGCATTATTTAAAGCGGCCTGAGTTGTCCATGATGAAGTTGTACCTGATGGTGCAGCAGCCCCTGCAGACTCATACCATAATGGAAACGGGGTTGGAAGGTTAGCCCCTGTAAATCCTGTAAAATCAACAAACTGCGGAATGGGCGACGGCGCAACAACCGTACGTGTTGCCTGAGACATTGCGTCATTAGGTGTGTTAAGATCGCCTGGTAAATTTGTAGTAGCGTTGAAAGAATAAACACCTGCGGCACTCATATTAATTGTACCTAAAGAAAAATTAAATGTAGCACTTGGAGCAATAGTTCCGGTATATGTACCGGTTAAAGTCTGATTAATTACACCTGATACAACTAAAGAAACGGGTATAGATGAAATTGCGGCAGTACCATAATTTTTAATGGTTACAACAACATTTTCTGCGGCAGAGTAGCAACCGTTAGCAAGCGGATTAATTAAAGCAATGATACCTGCATCAGTTGCAACACCAGCTAAACCATCAAATTCATAAGCGCCCATATCCGGATTGGTGTTCGGATTTACACCAGCTAAAGGTCTAACATTGGCGTTATGGTCTATATTCGTTCCAAGCGCCGGTATTAGTATAGCTCCCGATTCAATTGGTGTAATTGTATTTGCATTAAAATTAAGATTTACATCTGAAATAAAAGGCGCATTTGTATTCAAAGGTGGAACAGATTGAATATCATTTGTTGCATTGTTAACCTGAGAAAAAGCTTGCCATGCTGCTAAATTAGAAAGGTCATTTGTAAGAGCTGTAGTACCGATCTTACCAATAAAATGAATAGCATCATTTGTAACCATGTAGGCATTATTATTAATAGTTGCATTTAAAAAATTATACGATGCAGGAAACCAAATAGCATATAGTCTTGCTGAAGTTGCCGTAGTTGTCATTTTATTGTTAAACACATTATTCCTAATATCCAATCCTGTAACCGCAGTGCTACTTACCATTAATGCAGCGTTGTATGCATTCGTAGCACTTCCACCAACCAATGGTCCGAAAAGATTTACACTATTATAATAAATCCTATGCCCCGTGCCTGAAGTAATACGAATACCAAATGCCTGAAAAGTTGTAGAGAGTGAATTATAGTTTGTTGTGTTAATATCATAAATAACATTATTGGTTAACAGATGATTATTACCACCTATTAAACTAATACCATACGCTCCCCATCCGCCGGTGCTTGTAGACCAGATAGAATAAATTTTATTTCTTGAAACAGTTATTGAATTGGATGACGCTCCGGATATTTCCAAACCAGCATTACTTACTGATGTAGACACCTTCATATTAAAGATCTCGTTTAAAGTTACCGTGCTTGTAACAAGATTTGACAATAACACACCTCTGTTCGATAAGTTTAAACCCGTTGTAGCCGATCCAAAAATATTATTATCAATTAAATTATTATCTCCAGGGTTTGCAGTTGTAGAGCCAATATATAATCCAAAAAATGCTTTAACAAATTGATTATTCGTAATTGTAAATCCATCATAATTATCACCTAAAGTACCCGAAGTAAGTGAAACTGCATTATTTCCTGCGTAAACGCCATAGCTATTTGCTACTGTGCTTCCACTCGCTCCATCATTACCAGGTGTATTGCCGGATATTACACAATTTTTAATTGTATTATTACTTGTTCCCAAACCCAACGTCGTTCTGCCTATAAAGCGTATTGCGGCTGTTGCTGCAACGTTTAACGATGAAGTGCAGGAAATAGTAAGATCTCTTTGTACGGGACCGCCGATTATGTCACCATCAAATGTAAAATTATCTACACCATCTAATTCTAAAACACCTCTGCCGGTAGCCACATCTCCAGCAATGGTTGCTGTAGCAGATGGGCGCAGTAAAATCGACGTGTAATTTGCCGGCCCCTGACCACTTGCGTTTAATGGGGTTGGCAAATAACCCGTCGGACCTTCAACGGTGCTGGCTGTGATATCAATTAAAATAGCACCAAAATGGGTGCCGGCATTAATTGCCGCAAAAGCAGCATTAACATTTGAATATGTTGCGGTTGAACCGCCTGTAACTGTAACCTGCGCGTTAGATAATTTTCCTAACATTACAAGTGTAATCAATAAAAGATAAATTTTTTTCATTCTTTTTTTAATTTTAAATTATTACTTCAAAGTTCCCTGATGTTTTATCAAAATAACCGGGTGTGTTGTTTAATTGAACTAGTGCAAAAATCCTTTGTTACTTCAAAACAAGCTTCTATGTACAAAGTTCTTAAAACACAGGTTTTATTTACATCGAATTGGGCTAACTATTTCTTTTCAATCGTTAATTTAACATTGCTATACAATTAATAATCAACATTTTAAACTAAATATATTTTACTATTTAAAATAAAGTTTAATTTTGTGTTAAATAATCAATAAAGTTTGTCTCAACAGCTTATTAACATAATTAGCTCTTTAACCAAAAGTGAAAAAAGATATATCAATCTTAATTTAAAAGCTTTTTCGTTTGATGAAGATTCTAATGGGTTATTATCTGACTTTAATAAAATAGAAAAACAACTTGGGCTAAAAAAGAAAAAAGATGAGCTTTTAATTTCCGGAAATTCTACCCGACTTTACTATAAGGTCATTGACATTTTACATCAATTTCATGAAGAAGAACTGCCTAATTCTGACGATGCCCGAAAAAGTTTAAAGCGTGCAAAAGTTTTAATTTTTAAAAAACAATACAAAGAGGGATTTAAGCTATTAAATAAAATCATCAACGATACTTCAAAGTATGATTATATAACAAAAATGGAAGCGCTGGAATTAAAGCTAAATAGCGCTGTAGAATCGGTTAATATCGACTATTTAAAAAATGATTACATAAAAGACAAGGCAATTTTTTCAAAATTCCATAAAGAGTATTTTAATTTAATGGAGTTTCAAAGCATGGAAGCACTTATAAAATTAGAATCTTCTACTTTATACTTTTTCGGCGACGATCATCAGTTAACAAAAAACTATAAAATGCTTCTTGAAGATGAAGAGAATGCGTTTCATCCTCTTGCAAAGATCTACTTTAATAAAGCTAATGCTTTCTTAGCCCTTAAAAGAGGGCAGCCTGATACAGCCCTTAAATTCGCCAAAAGAACCATCGATCTGTTTGAAGAATATCCTATCATAAAGATCAAAAACCTTGTCAGCTATCTAAAATCGATACGAAATCTCTGTCTTGTATTGTTGTTCCTGAAAAAACATAAAGATGCCGAAGCAGTTTTAGATGAGGCCGAAATGGCACTGGCAAATTTTAAAAAAACAAATAACATTGATATAAGAACGGAGTTATTTACGCTTTTTGTTTTGATCCGCACAAATATTTTAATCTCAAATGATCTTATTAAAGAAAATATAACAAAAATAAAGTTATTCGAAAATGAGTTTAAATTAAATGAGGATCTATTGAAAGATGATGAAAAAGCAAACTCTTATTTAAATTTTACTATTTTAAATGTTTATTTAAAAAATTACAGACAAGCATTAAAATATACGATCCAAGCTCTAAAAGTTGCAGGCAAAGTGCGTAAAGATATTTACCATATGTCTTTAATGAACGAAATTACCATTCATTATTTTTTAGGTAATTCTGATGTAATGACTTCCAAATTAAATGCCTATAAACGTATTATTGCAAAAGGCGATATACTTTTTGGTTTTGAAAAAGAACTACCCACATTATTAACTGCAATTTTTAATTCGCCACAGGATAAAAAACTTTATGAAACCCTCTTCGCTAAAATAAATGCTTCACTTACCGAAGAAGGAAAAATGGTTACAAAACCCTTTATTGCCCTCTTTTACCTAAAAGCTATATAACAAAAAAAGGCCATCATTTCTGACGGCCTTTTAAATTTATAAATATAAAATTACTTAATTTTAAAAGCAGCTTTTACTTTAGCAACGTAATCTAATTTTTCCCATGTAAACAATTCTACTTTCATAGTTTTTGTTTTTCCATCTGGCGATTTAAAAGTTTTAGTTACTGTTTCATTTTTACGGCCCATGTGTCCGTAAGCAGCAGTTTCGCTATACATTGGTGTGCGTAATTTAAAACGTTGCTCAATAAAGTATGGACGCATATCAAAAACCTTTTCTACGATCTTAGCAATCTGACCATCTGTCATTTTTACTTTTGCAGTGCCATAAGTATCAATAAAAATACCCATTGGTTGTGCAACGCCAATGGCGTAAGAAACCTGAACCAATACTTCAGAACAAACGCCTGCAGCAACTAAATTTTTTGCAATGTGGCGTGTTGCATAAGCAGCTGAACGATCAACTTTACTTGGATCTTTACCAGAGAAAGCACCACCACCGTGAGCACCTTTTCCGCCATAAGTATCAACAATAATTTTACGACCTGTTAAACCTGTATCGCCATGCGGACCGCCGATTACGAATTTACCAGTAGGGTTAATATGGTAGCTGATCTTGTTATTAAACAAGTGAGCGTATTTTGGATATTTCTTTTTAACGCGTGGAATTAAAATTTCAACGATATCTTTTTTTATTTTCGCTAACATTTTTGGTTCGCTGTCAAAATCATCATGCTGCGTTGAAACAACAATGGCATCAATACGTACAGGTACATTATCATCGCTATACTCTAAAGTAACCTGTGATTTTGCATCGGGACGTAAATATTTTATTTCTTTATTTTCTCTGCGAAGTGCCGCTAATTCTAATAATATACCATGAGCCAGGTCTAATGCTAAAGGCATGTAGTTAGCGGTTTCGTTAGTTGCATAACCAAACATCATACCCTGGTCACCTGCACCTTGCTCTTCTTTTTTCTTTTTATCTACACCCTGATTGATATCAGAAGATTGTTCGTGAATTGCAGAAAGAATACCGCAAGAGTTTGCCTCGAACATGTATTCTGATTTTGTGTATCCAATTTTACGGATCACTTCGCGCGCAATTTCCTGAACATCAAGATATGCTTTTGATTTTACTTCGCCCGCAAGAATAACCTGACCTGTTGTAACTAGCGTTTCACAAGCAACTTTACTATTCGGATCGAATGCTAAAAAATTATCAATTAAAGCGTCCGATATTTGATCGGCTACTTTATCCGGGTGTCCTTCTGACACTGACTCTGATGTAAATAAATATCCCATTTGGATTTTAGAATTAAGATTTTATAATTTAAGATTTAATAAGTTTTCAAATATAGCGGAATGCTTACAATAAACAAACTATTTAGCAGGAGTTAATTTAAACTCGTAAAACTCCATAATTTGGTTACAAAGCAATTTTTTACAGGCCTCGTCAACTTTAGCTTTAGCTGCGTTTTCGTCAGCAGCATTAATTTCTAAAGTAATATGTTTACCAATACGAACGTTCTCGATCTCGCCAAGATTAAGATTTTTCATAGAACCTGTAACAGCTTTACCCTGTGGGTCTAATAATGCGCGAAGTGGCATTACATCAATATCTGCAATAAATTTTGCCATTTTGTTTGTTTTTTTTGAAGTTGCTAATTTAGTAAAACCTTATAAAATGCAAGTACTTTTATTAATCGAGTTATACACTATTCAGTAACACGTTTCCACACATCTGTGCGGCCCAGCATTTGAATACCCACATAACCGCGTACCTTTAAAGTATTAGCGTCATCCAGCGTCATTACACATTTATAGGTCTTGCCATTTTCAGGATCATAAATAGATCCGCCTTCGTAGGTTTTATTACCAGCGTAAGTAAAGCCCAAAAGATTGTTAAGGCCCATTATGGTATTTGCCTGCTTTGCTTTATCGGGATTTTTATCGTCTTTTTTTATGCTACCATCCGCGCGTTTGGGATCTTTCAACCAGATGATCTTTCCACCATATTTATTCTCACCGTATTTGGTGATCTTAATGTGTGCATTACCACTGCCGGTTAACCAAACACCAAGGATCTTATCTCCTTCTGCAACATCAGCGGTTTGCGAAACTAATTGCAATGCGAAAAAAATTGATAGAAAAAATAAAATTAAACGTTTCATGCTTTTTGTTTATTGATAATATTATTAATAACCGATAACAGAATATAAAGTATAATAGCTAATGGAATACCAATAAATTGAAATACAGCAATACAAATTACCACAAGACCAATAAGTATAAAACGCATTTTATTATCGGCCCAGCCAAAGTTTTTGAATTTAAGGGCAAGTAAAGGAAGTGGTGCAACTAATAGCAGACTCATGATCAAAGACACAAGACACAAGGCGTATTGATTTAGCGACCAAAGAAGGACTTTCTCACCAAAAACAATATTACCTAAGACAAATTCTTCCTTTATAGGTGTGTAATTGCCATTAAAATTTTGACTGATCTCTTGCATTAAACCATTGGTGGAATTTTGAAAAGCGAAAATTAATGGGATTGAACAAATTACTATAGCATTTGCAGGTGTAGGAAGTCCGATAAAAGAATCCGATTGACGTGTGTCATTGTTAAACTTCGCTAAACGTATAGCTGAAAAAACGGGAATGGCAAAAGCGAAGTATTTAAGTGAAGGACCAAAATCAAAAGTATATAAGCTATTATGAGAGAAGGACATTATCTGAAACATCACAATACCCGGCACTACACCAAAAGTGACCATATCCGCTAAACTGTCAAGATCTTTACCAATTGGAGATGCTACTTTCAATAAACGCGCCGTGAATCCGTCAAAAAAATCCAATACTAAAGCAATGCCCACTAAATAGGCGGCCCAAACCAGATCGCCTTCAAATGCTTTTACAATGGCTAAACATCCGCACAATAAATTACCGCAGGTAATGGCATTTGGTATGTGCTTTTTGATGTTCACTTTATAAACTACAATTTACAATTGATATTCTTCATTGTCAAATCAACTAATTGTCAAATTAATTTGCCACTTAACTCTTCCCACTTCTCCATTTCTTTTTCTAAATTACTTTTCAACTGATTGTAATTTTCAAAAAAGGTTTTATCGTTCACTAATTTATCGTATTGAGTAGCATCGCTTAATTTATCATCGCACTCTTTTATCTTTAGTTCTAAATTACCAATATTTTCTTCTGCCTTTTTTATCTGGCTGCGAATTTGTTTTTGCTCTGCTTCATCTGCCTTCTGTTTGCTGTCTACTGCCGACTGATTACTACTAACTGCTGCCTTCTTCTCTTCCTTAATTTCCGCTCTTCCGGTCTTATCAAGATCTAATTGGTTTAATCGCTCTACCTTGCGTATTTGCATAAACTCTTCAATGTCGCATAAATATTCTTTTACTTTTCCATCACGGAATTCGAATAAACGATCACAAATACCTTTCATAAAATCCCTGTCGTGACTTACCATTACAACAGTTCCTTCGTAATCAATTAAAGCGCGTTTTAAAATATCTTTCGAGCGAATGTCCAAGTGATTGGTTGGCTCATCCATTAACAATAAATTATATGGCTCTAACAATAATTTACATAGAGCTAAACGTCCGCGCTCGCCTCCACTCAATACCTGTACTTTTTTATCAATATCTTCTCCTCTAAATAAAAACGAACCTAATAATCCACGCACCTGTTTACGTACTTCGCCAACAGCTGCTTCATCAATGGTTTCAAAAACTGTTTTCTTTGGATCTAATTTTTCTTCCTGATCTTGTTCAAAGTACCCCATCATAACGCTATGACCTAATTGTACAGTGCCATCATGATCTACTTTCTTCGCGATCATTTTCATCATGGTAGATTTTCCTTCACCGTTTCTTCCTACTAATCCTATCTTCTCACCTTTGGTAATAATAAATTCTGCACCAGAAAAAATATGTTTTGGTCCGTAACTCTTACCTGCATTTTCAACTGTTAATACAATTTTTCCACTGTGCGCCGGTGCAGGAAAACGAAAATTCATACTTAATGTATCATCTTCATCTACCTCAACACGCTCCATTTTATCGAGCTTTTTAATTAACGATTGCGCAAAGGCCGCTTTACTTGCTTTGGCACGGTTTTTATCAATTAAAGTTTCGTATTGGTCAATAATTCGCTGTTGATTTTTTGCAGCATTCTCTTGCTGTTCTTTTCTTTCTGCGCGAAGAATTAAATAATGAGAATAATTTGTTTTGTAATCGTAAATTTTTTGATTTGAAATTTCTATAGTACGATTTGTAACACTATCTAAAAATGTTTTATCGTGACTGATCAACATCACCGCGCCGGGAAAAGTTTCCATAAATTCTTCCAGCCACATGATCGCTTCAATATCCAGGTGATTGGTTGGCTCATCCAACAATAAAATATCAGGACGTTGTAATAATAATTTTGCCAATTCAATACGCATTCTCCAACCTCCGCTAAATTCAGCCGTTTGACGCATGAAATCTTTTCGTTCAAAACCCAGGCCTTTTAAGATCTTTTCAATCTCTTCGTTACGGTTGCCGGCCCCAAGCATATCCAAACGCGTGTATACTTCGGTTTGTTCTTCAATTAATTTTGCGTACGAATCACTTTCATAATCAGTACGTGTTTCTAGTTGGTGATTTATTTCATTAATGCGAATTTCTAATTTTTGAATTTCTTCATATGCCGTTTCGGTTTCTTCAAATACAGTACGGCCATGTTGATGGATCATATCCTGAGGCAAATAACCGATCTTACATGTTTTTGGCATAGAGATCTCACCCTTTGTAGGATTCTGATTGCCCGAAAGAATTTTAAGTAACGTAGATTTTCCGGCACCGTTTTTTCCGGCAAGACCAATCCTGTCTTTTTGATTTATTAAAAAAGAAATATTGTCGAAAAGATTGAACCCTCCAAAACTTACTGTAACACCATTAACCGAAATCATTATTCTAAAAATTATTAAGCGGCAAAGATATGGTAAATTTTGTAGATTTTTGAAAATGCCTTACATTCACTACACATTACGATATGACTTATCTTAAAACACTTATCAACCATATTTTACAAAAGCCTTCGCTTTATTTTTTTGTATTCCTCGTCATTTTCACATTCGACAGGCATGAACGCTATGAGTCGAGCAAGGACGACCTCGGCACCTTTTATCAGGATGTAGAACAGTATTACCGCTTTCTTCCCAATTTTTTTATTGATAGCCCTGAAGTTGCCGAAACGGGCATTAAACAAAATAAACGCACTATTGGCATGGCCTTAATGTATGCCCCGGCTTTTGCTGTTGGGCATATTAAAGCAAAACTTACCGGCGCACCGGCAACCGGCTACTCTCTGCCATACCAGTGGGCTGTGCGTTGGGGCAGTATTATTTACGTCATTATTGGGTTGTTCTTTTGTCGCAAAAGCCTACTTATGTTCTTTAGCGAAACAGTTACACTTATCGTGCTAATATGTGTGCTATTTGCTACTAACCTATTTTATTATACTTACAGCTGGGGAGAATTAGCTCATGGCTACTTATTTTGTTTAAATGCTGTTTTCATTTACTGCATTCTTCAAAGTCTTATTCATAAGAAGCCAGGTTATTTTATCTGCGCTGGTCTCATGGCAGGCCTCATAACATTAATACGGCCAACGGGCATTTTAGTACTTTTGTTTCCGCTTTTGTATAATGTGTATTCATTGAATGACTTTACCAATAGGCTTAAGTATCTTTTCGCATCGCGGCGCATAGCAATATTGTCGCTGCTAATGTTCTTTTTGCCACTTTTTATACAAATGATCTTCTGGAAGATATATTTCGGGCAATTTATATACTATAGTTATGGAAAGGAACGCTTTTTTTTCGATGATCCGCAAATTGTAAATTTTCTATTCAGTTATCTTAAAGGCTGGTTTGTATACACACCAATTATGTTATTTGCATTAGTAGGCATGATTTTAAGTTATAAACGCATGAAGCCGTTTTTTCTCTTTAACATCGCTCTGCTATCTCTTTCTGTTTACATTCTTAGTAGCTGGTGGGACTGGACTTCGGGCGGGTCTTTAGGTTGCCGTGTAATGGTCGAGTTTTATGCTTTCTTTGCCTTCCCGCTGGGTGTATTTATTTCCTGGTTTTGGCACAATGGCATAAAGAGTATATTTTTCCATTATTGCCTGCGTATTACACCACTTATTTTGTTTTGGCTTCTTATTGAGCTAAATTTTTTGCAAAGCATGCAGTTAAGATTCAGTATTATGCACTGGGATGGCGTGAGTAAGGAGAGTTATTGGCTGATGTTCGGTAAATATGAATTTACTAAAGCTGAACTTGAGGAAATTCGTGCTAAAGACAAACTTCCCGATCCTGATAAGATGTTGCGTGGCGAAAGGGATTTTTAATTGCCTGATTAATTTTTTGTTTAGACATTCTTATAAGTCGTCAAATCTCAATCGGTAAAAAATACAGATAAACAGAAACTGCTCGGGCCGAATGGGTAAAACACTTAGCTACCTCAAGCAGAAATCAAATAAATATTTCACATCTTTAACTCAATTCATAATTAACCTCAACTAGCTTATCCATTTCCATTAAAAAGGTATCGTTAATTTCTATCTTACTTTTTTTAGAGAAGAGCTTTACATTTTGATGTTGTTCTTCATCTTCCACATAAAACTCAACGCTGCTTTTGCCGGCGTTATTGTTCATGAGCTGATCAAGCTTATTGATAAGATTATCGTTTACATTTGCCAGCTTTACTTTCATACGAATTAAACTAAAGGCATTAGCTTTAACATCATTCAACAATTCAACTTTATTAAGTTTTATTTCAAGACTTCCGGGTTGGTTATAACGTTCCTGCACTTTTGCTTTCACAAATACAAATAAACCTCGCGCTTCAGGACTTGTAAATCTAATATATTCCAAAAAATCTTTACCGAAAAGCATAATTTCTGTGGTGCCATGGTAATCTTCAATAATTAATTTACCGAATTTATTGCCAGTTTTACTCTCCCTAACTTCATTATTGACGATAATTCCACCAAAAACAACTTCGCGGTTTTTAAATGGCTCTAAACCTGCTTTTAATTGCGCGCAATTAGCATTGCATTTATGTTCGATAACCAATTTATAAGGATCTAATGGATGACCACTTATAAAAAATCCTACTACTTCTTTTTCTCTATTTAATTGTTCTAAAGCATTCCATGGTTCTGCTTTTGGCAATTGTGGTTCCGCAATTTCTACTTCATTTTCTTCGCCAAACAAGCTTCCTTGTGAATCATCATTACCCGTATTTTTCTGGTTGCCGTAGCGGATCATACGATCGGTTAATGTTTGCCCATCATTATCCAAATTAAAGAACATAGATCGCGTTATGTTCTCAAAATTATCAAAGGCACCTGAAAGTGCTAAGCCTTCAATACTTTTTTTACCCATCGATTTGCTATCTAATCTTGCGGCAAGATCAAATACATTTTTAAATGGACCGTTAGTATTTCTTTCTTCTACAATTGCATTTACGACATTCTCTCCAACTCCTTTAATACTGGCCATTCCAAAACGTATATCACCATTTGGCATTACTGAGAATTTTCCAAAACCTTCGTTTACATCCGGACCTAAAACTTTTAATCCTGCACGTTTACATTCTTCCATAAAAAACGCAATAGACTCAATACTGCCTGCGTGATTTAAAGTTGAAGCCATGTACTCGCTTGGATAATGCGCTTTTAAGTAGGCTGTTTGAAATGCTACATAAGCATAGCAGGTAGAATGTGATTTATTGAAAGCATAACTTGCAAAAGCTTCCCAATCTTTCCAAACTTTTTCTAAAACTTTTGCATCGTGCCCGTTTTTAGTTGCATTTTCAACAAAAAGTGGTTTTAATTTATCAAGTGTTTTTTTATCTTTTTTCCCCATTGCTTTACGCAACACGTCGGCATCACCCTTGGTAAAATTCGCAAGTTTCTGACTTAAACGCATTACCTGTTCCTGGTAAACTGTAATACCATAAGTCTCTTGCAGAAATTCATCCATCCCTTCAAGATCATATGTTATTTTTTCGCGACCGTGTTTACGCGCAATATAATTAGGAATATAAGCAATTGGTCCCGGACGATACAAGGCGTTCATCGCAATCAAATCGGTAAAGCTATCCGGTTTTAATTCTTTTAATGACTTTTGCATACCGGCACTCTCATATTGAAAAATACCATTGGTTTCGCCGCGTTGAAAAAGCTCGTAGGTTTTTTCATCTTCAAGCGAAATTGCATCTATGTCCAGATCGATACCGTGATTTTGTTTTACCAAAGCAACGGCATCTTTAATAATCGTTAAAGTACGTAAACCCAAGAAGTCCATTTTTAAAAGACCTGCACTTTCAGCAACCGAGTTATCAAATTGCGTAACAAGCATGTCGCTGTCTTTACCTTTTGTTACAGGCACGTACTTCATCATTTCGCCGGGCGTAATAATTACACCGCAGGCATGAATACCGGTGTTACGCAAACATCCTTCCAATTCATAAGCCTGGTTTAAAACATCTGCTTCAGGTCCTTTTTCTTCTGCCAATTTTCTGAAAGCATAAGATTGATCTATTACTTCACGCTTACCTTCTATCTTACCCAAATATTTTGGATCGATGCCGCCCGGTTTTAATAATGCTTTTAATTTAGCATCTAAACTATCGGGAAATAACTTTGTTAAACGGTTGGCATTATCTAACGGAAGATCTAAAACCCTTGCTGTATCTTTGATGGCAGACTTACCACCCATTGTACCGTAGGTAATAATTTGTGCTACCTGATCTGAACCATATTTTTTAATTACATAATCAATAACAGCCCCGCGACCTTCATCATCAAAATCAATATCAATATCGGGCATAGAAATACGATCAGGATTTAAGAAACGCTCAAAGAGGAGATCGAACTTAATCGGATCTACATTTGTAATTCCTAAACAATAAGCAATTGCAGAACCTGCCGCAGACCCACGCCCCGGCCCTACCGAAACACCCAGCCTACGCGCTTCACTAATAAAATCGGCAACAATTAAAAAGTAACCGGGGTAACCCATTCTTTCGATAGTTGCCAATTCAAAATCAATACGCTCTTTTATTTCAGGTGTAAGATCCGGGTAACGTTTTGCGGCGCCTATGTAAGTGAGCTCTGTCATGTAAACAAATTGCTCGGCAATAATTCTTACTTCTGCTTTTTCGTGTTCGATTTGTTCTGCACTATAATTTTTTGCGATCCAGTCTTTTTCTTTTATCGCTGCAATACGCGCTAAAGACTCATCAATGGCTTGTGCGTTATTGGCAATAAATTCTTCTGCAATTTCAAATTTCGGCAACAATACTTCACGACCTAATTTAAATTGCTCGATCTTATCTACAATTAAATTTGTGTTATGAAGCGCTTCGGGAAGATCTTTAAAAAGTACGGACATTTCTGCCGGTGATTTAAAATAAAATTCATCGTTAGGCATGCCGTATCTAAAGCCACGGCCCTTGCCTTTAGGCGTTTCAAGCTTCTCGTTATCTTTTACGCATAATAAAATATCGTGCGATTTAGAACCTTTTTTATCGATGTAATAATTGCTGTTTGCGGCAAAGTAAGGTACGTTATGCTTTTTTGCTAAAGCAATGAGTTGTTCGTTCGCAAAATCTTCATCCTGGTTTTTATATTGACGGTTAAGCTCTACATAAAAATCTTCGCCAAACAATTCTTTATACCATAAAAATGCATTCTCACCTTGCTGTTCGCCAAGATTAATAATACTGTAAGGCACTTCTGAATTTAAGGAGCCTGTAGTGGCAATTAAACCCTCTTTATATTTTACCAAAATATCTTTATCAATACGCGGCACGTAATAAGCGCCATCAATTAAACCCATGGAGCTGATACGACAAAGATTTTCATAACCCTTGCGGTTCTTGGCAATCAATACTTGTGTAAAGCCGTTATCTTTTTTGGTTTTATCTTTATGATCGGCGCAAATATTTACTTCGCAACCAATAATACATTTTAATTCAGTTTTCTTTTCACCGGTAATTTCTCCTTTTTCGAGAGCAGCATTGTGTTCTTTTATTTTTTTATTCTGACTATCAATTTCTTTCCAGAATAAAAAAGCGCCGTACATATTGCCATGATCTGTTAATGCAACACCCGGACTTTTAAATTCAAGGGCTTTATTTACAAGGGCTGCCACATCGCTGGTAGATTGCAGTACCGAAAATTGTGTATGATTATGAAGATGGCTAAATTTAAGATTTGAATCAACTTCCGTAATAACAGTTTCAACGGAAGCAATTTTCGCAGCCTCTTCTTTTTGTTTTGCTTCTTTGGCTTTTCGCTCTTTCCAATACTGCTCGTGTTCAATTAACTCAGTAAAATCGGGTGCTACGTAATTAATTGCGGGCAAAACATCCGCAGGTAATTCTTTAACTTTTGTAATGCCTCTTTTTATGATCTCAAAAAACACTTTTGTTGTAGCGGCCACGTCAAAGGCGGCATTGTGCGCTTCATCAAAACCGGTGTTAAATAATTTTTGGTATAGTTCGGTTAAGGTTGGCCATTTAAACTTGCCGCCTCTTCCGCCGGGTAAGGCGCAATATTCGGTGGTTTGATCATTTTTGGTATCAATAAAAGCCTTGTTTTCGAGCACATTTGATAAGCCGCAGCGCAGTAATTCTGCACCAACAATGTTTATATCAAATTCAATATTATGCCCGGCAATGTATGTGGTTTGGTTAACTACATCAATAAACTTTTGTAGTGTGTTTTTAAGATCTTGCCCTTCTTCGTTAGCGCGTTCGTTCGTAATGCCGTGAATTTGAATGGTAGCAAAGGGAATGGTATAACCCTCGGGTTTTATGATAATTGAATCATTTTGCAAAAGATTACCATTTGCATCATGCAATTGCCAGGCAATTTGCACCATCCGCGGCCAGTTGTCAAAATCGGTTACGGGAGCATTGTAATTACGGGGTAAGCCTGTGGTTTCGGTATCAAAGATTAAAAACATGTGTAAAATATGGCGATTTTAGTGAAAATTATAGTGTAAAACGGTAATAAATTTACGATTTTAAAGGCCTATATTTTAGGATGTTGAAAAATATGGAAAGCTTATTGATAGCGGGGATTTAACAATCTTTTAAAAACCTTAAAAATTCATTTTTCGGTTTCATTAAAACTGCTATCTTTGCCAGTCATAAAAATTTTGAACGAAATGAGTAAAGAAAAAAACATCCAGCAACAGGTTGATGCGGAGAAGAAAAAAGAACACACAAGCGTTTTAGAGAAGATAAGAAGAAGAACAGGTTTACTTGTTGGTATTGTGGGTTTAGCCCTTGTTATTTTTATTTTAGAAAGTCTTTTAGGCTCCGGCGCCAGTATTTTTGGCGATAACGAACAGATGTCGGTTGGCTCTATTAATGGTAAGAATATTGATAGAAATGATTTTTTAACACGTGTTGAAAATCAATTAAATATCATTCGCCAGCAAAAACAATCTAACGATATTGATGATGCTACCCGTGCTCAGGTAAATGATTATATCTGGCAACAATATGTTTCTGATATGGTTATTAAACCTCAGTATGCTAAAGTTGGTATTACAGTTGGTGAAGATGAGGTTTACGAACGCGTTGTTGTACACCCTGTACCTTCAGTTGCTCAACGTTTAACGGATCAAAAAACCGGAAAAGTTTATGAGCAATTAGCTGCGGCTGATGGAAGTCTTGATCCTGCTAAATTCCGTCAATTCGTTCAAAATGCAACCGGCGATCAGGAAATGTTCGTTAAGCAAATGGAAGAAGATATTAAGAACATGCGTTACGCTGAAAAATATGCAACGCTTATTCGTAAAGGTTTATATACCACAACTGCTGAAGCAAAAGAAACTTACAAAGCTCAAAACAATAAAATTAATTTCACTTACGTAATTAAACGTTTTGATTCGGTAAGCGATAGCACCGTTAAAGTAACGGATGAAGAAATTCAAAAATTCTATACAAACAATTCGTACATGTTCGCAAATATGGAGACGACACGTAAAATTGAATACGTTTCGTTTGATGTATTACCTAGCCCTTCAGATGTAGAAGCAATTTCAAAAGAAGCGCTTACTGCCGCCGAAGGATTTAAAGGAAAATCTTTAAAAGAAGACAGCGCATTTATTGCACAGGAAAGTGAGAATGGTGCTATCAATATACAGAACATGAACAAAAAAACAATGATCGTTCGTGATTCTTCAATTTTTACAGCGGCTCCGGGTACCGTATTTGGTCCGTATAACGAAGGTGCTTACTTTAAAATTTACAAATTACAAGCAGTTAATTCAATTGCTGATAGTGCACGTGTTCGTCACATCTTAATTGGCATTAATGATCCTCAAACACAACAACCAAAACGCAGCATGGCACAAGCTAAAAAAGCTGCAGATAGTTTATTGGTTTTAATTAAAGCTAAACAGGTAACTTTTGATACGTTAGTAAAAACTGTTAGTGAAGATGGCGGAAGCAAAACTAATGGCGGAGATTATGGTTGGTTTGATGAGAACAAAGGATTTGTTGAGCCGTTTAAAAATGCAGGTTTAATGGGTACTAAAGGAAATATCTCGGTTGTTGAAACACAATTTGGTTACCATATTATCGAAGTATTGGATGTAAGCAAAACACGTCACAATACTTATAAAGTAGCACAGATCTTTAAATTAATTGCGCCAAGCGATGAAACTAACCAGGCTATTTTCGCTAAAGCAAATCAATTTGCAGGTGAGCATAATACGGGTGAAGCTTTTGATAAAGCGGTTGACGCACAAAAATTAACCAAACGTCTTGCTGATAATATTAAAGAAAGCGATCGTCAGTTGCCTGCTTTAGATGGTGCTAAAGAATTAGTACGATGGGTTTATACTGCTAAAAAAGGTGATGTAAACATTTTTACTTTTTCTGACAAGCATATTGTAGTTAAAGTTGCAGGCATTAAAAACAAAGGTGTTTTACCTTTAGAAGATGTGAAGGATGAGGTAAAAGTTTTAGCTATTAAAGATAAAAAAGCACAAAACTTTATTGCTGAATTTACTTCAAAAGCGGGAAGCACTAAAAATGTAACAGAGATTGCTACAAAAATGGGCTTAGAAGCTAAGCAACAAATGGATATGCCTTATTCAAGCCACAATGTTGAAGGCTTAGGCCATGATGACATTTTGATTGGTACTGCTATCGGAACTAAAGCGGGCGCAACCAGCAAATTTATTGCCGGCGATAATGGTGTATTTGTTTTAAACGTAGCAAACGTTACAGAATCAAATTTACCTCAAGATCTTAAAATGATAAAAATGCAAATGGAACAAGCTAGCGGCGGCAGAGCAGATTATGAAGTATTTAATGCTTTAAAAGAAATTGCAAATATCGAGGATCACAAATCCAGGGTAGAATAATAAAACTTCAAAAATCCCCTCAGGTTAAAAATGAGGGGATTTTTTATTTAAGACCGTTTCATTTTTAAATTCAATACCTATGACTGTTCTTGAGATAATTACTGAAATCGAAAACTTTGCTCCTCTTGCCTTCCAGGAAGATTATGATAATTGCGGTTTGCTTACAGGACAAAAAACACAGGCTGTAACCGGTGCATTGTTAACTTTAGATTGCACCGAAGAAATAATTGATGAAGCAATAAAAAATAACTGCAATTTAATTATTGCGCATCACCCTATTTTGTTTAGCGGTTTAAAAAAAATAAACGGTAATAATTATGTAGAACGAACGGTTATTAAAGCCATTCAAAATAATATTGCCATCTATGCCTGCCACACCAATCTTGATAATGTAAAGCAAGGCGTAAATAAAAAACTGGCCGATAAATTAGGATTAAAGAACCTGCACATTCTTGTGCCAAAAAATAACCTGCTTAAAAAGCTAGTGGTGTTTGTACCCGAAAGTCATCACCAGGCTGTATTAGATGCATTATTTAATGCAGGAGCAGGCCACATTGGTAACTACTCAAATTGCAGCTTTAATTTAGAAGGAACAGGCACCTTTAAAGGAAATGCAGATACCAACCCTTTTTTGGGCAAGCCCGGAGAATTAAGCAGAGAAAAAGAAATTAGAATTGAGACGGTTTTTGAGTTAAACAATGAATCCAGGATCATCTCTGCGCTTTTAAAGACACACCCTTACGAGGAAGTTGCCTACGATATTTACGCTATTGCCAATAAACACGGGCAAATTGGTAGTGGTATGATCGGTGAAATGGAGAAGGAAATGAACGAGGAAGATTTTCTGTTACATGTTAAAAAAAGTTTAATAAGCGCTTGCTTAAAACACACCAAAAAATCAGGAAAAACCATCAAAAAAGTGGCAATTTGTGGTGGAAGTGGTCGCTTTTTACTTAAAAATGCCATAAATAGTGGTGCCGATGCTTATATTACCTCAGATTTTAAATATCATGAGTTTTTTGATGCTGAAGGCAAATTATTGTTGATAGACGCCGGGCACTTTGAAACCGAGCAATTTACCCCTGAAATTTTTTATGAGATAATTCAGAATAAATTTCCTACATTTGCAATCCGTTTATCAAAAACAAACACAAATCCGGTAAACTATTTTTAGAACATGGCTGCAAAAATTAAAGAAAAAATTGACGCTTCGGTTGAAGGAAAATTAAAGTCGCTTTATCAATTACAATTAATTGATAGTAAGATCGACAAATTAAGAACAGTTAGAGGAGAGTTACCATTAGAGGTAAGTGATCTTGAAGATACAGTTTTAGGTTTAGAGACCCGTTTAAAAAATGTAGAAGAAGAAGTTGCAGAACTTGAAACTACTTTGAACGAAAAGAAACAAGCCATTAAAGATTTTCAGGCAAATATTAAAAAATACGAACAGCAACAAGGCAAAGTTCGTAATAACCGTGAGTACGATGCGATTACTAAAGAAATCGAATTTCAAAATTTAGAGATTCAATTAGCTGAAAAACGTACTAAGGAAGCTAAAGCAAGTATTACTATTAAAAGTGAATTACTTGAAAAAAGCAAAATAGAATTTGAAGAAAGAAGCAAAGATCTTAAAGCAAAGAAAGGTGAGTTAGATGAGATTATTGCTGAAACTGAAAAAGAAGAAAAAGAATTAATTAAAGAAAGCGAAGCAGCTACGGCTGGTATTGAAGATCGTTTATTAAATGCTTACAAACGTATCCGTGCAAACTCACGTAACGGTTTAGCGGTTGTAGCAGTAGAGCGTGATGCTTGCGGCGGATGTTACAATAAAATTCCACCACAACGTCAGTTAGACATTCGTTTAAATAAAAAAATTATCGTGTGTGAGCATTGCGGTCGCGTTTTAGTAGACGGTATGCTTATTCCTGATTCTGGATTAGAAGATGTGAAAAAATAATTTAATTATTTTTTGAATAATTAATTATTATCTATTACATTTGCACACCAAAATTTTGGGAGCTTAGCTCAGCTGGTTCAGAGCACCTGCCTTACAAGCAGGGGGTCACTGGTTCGAACCCAGTAGTTCCCACCAATAGAATCAAGGGTTTCAGGAATTATATACCTGAAACCCTTTTTTCATTTGCACACAATTTGCACACAGAATTGTGTCTTTTATCGGTTTATTTAATTTTATTCAAGCCGAATCTCAGAAGTAAAATTTTTTTTATTTCAATAATTAATAATTGATCGTATGTTAGAAATTACGGTTGATACGCCTTTGGTAGATTCTACTGAGGCCCTCAAGATCTTGCGTTATTGGCAAGAAGGAAATTCCGCACGCCCAAATCCACGTCACTTAAAAAAATTCTTTGATCAAGGGGATTTATCCACACGAATTAAAGTAAAAAATAAATGGCTCTACTCTAAAGTGGAAGTAGAAGCGTTATTCATTAAACTAATCAATAAAAAATAAATCATGAAAACTAAAGAAACAATTACAAAAACAGAAAAAGGTACCGGATTTAATAAAATAATTCTAACTAAAACTGTTCGAGAATCTACCTCCATTTTTGAAATAAGTGATTTGGAAGAAAACCAAGTCCAATTAAAGATGGATAAAGTGGCATTTGCATTACTTCAAGAATCTTTAGATCGATTCAGCTTTTTAGCAAGTTCACGAACTGATGATAATTTAAGTGCAGCCAATTACGCCTTTAAGCACTATATAAAAAACCATCCTCACACCGAAAGGCAAGTTGAAGCTATGGCTTATTTCGGAGAACTTTGTCATGCTGTAGCAGCTTCAATAGAATTATTTGAGCCCCTTGGTGATGCTGTTAGAAGACATAACGATAATACTTAATTAAGAAAGATGGAAACTAAATTAATACAGATGTTTGCTACTTCTGCAAATACTAATTCGGATAATAATGATAGAACTCTTTTTCTCACAGTGCTCAAAGAGTATATGCAAAAGAATGTTATTGAAAATCGTATTTCTAAACAAACAGAAAAAAAATACCTTTTTTTCTATAATAACATTTACAGTTTTTTACTTAGCACAGATCAGTTGAAATTAAAAATTTCTGATGTAAGAATTAAAATTATGGAAGAAATGCGCTTTTGGATTCAAACTCAGCGCAAGTGCTCAGGTGAACATGCAAGTAGACATATTGAAATCTGCAAGAGAATGATGGAATACGCTGTGCGATTTGAATACACATTGCACAACCCAATAAGTGCTGTTAAGGCAATTAGGAGTAAGACGAAAGAGGTTGTCAATTTAGAACCAGCAGAGCTTCAGAAACTGCATGAATCTAAGTTTGAATTTAAATCGTACAATGAAGTTGTGGATCTCTATTTATTTCAATCTTATACTGGGTTGAGCTATGCCGATCTTTACTCTTTTGAAGTAATTGAAAAAGAAAATCGGTTATGGATTGCCAATCGCAGAGCAAAAAATGATACCCCATACTATGTTCCACTTTTTGATGAAGCAAAAATTATTTATGAAAAGTATGAAGGAAATCTGCCATTTGTTGTAAATCAATCATACAACCGTTGGATAAAAGAGATTGCAGCAATACTAAATATTAAAAAATATTTAACTACTCATACAGCTAGGAAGACATTCGCCACAACGATGGATTCAAGGGGCTGGAGTACTAAAACTATTGCAGATATGATGGGAAACACACAAGAGGTGTTGCAAAAGCATTATTTGGCTAAAAGCACAAAACGAATTGAAAATGAAATGTTACGTCTTAGTATAAATTCTTAAAGTAACTATAAGCAATAATTAAAAACTGTATTTATCTCGTTCAGCTTTTATTAATTATTGCCTTTTCATCAATCATAAATTCACCACCTTCTTTAATAAGTTCACCAGTGATAGATCCGTATATTTCGCAAGTTCCTTTATTTACGATATTACCGCTAACTCTCCCTTGAATAATTACTAAAGTATCAGCTCCGATATTAATATTTCCATTTATTGTTCCGTGGATTTCCAAAATCGCGGAATTTTCAACCGTCACATTACCGCTTATCATTCCCAGGATAATGGTATCACTATCTATCTTCAATTCGCCGCGAAGATGCTCCTTTATTTCTTTCATTTATTTTAACTTATTATTTCTGAAATTTCAGAAACAGGTGTAAACCTAATATAGTTCCGTTTGATCATTTCTGTTTCATCAAGTTTTTGAAGTTCCTTTGATTTTTCTGTTTCTCCCGTATTTGGCCATACTTCTCTCAATCCCATTCCGGTATAGTGAACAAAAAACCCATTTTCAACCCGAATACTGCCATAATTTGCAGTTTGCCCATTTTTAAGTTTTATAACTCCGGCATGGTTGTAACCTAATGCTTTCAATTGATTTTCCATATTTCGATTTATATCCAAATCTATAACAATTATTTGACTAAAACACCTACTGCCAGCAGTAGGTGTTTTAGTCAAAAATATCTTTAAACTAGATCCAAGTGAAAGACTACAAATTTGCTTTAAGAAATTTTAGACATAAAAAAGCCCCCACCATTTTGTGATGAGGGCTAAAACTTTAGATAGGTTACGAAATTTTACGCAACTGCTGCATTTTGTTTTTGAATTTTAATTAGTTCTTCTTGTTTAATCTTTATTTCAGTTTGCAATAATTTGTCCGATTCTTTTTGACCCATATAAGAAAAGTAAACACCTGTTATTAATAAACAGAATCCAAGTATAATACAAATCCATTGAATCGCTTTATTAGAAAAAATATCACCCTTTAAGTTTTTAATTTCCTTTTCTTCAGTCTTAACTTTTTCATGGAACTTTTGCAATTCGAATTTTTTCAGTTGAAACGCATCTAAAGAAGCTTGATCAGTTTTATTTAAGGAGTTTATTTCAGTATTAAATGAATTTATTAATAATGTTTTATCATTAATTGCAATAGTTGATTTTGATACTGAATCAATATTATGCTTTAATTTACTAACCTTTTTTGTGTTACGTTTAATTGATTTATCAATATTTGAAGCTTGTTTTTCAAAATATTGTATTTGAAGTAAATCTACAGTTTTTGATTCCTCCAATCTTATTTGTTTTTCTTGAAGTTCTATTACTTTTTGGTATGGTATAACCACTCCTAATGCAATTAGAATCAAACCAGCTGTTAAAACTAATTTTCTAAAAGAATCTGCACCGAATATAAATGAAAAGAAATCCATTTAATAATATATTGTAAAGTTAATCATTTCTATGGTCTAAATCAACCTGTAAGCTATCAAATTTTGAACTAATGCTGTCTAATATCTCTTGAGCTCTTTCGCCTGGGATATCCCCTGGCTTTATGTCCCCTGGATTGCAGGCTGACATAGTTAAAATAGCCCCTAACGTTACCACACTTCGCCCCACAAGCCCTTTTAAAGAGAATATCCCTTCAGACTGTACATTAATCTTAACAAACGTCTCGTCAATTGGTTCATTAAATCCATATTTCTCATTAATTATTTTTAACAATTCAACTAGATCTTTACCTAATTCAAACAATTCATCTGCCTTAATATCTTCCTTTTTTCCAACTCTAATAACAAAATGACCATATCCATTTTTAAAAAATAGATCATTCATAACCCTATCAATATGATCTTCTAATTCTACTTTAACGGAACTAATAGAGTGCATACTTTTTTTAAGTGTGTAAAACGCTTTATCTAATTCGTCAAAACTTTTGTGTGCAACCCATTTTATGTTTCGGCGTTTTTTATATTCACAATCATACTTGCCAACACTTTCGACTGAAATTCCGATATCGTTAACATATCCAAAAGAAAATCCTCTTGACTTCACATCCGGGATCACAACAATATCGTTCTTTTTCAAATTGTAAAAATGCTGCAATTTATGTACAATCATTGTTGCCTCTTTACGTCCGCTTAAAGTATCAAGGTCTATTGGATTTTGTTCACTTGAAAAACTTCTACTAACTCTTTCAAGCTTCTTTTTTAAAGAAGCGGGGTCTATTAAGGAATTCCTAATGTCTTCAACTGTAATTTCATTCCATCCTAAAGCAACAAAATTATTTTCTCTAAAAATATCATAGTAATAACCACCATCAGTTCTTATATACCAATATTCTTTTTTTACATTAATGTCAACAGTACTTTCAATGAATTTTTGTAATTCAGATTTCATAATAAATCAGTAGAGAGGTAAATATTTATCTAATATATAATTAATTCTTTATTTAAACTGTAAAACGTTTTTTGCTGGAAGTAGGTAATTTTACCTATAAGCCTTTGTTTACAAGGTGACCAAGTCATTTTAATTACTTTTTTTATTGGATTTGTGTAAAAGTATGGTAAATAAACCACAAAAACACCTACTGCTGGCAGTAGGTGTTTTTGTTTATTTCGTGTGTTTAAATACTTTTTATAAGAATATGGAAGCCTAATATTTACAATCATAATTATTTCTTAAATTAGAATAGTATATGTTTAAATGTTTATCTATTTTTTTATTTAGTTGTATTTTTTATACAAATGTCGCTGCATGGGGATCGAAGGGCCATAAAATTATTGCTGAAATAGCTTTGCAAAACATCAATAAAAATGTTGCTGATTCAGTTAAATTTTATCTTGATAGTCTTAGTTTATCAGATGCATCAGTATGGATGGATGAGATCCGGGACAATCACAGTTTTGATTATTTGAAACCTATGCATTATGTCAATATTGAAAAGGATAAAACTTATGTAAAAAACAATGAAGAAAATATTATTAATGCTTTAAATACCTCTATCTCTTTATTAAAGGGCAAAATTCCGAAAGATCTTGAAAGACATGCGAAAATGAATTATCACTTAAAAGTGATTTGCCATTTGATTGGTGACATACATCAACCATTACATTGCGGCTATTTCGAAGATAAAGGCGGAAACAAAGTTCAAATTCGATTTTTAAAGAAGCAAACCAATTTGCACAAGGTTTGGGATTCCGAAATAATCGAAGCTTCTAAAATCACTTCACAAAGTTGCTTAATTCAAAATAAAGGAATAATTACCGACAAAAACCTTTATAATCATAATGTTGAGGTTTGGTTGGAAGAAAGTCGGAATTTATTACCTGGCGTTTATAACTTCAATAGTGACATAGATGAAATATACATTAAAAAGAATACTGTAATAATCGAAAGACAATTAGTGAAAGCTGGTCTAAGGTTAGCATTTATTTTAAATCAAATTTTTAGCAACCCAACTTCTAAATAATTTATTGTATGAGCGTTATAACTTTAGAACCTAATAATACAGATACGATCGGCCACCAGATAATTGAGTTGTCAAAAATAATTGAACGATCGAAGTTGAACATACCAGAGTTTACACTTGATTTCGGAAAAATTAATTTTATTCATCCAACTGCTATTCTAGGTATTTCATCTATCCTTGCTAGTCAAAGTAAAGATGGTAAAAAATTTAGGTTTACTAACGTCAATGAAGGAGTTGAAAGTTATCTGAATACGGTGAATTTTCCTGCTGGAATTTTTCCAGATCTTGATACCGACTGGGCGTATAAATTGGAAAAAAACAGAACCAAAAATTATTTGCCAATTGTAAGTTTTTCCACGGAAAGAACAAATGATTGTACGAATTTTAGAAATGAAGTATTGTCAAAAGTTAATGAATTGATAGCTCATAAACTGGATTTAAAAATTTCGGAAATCGGTCATATTTCCTATTTTATTTCCGAGTTTACAGATAATATTGTTGAACATTCTGGAGCTAGCCGTGGAAAAATACTTGTTCAGTATTATCCCGGAAAAGAATTCTTGGAGATTTGTATTTTGGATGAGGGTAAAACAATTCTTGGTGCTTATAAGGATTCAAAACGTTTTAATATTACTACAGATCGCGAAGCACTTGAATATGCGCTAAATGGAAAATCGGCAAAAAGTGATGAAAGGGGTTTTGGAATTCCAACATCTACTAATTTGATTATGAATGGTTTAGAGGGCAAAATTTGTATTTTGTCGGGGGACGCCATGATGACTAATAACAAGATTTTAAATGCTTCATGTCGTTGGAATGGTACACTATTGTCAATTAAAATTCCAAAAAAGCCTAATAAAGATTGGATGAAATTTATTTAATTTGTATCTTTATGTATGATGAAGAATAGAGAGATAGAAATCAAATTATCGGAGATTTACAATAATAGTGTTTCTTCGCGATCTTCTATTTCCATTATTTTAGATAAGTATAGGTCTGATACAAACCTAACTATTATCTTTAATTTTGCTTTTATTGCGTTCCTTTCTAGGTCCGCGGCACAGCAGTTGGTATTGGAAAGAAAGTCGCTTGAAAAGAATAATATTAAGTTTTCATACATTAATATTGATTTGCAGCTGAATAAAATTCTTGAATTGGCAGCTCATAAATTGGAGAGAAAAAATTTAGATGTTGTTCAACAACATTTTGAATCTTCTGAGGAATTAAACAATTTCCTTGTTTCCTTTTAATAATTAAGTGTTATTTTATCTAAGTACTTAGTAAGGCGATCCCCTTTCTTGAAAGCCGATATGGCAATAATTTCATTGTCTGGCTTTATCATTGTTACTTCGACATAAAATCCTAGCAATGAATATAGATTGAAACCATATTCATCAGTGGCTGAGTTCTCAATAAATAACCCTTTATCCCAGAGTATTTCAGCTTTTGCATTTAGATCCAAAGCATTGTATTCATAAAATGATATTGCGGCCATTGATATGCAATCTACAATTTTAAGATTGTTATTTTTAATACTTTTTGCACTTTTATTTATGTGTTATCATTTAGCAGACGATTTAGATCAAGAACAAATTTATCAGCTGGAGCATGATTATGTTCTACATTGGCAAGAAGAAGAGAGACCTGAAACCTTCTATGCTGTCTCAGGATTTGCGCATCCTAAATTGCCTGTAATTACTTCAGAAGGTTCATTTAAATTGATGAGGTGGGGATTGATTCCTTCATGGGTTAAGGATTGGGATTACGCTTCCGAATTGAGGATCCAGACCTTAAATGCTATAGGAGATACGCTTGATGAAAAACCCTCTTTCAAAAGTGCGTTAAAAAGTAGGCGTACCTGTATAATCCCGGTTACTGGATTCTACGAATGGCATCATCATGTAAATAAAGAAAAGTACCCACATTACATTTACCCTAAAAACGAAAAGTTCTTTCGATTGGCCGGTCTTTATGAAAAATGGACTAATCCTGGTATTGGTGATGTTTATGAAACATTTACAATTGTGACAACTCCTGCGAATTCTCGAATGGAATGGATTCATAATTCTAAAAAAAGAATGCCGGCAATATTAAATCTTGAATATTCCAAACTTTGGCTAGATCCAAACATAAGTCCAATTGAAAAAAAGAAGCTGTTAAATCCATATGATGTTACGGAAATGTTAGATCATCCAGTAAGTAAATTAATTACATCAAGAAAAGAAAATCCTAATCAGCCTAAAGTTAAAGAAATTTGTAATTATCCAGAACTACTCTGAAGATTCTTCAGCTTCCTCAAAAATTCCTAATGGTTCTAAAATTAAAAACACTGGATAGACCAAAAAAATATTCAAATTAAATGTTTCATAAAGTCTTTTATCTAAGTAGATTTCTTCAATCGCAATTTTATTTTTAATTTTCGTCAGGACTGGCTGGGGGTTCTCAAATAATGCCCCGTATGTGGTATCACTAAATTGAACCATTTCCATTTTTTTAGAATTATTGATAATTGATAAAAAATTAGATGAGGTAGTAAACAAACTATCGTGCATTTTGTAATATCTATACCTAAGTTTGAAATACTCCTTATTGGTTTCAAAACTGCCAGAATCCTTGTAATGCTTAAAAAGATTAAGGTCATGAAAGAATTTTGCATTTAAATTTTCTTTAAGAGAATCCAACATCGTGATCGTCAATTCTTCATTTTTTGGATATAGGGTATATTTCTTTGAATTTTTCGAATCTAGCTTTTGAAGTTTTAATCGAATTTCATTAACGTGTTTTATCAAAAATGCGCGATGTAAAAAAGGCGAAACAAATTGTGTTCGTTGAATAGTAAAATGGGTTTCGTTTTTTGAAAACACAATAAAATAATATTTATCTTCTATATATCGCCAACTATTGGAAGTTTTTTCTAAAAATTCTAAGTATTCATAATTTGGAATTGCCAACGTGAAATTTTTGGTAATTTTATCTTCAGTGACTTTTGGCAATTTTGTTAAAAGTATGGTGATCAGCGCAATTGAGATTAATATAAAAATATAGTTAAGAAATATCCAACATATTTTATAGTAGAATTTCATTTTAAGAATTAATGGTAATACTACTATAAATAAGATTAAAAAAACTGCTATGGAATTTTGCAAACAGGCAAATAAAAAATCATTCTGTAATTTATTAGCAAGTATTGCCAAAATTATAATTGCTGGTGCAAATTGAATTTTCAAGATCAATAAAAGTCGGAATAGACGAACGCCATTGAGTCTCAGTTTTAAAATCTTGACAAAAATTTTAAAGGGAATTATTAGTATTAACCATGGTAATCCTGTAAACACTATTTCTGCAATTACTATTGGTAAAGCAATTCGAATATCATTGTATAATAGATATATAAAAAGCGCGTAGTAAATAAGATGCAGTATTAAAAAATTATACGAACTACGTTGGATATTCAAAATTTTTCTCCAAGTTGATAAAGGTTTCAAATACAGATTAGCACAATTAGCTAAGTGAATACCTATTGATTTAGTTGTTAACTTTTTTAGTATTGTTTCTTCTATCGCCACTTATTTTTTCTTATATCAAAGATATAAATTATTCTAGTTTATGCCTTGGCAATCCAATTTCATGAGCACTTGGATATGGCGCTCTATAACTTATATCTTCGCTAATCTTTGCATGTTGTTTCTGCGTAAATCCTTATCATCAGAAAAACCTGAATCAGATACAAACAATAATTTTTCCTATTTTTACTCTTATGAAACTTAAAAAAAATATTTTACAGGCTATTAAGAATATCGTTTATAAGCCTATTTATGCCAACGCAAGGTTGTAATGCTGATTAATACCTAATAGATAGGTTATGATCTTATCAGTGTTAAAACCTAAAATGGATGAAAATACTAGGAAAATTATTTTAAACATTTATTGAAATTTAATTTTCACTGTGTCCGTTATAATTGTCATGTCGGATCTTTGATATTTTGCTACCGCAATAACATTTCCTTTTTTTTGATTCGTAAAAAAACTGCTTTTCGCTATTACAAAACCACTAGTTCCATCAAAACCTGAATATGAGAAGGGTGGTTGTCCCAATGATGGAATTATAGTGTCGTTGCTAACTGGTGCTTTAGGAATAACTTCAAAAGAAACCATCAAATTATCAGAAGAATATGAATTCAAACTATCTTTTAATAAAAAGGCTGTAAGTGTCACTGTTGCAACAACGGTAGGAGTCGAAGGTGCCGCAGTAATTTTAATTTTATTAGGTTCAGAAGGTAAAATTGAATATTTAAAGAATTGTGTCGCCCCTCCAATTGATAACGATATAACCCCATTAGGTTGAGCTTTCCGACCGGGTGCTAAATAAAATACAGTTTGCCCACCTTGCATCGTCAAAGATGCTTGAGATGAGGTTGAAGGAATGTTTGCTGAGGAAGAAACAAATCCATCGGAGATTGAGACAGTAACTTGTTTATTGTCATCGACCTGTACATCGTCTTTTGTTTTAATAAGTACCTGGTATCTCTTCGAGTTATCAGCCTCAATTTTTGCCGAACTGATATCAATATTATTTATACTTATATCAAAAATGTCAGTATAATTAATATCCTTTGGTTTTTTAGCACAAGATAAACTTACTATTACTATAATTATTATTGCTATTTTATTTTTCATTTGCTTATAATTTTAATTTAATTATTTCGATTGTCCGTCTGTAGAGAATCCTTCAGGTAAGTTTAAAGCTGGAATACTTTTCCTAAAAGCTTGAAAAACTTCTGCAGAAACCGAAATTCCTCCCCAAAAACCAGCTACAATATGCGGCAACCCATTCAAATTAGATTGTATCTCTTGGCTACCAAAAGTTGTCCCAAAACTTACTCCAAACAATCTGGTAATTTCATAATTGATCCCTACTGTAGGTTTAATTAAAACAAATAAAGGCTTTACATTTGTTGATTTATAAGTTAAAGGCGTTAGAACCGCCCCAATGACCAACGACCATCTACTTGCTGTCGGATATAATTCCGTCCGTTTATATCTGCCGCTGCTAGATGTTGGTCTAAGGTTAAATTTTACACCTGTTGCAATACTCAGATTATGATCAAGATCACGTTCCTTATCGCTAAATATAACATCACCTGCTGCGGCAAATAATTCGTAAAATACAAGATCTTTATTATGCGCTGTAGAATAAACTTCAATTTCTTTACTTACAACACTATTGGCAGCTTGGGCATTTTCGATTTTAACTTCAAAATAGTAGAATCTATGAAAGTCTAGAGGTTTTATAGTAATACTATTAAACGCGATTCCTTTTCCTGTTATAGTATATGTAGCTGCAATATCAGATCCATCTTTAACTATTGATTTATTCTTTTTTGTTCCGCCTGTTGTTTCATAAATGGTCAACGTAGCATTAATTACTGTAGTTGCTGTAACCGTTGATGCAACAGTACTTTCGATATTTATAATTTTGAAGGTAAATGCCTCTTTACATGGAACTGTATTTCTTTGACCATTCCACCATAATGTACTGTTAGGGAAATCAAAGTCTACATTTTTCAATGTGAAAGTTGTTTGGCCATTTAATTCGCTAACCGCTAATAATAGATATAAATTTACTAACAGTAAATAAAAATTTTGTTTCATACAATAAAGTGTTGAGGTTTGAACGCTTAATTTTCAAGAATATAATCGAGATATGCAATAGGTAATTTTACCTATTTTAATGGGTCATTTTAATTACTAAAAAATGCATTAAATTGTCTGTAAGACGCTTTAATTCTAAGAAAATTTTAATTTTAACATATTCAATTAGAAAAGTCTGTTTATGTTAAAAGCGCTTAATCATATTATTCCTTACCTATTTTAACCAACTTTTAGTAATTTTATTATACCCCTTAATTATTACTTAAAATGGAAAATGACCCAAAACAAACAATTCCGGCACCTTTTATAAATACATATCTTTTTGATAAAGGATATTCATGGGAAGAATTTGAATTTCTATCCAATAGCTCCGTAACCAAAAAAGAAATTATTGCAAACAATCTGAGATTTGGTGAAACAATAGAAATTTCAGATGTCAAAATTATTTTAAGGGCTTTCAAACTTTCATTTGATGAGTTTATTGATGAATATGCTAAATCTTTAAAAAACGCAAAATGAGCGTAATTGATTTTACAGAAATAGATCCTGGAAATAAGGGAGGCCAAGATCAAGATACCTTTGAATTATTTTCCCGTGATTTTCTAGAAGCTATTGGTTTTAAAATTATTCAAGATCCTAGCCGCGGAAATGATCGAAAGAAAGATATGATCGTAAGCGGAATATGGGATAACGATCAAAAAATAATTTGGTTGGTTAGTTGTAAGCACAATGCTAAATCCGGAAAATCAGTAAATGATACAGATGAACCAAATATAACAGAACGATTAAAATTGCATAAATGCCAGGGTTTCATAGGCGTTTATTCAACAATCTCCTCATCAGGCTTAAGTGATCTATTGCATGGCCAAGAATTTCCATATATAATTTTTGATCATAAGAAAATCGAAAGTTTAATACTTCAAGATACAAAAAGATACCAATTATTTTTTCGGTATTTCACTAACTCATATGAGAAATACAAAGATCATTTAACTACAACAATATTTGAACCCATGAAATTACAAAGTAGCAATACAAACCTGACAGAAGATGATTTTCTTAGGATAAGTCTAACGGCTGGTATAATAATAGAAATAGAAAAAATAAAAGAAAAATATTCTTCTGTAGATTGGGAAAATAAAATTGCAGTCATCAGCGAATTCCATAAATATTCAGAACATACAAATTTAAAAATTGCAAATACTATTTTTCCATTCCTTGAAATGGTTGCGAACCACGCTGGTAATAACATGCCAACGGAAATCGCAGTTGATATTTACAGCCTAACAATTAATTACTTTCCAAGCACTAAAAATCTAACTCAAGATGAAATTAACGATTTAAGTAATGAAGTTATGTACATTGCTTTTGCTTTAGTTTACGAATCATTATTATACTCAAAAGACTATAAGATCGCCATGCATGGTTTAACGCTTTTAAAATATCTTTACCGAAAGGGGCAACAATTAAATAATAAAGAAATTTTGGATATTGTAGATGGTGCTTATGAAAAGTTAGAGGCATTTATTTCTGAACGCAAAAGAGAAAATCTAAAGACAGCGCTAGAATTACTTAATGTATTTAAAACTGATAGACTAAAGGGATCTTTAGCTTTTCCCCCTTTACCAGAAGATCTTCATAGAATCATTTATAAAGAAAGTGCGGATTGAACCTCTTGAAAATTTTCTTTTTCTTTCTCGTCTAACAAATTTTTCCAACTATCCATAAATTCATTAATAGAGGTAGCTTCATTAAATTTAACTTTATTGAATTGGAATATAGAATTCCAAATTGTTGGTGCAGCATTGAAAATTCCCAGTAATCGACAAGCAACTTCTAAATTATTATCCCGGTTATAGCGCTCTTTATAAAGATCTTCAATATTAGCAAGATACCATTCAGCAAAATCCTCACTATTCACTTTTTTTGAACTTTGACGCTCCAATGAATATTTTGCGAATTCAGGGGCATACTCTTTCCAGTGTGGATAAGGTGGTTTCTTAGACCAAGTATCAGACATTCTTTGCATTATGAATAATGAAGCCAATTCACAGATTGATTCCTCCAGCCAACCAAATTTAACGATAGCAGTTGAGGTTGAAGCAATTAAATGATGACAAAACTCATGAGCAAATTGGTAAGCGTATTGACACCATAAATTCCCTTTGACATGTAAGAATATATCATCATGTTTTTCCTTCTGATAATACATTGGACATATCGCCTTATTTGGCTCTTCTTCACTATTACTTACAACTACAATCTTCCATGAATAGTTTCCAAAATCTGTAACACTCATAAATTCATCAATGACGCTTTCCAAAATGGCTAATATATCAACAGGGTTTGTACCACCCCAATGATCAACCTTTACGTATAGGTTTGGATATTTATTCGATTGCAAGACACCCATAGTCGTTGACTTAATTATTTGACTTAATACTAAAGTATAATTTTAATTTGCAAATAACAATTCGATTTTTTAAACTAACCACAACCGAGTTACAGTCGATAAAAGAAATTGGGGTGCAAGCCTCATAAAAGCCTGGGCAAGTAAGCTGTAACCTTATTTGTTTGGGCTTTTTTTATGAACATGAAAAATATCGCAATAGATATACAAGATCCACTTCAAAACTATGAGATGGTCAAATGGGAATTTTCCCGATTGAAAAGAATATTTGAATCTCAGAATAACAAACTTAATGGCATTTGCATTGAACACATCCCATTTATAAATGCCCCCCGGTGGACACGAATATATCATAATGCATTGATTGAAGTAAAAAAAATATACTATACACAGCATTCCCAAAATTTCACAGATAATATTTTAAATACATATAATGAATTTAGATCATGGCTTTTAATTGTAAAAACAGCAAATGATATTCAAAAGGAAATAACGCATGACCTAATTGATTGGTGTATTTCAAACGAAAATGATCCAAAGGCAATTATCACTTTAGAATATATGCAAATAGAAGGGGCATTTAATTCTTGGTTTGACCCAATCATGCGAATTCTGTCTCCTAAGGTCAAGGATTTAACATTACATGAAATTGCTTTAAAACAAGCATTGCTTTTTTCATATGAAAATGAAAGAGCTATCAATTCAATTAATGCTAATGAATTTTTAATTGATACAGGAATGAAAAGCACTGGAGAACTAATATCCCTTTTTAAACAGATGAAAGATAAAGCAAATCGAATAGACTTCATCACTGGCAAACGTGGTGACACGAAATCTAGAAATGCTCAATTATCACGCTATGAAAAAATATTACCTGAATTAAAAGGTAGATTTCACAAAGCTTATGAGGAAGGGCATAAAGAATATAAGGAATTGCAAAAAAAATGAATTTGTAAAACGTTTTACAACGGTTTACACATAAACTCGATAGTAATATTGTCATAACAAAAATAAGTAACAAAATGAATACCCCGAAAATTACAATTACGCATGATAATCTACCACTGGCTGTGCAGTATTTAACTGGCCAGGTTGATCATCTAATCGAACTACTAATGGAAAAAGATGTTGCCAAAGGTGACATATTTTTCAACCTTGAACAATTATGTGCATATCGTCCAGATAAACCAAGTAAATCTACTGTATATGCTGAGGTAAGCAGAGGAGATATACCCCATATAAAGAAGTCTAAAAAATTAATATTTCTAAAATCAAGTATTGACGCTTGGATAATTGAAAGTCAGAAAAAAACAAAAAAACAAATGAAAGAGAATGCACATTCCTCATTAAAATAAATGAAACCGGTTCAGCACATAAATAAGCGAACAACAATTCAAATTTGTTTGGACTTCACAAAACAAAGTGATCTTCAAACAAGCTTTCATGATACTATTGGACTAAATAAGCAAGAATATAAAGAAGCTGATAAGCAGGTCTCAGGAATAGAAAAAATCATTCTACATGAATTATTTCTACTTAATCCTGGAAAAGATTACACGGTATATGATATACAGGAATGGTTGCTTACAAAAGGAATTCAATGTAAAGAATCAAGTTTGAGATCCCGGATAAATTCATTAGCCACTTTAGATAAATACAAAAGAGAAGGACAATCAATAATAAAAGTTACAGGCAAACGATTAAACCTCAAGTACTCTAGGTTTCCAAATAACACATTTGGATATGATAAATAAAAATGAATAAAAAATTCAAATATGACAATGACAAAAGATGCGTTCTATTTCGCACATGATTATGATGCAGCTTCCGATCCTAAAATTATCGTTTTAATTGGAGAATATGGAGCAGCCGGATATGGTGTTTGGTGGAGAATAGTTGAAATGCTTCATTCTTCAAATGGCAACTATTTAGAACAAAAAGAATACGTCTTTTTAGCAGTAGCTAAACAGATGTTAACACCTGTTGAACAGATAAAATCAATAATCACCTTTTGTGTTGAGGTTTGTGAACTATTTTTCATAGAAGATGAAAAAATATTCTCCGCAAGGGTTTCCCGAAATATTACAAAAAGAAAAGAAATATCTGATATAAAATCTTCTGCTGGTAAGGCTTCAGCGGAAAAAAGAAGACTTGCAATTTTAAAAAACACTCAACAAAATTCAACAGGTGTTGAACATAATCCAACAAAGGAAACAAAGGAAACAAAGGAAACAAAGGAAACAAAAAAAGAAATTAGTTTATTAAAACGAACAAATATTTTTAAAGAATCTTTAGCTCCTTTTCTCGAAACATATGGGAAAGACATGCTGAACAATTTTTTCTGGTATTGGACAGAACCACACCCAACAAAAAATAAAATGAGGTTTGAATTGGAAAAAACATGGGGCATCGGCCGCCGGTTGAAATATTGGGCTTCTAATGAAAAATCCTTTAACAAAACAAAATTCCAAACCGATATAGTATTACCACCTTATTTAAAAGGCGTAGCAACTTTCGCAAAATAAAGAAACCTATAAACCATGAAAGAAAAAAAGAATGAATTTAAAATTTCGCTAGAACCGTTTCTGGAAACTTATGGCAAAGATATCCTGAATAATTTTTTCAGATATTGGACAGAACCAAACATTTCCAAAACCAAAATGCGTTTTGAAATGGAAAAAACGTGGGATTTGCATAGGCGTTTGAAATATTGGGCATCCAATGATAAAAGTTTTAACAAAGGCATTAAACAAACTGAAATTGTAACAAAATCAATTTTGACTTTCAAATGATCCTTGGACAAAACATAAAACTAAAAAAATAAATAAATGTCTGAAAAAATAAACGAAATAAATATTGAAGGAATTGTATTAGAAATTTTCCCAATAATTTCTGGTGAAGGTAAAAGAGGGCCATATCGATTAAGATATGTGACCATATCCTATAATAGATTGAAACATCAAAGTATTACCAGGGTTCTGTGTTGGGATTTAATGACAGAATCAATGGAAGTTAATGATCACGTAAAGTTGCGATTGACAATAGAGGCTCGAAAAAGGTCTGATGGAAATTATTTCGATTCCATTACCGCCATCCGTGTAGTAAACTTAACGAAAAGAACGCTAGCAGTTCCAAGCAAAATTAAACCTATTAAAAATTTTATAGAAACATAAACCAAAAAAAAAATGAAAACACCAAAATTAATTCCACTCTTAGATGCATATATAAAATGTACAGTGGTAGAAAACACTCAAAGACTGCACAATGACGTGCTGGCGGGGACGGTTGAAACAATTGAATTGAGAGGAAAACTCTTTGTTTCTGAAGCGACAGCCTCAGGTTACTTTCCTGAAGAATCTCAAATTCAAAAACCTTCGCCGGAAGATCTTGAAAATTTTGTTAAGGAGGTTAAAGCAAACAGTGAACTATTTAAAACAACATAAAAAATCAAACAAAAAACCATGAAAAATCAAGTATTATTTTTTAATGAATCTGCATATCTCTTAGAAGAAAGAAATGCAGCGGAAGCGAAACCACAGATCCAAACTCTAATTGATGAATTTACAAGCCTCAATTTATTCACAATTGAGAACTTGGCTCAAGTAAAAAAACTGATCGCCAAAGGTGAAAAGTGGATAAAAGAACAGATAACGGAACTTGTAAAAGCGGAAACTCCTAGTATTGGGAAATTTAGAATGAAAATTGGTCCTATCGTTGACCAAATTGAATTGCCTGATTTAACGGGTATTGATAGTTTATGCTTTGCCTTAAAAAAACATGAACACTTGCTAGATTTAGTTTTTAAATATAAAGATGGGAAAATTGAAATTGATACGGAAGCGCTTGAAAAAAGAAAAGAACGCTATAGTCTGATTGCACAAACAACTGCCCAAAATACTTTATTTGATAAGCACATTGCAGCGGCAAAGGCATTGAATGACTTTGAGACAGCCCTAAAAGAAGCCCAAGGTCATGGCATTTACATGGAGGGAAGAATTGATTCAATCTTTTCAAAAGAACACATAACAGGTGAGATTGTTATAAGATCATACTATTACGAATCGATTTGGCCTTCTCTACAAAAATTCGCTGAACAAAATAAATAGTTGTGATCCTCCTATTGAATGAAGGAGCTGAAGCTTCGCATTCATTGCGACACCAATGGTTGGTCAATGAGCTATGTAAATGTAATAATAATCATTGTAATCGACTGTAATGATGTGTGGTGGGGTAATCGGTAAGGGGTGAGCCCCCCCCCCCATCAAAAGGTACTGTGAGCCTCAAAAACACAGGTCGCAATGAATGCGAAGCCTCGCTTATTTCCATGTACTACCTCATTTCGATTTTTGTGATGAAACTGTGATAATCACAAATTACAATAATATCACAATGAAAATATAAATAAACAAGTATAAAATATAAAAATGGCACTATTAACAAAAAAACAATTTGCAGACTTAGCAAGTGTAACTACATCTTACATCACCCAGTATATTGACCGCAAGAAAATTAATACTATTAATGATCTTATTGATGATCAAGATGCAAAAAATATTCTGTTTTTAGAAAAACGCTTTTATAAAAAAGCATTGGATTCTGAACTACAAGAACAGCACACTTCAACCTTTAACCAAAATGACTTTAAAGAAAAGTTAGAAGATGAATATTTGTGGCCAATAAACCAGGATTATGATACTACAAAAGAAAAAGAATTAATAACGTTCAATAGTGAGCTTTCAGCTGCAAACAAGGTAATTCCCCGGATGATAGTAGATAGCATGGCAAATGGTTCAATAATTGAAATTTGTGAGCTTTTCCTCAAGCGGGAAATTGCTTTACGAAAACAGAATAATTTAACGGTGGAGAAGGTATTTGATTTTTATGAAGCTATATGTAGAAATAAAATCAAGGATGTCCAGCAGGGTATAAATGAAATTATGAAAGACTTAGAAGAAAATCAATAGTTTAGTAATTAATTTGCTGGTGAAGGACTTTTTGCAATTCCGACACCTTGATACAAAATATCAAAAGTAGGTCTTAAAATCTCATAAATATCAGATGTAGTATTTGGAATTATAACAGAAGGGAAATATATATCATCACACAGAAATGAATTACTACTCCACGAATGATTATTGTTATATATTACGTTGCCTTTAATTCCAAGAAAAGTTATACTGATTATAAAAGGTGGTTCCACTTTAAATTTAGCTAGAATCTCAAAAGAATGCCGAATTTTCACGCAAATCTCTTTCATATAAAGAGGTCCATTTATCATCATTCGTGTCTTTTGTGAATTGGCGTAAAAAATATCTGAACTATACATTTCATAAATTCCATTTCTATGGATTTGATCAAATGCTGAAATTGATTTGTTAACATGCTCATCTTTAAATGTTGCGAAACCATCAACGTTAAACATATGATCACACCCGTGTGTTCCTATTGGAAACATTTTTTCCAGCAATCCCATTCGTTCAGCATTACTAAAATCAAGCATTTTCTCATCCTGAAAGCTAAAAGGAATTACATGAACAAAAATTTTACTTATTGCTGCCACAAGTGGAAACACTTTATGCAGTGTTACTTTTTCGATCCTAGTATTTTTATAATTTTCAGCTGCATCACGTAAAACTTGATTTTGCATAAACATATTATTTAATTCGTAAACATCAACCGCAAACTTGCCGCTGCTTTTTCTTTTATAAAATTTATTTGTGCTTTTGAAAGTTACCATCACCGGCAATCCCAGCGCCTTAGGAATTCCAATTATAAGTACATTTAGATCGCCAATTTTTAAACAATTAAATACGACGTTAGTGATATTAGGTTCTGTCGCAGTCTTAATAGTATCTTCCAACTTCTGAATAAGTTGGTCATAATTTCCGATAGGAATTCCAACAATTTTACCTGGTAAGCCAGTGCCTTTCTTGTCGCCATCCTTTGATTCCTCAATCCCGTAAATCAAGCAACCCCCATTAGTGTTGGCCAAAGCTGTTATATCATATAAAAATTCCTTTTTATCGGCATCATTATCAACACTTAATTCTCTTTTATAATCAAGATTTTTATCTTCTGGAATTGAGTTATTGATTAACCGTTCAATATCTTCGACCGTAATTTCATCAGCCCTTTTACCTAACAAATACATATAATAGATTTATTGACAAGTTAAGATTTTTTTCTAGAAATCCATTAACTTTTCCATTAACCCTTTCTTGTCCTTGTCTTCAAATCCTTTAAAATAATTTATTGTAGTTTTTGTATCACTATGCCCCAAAGCTTCCTGCACGTATTCCATACTTGCCCCATTTAAAACAGCATTGGTAGCATAAGAATGTCGGGCGTAATAAGTTGAAATATCAGTCGTGATTCCGTACATTTTAGCAAGCTTTTTCAAATTTTGATTAATAAATTTTGTGAAGTTTTTTGTTGCTCTGTGTTTTTGTTCTTCATTCATTTTGAAATTGATAACCGGGAAGACATATTCATTCAAATCTTTTTTCTTATTGCCATACTTTTTTAAAACAGATTGCGCAAAATCTGTAATATAAATACTGATTGGCTTTGAATCGCCTTTGGATGTATTAATCGTCTTGGCTCTATAAAAATAGATTTGCTTTTTGTCAATATTAGAATACTTAAGATTTACAATATCTTTAATATTTGCGCCATTGCAACTGTAACTAAAAAACCAAAAGTCTCTGGCTTTTTCTTGCTCTAATGTTCCAGGCTTGCAATTAAACAAAACCTTTAATTCATCATGAGATAAAGCTTTCTTTATATTTCTTCCTGCCGGTACTTTATATTTTTTCTTACCAAACGGATAATATTCGGCATCAATTACACGATCCGCAATTGCTGAATTAAAAACGGTCCTTAAAGTCCTAAGATACATGCTAACTGTTGTAAGACTCCTCCCTTTGACATTAACCATATATTTCTCATACTTATTAAGCCAGTCTGCATTTACATCATAAAAGGATAATTTTTTTTCGCCACCAGTAGATGATTTAAGAAATTCAATAAAAGATCTTTTTGCCAAGTCATATGTATTGGCCGTATTTACTTGACCATTACTCCTAAAATTTGTCACAGCCTGATCAATACAACTAAAAACATTGTTTGTATCATTTGGCTTATTAAGTAACTTCTTTTCAAAATCCGGGAAAGTGAATGCTCGCAGAGATTCCGCATATGCGTTTGCTACGCTTTCAAGTGCAACCAATTTGTCTTTGACTTCTTTTAATTCACCCCTCGGCTTTTGCGAACTCCACAGTTTTTCAAAATCGCCTTCTGATAAATCGAAAACTGTTGGATAAAATTTAGCTTTCTTGGTATTAGAATCGAAAACTCGAATCTTCACTGGAAAAAGGTTATTATTTTTTGATCTTCTGGTGTCGTGAAATATTGAAATAAAGTAAGATTTGTTCATAATTGTTCAAATGTTGTATTTCTAAATTTACCCATTTGCACACGATTTGCACACGAAACGTATTAATATCAGAATAATACTTACTAACAAATGTCGGGAAAGTACAGTATAGTGCTACATTTGTGAATATAATCATATAATCAATGAACAAACAAATAGTATATATTATGCCTTACAAGCAGGGGGTCACTGGTTCGAACCCAGTAGTTCCCACAAAGCCTTACAGAAATGTAAGGCTTTTTTGTTTTTGCCAAAGTTCTGATGACTTGTTCTGTTTTGCCTCACTCTATAGGATTTGCAAGACGGCAAACTGGAATAACACTATTTGTTTTAAAATAGCAGCGTGGAAAACCTGGGGAGCTGACGTAAAAAGGATGTTAATGCAACTTAAAATCCAAGCTAATTGCTTCGTCTTTTTCTATTCCTTCATTATTTTTTTACTTATCCAGTTTCCGTTAATTTTCACTTTCAAAATATATACGCCTCTTGGTAAATCATCACTATTAATTTCTACCTGGGTTAAATTTGGATTTAATTGTATGAGCAGTTGCCCCATTAAATTGTATACTCCCAGTTCTTTAATTAATTTATCACTCTTTAAATTAAATGAATTATTGAATGGATTTGGATAAACCAAAACATCATTTACATTATTTTTTTTATACTCATTAATACCTACACCCGTTGCCCACAATAAAATAACAGAGGTAAAAGGTTGTAATGTTACCGAACCCGAATACAAATTACCTTTTACATCAATATACGGATGTGCCAGCGTAACTGTTTTTACAGCTTGTGTTGCGTTGTATTCAAAAAGAATATGATTATCCGGATTAAAAGGTGTTGCATTTACTTCATAAAATTCAACATTATCTATCCAAACGGTACTATCCTGTTCCTCTAACTGAATCATTAAACTAGCATTTGGTTCATTTTTATTTACTCTAAACAAAAACTCATTTTCAGTTCTGGCATTATAAACTTTGCAATACTGCACAGGCGCTAACAAATTCCAGGGGCTGGTGCTTTTTTGAATATAAATTGGAAACGATTGATTGTTTTTTAATCCTTTTAAACTAAACTTAACAAGATAATATTTAGATGAATCAACATTGCCGATATTTAAATAATTTAAAGCAATATTTGTTGCACTTACAGGGATTGAGAATGATAACTTTAGAGCCCCACCGTCTAACACGCCTGAATTATCCCAGCTGTTATTACAATTATTTCCAGTAGAGAAGCAAGTAACATTGTTTATATTTGAATTAAAAGCACCATTAGTAAAACTATTGGCACCTAAGGTTGAATTGACTACATACGGTGAAAAAACAATTGGAATGGTTGATGAGTTTGGATCCTTGTTAAATTCTGTTTGCCATTGCTGCAGGTTTTTTGAAATATAATTTGCGCTTATTATGGTCTCTTGATTTAAAGGCCTGCAATAATAATTTGTATCAAAAATTCCAAATAAAGCAATGTCATTATTTGTAGTATATAAGTTTGAAACCAATTGAGTATCGGTTCTGGAAAACAATATATTATTTTTAATAATATTATTTCTAATTAGTAAGTTTGGTGTACAGCTTAAGTGCTGTTCAGAAAGATAAAGTTGAGAACTTGCACAGTTATAAACTGTGTTGTTTTTAACATTTATTTCATGTGCGTTGTGAAGAAAAATTCCGGTGTTGCCACAATTTGCTACTGTATTTCCAATAATATCAACGCCGTCAGAGTTATCATCCAAATAAATTCCTTCTCCGGATAACGCGTGCGGAATGTCTGTTCCTTCAGAAGTGTTTCGTCCGTTTAAAATTATATTTTCAATTATTTTTCGTCCGGTATAAATAACATTTGAACAACCTTTATACGTGTATATTCCGCCGCCGTCGGCTTTTACTAAATCGTAATTATTAATAAAATTATTTTTAACAACAGTGCCATTACTACCAAACGCAAGGGCAACATACCCAACGCTATCTATTGTATTTAAAGAAATAGTTGTATTGTTTCCATCCACATACATACCAAAATAATTTCCATCTCCATTTTTTCCAATACCGGGTATGGTAGCCGTATTTTTTATTACATTATTTTTAATAGTGTTATTTTGGCCCCATTTGCAAGTATAACCGTTATTATTTGTAAAATTAATTGTATTGTTTTCGAAATTACAGTTGTGATAATCATTGCTCCAAAACCCATTTTGACCAGAGTATTTTATATCGCAGTTACTAACATTTATATTGTTACTGTTGTAGGCTCCACAAGACAGTTTATTAGAGCCTTTTATAAACAAATTAGTTAAAACAATATGGTTAGCATTTTTAATAACAATTAAAGTATCAATAGTTGTAACAGCAATAGTTGATACAGTTGGTGTTGTACTACTATAAATTAATATTTTTTTAGTTGAAGAATTAAAATACCATTCGCCATGTTGATCTAAAGCAGAAGGATGGTTTTGAATAAAGTAACCCCAATTATCGATCGGAGAATAGACAGATAACGTTGTATAACTCAATGTGCTATTAAGATGATTTGTAATAATGTCTCTATCAATTATCCATTGATTCTTTCTTATTACTAATTCTCCACCAGTCCAATTTGGTGTATTCGTAAGTTCATTATCTGTAATCTGAGTATTATTAACATGTGACTCAAAATTAAGATAACCTTTATTTGTTGAGTTATAATTAGGGTAACGCCCTATATGTTTAATTGAATCGTTAAATAACAACATGTTTAAAGAGGTGCCGCAACTTGGGCAATCTGCTTCCCATTTATTGATTCCCTGGGCCGTCCATGTTGTTAAAGCTGTTAAACCGCTGATAATTGGCTTTTCACCCGTACCATAAGCTCCAAAAACAATTGACGAAACAGATGTGCCGGATACGTTTACTGTAAACGATCCATAAAACGTGTCGCCACGTTTAAATAGTACAGAATCACCTGGGAGTAAAGTTCCCATAATAGCACTTAGCTTAGTTAGAGTTTTCCAAGGGGTGGCTTGATTTTGAGCTTGTGCTGCCGTATAAGAATCACTGCCTGCACTAGCTGAGAAATAATAATTAGCAGCGTTTAAATTTATTTTTAAACCAATAGTAACCAAGAAAATGAACACTACTATTTTTAAATCTCTCATTTATTATTTTTTTAACCTCTTATTCAAATTTAATTTATTTTTTAGACTCTTCAAAAAAAATTCATAAGTTAAGGGCAAACCATCGTGTAAATGTTTTATTACTCAAACTAATTAAATATTGTTTTTAATGCGCATGTATCTGCAAATAAAATTCGTTTAGGAAAGTAGTAATTTTACCAACTACTACTTGAACCGCCGCCACCGGAAGAACCACCGCCCGACCAGGAAGACGAACTGCTTCGCGAGGATGAGCTACTTCGTGAGGACGAGCTGCTGGAAGAACCACTGCTACCGGATGAAGACGCTTTATAAATAGTAGAATTATTATAAAAAAGCTGATGTATAACTGATTTTTTTTCAGAACTTTTTATTTTACCTGCTTTAATGGATCTGATCAAAAAATAAAAAAACAATAAACCCGAAATGTGAAGTAAAAATGAGTTTAAGAATCCCATGCCATAACGATCCTCTTTTGAAATAAGAAAAGAGAACCACAACATTACGAGTGAAAAAACTAAAAAGCGGCCATACCGTCCTTTATAAGCAGTTCTCACGCATACTATTAAAGCAATGAGATAAAAAATAAATAGTATAAAGGCATTGGTTTTAGGTTTTGGTTGAGAGGTATTTTTTGTATAGGCTCGAGCATTTTTTGGATCCTGAAGAACGGATAAAACGGCCTTTACACCTTTTAAAATTCCCAGACTCATGTTGCCATTTTTAAATGCTGGAATAATCTCTTTCTGCTGTATGCGTTGCGTTAAGAGGTCGGGCAAAACACCTTCCAGCCCATAACCAACTTCTATACGCATTCTTCTTTCGTTTACAGCCACTAATAATAAAACACCATTGTTTTTGTCTGCTTTTCCAAGTCTCAAACGATTAAACGTTTGATTGGCATATTCCTCAATGGTTTGTCCGTTTAAGCCAGGAATAGTGAATACCATAAAGGTGTTGGATGTTTTGTGATATTCGGCCCACAACAAATCGCTTATTATCTTTTTGGTATCATCATCAATAATAGCCGCGGCATCAATAATTAGCGTGGCGTTTGTATCGCCACTAAATGCTGTATAAGAAAGATCATTTTCTTTATAAATTGTATTACCCTCAAAAAGCGTATCGGCTTTAAATATCCCTTTTTCAATCGTTCCATCATCATAATGCATTTCACCTAACCCTTCTATAGTGTTGCCAAACCAGCTACCACTGTAAAAAGCGCCGGATGTCCAATTGATCTTACCCTGGCCCTGTAAAAATCCATCCACGCAATCTCCTTCGTATATGGTTCCATCTGTCCAAACGTATTTGCCTTTTCCGGTTCTTTCGTCATCTTTCCATTCGCCATCATAAGTATCGCCATTTTCAAAAATGAGTATACCTTTTCCATGTCTAAGATCTTTTTTCCATTGGCCTTTATAAACACTTCCATCGGAGTAGTAATATTCTCCGAATCCGTGTTTTAATCCATTTTTAAATTGACCCTGGTAGCTTGATGAATCTTGAGGGTTAAAATAATTACCCGTGCCATTTTTGCAATTACCCGATACACATTGCGCGTTACTTGATATGCTGTAAATAAACAGGATGAATATAAAGAAGACATTTTTCATGCAAATGGGTGATTGTATTTTTTATTTCTGTTTTTTTGCAAAAAAAATCTTCTTTATACTCATATTACTTCTCAGATCAAAAAAAGGTGATCAAAGATATTTATTAATTACTTTTTTTTATAACGATCTCAACCACTAAGTTGTGATCATATACAATAGTAGCAAGTTTATCATAAATAGCAAGTTCCATATCTTTTCCACTCACATCTTCTTCACTTAAGTCTTTCTCTAAACTGGGATAGCCAATTAATTCAATTACTTTTGATTTTGGCATTCCTAATTTAATGCTTTGTAATTGATCGCGGGTTGATTTTGAATTACAAAATGCGAGGAGTATAGATAAGCCAATGATCAAAAACGCTTTCATCATTATTTTCTCTTTAATGTAGTTAGTAATTTGTTTTAAAAATTGCCAGCTATTTTAGTTCATTCAGGTTTCCATATAAATACCATTTCCCTTTTTCAGAGTCAAATCCTATTTTGGCATAACCACCCAAATAACCTTCGGGCGCCATATCGTTATTAACCAGCTGGTACATTTTACCATTATAGTCTTTCCCTTTTTTGCTGTTGGAAGCATTCAGTCTCAAAAATACGCTGATGTAGAGTGGCTTATTTACAAATTGTTCTCTGAAATTGGCAGCACTTTTGCTAACATCATCTTTTCCTCTTCTTAATTCGATTTTTACGTCTTCAATGACTATACCCATCGAATTCCAATTGGCTATTTGTTTAGCCATACTATTGCTGTATTCAGCTGCCTTTGTAGCTTCAAACAGGGGCATTAGTTTTTTAGATAATTCATCCTGGTTGTTTGATTTTGAATTTAAAATGTTGATAAGGGGTGTTATCACTTTTTCCTTAATTTCAGTTTCGCTTGCAATTGGAGTAGGTATGGCCGTGGCTTTTTTGCTAAGTGTATTTACCGATACTTCAGATAAAGTAGCATAGAGCGTGTCGTACGGAATTTTGGTATAGCCATCAGACTTATAAATTTCTTTTACTTCCTCTTTTTTTTCAAAGTAAAAAGGTCTTTCGTTTTCGCTATTGCCCACAATTTGCCATTTACCATTTACCATTTTTGCATTGGCCGTAATAAGAAATTTAGATTCAGTAAGATTAAGTATTTTGCTTTTATCCTCATTAAATTCTGCTTCAATAGCATTGCAATTAAATTGCCATTTTTCTTCAAAAGCGTTGATAGTTTTTACTCTTAATTCTTCTGCATCATACTCGCTAAATTCTTTAAATTGTACAATATTCATTAAATTAGTTCCTACCACACATTTCCCATAGTCGGTATTGTTTGGGTCTTTTTCTTTTTCGTATACCGCCTGAATGGCATTAAAAAACATTTTTGACCGATCTTCTAATGATAACATCTTTTTTCCTATTGCAACCGGAGCTCCTATTTCGCACCAGTAATAAGTATATGCGCCAGTGTAGCTAATTACATTGCCGCCCCAGGTGGCATCGTATTCATATTTACTTCTTCTGTATACAGAGCTAACAGGTATTTCATAATAACTACCATCCGCGTTTTTTTTTGTAGTAACAATAAAGTTGGCAGAAACAAGGTCTGGCGGAAATTTGTATTCATAGGGCTTGGCATAGGTACTGTACACATAGGTGTAATTTTGTCCATTGTATTCGGTTATTTTTACGTCGGCTTGCGACATTACGCCATACATCTTTTTTAATTCTTCCCAAGTCGAGGCACTTGCTTTTAGATTTTTTAAAGCATCGGCATAACTTGGAGGGGGTATTTTTGATTGAGCATTTGTATTATGATTAACAAACAAAATAAGGAAAATGGCAAGGATAACTTTTTTCATAATTTTAGTATTTATAGATTGATGATTAAAACTAAAGCTTCACTATCAATAAAATTTTATTTTTGGGTAAAGCCTGTTTTTTTTTGGGTGAAACTATGGGATATTGGAACTATTAATTATTTTTGATTAGAACTATGAGAGTCTTTTTATCCATTGTATTTATTCTTAATCTTTTTACTACCGGAGTATCACAAAATCGATATTTTGATTCTGTTATTGAGCAGCTAAATTCAATAAAACCAGATACCCTTCGGTTAAAAAAATTAAGCAGTGTTGCTCAGGAAGTAATGGCTACAAATTGTGATGAAGCCATTTTATTGGCCAAATTTGGCATAACTGAGAGCGAAAAACTAAAACATACCGATTTTAAACTTCAGTTTAAATCTATTTTAGGCTATAGCTACAAGGTAAAAGGTAATTTTAAAGCTTCCGTTGCTTCATTTATGGAAGTTCTTACAGAGGCTGAGTCAACAGGAAGTTTAATTCGATCGGCCTCTGCTACCAATAATTTAGGTACCACTTTTTTGGAGCTAGGAAAATACAAAGAAGCTGAATATTATTTTTTAAAGGCAATTAATATTGGCTTGAAGCGTTCGGACACAATACAATTAGCAAGAACGTACGCTAATTTTGGCTATTTAAAAGCCGAACTTCAGCAACATGATAGTGCATTAATTTATTATCAAAAAGCATTACCAATTTTTATACAAGTGCAGGATTCTTTAAGGATAGCTGATAACTATCTTAACATGGGAAGAAGTTTGCTCTCACTCAATAAAAATTCACTTGCCAGCGTTAATTTTTCAAAGGCTTTATTCATTTTTAAACAACACGAGGATATAGATGGTCAATGCCGGACGATCTTAAACTTAGCCGATGTTGAAATTGCTAATAAGAACTACAAAGCATCGTTAGATTTTAATTTTCAAGCATTAGAATTAGCGGAACTTAATAAATCTGATTATTTAATTGATTTTTGCTATCAGGGTATATCGGATTGCTATACTTTATTAGGTGATCATAAAAATGCTTTAAACTATTATAAGCTGCATAAAAACTTAAATGATTCAATCAACTCATTAGAGAAACATCAGCAAATTGTTGACTTACAGGAAAAATATCAAAGTAATTTAAAAGATAAAAAAATATTAGAAGGTGAAATAGAACTTGCTGAAAAAGACCGGCAACGTCAGGTTTTATTTGTTATTCTAATTGCCTCTGTTTTAATTATTTCAATCTTAATTTTTTTGTTTTATAAATTAAAGCAATACAACTCAAAACTAGAAGTATTAATTAAAGAAAAGGAATTTTTAATGCACGAAGTTCATCATCGTGTAAAAAATAACTTACAGCTTTTAGGGAGTTTGTTTGAATTACAAATAAGAAGTACCAATGACGAAAAAACAAAACTCGCCCTTACCGATAGTCAAAACAGGGTGTCGTCTATAGCCACTTTGCATAGCAAACTGTATTCTCGCGGTAACGTAATTTCTATTCAGCTGGATCAGTATATTATTGAACTTTGTAATGATCTTCGTAAAACTTTTACCAATAAACCATTCAAAATAAATTACGAATTGGATTCATTTGAAGTTAATGTAGATAAAAGTATTATTATTGGATTAATTGTAAATGAAATAGTAACCAATTCTATTAAGCATGCTTTTACAGGTAAAATTGAGGATACGTTAACAATAAGTTTAAAACAAAAAGATACACATTTGGTTTTAGCATTAAATGATAATGGAAAAGGCTTAACAGAAAATATGGATGAATTATCAAAAAAATCTTTAGGTATCAAGGTGATCACATCTCTGAGTAAACAGCTAAACGCCCAGCTTACTACTCTAAATAAGAATGGCTTAGGTTATACATTAAGTTTTGAACCATAAACGTATGCGAATTGGAATTTTAGAAGACGAGGCGCTCATCGCCGAACATCTATCTTCGGTGATAGCTGATAAAGAATATGAATTGGTTTTTTTATGCGACAACGTTATTGATGCTAAAAAAGCCTTAACGCAAGGTGTTGATTTGGTTTTGCTTGATATTAAAGTAAATGGAAAATTAAGCGGTTTAGACCTGGCGCAACATCTTAATGAAAACTATAACATACCGTTTATATTTATCTCATCTAATTTTGATGATCGTACAATTGAAAAAATTAAAGTACTAAAACCGTATGGTTTTCTTACCAAGCCTTTTAAAAACATTGATGTAGATATTGCTATTGATATAGCTATTGAAAAACACATTTCTTTTAAAGAAGCAAATTCAGTGACAACAACCTATTTTTATGTAAAAGATAAAGGTGCATGGATAAAATTATTTTACGAAGAAATTATTTATATTGAAGCTTCCGACAACTACTCTACTTTATTTTTTAAAAACAAACCAGAACTTGTAATTACAAAAAATTTAAAGTACTTCGAGTCTCAATTACCATCCGAGCTATTTTTTAGAATTAACAGATCTGTAATAGTTAATATATCCGGCATAAGTTCATTAAGCAATAAAACTGTTATTGTAAATGAAAAGGAATTTCTGTTATCTGAAACCATTAATAAAAATTTATTAAAACAGTATCTAAACTTGCTAAAATAACGCTTATTATTTTTCAAAATAATAGTTATGACTGAATATACTCGTTTCTAATTTGCCGGTTATAATAAGTTAAGAACGCTTCAAGATCTTCCCGCATATTTTAAACAGAGAAATGAAAAAGAATATCGGCTTATACCAAACACGGTTACCAAATATCAGATCTATTACATAAACGAAATAATGCGGTAAAAAGGTAACTGTTTATTAATAAACCCTTTTTCTTTGTTAAAGGGTTCCTCTCCTTGCCTGTTCGGCTTCAATAGATTCGAACAAGGCCTGGAAATTACCTTTACCAAACGATCTGGCACCTTTACGTTGAATGATCTCAAAGAATAAGGTTGGCCTGTCTTCTACAGGCTTTGTAAAGATTTGCAATAAGTAGCCTTCTTCATCTCTATCAACCATAATACCCCATTTTTTTAATACTTCCATATCTTCTTCAATAATACCAACACGATCTTTTACAGTATCATAATATGTACCCGGTACATATAAAAATTCAACGCCACGTTTACGCATTTCAGAAATTGTAAATACAATATCATCGGTGGCTACGGCAATATGCTGGCAACCTGCGCCATGATAAAAATCTAAATACTCTTCCACCTGTGATTTCTTTTTACCATGAGCCGGTTCGTTAATTGGGAATTTAATACGCCCGTTGCCATTTGTCATCACCTTACTCATAAGCGCTGTGTACTCGGTAGAAATATCTTTGTCATCAAAGGTAACCAGGTTTGCAAAGCCCATCACATCTGCATAAAAGCCTGCCCATTTATTCATAGCACCCAACTCCACATTACCAACCATATGATCAATGTATTTTAAACCAGTTGAAGTTGGCTTGTATTCCGTATCTAGTTTTTCGTAGCCCGGCATAAAAATACCGCTATAGTTTTTACGTTCAATAAACATATGAATCGTTTCTCCGTAAGTGTGAATTCCGGCTTTTACGATTTCACCATTTTCATCTTTCATCACTGTTGGCTCCAAATAAGGTATCGCTCCACGTTTTGTCGTTTCTTCAAAAGATCGTCTGGCATCATCTACCCACAAAGCAATTACTTTTACACCATCGCCGTGTTTACGAATATGATGCGAAATTTCATTTTCGGGATCAAACGGTGTTGTTAACACCAAACGTATTTTATCCTGAACTAAAACATAAGATACTCTATCGCGAGAGCCTGTTTCCAGCCCGGCATAGGCTAATTCCTGAAAACCGAATGCTGTTTTATAATAGTGTGCGGCTTGTTTTGCATTCCCAACATATAATTCAACATAATCCGTTCCGTTTATCGGTAAAAAATCCTGAGCTTTTTCAAAAACCTTTTCGCTACTATAGTTGTAGTTTTTTACTTTAGTTAAATCTGCTACTGACATATTATTTATGATTTTAGATTTATAAATTTTATTTTTATTTATTATAGTTTATTTATGATAACTACGGTTTACTCATCCACGATTTATAATAATCCTTTACTTCATATTTCATAGCTTCGTTTGTTATTTTTAATGGATTAAACGGGTCGATCATAACCGCCAACTCTTTTGTATCTTTTTTACCAATACTGCGCTCAATTGCACCGGGGTGCGGCCCGTGAGGAACACCTGCGGGGTGCAATGTAAACTGGCCGGCCTTGATATTATTGCGGCTCATAAAATCACCATCAACATAATACAAAATTTCCTCTGCATCAATATTACTGTGATGATAAGGCGCAGGAATAGAATCAGGATGATAATCATACAAACGTGGTACAAATGAACATATCACAAAATTGCGCCCTTCAAATTGTTGATGAATTGGCGGCGGCATATGTATGCGTCCCGTGATGGGCTCAAAATTAAAAATAGAAAAAGCGTATGGATATACATAGCCATCCCAACCAACCAGATCAAAAGGATGAGTTTCATATGTATACGGGTAAATCATGCCGTGTTTTTTTATCATAATTTTAAAATTGCCACATTCGTGGTGTGTTTCAAAGCTATGTGGCAATTTAAAATCGCGTTCGCAAAAAGGAGAATGCTCCAACAATTGTCCAAATTCATTACGATAACGCTTTGGTGTGCGTATGGGACTGTGCGATTCAACAAAAAGAATTTTATTATCATTTGTAGCAAATTCTAATTTATAAACCACACCTCTTGGAATAATTACATAATCACCATAACAAAAATCAACAGTACCATACATCGTTTTGCAGCGACCGCTTCCTTTATGAATGAACAACATCTCATCTGAGTCTGCATTCTTAAAAAAATAATCTTCCATTGATTTTGAAGGACAAGCCATTCCAATTTGCATATCCTCGTTAAAGAAAAAAACTTTACGACTTGAGATGTAATCATCTTCCGGCTCTACATCATAACCCATAAAACTCAGCGCTTTTAAGCTTTCTTCAACAGCAGCTTCTGGCTTTGCCCAATAGGCTTTACCAATCTCTTTTACCATTGTTGGTGGGTTTAAATGATAGACTAATGAAGAGGTTCCGGAAAAACCTTCGGTACCAAAAAGTTCTTCATGGTAAAGTTCGCCATTAGGTTTACGAAATACTATGTGACGTTTATGTGGTACTTGCCCCTGCTTTTGATATATTGACATGATACTTTTTTTTGTAAAAGAAGCGCATTTTCTTAATAAGTAAAATGATGCTACTCAGTATAAGAACTGATTATTGTCAATTTTTAAAAACTAAAAAACCATAACTCTTTAGTTATGGTTTAAAAATACTTACTTTAAAATTATTTTTTTAGAAATGTATAGATGGAATCTTTTAAACCCACTCTTTTTTTTCGTAGCTCATTTAAGTGCTCGTCGGTTGTTGGTGTTGCGCCGGTTTCTATACTATGTATTGCATGATCGGCCTCATGGTACTCGTCAAAAAATTTTCGAAACCGGGGGTCTGATGTTTTAAGTTCATGAATTTTTTCTTTCATTTCAGGAAACTCGTGTAATAAATCGTGTTTTTGCATACTATTTGGGTTTTGTTTTTTATGATGTATTGGTTAATTAATAATCGGATTAAAAAAATAAGTTGTTAGTGACACTTAAAAAAATCAAACGTTTCTTTACAGTCTTTACAGATATATAAAGCTTTGCAGGCTGTTGAGCCAAACCGGCTAATTAAATCAGTTTGCTTTGAATTGCATCGCGGGCACATTACCTCTTCCTGCATTGAAAATAATTTATTACATGCCAAACCGGTTGGGGGAGCAATGCCATACTTTTTTAATTTACCTTTCGCCTGTTCGCTTAACCAATCAGTTGTCCAGGCGGGTTCATATGTTAACACTACTTTTACTTTATTAATTCCTTTGGCCAGTAAAATTTCTTTGATCTGATCTTCTATCATTTTCATTGCCGGGCAGGCAGTGTAGGTTGGCGTTATAGTTACCACATATGTACCATTTGCCAGGTTAACACCTCGCAATATCCCAAGGTCCTTAATGGTTATCACCGGAATTTCCGGGTCAGTTATTTCGGCAATAAGATCATAAACACCTTTTATATCTAAATCAGTTCTTACCATTTCGCATCCGGATAGGCTCTTTGTAAATATTGCATTTCAGATAAAATATGGCCAAGATATTCAGTATGAATTCCTTTTTTACTTCCGGTTTGCATATATGTATCTTCGGGCAACGATAATGTAGCTTCGCTTAAAATTGTTTTAATTTCGCTTTGCCATTTAATTTTAAGTGCCACCGCGTCAACAGCAATATGCTGATGCAATAAGTAAGTATCTATGTTATCCATTTCAAATAACTCTCCGGTGTACATCCAAATATCATCAATACCCTTTTGCATACGTTGATGACTTTCTACTGTTCCGTCGCCTAAACGCAGAGTCCAGTCAACAGCATGTTGCATGTGATATTTTGCTTCTTTGCTAACTTTTTTTGCAATGGCAGATAATGTTTGGTCTTTACTATTTTCCAATTCAGAAAAAAACAAATACTCGTAAACTGACATAAACAACTGACGCGCAATTATGTTTGCAAAATCGCCGTTTGGCTGCTCGGTTATCAGATAGTTATGATAATTTATTTCTGCCCGGCGATAAGCTATATCATCTTCCGTATTTTCTTTACCTTCTAATTCGGCCGCGTACTTTAATAAAGCCTGTGCTCTGCCTATCATGTCCAATGATATATTCGTTAGTGCCAGATCTTCTTCTAAAATAGGGCCGCGGCTGCAAAGTTCAGATAAACGATGGCCAAGTATAAGCGCGTTATCGCCAAGGCGAATAGCATAATTATAAGTTGCTTTTTTTGTTGTCATACTGTTTTCGTTTAAATATTTTTAGCGCCTTCGGGCATTACATAAAAAGTTGGGTGCCGGTAAATTTTATCTTTCGAAGGATCAAATAACATATCGTTATCATCCGGATTAGAAGCTGAAATATATTTTGACGGAACCACCCAAATACTTGTTCCCTCTCCGCGACGCGTATAAATATCTCTTGCATTTTGCATGGCCATTTTTACGTCAGAAGCATGAATGCTGCCGGAATGAATATAAGGCTGGCCCGATTTACTTTGAATAAATACCTCCCATAAATCTAATTGTGTATCTGCTGCCATATTATTTTTTTAAACGGTTTGTAATTCTTTTTTTGCGTGCTTGGCTTTATAAGCTTCTGCTGCTGCTCTTACCCACGAACCTTGTTGATGATATTTAATGTGATGCTCCAAACGCTGCTTATTGCATGGCCCATGGCCTGCAATAACTCTATGAAACTCATCCCAATTGATCGGACTTAAAGTGTAGTGACCGGTTTTTTCATCCAGTGTAAAATTTTTATCCGGAATAGTTAAACCAATTAATTCTGCCTGCGGAATAGTTTTATCAATAAATTTTTGTCGCAATTCATCATTCGTTTCACGTTTAATTTTCCATTTTACTGCATCACTGCTTCTTGGCGAATCAGAATCGTGGGGTCCAAACATCATTAATGCCGGCCACCACCAGCGGTTCATTGCATCCTGCGCCATCGCTTTTTGCTCTTTGGTACCGCGCATCATGGTCGTCATAATTTCGTAACCCTGACGCTGGTGAAAACTTTCTTCCTTGCAAATGCGAACCATTGCCCGGCTATAGGGGCCATAGGATGTTCGCTGCAATGACACCTGGTTAACAATGGCCGCGCCATCTACCAACCAACCAATAGCGCCAACATCTGCCCAGTTTAAAGCCGGATAATTAAAAATACTTGAATATTTTGCTTTACCCGATTGTAATTGATTTATTAATTCAGCTCTTGAAACACCTAACGTTTCTACCGCACTATATAAATATAAACCATGGCCTCCTTCATCCTGTATCTTAGCCAGTAAAATTTGTTTTGCTCTTAAACTCGGGGCTCTGGTTATCCAATTTGCCTCAGGCTGCATGCCAATTACCTCAGAGTGCGCATGCTGAGACATTTGGCGGATCAAATGTTTGCGATATCCTTCGGGCATATAATCTTTCGCTTCTATGTGTTCACCATTATCAACTCTCGATTGAAAATGAGCATCAGAATGTTCGTTGTGCATAGCTGTAATTTTTAGTAAAACTATTTCAACTAAAAAGTAAGTCAAATGACCTTGGTCAATGTTGCTTATGATTGTTGTCAGCTAAACGTTTTAGTGGGCTCTGTAGGCGCGAATTTTCAAAGGAACGATGGCCAGATATTCATCTGTGCCCGAAACAAAAAACATCAACTTAAAATCAAAAAAAACTTCAATAATATATAAAGAATACCGCTTCTACAGCTATTGACTTTCCGGGAACTATTATTGTGTGTGCAAGGGCCAGCATAAAGCAGCAATAAGTTTAAGTTAATTTATTTGCAAAACATTGCTTCCGTTGCTTTCTATACCTTTACTATTTACCGCCTTTAATTGATACAAATTTAACTCGCTGGCCGTATAAATTTCTGTTTCAACAGTGTTTTTGTTTCTTTCAACCGTTGCAATACTCATAAATTTTTTCCCGTCCCATTTATACAATTTGTAGGATTTAATATCTGCATTATCCTGTATTAACCATTTTATATGAACACGATTATTTATTACCGCAGCTTTTAAATATTTTGGCCCGAATACATTTTCAAATGCATTAGTATAAGTATAAGTCAAACTCGGAACACTTTCTGTTTCCGCAGTAATCGCTTTCACATAATATTCATCACCATCTTGTGGTTTTGGCATTTTTAAATAATTCTGATCCCTTAAAACAATACCGTTTGGTATTGGCACAAATTTGTCACTGTTGGCTTTCTTCACAAAAACGCTGTAGGCAGTTACTTCTTTCATGCGCAAACTATCAATTTTCCAAATTAAATTAAATACGCTATCAGGCGTTTGTATTAATTGTAGATCCTGTGGCGGCGAAAGTGCAATTACCTTTTTTGAAAAAGTAACCGTAAGCGTATCTGACGGTTTACTTTTATTAAACGAATTACTTTCTGCTAATACAAAATACTGATATGTGCTTTGATCTGTTAATGTACTTGCCGTATCCTGCCATTGATACTCTTTTAAATCAGTTGCTGCAATTTTTGTGGATGCAAGCGAAAAACTATCCTGTTGTATTAATCGTTTCATAATGTAAAATCCTTTTATATTTACATCCATGTTTTGCCACGAGATTATAATTTTATCATTAGAAGGAAGTGTTTTTAAATTAGCTGCCGGTAGTGGAATAATTGGATAGTTTGCAACCAAATTACTTACCGCCGAATAATAAATTTTATTTGTTCCAAGATTTGTCATTTGCAATCTGTAAAAAAAAGGTTCGTTTGCGTCGTCCACTGCATCTGAAAAATTAGTTTGGTTAGATGGTATTGTTGCAATGGTAATAAAATTCTCCGTCTGCATGCGACTCCGCTGTAATTCGATAGTTCTTAACGTAAAATTATTTTGTATCTGCCAATTGATATTTACAGTATTTGTTCCTTTTATATTTTCCACATTAAAGCTTGTTGCTACAGGTACAGCATCAGGTGCAAATGCATATGCCCAAACCGTTTCGTTTTGCAAAATTGTATTACCAAAACTTAATTCTAAACGATATTGACAGATTCCTGGATTTTTTCTTGTTGCGGTATCCATATATTTCCATAAAACACCGTTGGCTACTTTTCTTCTTATTATAATTTTTTCTCCAACAGCATTGGTTTTATACAAACTAAGACTAACACTATCCATATTTTTAAATACTGGCAATTTATATTGCACAAGTATATCGCCGCCATCGTAAGCCGCGTTTGGATTAGAAACTTCTGTTTTCTTTTGTGCAAAACAATTTGTGATCAAAATGCAAAAGCAAATATTAAATACAGTTTTCATATTCTATTTTAATGATGGTGTAAATTTAAATCCACTGGGTTGTTTTTCCATTTTTAACTGAATACCCAATCCTTTAGAGCCAACGCAATAGATAAGGTCGCCATGGATACCGAATAACAAAAATCCCGTAAGATCATTTGCATATTGCAGGTTTACTTCTCCATCAGCGCTTCCGGCTAACCCAATCTTACAGGCTTCAAAATCGTACAGACAAGATGCGTTCGCAACCGCTTTACCTCCAATAGTTACAGCGGCGCCATTAGCTACATTTAAAGATGCGCGAAGATCAATGGCTGCCGAAAAATCAAACGTTGGCACAAAAGATCCCATTACAGGAATATCATTTAAACTTGGTCCGGGCAAGGATGGTAGATCTGCCTTACTTAATGATTTCATCACGTTCACATAAAATCCTTTGAGGCCTTGTTCTAAACCCGGCAACTGATTATAAAGTGTAACATTTAAAAGATCTTGTTTCATGTAGTCAGGTAATGTGCCACTGTAAAAACCTAAAGCCACTCCACTTTTAAAACCATCTAAGATTGGTAATGGTGTAATAGCCGCATTGGAAATTGCTCCCGACAATATAAATCCCTTACTGTCGATCTGTATATTTACTTTACCATCAATAATTGTTACCGGGCCTAATGCTATATTTGCCGAAACTAAAGTAATAGCGCCTTGTAAGATCTTTTTATCAAAATCAAATGTTATTTCAAGATCACCAAATGGTGTATCAATTCCATCAATCTTAATTTTTTTATCAGATAATGGGTCGCCTGAAATAGCACCGTTAACAATAAAATCAATTTCATCATTACCCGGTTTTAAAATTTCATTCTCGCCTGTTTTAAAGCCTTTTGGCTTTGCAGTAAAATGTACAAGGCTCCAGGTTTTATTAGCAACAGAATTACCACCATGTATAATTTGCATGCTTCTACTCCCTTCTTTACCCATTTTTATTTCTTCATTAGGCAAAATATCCATTTTAGTTAGTTGTGGTGTTTTTGTGATCAAACCACGAACAGGAACGCCATCTGTCGGAGAATTTTTATACATTAGAACTTTACCATTTGCGGTAAAATTATTTTCCGAAAGCGAAAAGTTCTCTCCATTAAATTTCACTTTCCCAGGCATTTCTATATCTGTTTGAAGTTGTTCAACAGCTAGTTTAATTCCTCCCGCTTCTTTATAATATTTAAATCTACCGGTTACATTACTATTGGCACCGGGTATTTCAAGATCAGTATTTCCAATTAACGTAAAATAATCTTTACCAACTTCTATACCACTAACGGTTTGCGAAATGACATTAAAGTATTTGTGCTTTATTGGATTCACCAACACACTTTTATGTTCACCGTCGCTGTAGTCACTTAACATTTCAATGTCAATTTTGTCATAATTTTTTAAACCTGGAATAGTTCCAATATATGCCACACTTTTATTACCGGTATTTGCAATATTAATGCGGTAATGTGGTCGCTGATCGAAAGAGGCGGCAGCATCATACGTTAAATTAAACTTAGATCCGGAATACAAATTAAGCGGCGTAACATTGCCTAATGATAATTTTTCGTTTCCGCTTAAAGTATTATTACCCAGATCAATTGTAGATGGCATTAATAATATTTCAGGAAGTGAAACAGTGGGCAAACTGCTTTGAAGACTGCCGTCAAGGATCTTGAAACCCCCTTTATTTAGTTCGTATTTTAATCCTGTTCCTGTTATTTTCCATTTCTCTAAGGGAATTGAAATTCCGCCCACATGATCATTCCACGTAATGGAGTTCTGACTTACATTTACAGTGCCGGCAGGCAAACTATTTATACCAACTAGTGGAATATTTAATTGTATATCTGTGCTTATCGAAAATTTATCCGCATTTACAGAGCCATTTCGCATGTTTGCATTAAAGTTATGCACTTTAAAACTACTCACTCCATACAACGCATTCAAAGTGTATTTTACTTTCGGTGTTAAAGCTTGCTCTGCGCCTAAAACTTCAACAGGCTCATTTTTTAGTGTTATAACGTTTGTAGTACTATTTGATTTTGGCTTTTCTTCCTGAAATAGGAATTTACCGTTATAGTTATAACTAAAATTAAAGGACGCCAGCTCTGAGGTTACAAAACCTTTTAAGACACCATTGCCATTGCTGCCTTTTGTTATTTTTAATAAAGGATATTGATAGAATTGATCGCTACCTAATACCTCACATGAAAATTTATTGAAAGCAATAACCTTAAACGCATTTATTTGAAGTAAAATATTATCATTTTTAGGTTCAAAATAATACTCCGGCGTATCAAATTTTCCTACTTTCTTTGTCAGGCTAGGCTTTTTCAAGGTATAAACATCAATATTTTTAAAAGGAAGTTTTGCATTAGCCGACGACGTTTTAAATGTAATATTGCCGGGTACATTTACAAATGCACCGGTCAGTTTCAAAGAAAGATCCGCATTCATATCTACAGTATTTATTTCAACCGGTAAACCCCAGATCTCAGATTTCATATTTAAGGGTGTTAAATTAAAATCAACGCTACCAGCTCCATTCAATCCCTGCACGCTTTGTTTTTGACGGAGGTAACCATTATCGCCAGTTTTCACAGCATATATATCTACCGGTAGTTGTAAGTAAGCATCCACAAATTGCATATAAACGCCTTTATTTATAGCGCCTGATAACTTATACTTTCCATTCTTATCTGTGTATGTTTCATTTTGCACTTCACCATCATCGTTTATTCCACTAATGCTATAAACACGGGCATTTGCAATTGGCTGTTTTGTTTTTTCGTCATACACTGTTCCGCTTATCGTTTGACCCTTAATTAACTTAATGGTAATTATAGACGGAGTTTTTGCCAAAGGAATAATTTTATAATCATCGTAGGTTACATAACCTTCGGCTACCACCCTTACATGAAACTCATTGTCAGGACTGGCAATGCCGATAACGTTAGTTATACCGGAAGAATTAGACGGATAACAGGTACTCAGATCCAACCCAACAGATGTGCAGCTTTGTTTAACCGGATTATTATTTTCATCTACTATCTTAAATTGCACACGATGCAATTTTTCTTTTACAATAATTTTTCCTGAAAAACCGCTGGCACCATTATTATTTACAACCGTTAACTTTCCACTTGAAATGGTAGCGAAAATACTCTCAGGAAAATAATTATCCACGCAAGGCACTACCTCTATAGGCACTGCCATTCCGCTTGCGCAATTTTGTATTCCGAAAGAACCACCGTTAGAAGTTTTTATGAACGGACCGCCTAATACTCTTATGTTACTTACAACAGGTTCGCCTTTTTCATTTACAACCCATCCCATAATATTGCCACCACCTTCTAAAACCTGCTCTACCTGCACCGGAAAACGTTCGCCATACATAAGCTTTTGTTTGCTTGAAACCCACTTGTCTACATACCCGTCTTTTGAAATTTTAATAGAACGAAATGGGCCTGTAACTTTATCAACGCCTCCTTCTTTTTGAGATGTTACAGCAAGATCTTTTAAATGTAAATAGCCATTATTATCGGTAGAATAATTTACTACTTTTTGCGGTATCCAGGATTCTGTAGTGGCGTATTCGTAAATAGTTACGGTGGCATTGGCAATGCCTTGTGTATTATTACCATTTTGGCGAGTAATAGCTCTTAAATAGATTTCAGGATTTTTAGGCTTTAATTCCATTTCCACTTTCTTAGTGTAAACTTTTAAAACAGAATTTCGTTTACTAAGTCTATAAGCTGCTTTTACATTCGGGTATGGTAAAAGCCCATCATTCTCATATAACAATTTTGTTTCGGTCTTATATACAAAATTTCCCTCCAGTGTTTTTTCAAGTGCCTGTAAATATTTGTCGTCAATGGCCGCATGTGTGTATGCATTACGTTGCAATAAATTTTTTACAACATATTTTCCCTGTGCGTCTGTTTTCCCGAGATCCAACACTATGCTTTTCTTTCCGAAGATCTCCGCATTCATATTCTTAAAATTTTCTATGTTTGCTTCTTTTGGATAAGACAATTTCTGAGAATAACTATCTTTTACGACACTTATTTGAACAGGATAATTTGCAACCGCATTTCCTTTTCCCATAGCCTGGTCTTGTATGGTTTTATCAGAACGCACCGTTACCTCAAGATTATAAGAAATCGGAAATACAACTTCTTCAGGCACATTAATTGTTTTGTTTCTCTTTGGGAAAATGATCATGTCGGGGTTACATAATTTCTCTTCCGGCTCTGCAATTGCAATTCTAATTGCTCCATATTCTGCACTATAAAATGTACTGCTTTCAAATTCTTTTAATAAACCAAACTTCATGTTGCTGATAAAAGAAATAGAAAAATCTCCATTTTGATCTGTAGTTCCTGTTCCGACAATAACACCGGCCTTTTCATCCAGAGATACGACATTAGAACCATATTGTTGATTGGGTGTATTTTCAACGTCATAACTTTTTAGATCGCTATATTGCGTTGGATCTTTTTTAGACGAAGTAATATGATCGTACACCAGGTTTATTTTTGTATTTACCAATGGTCTAACTTCATTATTTGTGCTAAACATATTATTGCAAATAACATCTGGCAATGGTGAATCGTTTGGAACTATTTGCATTAAACTACCAACCTTAACCGTTTTAAATGGAGGCGGAAAAACAAAGCTTGTATTAACAGGTTGTTCATTTTCGGCTTTGTACCTGTAAACTAATTTCCCGGTAATGGTGCTAGCTAAAGCATTTTGCTCATTTAATGGCTCTTCTTTTTTTGCTTCTACATATTGAAAAACAACGATCTGGCTCTTACCAAAATTGCTAAATACAATTGGCTTTCCAAAGGTATCTGCTCCTTTTGCCGTAACTTGTATCGCATAAAATTTTCCATCTTCTAAATTCACGCTGCCAGAATTATTACCTGGTTTTGTAAGTATTTGCGTGCTCATGGTCTGGCCAATAATGTCGTAATCTGTTCTGCTAAGATCCCTGTTAAAAACAACATTCAGGCCACTGTTAAGGTCTTTTTCGACGGTAGTGGCATTAAATAATTTAACCACTTTTAAATTATAAGTAATTTTATTTCCGGGAGAATTAACTGCCGTCCAGTTTATTTGAATATGTGTGGGGTTAAACCCACCCGAAGAATTTAGGCTGGCAGTAAAACTTGTATTGGCTGCCGGACTCGTAATTTTTGTTGTTTCTAAAAAGATTGGATTATGACCAACATAAGTAAACGTACACACTTCGCTTTCACCATTATTCTTAAACATGGTTTTGTTTGCAGGATCAAATACTTTAATACGATAAGCATACTTTTGTCCTACAATTAATTTTGGATCTATCGGTCCGTATAAGTAAGAAGTTGATTTGATGATCTTCTCAAAAAAAGCAGGCGTTACCATTGTATTAATGGCGTCGTTTGGATTCTGTGTTGAAAGCACCGGCAAGATCTTTAAAAGGTATTGAAAGTTGGGTGTGAAGCCGGGATTGTAGGTCCAGTTAAATAGAACATTCTGCACATCCGTTGCTAATATTTCTGCGCCGCAAGATGGAGACAACGGTAAAGGTGGATCGGCATGCTGAATAATGATTGGGGCCGAACAACCCGACGGTGAAGAACCGGACAAGGGAAGATCGGTAACAAAATCAAAAACCTGTACACAGATAACATAATTTCCTTCGGGTAGGCCATTGCCAATAGTTAATTCTTTTACGTTAATGCCGGTAACGGTTACGTTATTTTCTTCGAAAGAATTTTGAAGCGCTATACTGTTTAAAACCTTTGGTACAGAACCTTGTATCTGCAAACCCTGTGCAGGTTTGAAATTTGGCTTTGTATAAACAGAAATACCGTTATCGCCAACAACACTTGCTTTAAAATAAACCTCTTTCAAATCAGAAGGCGAGCCATTTGGAATTAATGTAATAAGTGTTTTGTTTTGATAATTTACATAATCAGCAATGTATGGTGAGTATGGAGGCAAAGCATTTAAACTCACATTTACATTAGTGATCTGTGCAAAACTAATCTTCGAAATGATGATCGCAAGAAATAAAATTAATTTTTTCATATTCTTATTTTTAAAAAGTAAATCCGTAATTCATTTTCACAAAATATTCCTGGAAGCTTCCGCCAGCTAAAACATTTTTTGATTCGTTAAACAAACCATTTAACATCATAGACACAGTATGTTGTTTTGCAACCTTCCAACTGATCGTGTACTGTATATTACCAACATAACCATTTTGCTCGCTATTAAATGTAGAAGCATTAATGCTTGCGTTTAGATCATTGGTTATTTTATCTTCTTTAAAATTTTTAGATATGCCGCCCATTATACCCGTTAAACCAATTGTACCAACTGCGCTTTTACTTGAACTGTAATTTAACCCGGCGGTAAATGAGATCTTTTTTTGAACTCCACTTCTCATAAAAATTAAATTTGCAAACAGCATTTCCACTTGCGTCAGGGTTTTCGTAAACCTGTTCCTGTCATCGAGTGATTGTCTCCCAAAAATACCAATGCAACTAAAAACTCTTTTTTCATTAGCAATAATGTAACGCGGTACAATGTTTATTGAATTATTGATTTGATTTATTGTAGCCGTATCGCTTAAATTTCTTGTGCCAGCGCGCTGACTGGTTCCGAAATTTGCATAGCTCATATCCAAACCAAATTTTGCAGTTGGATTAAATGATACATTAGCATTATAAATATTACGTTGCGTAGTAGCAATTTTTTTATTTAATAAATTATCATTTTGAATTCCTCCGCTTGCGGAAATTCTTAATCTGTTCTTAATTAAATTAAACCTTATGTTTCCCAGTACCTGCTCAAAATCTGTTTGAAAATAATAAGCACCCATACTTTTATAATCGGGCGTTACTTTGCGGTATTTTGCGCCAATACCAAAACCAGGCTCGTTATAATTTAATTGCGCTTCGTATGCATAATTTACTTGCGTTGAAATATTAGCGCCAATAAAAGTAGTTGCATTCTCATTTCCAAGATCGAGGTTTGCAAATCGTATATCTCGTGTATAAGCGCTTACGGCGCCTTCAGCCTGCCAAACTAATTTTTTATTGAAAAAAGAAAAACGGTTAGTGCTTCCAAAAACCTTGTTCTTAGACGGCAATACTTGCGTTGTGATAGGAGTAAATGCCAAACTCGTACTATCATCCTTACCTTGTAAAAAATGAAGATCTAAAAAATTATTCTCGGTACCGTAACCAATTTTGGCAACAGTTAACATGCGTTTGTAAGCGGGGTAATTAATGTCGTTTAAATTATTTGTGATTGTCTTACTTGTATCATCTGCAACTGCTTTTTGCGAACGACCATATAAAAAAGCAAACCGGAATTTTTTTGGCTTTAATTCAACACCTGCACCTAAAAGCGTATAGCCAGCCATTCCAAACTGTGAGTAAGAAATGTTTCTATAACCCAAATGCAATGTTACCCACTTGTATGTTGGACTTAAACCAAATTGATTAAAAGGTTGTCGAAAATCACGTTGATAATTGCTAAACGTAAACGAAAAAGGCAAAACAACCCCATAAATATTTAATACCGGAGAGCCGCTTACAACATAGGTAATCTCTGGCTGACGGGCTTTTGCACCATGCATGCTGTAAAAACCCGTTTGTAAATTTAAACCGCCGCCAAACACAACGGGTTTTACATTTTTTAAATTATCAAGATCCTGGGCACATATAGTGCGCAAAATAAACATAAGCCCCGATAAGATAATTTTCGTCCTCACTCGTGTAAATTTTCAATAATCATCTGATATCAAAGGTGGTACAATTACTGTTTATATATTTCAGTAATAGATAAACGACTTTTTAAATAGATGAATAAAAAATGCTTAAAATGATCATGCCTTTTCATCGAAAGCTTTTTGCAAATCTGCACATAGTACTTCATTGCTTCCGTCGCCAGTATGATCGTCAAACGACCATTGACACATGGCCGCGTTAGTATCATCGGTAGTTCCAGCAAAAAAAACATTCGCTGTATCAACCAGATACACCCAACATTCATATAATATAATGGTTGGTTTATCTATTTCAACCACATCCCAAAGCTCTACAACAGCTTCTTCAATATCTCCATCGCCACTTTGCTCTAAAAAATGTTCAGCTGTTTTATATTCTTCTCCAAAGCCTAACGTTGCGCTAATTGCCATTTGCCGTAAATGAACTTGGCTTAGCTTTTTGTAATTTTCTGCGGTAATTTGTCTGTGATTTTGAAATTTTAGTGTTGCCATTATTTTTAGTTATATTAATTGTTAGTACTATTCTTCTTTCTTATAGGTGAGTGTACTTAATAATGCATAATGTGCTCAAATTATGCACGTCATAATAAGTTGCTGCACTACCCCAGTCGCGTGTTTTAAAATCACCTTTCATTTGTTTAGCCATCCATTGTTTTATCAATTTTCCTTCTTTTATTTGCTCCTGCTCGTTAAAATTATCCCAACTGTTATTACCATCATAAGGCTTATCCTTCAAAATAAAACTTATACTCATTATAGTAGTATTAAAAAAATAAAATGTAATTATAAAATAGTAGTCGCAAATTTTTAAATTATCAATTCTATAATTAATATGCCCATTTTTCATATCTGATAGTCGCATTTTATTTTCACCAAAATAATTTATCAGCTCATGAATGGTAGTTGTATTTGAAACGACAAAATCATTGTTTATAGTAAACTCCCCTGTTGCTGGATTTATAGTCTGCTTAAACATAATTTACAGCCTTTCTAAAATTTTCTAAATGTTAAACTCATTCGAGATGTTATATTATCAAAAGCTTTTGGCACACCGTGTTTAAAATTGTTTTGAGTTTCGCCGTGCATGGTTATAATACAACCGTGTCTTAGTTCTATCGCTAAATGTTTGTATAGAATATCATTAATTTCATTCTTTAAATTCTTTGGCGTAATTTTTAACACACGAGGGAATTTTTCATCTTCACACAATGTAACAATTGCAATGCTTGCATTAGGTATCATTTCTTTTTGACAATCGCTATGTTGCGCTACGTAATCCTTACCGTTAGCATACCAATTTACAATTACCTGATTATATTTATCAATGGGCTCTTTCTCATTTAAAAAGTCAAGAAATTTTTGAAACGGAGCAGGTAGAGTTAAATCTTCAAACCGCTCAATACCTGAGTACATATAACTACTTTTGACGTTACACTCCCGTTTAGGCTGATGTAAGTAACTCCTGTGCCAGCGTGGAGATCAACATTCTTCATTATCAAACATAACTATTTTTCCACGTTGCAATGGATGAAGAGAAAACAATTTTTCGTAATTTTTTGTTGAATAGTTTAGTAATTCCTCGGAAAGCCATTCAATAGTTATCCAGGATAATTTACTTTCGGATAAATAAATCGTTGATAATGTTTCTTGTTTGGATGGAATTACGTAAAGCATATTCTCTTTAATTCTCTGCGTATCAGTTTTTCGCTTATATTCATTTACTACCATAGCTCGCCGGAAATGTTTATTTAATCGATTTTACTCTCTTTTAAACTATAAGTAAACAACGACTTTGTTTTGCATCCTTTTGCATACATATCATGATTTCCAAGACAATACCTTTTGCTTAGAATACTATAGAGGCGTGTTTACAATAGCTAAATCATCTAAAATAAAATTTTCGGCTTCAATCATTATTAGATTTAGGTATATTACCTTATGCCAATTTACACGGGAGTAGCATTCTGAATTAATCACAATCGAATCCATTTAACTTAAATTTTCATTTCCATTTATTTCATAATATTAAATTACCTTTAATAATATTCTACCTTCGTAATAATTACTTACTTAAGTTCAAAAGTTAGAATTAATAAGTAATTAGGATAACTATATGTGTGACGTCGAGTTTACTTATAAAATACGATTGTGCCCGACATTATACCCGGTTTAGCTAACTCGCCCACATTTAAATTGGTAAAAAAACCACTATTGGTTTGTGCTTTAAGGGTGATGCCCGATAAATTAATGGTGACTTTACTTCCACTCACTGTCAGGGTAACAGAACCAGAGTTATTGACAGACTCCCATGACAATAAACTATTTCCTGCAATTTCAGAAAAACTCATATCTACTAAATTCGCACTTGTGCCGTTATTAGAAGAACTAGCTACAATAGAATAAGTAGTTGTTTGCGATGGCGGATCTGGAATATTAAAATTAATAGCAAATGCGCGTTGATTAAGTGCTTGATCATTTGCGCCAATGTAATGCACACCACCCGCAACTGCCCAACCACAAGGACCGGTTATTGTGGTAGTAGCAGACCCTGATGTTACAGTAATGTTAGCCACGCTTACCCCGGTTGTAGATGTTGGGGTAGATGTGTTGGAGCCACTGGTAGTAGTGCTAGCGGGAGTAGTGTTTTCCTTTTTTTTCTTACACGCAGTAACTGAACCCGATAACAGTATTGCAAGACAAGCAAATAAACCTATTCTTAAGTATTTCATTTTAGTGACTTTAAATTATGTCAAAGATTACTTTAAATATTCGTAAAGAGATAATGTAATAGATAAACAACCAGTTAAATAGATGAACAACGCATATTTAATTTAAACACCTATCTTTGAGTAAATTCAAAATGAATGACTGTTTTTAACTGTATTATAATCGACGATGATGAAGTAGACAGGCTAATGGTTACCGCGCAAGTTAAAAAATACGCGCAGTTAAATATTTTAGGTGTTTTTTCGTCTGCTGAAGAGGCCTATCCATTAATTGAAGCGCTTGATATTGATGTGTTATTTCTGGATATAGATATGCCTGAAAATTCCGGTTTTGACATTCGAAAAAAGTTCCCTCATATACCTGCTTGTATCTTTATAACTTCACATGCAGAACATGCGTTAGATAGCTTTGAATTGGATACGCTCGACTTTATCGTAAAACCCATAAAACATGAACGTTTTAATCAAGCCATTAAAAGACTAGATTCGTTTATGGCATTAAAACACAAAGCCGCTTTATTCGAAGCACATTTAGGATCGGATGCTATTTACTTAAAAGAAGGTCATACACAAACAAAAATAAACTTGCGTGATGTGCATTATTTAGAAGCATTAAAAGATTACACGTTAATTATCACTTCACAAAAGCGCCACTGCGTGCTGTCAAGCATAGGAATACTATTAAAAGAGCCTCATTTTAAAACCTTTACCCGCGTTCATCGCAGTTACGCTGTACAAAAAATGTTTGTAAAAAAAATTACAGCAAATGAAGTGGAACTAACAAACAGCATACTTATTCCTATTGGGAGAAGTTATAAGGATAACTTACAATTATTGTTATGAAAAACTTAGTGTTTTTATTTTGCATCATTCTATTTAATAATCTAAAATCGCAAGAAGCACCTGATTTATCTAATTACAAAACAAGTGAACAAAAGCTACAAGCCTGGGCAAGTTATTGCGATCTATTTTTAAGCAAAGAAGATTTTACAAAGTTAAGAATTGCGGCCTTTAAAGGTCTTAATATTACCCCAACTACTGACAATTATAATCTATCACTTTTTAATTTCTATATTGGCATTACTTTTAATTACACAACCGAATCAGACAGTGCTTCATTCTATTTGGAAAGATCTGAAACTTTTGCAAGGAAAATAAAACATACACGCAGAACCACAGAAGCATTAAAGCAACTATTAAACATTTACACTAATTACACTAGCAACACATATACGCAACGTGTGGTTAATGAACTTTTAGCATGTATTGATACTGCCAAAAATCTTAAACAAAAAGCAGATCTTTTTGGAAATATTTCCAGTTATTATACGAACAAGGGGCAATACGAAACTAGTTTAAAATACTTATTAGACGAATTGAAGGCCCGCGAATCTTATTTAAGTAAAGCAGGCAGTAACGATTCAATCAATTATGGTGTAAACTTAATTAACGTTGCCGAATTATATTTAAAATTAGGCAATGGAGTTAAGGGAATTTCATACATAAGAGAAGGCGAGCCTTTTTTACGTACTTATAAGGCAGGTATTGCGAAAACAAATAAAATGTATGTTGATGCTTATTTAAATTTAAACAGGCCGGCTGAAGCCACTATTTATTACAAAAAATTAATGTTGTTTTTGCAAACAGCTGATTGCGAAATATGTTGGCAGGATTTATTAGCAATCGACCTTACTTTTTCAGATTATTATACTACTAAACTAAAAAACAAATCGGCTCTTATTTATATCAATCACGCAAAAAGCTTAGCACCCAAATACGCCGACGAATATATGATGGCTAATATCAATTACATAAGCGGGCAGATCTATTTACAAGGAAAGGATTACAAGAAGGCCTTAAACTATTTTAAAGCTGCCGAGCCGGTAATAAAAGATATATCGATGGAACAAAATAGTTGGATACAAAAGGCTTTAGCAGAAGTTTACGGCGCGTTGGGTAAATGGGATTCAGCCTATAGCTACCAAAGCAGATATACACAAATACAGGATACGTTACTCATTGAAAAAGCGAAAAAGAATTTAGCAGAAGCAGAACAAATTTACCAAAATGAAAAAAAACAATTATCGATTATCTCGTTATCAAAAGAAAATAAAATTAAAAATCTGCAGCTGATAAATGTAAACAAGCAACGTTGGTTTTTTATTATTGGCTTTATACTAACCTTCGCTATTGGAATATTATTGCTTTATCAAAACAGGCAACGAAAAAAAAACAACACACAACTAAAAAAATTAAATACTGAATTAGAGAAAGCAAACCAGATCAAGGCGCGATTTTTCAGTATCCTCAATCACGATCTTAGAGCGCCTGTTAGCAGTTTGATCCATTTTTTACACTTACAAAAAAATAGTCCTGAATTACTGGATGCTGAAAGCAAAGTGCGGCTGGAGGATAAAACGATTTCAGCTACTGAAAATCTATTAATTTCTATGGAAGATATGCTAATTTGGAGCAAAGGGCAAATGGACGAATTTAAACCCAGGTATGTATCTGTAAATGTTAACGGGTTATTTAAAGATATTGAAAATCACTTTTTAAGTACTGAAAACGTAATCATTTTATTTGAAAATACAGAAGACATAGAATTATTTACTGATATAGATTATTTAAAAACAATTATGCGGAATTTAACTTCCAATGCCATTAAAGCGCTTTCAAAAACCACAGATGCCAAAATTATCTGGAAAGCCTGGCAAAATAAAGATCAAACCTATTTATCTATTACAGATAATGGATCAGGTGGAAATCAAGATCAGTTTAAAGCTTTATATGACGATACGGAAGTTGTAGGTATTAAAACCGGTTTAGGACTTCATTTAATACGAGACTTGGCAAAAGCAATTAACTGTACTATAAAAGTAACCACTAAAATAAATAGTGGTACCATAATAGAAATATCCATAAACGCTAAAGCTTAAGCATAGCATTCCCGGTTATTGTATCATAAATAAAAATTTAATTTACTTTTAAAATTCGAAAATATTTTTCACAGAAATGTGTATTTCTAATCTTCCTCATACGACTAAATACCGGAAACTTCAGAAACACCGAAAATAATAAAGTTTGGGCGCCTTAACGGGCTGTTCCGGGCTCGCTATCGCTCGGTTTTTTGCCGTAACAGGCAAAAGAACCAAACCCTGCACATCCCTGGCGCTCAATACCGTAATGCTGCGCCAGGGATTGAAGCGAAAATCCTTTTTAGCTTTTTTTGCCAAAAAGATTGAAGCACGACAAAAGCGCAGCGTGCTTTTGAGCGAGCGTGTGTGATAGCTTGTGTAAGCCCGCCCGGGCGCCCAAAAAATTAGTGAATTTTATAACCGTATATTATTATTTCACAAACACAAACTCCACTCTCCTGTTTTGCGCTTTGTTGTCGCTGATGGGTTTCGTATCACCAAAACCATTGTAGGTAATGCGTTCAGTCTTTATGCCTTTTGAGATCAAATAATCTGCAACTGTTTTGGCACGATTTAACGAAAGGGTCTTGTTGTCTTCTTTTGCGCCATTGTTATCTGTGTGGCCATTTACTTCCAAATGCATCTTCGCATCTTTCTTTAAAAGATTAACAACTTTATTTAACTGCGTAAATGATTCGACTTCCGTAATTTTATAAGAACCTGTTTCAAAATTAATATTTAAGTTAACCGAAACAGAATTACCAAGATCGTTAAAAACCTTTTCGCCAAATTCTTCTTTCGCAAATTTTTCAAACGAAATTGTTTTCGACGACATACTTTTAAAAGATCCTGCTTCTAAAAAAATAGCCGAATCATACAACCTGTCGCCCACATCAGCAATAGCTATTTTAATATGATACTTCTTTCCCGGCATCACTTTTGCCCCCGCATGCAACACTACTGTAAAACCATCGTACTGAAAAGTGGACGCCATCTCGCCACCCTGTTTATTATTTTCCCATTTTTTAATATTCTCAGGATCCCATAAATAATTTCTGATAAAATATTTTTTATTTACTACTGAATTAATATTATCAACCGTAATTGGAATACGCCTTTCGAGCATGGCCAAATTTCTTTTGCCCGGTGGATCTTCGCTACTCAGAAAAAAGCCAAATATATCATTCACATTTTTGCTTACATATTCAGGATACTCTTCTGAACCAAAGAAAAAATTAAATGCAATACTATCTTCCGAAGGTATAAAATCAAATTCTAAAATAGCCGCGTCGTACGTGGGTCCTTTGGCAATAGCGCTTAACGAAACATCTGTATTATTTAAGGCCTTTGAACTTTTATCGGGTGTATTGTTGGGACCAATAGCATCAAATACATTTCCGGTAGATAGAATTAAACCTTTTGAAATAACTTTATTATAGATCATTGAACAATTAAAAATACCAAGTGATTTTTTGTAGCCTTTGTATTTTACATTCTCAATTTTAGAATCATTGTCTTTAGCCGCAAAAATAGTCTTTACCATTTCTTCGGCAGATAATGTTGTATCAATACTTAATTGCGCATTACCTATTTTTACAACACATAATACAATACCCGCCAAAAGTGTAAGTCTGTTTTTTATCATATTGAGCGATATAACGACTAATGTAGCAAAAAGATACAAAATAACCCTCAGGTAAACTGTGCTTTTTTACCATCTGAACAGTTTTTAATACCACATACCATTAAAAATTAAGTATATACTACTAACCGTATTAATTTTTATTTATCTTAATGGCAAAATTTTACAAAGATCTATTTTGTTCATGAAAAGAACTACCATTTTACAGCAATTACTGATCAATATAATATCTCCGCTTGTATTATTTATACTTTTTTACTGCGCTTATGATTACTACGCTAAAAGAGAAGAACAATCCAAGATCCTGACAGCGCAGGTAGATCAGTTAACGCAACAGATTAAACACCTGGTTGATATGTACGATCTGGGAATGCTCATACATGAAGATGCATATAACGCAAGAATGAACGACTTAAGTTATAAAGTTCGTGAGAGCGAGCTATCATCGGCACTACCTTTAAACAAAATGGATCTGTATGCTCTTTCTTCAAAACTAGGTATGGATACCGCTAATGAAAGTATTTATATTATAGATCGTAATTGTGTTATTTGTAACACTACTTTTTCGAAAGACAGAAATTTAGATTTTCTTAAAATTGATAGTAAGTATAGTACATTTTTTAATGATCTGCGAAAGAACCAGAAATTTGTGCCCGACAGGTTTGGCCTGGAAATGAAAACCGGAAAAATAAAAAAATACTCTTTTCTTCCATCAAAAACCGGCGAATTTATTATTGAACTTGGTTTTTATTCAGATAAAGCCAGCCAATTAAAAAATACATTAATTGAAAAAGTAAAAAGCTCGGCAAAAGCTTATTCTTCTTTAACCGAAATTAATTTTGATGCCGTAATAAAAGATTCTAAAACCTTTGGGTTTGATGAAAAATTTTTGCCAATTATAAATAAAGTTACCCGCGAAAAAAAGGATCAAAAATTTGTAGAAATAAAAAACGATCTGGAGATCACACATCATTTTATTTATTTACCTATTGCAAATGCCAATTTATACGCTGCTTATGTTTTAGAAATAGTTACAGATAATGCCATACAAAAAACGCTTTTTAAACAAGAGCTTGTACGCTTTACAAAAATAATTTTATTATTGGTTTTACCTTTAATTATTTTAGTTTATTACAGAGCTAAAACAATAATTGAACCGTTAAAAAAACTGTCTACAAAAACAAACCAGATAAGGATCGGGAACTTAAGTGAGCGTGCAGATGTAAGCGGAGCCATAGAAATTTCGGAGCTTTCAAAAAACTTTAATCACATGGTAAGTGAGTTGCAGGAATCTTACGAAGGCTTAGAACAAAAGGTAAAAGATAGAACAAAAGAAATTCAGCTTCAAAAACATATTATTGAAGAAAAACAAAAAGAAATTGTTGACTCTATTAATTACGCTAAACGCATTCAATATACTTTACTTGCTCATAAAGAATTCTTGCAAGAACAAATTCCCGATCATTTTGTTTTCTTTCATCCAAAAGATATAGTATCGGGCGATTTTTACTGGGCTACAAAACATAAAAATAAATTTTATTTAGCAGTGTGTGATAGCACCGGGCACGGAGTACCCGGTGCCTTTATGAGTTTATTGAATATTGGTTTTTTAAGAGAGGCCATTAATGAAAAGGAAATAGAAACACCAAATGAGATCTTAAATTTTGTGAGGCAAAGGTTAATTGATAACATAAGCAGGGAAGGTCAAAAAGACGGATTTGACGGGATACTGCTGTGTATTGATAAAGAAAAAAATACGCTTACTTACTCGGCGGCAAATAACGCGCCTGTGTTAATTAAGAACAGTGCTTATTTGGAATTAGAAGCCGACCGTATGCCCGTAGGAAAAGGAGAAAAAGAAGTGTCTTTTGTTTTAAGAGCTATTAACTATGAGCCGGGTGATGTTTTGTACCTTTACACAGATGGTTATGCCGACCAGTTTGGTGGCCCAAAAGGAAAAAAATTTAAATACAAACCTTTAAACGAATTATTATCACAAATAAGTGCTCTGCCGCTGGAGATACAAAGCAGTAAATTAAAAGCTGTTTTTGAAGAGTGGAAAGGTGATCTGGAACAGGTAGACGACGTTTGTATTATAGGCTTGAAACTTTAAAATCTGTTGTATTTATAATTGATGATCTCAATAAAAAAAACCACATTAAACGATCTTGTATTGCTTACAAGCCTTGCCAAAACTTCTTTTATTGAATCGCATGGCCATTCGGGGCCGGCAAAAGACATAAACAGTTATATTGACAGCAATTTTAATTTAGCAAATTTTGAGACCGAAATTAAAGACCAAAAAAACAACTACTACATTATTTATTACAATAACAAACCCGCAGGCTTTTCGAACATAATTTTTAACGCGCCTTACCAAAGCATTAAAGAAAAAAATAGTAGCAAGCTTGGCAGGTTATACCTTACAAAAGAATTTACCGGGCTTAAACTTGGTAAAGCGCTTTTTGAGTTTAATGTGGCACTCTCAAAACAAAACGCGCAAACAGGCATGTGGCTATATGTGTGGACAGAAAATAAACCTGCCCTTAATTTTTACAAAAAGGCAGGTTTTATTAAAGTAGCCGATACATTCTTTAAAATTTCTGAAAATCATTCGAACCCGAATTATATTATGTATTTGAAGTATTAATTACACACTCTACAGGATTTAAAATCCTGTGGAGCTATTATGTTAGTTTTTAACGATCTTTTTGTAAGCACTTATTCCATCAATATTCAACACATAAATTCCGGTATTTAGTTCTTTAATATTAATTTCATTTGAATTTAAGACGCCGCTTAAAACCATTTTCCCTGTCTCGTCTGTAATTGTAAATGAAGTACCTGAAATATTTGCCGCAGCATCAATTTTAATTAATTCCTGTGTAGGATTTGGAAATACAGTGAAATGGTTTGCATTATCATTTTCTTTAATAGCATTTGTTACCGCGGTATACAAAGAAACGCCATCCATTGTTCCTATCCATATATTACCATTATTATCAGTAACAGATGCGTTTACAATATCGCTTATCAAACCATTGTGTGTATTGTATGTTGTAAAATCACTACCGTTAAATTTTGAAATACCAGCCGAATTTCCAAACCATTTATTATTTGCTCCATCAACAGCAATTGCATAAACATTATTTGCCGCAAGACCATTTGTAGTGCTATAATTATTCCAACTTCCACCATCAAACTTCTTTAGACCTGTTGCAGTTCCAAACCAAATTGTTCCATCCATTTCTGTTTTTATGGCGTGCACATAATTAGCCTGTGAATGTATGGTCCATGTATTACCATTAAATTCAGAAACCCCACCACCCCATGTTCCAAACCAAAGCACATTATCATTATCAATTGCCATTGCAGTTACAATATTATTTGCAAGACCGTTTGCATTCGTATAAATTGTCCAGTTTGTTCCATCAAATTTAGAAACGCCCATATTCGTTGCAAACCACTTATTGCCATTGCTATCTATTTCAATTGCGTAAACCAGATTGTTTGATAAACCTTCAAACGTTGTATAATTTTCCCATACACTTCCGTTAAATTTTGATACACCGCCATCAGTTCCGATCCAAACATTTCCGATAGCATCAATTTTAATTGCGCGAACAAAATCACAAACTAGTCCATCATTTACTGTATAATTTGTCCAGCTAGCTCCATCAAATTTAGAAATGCCGCCACCATAAGTACCAAACCATTTCGTTCCATGGGCGTCAATTGCAATTGACTGTACATTATTATTTGCAAGACCGTTTGATTCATTATAAGAGATCCATGTTTGCGCTTTAATTAATGTTACAGAAAGTAAAAAAACCAGTGCGACTAATTTTGTTTTCATGTTGTATTTGTTTTAAGATTAATTAATAATTTATAAGGCAAAGGTGGGCTAAACACAAACGAAAAACTTATTGAATACCAAATTAAAATCTTAAACCCTTATGATTTTTATAGAAAAATGGCTTTTTTTAAAGACGAGAAGTATTGGTTTTGCGTTTTTTGCAAATAATGAACCAGCGCTACTGATTTTCGCAAAACAAAAGACAGGAAAAGTGGAAATATTGCCAAATAAAAAAATGAATTATAGTCTAACGCCTATAACACAAACATCGTCCACCTGCTCCAGTTCGCCCTTCCAGGTGTTAAAGGCATTTTCGAGAATGGCTTTTTGCTCATCCATAGTAGAGGCCTTATTGTTTAAAAGCAATTCTTTAAGGCGCTTGTATTTAAACTTTTTACCCTGTGCGCCGCCAAACTGGTCGGCCATACCATCGGTAAATAAATAAAGGGTATCGCCGGCATTTAAGTACACTTTATGCGTGGTAAACGGTGTTTGTAAAGCGTATTTACCAATGGGCTGCTTATCGGGTTTAATTTCCTGTATTGAATCCCCCTCACTCCCTTTTTCCAAAGAGGAACTAAGATACCATAAGGGATTATTGGCACCTGCCCATAATAGTTCTTTTGTTTTGGTATTTAAACAACACAGGCTAATATCCATGCCATCTTTTACTTCTTCTCCACTCTTTTCAAAAGTAGCAATTACCAATTCGCGGGTTTTATCCAGGATCTTTCCCGGATCGGTGATCTTAAATTCCAAAACACTTCTGTTTAAAGCATTGCTGCAAACAACACTTACCAAAGCGCCCGGCACGCCATGCCCGGTGCAATCTGCCACGGCGAATAGGATTAAGTTTTCAGTTTGCAGTTTTTCAGCAGTTGCAAACTGATTACTAATGTCTTTAGACTGCAGGCTGACTGTCTCGAGCCAATAAAAATCACCGGCCACAAGATCTTTTGGTTGGTAAAAAACAAAGCCATTCTTAAAATTCCGGCTCCAGTAAATCTCTGCCGGCAAAATGGCTTCCTGCAAACGTTTGGCGTAGGTAATGGAGTCAACAATTTCTTTTTGTTTTTCTTCTACAATGTGTTTTTGTTGCTCAATAACTATTTTTTGTTTTTGCGTTACTTTAAACCGATTAAACATAAAGCCCGCAAATATTAAAACCAAAAACAAACCGCCGTATAATGCATAACGCTGTGTTTGTTCTTGCTTTAATTGTATGGCAACTGTTTTTTTCTCTTCGGCAATTCTTACGCTATCTGCAGTGGCTTTTTTATCGTATTCGTATTGAAATTGTTTTTTTGTGCTTGATTTGCGTGTTTCTTCATTATTAATGCTATCGCGCATATGTATAAATAACTCATGCATTTCAAGTGCTTTTTGCGACTGACCTAACTCTTTATAAAGTTTATAAAGTATTTTCGACGCTGCGCCGATCTGTTGTGGGAAACCAAGCTCCTGAGATAATCTAAAACCATCTTCGGCGTATTGAAGCGCCTTAGGATATTTTTTTTGTTTAAAATATACTGAGGCCAGATTATTATAGGTTCTTGTAATCGCACTTTTGTCGCCCAGCTTTTCCCTTATCTCCAAAGCCTTGAGATAATATTGGAGTGGCTTGTTATAATCACCTGTTTTTTTATCGGCTATTAATTCGTAACAGGTGCCAATATTTGTAAGTGCTGCGGCAATTCCCTTTTTATCTGCAATGGATTCTCTTATGGCTAAGCTCTTTTCTGCATAGTCAAGGGCTTTATCGGTATTGCCTTTGCCCTGATATATTAACGACAGATTATTATACGCCCCCGAAATTCCTTTTTTATCATCGAGTTGCTTAGCAATGTCTAAACATTTTAAATAACTTTCAAGTGCTTTAACGGTATCGCCCTGGCCCTGGTATAAAAAAGCAATATTGTTTAAAAGATACGATTCACTTTTTTTATCCTTAATATCTTCAAATATTTTTATGGCCTTTAAAAAGTAATCGAGCGCCAGATTTATATTACCATTAGTTTGATGAATGAATGCTATGTTATTTAAAGCCTCGCCAATACCCTCTTTAAAATTAATTTCTTGTCGCAACTTTAAGCTTTTATTATAAAACTCTAATGCTTTTGTTGCATCGCCCTGATAGTAATAGATATAACCTATAATGTGTAAATTTTTTGATTGTTCCTTTTTATCCCCTATCTCTTCAAAGATTTTAAGGCCTTTTTCAAAACTCTCTATTGCTTTTTTAATATTAGGATCTATTTCATCGTAAACTGAGCCCATGCCGTTAAAAGCGTAAGCTTCATATCGTTTTAAATGTAATTTCTTAGCCTCCTGTAAAATGCTATCCCAATAACTTATTCGTAGTACAGGCTCAGCTGTTCCTATTCTACAGCGTAGACCAAGCTTTACAGTATCCTGCTTTGCAATTTTAAGAGCCGCATAAAGTGAATCAAGATGCGTTGGTTGCGCATGATTTAAAAAGCATGTGACTAAAAAAAGAAATATGAAAAGTTTTTTCATTAATGCGATTTTTTCTCAATTGTTTTATGAATGCTATTAAGCTCGGTTAAAGCGGCAGAACCGTACCAGGGTAAATAATCAACAGCAAATAAATTAATTTTAATAGCAGGGTCCTTTGCGGTTAATTCTTTTGCCTCGTCAATTGTTTTTACATTAAAAATAAATACCCCACGGTACAGATCGTTCTTACCAAAAGGACCGGCGAGTGCCAGCTTACCTTTATTGGCAAGATCAATAATATTATCCATATGCCCACGAAACAAAGAATCAGATTCGCCTTTTGTTTTTGCCTCATAAGTACCGGTCTTTAATAAAACCATTACATAACTTTTCATGCCGTAATCATCAGCACCTAATTTTTTTGCCAATACCGAATCGTAAACCGGTTTTTGCGCATAAATGGCTTGAAAAGTAAAAAATGCCAAAGCTATGCAAAGGATTTTTTTCATGGTTTGATTTTTGTAATATTAAATATACTATTTAAAAATAAATATTACTTAATATAAGCCTGCCTCTTTTTTGATCCTCTCAAATAAAAATTCTAAGCCGTTTAGTTTTATTTCATAAAGGGTTTGCAACAACATACCCAATTTACCTTCGGGGAATCCTTTACGGTTAAACCATTCTAAATAAGATACAGGCAATTTATTGAGTATAACACCTTTATACCTGCCATAAGGCATTGGCATTTTTACAAGATCTAATAGTAATTGCGGATTGGGTTGATCTAACATCTTAATTGTTTATTTTATCAAGATCAATTAAAAAATCGTTTTGAAGATCGGGGTGCAAAGTAGAAATGAGCGTATTTATTTTTTTCACTGTCCCCTCCATAATGTTTACGATCATCTGGCTTTTATGATAGGGAATGCCGGAGTTTTTTAGCTTGAGACAAAAATAAATATACAATTCGCCATTAAGTGCTTTATCATCTGTATACTTTGCGTACTTTGAAATGATACGAAGGATCTTACGCAGACTTTTTTTAACGTAGTATAAATTAGATTGTAATTTAAGCGCATCAAAGTGTGTATCAATTTCTTCTTTTACTTCTTTAATAAATTGATTTTTATCGTGTGCTTCAAATAATAAATAACCTAAATATTCTTTATTGTCTTTTTTATGCTTAGCAAGCGCAATACATAAATCGAGCAGCTCTTTTGTTTGAAGATGCTCCAATTCTTTTTTTATATCGCTTATTCCGGCTGCTTTCATTTTTAATAAAAAACCCTTTCAGCTAAATAGGAAAGGGTTTTAATAAATTCGTATTCTTTCAACTTTCTAATCCGTCAAACTTTCTACTAAGGCTATTTCATATACTTTTGCTTCACGTCGCTAAACGTTGGGAAGTTATTGTGATGCCAGTTCATAATAACGTTACCGTCTTTTACCAACATTAATCCCGGGTTACTGCGGATCATTGTTTTTAGAACGATCTGATCAACCGTAGCAAAATCATATAAAGCGTTGTGCTTATGTTTAAACTCATCAATTTCCGGCGGACCGCTGGCGGTAAAGGCCATAAACTTAAACTTATCCAAAGCGGCAAGCTTATAAAAATCATTTATCTGCGCCATTAAAGTAGGATCATCTTCTGTTTCTTTAAGGTCGTAAACAATCAACCAAAAACTATATTTTTTATCATTTAAAACAGAATCGGTAATTGGCACGCCATCTAAATTATTAACAGTAAAGTCGGTTATCTTTGGCGGATTGATAGCTGCCTGCACCTCTGCATTATCTGTAGATACCCATTTCCAGGTAACAGTATCCTGCCACGGATAATTTTTAAGATCGAATTCTTTTACCGTGTGATCTTTTAAATTTTCGTATTTAAACCGCGTTTCATATTTAGCGGGCTGATAATCTGCGCCGGCTTTCATATTTTCTTTAATATTCATTCCCGGAGCATAAGCCCTGAAATCTAATGGCGGTAAATTGCGATACGCGTAAATTGGAAAACCTATTGAGAAAAGTACGCCCAACAAAAAGATGGTGCTTAAGATCATGGGTGCAAACATTTCGCGTATGTTATCTTTTCCTGCAAATAAAACGGTTATCAATATCATCAATGCAATGTCCTTCCAGAAACTTTCCCATGGTCTTAATTTTAAGAAATCGCCAAAGCATCCGCAATGCGTAACTTTATTGTAACATGCCGAATAAAAAGTTAAGAAGGTAAAGAAAGCTATTTGCGCAAACAATAACCATAGTGTTAATTTTGTTTTGTAGCCTATTAACAACATTACACCCAGGATAATTTCGCTGGCACAAATAATAATTGCCAAAGGCAAGGCAATATGCGCAAACCATTCAAAGAACTGAAGGCCTGTATCGTTTTGAAATACTTCAAAATATTCTTTTAATTTATATGAGAATCCTAACGGATCATTTGCTTTTATAAATCCTGAAAAAATAAATAAGCCACCAACTAAAACACGCGCAATATGTGTTATCATTGGTATTTTGGCAATAAAGGCTGCCCCGTTAATAAGAATCAATTCAATTGCCAGTAAAACAATTGTTGTTGTTTTACTAAAACAAGGTGGCATTATAAAATAAATAATAGCGGCTAAACCCAGCGACCAGATAAAACGAAATGCATTAGAGGCTAAAAATTTTTTCATGTAGGAAGAATTTTATATTAAAGTTATTGTTAATCTGTTTCTATAAAAGTTAAATTAAAAAAATTAACTATTTTGTCATTTTAATAAGCGAGAAAACCGAATAATTGATCATGTCCATGTAATTTGCGTCAACACCTTCGCTGATAATAGTTTTTCCCTTATTATCCTCAATTTGTTTTACTCTAAAAACTTTCATTAAAATAAGATCGGTTAACGAACTTAAACGCATATCGCGCCAGGCTTCGCCATAATCGTGATTCTTATCTTCCATTAATTGTTTGGTTTGATCGGCGTATTTAATATACAAGTTAGCTACCTCTTCGTAAGGAAGATCAACCCGGCTATCGTTTGCAAGTTCTAATTGAATAAGAGCAATGATGCAGTAATTAATAATGCCAATATATTCTCCTTTAATATCGTCCATTATTTTTTGAGTGCCCTTTTCTTCAATACTTTTAATACGTTGCGCCTTAATAAAGATTTGGTCGGTTAAAGAAGTTGGCCTTAAATTGCGCCAGGCCGTGCCATAGTCTTTCATTTTCTTTAAAAAGATATCTTTGCACTGAGAAATGGCTGCGTCGTATTGTTGAGATGTAGTTTGCATATGGAATTGACACTAAAAATAACGAAATTTACCCAATGGAATACACCTGTAACGGCAAAACATTAACATTTATTAAACCGTTAATAATGGCTATTGTGAACATAACGCCCGATAGTTTTTACGATGGCGGAAAATACAGTAATGTGAACGATGTTTTGCGGGATGTAGAAGAAAAAATAGAGCATGGGGCAGATATTATTGACATTGGGGCGGCCTCATCAAGACCTAATGCCAAAGCAATTGGCGAGACAGAAGAATGGGAGCGTTTGCAGCATTATTTACCAGATATCAGGAAAAAATTTCCAAAAACATTCATAAGTGTTGATACTTTTTACGCCTCTATTGCTCAAAAGAGTGCTGATGCAGGAGCAGATATAATTAATGATATAAGCGGCGGAAACCTTGATGCAGTTATGTTTGAGACGATAGCCAAATTAAATTTGCCATACGTTTTAATGCACATGCAGGGCACACCGCAAACCATGCAGCAAAACCCTTCATATACGCATGTAGTTACTGAAATTAAAGACGAACTCTTTAAAAAAACAGAAAAATTAAAGGCTTTAAATTTTACTAAACTAATTTTGGATCCCGGTTTTGGTTTTGGAAAGACAATTGAACATAATTATACTTTATTAAAACATTTACAGGAATTTTCAGCTTTTCCGGTACTTGCAGGGATGTCGCGCAAGGGCATGATCAATAAAGTAATTGGCACCAACCCCGTAACGTCTTTAAACGGTACTACTGTTTTAAATACAATTGCGCTTTTAAACGGCGCTTCCATATTGCGTGTGCACGATGTTACAGAAGCAAAACAGGCTATTGAGCTGGTTGGGTTTTATAAAAACGTATAGGTCAAAAATAAATCTCTTTTAATTTTTTTTATTTGGGCGTTGCCTCCGGCCCGGGCTTTTCACTCCAAGTCCTCGTTCCGCTCCGCTGCACTGCGGGCTTTCCGTTGCAATCCCTAACGCAGATCGCGTAAACCCAGCGTGAGGGATATGAAGGGTTTAGCTCTTTTGCCTGTTAAGGCAAAAAGCCCGAGCGAAGCACGGCAAATATCTTGCAGATATTTGAGCGAGGCCGTGTGAAAGTAATAGCCCAACCCGAAGGGACACGCCCAAAAAAATCAGTTTACTATAACATTATGATTTATAATATTTTTAAGATATTTTATTAAACATAATCCACTATTTTTCGCTAATTTGTTCTCTTAAATTATACATCTTTTAATGCGTATTTTTAAAAAAATAATTGTTCTTTTTTGCCTTTTCTTTTTTGTTGAAGGAAAAGCTTTTTTAAAGTATGGCGATTATTATACCATTCCGCCCTACAGTTTTCAAATAGCCGTTTTAAAATATAACGGCGGTGGCGATTGGTATGCGAATTTAGAAACATCGTTGCCAAACCTTATTAAATTTTGTAACGATAATATTAAAACAAGCATCAATCCTGAGCAAGCAACTGTAGATGCAGGAAGTGTAGAAATATACAATTACCCTTTCGTGCACATGACCGGGCATGGCAACGTTATTTTCTCAAACCAGGAAGCAGAAAATTTAAGAAACTATTTAATTGCCGGTGGGTTTTTACATGTAAGTGATAATTATGGCATGGATAAATTTATTAGAACGCAATTAAAAAAAGTTTTCCCGGAGCTAGATCTTATTGAATTGCCTTTTGATCACCCTGTTTATCATCAAAAATTTGATTTCGCTAACGGCCTTCCAAAAATTCATGAGCATGATAATGGCGCGCCAAAAGGTTATGGCTTAATTTATAAAGGCCGCCTGGTTTGTTTTTATGATTTTGAATGTGATCTTGGCGATGGTTGGGAAAGCGCTGAAATTCATAAAGACAGCGAGGAGGCAAGAAGCAAAGCTTTAAAGATGGGCGCCAATTTAATTTCTTATGCCTTTATGGGTTTCGACAAAAAATAATTTATGTTCACGTCAAAAGGCAATAAATTAATTTTCACTTTTATTTTATCCTTTTTAATTCAAAATTATTTCGCGCAACAATTTATTCTTTCCGGAAAAATTACCGGCAATGGCGAAAGCCTGCCCTTTGCAACCATTTATTTAAAAGGCACTACCAAAGGCGTTAATAGTAATGATGAAGGAAGTTATTCTTTAAAGCTCGACCCGGGCAAATACACAGTTGTATTTCAATATGTAGGTTATTCGCGCCAGGAAAAAGAAATTGATCTTACCGAAAATAAAACGTTGAATGTAAACTTAAAATCAGATGGCATTGCTTTGCAGGAAATTATTGTAAAAGCGGGCGAAGACCCCGCCTACCCCATCATGCGAAAGGCTATAAAAAAAAGAAAGGTGTTCGCTAATGAAGTAGATGAATATACTTGCCAGTCTTATATAAAAGGTTTACAACGTTTAACCAACATTCCCGAAAAATTTAAAAAACTGGTAAAGGCCATGAGTGGCGAAAAAATAGATTCTACTTTATACGGTGTTATTTATTTAAGCGAAAGTGAAAGCAATTATTATTTTAAAAAACCAAATAAACAAAAAGAAATAATGTTTAGCAGCCGTGTTAGCGGCTCCAGCAAGAGTTTTAGTTTTAACCAGCTAAGCCAGGTAAAATTTAACTTTTACGAAAACCTAATTTCGTTAAGAGGTTTGAGCGACCGCCCCTTTGTTTCGCCGCTAAATAAAAATGTTTTTTTATATTATAAATTTCGTTTGCTTGGCACAATAACGGAAGATGGAAAGATATTTAATAAAATTGCCGTTAAGCCAAAACGCACAACAGACCCGTGTTTTACCGGCATTATTTATATACAGGAAAATTCGTGGCGCTTAACGGGTATTGATGTTAAGTTAACTAAAGACAATAAAATTAAATTTGCCGACACCCTTTCGATTAAACAATTATTTGCACCAATTGCCGGTGATAGCATTTGGATGCCTGTAAACTACAATCTTGGTTTTTATTTTAAAATATTAGGGATTGCCGGTAACGGATATTTTAATGCGATTGTAAAAAATTATAACCTCAGGCCAAATATTGATGATAAATTTTTTAGTAATGAAGTTTTTGTAGTAGAAGACGGTGCCAATAAAAAAGATTCTAATTATTGGAACATAAACCGTCCTTCACCATTAACATCTGAAGAAAACAAAGATTATAGAAAAAAAGACAGTACCGAAAAAATAGAAGATACTGACGGGTACAAAGATTCGATGGATAAACGATTAAATAAGTTAAGGCCCGCTAATGTTCTTTTAGGTTATACGTATCGCAAAACAAAAAAAAGCATTACTGTTGTTATACCCGGTTTAATTACTAACGGTTTACAATATAATACAGTTGAAGGGCTAAATGTGAGTTACGATTTTGCAGTAAATAAAGAATACGAAAATAAAAAAGCACATCGCTTTAACGGGCGCTTACGTTATGGTTTTAGCAATTACTTATGGGGTGGCGAGGTTGGTTACAATTATTTTTATAATCCAAAAAAATTCTCGCGCTTTGGTATAAAATTAAAATCCATTTCTGAGCAATACAATCAAATGGATCCTATTTCGCCTTTGGTAAATTCGCTTTACTCGCTTTACCTGAATGAGAATTTTATGAAAATGTTTAAGGAAACAGGCGTAGAAACAAATTATTTTACCGAGTTAACCAATGGTGTTTATTTTTCTTCTATTGCAAGGTATGTTGAGCGAGATCCCTTAAGAAATACGAGCGATCGTTTAATAATAGATGACAGAAGCAAATTATTTACCAGTAACGATCCGCGTAATGGCAGCACGCACGATTCTTTATTTAACACCAATAATGCTTTTACTGCCGAAGTAACCTTTTCCTTTCGTTTTAAACAAAAATATGTTACACTTCCAAATCAAAAAATTGTTACCGGCAGTAAATATCCCCGCTTAAGTGTAAGTTATAAAAAAGCATTTCCGGTATTAAATACAACGGCAGATTACGATCTTGCCAGTGCCATGATATACGATGAAATAAATTTAGGTTTATTTGGTCGTTTAGGCTTTAGATTAAAAGGTGGCGGCTTTGTAAATACAAAAAAATTATTTTTTATGGACTTTAAATATTTTTTAGGCAACCAAACTTTATTTAATACGAACGATTATTTAAGCAGTTTTAGATTATTGCCTTATTATACTTTTAGTGCCGATAAATGGTTTGCCGAAGCGCATGCCGAACATCATTTTAATGGTTTTATAATTAACAAGCTACCTGTACTAAAAAAATTAAACATACAGGAAGTTGTTGGCGGACATTTATTAATGAGCAATAAATTAAAACAGTACTACGAGATAAATTTTGGACTCGAAAATATATTTAATATTTTAAGGTTTGATTACGTATTAGGCTATGGTATTGATAATAAGGTAAATAGCGGCTTTACGATTGGAATTAATACCCGTCTTTAGTTTATTATTTTATTAGCCCAACCTTATCCAATTTCTTTTTGTAATAGTGTAATAAGAAGGAAAAAATATAAATTCAAAAAATTAAGAATCATGAAAAAAATTACAAGTTTTAAAATTATTGCAGTATTATTTGCCTGCTTTTTATTTGTAAACGCAAAAAGCCAATGTACGGCTAGCTTTACATATACCCAAGGCTCAAACGGAAGCGTGGCTTTCACAAACAACTCTCAGCCAAACACCAGCCCAAGTATTAATTATCTTTGGAATTTCGGAGATAATCAATATTCTTCGCAAACCAACCCCACACACGTTTATGGTGCAAATGGCACATATCTTGTAATATTACATAGATCAGACAGTTTACAACCTTGTAGTGCTACGTATAGCACTGTAGTTACAATTACTAATGTAGCGTGTAATGTTGCCGCAGGATTTAATTTTACTGTTAACCCTAGTGGTTTAGTAACGTTTGTTAATAGTTCAACAGGTACTATTCCTCAAACATTATATTATTTACAGTATGGCGATAATACATCCGGCAGTTTTCCAAACAATAGCTTCAGCACTATCTCTCATACTTATCCAAATTCAGGCAATTATACCGCAACGCTTTCGGTATACAATAATTCCGTAACCTGTTTTGATACTTATACAGCCAACATAAATGTTACAGTACAACCTTGTACCTTAACAGCGGGCTTTACCTATACTATAAATAATGGCACCGTAAATTTTAGTAATACATCAACAGGTGCATCACCAACAGCATTTCAATACTGGAATTTTGGAAACTCAAATACATTTTTTGGCTCAAACCCTCCTGCACAAAATTATGCTAACGGAACTTATTCTGTAACGCTATCCATTAACGATTCCATTACAACAAACTGCAGCAGCTCCATCACACATACATTTAACATTACAAACGCGCCGTGTATTGCAACAGCCAATTTTAATATGGCAAAAGATACATCTATGATGCCTTCAATTGTTTGGAATGCTTATCCAACTTATCCTTCAAATGTAAGCAGCGTAGTTTGGAACTGGGGTGATAACTCTTCAAGCACAGGCTTATATCCATCACATACATATTCTGCAGCTGGTTTTTATAATATTTGTTTAACAGTAAGTGTATCATGTGGTTCTTCTACTACAACTTGTTTAAACCAAAATATTTTTAAAACAAATAATAGCATGCAAATAGCCACTGTTAATGTACTAAACTCATCGCCTACGGGTATTGTTAAAAATAGTGCAGCTACCGCAATCCGGTTATACCCTAATCCTGTGAAAGATGCTTTAACTATTGAAAGCGATGCAGCCGATTTTAATATTAGCATCACAGATATTTATGGGAAACTGGTTTATAGCGGAGTTCGCACCGGCGCAGATTCTAACGTTAATATGCAAAACTTAAACAGCGGCATTTATTTCGTAAAAATATCGGGTAGTGATTTTAGCAAAACAATTAAGATTATTAAGGATTAATCCTTAAATTATAATTCTCTCAAACCATTTTCACCGCCAAACTTTACCAGCTATAAAGTTTGGCGGTGATTTTTTTTTAAATACAATTTTTTTAAATTATCTTTATATATGCTTAAAAAGTATATATGTGTTTTAACGGTAACCTGGGCAATTTCTTTATCCGCCCAAACGTCCGCTACCAGCCCCGAATTTGAAGCCAAAGCCATTGGAGGAAAAGAGCAAATAGAACAAGTACTCGAAACGCAGCTAAATTTACCAAAAACTTTGCTTACTGGTAACTTTGACACAGAGCTAACTACCTTTTTTGCCATTGATTCTGCCGGAAAAGCCGTGAACATTAGAGTTGATGGCGGCACCAATAATGTTTTACGTGAAGAAATAAAACGTGTTTTCAATTTTATACAATTTAATAAAACGCTTCGTTTACCTAACGAAAGCCGTCCGTATTTTTTAATGTTTAACTTATCTACTAATAAATACAATAAGTACTTTAAGCAGAAAAATAAATTCACTATTAAAAAACCTTTACCAGCAGATAGTAGTTTTGTTATTTATACAAAAGCCGACAAATCGCCTGAGTTTTATAAAAACGGAGATGAAGGATTAACCGAATTTGTTTTAACGAATATGGAATACCCAAAATTAGCCGTTGAAAAATCGGTTGAAGGTACAGTTATTGTAGAATTTATAGTAGAAACAAATGGCTACGTAACGGGTGTTACCGTAAAACAACCAGTTGGCGCCGGATGCACCGAAGAAGCATTAAGGGTAATTAAACTTACAAAATGGCAGCCCGCAAGTTTAGGTGGGAAATTTGTGAGATATAAAACAACCTATCCTTTTACGTTTAGCTTAAGAAATATTAATAAAGACAATTCAAGCAGTAATCAGTTTGGGCAGTAATTTTTTTAATTTGAGAAACAACTCTGATCAACATTTAATATTAGTGCAGCACATAAAGTGCGGCCAATATTAAAAGAGAAAAATTATACTGCGAAGACCCAAAAGCGTAAGAAACATTCGCGTTACAAAAGTTTTCTTTTGCAATTTCGAGTTTGTTTTCTCTAGACAAGATTTCATTTATAAAACTAGCCCAATTTGTATATTTGTTGGCATTAAAGATATAATGATCCTCGCCTAAAGCTAATTTGAGTTTTTTATTTTGTTCGTCAATTGAAGAAGTATCAGTCGGATGAAAGTAAACAGCATACTGTTTTTCTATATTATTGAATAATAACGGAGCGTTTACTTTAAAACTTTCCATACAAATCTCACATGTTGTTTTATTTATTTCACCATTAATAATCATTTCAAGTGCGTTGGGATGTTTAGTATTTATTGATGAATAAAAATTTTGTCTGCCTTCAGTCCCGCAATAGGGGCAATTAAAGGTACATTTGTATTCCATGCTCATAGCTGTTTTTCACTAGATAAATGTTATTGTTCAATTATTATTTTTTCACGGATATTTATATCTGTGTAATTAGTAATATAAATATGGTAAACGCCTCTTGCCAATTCACTAACATTTACCTCGTAAACACCTATCACATTAGTATTACTTTGTATTAACTGGCCTAAATTGTTGAAAATCCTGACATCTACTAAATTATTTTTTACATCTAACCAAAACATATCTTTTGCAGGGTTTGGGTAAATTAATATTTCAGAATTTAGTGAACTATATTTATTCAAACCACTAATAAATCCGATACAAATTGTATCGCTAATCTGGCAATTATTTATATCACTTGCGTTTAATGTATAGCATCCCGCGCTTAAATTAGTTATGGTTGCATTATTAATATTTGTTGGTGACCACTGGTAGCTATATGGTGGAGTCCCTCCTGTTAATGTTGTATTTATAATTCCATCTACACAATTTGCGCATGAAGAATTTGTATAAGTTGAACTTATAGTTAGTGGTAACGAATTATTTATAATTAGAGTATTGGTAACTAAACATCCCTTAGAATCGGTGATCGTACAGCTATAATTTCCTGCGCAAACTGCCGAAACAGAATTACTGTTTACTGAATTACTCCAAGTATATGTATACGGCACTGTGCCGCCGTTTGTAACAGCAATTGCAGAAGCGTTACATAAACCACAGCTCGTGCTAATTATATTAAAAGAAGTTGTTAAAACTCCGGGCTGGCTAATTTGAGTAGATGAAGATACCGCACACCCTTTTGAATCTGTAACTGTTACGGTATAAATTCCAGCACATAAATTGGTATTTATTCCTCCCGGGCTATACGTATAATTATAACCAGGGGTTCCTCCACTAACCAATGTTACTATACTTCCTGTGCAGCTTCCAAAGCAATCTGCATTGTGCGTTAAAAAGCCGGTTATGATAGGGTTACTATTTACCAAAATAGCTACGGTAGCACTACCACTGCAACCCATTGAATTTCCATTAACAGTATAATTTGTTGACACACTTGGAGAAATAATTATTGAAGATGAATTAGAAGCAGTACTCCAGGTATAAGTATTTGCGCCACTAGCGTTAATAGTAACACTGTTGCCCTGACAAATTTGACTGTTGCTAGCCGAAATATTAATTGCAACTGTATTTGTAACAAAAACACTTAAGGTTTTTGTACCTGTGCAGGCCCCGTTTGAACCAGTAACGGTAAAATTGGTGTTACTTGTTGGCGTAACTACGATAGAACTACCAGTTGCACTTGTATTCCAGGTATACGTTGTCGCTCCAGACGCTGTTAGTGTTGTGGAGTTGCCAGTGCATAAGGTTTGATTAGATGCTGCGATCGTTGGCGTAGGATTTACGCTTAAAGTAACGGTTTTTGTATTGACGCAAGAGCCATTAAAACCTGTTAATACATATGAAGTGTTGGTAAGAGCGCTAACTAATAGTGGATTACTTGTTGAACCATTACTCCATGAATAAGTTGTGGCGCCTACGGCATTTATAGTTGCCGTATTACCTGAACAAACTGTTTGGTTTAATGCAGATAAAGTTGGAGTGGTTGTAACATTAACTGTAGTGGTTTTTATATTCGAGCATAGTCCATTATTACCTGTGACTGTATAAACTGCAGTTGTTAAAGGGCTTACAGCAATTGAATTGGTGGTTGCCGCAGTATTCCAACTGTAGGTCGCTGCGCCATTTGCATTTAGTGTAGCAGTGTTTCCTGAACAAATACTCGCAGAGTTTACTGTTAATGTTGGCGTAGTTACCACATTAAGTGTTGTTGAATAAAAAGATGTTAAACTTCCTGCTATTGCTGCTAAAGTAATTGTCTTTACTCCACCTGTTGAAAAACTCACTACAGGATTTGTTGCAGTAGATGTTGCCGGACTACCTCCCGAAATAGACCAGCTATAGGAAGTAGCGCCAATACTTGTATTTGTTAGAGTTATCGAAGCGCCCGTGCAGACAGAAACCGGAATGCTAAAATTCGCTGTAGGACTCACAACAGCTGTACTTACAATATTAATATTATCTAAATATAATGCCTGTCCAAAATGTCCTCTGTTAACAAAACTAATCATAACATTATTTTGACCAGCCGCCAAAGACGTAATATCAATACTATCTTTTCTCCATTGAGCAGCTGTAGGCGAAAATATTGATGAAGTCTGATTTCCGGGTGATGTAGATAAAACTGAACCTCCTTTTGAATAAATGCTGGTCCAGGTTAGTCCGCAGTTTGTAGATAATTTAACCTCCAGTGTATCAGAGGCAATGGTATTATATTGCTTATAGGCAACGTCAAATCTAAGTTTTGCAGTAGCAATATTCGTAAATATATATTTTGGAGTTCTTAGTTCATGCCTCGCCCCTGAAATATCAATATTATAATTATCAAACATTGCGGATGCGCTGCTTGCGCCGAAACCACCGACACCAGGCTTTCTTACCCAAAACAAATAATCACTGTAACTCGACCAATTAGCCGGAAGAAATGTTACAGCTTCAAATCCCTCACTAAGCGGCAAATTTACCGGGCCTGCAACTGTAATGTAAGCTGTTTTAATCATAGTATTTCCACCATTGGAATTTGTAGCTTGCAGAGCAACGGAATAAACCCCCGGAGCACTCCATTGAACTGAAGGATTAGAAGACGTAGATGTAGCAGGTGATCCGGCCTGAAAAGTCCAACTCCATGCAGTAGGCATATAAAGAGAGCTATCTTTAAACTGAATGGGTGTATTTGGGCAGGTATTTTTTGTTAAGGCGTAAAAGTTTGAAACTACAGGCTGTTGTGAGAAACTTGCCGCGCAATTCATAGCAGCAAACGCATCTATTCGTCCGGCTCCAAGTTGATTACCACTAACGTATGCCGAGTTGCCGGAAATTGTATATATGTTTGCGGCTGTGCTTGAAATACAATTTAAAACATCTGTTTGAGTCATGTACGGTGTTTTGGATAACATAAGCGCTGCCAAACCAGCAACAACAGGTGTTGCCATCGACGTTCCGGACTTAGATCCGTATCCATTGGCCGGCAGAGTGCTAAACAAACCTTCGCCCGGAGCAGAAATATCTACCCATGTTCCAAAACAACTAAAGCCTGATTTGCCATTAGCTGAGTTGACGGAGGCCACAGCGTATACATGATTATATGCGGCTGGATAATGTAAAACCGAGTTACCGTCATTTGCGGCCGCGCATACTAAAATACTTCCTTTTGACCAGGCATAGTCAATAACCGCTTGTTCAGAAGCAGATGCGCTTCCGGTACTTGCCCAAGAGCAAGAAATAACTCGTGCCCCAGCCTTAGCTGCATATAAAATACCACCATAGCCATTTGCAATACCATTTGTAGTACCTGTATTGTTTTGACACTTTACAGGTATAATTTTGATATTCCATCCAATTGACGCAATTCCAATGCTATTGTTGTTGGTAGCCCCCGCAATTCCTGCACAATGGGTTCCGTGATCCATAGCATTATTACTTGGAATTGCATTGTTATCATTGTCAGCAACATCATATCCGTTAATATCATCAACGTAACCATTTGCGTCATCATCAACGCCCACAATACCAGATGCTTCAATACTATTTGTGTATGTATTTGCTACAAGATCACTATGATTCCAGGCAACTGCATTATCAACAATTGCACAAGTTATATTTGAATTTCCGTTAAAAATATTCCATGCGTTTGGCGCATTGATCTGTGTTAAATGTGCCGGGAAAGTGGGATCGTTAGGGGTAATATCGAGAGTGTTTAAGTTAATTTTTTCGGCATACTCAACACCCCTATTACTTTTTAATTCACGAATTAAACGCTCAACAAGCTTAACTTTACTAAAATTAATTTTAATAATAAAAGGTAAAATTTTATCATCAGACGCTTGATAAAAGGGTTTACTAACTTTTGTAATGCCGTATTTGACACTAATATTTTTTAGTATTGCAATTTTTTTCCAATTTATATTATTTGGATCATCTTTTATAACAGGGTTTAGTAGTGTTGGCGATAGCTTTGCATATATTTCTCCATCTACATAATTTACATAGATTTTTTGCGCTTTAAAATTTATGCTTGCCAAACAAGCTATTATTATAATTATTTTCTCTTTCATAAACTTAAAAAACGAGTTAAAAAATCTGATATAATAGCAAAGTTAATAACTCAGTTTCGTTATTTTTTTCCAATCAACAAACGCTACAAATTCATTAAAAAAAGGTGCTTTATAAGGATAATCGTTAATAAATTGTACTTTTAAACCCGAAAGTATTACCAGATAATGATAAACTTATTAAGCCTATTTGCTAATCTCAGCCCTAAAAAAAAATGGTTTTACCTTCTGTTTTTATTTGGATGTATAAATCTTAAATCTCAAACTGATACTATAAGGATTAAAGAGCTGCTTAAAAACATAAAGGAAAAATATAGAAATGAACCGAAAGAAGCTGACGCTTATCTTGATACTGTTATTCCCCTTTTAAAAGAAAATATTAGGTCAAAAAAAGAACCTCAAAAATTTTATATAAGTAAACTAATAAAGTGTTTTAGAGTTAAGGGAATAATCGCTCATGTACAATATAAAAATGACGATGCGCTTAATAGTTATTTAAAAGGATTACGGCTTTCAGAATTGTTTAATGAAAGAGAGGAATACCTTACATTCCTTAATCAGATTAGCACATTATATGTTGATTTAAGACTGTACGGTTTTGCGGAACAGTATTTGGTTAAAGCGATACCTCTTGAAGAAGAACTGTTAGCTAAAAATAAAAACGATCAATCTTCCATACTAAGGGTTTCTAATGAGTACAACAATTTAGCTGGAATATACTATGTAAAGAAAAAATATCCCGAAGCGCAAAAATATTACAAATCTTGTTTAAAATTTAAAATAAGCGAAGATTTAGAACCTGACAGATATTATATTTACTACAATTTAGCTACCAGTTTTATTGAAACAAACAATGCTGATAGTGCCAAAAAATACTTAGAAATTACTTCATTACTTTCTAAAAAAGCGAATGATGGAATCGCATGTCATAAAATTTATTATTTTTCATTAGCCTATATAGAATATTTAAATAAAAACTATAAAAAAGCGATTAACTATTTTAAGCAAAAAAGTGTTTTAGATTCAAAAGAAGAAAACTATTTAGACATCAATGCGTATGAGGGCATTGTAAAAGCTGCCCATGAGCTTAAAGACTATCCCACCGAAGCTTTATATTTGAGTAAAATTAAAGTATTTAATGAAAAGGTAATACTTGAAACTCTTGGTAATTTTGAAATTGAAAATGAAAGAAAATACAACACCAATCAAAAACAAAATGAAATTAATGACTTAATTGTGCAAAAAAATAAATTTGAATTTGACGCGTTGATAGATAAGAATAATAAAAAATACCTTACATATATTACTCTTTTATTTGCTTTATTAATAATCATACTCATTTACGTTGCGTTTATTTTGATAAAGCGTAATAAAAGCCAAAAAACCGTAAACTCTATTTTATACGCTAATAATACAGAACTTCAGGAAAAGGCCGAACTAATTAAGGAACAATCCATAGAGATTACAAGACACCAGAGCCAAATGAATCCTCATTTCATTTTTAATTCGTTAAGCGGAATTCAATCCATGGTCATTAATAATGAAAACGATAAGGCCCTTTCTCAACTTATAGATTTTTCGACTTTGATGAGAATTACACTTGCTAATTCAGAAAAAGATCTAATTCTTTTAGACAATGAGCTTGCTTTTTTAACACAATACATTGAATTTGAACTCAAACGATTTAAGAAAAAATTTGCTTATGAGTTGTTTATTGACGAAAAATTAGATTTAAAAAACACCTTAATTCCACCTATGCTAATTCAACCATTTATTGAAAATGCTATTAAACATGGTGGATTAAATAATACTGAAAACGGTAAATTAACTATCAATTTTAAAATTATTGGTGAAAACTGCCTGGAAGTGATAGTTGAAGATAATGGCAAGGGGCTAAAAAACGGTTCAGGCTTGCAATCAGCTGGTGTTCACGCTATGAATATTACAAAAAAAAGGCTAAATTTATTACAAGAAAAATACAAAGTTGATTGTGGGAACTTACTCGAAATAATAAACGCTTCAGATACGGATAAAAACAGAAGTGGGGTATCAATAATTATTAGATTACCATATCTTAAAAATTTTTAGAATGATAAAAAGTATAATAATAGACGACGATGAATCATGTATCAAATTAGTAGAGAAGCTTCTGAATATCTACTGCCCCGAAGTTGAAGTTCTTGCAACTTGTAATTCTATTGGTGATGCCGTAGAAAAAATCAATAAATTAAAGCCGGATTTGATATTACTCGATATAGAATTAAGTGGAGAATCCGGATTTGATCTTTTTAATTTTTTCATTAAACCGGAATTTAAGGTAATCTTTACAACCTCGTACGAGAAATTTGCAATACAGGCTATAAAATCTTCGTGTTTAGACTTCATACTAAAACCCGTTGACCCAAAAGAATTAGTTCTCGCAATTAATAAAATGAAAGAAACTTCGATAAATAATAATGGAATTCCCGTACTTCTCAATAATATTTCCAACCCACAAAAAATTGTTAAGCGTATTACTGTCCCATCCATAAATGAATTTATTTTTATAGACGTCAATCAAATTATTTGCTTGGAAGGAGAAGCAAAATATACTACCATTTATACAACAGCAGGTAAAAAAATTATCGCTTCAAAGAACATTGGTGAATACGAAGAGATTTTGAATGACACTGAGTTTTTTAGATGTCATAAAGGCTGGATAATTAATTTAAAATATGCCACAAAATTAATAAAAACGAGCAATCAAATCGTTATGGAAAACGGAGCTATAGTTCCTGTTTCGGTTCGTAAAAGAGACGACCTTGTTAAATTATTTGGCAAAGCCTAATAAAGATTATCTTATTACGTATTTTAATTTTTAATTATTTTTATTAGTGATATTTTGCCGTTGATCGCAATAAATTTGGCGAAATAAATACCCTCAGGCAGGTTGTCAATTTGAATAATCTTCTCAAAACAATGTAAATTGTCATACGCCATTAATTGCTGACCTGATGCGGAATAAATAATTATACTATTGATAGCTTCACTATTACCTAAAGCTTTCGCTGTAACATTTTTGTTGGTGGGATTTGGGAAGACTAACAACTTATTTTCCTGATCTGTTAGGTTCTCATTACCCGCGCCGGTTATGAAGCCGCAATTCTGTTCAACTACCGGAATTACTGCTGGTTCTATTGAATATGTGCTAATTGTTACATTTTGTATTGTATTATTACACTCTACCACCCCATAAACACCACGCGATATTTCGATACCATATTTCGAATTATTCAATCCGTTACCATCAATAATTGTATTAAGTAGATCTCTTGCTATAAAACTACCAGTATAATATCCACCATAAAAATTAGTGCCGTAAAACTCGCACAACGCTATGTTTGCCTTTGTATTTGGTGCGGTATATCCAACTACAGGTGTTTGCGAAGCGTCACCGCTTACTGTGTTTCCTCTTATTTCATTTCCGTACATTTGTACTCCCGCATAAACGCCATTAAATAAGGAATTAAATCTTGCGGGATTTATGCTAATTGCTCCGTATTTTACATACCATGATACACCCGTAATTGTATTGCTAACAATTCTATTAAAGTAACCCGAAACAAAATTGCCATTGCGAGCTACGCTAGTTAAACTTATACCAATGCTGTTCGTTGCCTGATTTTCAGCAACTACACCGTCTGCCCACTCGCCATACATAATGTACCCGGCACCACAATTGTTTATCTTATTTTTATACCAGGTTACATTTTGATTTGGAAAAAATAGTTGCCACTTACTGCTGTTGTCAGGAACTACATCCCAGGGTTTATCTACTAAAATTGTGTTGCCAGTAATACTTGTTACTTTGCGTAATTGTCCTAAACCTCTTCCATCTATTATTTGAACACTTAAGGTTCCATAATAAGTTGTTGTTGGCACTGCTAAGGGATTTGTAGTGGATTGAGCGACAGCATTTATAGACATATTACTCCCGCCCGTTACGCTTCCGTAATTCACAGGACCATCCGGGCATTCTACCAGTAAACCCTCGCCGTCATTACCTGCACCACCAATATTTGCAACATAATTATTACCAAAGTAAGAAAAATCATGGGCTGACAATCCGGAATGTTGCGAAACGTTATTTGGAACATGACCATTAAGCGAATCGTTTTCATAAAAAGTATAAGCTGCATAGCTGCCAACCATTATGCCATTTGAGTTATCGACTACATTATCCTTAAAAGTGACATAATTTTTTACAAAAAAATAATTATTTGCGTTCCAACCCACTATTCTTGAATTTGCAACTAATACACGTTGATTTGCCATAACTATTATTCCTCTGCCATTTCCGATTTTAGATTTTGCTATTGTTGGCTGATAATTTATATTTACCTTTTTCACAAATATTTTTTCGCAATTAGCTCCTCCATTGGGCCAGAAAAAATCGCACTTTACAGAATCTGTAGTATTAGCCAATCCAAGTGAAAGATTATAAAGACCCAAAACACCATTTGTAATGCCGTCGTTCTTTGCTTTAATTAATACACCCTGGTTGGGAGTTATGCTATGTTGAATTTGCGTTAAGTACATATTTTGCCCTGCCAGTATAACTTTTGAAGGAAGTGATACACTACTTATTTTATACGTGCCGTTTGGAAAATAAACAACACCACCACCTTTGGATTTCACAAGATCAATAACGGCCTGCACTTGAGCAGTAACATTGGTTCCCGAATTAACAGGCACTCCATTATTTACTACATTGTATATCGTATCATAATTGAAATCATTTGCCCATGCAACACCTAAATTATAATCGTCCCTACCTATTGGTAATATGGATAAAATTTGTTCTGAAGAGGGCTTTGACCAATTAATACCACCATCGTTTGATACATTAACATTGTAACTACCAGTTGGTGTAGAGGCTGTTATTTTGAATTTTACATTATAAGGATTTAAACTTACTATGGTTTGGCTATAAGTGTTTGTACCGTTATTTAATCTTATTTGCGTGTTTGTTAAAGCACCGTACTCGATACCATCAAAATTTCTACCTACAAGTTCTATTTCAAGGCCAGGCCAGGCTTCTTTCTCTGAAATAAATTGGGCCCGGGGCGCATTTAATTTTATAGGCTTGCTCCATCCAAAACTATTTTGTACCCAAACATTGTAAATACCAGCCGGAAGAGAAGATGGAAAACGAACAACAACAAAATTTCCTTTATTATCATACTGTACTATGCCTGCAGAGGTCCAACCGCTGGTGGGTGTTAAAGGTGATGCGCCCGTTAAATCCTGCGCCATAGCAATAGTAACTAAACCGCTATCTAAGCCTTCGCCATTTATGGTGAAAACTTTTGATGGTTTAACAGCGTCTGATATGCGAATTAATACTGGTACATTATTCCAGGAAGCTCTTGCAATATTTGACACAATAACCAGCGACACTAAAGTAAAAAACAGTTTTTTCATATTCGTAATTTTGTTTTTTGTTAGATTTAAAAATAATTTTACCTAAACCAGCACTTTAATATTTAATTAATTTTACAGTTTCTTTTGTTTTATTTGTCGTTTCAATATTAATAAAATATACCCCGGCTGCAATGTTTTCAATATTAAGCGTGGCTTTTTTTGCCTCATAAAAATCACTTCTAATAAAAACCTCTTGCCCCATGAGATTTATTATAGAAATTTTATTGATTAAAAATAATTCGTTGCTTGTTTGAACATCAATAACGCCATTGGTTGGGTTTGGCATAACTACAAATGAATTGTTTGCCAAATTGGCTTTATTTATATCTGTAGTAATTCCAACAGAACAAAAATTTTGAACCACAGGAAGCACAGCCGGAAGTATCGTGTAATTGCTAACTGTTATATTCTGAAAGCTATTGTTGCACTCTACAACACCGTAATTACCTTTTGTAATTTCAATACCATATTTAGCGTTTTTAAGAATATTATCTTCGACCGTGCTGTTTAATAGATCTCTATTTATTAAACTGCCATTATAATAGCCATTAAAAAAATTAGTGCCCGTATGCTCGCATAAAGCAATGTTAGCTTTGGTTGGTGGCGCTGTATAACCCTGACTTGGGTTTTGAGAAGGATCACCAAAAACGTAATTTTCTTTTATTTCTGTTCCGTAAATTTGAGTTCCGGCAAAATTATTATTAAAATTTGTATTCCACCTTGCAGGACAAGCTGAAATTGCGCCAAATTTAACCGCCCAAGAAACACCCATAATGTTATTTCTTGCAATACGTAAAAAATAAGAAGCACTGAAGTTGTCGTTCCTTGCCACACTATAAATAGTTACGCCAATACTATTAATCGATAAATTGTCAGCAACTACACCATCTACCCAATTTCCAAATAAAACGTAGCCCGCACCGCAGTTTTTAATTGTGTTGTTGTACCAGGTAATATTTTTATTAGCCATAAACATCGACCATTTACTTGTACTGTCTGGTATTACATCCCAGGGCTTATCAATAATAATAGTTCCATTATTTACACTTAATACTTTTCTATACTGCCCTAATCCTCTCCCATGAATAATCATAACATTTAACCCATCGTAGTAAAAAGATTGTACGGTCGGAGTAACCAAAGGATTAGTTGTTGACTGCGCAACTCCAACTAAAGACGAAGACGTTGCGTTTGTTACAAATCCATAATTTATGTCAGCTGTATTACTCTCCACCATTAAGCCCTCTCCGTCATTATTTCCGCTACCAATATCTTGTACATAATTATTGCTAAAATAACATTGGTCACGGGCAGAAATTCCGGCATTGTTGGGATGATTATTAGGATACTGCCCGATTACTGAATCGTTTTCAATAAAAGAATACCTGGCAGTACTCATTATAACAGCACCACGACTGCTTGCAATATAGTTATTTTTGCATTGTACATATTGTGCTGCCCAAAAATTAACGTTGGCCATAAATCCTTTAATTTTGCAGTCGGCCACCAACAACCTTTCTTTATCAACTATAGTAAATGCACCTCCTTGAGGGGGCATAGTTGTTGTATAAGTTAATGGATAATCAATATTTACTTTCTTCATAAAAATTCTTGAAGTGTTTTTTGGGCTTACCGGCCCTGGCGGAAAATAATTAGTGTTGACAAACATACCGCCAAGAGAACTTGTAGGAACCGCTGAGCCAAAGCCAATATTATAGATTCCAAAAAGACCAACCGTTCTGCCATCTCCCATTGGAATAATCATATTATTACCAAGACTTAGCAATTTTGTATTTGTTGCGCTTTGACCTTTGAGAATAACGTTTGCGGGTATTTGTATCTGATTTATTTTATAGGTTCCGTTTGGAAAATAAACAACACCACCACCTTTGGATTTTACAAGGTTAATAACAATTTGTACAGGCCAACTTACATCGTTAGGTGAATTAACAGGCACTCCATTATTTACTACATTATAAATCGTATCATAATTAAAATCATTTGCCCAGGCGACACCTAAATTATAATCGTCTCTACCTATTGGCAATATGGTTAAAATTTGTTCTGAAGAGGGCTTTGACCAATGAATGCCGCCATCATTTGATGCTTCTACATTGTAAGTGCCAGTTGGCGTTGCTGAAGTTATTTTAAATTTTGCGTTATAAGGGTTTAAAGTAACAATAGTTTGGCTATACGTATTTGAACCATTATTTAATCTTATTTGCGTATTTGTTGTGGCACCAAATTCAAAACCATCAAAATTTCTACCTACTACTTCTATTTCGAGGCCAGCCCATGCTTCTTTCTCCGATATAAATTGAGAACGGGGCGCGTTTAATTTTATAGGCTTGCTCCATCCAAAACTATTTTGTACCCAAACATTGTAAATACCAGCAGGAAGAGAAGATGGAAAACGAACAACAACAAAATTACCTTTATTATCATACTGTACTATGCCTGCAGAGGTCCAACCATTGGTGGGTGTTAAAGGTGATGCGCCTGTTAAATCCTGCGCCATAGCAATAGTAACTAAACCACTATCCAAGCCTTCGCCATTAATGGTAAAAACTTTTGACGGTTTTACGGCATCTGATATCCTAATTAATACGGGAGCATTTGTCCATGATGCTTTTGTCTGAAATATTATTAGAAATAGAAAAATAGCACATATTGCTCTCAATTTTTTTTTATTTTCCATAGCATTAAAAATTGGTTTAAGTCTTTTCGAAGTTATTGAATATAAAAGCAGTACTTATGCTAAATAAACAAACGTATGCTCTTTTAGCACAACCGTAATTTTTTTAGAGAAAAGATTGATAAGCGGGGAAAATAACCCAAAATAATTTACCAATCGAAACGTTAATACGATTAGTATAAAACCGTTATACGATTTTCCAATCAAAAAAATATCCAATTTTAAACTATTTAATTTTCTCAATACCAGCGCAGTCAACCACCTTATACCCCCAGGAATACTCGACATAAAAAGGCTGATTTTTAAAATTCTCATTGAACGAGCCTGTTGTAAATAAATTGTTTTGCGCTACCCTAACCTGCAAAGAATAACAATTACCATCGGGTGATTTTATAGCGATAATAACATTTATGCTCCGCCAGGTTAGGGTATTAAATGTATTATTGATTAGTGCATACTGATTTTGCCAATCAGTTATTGGATAGGAGAACAATAGTGTTGTATTGCCATACGTTCCGGCGTTTTCCTTAAGATACCTGGCAGCCAGTTCATTCAATTCAGCTTTAGTTGGGATAGACGATTTGGTTGATTGGAATTTTTGAGGCACCTTGTTAGCGAGTATTTCTTCTTTATTACGTTGCTTGTAAAATCTCATGGCCCTGTCTTTGCAAAATTCATGAACTTGCACATTTGTTAAGCTAAGCGCCTTTGTAGCTTGTTCCTTTTTATAGAGTATAACACCATCTTTATCAATCGCCAACTCTTCTTTATTTTTTGGATCATAAAAATCATTTACCTCATAACGATGCTTCATTAAAACGATAATACCTGGTTCATAAGTATACAATTCTAAATTATTAAAGCTTGCCCTATCAGAACTAGAATCGTTTACATATTTATACCGTCTATTATTTCCATATCCGGTTGGTAACATCAAGCTACCAATGGCAGAACAGGTATTTTGATACTTCTTAATAATATTCCCGTTCGATTCACCCCAACCCGAAAAAAATTCGGCATTATCTAAACTCCTACTACATAATTTAACGGTACATTTTTTTTCGTCGTACTGAAGCAAAAACTTTTTTACAGGGTTAATCTCATCATAGTAAATTGTGCTTTTGCAAAAATAAACTCCGCTCAAACCTTGGGAATCTTTTTCATATGACCTTAAATCTAAAAAGTCATCCACACTATCTTTCTCCGCCGATTTAACATCATCTTTAATAGTTTTTGACTCTTTATCCTTTGAAGCGCCTCCAATTTTTTTATTAAATTTTAAATTCAACTGCACATTTTGGCTATTTAATTTCAGTGCGAATATTACGAGTAGAATTAATGATGGAATTATTTTTTTCATAAACTTTTATACATTTTTAATTATAGGTATTTCGCTGTTCTGGCGCTTTATTTTTGCTACCGTTCGCCAAAATTATAACTTTTAAACTGCTGCTAATAAGCAATAAATAAGCGTATAATTTTAAAGAACAAACGTTTTTAGCAGTTATCTATATTACCAAATAAAGTATTAAAAAGACGGCGGAAAGGGGAGACATTGTCACCATTGGCCGCAAATAAAAGCAAAAAAATGTCCTAAAAATATTTACATCATTCTTTTATAAATTTGACGGAAGAATTTGCATGATTTTTAAGCCTCAATATATATATTCCAGAAGCTAAATCCGACACATCTATCCGATTATTTTTACTATAATCAAAGTCAAATAAAAATTCACCTAACAAATTCCAACATTCAATTTTCATTTCACCAAAACTATCATCATTAATATTAATTGTAATGTTATTATTAGCCGGACTTGGCATAATGTTTAATTTGAAAGACGTTTTATTTTTTAGATCGTTCAAACTTAAAGCATTTGAGCAAACAACATCATATAAAAAATCAGCAGATCGTTTCACAACCGTATCTATAAGAGGAGATGAATTAAAATACGCTCCATGACCGTTACTATTATTAAAAAAACACCTATTGTAAATACCTTTTGAATTGGCTGTTAGCTGCATCTTACAACTTCCATTTAAATAAACAGGAAAGCTAAAGGCATCTGAAGTGCCAAAATTACAGGGTACGATGGTATCATAAAGATCGTGTGCACAAAATAATGCTGGTTCATTCGGGCTCATCCAGTCTTTATTAAGTAATGCACCTGAGTAATTTAATACTCCCTTAATTGGTGTTGAGTGCGAAAAATTCGAACTACTGTTGCCCTTAAAACCACCATGTGCGTTAATTAAATTAGATACATATGTAGGGATAATATCGGTGGAATTTAAATACGCTGTATGCGAAGCCGTAATTCCACCCGCAGACCCCCCGGCAATAAAAATGTAATTGGTATCTACTTTATATAAATTATTTGTTGCAGCATCTTCTACAAAATAACGGATAGCAGCTTTAGCGTCACCCATAGCCATCACCAAACCTTCTGTTACTGTTGTCGAATCAACTAAAGGCACATCAATTAATCTATAATCAATAGTAGCTGTTACAAATCCATAGTAGGCGAAAGCCATACTTAAAGGCGTAAATTCATGTCTGCTACCCAAATAAAATGCGCCACCATGTATAAAAATAATCAACGGCCTTTTTTGAGCCTGATCGTTAGCTGGTTTAAAAATATCCATCTTTAAATTTTTATTTAAGCCAGCCATTGTTATATTTTGGCCATACTGAACATTAGTTACCGAGTCAATAGAAATAAACGAAAAGTTTTTATAACGCGCACCATTACAGCTTGGATGCTGAGAAAACAAATTTTTACTGGCAATAGATAGCAAAAGAAATAACTTAATTGTATTTATGAAACTTTCTTTTTTTGAAAAAAGTATTCTTAATTTATGTTTCACTTTCATTTTATTAATTTAAAAAAATATCCATAAATCCTTAAACTATTGTTAAGATACTCGATTTTATTTTTTTAGATATTGGAAATAAACCAGTGTGTTAATTTCCGGAACCGGTGTATTATAATAGTATGTTATCGTTGTAAAAAGGGCTAAACGATGCACAGCAATTTTTTATTT
>CALRPF020000015.1:0-118846 GCA_943369995.1 Chitinophaga pinensis
ATAAAAACGAAATATAAATAAGGGTTATAGCGAAAAATATTTTTTTCATGGTCTTAAAAATAAATTAATCTAAGCAAGAAGTATTAATAAAAGTTTTTGCGTTATTCACGCCAAGCTCGTAGGCCTTTTTCCAATCACTACAGCATTCCGCCTCTTCGCGCAGCATTTGGCGGGCTATGCCGCGATTATAATAAGCGGGCCCATTAGTAGGATCGTTATTGATGGATTGTGTAGCCATATCTTTTGCCTTTTTATAATCTTTATTCTTTATTGCAATAGACGAAAGGTTGTTATAGGCGAAGGAATTTTTTGGATCTTTTTTTAATACTTCTTCAAAATCTGCCTGGGCCGCTTTAAGATTATTATTTTCAAAATTAGCAGAGCCACGGTTGTTTAAGGCAACTAAATAATTTGGATTTGCCTGTAAAGCCTTTGTATAAGCGTCTATTGCTTTTTGATAATTTTTATTTAAACGATACACAGAGCCTAAATTATTATGAATAAAAACTAATGACGCATCCATACTAATGGCTTTTTCATAATCGGCAATAGCACCGGCATAATCTGATTTTGCTCGTTTTGCGCTGGCCCTGTCGTTATAAGCATAAACATAATTTGGATTGGCAGTTATTGCTTTTGTGAAAAATTCAACAGATTTATCGTAGTCTCTCGCGTCGTAAAGCGAAATCCCTTTATAATAGCAGCCTTCGGCATGTGAAGGATTTATTCTTAAACAATTGTCTAAAGCAACAGCCTGGCTATCTTTTTGATTGATGTCGTAAAAGATCAAACTTTTATTAAAATAAAATTCGGGGTTTTGTGCATTCAATAAAATTGCGCTGTTTATATCCGCAAGCGCTTCGGTATGCTTTTTTAAATGAATGTATGCAATTGCCCTGTTGGCAAGGGCTTTATCAAAAGTAGGCTTAGCAGCTAATGATTTGCTAAACAAGTCAACCGCAGCAGCACATTCATTTTTTTTTAGAGCCGCCAGCCCGCTGTTATAATCCTGTTCTGCAATTTGGTCGGGAGTTAAATTGGTTGCCACTTTCACAGTATCCTGCGCGCGGACATTTACCATAAAAAAAACTAATAAGGCCAGTAAATAGTTATGTTTCATGCTCTAGAGATTTAAACAATAAATATAAAATTTTATTTGAAATATTAAGAAATAAGTTCTTAAAGGTAAATAGCCCTCTTATGGAGATATTTCCTAATTTTAAAGTCTAAATGTTTTTAGAAATGAAAAAGAGCTTTTTTAGTGTTGTAGTATTGTTTTTGGTTAACCTTCATTGCTTTTCGCAGGTTGATGTGGAGGGATTTATAAAAAGAAAAACAGATAAGTTAAAAGAAAAGACAAAGGAAAAAACAACTGATGTTTGGGAAAAACAGCAGCAGGAATATGATGCCAGCAATTTTAATTATGCTATTTCTTTTTTAGATAACAGCGGGCTTTTTGAAGCCGATGAAAAAGGCGGCACGTTTACTGGCAATTTACTAAGCGCCGCAAAAATCGCTAAAGCGGGCGAAGTATCTAAAGAAGAAAGAGCTTACACCAATTTAAAGAATGGCGAAATACTAATGGCAAGTAATAAATTAAGCCTTGCCGAGCAATGTTTTTTACAGGCTAAAGATTTGTATGCTAAAGCTGGAATGGATACTTCTGAAAATTATGCGCAAACCATCAGCAATCTTGCCTTGGTTTACCAGGCCGGCGGACGTTTTATAAAAGCAAAACCATATAGTGAAGAGGCTATTGCGCTTCGCGAAGCCCATTCGAATAAAGGAAAACTAATAGTGTCCATAAATAATAACGCGGTATTAAAAAAAGAAACAGGTTTTTATACCGAAGCCGAATCGGATCTTAAAAAAGCCTTTGAATTAGCAAAAGCAGAAAACGATCCTTTAGCTAAAGCACTTATTTGCAATAATCTTGCAATGGCCTATTTGGATATGAATAAATTAAAAGATGCTGAAAACCAGATGAACCTTAGTATTACAGAAGCAGCTACAATTTTAAAGGAATATTATAGTAATTATATAAAATTACAGATCAACCTGGCAAACGTTTACCGTTTCGAAAAAAAATATGATGAATCAGAAAAATTGTATTTAAAAGCTATTGAGATAAAAGAAAAAAAATTGGGAGCCCATCCCGACCTGGCGCATTTAAAAACCGGCCTTGCACAGCTGTATATGGAAATGGGCGGCCGTAACAGCAAAGTAGAACAGTTATTGTTAAGCGCTATTGATATTTACAAACGCAAACTAAGTAATAATAACCCTGCAACAGTTTCAACACAGCAAGAGCTGGCAAATTTTTACAGGTTCAATAATAATCCGGCAAAAGCACTTGAACTTATGCAAAAAGTAGTAGAGCTTAAAAAGGTAATGTATGGAGAAAGCCATCCAAACTATACGCAGGCTTTGGAAGATCTTGCTTTAGCGCAATGGCAGAATAATAAAATTACAGAAGCAAAAGATAATTATAAAACCGTAATTGATAATACATTGAATTATATAAACACTTTTTTTAATTCTTTAAATGACAATGAAAAAACACTGTATTGGGAAAAAACAAACAACCGTCTTCAGCGTTTTTATTCTTTTGCTTACTCTAATTCAGCAGCAGATAGCAGCCTTTCGCAACAACTATATAACACATTAATTAATACAAAAGGCTTTTTATTAAGCAACTCATCTAAGATTCGCAACATAATTGCAGCAAGCGACGATAAATCATTAAAACTGGCTTACAAACATTGGCTCGAAACAAAAGAAAATTTAAATCAGGCTTACCAGCTAAGTAAAGAAGAATTAGTGAAGGAAAAAGTAAATGTAGACAGTTTAAAGAACCGGGTAAATGAATTAGAGCGTGAGTTGTCGCAAAAAAGCTCTTTGTTCAAAGAAAGCGCTACTGCGCAAACCGTTACCTACGAAACCATTCAAAAGCAGTTAAAACCAGGAGAGGCGGCAGTTGAAATTGTAGAATTGAACGAATATAAAAATGGTTTTACTGCAAATGGAAATTATTTAGCCTTGCTTTTAACGGCAAAAGAATTAAAATTAATAGATCTTGGAAATGTGAAAACCATTAATGACGCGATTGCCTCTTTCAGAGAAAAAACAATCGATCAAAAACCCGAGAACGAAGCATATGCTGTAACCTGGAAAGTGTTGGACGAACAATTAGGCAGCATCACAAAAATTTATTTATCGTTAGATGGAGCTTATCATCAATTAAGTATTAATGCGCTAAAAAACGCAACAGGAAAATATTTAGTCGATAAATATTCTTTACAGTTTACCGGTAATACAAAAGATATTCTTGATTTAAAACAAACCGAAAGCGCATCTGTAAAACCCGCCACCGCCTTTCTAATCGGAAACCCACAGTATGGAACAAATGGTGTGGTTGCACAATTGCCTGGTACCGAGGCCGAAGTAAAGAACATTACAAAATTGCTAGCAACATTTAAAGTTAAAACAACCGCGTTATACGGAGCAATTGCTACAGAAGCGAAAGTAAAAGAAATTAATTCGCCTAGTATCTTACACATTGCAACGCACGGCTATTTTTTAGCAGACCTCAGCCAGGTAGAAACGTCAAAGGTTTTAGGGGTAGATGTTTCTGCGGCAAAAGAAAATCCGTTGTTAAGAAGCGGCGTGCTTTTAGCAAATTGCGAAAATGTGTTTGATGAAAACTTTCATCCTTCACCAAACAGTGAGAATGGAATTTTAACGGCTTACGAAGCCATGAGCTTAAACCTGGATAAAACAGATCTTGTAGTATTAAGTGCTTGCGAAACAGGCCTGGGAAGCGTGAAGCAGGGAGAGGGTGTATACGGATTACAACGCGCGTTTTTAATTGCGGGCGCAAAAAGTATTATTATGAGCCTATGGAGCGTAAGCGATGCCGCCACTATGGAACTGATGACGCTATTCTACACCAATTATGCAAAAAGCGGAAATAAACAACAGGCTTTTTCTGATGCGATAAAACAACTGAAAGTAAAATATAAAGAGCCTTTTTACTGGAGCGCTTTTGTGATGTTGAGTAAATAAATTTTGTAATGGCATTTCGACAAGCTCAATGACCAGATATATTAGGTCGCTGATCCTGTCGAAGCGAATTTCTAATACCCCAATTTTACATAAACCGCTAAGTGATCACTAAAGCCATTAAAGTATTTATTGTTGGCACCGTAAGTGCGATTCGGCTTTTGTTCGCCGGTGCTATAATTTTTAAAGAAAACAAAATCTTTATCATGAATAAAAGCGTTACCCTTTTTAAAGTGCAAACCAGTGCCTTTTAAAAACCCTTGTGACAATATAATATTATCAAACAATTCCCAAACACCCTGACTGTAATGCGAGCCCTTTTTTTTATTATACAATTCAAGATATGGATTAAATAATTCTTTACTTCCTTTTTTTGGAGAATTGTTAGCTAAAAGTGTTTTAACTACAGATTTGTTTTTTGGACTATCATTCAGGTCGCCCATAACAATTAGTTTTACCTCCGGATCTTTTTGTTGCAGCTCTGTTATTTTATTTCTGAGCATTTGTGCTGCGTAAATCCGTTTTTCTTCAGTTTCCACAGTGCCATCACGCCTGCTTGGCCAATGGTTAATAAAAAAGTGTATCAACTCACCATTTGCTTTAAATTTTAATGTAACATGTAAAATATTGCGCGTTGCATAATAAGGCAGCAGATCGTTTACCGCATTTAGTTCATCCGAATCTACAAGATCAAATACGGCGGTATCAAAAATAAAACCAACATTTATGCCACGGGTATCCATACCGGTTGAGCAGAGGCTAGTGTATTTACGTAACCTTAAATTGCTTTTTATAATAAGATCATTCAATACGTTTTTATTTTCAACTTCGCAAAAGCCAACAGCGTCCGGAAAACTGATGCCGTCTACAGTAGAATCAAGTACCTGGGCAATTCGGTTTATTTTATTAAGGTATTTTGTTTCATCCCATTCAGATAAAGACGTTGGAAGAAACTCTTCATCCTGTGTGTTTGGATCATCAACCGTATCAAAAAAATTCTCAACATTATAAAAAGCAACAGTAATGTTTTGCATAAGTTAAAGTTTTATAGCAAGCTGCCCAACATATTGCGTTGGCGCGCGCAGGTCTCCCGGTCTTGCCTGGTAAGATTCGTTTGTAAAATTATTAACGATGAACGAGATCTTTATTGATTTGTTTAAACTAACAGAAATTCGCGCATCATGCACCCAAACACTTTTTTGAAACTCGCCAAAATTTTTATTTAATCCGGGTAAAATATAAGTAGCATCTACTTCATCCCAGTTAACGCCATTTGCTATATCGTTATATTCGTGTAAAATACTTTGTGTAAAACGTTTATCAATATTTTCTGTTTTACTTTGAAAACGCGCACTGTATCCAATCGAAATAAATTTGTAATCTAATTGAATATCACTCTTTAATAAATGTTTACTGCGGTATTTTAGCGTTTTTACGTTTGGTAAACCAAGCGTGTCTTTTTTCGGATCAAAGTTTGGATTAATTGGATTCATATAGGTGTAACCAGAAAACACACTCACGTTAATTGGCCCTATTTTTCCGGTACCGCTAACCGAAACTTCGCAACCCGAGATTTGTGCTTCACCAATGTTTTGCGATTTAAATCCTGCGTAATCAATATCCTCATAAAAAATTCCGGTAGCCCCGCCTGGTTTATAAATATCAAAAACAAATTCTACCATGCTGCTATATTTAGTATAAAAAGCAGCAGCATCAAATAAGCCTTTAAAGCCAGCAATTTTAAACCCTTGCTTTACCCCAACTTCGGCACTGTAGCCGCGTTCGGGCTGTAAAGACGAATTAGGATAAATTTGTAATGCACTTACAGATGTACTTACAAATTTTTCGGCTACACTCGGAAAGCGATACCCTTGCCCGAAAGAAGCTCTGAAAAAAGTATATTCAAAAGCCTGGTAATTTAAACCAACTCTTGCAACAGGTTGAAAGGGTAGAGGAACAGAACCACTATTAGGAATTAAATAACCTTTTGTTTTTGCGGTATCAAGTTTATAGAATTCTCCTCTTAAACCTATAGAAACAGTAAAACGGTTAAAGAATTTTTTATCTGACTGAATGTAGCCCGCTATATTTTGCCCACTGTGCTTCCCATATAAAGAATCACCAAGCACTTGTTGTTCCATATACACCGCGCCCGCAGTTAGGTTTAAATTATTTTCGAAATGTTTTTGATATTGTAATTCGCTATAATATAATTCGGCAAAACTTCCCTGGCCTTTATCATTTCTGTTTACCGTTTTAAAATAGCGGTTGCGCAAGCTTAATTTATTGTTCTTCCAAAAATAAGTTACAAAAGGATCAACATTAAAACGATCGTTATTGTAGCGCTGAATTGTTCGGCCTTGTGGAATGTATGCCGAATCGTAACTTTGCCATAAGAAGAATAAACCGCCACGCGTGTTCATCATATTGGTATTAACACCAACGGCCAGGCCGGGAATTTTTTTAAAATTATATCTTAAGTTGCAATTAAATCGCTGACGATCTTCGGTCTCTAACATTCTAAAGCCATCGTCTGTAAAAATATGCCCGCCTACAACGAAGTCCAGATTATTTATTTTTTGCGCGTGCGAAAAATTTATTCCTTTTTGAAACTGCGTTGTGCCATTCCACCACTTATATGTTTTGCGGGGCGCGTCATAACTTCCAAAAAAAGAAATAACGTTTGTGATGGGTTTATCTTTTGCGTAAATGGTTCTTAAATTAATTACCCCATTCAAGGCACTTGAACCAAATAAAGCAGAGGAAGCACCTTTTATAACTTCAACCTGTTCAATATTTTCTAAGGGCAAATAATTCCATTTAATATCACCGGCATCGGCACTTATCATTGGCATTTCGTCAACAAGCATTAATACCCTGCTGCCTGCGCCATAACTAAAACCGCTGCCGCCACGAATGCTCGCTTGCCCGTCTGCAACAGTAACACCGGGCACCTGGTTAATGATCACATCTAAATTGGTAACGTTTTTACTTTCTATTAAAGATGGTTTTATGATATCCATGCTTACGGTAACATCGCTTAGTTTTTGCTCAAATTTTCCGGCACTAATTACAACTTCATCAAGCGCAGAGTTAGCATCCTCTAAAGCAATATTAAATTGTGAGTCTTGATTTTCGTTAACACGAACAGCTTTTTTAAAAGTTTTATAGCCTACCATAGCGCAGCTAATTGTATAGTTACCGGGATTAAGATCTAACTGAAAAAAGCCTTGTAAATTTGTTGTGTTAAATTTTTTAGCATCAACACTTACAATGGCGCCAATAATTGTATCATTTGTTTTTGAATCGGTAACATAACCACTTACACTTACCTGTGCGTGAAAAATACTACAAAATAAAGCAAGAACCACAATAAGTTTAGCCGTAAATTTGTTCATGTTTGGTTAATCAATAAGTTTACAATATAGTAAATGGTTTTTTTAATTTGAAACAAACTTTACCTAAAAAAATGAATTTAGACGAATTGCCTTACCAAATAGGATTAACCTTAATTGAAGGTATTGGTGATGTTAATGCAAAAGCTTTACTAGCCTATTGTGGCAGTGCCAGCGAGGTGTTTAAACAAAAAGAAGCGCATCTGTTAAAAATTCCCGGCATTGGTTCTGTTTGGGCAAGATCAATTGTAAATAGTAAAGATGTTTTAAAGCGCGCTGAAGAAGAAATAGATTTCATTCAAAAATATAAAATTGATCCCGTTTTTTTTACAGACCCAAAGTATCCTACGCGCTTAAAGTATTGCAGCGATAGCCCTGTGTTATTATACTACAAAGGCAATGCCGATCTTAACCAAGAAAAAATAATTGGAGTTGTTGGTACACGAAAACCCAGCGCGTATGGAAAAGAGAAGACAGAGGAGTTTGTTTCTGAATTAAAAGGCAGTAACATTTTAATTTTAAGCGGACTTGCTTACGGTGTAGATGTATTAGCACACAAAACGGCTTTAGATAATGATCTTAATACAATTGGAGTTGTAGCGCATGGTTTAGATAGAATTTATCCGCAGATACACGATAGAGTTGCAAAGCGGATGATAGGGCAGGGCGGTTTGCTTACTGATTTTATGAGCGGAACAAATCCTGATGCTGTTAATTTTCCAAAACGTAACAGAATAGTTGCCGGCCTTTGTGATGCTTTGGTGGTGGTAGAAAGTAAGCGCGGTGGCGGAAGTTTAATTACAGCAACAATAGCTAATAGTTATAATAAAGATGTTTTTGCTTTTCCTGGAAGAGCGGGAGATGTTTTAGCCGAAGGTTGTAATGGTTTAATAAAACAAAATAGAGCAGTGCTGATAGAAAACAGTGCTGATCTTTTATTTGCAATGCAATGGCAAGAAACGGAGAAAAAACCAAAAGCATCAAAACAAGTTCCTTTACTTTTAAACTTAAGCGATGAAGAAAAAAAAGTAATGGATGTATTCAGCCAGAAACCAAGTTTGCATGTTGATGAAATTTGTCAGAATACAGAATTTACAATCAGTAAAATTTCCGCATTATTATTGCAATTAGAATTTAGTAATGTAATAAAATCAAGGCCGGGAAAAATGTATGAGTTGGCTTAGATCAAGTGTTTCTCAATCAGCCCTTTCAACTCTTTTTGCAAGCTCAATGTTTTATCTTGTGCGTACCATGTATGAACAATCTCGGCTTTCTCTATTAAGGAGACGTTTTTTTCTTTTAATTCAAGAACGGTTTGTTGAACAGCTTGGGACCTTGGACCCCAGGTAAAAACACTTTCTAATGTATCGGCTTTTAAACAAATTAATTTAGGGATAGACCGCCCACCATGTGTTAAGTGTTTATCCATGAGGTCTAAATTTTCGTCACGGAGAATTAATTTCAATTCAATGTTTTTAGTTTCCTTACCTATCAAATGCATGGTTGGAATGTTTTGAGCAGCGTCGCCACACCAGCCTTCTGTTAACACTAAAAAAATAAAGTTTGATTTTACTTTTTGTAAAACCTCTTTTAGTTCATTCGTTAATGTTGCTGTTTTATTTAATCGGTGCATGCGCGCTAAATTCAATTTCGCATAATTTAAATAATCATCGCTTTGATTTTGCCCTGTGGTTTTTCCTTGTGCCATCAGGCCATCCAGCAGATCTACATAGTGTTTGTAGTTCATCGATCTGTCAACATACTGTTTCATAAAAATAGGTCTGTTTGAAAATTTTTAGTTTTTAATTCGTGTTCCAGTAACCATTTCTTGCGCCAAAGATCCCCGGCATAGCCGGTTAAAGACCCATCCGTACCGATAACCCGGTGGCAAGGAATAATAATACAAAAACGATTTTTTCCGTTTGATGATGCAACAGCACGTATTGCTTTTACATCGCCAACCTGTTTGCTCAAAGTTAAGTAGCTTATTGTTTTGCCAAATGGTATTAACGTTAATTTTTGCCAAACCTCTTTTTGAAAATCGGTTCCGCGGAGCGCTAATGGAAGATCGAAAACTTCGAGTTCGTTTTTAAAATAAAGATCTAATTGCTCTTTTGCTTTTGTAAACAATGCAGATTCGGTAGTGTTTTGCTTTGGTCGTTTTTCTTTTTGTGTTTCTAAAAATCGTACCCAAAGCAACGCTTCGCCTTCCTGCGCTAATTCTAATTCTCCAACGGGCGAATTGTAGTAATTATAAATAATGCTTTCCACTAATCAATTCTTCCTTTAATAATTTCTTCTACAACTGAAGGGTCTAATAAGGTGGATGTGTCACCTAAATTGGATAACTCTCCTTCTGCTATTTTTCTTAAAATACGACGCATAATTTTTCCGCTGCGTGTTTTTGGTAAGCCACTTACAATTTGTATTTTGTCGGGCCTCGCAATGGCGCCGATAATTTTATTTACGCAATCATTAATTTCCTTTTTTATTAGATCCTGCGCTTTGCTGTTTTTTTGAACAATACAAAAAGCATATAAGCCCTGTCCCTTAATTTCGTGAGGAAAAGCAACCACGGCAGACTCTACAACATCAGCCTGTTCGTTAATGGCACTTTCCACTTCTGCGGTTCCAATTCTATGGCCACTCACATTTATTACATCATCAACCCTGCCTGTAATTCTGTAATAACCATCCTCGTCACGCTTACAACCATCACCTGTAAAATATAAATTGCTGTACGTTGCAAAATAGGTTGTGCGGCATCGTTCATGGTCGCCATAGGTTGTGCGTATTATAGATGGCCATGGAAACTTAATGCATAAATTTCCTTCTACACCATTTCCTAAAATTTCATTTCCTTGTTCGTCAACTAAAATTGGCTGTACGCCTGGCAAAGGCAGCGTTGCAAAACCGGGCTTTGTTTTTGTAATGCCCGCTAATGGCGAAATTAAAATGCCACCGGTTTCTGTTTGCCACCAGGTATCAACTATGGGGCAGTTTTCTTTACCAATATTTTTGTAGTACCATTGCCACGCTTCCTCATTAATTGGTTCGCCAACACTTCCTAAAACGCGAAGTGAATTAAGTTTATATGGCTTAACAAAATCTAACCCGGCGGCTTCTAAAGCACGAATAGCGGTTGGGGCTGTGTAAAAAATATTTACTTTGTATTTATCTACAACCTGCCAAAAACGTCCGCTGTCAGGATAATTTGGCACGCCTTCAAAAATAACAGAAGTTGCGCCACAAGCCAGGGGCCCGTAAGTAATATAAGAATGTCCTGTTATCCAGCCCACATCAGCGGTGCACCAATACACTTCGTTCTCTTTATATTGAAAAACATTTTGAAAACTATATGAGGTATAAACCATATAACCACCACATGAATGCACAACGCCTTTGGGCTTGCCGGTACTGCCCGATGTATATAAAATAAATAACGGGTCTTCACTATCCATTAGCTCGGATTTACAATCTGCACTGTGATTTTTACATTCGGTTTGCCAGTCAAGATCTCTTCCGGCTTGCATGTTCACGCTTTCATTTGTACGCTTATAAACTAATACATTTGTTATCGAAGGACAATTCTTTAGCGCTTCATCAACGGTGGCTTTCATTGGCAGTTTTTTATTGCCGCGATAAGCACCATCGCTTGTTAAAACCACTTTGCATTGCGAGTCGTTAATTCTGTCCTGGATTGATTGTGCACTAAAACCACCAAACACTACCGAATGAATAGCACCAATTCTTGCACAAGCCAACATCGCGTAAACCGCTTCCGGTATCATTGGTAAATAAATACAAACACGGTCGCCTTTTTTTACATGGAAGCTTTTTAAAACATTTGCTAAACGATTTACTTCTTCAGCTAATTCTTTATAAGTAATAATTCTAGTGTTGTCTCCCGGCTCATTTGGTTCCCAAATAAAAGCGGTTTTGTTTGCATTTTTTTCTAAATGCCGGTCAATGCAACTTTCAGTAATATTTAATTTACCGTTGATAAACCATTTTATGTTGGGCTCTTTAAAGTTCCAATCTAAAACCTTATCCCATTTTTTTTGCCATAAAAACCCAGAAGCTACATCGGCCCAGAAGCCTTCTGGATCTTCAATACTTTTTTTATAGGCAGTATTATACTCTTCTAATGTTTTAATTTTCATACTTTGGTTTTAACATAAATCAAAAATAACAACTCAATTAAAAAGTATTAGCACTAAATTCCCATTTTTATAGCACACATTAACCATTTTTATTTAAATTTTATAACCGGTATACAAACAATCTTGCTACTCTTACTCAATATAGATTGCCGTGTTTATATTTTTATTCCAAGTATGCAAACATCGTCCACCTGTTCCAGCGCACCTTTCCAGGCAAGAAATTTTTGTTGCAGGATCTCTTTTTGTTTGTCAAGTGGTTTTGATGAATTTTCTAAAAGTATTTCCTCCAGCTGTTTGTATTTGAATTTTTTACCTTTTTCGCCGCCAAATTGATCAGGGTATCCATCGGTAAACATGTAAATAATATCATTTGTTTGAAGCGCAATAAAATTATCAGTAAATTTTTTTGTTTCATAGCCCTGGCCAATTGGTTTTTTATCGCCGGCATAAAAATGTAATTGGCCATTACGGATGAGATACAAATTATTATTAGCTCCGGCAAAATTCAAGGTCTTTTTTTCAAGATCAAACAAAGCCATGCTTATTTCCATACCATCTTTTATTGTACCCGATGTGCTTGAGCTTTTTATGTTTTTGGGAAGCTCTTCATTTAAAAAATCAAGTGCTTGCGCGCACGAATTTATTGTTGAATTAGTAAGCGTTTGGTTTAATAAAGTAGAACCTATTAAGCTCATAAAAGCACCCGGCACGCCATGCCCTGTGCAATCCACCACGGCAGTAATAACCAGGTTTTCGGAGAGTTCTTTATTGGTGGTGTTTGTAATAGTACTGATCCAATAAAAGTCGCCACTTACAATATCTTTTGGCATGTAAAGAACAAAGCTGTTTGGTAAAATTTCTTTTGTGCCTTGCTCATTTAACATAATGCTTTTTTGAATGCGACTGGCGTAGTTAATACTATCGGCAACTTCTTTGTTTTTTTCTTCCAATAATTTTTTTTGCGACAACACTACGGCGTTTACTTTTTGTTTTTGACGGTAGTTAACAATACCAACCAATAAAAAGATTGCTAAAAGAATGGATGCAATTATTACAATTAAATTTATTTGTTTTTGTTTTTCAAGCTTTGTGTCTGCAATTAATTTTTCATTGGCGCGCAGGTCTTCCTGGTTCTTTTTTTCGAACATGAATTCTTTTTGCGCAATACCCCGCAACTGACTTTCTTGTTTTAATGTATCATTAAATACGGTGTAAAGTTTATAGTATTTTAATGCGCTATCTGAGTTTTTTCTAGCTTCAAAAATGTAAGAAAGCACCTTTGTGCATTCACGTACCATTTTTGATTGTTCGGTTTCCAGGCCAATACTATAGCCTTTTCTTGCATATTTAAGTGAACTGTCGAGTTCATTTAAATGATAATAAGCGTTAGACATTGAACTATAAACCTCGCACAAAGCCAACCTTCGGTTATCTTTTAAATTTAACTTTTCGGCTTCCTTTGATAGTACCAAAGCCTGTTGATAGTTCTTTTTCTTTAAATAGTAATCTGCTTTGTTGTTTAATGCAATTGTAAAATGGAAGTCGTCGTTGTGCTTAGCCGATAGTTTAAGAGCAAGATCAAGGTAACTTATGGCAGAATCATTTTTGTTTAAATTGCTATAAGCCGTGGCCATATCAATGTAAATTCCGGCCAGCTGATATTTATCTTTATAGCCTTTGGCAAGCTTTGCGGCTTTATAATAAAATGTAAGCGAAGAAGGAATATCTTCTAAACTCATGTATGTAAAACCAATAGCCTGAAGGGAAGAAACGGTGTTGAAGGTGTCTTTTACACGCTCAAAATAGGGAAGCGCTTTAAAGTTAAAATCGGCGGATTTTAAATAATTGCCCTGTTGAAAGTAAACAAGGCCCATGTTGTAATACGTACTGTAAATCGAAGCGGTATCATGATGTTTTTCAGCAACTTTTATTTTTTCGGTGTAATATTTTTCAGTGTTTTTAAAATCGCCCTGGTTATAATAAATAGCACCAAGTAAATTATAAGCGCGCATTTCTACTTTGTAATTATTCGTTTTTTTTGAAAAAGTAAGCGCGCTGTTAATACAGATCTTTGAACTATCATAATTGCTATCGTAGTAATAGAGTATTGCCTTATAAACGTATGCTTCGGACAGGTAAAAGAAATTATTTTCGACCGTACTTTTCTTTTCAATTTTGTTAAGAATGTTAAAGGCCTTGCTCCGATCGGTACCCGTAACGGCATCATATTCTTTAAAAAGTGCTTTATATTCAGCAGAGTCTGCTTTGGTGTTTTGTGCAGAAAAGAATAGAGTTTGTAATAGTAATACAAATATATATAGCGGTTTTTTCAAGCGGAATACCTAGCCACAAGATAAGTATTTTTGTAAACAATAGGGTTGTTAAAAACACGTGAGATTAAAATTAAATATATAGAAAAATGAGCTTATCTTTAAACACGATGAAAAAAACAAACCTTTTATTTGCTGCAGTAATTGCAGCCTTAACCTCTTGCGTACCTGCAAGAATTGCAGAAGAAGCAAAAACAAAACAAAAAGAATGTGAGACCGAACTTGCCAATATAAAAAAGTCGGCACAGGAATGTGAAACTAAACTTTCAGAACTAAAAGAAGCATCTGTAAAAAACGAAAAAGAAAATATTGGTTTAAAACGAGACACTTCTATTATTGGAAGCAACTATAGAAATTTAACGTCTAAGTATGATAAGCTAGATCAGTTAAATCAACAATTGATGGATCGTTTAAATAAATTATTAACCGGAAGTAATAATGATAATGCCAAGCTCAGCGGCGATTTGCAAATGACACAAGAGCAACTTTTGAAAAAGCAAGATGAGTTAAAATTGTTAGAGGCAAAACTATTACTTCAAAAAAACGATCTGGATGCGCTTAACGCAGAGCTTAAAAAACGCGAAGCGCGTGTGGCAGAGCTGGAAGATATTTTAAAAAGAAAAGATCAGGCAGCTGCCGATCTTAAAAAGAAATTAAGCGATGCTTTATTGGGCTTTGAAAATAAAGGCTTAACCATTACTCAAAAGAACGGAAAGGTTTATGTGAGTATGGATGAGAGCTTGTTATTTGCGAGCGGAAAAACAAATGTGGAAACGCGTGGTGTTGAAGCTTTAAAAAGCGTAGCAAAAGTGTTAGAGCAAAACCCCGATATAAATGTTTTGGTAGAGGGGCATACAGATGATGTGCCAATGAAAGGCGCTGGCGAGATAAAAGATAACTGGGATCTTAGCGTAATAAGAGCTACATCGGTTACAAAAATATTGTTAGCGAGTACTAAAATCGAATCGCAGCGTATTACAGCAGCCGGCCGCGGCGAATTTTTCCCGTTAGACCCTGCAAAAACACCCGAAGCAAGAAAGAAAAACCGCAGAACAGAAATTATTTTAACTCCAAAATTAGACGAGCTTTTAAAAGTTTTAGGAAACAACAATTAAAAATATAAATAGTATGGGAATGATTAAAGAATTTAAACAGTTTGCCATGAGAGGCAATGTTGTTGACCTCGCAGTAGGGGTTGTAATTGGTGGCGCTTTTGGCGGCATCGTAAAATCGTTGGTAGATGATATTCTTACACCGGCGATATTGACTCCTGCGCTAAACGCGGCGCATATTGCAGATCTTTCACAATTAGTAATACCAGGTACCGCTATTAAGTATGGTAATTTTCTTTCGCAGATCATCTCTTTTATTTTAGTAGCATTTGCTTTGTTTATGATCATTAAAGGGCTTAACAGGATGAAGAAAAAAGAAGAAGCTGCGCCGGCTACTCCACCTGAGCCAACGGTTAGTGAGAAATTACTAATGGAGATTCGCGATTCACTAAAAAAGTAGAGTATTAATTTTACAACTTAACAATTACTTAACATTAAATTACCATTAAAGTGATTTAGTAACTTTTAGTTTGCAGTAAAATTTTATGCAAATGAAAGTAAATTTATATTTTAAAGGAATCTGTCTTTTATTATTTATTCCAACCTTTTTTGTTGCGCAGGAAGGGCAGGTTAAACCTAACAAAACGCCCTATTTTAGCTTCAAGAACGGGCTTGGGTTTTCTACTCCGGATAGCTCTTATTCTCTTAATTTAAGGTTTAGAATTCAAAACCGGGCGCTGTTTAATACAGTAAGCGATGAAGATCTTAGCCCCTCGTCTTTCGAAGCGCGTGTGCGCCGTTGCAGGTTAAGTTTAACTGGCCATGTAGTTAACCCTAAGTTAACATATTATTTACAATTGTCTTTTTCGCGCGGCGATATGGATTGGACCGTTGTTGATGCTACAACACAAAACGTTAGTCCAAACGTGTTGCGTGATGCAATGATCTTTTATAAACCCGTTAAACAGTTACAAATAGGTTTTGGCCAGGGAAAACTGCCCGGAAACCGCCAGCGCGTTAACTCTTCGGGGGCATTGCAATTTTACGACCGCTCTATAGTAAATGCAAATTTTACTACAGACAGGGATTTTGGTTTGTTTATCAATTATACAAGCCATGTTACTGAAAATTTTGTTGTAATTCCTAAACTAGCAGTTACAACTGGCGAAGGAAGAAATTCAAACATTAGCAATGCCGGTCTTTCTTACACCGGGAGACTTGAAATATTGCCTCTTGGCACGTTTACAGATGGTGGAGATTATTTTGAAGGAGATGTTTTACGTGAAGAAAAACCAAAGATCTCAATTGCCGGAGGATATCAGTTAAACGACCTTGCAGTGAGATCTGGTGGGCAATTAGGGAAAGACATGTATGGTACAAAGAGTTTTAATGTATACATGGGTGATTTTTTGTTTAAATACAAAGGAATTGCTTTAACAGCAGAATACATACGCCGCGATACCGATGGAAGCCCCGTGGTTAAAGGCAACGATGGTAAATCACGCACTTTTGTAACCGGCGATGGTGTTAACACACAACTGAGTTATTGCTTTAAAAGCCAGTGGGAAATCGCTGCAAGACACTCTTTGGTTAGCCCGCATCACGATGTTTTATCGTCTGTTAAAGAAAACGAGCAATATGGCCTGGGTGTGACCAAATATCTTAATAAACACAAAGTAAAAGTACAGGCTAACGTCTTTTACAACAGAGAGCGCGACCTTTTGACAAATAAGGACCTTAACAAGTATTTCTTCGCCGTTTTCCAGGTAGAACTGGGGATTTAACGTTAGCTTAACATTGGGAGGCTGAAAAACCTTGAGATTTGAATCATATTAAACACACACTATGTTTGGATTAGACACAACACTTACCGTTCTATTAATACTTTGTCTTGTATTAGCTTGTTTTTTTGAATTTATTAATGGTTTTCACGATACGGCAAACGCTGTAGCAACCGTTATTTATACCAACTCAATGAAACCTACGGTAGCCGTAGTTTATAGTGGCATTTTAAATTTTGCCGGGGTTATGTTGGGCGGTATTGCCGTTGCCATGGGTATTGTAAACTTATTGCCCATGGATGCTTTGGTTGATAGTAATCCCTATCACGGTATTGCTATGATATTAGCCTTGTTGGTTAGCGCCATAATCTGGAATTTCGGGACCTGGTATTTTGGTATACCTTCATCCAGCTCACACACAATTATTGGCTCTATTTTAGGTATTGGTTTAGCTTTTTCTTTTTTACCTGGCGACTATGGTCTTTCAGCTGTTAACTGGGATAAAGCAAAAGATACAGGTTTAGCATTATTGCTTTCGCCACTAATAGGTTTTTCTGTTGCCATTATTATGATGTTCATTTTTAAACGTTTTATTAAAAACGAAACAATTTATAAAGAGCCAATTCCCGGTAAAATGCCGCCCATCTGGATCCGCATGTTATTATGGATCACCTGCGGCCTGGTAAGTTTTTTCCATGGGCAAAACGATGGGCAAAAAGGAGTTGGTTTAATTATGTTGATATTAATAGCGGTATTGCCCGGTCAATTTGCAGTAGACTCAACCGTAAACCTGCAAAGCGTTAATGGTAATGTAAATAAAATAGAAGTATTAATTTCTAAAGCAGATACAACCGTTCTTGCCGGGAAGGAAAAAGTTATGTACGCCGAGATTATTAAATACTCAGATCATTTTGAAGAAATAACTGTTGGCAAATTTAACTCAGATGAAGTTGCTTTAAAAGATCGTTTTTCCTTAAGAAAAGATGTTATCAAGATCACAAAAAACGCCGATAAAATAATTAAAGGCGGTAACTTAACCTTAAGTCTTAACGAGATAAAAGAATTAAACCACGAAATAAAAGCAACTAAAAAATTGGTAGAATATGCACCATCATGGGTAATGATCGTTATTTCTTTATGTTTAGGTTTAGGTACCATGGTAGGCTGGAAACGAATTGTAAAAACTGTTGGCGAAAAAATTGGCAAGCAGCACATGAGTTATGCGCAAGGCGCAAGTGCCGAACTAGTAGCATCTATGGGTATTGGTATGGCATCTGCTTATGGCGTTCCTGTTTCAACAACGCATATGTTATCATCGGGTATTGCGGGCTCAATGGTTGCTAAAAAAGGCTTAAAGAATTTACAAAAAGGCACAATTAAAACCATTGCTTTAACCTGGTTATTAACTTTACCGGTTACTATTATTTTATCGGGAGGATTATTCCTGTTGTTCCGCGCTATATTATAATTTTATTGTAGAAGTGATTTATAAACCTGTGTATGAAAATACACAGGTTTTTTGTTGGCCGTTAATTAACTTATTGACTTATAATTAAATAATAAAACGGCTTATTTCTTGCTACATATTATGCAAAAAACAAATAAAAAGACAGAACTCATGGCAAACAAAGCAGGAAGAGACGACGCAAGAGAACGCATTAAGAAAGCGGCTCCGTCGCACGGCGCAAAATCCCATACTTCAGAAACAGAAAAGAATAAAAAACAAAACGCCGATCTTAAAAAAGATCTTCCGCAAAAGCGTAAATAATAAATGCCGTCAATTTTGCAATCTCAAAAACAGCAAACCGGACAAAAACAAAAAACCCACCTGCCGAATGCAAGTGGGTTTTTTGTTTGAGCCTCATCCTAAACCTTCTCCATTGAAGAAGGATTTTTTAAAGTCCTTCTAATAACCTATCATCCACCAAATTCGGCAATGTTACCTGTAAATTCGGTGTACGTTCCATTTCACGTTTAATGGCAAAGAGGGCCTCATCGTTACGCGCCCAGGCTCTGCGGGAGATGCCATTGTTAACATCCCAAAATAACATTTGCTCTAATCGTCTTTCTGCGTCATCGCTTCCATCCAAAACCAAACCAAAACCACCGTTTATTACTTCGCCCCAGCCCACGCCACCGCCATTGTGCAGGCTTATCCAGGTGGCACCTCTAAAAGCATCGCCCACAAAATTTTGTACCGCCATATCGGCGGTAAATTTACTACCATCGTAAATATTAGAGGTTTCGCGATACGGACTATCTGTTCCGCTAACATCATGATGATCTCTTCCCAACACAACCGGCGCAGAAATTTTTCCTTCCTTAATAGCTTTGTTTATGGCGCGTGCAATTTTTATTCTTCCTTCACTATCTGCATATAAAATGCGCGCCTGCGATCCAACCACTAAATTATTTTGCTGCGCCTCTTTTATCCAAACAATGTTATCGTGCAATTGCTGTTTTATTTCGTTAGGCGCTGTTTTATAAATTTCTTCCAAAACCTCCTGCGCTAATTTATCTGTCATAGCAAGATCTTCCGGCGTTGCCGATGTGCACACCCAACGGAAGGGGCCAAAACCATAATCAAAACACATGGGTCCTAAAATATCCTGTACGTAACTTTTGTATTTAAACTCGCCGGCTTCTTTATTGGCAAATACATCGCCACCGGCCCGCGATACTTCCAATAAAAACGCATTGCCATAATCAAAAAAGTACATGCCCATACCTGTCAATGTATTTACAGCATTAATATGGCGCACCAAGGTTTTTTGAACTTCTTTTTTAAATTGTTCAGGTTGCTCCGCCATCATTTTATTACTTTCTTCTAAAGAAAAACCCACAGGATAATAGCCACCAGCCCATGGATTGTGCAAAGATGTTTGATCGCTGCCAATATCTACTTTTATATTTTCTTTTACCAAACGTTCCCACAAATCAACCACATTGCCTTCGTAAGCAAGGCTCACTGCCTCTTTGTTTTGTTGTGCGCCTTTTGTTCTGGTAATTAATTTATCCAAATCAGAAAACACTTCATCTACCCAACCCTGGGTGTGACGCGTTTTTACAGCTTTCGGATTTATCTCAGCTGTTATAGAAACCAAACCTGCAATTTTAGCGGCCTTAGGCTGCGCGCCACTCATGCCTCCCAGGCCACAGGTTACAAATAATTTTCCCTTACGCTCTTCTTCTGTTTTAAATTTTTTACGAGCGGCGTTCATAACGGTTATGGTAGTACCGTGTACAATACCCTGCGGACCAATATACATAAAACTACCAGCCGTCATTTGTCCGTATTGCGTTACACCTAGGGCATTAAATTTTTCCCAATCGTCGGGCTTACTGTAATTAGGTATCATCATACCGTTTGTAACAACAACCCGCGGCGCATCTTTGTGCGACGGAAACAAGCCCATAGGGTGGCCACTATACAATACAAGCGTTTGCTCGTTAGTCATAGTAGCTAAGTATTGCATGGTTAACAAGTACTGCGCCCAGTTTTGAAATACCGAACCGTTACCGCCGTAAGTAATTAATTCGTGCGGGTGTTGTGCCACCGCGTAATCTAAATTATTACTCAGCATGTGCATAATAGCCGCTGCCTGTAAGCTTTTGTGAGGATATTCTAAAATTGGCCTGGCATAAATTTTATAATCAGGTCTTAAACGGTGCATGTAAATACGTCCGTAAGTTTTTAATTCGTGCGCAAATTCTTTTGCTAATGTTGCATGGTGTTTTGGATCAAAATAACGTAAAGCGTTTCTGATCGCTAATTTTTTTTCATCGGCGCTTAAAATATCTTTTCGTTTTGGCGCATGATTAATAGTTGTTTCGTAAGGTTTTGCTTCGGGTAAGTGCTGAGGTATACCTTGTAAAACAAGTCCTTTAAACGAAACGCTGGCTGTTGCTGACATATAAAATTTTATTTTTTTGTATTATCTTTTATAAAGTTACCGGTTTTTTTATCGTAACCATAGGGGCAATGTTTACAGCCGCTTTTGCAGCAGTGCCCGCGTTTTAAGTGATACTTTTCAGTAAACACAATATAACCTTCGGGGCTATAATAAAAATCGTCGGGGTCTAATTCTTTCTTAAACATTTAAAACGTAAAGATAAGGATTAAGCAGGCTAATAAAAAACCAAACAATTTTAAGTAAAAGAGATTTTTTCTTGTGCGTTGCCTACGGCACGGGCTTTCGCCACTCGCTTTTTTTATTTCGCCTTAAAGGCTCATAAAAAAGAGCTCAAACAATGGCTCTATCCCTAACGCAAGTTTCCGAACTCTTTATATACGTTAGCTTGCGTGAGGGATATGTAGGGTTTAGTTCTTTTGCCTGTTAAGGCAAAAAACCGGAGCGAAGCGAAGCCCGGAATAACCCGACCGCGAGTGAGGCTAAGCAATTTTTTCAAGCCGAACTCGCGGGCACGCCAAAAAATATGTTTATTTGAATTTTTTTGAAAACAAAAAAGCCCCGCATTTGCGAAGCTCTTTTTATATTTTTTTATTCGGTTAAAATTACTCTACACGTTTAATAGTGCAACCAATAGATTTTGTTTCCTGCATTTTTGGCGTTTCGTTCTTTAATAAGGAAGCCAAAGCGTCTTTTAAATACGGTGCTTTAACTGCCGCAGCGTCTTTTACGTTATCGTCAATAGCACCCTTATAAATTAAGCCTTTTGTATTAAATAAAAAACACTGCGGCGTACGTGTAGCGCCAAAAGCATTGGCCAATGCACTTTTTTCGTCAACCGCATAAATACATTTTAATTTTTGAGTAGCATAATATGCTGTCATTTTATCAAAACTATCGTCTTCTGCTCTTTGCGCTTCGTTACTATTAATTAAAGCACAACCAATACCGTTGGCTACACAATAATCAGAGTATTCTTTAATACGTGTCTCACTTAATTTTACATATGGGCAGGTATTACAGCTAAAGATCACGAGTAAGCCTTTAGCAGTTTTAATTTCGTTTAACGAAGTGGATTTTCCACTAACATCTTTCATTTTGTAATCACCTTGAGGGATTGCGGCATTAATGGCTAATTCTTCGGGAGGTGAGTTAACGAACGATACCGCAGCTAAAGCCGCAAGGCTAAGAGTGAGTGATACTATGATTTTTTTCATGAAAATAAATTTACGAATTTCTTTGTTTAATAAGGAATTCACAGCCTATTTTAACAATTATCAGGCCAAAAAAGAAGCCAAAAAACAAAAAAAGTTAATATTTACTTAATATATATACAACGTGGGCCGTGTTTAAATATTCTAAATTTATACTGCACTTACAAGAAGTGAACACCCTAAAGGTCTTTTGATTTTCATTCGAAGCAAAAGAAATCCTTAACCGCTTTTTTAATTCAATTTATAAAACATTTGAAAAAGGGTTTTTACATATTTATTTTTTTATTTTTTGTAAAATTTGCTCAAGGGCAAATTTCAGTATCAGGCTGTACTTTAAATGGCGGCATGAGCGCTGGCACAGCCTGCCCAAACGGCTGTTTGTTAGGTTGTAATTTAACAGCCTATAATTTTTTTGGCACACAATGTAATGGCACGCAAGTTACCGGAAGTTGCGCTTCGCAAACAGTGGTAACAAATTTTACTTTGCCCGCCGGTTGTAGCGCAAGTATTACTGCAGAATTTAAAAAGCGTGGCGCTTCCTGTGCTTCATCGGGCGCCGATGGTGGCGATCAGCTAACTTTACAAGGTTTCGGAGGAAGCTTTTCTTCTGCGCCAAACCCTACAACAACAATCGGTGCGGGTAATATGGATATAACTATGAGTTTTACCCAAACCGGCGGAAGTTTTGCTGTTGCTGCTGTGGCAGACAGGCGGGATGAAATAGTTACCTGGACAATTAGTTTAAGCGGAACCTGTGGCCCTGGCTGTAGCGGCGTGTTGCCAATAACTTTAAAGGATTTTTATGCCGAACCTTTAGAGAATGAGATACTTTTAAAATGGGTGGTTGCAACAGAAAAAAACGTGGCTTACTATCTGCTCGAAAAAAGCACTGACGGAATTAATTTTATACCATTAAACACAATAATTTCGCTTTCTCCCGCAGCGGGAGACAACAACCTTTCTTATTTTAATTATGATAACAACCCGGTAAAAGGGATAAATTACTATCGCTTAAAAAATGTAGATTTTGACGGCACCGTTGCAACACATAAAACAATTGCGGTAAATTTTAAGAATGGTGCCAAAACTGCTTTTTGGATAAATCAAACTTACGACCGCCTAAAAGTAGGTTACGATAAAACGCCATTGAGCAAAAGCATTTTTATTTGCGACATTAGTGGTAGACGAATAAAAGAGGTTTTTTTAAAAACAGAAGCGCCTGCAGAAAACGAAGTGCTTACCTCGGAATTTGAAAAGGGCGTTTATCTTATTTCGGGTTCAGACCCACAGGACGGCTTTTCGCAAAAGCTCATTATTCAATAATTGATTTTTACGTTTATTGTGTTAATACCAGGCCTTTGTCCTTAGAATTTATAAAAAGCCAATTGTTTATTTCTAGTAACTTAAACCTTAGCAGGTGTTATAGTTTTACGGACATTTACCTTATTGGAATTTAACCCCGAAATAGCGCCTAAAAAGAAGTCTGTTTTTAAGAGGATCATAAAAGTAATTTTATGGTTGGCATTTATTTTTATTTTTATTTGCGGCGCATTGGTAAGCTTACTTTTTATTTACCAGGATGAGGTAAAAGCCGCTTTGCTTGGCGAAATAAATAAACATCTTAAATCGGAAGTGACGATAGATCCAAAGAACATTGATCTTACGATCATAAAAACTTTTCCCGATTGCTCGATGGAATTTAAGAATGTTTTAATGTTAGAGGCTTTAAAAATAAAAAAGCGCGACACACTTTTATTTGCCGAGCAACTTAATTTGCATTTTGATATCAGCGACCTCTGGCATAAAAAGTATGACATAAAAAAAATTACTTTAAAGAATGCGCTCGCAAAACCCGGACTAACAAAAGCGGGTAAGCCAAATTATATTTTTTGGGAAGAATCTGAAGCAGGAAACAGCAAAAACGATTCTATAAATTTTAAACTAGACCTGATTCAGCTTAAAAACTGTCGTATTATTTATCGCGATAAACAAAAGATCTTTAAAACAGATCTTTTAATTAAAGATCTGAGCTTTAAAGGAGATTTTAGTGAAGCCGAATATGATATGGTATCTGAAGGCAAGATCTATATCAATCAAATTGCAGCAAGTAAAAAAACTTTCTTAAAAAGTAAAGACTGCAATTTAGATATTACCCTGCAGGTAAAAGGAAACAATTATTTATTCGAAAAAACGAGTTTAAGTTTAAACAGCATGCTGTTTAATTTAAATGGCAACTTTATATATGGCGATAGTTTGCAAAAAATAGATGTGAATTATGAGGCATCTAAATTAGACATTGCTACTATTTTATCTTTATTGCCTGAAGAACAAAAACAAAAAGCAAGCGCGTATAAAAGTGAAGGAAATTTTTATGCAAAAGGAAATTTTAAATATGAAAAGCAAAACGATTTTAAATGTACAAGTGAGTTTGGTATCAAGAATGGAGAGATAACTTATAAGCCAACTTCTACAACTGCACAAAATGTAAATATTGATGGAAGATTGCTTTATTCGAATGCCGCATCACAGCTTGATCTTACAAATGTGTATTTAAAAATAAATAATGATGAACTTAAAGGAAGTTTTTCTTTGAATGATTTTTCAAATCCGTTTATTCACTTTTTAGTAGATGCAAACGCAAATCTCGAAAATCTGCAAAACTTTTGGCCTATAGATACTTTAACAAAATTAAAAGGCAATCTTAAAATAAATTCAGACGTTGAAGGCTTGTTAAGCGATCTGCAAAACGAAACCTTTTCTAACAAGGTAAAATTAGATCTTGATGCAAGTGTTACTAATCTTGAAGCGCAATTTAAAAACGATGAAACCGTTTTTGCAGTAGAGAACTGCTTGGTTACTGCTAAAGCAAGAGAAGTGGAGGTAAAAGATCTTAAGTTAAAGCGCGGAAGCTCTGATATATCTCTAAATGCAAAGATCCCGGGAATTTTTAATTATCTATCTGATAAAACTGCGCCTTTAATTATTACCGGAAACTTATTTTCTAACTATTTAAAGCTTGAGGATTTTATGATGAAGTATAAAGCTTCGGAAGATAAAACGGCGCCCCTTATTCCAAAAAATATTCAATTTAAATTAAATGCGGCTATTGCTAAATTCAGCTATGCAAAGTTCGAAGCGCAATCTATTACCGGTGAAATAGAGATCAAAGATCAAAAAGCAATTGTAAGCGAAATGAAATTAAACACGATGGAAGGTGAAGCGGAGATAGACGCTTTTGCTGATAATTCGGGTAATAAACTAGACGTTGTTTTGCAAAGTAAATTAAAGAACATAAACATCAGCAATATGTTCTATCAGTTTAATGATTTTGGTCAAGCAACTTTACAGGAAAAGAATTTAAAAGGTTTTGCAACTGCAACGGTAGAATTTTCTGGAAGCTGGAGTAATGCCTTAGAACCCGATCTTAATTCCCTTCAATCAAACATTGATCTTGCTATTGATCGTGGCGAGCTAATAGATTTTAAGCCGTTGTTAAGCCTTTCAAAATTTGTAGATATCCAGGATCTGCAGAAAATAAAATTCTCAAGCTTAAAAAGTGTAGTTGAAATAAAAAACAAAACCATTTATTTACCAAGTACTTCCTTAAAAAATTCTGCCTTGAATATAATTTTCTGGGGTTCACACACCTTTGATAATGCAATTGATTATCACATTGAATTATTGATAAGCGAACTACTTGCTAAAAAGCGAAAACATAAGGCGGATGAAGAATTTGGTCCGGTTGAAAATGATCCGGACAATAAACGCAGTGCCTTTATTTTAATGACGGGTACTGTTGATAAACCAATTATTAAATACGACAGAAAAGGTTTAAAAGAAAACATTAAAAAGGACCTGAAGGAAGAAAAACAAAATTTGAAGCAGTTGCTTAAAGAGGAGTTTGGCATGTTTAAAAAGGATTCTATATCTGTAAAAAAGAAAGAAAAAGCGGAGCAGAATTTTGAATTAGAGAAAACCAACAATAATTCGCCTAAAAAAACGTTAGAGCCTAAGAAGAAAAAAGAGGACGACGAGGATTTTTAAATTCGTATCTTTAAGTAATTAATTTTTAAGCGTGAGCATCTACAATCAAAAACAGCGTTGGAAATTAGGCCTGGCAGCCTTTGCTTTGCTTATTATTATTGCTTCGTTATGGTATACGCGCAACCTTGTTAAAAAGATCTCTCGTAACGAAAAAGAAAAAGTTGAGCTTTGGGCAAAAGCTGTGCAGAAAAAAGCTAATCTTGTAAAATTCACGAACGAGTTGTTTGAGAAAATAAAAACCGGCGAAAGAAAAAAAGCAGAGCTATATGCCGAAGCCACAAAACAATTAAGTGCCGATGCGCAAGACGTTTCGTTCGTTTTAAAGGTGCTACAGGAAAACACTTCGGTACCTGTAATTTTAACCGATGAAAATGATGTGATTCAAATCTCAAGAAATTTAGATTCTGCAAAAGAAAAAGATCCGGTTTATTTAAAAGAGCAATTACAAATTATGAAAGATCTTTACCAGCCGGTAGAGATAAATGTTTACAAAGGTATTAAGCAAAAACTGTATCATAAAGACAGCCGTGTGTTTAGCGATATAAAATTAGTATTCGATAGTTTAATTAAATCCTTTATTGCCGAAGTAGCCGTTAACTCCGCCGCCGTACCGGTAATATACACCAACAACGCCCAAGATAAAGTTTTAGAAACCGGAAAGATTGACACAAGTGAAATTAATACACCCGAAAAATTAAAGATCAAGCTTGCAGAACTTTCTTCTGAAAACACACCAATATTAGTTGATCTTGGTGAAGGCCCGGGAGATTATATTTTTTATGCACCCTCCGAATTATTAACGCAGCTAAAGTATTATCCATATATACAATTTGGTGTTATTGGTTTATTCTTATTGATTGCATACATTTTATTTAGCACGGCCCGCAAGGCAGAGCAAGATCAGGTTTGGGTAGGCATGAGTAAAGAAACGGCGCATCAGTTAGGCACACCACTTTCTTCGTTAATGGCGTGGAACGAACATTTAAGATCGATGGGGGTTGATGAATCTATTATCAACGAAATGCAACAGGATGTAAAACGTTTAAATACTATTACCGACCGCTTTAGTAAAATTGGATCACAGCCAACATTAGCTCCTGCAAACATAAACCAGGTATTGACAGAGGCTGTTGAGTATTTAAAGAACCGCACGTCTAAAAACACCATTTACACTTTAAAATTACCGGAAGAAACATTAATGGTGCACTTATCTGTTCCGCTTTTTGAATGGGTGATAGAGAATATTTGTAAGAATGCAATTGACGCTATGGAAGGCAAGGGCGCAATAGAAGTTGCGTTGATAGATGTGCCGGAAGGATTATTTGTAGATATTTCTGATACGGGCAAGGGCATTCCAAAATCAAAATTTAAAACGGTGTTTGAGCCCGGTTATACTTCCAAACAAAGAGGCTGGGGACTCGGATTAAGCTTGTGCAAACGTATTATAGAAATCTATCACAATGGTAAAATATTTGTTCTTAAAAGCGAATTAAATAAAGGCACAACTTTTAGAATTGCGTTGAAGAGAGAGTAGCTCTCGTCACTCTGAACTTGATTCAGGGCCTCAGCACTCAAGTATGAATTTTGTTTTAGAACTGAGAATCCGGGTCAAGCCCCGAATGACTGGCAGTTATTTTTTGAGTTTATAAACCATCGCCTCTAAATACCTTTTGGTTTTTAATTCTTTTACAACCTCAAATTTATCTGGCGTAAACGCATTTTTATATTTCGGATTCATATACACAAACCAGGTTTCTGAAGTTGTAGAAGATATTATTTTTGTCAGCACTTTTTTTAATACCTCTTCATTAAATGGGTTAAACAAAAAATAAACCGTGGCGTTGTTTTTATAATTGTATTCTAATGCATTTACATGAATGAATTGCATGTTAGAATTTTTTCTCTTTAATAAATAAGTTCTTAAATTTTTATTTGCCGCATCTACCAGCTCTTTATCCAGATCAATTCCCGTTAAATTATCATAACCAAACGATTCTGCCACAAACACGGGCCGGCCTTTACCGCAGCCAATATCCGTAAAATCAAAACTTTTTGTTTTTGTAGCGATCTCTTCAAACACTCTATGTAACACAAGATAGCCGGCTCCCTGGTAATGAAAGAACTCTTCTGAATCACTTTTTTTAATTGATGAAGTAGTTATGCCATACTTTTTTTCGTTTGGCCCCTCTGCCAAGATAAGCCTGATTGCATTCACGAAGCCGCGCATTGCAGCAGAACGGAAAAAGTAATAGATATAGATGAAAATTTTCAAAGCAAAGGCTTTTTAATGTTACGCAAAATTAATACCTTCATAGACATATTTCTGAACAAATTATGAAATTGTCTGTCATTAACATATGGCAACTAAAAAATTGATATTCTTCATATGAAAATTGACCTCGAAGCGGAGCGTAAGGAGATCTTAAACCGGTATAAAATTTTAATCAAGGCTTGTAAACGTCGCTTAGAAAAAGGCGATAAAGAAATTATTCGTAAAGCTTTTGAGGTTGCTGTTGAAGCGCATAAAGAAATGCGCCGCAAAAGCGGAGAGCCATATATTTATCACCCAATTGCAGTAGCCCAGATTTGTGCAGAAGAAATCGGACTTGGCGCAACCGGCATTGTTTGCGCTTTATTGCACGATACGGTTGAAGACACCGATCTTACATTAGATGATGTAAAAGGATTATTCGGCGAAAAAGTTGCGCAGATCATTAACGGGCTTACAAAAATTTCGGGTGTAATTGATAACACTTCTTCTATTCAGGCAGAGAATTTTAGAAAAGTTCTCTTAACTATGAGCGAAGACATTCGTGTTATTTTAATTAAACTAGCCGATCGTTTGCACAATATGCGTACGCTGGAGCATATGAAGCGTGAAAAACAAATGAAGATCGCGAGCGAGACCTTGTTTTTGTATGCGCCTTTAGCTCATCGTTTGGGATTAAATAACATTAAAACAGAGTTAGAAGATCTTGGATTAAAATATACCAACGCCGAAGGTTATTATGATATTGCTGTAAAATTACAGGAAACAGAGCCGCAAAGAAAACGTTTTGTTCAAAAATTTATTGAGCCTTTAAAAGAAATTTTAGGAGAACAGGGCTTTACGTTTAAAATATTTGGCAGGCCAAAATCTATTTTCAGTATTTACAATAAAACAAAAACAAAAGGGGTTGCCTTTGAAGAAATTTACGATCTGTTTGCAATACGCATTGTTATTGATACGCCACTTGAACAGGAAAAATCTGATTGCTGGAAAGTATATTCTATTATCACCGATTTTTATCACCCTAGTCCGGAACGTTTGCGCGATTGGATAAGCACGCCAAAAAGTAATGGTTACGAAAGTTTGCATACTACGGTTATGGGTCCGGAAGGTAAATGGGTAGAAGTACAAATTCGTACTCTAAGAATGGACGAGTTGGCAGAGAAAGGTTACGCAGCGCACTGGAAATATAAAGACAGTGCGGCAGATAAAGAAAACAATTTAGAGAATTGGTTGCAGCGTATTCGCGAGATGCTCGAAAATCCCGATCCAAACGCGCTTGAATTTATGGATGACTTTAAGCTGAATTTATTCAGCGATGAGTTATTTGCGTTTACACCAAAAGGTGATATGAAAACGTTACCGGTTGGTGCAACCGCTTTGGATTTTGCTTTTGAAATTCACACAAAAGTTGGTGAACAATGTATTGGCGCAAAAGTAAATTTTAAATTGGTGCCATTAAGTTATGAGATAAAAAGCGGCGACCAGATAGAGATTCTTACCAGCAATAAACAAACCCCGAAAGAAGATTGGTTAGGCTTTGTTATAACAGCCAAGGCAAAATCAAAAATAAAAAGCAGTTTAAAAGAACAGCGTAAAAAAGTTGCAGAAGAAGGAAGAGAAATTATGGAGCGCAAGTTCTATAAAAACAAGCTTGACTTTACTTTACAAAACGTAAACGATTTTTGCCAGTTTTTAAAGATCCCCTCATCGCAGGAATTATTTTACCGCGCAGCGTTAGGAAATGTAGATGTAAAAGAGATTAAAGAATTTGTTCGTTTTAAAAACAATCCCGTAAAACCCGGTCGTAAAACAGCAACACCAAAAATAGAACAGTTAGTTACTAACGCCCGCGGAAGCAGCGATATGCTTGTTATTGGTGATGACATGCAAAAGCTGGATTATAAATTGTCGCCATGCTGTAATCCCATTCCGGGAGACGATGTGTTTGGATTTATTACGGTTGGTGAAGGAATAAAAATTCACCGGGTAAATTGTCCAAATGCCATTAAACTGCTTTCAAATTATGCTTATCGCGTTGTAAAAGCAAAGTGGTTAAACGATCAGATGATTTCTTTTCTTGCTGGAATTAAAATTATTGGTACGGATGAATTAGGTTTGGTAAACAACATTACCAAAATAATTTCTAACGAAAATAATATTAATATGCGCTCCATTAAATTTGATACAGATGATGGACTTTTTGAAGGAACGATCATGATTTACGTGCACGACACAAAACACTTAAATCATTTAATGGAAGTTCTTAAAAAAGTAAAAGGGGTAACAAAGGTTGAGCGGATTGACGAAAAAGCTTAACGCTGAGGTTTCATCTCGCGGATCTTTAATTTTTTTGCGGGATTTCCCTGGTATATCCAGTTTGCTTCTAAAGAAGATGTAGCAATGCTGCCAACCGTTAGTAAACTATGGCTGCCAAGTCTTACTCCCGGACAAACAACTGTTTTTGCGCCGGCCCAGGCGCCCTCTTCTAATGTAATTTCACCAACCAAGAGATCAAATGTGCTGCGTTTATAATTATGATTTCCGCATAATAGCATGGCGCCTTGCGAAATGCAGGAATGATCTTTTAAAGTTACCTTTGCAAGGTTATCTATCCAGGCCAATTCGCCTATCCAAACATGATTACCAACAACTAAATGCCAGGGATACTTAATGGATACGTGAGGCTTAATAATTACACCCTTACCCACTTTTGCGCCAAATAAGCGTAACAAAAAACGTTTTGGTCCATAAAACGGAAAAGCCGACTTAAAGAATACATAATTGATAAAGTACCATAAAGCCCTTACAATTAAAGGCTGCCCCGGTTTGTACCAATCATTGTCGAAACTAGAAAGATCAATTTTTGGCGAATCCATTAAATAAATTTTTGTAAAGATTTATACTTCTGTCCACTTCTATTTTACTGCTAATATAGTTATTTGCTGCATTGCTTTTTTGAGAAAATTCGGCCTGGTTTAATTTTGCTAAATTAATAATTGCTTCAACAAACTTTTGCTTATCCTCAAGCGCTATGGAATAACCGGCGTTGTTTTTTTCAAGATCATTCCAGGGCGTTTGATCGCTAATAATAACGGGGCAACCCGTTAAAAGACTTTCAACAATAGAGTGGCCAAAATTTTCGTTTAAAGTTGGCAGTAATAAAGCATGGTATTTTAAAATCGTATTTTGCACTTCATTAAACGAGAGCTCTCCTTTGTAAGTAACAGTTACATTTTTCGGCAATTGCATAATGATCTCGTTGCAACGACTCCAATAATCCTGGTCTTCCAAATTACCATAGATATCATAAGTAATAAAAATGTCAGAAGGTGTTTCTTTTAAAAGCTCTAATGCAAAATGTAAATTCTTTACTTCTGAAATGCGTGATAAAAAAAATAAGTTTAATTGACCGGGATTTTTTAACGTAGTGTTTTTAATAAGTATGCCTGAATTTAAATTGGAGGCAATTGTAATTTTTGCTGAACGAAAACAAGCTTTAATATCCTGTTCTTCTTGTTTATTAGTAGCATGAAAATGAACGTTTTTATACCAGCCAAAAAGCCTTGCTGAGATAATAAAATAATTCTTCTTGAACGATTTTAAGCTTAATGCACCTTTACTTAACATGCCACGCGGAGCTAATAATACTGGCGCTGTAATTAGCTTTTTATTTTTTAAGCGGATAATATTAATAGAAAACGTAAACGACCAAAAACTATTTAAATAAATAAGATCAGGCTCTATTTTATTAATTAATAATAAAAGATGATCTACCGTGTTATGCGCATCACTAAAATAAAAATAATTAACAGCTTCTTTTTCGAAAATAGTATTTGCAGTTATGCCGTTATATTCGGTATTACTGCCAAGATCTTTGTTGGAAGTAACAATGTAAAAATCGAAATAAGTTTTTAATAAGTTGATCATTGAGAACACCGAGCGTACAGGACCACCGGCTTTTGTTCCCGGCAAATACCAATGCATAAAAACAATTATTTTAGGCTTACTCAAATTTTACAGAAATATTATTTTCTTTTATCCAATTATTTAAAACTACAAGATGCCATATCCTACTCCAGGTTACACTTGTATCGTTGTTTAAAAAGCGTTGCCACAAATTTTTTATTTGTTGTGTATTGCAAAAGCCGTATTCTGAAAACTCGTTAATGTTTTTTTCACAAAACGATCTCAGATCATTTTTTAACCAAAGCTGCCAAGGGAGCGTAAATCCCATCTTTGGGCGATTTACTATTTCGGGCGGTAGAAGGTCACCTAAACTATCTATCAATAATTTTTTCGCAGTGTGGGGATATTTTTTTTCATCGTTTACACTTAATACAAAATCAATTAACTTATAATCCAAAAAAGGCTCCCGCACTTCCAATGCAACGGCCATACTCATTTGGTCGGCATCGCGCAGTAAAACATTTTGTAAATAGGTTTTTATTTCGCTAACTGATACAGCACTTAGTAAATGATCTTTTATTTGTGGCACCTCCGAAACAATTTTATTTATTCGTTTATATGGTTTTGCATCTTTTAATAATTCAGAAAGCTCTTTCCCAGTAAAAACACTTCTGCTTAAAGGATAAGCGGAAGAGAAATTAATTTTTTCCTGCCCAAGCAATTCTTCGATCTTATTTCCTGCAATTGTTTTTTTTCTTTTTTGTATCGCAAAACCAACCGCTTTTCTGCTGAAAGTTGGAAGTGCATTTAACCATGATTTTTTTTGAAGCTCGGCCATACGTTTAAATACATCGTAACCGGCAAAAAGTTCATCGCCACCAATGCCGCTTAGCGCCATTGTGATGCCGGCTTGTTTTGTTGCTTTTGAAACAACGTAAGTGTTGGGCCCATCACCGCTGGGATGGTCCATTGCGGAAAGCGCTTCGGGCAATTGTTTTAAAAAATCTTCAGGCCTTAGTTTAATTTCGTGATGTTTCGTGTTAAATTTTTGTGAAATTAATTTTGCATATTTTGCTTCTGAAAATTCGCTTTCATCAAAGCTAACATTAAATGTTTGAATCTTTTCTGAGCTTACTTTACTCATCAGTCCAACAACAGCACTTGAATCAATGCCGCCCGAAAGAAAAGCACCAAAGGGAACATCTGCAACCAGGCGACGCTGAACAGAAAGTGTAAGTAATTCATTTACTTTTGAACAGGTGTCTTTATAAGATAGTTCTGTTGCCGTATCCGAAACTTTATTTAACGAATAATATTCTGCAACGTTTGCTTTATTATTTTGATATTCTAAATAATAACCCGGTAATAATACCTTTATGCCTCTGATAATTGTGTTAGGCGCAAATACGGTTTGGTACATCATGTACTCTGCAAGAACATCTTTATTTAGGGAAAACTCTTTTATTTTAGAGTGTATGATCGGCCTTATCTCGCTCGAAAACAAAAAACCTTCATCACCATAGTAGTAATATAATGGTTTAACACCAATGCGATCCCGGGCAAGGGTTAATTTTTTTTCCAGAGTATCATAAATAGCAAAAGCATACATGCCATTAAAAAGTTGCAGACATTTTGTACCGTAACGCATAAAGGCCGCTAAAACAACTTCAGTATCTGTTTCGGTTTTAAAAAAGTAAGGCTTATCGCTCGAGCCGTGAGAGGCTCTTTGTAACTCTAATCTTAGTTCTTTATAATTATATAATTCGCCATTATAAATTATAACATAACGTTTATCTGTGGAAAAAAAAGGTTGGTTTCCCTCGGAAGTTAGATCTATAATAGATAAACGACGATGACCGAGTGCAACTATATCTTCTGCCCAAACACCATCATTATCTGGTCCTCTGTGGCCAAGGGTTAAATTCATTTTCTGAACAAGATTCTTTTTTTGTTCAGTAGAATACAGATCAGATATAAAACCGTTTATACCACACATAAATTATTTTAGATCAATTGCTTTTAAGAAGCGTTCGTCTTGCATCATTAATTTTATGCCTTCATCAATACTCACCAGTTTTTTATTAAGTATCTCGCGCATTTTTGTATTATCAGGTTGACGCCTCGTCATATCACCTTCTTTAAGTGGTGGAAGATAAATTATTTTTGATTTCGAGTTTGTGATCTTTATAGTTAATTCGGCAAGATCTTTTATGGTCATTAATTCGGCGTTACCAATATTTATAACATCGTTGGATAATAATTTTTCTTCAAATATTTTAACACAAACATTTACTGTATCATCCACATACGTAAAGGTTCGGGTTTGCATGCCATCGCCATAAATTGTAATATCTTTGTTTTTTAGAGCCGAAGATAAAAAGCGAGCCACAACAAAATCTGTACTTTGGTTTGGACCATAGGTATTGAAAAAGCGAAAAATGGTATAAGGTAAATGAAACGATTGCCAGTAGCTTCTAAAAAAACACTCACCAACATTTTTTACTACGGCATACGGAACCCTAGAATTTAAAGGTGTGCGGTGTTCGTTTTGCGGCAATTCAACAGGCTCACCATAAACTTCGGAGCTGGAAGAAAAATAAACATGTTTAACGGAGGTGTTTTTTGATAGATTTAAAATGTTTTTAATACCCTCAATATCATTTAAAACATCAATCGGGTTTTCCTGGGTTCTTATAACGCCAACAACTGCGGCAAAATGAAAAACGTAATCAAAATGAAATGAAAGCATAACCGACGAAACATCGTTAAGATAATTAACGTCTCCCTTAATAAACTTCCAGTTGGTTTTATCGGGCGAGGGTAATTTGGATAAAAAGCCGGTGGATAAATTATCCATTATTACCACAAAATTATTTGGATTGTTTATTAATTTTTCGGCCAGGGCACTGCCAATGTTACCCGCGCCTCCCGTAATCAATATTTTAGTTTGATTTAAATTCATTATAAATTTCTAAAAGTGTATTTGTCCAGTTTTCAGGATTGATTTTTTGCGCCAAAGTATGACTTTCCGTTGCCATATCAAACAATTCTGCGTTGCTTAAAGTTATTATTTTTTTTAATACTTTCTTTAACTCCCGCACATTTTTTGTTTCAAATACAAAACCATTTTGTTTCTCAATTAAGAAAGCATCATTTGCGCCAACATTCCGGCTCGTAATTAATGGAAAGCCCGAAGCTGCGTATTCCTGCACAACTACGCCCCAGGGTTCGAAATGGCTGGGGAGAACAAAAACACCGCACTGTTGAATGATATCGTCGAGTTTGTTTGGCTGTACAAAACCAAAATGTTTTATTTTATCGTGTTTAACCGGGGTAATACTTCCGGCACCAAGACACCATAATTCCCATTCGTTAGGCTCTTCTTCCTGCAACTGAATAAAAGCATTCCAAAGATCTTTTATACCTTTAAAATCATAATATCTGCCTACAAATAAAAATTTCTTTGGAAAATTATTTCGCTTTAAATCAATTTGTTTATTGTAGATCTCATTAAATTTTTTGAGATCGCAGCAGTAAAATCCTTTTTTTATTCTTTTTATTTCGAAGCCAAGTTTTTTTACATAAGTTGCCTGGCTGGTGCCCGGCACCCAGGCATGTGAAAATTTATTTAATAAAAAAAAGCGACTTAATATAATTGCTGCATATTGTTTAAATGACCCTGACCAATGCGTATCGCAGGTTAATACGGTAGGAATTTTTTTAGAATATGGTTTTACAAGACGTAAGTAATCTTTATCAATCCAGCCACTGCAAACGATAAGATCAGGGCTAATTTCTTTAATTAGTTTTTCGAGGCCGCTATAATCATATTTGTTTTTATCGTAAACCCGAATGTTTTGGGTAAAAGAAAATTCAAATGGAGCTTCTTTATTAACCGGCCATCGTATAATGTGCACATTTGTTTTTTTTGAAAGCTCTTCGCAGCATTTGATAAAGTATTCTGCAAGCTCAGTATATAAAAAAAGAACTGTCATTTGGTAGCTAAAGTATCTGTATAATTTTTATAATTAAAAGAGTTATAAAAATACATCCAGCCATATAAGAAAAAGCCATTGTATGTATAATTTCCCTGCCGCAAATACGTTAAAAGAATTAATACCAATAAACCATTACTCATTAGCCAATAGTCATTATCTTCCCGGCCACTTATATCGTGCGAAACAAAATATTTAAACACAAAAAGAATTAAAAATATAGCGCCAAACAATCCAACCTCTGAAGTTGTTCTTAAAAAAAGCGAATTGGCATCACCGGTATTAAACTCGTAAATACCGCCAATTAAACTGTTTAGCGTGTATTTATCATAAGCAAACTCGTGCGAGCCAAGGCCGGTGCCAAATATGGGGTTTTTAATAAAATTTTTCTTGGCAATATAATAGTTGTTGTAAAACACAAAAGAAGAGCCGTGTACCCTGCTAAGAAAATTTTGTATACGATCGATCTTTGCTCTTTTGGTTTCTCCTTTTTTTACTTCTCCTAAAATGTCGTCAACAAATAGTTCTCTCATGCCATCTACGCGCACCTTAAATTCGTTAGCGTTATTATAAGCAACAAAAAATAAAAAAACCGAAAGGGGAATAGCAAATAAAAAATAACGCACGGCCCCAAAATTGATGGTGATAAAAATAATAGTTAAAAAAATACCTAAAAAGGCCAGACTGGAGAAAGACAGAGAGTAGCAAATTATTATAACAATGCAGCGTTTTAAAGAGATAAATTCGTTTGTACGTGTTATTAATTGGTAGAAGCTGATAAGAAAAGCAGGAGCAATAGCGATACCTAAAGAAGAAGGCTCGCTAAAAAGGCTGTTGATGCGAACGCCCAATCCGCCATAATTAAGTCCCCATTTAGTTAATGGAAATATAAACCTCATATCATAACCGGGTTCAAACCCAATCCAAAAACTTATAAGTTGAATGACGCCAATAGCGCAGACGAGAAACGATACAAAAAGATATTTTTTAAATATTGCTTTAATATCATAATTGTAGTATTGAATAACATATTGGTAAAAAACAAGGTTAACTGCTATATTAACATAAATCTTTAAAAAGCGGGACATTGTATTGTTATCAATTGCAACGTTATAAATACCTACTAATAATAATGGAAGGAGAATGTAAAGATTTGGAGTATAAAATTTATACTTTATAATAAAAACGGGCAATAAAATAAGTATAGGAACGTACGATAAATAAAATTCGAACGGAGATTTGGCGAGTACATAACCAGTGTAAAATAAATTTAAGAATATGCCTACATCAATTAAAAAGCCGACCATCAGATAATGTTTACTTCGCGTTCAAGGGTTACTCCAAATTTATCAAATACTTTCCGTAAAACATAATCAGATAGTTCAAACACGGCTTTACCCGTGCAATTAGCTTTATTTACGAGCACTAAAGCCTGTTTTGTGTGCACGGCAGCACCGTTTTGTTCGACACCTTTAAGCCCGCATTGCTCAATTAACCAACCCGCTGCCAGTTTATAATTACCATTAGGCAGAGGATAAGAAACCAGTTCTTCAAAATCTTTTTTTACTGATTCGTATTTTTCTTTTGATATCTCGGGGTTTTTAAAAAAACTACCCGCATTACCTGTTACTTTAGGATCAGGCAATTTACTTTGGCGAATGGCAATAACCGCATTTGAAACATCTTGTACGGTTGGGCTTTTAATACCTCTTGCTTCCAGCTCAGCATTTATAGCACCGTAGCTTGTGTTTAAATTTTGATGTTTACTTAATTTAAACGATACGGATGTTATAAGAAATTGATTTTTATATTTTGTTTTAAAAACACTTTCGCGATAGCCAAATGCACAATCATCTTTTTTGAATATTTTTTTTTCACTCGTATTTGTATCAATCGCTTCTAATTCATAAAATACGTCTTTTATCTCAACGCCATAAGCACCAATGTTCTGCATTGGGCTGGCACCAACACATCCCGGTATAAGCGAGAGGTTTTCTAAACCACAATAATTATTTTTGATACACCAAAGTACAAACTCATGCCAGTTTTCGCCGGCAGCGGCTTTTACAATAACTTCATCTGGCGTTTCGTTAACAAGCTCAATGCCTTTTAAATTATTTTTAATAATCAAACCATTAAAATCTTTAGTAAATAATATGTTACTTCCGCCACCAATAATTAATCTTGAGTTATTTTTATATACTTCGGTTTTTAAAAGTTCTAAAAAATCCTGCTCCGAATTTATTTCAACAAAGTACGTTCCACTTGCTTCAATTCCAAAGGTATTAAAGGGTTTAAGGCTTATATTTTCTTTTACGTTTAACATGCAATACAAAAATAACTAATAAATTAGGGGTAATATTTCTATCTTTAGCCCAATATCAACAAAGTATTTGTTTACAACAAAAAAAATAGCAATAGTAAGCGTAATTAACGACCTGGTAACAGATAACCGCGTTAATAAAACCTGTTTAACTCTTATTGAAAGCGGCTTTGAAGTAATTTTAATTGGAAGAGAATTGCCAGATTCTTTGCCGGTTCCAAAATGGCCATTTAAAGCAATACGCATGCGTTTATTGTTTTTAAAAGGACCATTATTTTATTTTTTCTTTAACCTTAGATTGTTTTTTAAATTGTTGTTCAAAAAAGCAGATCTCTTGTTTGCCAACGATTTGGATACACTTTTACCAAATTATCTGGTTTCAAAAATGAGATCAATTCCTTTGATCTACGATAGCCACGAGTTGTTTTGTGAGGTGCCCGAGCTTTTAAATTCGCCAACTAAAAGAAAGATATGGCAGGGAATAGAAAGCAAGATCGTTCCAAAATTAAAAACCTGCATTACGGTTAACGAAAGTATTGCCAAAATTTTTGAAGAGAAATACCTGGTAAAATTTAAAGTGATAAGAAACATTTCTGACTCTATAATTGATTTTAAGCCGATGTCTAAAGTAGAACTTGGAATGCCGGAAGATAAAAAGATTATTTTATTACAAGGGGCGGGCATAAATATAGACAGAGGCGCAGAAGAATTAATAGATGCAATGCAGTATGCTGAAGACGCTTTGTTATTTATTATTGGTAGCGGTGATGTTTGGAAGGTGCTGGAACAAAAAATTAAAGCACAAAAACTGGAAGGTAAAGTTAAACTCATCAATAAAATTCCAAAAAAGGAATTAATGAATTACACGTATAATGCAGATCTTGGCTTAAGTATTGATAAAAATACAAATCTTAATTATTATTACAGCCTGCCTAACAAGATATTTGATTATATACAAGCCGGAACACCAATATTGGCCAGTAAATTACCCGAGATAGAAAAAATCATCTCACACTATAAAATTGGAGATTTTATTGATACTCATAATCCAAAAGCCATTGCCGCAAAAATAAATGAAATGCTTGCCTCGTCAAAACTACAAGAATATAAAGCAAACACAATAACGGCCGCAGAAGAACTAAGCTGGGCAAACGAAAAACAAAAGCTCAAAACAATATTTAGCCAATTTTAAACGTTATGTATTAATAAAATACTTAAATTTAAAGGGTTAAATTGTATGGAATTTTCGGCACAACAAATAGCACAACTTTTAAATGGAACTGTAGAAGGCGATGCAAATGTTACTGTAAACAATCTTTCAAAAATAGAAGAAGGCGCGGTAAAAACATTATCTTTTTTAGCCAACCCAATTTATACCCACTTTATTTATGAGACGAATGCAAGCATTGTTATTGTAAATAAAACATTACACCTCGAAAAACCTGTAAAGCAAAGCTGCACATTAATTCGTGTAGACAACGCTTACGAATCGTTTGCAAAATTACTAGAGATCTATACCCAGATAAAGGGAAATAAAGTTGGAATTGAACAACCCTCTTTTATTTCTGAAAATGCTAAAATGGGTGCAGATTGTTATGTGGGGGCCTTTGCATATATTGGACAAAATGTAAAGATTGGTAACAACGTAAAATTATATCCTCATGTTTATATTGGCGATAATTGTGAGGTAGGAGATAACACAACATTATTTCCGGGAGTAAAATTATATTACGATTGTAGGATCGGCGCAAATTGCACCGTACACGCCGGAACCGTTATAGGAAGTGATGGTTTTGGATTTGCTCCAAACACAGAAGGACAGGCCTTTGTAAAGGTACCGCAAATAGGAAACGTTGTTATTGAGGATAATGTAGAAATAGGATCCAATAGCTCAATTGACAGAGCTACTCTTGGTTCTACCATTTTACGTAAAGGCGTTAAGTTAGATAACTTAGTTCAAATTGCGCACAATGCTGAGATAGGAGAAAATACGGTTATTGCCGGATTATCAGGTGTAGCGGGTTCTACAAAGGTTGGAAAAAATTGCATGATAGGCGCACAGGTGGGCATTGCCGGGCATTTAAAAATTGCCAATGGCGTTAAAATCGGCGGCCAATCAGGCATCGCAGCAAGTATCGAAAAAGAAGGCGAAATTGTACAAGGTTCTCCCGCATTTAATAGCGGCGAGTTCAAACGCAGTTTTGTTTTGTTCCGTAACCTTCCAAAAATAAATGAAAAGCTCAACGACTTAATTAAAAAGTCAAATCAAAAATAAAATGAAAGTTGATATTTTAGCAATTGGTGTTCACCCTGATGATGTAGAGTTAAGTTGTAGTGGCACAATCGCAAAACACATAGCACTCGGAAAAAAAGTTGGTATTTTAGACCTTAGCCTTGGAGAGCTTGGTACCCGAGGCAACGCGGAGCTTAGAACAAAAGAAGCAAATGCGTCAGCAAAAATATTAGGCGTTTCTTTTCGCACCCAACTAAATATGAAAGATGGCTTTTTTGAAAACAACGAAGCACATCAACGCCAAGTTATAGAGGTGATTCGTAAACATCAGCCCGAAATAGTTTTATGTAACGCTGTAAATGACCGTCATCCCGATCACGGCAGAGCTTCTCAACTAACGTCTGACGCTTGTTTTTACAGCGGTCTTGTTAAAATAGAAACAATGGCCGATGGCAAAAAGCAAGATGCGTGGCGCCCAAAAGCAGTATACCATTATATACAGGATCATTATATTCACCCCGACTTTGTAATCGATATTACCGATTTTATGGAAGTAAAACACAAAGCTATTATGGCTTTTTCTTCTCAATTTTATGATCCAAAATCTGCTGAGCCTGAAACACCTATTTCCAGCAAAGCATTTATTGAAAGCTTAAACAGCAAAATGGCCTTATGGGGCAGGGCAATGGGCGTGCCTTATGCAGAGGGCTTTACAGTAGATCGTTATCCCGGTGTAAACAACTTGTTTGACCTTGTTTGAGAAAATTTTGCATAATTTAAAAAGCAGGATTATTTACTCTTTTTAAATAATCAACCAATTCCATCCCGTTATTTTTTCTCAGTTCAATTGCACCAATGTGGTTGCGTACAAATTGGTCGAACAGTTGTTCGGTTTCGCCCTTACTAACACTTATTTTCATGTCATCATTTTTTGAAATTTTTTTGGCTGCTCTAAATATACCAAATATGCCTAATGCTGCTGCTGTATCAGAAGAGCTATCTAGTGTTTTTATAAGGCAGGTTGGGCAGCCTACTTTTAAGACCTGCATATTTCCTGACTCAACAACAGCGGCAGTTAAAGAACTTGGTATACTGCAGTATGGACAAGGAAGATGGCGTATTAAGTTTAAATAAGTTTCAAATTCTTTTTCGTCAATAGGAGAAACCTGTTTATCAACTGCATCTAACAAATTAGGGTCAAGATTTCTTTTTTTTATTTCAGCGATCAATAACTGTTGCGCTTCCGGCATTAACTGGCTTGCTTCGTGTTGCGCAATAAAGATCAATCGCGAATCGGGCAATCTTTCATACGTCTTTTTTATCGTTTCAAAATCCATTTTCAAATATTTAACTTAAAAACTCTTTCACATAGCCGCACACTTCTGGCACATGCTCTAAGTTTAAAGTGTGGCCCGCGTTTAAAACAACTTTAAATTTAGAGTCTTTAATATGTTTATGTACTTCGTTAGCTAAATGTACCGGCAATAAAAGATCTTTTTCGCCCTGTATCACTAAAGTTGGCGCGGTAATTTTTTCAAGATCTTTTCTATAATCCTTTCTTTCTTTAGTGGCTTGCATTAAATGAAAAATGGCCTGTTTATTTTGCTGCGCATCCAAACGCGCTTCTTTCATTAATTGAATGGGAATGATGGGGTTTGAAAAATAACCTTCGCTCAATACACTGGGCAACATAATGTCGAGCATTAAATTATAGCCACCAAACTCTAAGGCCCGCCACCAGCTTAATTCAATAGCATCGTAATAGGGCGTTTTGTGCGCGAAGGTGGAAATTAAAATTAATTTGTTTACCGACGTTGGATGATTAACCGCAAAATGTTGTGCAACTAAACTACCGTAGGATAGACCAATAATATTTGCTTTGTTTATTTTTTCCTGCTCTAATATTTTTTTTACATCTGCCGCATGCTTATCAAAATCTCTCCAATTATCAGCTTTATCGCTTTGCCCCTGGAAGATAAGATCCAATAAAATTACTTTGTATTTATCTTTAAAAAAAGGCACAACAAAATACCATGCAACGGTAGATTGTGTTAAACCATTTATAAATACAAGCGTTTCAGGGGATTCAACATTTCCCTGTATTTCGTAATAAAGATTTAAATTATCGGAGGTTTTGCAAAACATTATTTATAATTTAAACTTACTTTGTTTTTTGTAACTTCTAATTTTGCTTTTTTGCCTAAGTAAAGCGCCATGTTTTTTTCAATATGCCCTGCAGGAAAATTAAAACATACCGGATAATTATATTCTTTAACGGCATCCATAACAATTTCTTCTGCGGTTTTTCCAAAAGGCACCGCGTTGTCTTTCATATCACTCATACCACCAACAATCAAACCTTTTAAATGCTTTAACTTACCGCTGCGTTTTAATTGCAGCATCATGCGGTCGATATGGTATAATTGTTCGTCAAGGTCTTCAATAAATAAAATTTTATTTTTTCCACTAACATCGTCAACACTTCCACTTAAAGCATAAAGCAAAGAAAGGTTGCCGCCAACAATTTCTCCTTCAGCAATTCCAGCTCTATTTAGTTTATGTTTTGGAATGGAGTAGTTTACTTCTTCTCCAAACAATAAGTGTTTAATTGAATTAGTTGCTTCTTTGTCTTTTGCAAACTGAAAAGCCATCGTGCCATGTATGGCGGCCATTTTTAAATGATACAAACGGTTATGAATAACGGTTGTATCACTATAACCAATAAACCATTTTGGATATTTTAAAAGGGGTTTAAAATTTACGTGATCAACAACACGCATAGTGCCATAACCACCGCCACTTATTAAAATGGCTTTTGCCGTTTTGTGTTCAACGGCCCACTTTAAGTCGTTAGCACGCTGCTCGTCGGTACCGGCAAATTGGTTGTGAGCTTTAAAAACATTAGATCCCGTTTCTACCTTTAAACCCCAGCTTTTTAGAATAGCAATTGCAGGGTCAACAGCCTCTTTAGACCTTGCCCGTGCGGTTGCAATAATTAAAATGGTATCACCTTTTTTTAAATAAGGAGGAGAGATCGCCATTTGATTATTATCTTTTTTTCTTGCCCGATTTAGATTTTTTGCCTTTTGCTTTTGAAGAAGATTTTTTAGAAGCGCTCTTTTTTAAAGAAGCTTCACGTTTTTCTTTTTTAGCCGTTTCGGCATTCGATTTCTTTTCCTGGTATTCAATATTACTCAGGTTTTGCTTGTATTTAGCATGAATTGGTTCGTTCTCAACTCTTACGTGATACCAGAACTGGCCTGTTTTAATACGATAGATCTGCATCTCGGAAACACCAAATTTTTCAGCAATTTGCTTAAATGACAATTTTCTTTTTGGGTCCCAGATCATTTTCTTTAAAGTAACTATGCTTTTCTCGTTAAAAATTTGGGAGTGGGCACTTTTTACGATTGCTTTTTTCTTACGCGATAAAATGGCATTTGGGCTAAAAGTAGTATGCGCACGGTGTTCGGCTTGCGTAGCCCATTTTAAATTATCTGCGTGATCGTTTAAATAATTATGATCTTTATGAATAACAAATTTATGTTTTGGAGATGGTTTTTTTAAGAATGCTTTGGCAACTTCTTTATACAAAAAAATTGCAGCGGCTTTGCCGTCTTGCCTTACATTAAAGCGGTAGCTGCCTGCTGTGGGCTTAAAGTTTCTTCTTTCAACTTTGCCACTATTGTCTAATAAGACACCAAAATGGCCATGATTTGAAATTACATATGGCACTGATGGTTTTTTGCCATTCACCGTAATTGTTTTCCAAATTTCTTTTTTATTGCTCATTCTTAATTATTTTAATAGTTATAGTTACTTTTGTATAAATATAACAAAAAATTATTTGATTTGCATTTTCAGCAAAAAAAGTTGAAAAGGGCATAACGGGTTGCACTTTAGGAGATAAAAATGAATTCAAAATTTAAAAGAACATTAGTTACCGCAGCACTGCCTTATGCAAATGGTCCTGTGCATATTGGCCATTTGGCAGGCTGTTACTTGCCGGCAGATATTTATGTAAGGTACTTAAGAAGCATTGGCCACGATGTTAAATTTATTTGTGGAAGCGATGAACATGGCGTACCTATTACAATTAAAGCTAAAAAAGAACATACTACACCGCAGGCAATCGTTGATAAGTACCATACCATTATGGGTACAGCCTTTAAAGATTTTGGAATTTCGTTTGATGTGTATTCGCGAACATCTTCAAAAATACACCATCAAACAGCTTCGGACTTTTTTAAAGTACTGTATGATAAAAACGTTTTTACCGAAGAGGTTACAGAACAGTATTACGATGAAAGCGCAAAACAATTTTTAGCAGATCGTTACATAGTTGGCACCTGCCCGAAGTGCGGTAATCCAAATGCGTATGGCGATCAGTGCGAAAAATGTGGTTCCACATTAAATGCAACCGATCTTATTGACCCAAAATCTACTTTATCGGGAAGCAAACCCGTTTTAAAACAAACAAAGAATTGGTTCTTACCATTAGATAAATTGCAGCCAAAAATAAAAGCATATATCGAAAAACATGCAGATTGGAAAAGCAATGTTTACGGACAATGCAAAAGCTGGATGGATAGTGGCGACGGCTTACAACCAAGGGCTATGACGCGTGACCTGGACTGGGGTGTGCCTGTTCCTGTAAAAGGGGCAGAAGGCAAAGTGTTATACGTTTGGTTTGACGCGCCCATTGGGTATATTTCGGCTACTAAAGAATTATTGCCAAATAATTGGGAAGACTATTGGAAGAAAGAGGATTCTAGGTTGATACATTTTATTGGAAAAGATAATATTGTTTTTCATTGTATTATTTTTCCTGCCATGTTAATGGAACACGGCGAGTTTATTTTACCAGATAATGTGCCGGCAAACGAATTTTTAAATTTAGAAGGCGATAAGATTTCCACTTCTCGCAACTGGGCAGTTTGGCTGCATGAGTATTTGGAAGATTTTAAAAACATGCAGGATGTATTGCGTTATACTTTATGTTCTAACGCCCCCGAAACAAAAGATAATGATTTTACCTGGAAAGATTTTCAGACAAAAAATAATAGTGAGCTTGTTGCTATTTTCGGAAATTTTATAAACCGAACCTTAGTGCTTACACATAAATTTTACGATGGCAAAGTGCCGGAAGCTAAAACCTATAATAAAGAAGATCTTATTGTTTTGGAAGAATTAGCCGGCGCTCCTGCAAAAATTTCTAAAGCAATAGAACAATTTAAGTTTCGTGAAGCCGTTAGTGAATGGATGAATGTTGCCAGGCTAGGAAATAAATATTTAGCAGAAACGGAGCCGTGGAAATTAATTAAAACGGATGAGCAGCGCGTAAAAACCATTATGAATGTTGCTTTGCAGATCTCTTGTAACCTCGCTATTTTGGCGGAACCATTTCTGCCGTTTACTTCAAAAAAATTATTTGATCTTTTAAATATAAAACCATTGCGCTGGGCTGCAGCCAGTCAAACGTCTAATGTAGCGTATGGCCATACAATAAACAAAGACGAATTGTTGTTCTCTAAAGTAGAAGATGAACAAATTCAAACGCAATTAAACCGTCTTCAAAAAAGTAAAGAAGATAATTTGGTAAGTGCAGGCCCGGTTGAATTTAAAGCAGAAACTACATTTGACGATTTTTCAAAAATGGACATTCGCACAGCAACAATTCTTACCGCAGAGGCGGTTCCGAAAACAGATAAATTATTAAAATTAACATTAGATACCGGAATTGATACGCGTACCGTGGTTAGTGGCATTGCAGCCTTTTTTAAACCCGAAGATATTATCGGGCATAAAGTTTGCCTCTTAGCTAATTTAGCGCCGCGTAAAATAAAAGGTATTGAAAGTCGTGGCATGATATTAATGGCAGAGAATGCAAAGGGAGAATTAAGCTTTGTTTCGCCTGCAAAAAACGATATAGAAAATGGATCGGTTATTAAATAGGAAGATCGCTTTTGTTATTTTTTTTCTTTTAGGAATTCTTGTTGGCTTTGCGCAACAGGAAATAGAAGAACAATACCACGATACAAGAGATTATAAAGACCCTCAGCAGTTCGAAAAATTTAGAAAGAAAAGAAAAACAATAGCAGCCTGGCAAATAAACAAATTAAAGGATGGCGCTTTGGTTGTTAAATTAAAAACAAACGATCTCCAAATAAAAGCATTCAAAAATATTGGAGAAATTGCTAAGGCAAAAGAAAAAACTATTGAGACATTTATTATAAATAAAAATATAATGATGGCTTACATTGATAATTTTAAATTTTGCAAGCTTTACTTTATTTATAGTAATTCTAATGATAGTTTAATGAACGGCGTTAGAAAAGGAATATTTTTAGATACGAATTTAGTGGTAGATCCTAGTATTGTAATGAGCGAAGGCTATTACCTTATTGCAGAAAAGGATTTTGTCTACAACTCCTCTATAGGGTTTGTAAAACAAGACACAGCAAAATTTGTAACGGAACATGGAAACCCGAGCGGTGGCACTTACGACATTGTTATTAAAAATAAATATGGGCACCAGTTAAAACACCCTTTTCCGTACGTTGGTTCTTTTGGAAAAAAATTTACCGGTTTTGTTGGGCCTATACCAATGTTTTATAAATACGAAGACGGTAAAATAATTTACAGTATTGATAAAACGCAATTAGCGGATAGAAAATTAAATCCTGCTAAAAGCTTTAAGCGCCCCCCCGCAGGCTACAGTACAATGTTTTTGCGTGCCTGGGAGGTATATGAATATATGGGTTCTGGTACAGATCAGTTTAACTATGATATTGAAAAATTTTATAAGTCGAGTACAAAGCCTGACGAAACAAAAATAGATCCGGAAATTCTACCTTTTTTATATTAGTCAAGTATCAACTAAAACGCCTTTTATTCTTTAGAAAAACACTTTACAAAAAAAGCCAATTGTTTTCGCAATTGGCTTTTTTGGTTTAATATTAGAGTTTATTAGTTTTTTGAAATAACCAGCTCATCAATAATATTTTTTGCACCACCTAGTTTGTCAATTATAAATAATACAAAACGGGCATCAACACAAATAGTACGGTTTAAGTTTTTATCAAACGCTATTTTATGACTTAATGCTTCATAGTTACCATCAAAAGCAAGGCCTATTAACTCTCCTTTGGCATTGATAACCGGCGAACCCGAGTTCCCACCTGTAATATCATCTGTTGTAATAAATGTAACTACAATATCGTTTGTGGCCTTATCAATGTATTGTCCGTAATCTTTATTCTTTATCAACTCTAATAATTTTTCTGGCACATCAAATTCATAATCTCCCGGCTTGTATTTTTCCATTACGCCTTTTAATGTGCAAACATAATTATAGTTAACACCGTCTTTAGGGCTGTATGATTTTACATTACCATAAGAAACACGCATGGTTTGGTTTGCATCAGGATATATTGCCTGACCTTTTTTCATTTCTAAAACACCTTTTAAATATTTTTTATTTAAAGCGTAAGTAGTTCCGGTAAACTCAGTAAAATATTTACCGTAATTATTATTAAAATTATCTAAAAAATCGGTTGCGGTTTTGTAGGCAGCATCCTTGTGTAACGAAGCCGTATCAGGCTTAGCGATAAAAGCGTCCCACTTTTCTTTGTTCAAAATCATAGTGTTTGCAAAAACATCTTTGGCAAACTTCTCATATGTTTCATCTTTTTCTAAAGCACCATAATTGTTTTTAAGTAGTGTGTAAAAACCTTGAGGCCTTTGGCTTGCATCAATATCTGTATAAAATAATTTTGTTACAATGCCTAAGATATTTCTGTCTGAAACAATATTCTCGCTTTTAATAAAACGATCTTGTGCTGCTTTAACAGCAGCAATTGCTTTATTTAAATTCTCAGGCGTTGTGTTTTTATCGGATAATGCTACGTCTAACGCTTTTAAGCTTGCCGCAAAAGCGATTAATGGCGAACCCATTATGCCTTCGGTAATATACACACGGTGTTTAGCATATGGTCTCCAGTTATCGTAAGCGGTTTTAATGTTTGCGAATAAATTATCGTAGTCAGGCTTTCCTTTAGCCCAGGCTTCAAAAGCAGCTTCATCTTTTTGCTTTTGAGCAATTGTATTGTATTTAACAAGTTGCTTGGTTTCTCCGTCAAAAAACTTCCAATAGTTTGCCACTTGCGCATAATAGCTTGCTAACTGAATTTTATTGGCAGGATCTTTTAGCATTTCAGTCATCATTAATTTTAAGCGGGCATCGCGTAAGCTAACCGTGAAAGGATTTTCGATATCAATTTTTAATTTAACACCGTACGATGTTTCATAACGGTTAGTGCCACCTGGGTAACCATAAATCATTGAAAAATCGCCATCTTTTAAACCTTTAATTGAAACCGGCAAGAAATGTTTTGGCACATAAGGTACGTTATCAGCGCTGTAATCAGCCGGCTTGCCATCTTTGCTCATATAAACACGGAAGATTGAAAAATCACCTGTGTGGCGCGGCCATTCCCAATTATCTGTATCTCCACCAAATTTTCCAATACTTTCTGGAGGCGTGCCAACAAGACGAACATCGGTATAACGCTGGTAAGTGAATTCTAAAAACTGGTTGCCTTTAAAAAAACTTCCAATTCTGATCTCATTTTTTGTGCCCTCCGCAGCTTTAGCTGACATAGCCGCTAAAATGCCCGGTAACTTAGCTGCTAATTCGTTTGCCGGAATATCTTTAATTTTTTCATTTACTTTATCAGTAACATCTTCAATCTTCAATAAAAATTGCACACTAAGACCCGGGCTCGCGATCTCTTCTTGTTTTGATTTTGCCCAAAAACCATCTCTCAGATAGTTGTGTGACACTGAGCTTGCAGCAGCAATTGCCTGGTAGCCACAATGATGATTCGTAAACACTAAACCCTCTTTACTCACTATTTCGGCGGTACAGCCACCGCCAAATAAAACTATAGCATCTTTAATACTGTTTTTGTTTACGCTATAAAGTTGTTCTTTGGTTAATTTAAGACCTTTTTTTACCATATCGGCATAAGTTTTTTCGCCAATAAGTTGTACAAGCCACATACCTTCATCTGCTTTTACAGAGGAAAGGCCCAAGCTCACAATTAAAATACAAAGTAATTTTCTCATAGAAATTAAAAATAGAGCACAAAATTAACATTGTATGCGAGACTAAATTAACTTTTAGATGAATAGCCTAAAATATAGATGGTTGTACCTATATTTTCTATAAAGAAGCAGGCAAAAAAAAGCGCATAAAATTAGACCTGAAACACTCACCCCAAAAGGGGGATAAGTTTATGTGAAAAAAGTGTGACCTCGAAGGGAGTCGAACCCATAACCTTCGGCTCCGGAAACCGACACTCTATCCAGTTGAGCTACGAGGCCAGATAGACCACAAATATAACACCATATTTTATGGTTTTTAATATAATAATGTTGTAATTTTAGCGTTATATAAGTGTTTTTAGACCAAAACTCCATAATGAATCGCATTTTTTTAGGTATTTTTTGTTTCGCATTTTGTTCTTTTTCAGCGCAAACCGGTCCCCGTTCATGGCAAGATCATTTGAGTTTAAACACCTGCAATGCAATTACAAAATTTAACAATAAGATCTACGCTTCAAGTTATAACGGAATCGTTAAAATTGATGAAAGCGATTTTAGCACTGAAAAATTAAATAAGATCAACGGCCTGCACGATGTAGGCATACGTTTATTAAGAACAAACCCAAATAACAATAAGCTTTTAATTGTTTACGATAACTCCAATATTGATGTTATTAATTCAGACGATGAGGTTAAAAATTATTCAGAGATAAAATCAAAAGTCTTAAGTGGTAAAAAAATAATTAACGATGTAACATTTAAAAATCAGTTTGCTTATTTAGCTAGCGGTATTGGAATTATTGTTTTTGATACCGAGAAGCTGGAAGTAAAAGAAACATATATAATCGGACCAAATGGGTCAAATCTGGAAGTATACCAAATAGCTTTGAACGATTCGCTTATTTTTGCGGCAACCCCAAATGGGTTATACAGAGCTAACTATAAAACAAAAATCTTAAACAATTACAGCAACTGGATACTGGTTCCTTCTTCTTCTATTCCTTCTGGCCCTGTTGGCAGTGTTATGAGTGTTGGCGATAAGATCATTGCAGCAAGAAGCCCATCAAAGCTTAGCCAGGATAGTTTGTTAAAGGACAGGCTTTATGTTTTGGCTAATGATAACTGGGCTCAATTATATTCTAATCCGCAACCAACACATGTTAAGAAGATTACACATGTTTACGGAACATATTTTTCGATGATCGATCAGAACGGTGTAGCAATAATTGATGTTAATACAGTGGCACTTAAAGCCTATATTACACAAATAGTGGGCGCAACACAATATAAACCAAATGATGCATATTTTGATGTTTATAGCGGGAATTACAGCTATTGGGTAGCCGACCAATTTAATGGTGCGATACAAGCAGTGAGCAGTTTTACATTCGATCCACAACATTTAGTAAAATCTTTCGGAACAAATTCTAACCTTATAAGCAATATAGATATTTTTGACGGAAAAATAGCCGTTTCTCCTTCCTCTCCCGATCAGGCCGGAGGCTCATTGGTAAGTAGCGAAGGTATTAATATTTTTAAGGATAGCGATTGGTCTTATATAGTATCTCAAAACCCAAACCCTCACAATCCGGGTACTATTGTTGATATTAATTCCGTGTATTTTGACAGGAAAGATAGAACAAGATTTTACGCCAGTTCATGGTTTGCCGGATTGTTAGAGTATAAAGATAATCAATTAGTGGCAGTTTACGATCACACGAACACTCCCGTAATACCGCAGGTATACGACAAGGCTGCACGCGTAAGCGGCATGTGCATGGATGATGACGGCAACTTATGGTTTGCATCCAGCGATTCAAAAAACTTTATTAACGTAAAAAAACCAAATGGCACTTTTCAAACGTTTTATTTTGATGCCGGAAGATTCACCAGAAAACTTTTTGTAGATAAGAACAATTATATTTGGGCATTGCATGAAAGACAAGGTGGCATCACGGTTTTTAATCACAATAATTTTTCAACGCCTGTACAAAATGTAAATTACCGCGTGCTTACAAAAGATGTTGGAACCGGTAATTTAGAATCAAACTCCGTCTATTCAATTGCTGAAGATAAAGATGGTAAGATCTGGATCGGTACAGGTGCTGGCATAAGGGTGATATATAACCCCACAACAATTTTTAATGGCGGCAATTACGATGCGCAGCCAATAAAAATCGTGCAAGATGGAAATGTAGAATTATTACTAGAAAAAGACGTAGTTACAAGTATTGTTGTGGATGGCGCTAATAACAAATGGGTTGGCACACAGGATGGTGGATTGTATTGTTTTAGCCCCGATGGCTTAACCGAATTGTATCATTTCACAAAAGATAATAGCCCATTGTACTCAAATACAATTATTGATATCAATTACGAAAAAGTTACCGGCGACATTTATATTGGCACGCTACTGGGCGTACAATCTTTTAGAAGTATTATCATAGAGGGAGACGAAAAATATGAGAATGTTTTTGCATATCCAAATCCTGTAAGGCCAAATTACGCCGGTACAGTGTTCGTGAGAGGGCTGATAGACAACTCAATTGTAAAAATAGTTGATCAAAGCGGTAATCTTGTTTGGGAAACAAAATCTCAAGGCGGACAGATCGAGTGGCCGCTTAAAGATCTTTCGGGAGGTCGCGTTGCATCGGGGTCTTACGTTGTTTATGCTACAACTGCAACGGCGGAACAAAAAGCGGTGTCAAAAATCCTTGTAATAAATTAATGCGCGTTTCAGATAAAGCCATTGTTTTACAAGCCATTAAGCACGGCGATAAAAAATTTATTTTAAAGCTTTACACACATCATAACGGTTTAGTAACTGCAGCAGTTGCATTAAATAAGAACATCAGGCCCAGCAATATTTTTCCTTTAAGTTTAATTAATGTAGAGTTGATCTTAAAGCAAAACAAAGAGGTTCACCAGGTTACCGAGGCAAGTAGTTATTATATCCTGTCAAATATTTCTAATTCCTTATCTAAGCTTAGTATTGCGCAATTTATTAACGAGATACTAATTAAGGCTATAAAAGAAAGTGCTACTAACCAACATTTGTATGAGTTTATTGAATCGTGTCTGGTGTATTTGAACGACACCGAAACAGAATTTATAAACCTACACTTATATTTTTTAGCAGAGCTTACTAAGTTTTTTGGTGTTGAGCCTCAAAACAATTATTCGGCGCTAACGCCTTATTTTGATTGTCGCGACGGGCAATTCTCTTCTATGAGCCTTGCATTTCCTTTAGGTTTGGGTAGAGACGATTCTGTTCTGTTTTCTGAATTTTTAAAAATAAACGCGCTTAAATCAAAAATATCAAACGAGCAACGTCAGATAATTTTGGATATTTTACTGGCGTATTATCGTTTACACTTTCCGGGATTTAATACTATTAAAAGTTTAGAGGTTTTAAAAGAAGTAAGTTCTGCTTAAAAATCGCGATACTTATTCCAAAAACTGGTTTTAAATCCAAAATAAATAAATGGATTTTGTAATTCATAGCCCAGGCCGTTAGATTCCGAACGCTGAATATATCCCAACTCCAGCCGCATATTCATATCTGCAATTAAATAATAGGTAAACTTTAAATTGCTTTGCATAATGGTTGTTTTAACACCTTGTGTTGTTTTATGTCCGTATTCGTAAGGGCGAGTAGTGTAACTTAAAAAAATGTTTTGTCCTAAATTTGATTTACCGTTCAGCGAATCTTTTCCTACAATAACATACATACCTTGCCAGTTAAGTTCCCAGTTATTTTTACGATACGATAAAAACCCAAGATACTCTTTAAAGTTGGCACCAAGCGGATGAGCTAGCGGCATACCATAATGCGCATAGTTTTGTTGCACAATGCCGTGGGTGTATGTGTAAGGTCTAACCTGGTTGTATTCTGCCTGAAGGCTTAAACCTTTTACATTAAAAGCATTAATGTATTTAGCGCCAAATTGCCAGGCTTGTTTGTTGGCCCACCATCCGCGGCGTGCGCGAATCTCTTTCAGAAAAAATTCGTCTAGCGATAATTGGCTATATAATTTTAAACGATTAAATAATTTACAATTCACATTTAGTCCTATACCTGCATTATCCGGCGAGCCAACTGAATATTCCTGAGGCCTGAAAAAAATGATCGGGTTTAAATAGTTAGCATCAAAATTACGTACCTGATTAGTGTCTGAGCCTCTGAAAATAACATTTTCAAACAAGCCTACATTTAATTCTTTAATAATATTATAACTTAAATAGTGAAAGGTGCCGAATTTATTAGTGTATTTTTTTTGGAAGCCATCTGCAGTACTTACATCATACATCCAGCTATACCAAACGTTGTATTGAAAGCGCCAGATGTTTGTGTTAATTCTAAAGTAGGGGTAAGCGGGTGCATAATCACTTAACAATAAACTTCTGTATCCATCGCCAATAAAATGCTTATCGCGCCCTAATTGAAAATTAAATATTTTATTGTTGTTTGGCGAATAAGAAACATAACCCGTGTAATCCATAAATGAGTAGCCGCTTTTATTAGTGCCATAGCCTTGGCCGTAGGCCGGGATTATTTTTTGCGAAGATAAAATGGTATCCATGTAAAACGGCAACATTGTTTTTCCTCCTACAATAGTTCCTGCAAAAGTAAAATCATTATTAATATTTACTTTTAAATGAGTACCCCCAACAAAATCAGTTAATGGTTTTTTTGTGAGCCCATCATAAGCAATTTCAGCATCAAGAATTGGGTGGAGCTGAATGTTATACCAAATTCTTTTTTCAGGTTTTTCGTTTAGTGTTTTGCTGAGAAAATAATTTTTGAAAGCATAATATTTAAACGGGATCGTAGAATCTGTAGCATTATTGAAGGTGCTGCTTAAATAAGGTTTAAATGAAGAGTGAAAAGTTAGATTGGGTTTTGAAATATTCCAGTAATCAAAAGCGGGATCAATGTTTTCAGATATAAAGGCATTGCGCGCCATTTGGTTATCCTGGCCAAATAAAAACGACGTACAAATTATAAATGCAAGCGCAAATGCTTTTTTCATTTCTACGGTAAAAATAAGCAAAAACAATACAAGGTTTTTATAAATAAAAAAGCCGTCTCTGTTATGAAACGGCTTTTAAAATATAATTGAATTGGAGTTAAGCAGTTTTCATATCTGCTAAAACCTGGTTCATTGCTCTTACAGCGTCAGCACTCTTATTAAAAGCCGCTTGCTCTTCGGCATTTAATTTGTAGTCAACAATTTTTTCCCAACCGTTCTTGCCAATAATTACCGGCACGCCTAAACAAATATCCTTTTGTCCGTATTCGCCATCTAAAGCAACACAACAAGGGAATAATTTTTTCTGGTCGTTAATAATGCTGTTTACTAATTGCGCAACAGCAGCTCCCGGAGCGTACCACGCACTGGTTCCAAGCATACCTGTTAAAGTAGCGCCACCAACCATTGTATCTGCCGAAACTTTTTTCAAAGCCTCAGCATCTAAAAATTGAGAAACAGGAACGCCCGTGTAAGAAGCTAAACGTGTTAAAGGGATCATCGTCGTATCACCGTGGCCGCCAATAACAACACCGTTAATATCACTTGCAGGTGCGTTTAAAGCCTGAGATAAATAACATTTAAAACGCGCACTGTCCAAAATTCCACCCATACCAATAATTCTGTTCTTAGGTAATTTGCTTTCTTTTAAAGCTAAATACGTCATGGTATCCATTGGATTACTAACAACGATAATAATAGCTTCTGGAGAATGTTTTAAAACATTTTCAGTTACTGTTTTTACAATACCTGCATTGATGCCAATTAATTCTTCGCGTGTCATACCCGGTTTACGCGGAATGCCACTGGTTATAACAACAACTTTACTTCCTGCAGTTTTAGAATAATCGTTAGTGCTGCCACTAATGCGTGTATTAAAACCGTTAAGGGTAGCGGTTTGCATAAGATCTAAGGCTTTACCTTCGGCAAAATTTTCTTTAATATCTAAAATAACTACTTCGCTTGCAATGCGATTAAGCGCAATGTATTCTGCACATGTTGCTCCTACATTTCCTGCACCAATAACGGATACTTTCATAAGATTGAGTTTTAAAATTCAGGTAAATTTAAAAGATTTAAGCACACTAAGCTAATCTGTTGATAATTTTTATTTCAAAAAAGCAATAACGATTTAGACTTTTATTTTAGAAGCAAGATTTAGCAATTTAGCGTCTTCAAAGTAACCGGCCATTAGCTGCAAGCCCATTGGCAAACCGTTGCTGTGTATGCCGCAAGGCACTGATATAGCTGGAATTCCGGCAATATTAGCTTGCACAGTAAAAATATCTTCCAGATACATTTTAATAGGATCGGCACTATTCTTGCCAAATTCAAAAGCAGTACCCGGCGTTGAAGGGGTTAGAATAAAATCAAAATTCTTTAAGATCTCGTTTGTTTTTTCGTGAATGATGCGACGCACTTTTTGTCCTTTACTATAATACGCATCATAATAACCCGCGCTTAAAACAAAAGTGCCAAGCATGATACGACGTTGTACTTCTTTACCAAAACCTTCGCTGCGCGATTTTTTATAAGTGCTTTCAAGATCAGTTGCATTTTTGCTTCTATAACCATAATGTATTCCGTCAAACCGCGAAAGGTTAGACGATGCCTCTGCGGTTGTAAGAACATAATAGGTTGGCACCAAAAATTCTAAGTATGGAAAGCTAACTGCTTCAACCGTATGACCCTGGCTTTTTAACCAATCCATTTGTTTTAAAATGGCTGCTTTCACCTCCGGATCAAGGCCCTCAGCCTCAACACATTCTTTTAAATAAGCAACTTTATATTTTTTGTTCTCTAATAAAGCTTTGCTGTATTCATCCACTTTTTTTGATGATGAGGTATTATCATTTTTATCCACACCTGCAATTACCTCTAAAATAATAGCAGCATCATCAACGGTTTTTGTGATAGGCCCAATTTGATCGAACGACGAAGCATAAGCAATTAAGCCGTAACGCGATACTCTTCCATAAGTTGGCTTGTACCCAACAGTACCTGTAAATGAAGCCGGCTGGCGAATAGAGCCGCCTGTATCAGAACCTAAAGTAACATGGCATAAACCTGCCGCAACGGCAACGGCCGATCCGCCGGAAGATCCGCCTGGAACAAATTTTTCGTTCAATGGATTTAATACATTTCCAAAAGCAGAATTTTCATTGCTGCTTCCCATTGCAAACTCATCGCAATTTAATCTGCCAATAATAATAGCGTCTTCTGCCAATAGCTTTTCTACAACTGTTGCAGAGTAAAGCGATTCAAATCCTTCTAATATTTTTGATGAAGCCGAAACTTTATGCCCTTTATAACAAATGTTATCTTTCAATCCAATAATAACGCCGGCAAGTTTTCCGGCCGTGTTCATTTTAATTTTTTCATCTGTTTTTTTTGCAAGTTCTTTTGCAGAAGCCTCAAACACTTCTAAAAAAGCGTTTAAGTGTTTTTTTTCTGCAATGTTTGCAAGTGCTTGTTCTACAAGGGCTACACAGTTTGTTTTACCGCTTTTAAGATCGGCCTGTAAAGTATTTATATCAGAAAATGAATACACGTAATTGGGGTTTTAAAAACAACAAAAGCGTTACTCTTTGTTGAATAACGCTTTAAATCTACAAATAAATAAATTATTTTTTCTCTATTTCAGAACTATCGGTAGTACCTTTGCTGGCATCTTTAAAATCTTTTATTCCTCTTCCAAGGCCTTTCATTAATTCCGGAATTTTTTTACCTCCGAACATTAATAAAACAATTACTAAAATGATAATGATCTCCGGTGCGCCTAAGCCCCCTAAAATACCTAAAATGAATGTTGGTGTCATGTTTTAAATTATTGACCACAAAGGTATTAAATATTGAATGAAAAGCAAAAATAAACTACAATTTAGCTTCTAACAGCCACAATGCCTAAATTATTTAGGGCTTTTCTTTAAAATTCTTCCATATGTGGTCACAATCCACTTTTAAGTGGCAATTTTTTTTTAATTTTAATACATTAACTTTATTTCCTCAATTATTATTAATGAAAAAACTTGTATCCCTTCTAGTAATCGTTATTTTTTGTAACACTGCTTCGGCTCAAAAATGGACAGAAATGATGAGCGACTCAAACGCAAATTTTTATGATATCGTTAAAGAGTTTGATAGTTATTGGAAAGACAGGCCATACGAAAGGGGAAAAGGATATAAGGCTTTTCGCCGCTGGCAGTGGTTTGTAGAGCCTCGCGTATACCCAACAGGTAATATGCGTTTTGCATCGCGCGGGTATGCTTTTGAACAATATCAAAAACATTTAAATGAAAACCCTTCTCAAAAAATAATGAGCAATGCTGCCGTTAGTGCAACCACCGCTAACTGGGTGCCTTTGGGTCCATTTGGTTCGCCTGCAAATGGCGATGCGGGCCGGATTCAAACCATTAAAATAAAACCGGGCGATCCTAACACGATTTATGTTGGTGCTGCTGCCGGAGGCTTTTGGATGAGCAACAATGGTGGGGTTAGCTATACTACAACTACAGATGATTTTGCCTCATGCGGAATATCTGATATTGCTATAAACCCTTTTAATACAAATATTATTTATGTTTCTACCGGCGATAAAGATGCCGGTGATACACATTCAACCGGAGTTTTACGATCTGGCGACGGCGGCTTAACCTGGGGAATAACAGGCCTAAGCTGGCAAACCTCACAACTGCGCAGGATCTACCGTTTATTGATAAACCCACTTAATCCAAACACATTAATAGCTGCATCAAGTGTTGGTATGTATCGCTCTATGGATGCTGGAAATACATGGAGTTTAGTTGCAAATGGCGGCTATGTTGATGCCGAATACAAACCCGGCGATACTACAACCATTTACGCAGTTACAAATGGTGGTTTTGTGAGATCTACCAATGGTGGCGCATCTTTTACCGGGGTTTCTATTTCTTCCACTTCTTTAAATAGTTCGCGTTTATCATTAGCAGTTACGCCGGCTAATAATAATTATGTTTATATAATGGTTGGAGCCAGTAATAACGGCTTTGGCGGGCTTTACAGATCAACTAATGCAGGTTCTTCATGGAATTTAATGAGCTCATCGCCCAATGTTATGGGCTGGAGCCCCACAGGCAACGATGCCGGCGGTCAGGCATGGTACGACATTGCCATTGATGCATCGCCCACTAATGCAAACGAAATAATTGTAGGCGGTGTTAATAGCTGGAAGTCCACAAATGGCGGCTCTAGCTGGACACTTAATACCCATTGGTATGGCGGTGGCGGAAAGCCATACGTACACGCCGATCTGCATTGTGTAATGTATACATCGGGTACTACCTGTTATTTAGGCACTGATGGTGGAATTGCGCGTACAACCAATGGCGGCACTACCTGGACAACCATAAACGGAAACATGAATATTGCCCAGATCTATAAAATGGGCCAGTCTACAAATAACCCTGCAAGAATAGTTACAGGGCACCAGGATAATGGTACAAATTTATCTAATGGAAGTAGCTGGAGCGAAATATATGGAGGAGATGGGATGGATTGTTTTATTGATTGGAATAATAACAATTTAATTATTGCCTCGTATGTTAATGGCGATTTTCAAAGATCAACAAATGGCGGTGTATCCTGGGTAAATATTGTTAACGGTTTAAGTGGCAATGCAGCGTGGGTGGCGCCAATCGTTCAGGATCCCCAAACACAAAATACATTTTATTGCGGCTATCAGCATGTTTATAAATCCACAAATCAAGGTTCAGTTTGGACTCAGTTAGGAACTATAGGAGCATCATTAGACGAGATAAAAGTTTCGCCTATAAACTCAAATTATATTTACGCAACAGCGCCTGGAGGCATCTGGAAAACCTCTAACGGCGGCACAACCTGGTCTAACATTTCTACTGGTTTACCTATTGGTACAAATCAAATAACTGACCTTACAATGGATAATTTAAATCCAAATCAAATTTATGTTACAGTTTCAGGTTACTTAGCCGGAGTTAAAGTGTTTTCTTCTAATAATGGTGGGGCTACCTGGACAAACTATTCAGCCGGCTTACCAAATATTCCAGCAAATTGTATTGTTTACACAAATAATTCGCCGCAGGCATTATATGTTGGAACCGATGTTGGTGTTTATTATCGGGAAGCAAGTATGTCTGCCTGGATCCCTTATATGGCAGGCCTTCCAAATATTGTAGTAAGTGATATGGAAATCTACTATCCAACCGGAAAATTAAGAGCTGCAACTTATGCAAGGGGTGTTTGGGAAAGTGATCTTTACAGTAACCCAACATCTGTGCCATTTGCAGCTTTTAGCAATGCGTTTTCGCCAGGTTGTATAAATACAGCGTTACAGTTCAACGATGTTTCTGGAAATAGCCCAACATCCTGGAGCTGGAGTTTCCCCGGAGGAAACCCTTCTTCATCAAACGCGCAAAACCCTTTGGTAACCTATACTGCAACAGGTATTTATACAGTTGCACTGGTTTCCACTAATGTTAATGGACCAAGTTCTCCTTACTTCGGAACTGTTTCAATTGTTAACGCGCCAACCGTTACGCCTGTAACAGCATCTGTATGTGTTGGCCAAACCGGAAATATTAGCGTAAACACAAATGCAAATTTAGTGAATTGGGATACAGGTCAGCAAGGACCGGCAATTGCGGTATCCAATACCGTTGATGCTATATACGGTTTTACAGCCTCTTTAGGAGCTTGTAATGTTACAGGTAGCTCTACATTATTTGTAAATGCGCCGCCGCAAACTCCTGTTGTTATTGCCATGCCGGGCCACTTAACAACTACGGTTACAGCAAGTTCTTACCAGTGGTATTTAAACGGAAGCCCTATTAATGGAGCAACGTCAAATACATTTGTGCCCACCGCAGATGGTTACTACAGCGTTTGGGTTGCTAATGGTAATTGTATTGCCTCATCGGCCCCGCTTCAAATAACCGTAGCAGGATTAAATGAGTTTACATCTGTTTTTTCTAACATCAGTATCGGACCAAATCCGGTAAAAGATGAGCTAATACTGGTTTTTACAAGCGAAATTTTAGAGGAAGCCAATTATGAGATACAAAATAGTTTAGGCCAAACCGTATTCAGATCCGGTATAAAATCAAGTTCTGGAAAAGAGGCTAAAATTGCTACAAATACCTTAGCAAATGGGGTTTATTTTTTAAATTTAAAGCAGGGAAATAAGCAGGCGGTTTACAAGTTTATCAAGCAATAAATTTGACCTAAAATAAATCTTATTTTTTAGACAGAATTGTTTGACGATTTCTATAAAAATCGTTAATCTTACAGTCTAAAACAATAAAGCCGTATGACTACCGATTCTTCACCTACCGCGTATATTCCTATTGTATTGATGTTTTTAGTGGCTATGGGTTTTGTGGTTACAACCTTGGTTGCTACCCACCTTTTAGGCCCAAAACGTAAAACAAAAATTAAGTTAGATTCTTTTGAGTGTGGTATAGAATCGCAGGGTAACGCGCGTTTACCATTCTCTATAAAATACTTTTTAGTGGCTATTTTATTTGTGCTTTTTGATATTGAAGTGATCTTCATGTATCCATGGGCAGTAAATTTTAAAGAATTAGGAATGCTTGGGGTTATAGAAGTATTTAGCTTCATAGCCTTATTGCTTGTTGGATTTTATTACATGCTTTCTAAAAAAGCGTTAAAGTGGGAAGAGTAGAGATTTAAGAATTAAAAATTAAGATTTTAGATTTAAACTTCTTACCTCTAAAATCTTACATCTAAAATATACAAGATGGCAAAGGAAATAATAAAAAGAACAAAATTAGAAATTGCTAAAAGTCCCGAAGGTCTTGAAGGCCCTGGTTTTTTTGCTTCTAAATTAGAAGATGTAATTGGTCTTGCTCGCGCAAACTCTTTATGGCCATTGCCTTTTGCAACATCTTGCTGCGGTATTGAATTTATGGCCACAATGGCCTCTAATTACGACTTGGGCCGTTTTGGCGCCGAGCGTTTAAGCTTCTCGCCACGCCAGGCCGACCTTTTAATGGTTATGGGTACTATTGCTAAAAAAATGGGCCCAACATTACGCCAGGTTTACGATCAAATGGCAGAGCCAAAATGGGTGCTTTCCGTTGGCGCTTGCGCCAGCAGTGGTGGTATCTTTGATACTTATTCTGTTTTACAAGGTATAGACAGAATTATTCCTGTGGATGTGTATGTGCCGGGTTGCCCGCCACGTCCCGAACAAATAATAGAGGGCATTTTAAAGATCCAGGAATTAGCAAAGAACGAATCATTCAGAAGAAGAAATTCAGACGAGTACAAACGCTTGCTTAATAGTTACGGTTTAGAATAAATTTTATATGAACGAAGAACTTTTTAAAAAACTAAGCGAAAAAATCAGCGCTAAATTTCCGGATGCTATTGAAGCATCAGATATTTCATATGATTTTCCCGCATTTACTATTAAGAAAGAAATCATTCACGATGCGTTGGAATTTTTAAAAAACGATGAAGAATTAAATTTTCATTTCTTAACTGATCTTACAGGATTTCAAACCGCGGATGAAAAACAATTGGGGGTTATTTATCACTTGCACAACATGATGAAAAATTATCGTGTAAGAATTAGAACATACTTTGACATCAATAAGCCGGAGATTCCTACCGCTACTGATCTATGGCCGGGAGCTAACTGGATGGAGCGCGAAACGTTTGATTTTTACGGCGTGAAATTTAAAGGCCATCCAAAATTAAAACGCATTTTAAATGTAGATGAGATGGATATTTTTCCGATGAGAAAAGAATATCCTTTAGAAGACCAGGCGCGCGACGATAAAGACGATAAAATGTTTGGACGCTAAGAAATTAGAAATTAGATTTTAGAAATAAGAAGCAAAATCTTAAATCTTCGATCTTAAATCTTAAATATAAAATGAGCAAAAAAGAAAATATTATTCCTGAGTCGGAAGACACCATTGAAAAAGAATATTCTATTCTTAATCTTGGGCCCACGCATCCTGCAACGCACGGTATCTTCCAAAACATTTTAAAAATGGATGGGGAAATTATTCATGAAGCAGAACCAACTGTTGGATATATTCACCGCGCATTTGAAAAATTAGCAGAACGCCGTCCATACAATCAAATTACACCCATTACTGATCGCTTAAATTATTGTTCATCTCCCATTAATAACATGGGCTGGCATATGACGGTTGAAAAACTTATTAAATGCACCGTTCCAAAACGCGTAGATTATATGCGGGTTATTATTATGGAATTAGCGCGTATTGCCGATCATTTAATTTGTAATTCTGTTGTTGGTGTTGATACAGGAGCCATGACAGGCTTCCTATACATCTTTCAATGGCGCGAAAAAATTTACGATATCTATGAAGGAATTTGCGGCGCACGTTTAACAACAAACATTGGTCGTATTGGTGGGTTTGAACGTGAATGGAGTAAAGATGTTTGGGATAAGATCAATCATTTTGTAAAAGAATATCCAAAAGCATTAAAAGAATTTGCGAATTTATTAGAGCGCAATAAGATTTTTATGGATCGCACGGTTAATTGCGGCCCAATAAGTGCGAAGATGGCATTGGATTATAGCTTTACCGGACCAAACTTACGCGCTGCAGGAGTAGATTATGATGTACGCGTTGCAACGCCATATTCATCTTATCAGGATTTTGATTTTATTATTCCTGTTGGAACAAGTGGTGATACTTACGATCGTTTTATGGTGCGCCAGGAAGAAATGTGGCAGAGCTTAAAAATTATTGAACAGGCAATTAAAAATATGCCAAAGGATGAACCATTTCACGCAGACATTCCTGAATTTTATTTACCACCAAAAGAAGAAGTTTATAATAACATGGAGGCTTTGATCTATCACTTTAAAATTGTGATGGGAGAAACAGAAGTTCCTAAAGGAGAGATTTATCATAGTGTTGAAGGTGGAAATGGTGAATTAGGATTTTATTTAGTGAGCGATGGAGGAAGAACACCTTACCGCTTGCATTTTAGAAGACCATGTTTTATTTACTACCAGGCTTATCCCGAAATGGTAAAAGGTATTATGCTTTCAGATGCAATTATTACAATGAGCAGCATGAATGTTATTGCAGGAGAGTTAGACGCATAAGAAATTAGATTTAAGATATTAGAATTTAGAATTTTTTAAATACATGGGAGCACAATTACACGGAACACAAACTTTTGATAAAGCCAAACGCGCTGAAATAAAATTTAGTGACGAGGCTATGAAAACTGTTCAAACAATTATTTCGCATTATCCCGAAGGCAAACAAAAATCTGCTTTATTGCCTGTATTACACGTTGCGCAGGCAGAGTTTAACGGCTGGTTAAGCCCTGAAGTAATGGATTACGTTGCTTCTATTTTAAAAATAAAACCGATAGAAGTTTTTGAAGTAGCTTCATTTTATACGATGTATAATTTAAAGCCGGTTGGTAAATGTGTTTTAGAAGTTTGCCAAACTAGCTCATGCTGGTTAAACGGCGCAGAAGATATTGTAAAATACATTGAAAAAAAATTAAACATTAAGGTTGGCGAAACATCAAGTGATGGCATGTTTACTTTAAAAGTTGCCGAATGTTTGGGGTCTTGCGGTACTGCGCCAATGCTGCAATGCGGAGCCAGTTACCACGAAAATTTAACCTACGAAAAAGTGGACAAAATAATTGGCGATTACAAACACGAAGGAAAATTAAAAAGCTATACAGACTTAGATTACAAAAACACATTATAAATAATTAAACTCATGTCACGTCGAGCGGAGTCAAGACGGGCGAAACAAAACATATGGGCAAAAAATTATTAATACATAACGACAAAGTTCATGGAATTGAAACCCTTGAAATTTATCGCAGACATGGAGGTTACGCTTCTGTGGAAAAAGCATTAAAAACAATGACGCCTGATCAGGTTACTGATGAGGTAAAAAAATCTGGTTTGCGTGGCCGTGGTGGCGCGGGTTTCCCAACAGGGATGAAATGGAGCTTTTTAGCAAAGCCCGAAGGTGTGCCCCGTTATTTGGTTTGTAATGCTGATGAATCAGAACCCGGAACATTTAAGGATCGTTATTTAATGGAGAAAATTCCTCATGCTTTAATCGAAGGCATGATTACTTCTTCTTATGCATTGGGTGCAAAAACTTCTTACATATACATTCGCGGCGAATATTTTTATGTGGCGCGCATTGTAGAAAAAGCATTGGCCGAAGCTTACGCTGCAGGTTTATTGGGACAAAACATTTTAGGCACGAACTTTTCGCACGATTGTTATGTGCAAGTGGGTGGCGGCGCTTATATCTGCGGCGAAGAAACTGCATTATTAGAATCGTTAGAAGGTAAGCGTGGTAACCCGCGCATTAAACCACCCTTCCCGGCCGTTGCGGGCTTATGGGGTTGTCCAACGGTTGTAAATAACGTAGAAACCATTGCGGCGGTTTGCCCAATTGTTATGATGGGTGGCGAAGAATATGCAAAAATTGGTATAGGAAAATCAACCGGCACAAAATTAATTTCTGCTTCAGGCCATATTAATAAACCGGGTGTTTATGAAATCGAATTAGGAATTCCTGTAGAGGAATTTATTTATAGTGAAGAATATTGTGGCGGTATCCGCAACGGCAAAAAAATGAAAGCTGTTGTTGCAGGTGGATCTTCCGTTCCAATTCTTCCAACCGAATTAATTTTAAAAACCGCAAAAGGCGAACCGCGTTTAATGACCTATGAAAGTCTTGCTGATGGAGGGTTTCAAACGGGTACCATGTTAGGTTCTGGTGGTTTTATCGTAATGGATGAAGACACCAGCATTGTAAAAAATCTATTCACGTTCACACGTTTTTATCATCACGAAAGTTGTGGACAATGTTCGCCTTGCCGCGAAGGAACCGGTTGGATGGAAAAGATCTTAAAGAAATTTTTGAATGGAACTGCCGAAGAAAAAGATGTTGAATTGCTTTGGGATATTCAGAGCAAGATAGAAGGTAAAACTATTTGCCCCTTAGGCGAAGCCGCGGCGTGGCCTGTTGCGGCAGCTATTCGTCATTTTAAACATGAGTTTTTAGAGATCGCTAAGAGCAAAAAATTTGTAGATGTTAGTCATTACGACAGATTAAATCTGATTAGAGGATAAACATGAAAGTATCTGTTAAAATAATTATTGTTTTCTTTTTTATGAGCGTTTCGTTAATGGCTCAAAAAGATAAAAAGGGAAAAGGCAAGGAAAAAGTTGAGGAAAAGATCTACGCAACAGTTGATCAGAAAGCAGTTTATGCTGAAGGCGAAATTGCAATGAAAGATTTTATTAAGAAAAACGCATCTGTGCCCGCTTCAATGAAAGAAAGCAAAACTGTTTTAAAATCAAATGTAAAATTAACTATTGATGAAACAGGTAAAGTAACAGATGCTATAACTGATGGCCCAACTTCTTGTGTTGATTGTGATAAAGAAGCGGTAAGAGTTGCAAAAATGTTGGGTGCTTTTACACCCGCTAAATTAAAAGGCAAAGCTGTTAAAAGTTATTTGACAGTTAACGTGGAGTTTTTAAAAGAGCCGCCGGTTGAATCAGAAGGATCATCTACCAGTAGAAAGAAAAAAATGGTTTGGGGAGATTAAGAATATTTCAGTGAATTTATATTTATAAAGAATATTAAGAGATAATGAAAGTAACTATAGACGGAATAGAAATTGATGTGCCAAAGGGTACAACTATTCTACAAGCAGCACGAATGATAGGACCGCAAGTTGCGCCACCTGCCATGTGCTATTATACTAAATTAAAAACCAGCGGTGGTTATTGCCGTACCTGCATTGTAAAAGTTACGCAAGGCAGCACGGCCAACCCAAACCCAATGCCTAAGCCGGTTGCTTCTTGCAGAACAGAAGTAATGGATGGCATGGTAGTACAAAATTTTACCAGCCCCGAAATTTTAGAAGCGCGTAAAGGTGTTGTAGAATTTTTATTGATCAATCATCCTTTGGATTGCCCGGTTTGCGATCAGGCAGGCGAATGTAAATTACAGGATCTCGGTTACGAGAACGGCTCTGCAAAAACACGTTACGAATTTAAACGTCGTGAATACGAGATGATCGATATTGGCGATAAAATAAAATTACATATGACTCGTTGCATACTTTGCTACCGTTGTGTAAAAACTGCCGAGCAGTTTACAGACGAGCGTATGCATGGCGTTGTGCACCGTGGCGATGCTGGTGAAATTTCTACATACATTGAAAAAGTAATTGATAACGATTTTTCAGGAAACGTAATTGATGTTTGTCCGGTTGGTGCTTTAACCGATAAAACTTTCCGTTTTAAACAACGTGTTTGGTTTACTAAGCCTGTTGACGCGCATCGTAAATGCGATAAGTGTTGCGGTAAAACACGCGTGTGGTTAAAAGGTGAAGAAGTAGTGCGTGTTACAGCACGTAAAGATCAGTGGGATGAGGTTGAAGAATTTATTTGTAACTCTTGCCGCTACGATCACAAAAAAACGAGTGATTGGGTAATTGAAGGTCCCTCGCCAATTCACCGAAACTCTGTGATCTCGCAAAATCATTACCAAAATTTAAATGAATTAAAAGTGCAGGTAATGAAGCAGCAAAAAGCTTTAGGATTTATGCCAATCGATAAAAAACCTTAATAAAGAAAAGAATTATGTTGACTTTTATTATTTATAAATTTATAATATGTGTAGCGGTATTTGGGCTTTCGTTAGCTGTTGCAGCATATTCTACATTATGGGAGCGTAAGCTTTCTGCTTTATTGCAAGACCGCGTTGGCCCTGATAGAGCCGGCCCCTTTGGTTTACTTCAGCCATTGGCAGATGGTGGAAAAATGTTCTTCAAAGAAGAGATCATTCCAAATGTATCTAATAAATTTTTATTTGTTCTTGGCCCGGGTTTGGTAATGTTAACCGCATTAATGACGGGCTCAGTTATTCCATGGGCTAAAGATGCCTACATTGGCGGTACTTTATACAGCATGCAAATTACTGACATCAATATAGGTATCTTATTTTTGTTCGGCGTTGTATCAATTGGTGTTTACGGCATTATGATTGGTGGCTGGGCATCTAATAACAAGTATGCTTTGCTTGGCGCTATTCGTGCTTCGAGCCAAATGATCAGTTACGAAATTGCTATGGGCATTGCTGTTATTGCTTTAATTATTACTTCAGGCGGAACTTTAAGCTTACGTGAGATCGTTGAACAACAAGATGCGGGTGTTGCAAATGTTGTTTGGCAACCCTTGGGTTTTATTATCTTTTTTGTTTGCGCTTTAGCAGAAACAAATCGCGCACCTTTTGACTTACCAGAATGTGAAGCCGAATTAGTTGGTGGATACCACACAGAATATTCATCTATGAAATTAGGCTTATTCTTGTTTGCAGAGTACATTAACATGTTCATCTCGTCTGCAATAATGGCTGCGTTTTATTTTGGAGGATACAATTTTCCGTTCGCGCAGGAATTATATCACTCGTTGGGATTAGCAGACGGATCGAAATGGATAGCCATTATTGGTTTTGGAGCTTATTTTACTAAGATTGCCATTTTTATTTCTGTATTCATGTGGATCCGTTGGACACTACCACGTTTCCGTTATGATCAGTTAATGAATTTGGGCTGGAGATATTTATTACCACTTTCTCTTTTAAATTTAGCAATAACAGTTGTTGTAGAATTTTTTAGAGGACATATTACTTTTTAAGACATTTAAATAATTAAGAAATGCAGTTAACTAACAGAAGCAAAGTAGTATCAAATAAAGTGCAAACCGGAATGGAGAAGCTTTATTTGCCCGGCATTTTAAAAGGCATGCTTATTACAGGAAGCCACTTGTTCAAGCGCAGGGCTACTGTAAAATATCCCGAAGAAACCCGTCCAATGGCCGGTGTATATCGTGGCTGGCATGTTTTAAAGCGTGATGAGAATGGCGCAGAACGTTGTACTGCTTGCGGTTTATGCGCGGTGGCTTGTCCCGCAGAAGCCATTACTATGGAAAGTGCAGAAAGGAAAAAAGGAGAAGAGAGTTTATACAGGGAAGAGAAGTATGCAAAAACATATGAGATAAATATGTTACGTTGCATCTTCTGCGGTTTATGCGAAGAAGCTTGCCCTAAAGAAGCCATTTTCTTAACAGACCGTTTGGTTGATACGGAATATGAAAGAGAAGATTTTGTTTACGGTAAAAGTAAATTGGTTGAAAAAGTTGATAAACGTATTGATGTAACAAAGCGCCAAACGTTAGAGGTTGCTGAATTTAAAAAATTACCGGGCTTAAAACATAATGAAGTTTGGAGCGGTAAAAATTTAAAAGATAATAAGCACTAAGTTGAAGAGTACTAAAAAAATATTTTTGTTGATGGCATCGTGTTCGATGCTTTATGCTTGCATTAAGAATAAAGAGTGTAAAGCAGGCGCTCAGCCTGACTTAAGCGGTAGTTATATTTCTGAAGTTAGTTATGTAAAAAACACCAATACATATACTATGGGTTCAGAAGGACCTGTTTTTACAGGCTATTACACTTACGATACAACATATATTGATACAATGAATATTTCGTATGCTAATGGTTATGATGAGGTAGATATAACGCATTTTCCTATGTATATGCAAACCATCAATTTTAAAGTAAAACGATACATTTTAAAAGATGAACCAAATAAACATTCAATTTTTAAAAAACAAAAAGCAGCAACATGCCGTGAAGAAACCCGCTATAATTCAACCGGCGATGACAATTGTTTAATTTTAAGAAACGATAGTATTATTTATAAAAGCGAACGAATGTACAAGACATATTCTGAGAATGTTTATGTTAAAGGCAAAAAAATTAATTAAGATTGAAAGAAATTTTTAAAATATTTATTTTGGTTTTTGTGATTTTTACAAGTTGCAAAAAAGATAGTAGCACCGCGGTTGAAGAAACACCTCCTACGCCTACGCCTTTACCTGAATATGCGGGAAAGTATGTTGTTAATGTTAGCTCACATTATTCCAACAGTGTAGGTGTAAATGATACAGCATATATCGATACGGTTTTAGTAGTTAGTACAACTTGTGTTCCAAACACAGGGTGTTTAAGAACATTTACTATAACTGGAAAGGCTTTAAAAGAGATGAGCATATGGGGGCCCGCTTCGCAAACTATTACGTTTAGTTTAGCTGATAAAGCTTTTATAACTTATCCAAATATGGGCGCTACTCTCTACTATAAAAATGATAGTATTTTTATGCATTGTCAATATTTTAATCACCTTGAATCAAAATTTGCATCATTTAAAGGAAAAAGAAATTAATTAAATTGAATAAAAAAATATGTTAGGATACACAATTACACAATGGCTTTTCGGGATACTTTCATTCCTATCCATCATGTTTGGTTTAATGGTAGTGTTTAGCCGTAACCCGGTTAACTCGGTACTATATTTGGTTATGACCTTCTTTTGCATTGCGGGCCATTATTTATTATTGAACGCGCAATTTTTAGCAGTAGTGCATATTGTTGTGTATGCCGGCGCGATCATGGTTCTCTTTTTATTCGTGATTATGTTAATGGATTTAAATCAGGACAATGAACCTCAAAAAACCTGGATCACAAAAATTATCGCGGCTATTGCCGGTGGTATGTTGTTATTTGTTTTAGTTGGGTCTTTAAAAGGAACAGAGCAGTTAGGTATTGCACAATATGGCTCGTCACAAATAGGCACCGTAAAAAATTTAGGTAAAGTATTGTTCAGCGAATTTTTGTTCCCATTTGAAATTGCAAGTATATTATTATTGGCAGCGTTAGTGGGATCGATAATGATAGGTAAAAAAGAGATAAAGTAATTTAGGATATAAAAAGTTAGATTTAAGATTTACAAAAAAGTGAACAAAGACGATTTAAAAATAAGAACAAAAAAATTCGCAATTGAAACAATTCATTTTGTAAATGCTTTGCCTAAATCGAAAGCAAACGATGTTGTATCTTATCAACTTTTAAAATCTGCTACTTCAGTTGCTGCGAATTACAGGTCTGCTTTACGGGGAAGATCATCAGCGGAGTTTATTTCTAAACTTAATATTGTTTTGGAAGAATCAGATGAATCAATGTTCTGGCTTGAAGTAATTAAAGAAACTAATGAAAAATTAAATGAAAATAAATTAATTGAACTTCATAAAGAAAGTAACGAGTTAACAGCTATTTTTACTTTCTCTTTAAAAACGGCTCGCAAAAATCTAACTTCTAAAAACTAAAATTTTAAATCAAGATGATAAACGGAATTTCTATAAATTATTATTTGCTCTTAAGCGCAGTGTTATTTATTATTGGCGCGGTGGGTGTAATGGCGCGTCGTAACTCCATAATTATTTTTATGTGTATTGAGCTTATGCTTAATGCGGTAAATTTATTATTGGTTGCATTTAGCACTTTGCATGGAGACGCGAACGGACAGGTATTTGTATTTTTTATTATGGCAGTAGCAGCAGCTGAGGTTGCGGTTGGGTTGGCTATCTTAAGTATGATATACAGAAATGTAAAAAGTATTGATACGGATTTATTAAGTAATTTAAAAAACTAGTTTCGTTTTATGATCAAGTTGATAGGTTTAGTTCCATTATTTCCTTTACTAGGATTTTTAATAAATGGATTCTTTGGTAAAAAAATGAGCAAGGGCTTAAGTGGCATTATTGCCTCTGTAAGTATTTTAGCTTCGTTTATTTTATCTGTTTTAATTTTTGTTGAAATAAATGGCGCAACAGAAAAATCACACATCGTAAATTTATTTTCATGGATCAATTCCGGTTCATTGATCATTCCTTTCGAATTATTGGTTGATCCGCTTTCTTCTTTATTTTTGTTGATCATTACGGGCATTGGCTTTTTAATACACGTTTACTCTGTTGGTTACATGCACGATGACGAAGGCTTCTCGCGTTTCTTTACGTATTTGAATCTATTCATCTTCTTTATGTTGTTGCTTGTATTAGGAAACAACTACTTAATTATGTTTGTGGGTTGGGAAGGAGTAGGTTTATGTTCTTATTTATTAATTGGTTTCTGGTTTAAGAATACAGCTTACAACAATGCAGCAAGAAAAGCATTTGTGATGAACCGTATTGGTGACCTTGGTTTTTTATTAGGAATTATTTTAGTGTTCGTTACTTTTGGAAGTATTTCTTACAATGAAATTTTCGAAAAAGCAGGAACCGTTCCAACAAGCACCATTACATGTATAGCTTTATTATTATTTGTTGGCGCCATGGGTAAATCGGCGCAAATACCTTTATACACCTGGTTGCCCGACGCTATGGCGGGTCCAACGCCGGTGTCTGCCTTAATTCATGCCGCTACAATGGTTACAGCGGGTATTTACATGATTGTTCGTTCAAATATTTTTTATTCTATAAGCGAAGTAGCTAGCGAAACCGTTGCAATAGTTGGCGTTATAACGGCGCTCTTTGCCGCAACCATTGGCTTGTTTCAAAACGACATTAAAAAAATCCTTGCTTATTCAACCGTATCGCAATTAGGATTAATGTTTTTAGGATTAGGTGTTGGCGCATACAGTTCTTCTGTATTTCACGTAACAACACACGCGTTCTTTAAGGCATTATTGTTCTTAGGTGCGGGTTCTGTAATTCATGCAATGGGCGGCGAACAGGATATTCGTAAAATGGGCGGCTTAAAAGGTAAAATAAAAATTACTTTTTTTACCATGATGTTAGGAACTATCGCTATCAGCGGTTTGCCTCCGTTCAGCGGTTTCTTTTCTAAAGATGAAATCTTAGCGCATACTTATGAGCACAGTCCAATATTGTGGATGTTAGGCATGATCACTTCTATGCTAACAGCATTCTATATGTTCCGTTTGATCTTCTTAACTTTCTTCGGAAAATTCCGTGGCACACACGAACAAGAACATCATTTACATGAATCTCCCCCATCAATGACATTCCCTTTAATCGTTTTAGCAATTCTTTCGGTTGCTGGTGGTGCATTAGGTTTACCTGAATTCTGGCATATGCCAAACTGGATGGCGAATAACCTCGAAACCGTTATTATAAGAAAAAATCCAACTACTTTACCACATGATACAGAATGGATGTTAATGGGTATTGCTGTTTTAAGTGCTATAGCTACTATTTATTTCGCATACATTGTTTACCGTCAAAAAAGCACGCTTCCGCTTAAAGAAGGCGATAAAATGCCGGGCTTTCAAAAATTGGTGTATAATAAATATTATGTGGATGAGATTTACGATGCGGTAATTCGAAAACCGTTAGATGTTTTATCTGTTGCGTTTCATAAATTTTTTGATATACAAATTATTGATGGTATTGTAAATGGTGTTGGCGCTACGGTTAAAGGAATTGGCTCAGGTATCCGCTTAATTCAAACCGGCAACATTGGCTTTTATATTATCAGTATGGTAATAGGTATTGTGTTTATTTTATTATTAACTTTTTTAATCTAATAGGATCCAGGAATTTATGTTGACAGCTTTATTAATTTTATTTCCGTTGCTTGCCGGCCTTTTGGTATTCTTTGTAAAAGGAAACGCCGCCCGCAACCTCGCGCTCGGCTTTTCGATCATCGAATTCGGGTTAGCAATTGGCGCATATTGTTTATTTAAACACAACCCCGACGCTTGTATGCTAAGTTTCGATCACGTGTGGGTAAAATCCTTAGGCATTCATTTCTCTGTTGGAATTGATGGCATGGGCCTTTTAATGGTTCTGTTAACTACCTTCTTAGTTCCCATTATTATTTTATCGTCATTTAAAAACGAATACAGTAATCCACATAATTTTTATGGTTTGATCTTATTAATGCAAATGGCATTAGTAGGCGTATTTACTGCTAATGATGGATTTTTATTTTATGTGTTTTGGGAATTAGCCTTAATTCCGATTTATTTTATTTGTTTATTATGGGGTGGAGAAGATCGTGGACGTATTACTTTTAAATTTTTCGTGTACACTTTATTCGGTTCGTTATTTATGTTGGTAGGTTTAATTTATTTATATAACCACACCAATGTTGAGGGCCTAAAATCTTGGAATGTTCAGGCACTTTATGATGCAGGAAGAGCATTAACAGAAACACAACAAAGCGCGGTTTTTTGGATGATCTTTATTGCTTTTGCTATTAAAATGCCCATATTCCCATTACACACATGGCAGCCGGATACTTATGTTACAGCGCCAACGCAAGGCACGATGCTACTTTCGGGTATCATGTTAAAAATGGGAACCTTTGGGCTTATTAAATGGTTATTACCAATTGTTCCGTTAGGATTAGAAAAATGGGGCTTTACCGCTATCGTGCTTTCTGTGGTGGGAATTATTTATGCTTCTATCATTGCCATCAGTCAAAAAGATTTCAAACGTTTAATTGCTTATTCTTCTATCGCGCACGTTGGTTTAATTAGTGCAGGTATTTTATCTTGCAATCAACAAGGTATACAAGGCGCAATCATGCAAATGTTAGCGCACGGCGTAAATGTGGTTGGTTTATTCTTTATTGCCGATATTTTATTCCGTCATACCGGAACCCGTGAGATGGATAAATTAGGAGGCATTCGTGGCATGAACGGGAACTTTGCCGTATTATTTTTAATTATTTTATTAGGCTCAGTTGCATTACCATTAACCAACGGCTTTGTGGGAGAATTTTTATTGATAAATGGTGTGTATCAATTCAACGCAACCATTGCTGCGTTTGCGGGATTAACAGTAATTCTTGGTGCAGTATACATGTTACGCGCTTATCAAAAAATTATGTTAGGCGAGCGTAACGATTCTAATGTTGCATTTGGATCGTTAGCAGGAACTGATAAAATTGTATTAAGCATTATTTGTATTGTTGTTGTTGCTTTTGGTGTATATCCAAAACCATTAAACGATATTGCAGAAGAAGCAGTTAAAACTATAATGTTAAACCTAAAATAAAATTAATTATCGATTCAGGATCTCATCTTTGATCCTCAATCTTTAATCTTTAATCAAAAAATATGAAAGGACTATTGATCATAAGTGGACTGGGAATTTTAGCAATGCTTGCTGAGATCTTCAAGTTTAAAAAATTATTATTACCGATGGTGTTGCTTGGTATCGTTGCCGCTTACGCCTTTAACTTTATGGAATGGAAAACGGGCATGAGTATTCCGTATTTTGATAACATGATCGGTTTTGATAAACTCGCTATTGCTTTCTCGGGAATTATTATTGCTACTGCTTTCTTCTGGTTCATTCTTGCTAACGACTATTTTGAAGAAGATTCTAATTTGGTTGATCACACTGCTTTAGTTTTATTTGCTTTGGTTGGCGCATTAATGTTAACCGCATTTAAAAACATGACTACTTTATTTTTAGGTGTAGAGATCATGAGTATTCCACTTTATGTTTTAGCAGCCAGTAAAAAGAAAGACATTAAAAGTAACGAAGCCGGATTTAAATATTTGATCATGGGTTCTTTTGCAAGTGGCTTTTTATTATTTGGTATTGCTTTGGTTTATGGCGCCACCGGAAGCTTTGACATGATGCAGATCCGTTCTTTTATTTCTGAGCACGGAGCTGAGATGCCATTATTCTTTTATGTTGGCGTTGTAATGATGTTAATTGCCATGTGCTTTAAAGTTTCTGCTGCACCATTTCATTTTTGGGCGCCTGATGTTTACCAGGGTTCGCCAACATTAATTACAGCATTAATGAGCACGGTTGTAAAAACAGCAGCCTTCGCAGCTTTCATGCGTTTATTTATGGTTGGCTTTGCAGAAATAAGCAGTGTATGGACAGGAATTTTAGCAGGTGTAATTGCTTTATCGTTAGTGATCGCGAACTTCTCTGCAGCTATGCAAAATAATGTAAAACGTATTTTAGCATATTCAAGCATCAGTCACGCGGCATTTATGTTAATGGTAATTCTTGCTAACGTAAGAAGTAATTTATCGGTTAACGCATTAATTTATTATTCATTGGCTTATTCTTTAGGAAGTATTGCTGCTTTTGGAATTGTATACAACGTTACTAAAAAAGGAAACGAAAATGTAGATGCCTTTAATGGTTTGGCAAAACGCAATCCAAGTTTAGCATTGTGTATGACGGTTGCTATGTTATCCTTAGCCGGTATTCCAATTACTTCGGGTTTCTTCGCAAAATATTTTGTGTTTACAGCAATGATAGGCACGCAATACAAATGGTTACTAATTGTTGCCATCTTAACTTCGGCAGTTGGCGTGTATTATTATTTAAGAGTTGTTATCGCCATGTATTTCAAAAAACAAGAAACGCATGAGCCTTTGCCGATTGAGAAATCAAATGTATTGGTAATTGTTTTAACAACCGCTGCAACTATTGCTATTGGTATAGTTCCGGGTATTGTTTCAGAGATGTTTGCTTTTTAGAAAAGAGATTGCATGGTTGGGTTTTACACATGCTTCGAATCCGATGAGCACGACAAATTACATCCTTCTAAAAAGATCTTTGATATAATCCATAGTAGCAATTTCTTTATAGTTGTCGCCAAAAGCGTGGTTCCACATAAATGGTAAATTGTAACTAACGGTTGCCATCTTGTTTAAAGTATCTTCATCCCATTCTTTACTTAAATTTTGAGGAAGATCAATTTTATGTTTTTTGATCATCTGCATAAATTCACCATGCCCTTCAGGATAAATATCTCCAAGATGTTGAAAGATGATACAGTTAGCATAACAATGACGCGTACCGTGAATTTTAGAAAGGCCGTAACTTAAAGCATGACAAACTCCAACTTCGCTGTACGTTAAGCTTAAACCACCCATTAAGGAAGCTACCATTAGTTTATCATCATTCTCAGGCGTTTGGCCTGCATTCGCGTTTAAATAAATGTCCCTGCATAAGCTTAATGACTGATCGCCGTATGCTAAACTAAATGCATTGTTGCGAATACCGCCATGCGATTCAATGCAATGTATATAAGTATCCATACCTGTGTAAAACCACCAGTCGGTTGGCACGCTCGCGATTAATTCCGGATCTAATATTACTTGATTAAAAACCGTCCAGTCGCATTTTAGACCTAATTTTTTTTCAGGCCCTGTAAGCACGGCTGTCATTGATACTTCAGCGCCTGTGCCCGAAATGGTTGGTACACCTAAATGATAAACACCTGGTTTCTTAATTAAATTTAAACCTTGATATAATGTTGAAGAACCCTCGTTGGTTAACATTAAAGACAATGCTTTGGCAATATCCATAATGCTGCCGCCGCCAATACCAATTACGCCACTTGGCAATCCTTTTGTAGAAAGGATTTCATCGCGCAACGTATCTATTTGTTCGGTTGTTGGTTCATGTGGGTCAACATCAATAAAATAAACAAGATCTTCTGTTTTATTTTGAAGCTTGTTGCTTAAGGGTTTTCCTTTAAAATAATTATCTACAATAAAAACAAAATAATTTTTATTCTCTTTTCTAATTGGTTCGATAGTTTCAGTTAATTGCGCAAAAGATCCTCTGCCGTAAGTAACTTTATCAATGTTTTTGAAATTCTTATGTGTCATAAATTTTTTAAGCAAATAGATCTGTATCTATTCGTAAAGGATTCGTACTATTTAGTAGTAAAAAGTTTTTCTGAAGTTTCCCAATTAATAAGGTTCCACCACGCCGCAATATAATCAGCACGTTTATTTTGATATTTCAAATAATACGCATGTTCCCAAATATCTAAAGCTAACACTGGTTTACCACGCTCACCGTCCAGTTTCATTAATGGATTATCCTGATTGGCCGTTGTAACAATTTTTAGTTTACCATCATCAGCTAAAATCAACCAACACCAACCGCTGCCAAATATTTTTGTAGACTTTTCAGTGAACTCTTTTTTAAATTCTTCAAAAGATTTAAAATCTTTGCTGATAGCTTCGGAAATTTTTCCAACAGGTAAATTTGCTTCGCCTTTCGAATTTGGTTTTAATAATGTCCAGAATAATGAATGATTGTAATGTCCGCCCAAATTATTTCTTATCACAGAAGAAGAATATTTATCAATATGTGTACACTTAACTTCGTCACTCGACATATAATCAATATTTGTAGAAGGCGTATCGTTTAATTTATTTACATAAGCTGCATGGTGTTTTGTGTAGTGGATCTCCATCGTTTGCTTATCAAAGTATGGTTCTAATGCATCATAAGCATAAGGTAATTTTGGAAGACTAAATGCCGGGGTTTGATCTAATTTATTGGTCACTTCTTCAAGTTTATCTAGTTTATCTTTTCCTATTAATGCGCTTGCTAATCCCGAAAGCCCTAGTAACGCGCCTTTCTTTAAAAAATCTCTTCTGTTATCGCTCATTTTAAAATTGTATTAGTATTTGGTTTTTTTCTACTGCAGTTCCTTTGTTAATGGCAATTTTTTTAATTATTCCGTGGCTCGGACTTTTTAAAATGTTTTCCATCTTCATTGCTTCTAAAACAATTAAAGCATCGCCTTTGTTTACTTCATCGCCTTCTTTCACTAATATATTTAATACCATGCCAGGCATGGGTGCTTTTATTTCGTTTACTTTTTTGGTTGCTAAATTATCCAGGCCTAAGCTGTGCAATAATTCATCATACTTATCTTTTAACTGAAGGTTAAAACGTATCGAATTTATTTTTACCACCAATGTTTTTTCTTCGGCATTAACTTTTAGCACATCAACATTGTAAGATTTGTTGTTTAAGATAAAATGATATTGATACGGATTTATTTTTTCGAAATCGCCTTTTACTATTGCATCGTTTAATGTGCCTTCAAATGTTTTGTTTGAAGTGTTTAAATTCGTTTTAAGGGTTTGGCTTCCGTTTATAGTTATAGAATACATATTACAAATTTAGCTTTATTATTAGTGAATAAAAAAACCCTCTTCGTTTTGGAAAAGGGTTTTTTAAAATTTCTTTTTGTGCGGGCTTATTTTTTTACGAATTCACCCATTTTATTATCGAAGTTAAGGAAGTAACCGCCTTTAGGAAGATTGCTTACATCTAACTTGCTGCCAAATCCTTTTTTAACAATGTTACCATATTGATCATAGATCTCGTACATGGTTTCAATTTGTTTATCTGATTTTCCTTTTTGGAAGAAAGTAATGTCTTTACTTGCTTTCATTGGAGCGTATTCAATTTCAGGAACTTCGCTCATATATTCAGTAGGTTTGCTTAAACGCGGTTGGCCGCTATAGTCTGTCTGACGAACACGCACCTGATTTTTACCACTATGAGGCACCACTTTAAATGAATATTCGTTACTTGTAGGAGTTCCAACACCATCAACCTCACCAACTTTTACCCATTTGTTCCAACGGAACTGCTCAACTGCAAAAGCCAGTTTACCGGTTTCTGATTTGGTTGTCCATTTAATATTACCGTCCTTATCAGCTGTCATACTAACAACTTCGTAGGTACTTTTTGGTTTTAAAACTTCAGGATTTAATACTTTAGGTTTGCAGTCTTCTTTGTGAAAAATTTTAATCTCTACTTTGTCTCCGATATTAAGCTTATGTGGCTTCATATCTATTTCAAATGCGCTTGAGTTGATCTCATCAGTAGTAATATTCCCGTTTACCTTTACCTCAGTAACGCAAAAACCTACGCCACCGCTTCCGAATGGATTTTGTACATAAATGTTTTTGCCCTGATAGTTACCTTCTAATATTATTACGCCACCTTGAGCGTTAGCAAAGTTTATGCCAGCAAAACAAATAAGTAAGTAAAGTATAAATTTTTTCATCGAAAATAGTTCAATTCTTAACGTTGCAATATTATAATCAATTTTTTGAATTACAAAATATATTTTAGATAAAAATGCACTTTATTTCATTTTTATCTAAACTAATTTAATTAAATTTGTTAATTAAACAGGATAAATATGAGAATTTCGCTATTTAGCTCAATATCACTGGCATTTGCGCTCTTTTTAGGAGCTTGTAAAAGTGATGGTAACAGCTCTGAGGGCAGTGAATTTAAGGGAGGAGATAAAGTTGTAAGAATTGCAGAGGTTATAACACCTGTAAGTATTTTCCCGCACCGCATCACTAACGTAGTTGAAGGCTTAATAGCTTCGCAGATACACGAAGGCCTTGTTCGTATAAATCCTAAAGACCTAACTCTAACGCCAGGTTTAGCCGAAAAATGGGAAATAAGCGCCGACGGTAAAACCATTACTTTTCGCCTTCGTAAAGGCCTTAAATTTCAAAATAATGAAGAAATTACCAGTAAAGATGTAAAATTCACCTTTGAGCTTTTATGTACCGAAAGACCCGGAAATGTTCAGTTTGAAACCGTTTGTAAGGACAGGATCGTTGGTGCAAATGAGTTTTACATGGCAAGCGCCAAAGGCCCAAAAGCCGATCTAAAAGGCTTTAAAATAATTGATGATCTTAGCTTTTCGATCGAACTCTTAAACTCGCCAAACATTTTCCTTGAAATTCTTGCAAACCCCGTAGCATCCGTCATTAGCGAACAAGCTTACAAGGTTAAAAAAGAAGATTCTTTTATTGGAGCCGGGCCTTTTATCTTAGACGAAAAAACGTCTACAAAAACGCATTATGCCCTTTATAAAAACAGTAATTATTATGCTAAAGATAAAGATGGCAAATCTTTACCGTACATAGATTCGGTGATAGTTGACATTGTATCGTCTACCGAAGTGGCATTACAACGTTTCCAAAACGGAAATGTTGACTTTATTGGCTCTGTACCAAGCAATCAGCTTAAACAAGTGGTTGAAGAGAATATAAAATCATTTAAAGGCAGTCCACCGGTATTTATATTAGATCAACGCCCTGAAATGGGCACTTCGTATTATGTTTTTAACGTAAACCGCTCGCCATTCAACAACCTTAAGCTTAGACAGGCTATTAATTATGGTATAGACAGGGGCAAGATTATTGACCGTGTGCTTAACGGGCAAGCTTATGGCCCGGCCATTAACGGCATTGTACCACCAACCTTCGAATTTTACAAATCTTATACTGTAAAAGGCTATGATATTGACCTTGAAAAAGCTAAAAAATTATTGGTTGAGGCCGGATATCCTAACGGAAACGGGCTTAAAGAGGTGCAGCTCATCGTTAACTCGGGCAATAGCCGTAATAATACAGTTGCCGCGGAAATTCAAAAACAATTAAAAAACAACCTCAATATTAATATCACATTTGAGTCGTTGCCTAATCCCGAAAAATTTGAATTACAACAACAAGGCAAAGGCGATATTTTTAGAGATGGTTGGGTAGCCGATTATCCAAGCCCTGAATCTTTTTTATCTATATTTTATGGCGAGCCCATAACTGCGGGTATGACAAAAATGACCTACCCAAACACCATTAAATATAAAAATGCCGAATACGATAAATATTATAAAATGGGGCGTGATGCTATTAACAGAGATTCAGCTGCGGTTAATTTTTTAAAAGCAGAGCAGATCTTAATGGACGATGCGCCTTTGATAGCGCTTTGGTACGAAAGCAATTGCAGACTAATAAAAACCCGTTTAAAGAATTTTCATGTTAACCCAATAAGGTATTTTGATTTTACCCAGGTAATTATCGATGATCAAAAACCTGCGGAAAAAAAGTAATATAATCCTGCATGAAAATTAAAACTCTTACAAAGAGCTTATTTTTTTTATTCTTTCTTCCGTTTGTTTTAAACGCGCAATACACTATTCGCGGAAAAATTTTTTCTACAGAAAACAAAGAGGTTTTACCCTTTGTACCTGTATTAATAAAAGGCTCAACCGTTGGCGCGCAGGCCGATTTTGACGGTAATTATATTATTAAAACGTCAAAACTTGGCGATTCGATTGTTGCTTGTTATGTTGGTTATAAAAGACTTGCCAGGCCAATAAATAAAAATTTAACCGATCAGGAAATTAATTTTCCTTTAGAAAGTGTTGGCGGCCTTGCTTTAGAAGAGGTAGTTGTTAAAGCCGGCGAAAATCCGGCACATCGCATCATACGCAATTGTGTAAAAGCAAAAGCAAAGAACGACAGGAATAATTTAGAAGCCTACGAATACGAAACATATAATAAATTAGAGTTTGATCTTAACCGAATTCCAAAAGAAATGCGCGAGAAAAAGATCTTAAAGCCAATTGCATTTGTGTTTGATAATGTAGACAGCACCTTTAGTACCGAAAAACCTTCTTTACCTTTTTTTATTATTGAAAATCTTTCGCAATTCTATTACAAAAAAAATCCCACACGTAAAAAAGAAGTTGTTATTGCCAGTAAAATTACGGGCATCGAAAACGCAAGCGTATCGCAGGTTTTGGGTGATATGTATCAAAACATAAATATTTACGATAACAACATTTTAGTATTCAATAAACAATTGCCAAGCCCGGTAAGCGAAAATGGTTTATTTTATTACAAATATTATTTAGAAGATAGTGCTTTTGAAAACAATCAATACATCTACCACATTCGCTTTAAGCCAAAACGTGTACAGGAATTAAGTTTTAGCGGCAACATGTGGATCGCAGACACCACCTGGGGAATAAAGCGGTTAGAAATGAGTTTACCAAAAGATGCAAACGTAAATTTCATTAACAGTGTAAATATAATACAAGAATTTTCTTACACTGATAGCGTTTGGATGTTAAGCAAAGACAGGCTGGTGATAGATTTTGCGCCAACAAAAAAAGCAATTGGTTTTTACGGAAGAAAAACAACATCGTACAAAAAAATAAAATTAAATCAACCTAAAGAGGATAAGTTTTATGAGTTTGCAGATAAGATAATTGTTGAAGAAGGCGCTACAAAAAAATCAGATGAGTTTTGGGCCGAGAACCGTCATGATAGTTTAACACAACGTGAGCTCAAGATCTTTAAAATGATAGACACCATTCAGTCTTTACCAATTTATCGTACCTGGGTAGATGTATTTTATTTATTAGTTGCGGGCTATAAGAAAGTAAATAATTTTGAGATTGGCCCCTATTCAAATTTGATTTCATATAATAAGGTAGAAGGCCTGCGTTTAAGATTCGGCGGGCGTACCAGCGAGATGTTTAGTAAGTGGTACGAGTTAAACGGTTTTGTTGCCTATGGTTTGCTGGACGAAAAATTTAAATACGCCATTGGCTTTAAAAGTTTTTTAACCAAAAAACCAGTCCGGCAAATTGTTGGCGCAAATTATAAAAGTGATTATGAGATCCTTGGGCAAAGTACCAACGGCTTCTCGCAGGATAACGTGTTAGCTTCTTTCTTCAGAACAAACCCTTTAACCAATTTAACGCGTGTAGATCATGCAGAAGGGTATTATGAACGCGAATGGTTTCCCGGATTAATTACCCGTACAACAATTGTTGGAAGAAAATTTACTCCGCTTGGCGATAATAAATATTTATATGTAAAAAGAGATGGTGCGGTAGGAGAACGCGAATACATCAACAATACAGAGGCACGCATCAACATTCGTTTTGGCTGGAAAGAAAAATTTGTCGGCGAAGGCTTCTCCCGTTTATCTATTGGCACGCACTATCCGGTACTTCAATTAAATTACGCCAAATCGCTACAAAATGCATTTAAGGGCGAATACGATTATCACAAACTGGTTTTAAATGTGAGTGATAGAATTCGTATCACACCAATTTTAGGCTACACCGATTATGTTTTAGAGGGCGGTAAGATCTGGGGCGCCGTGCCTTATCCCATAATGCAGTTGCACGGTGGTAACGAAACGTATTTATACGATTACATGGCATTTAATATGATGAAGTATTATGAGTTTGCAAGCGATCAGTTTGTGTCTGCTGCTTTATATCATCACTTCGAAGGATTGTTTTTAAATAAAATTCCTTTACTACGTAAATTAAAATGGCGCGAAGTTGCTACTATTAAAACCGTTTGGGGAACTGTAAATGAAGAGAACAGAAAAACACTTTTGTTTCCTTCAACACTTAAAGCCCTGGATAAAGGTCCGTATGCAGAAGCCAGCCTTGGTGTAGAGAATATTTTTAAAGTATTCAGGGTAGATGCTTTTTGGCGTTTGAATTACCAGTTACCAAGGGCGATAGATAATTTCGGATTTAAATTCGGATTTCAGTTAGCCTTGTAAAACCGATTGCACATTTGCTTTGTTTAACATTCCACAAAAACCAGTTCTCAAAAATCTCATTACCTTTGAAATGAATGATCTTACGCAGCGAAAATTTAGTAAAGAAATATAAAAGCCGCACGGTAGCCAATAATGTATCTGTGCAGGTGCAGCAGGGTGAGATTGTTGGTTTGCTTGGCCCAAATGGCGCAGGTAAAACAACTTCTTTTTATATGATTGTTGGCATGGTAAAACCAAACAGCGGTAAAATTTTTTTAGACGATCTTGATATTACAAAAGAACCCATGTATCGTCGCGCGCAACTAGGTGTTGGTTATTTACCTCAAGAGGCTTCTGTGTTTCGTAAATTAAGTATTGAAGATAATTTGCGCGCTGTTCTTGAAATGACAAAGCTTACCAAAAAAGAACAGGAGCTAAAAGTAGAAAGTTTATTGGATGAATTCGCTTTGCATCACGTACGCAAAAATCTTGGTGATCAGTTAAGTGGTGGCGAGCGTCGCCGTACCGAAATAGCAAGAGCTTTGGCAACAGATCCTAAATTTATTTTGTTGGACGAGCCTTTTGCAGGTGTTGATCCCATTGCTGTTGAAGACATTCAAAACGTTGTACGTAAATTAAAAGATAAGAACATTGGCATTTTAATTACCGATCATAATGTGCACGAAACATTAAGCATTACCGATCGTTCGTATTTACTATATTCCGGTAGTGTCATTAAAAGTGGCAGCGCCGAAGATCTTGCAAACGATGAGCAGGTGCGTAAAGTTTACCTCGGGCAAAATTTTGAGCTTAGAAAATAATTTCATTACCCTTTAACATTCCACCTTTCAATAGCTAGGTTTTTTTATCTATTTTTAGTGTACTATAAATTGAAGCACACTAAAAGATATTTAATTTTTGTTTTCGTTTTAATTACGATCAAATTTTTTTCGCAAACCGGCGAATTCTTTGTTAATAATTATTTACCTAAAGAATATAAAGGGGGCAACACAAATTTTGGCATTGTTCAAAATAAAGATGGTGTAATTTTTGCCGCAAACAGTTCGGGCATTTTAATTTACGATGGTTACAGTTGGAGGAACACTAAAATTCAGGGTGAGCCAACAATTACAAGTATTGCTATCTCTAACAATAATGAGATCTTTATTGGTTGCGATGATGGTGATTTTGGTATTTTTAACCGGGATAAAAGAGGGATCTATCAATTCTTTTCTTTCAGAAACAATCTTCCGGGAAATTTTAAACCAAGCGAGCCAATAAAATTTATCTGTTCTTTAAATGATAAAATTTATTTTCTGTCCGAAGAAGTTTTAATAGAATATGCAGGCGGAGAGTTCAAAAAATTTACGCCCATTAATCGTTTTCATATTCGCCCAATGGTTATGGGCAAACATCTTTTTGTTGAAGATATAGACAACGGGCTCATGGTTTTAAGCGCAGGCGTATTAAAACCTGTAGTTAAAACGGAAGAACTATCTGCCCGTAAGTTTTATTTTACATACAAGCTTTCAGATACCGAATATGCTATTGGCTTTAGAGGTTTAGGAATGTTTAAAGCCAGTTATAATGCCACAAACCCCGAGCTTACAGAATTCGCGCAAATAAATAATGCACCTTGCAATGCGGAGTTAATTGAGGCGGAAATTGTAAATGGTTTTACACTCGCCAACGGCAATTTTGTTATTACCTCAAACAAACAAGGTGCTTTTATTTTAGATAAGGATCTTAAAATAATTAACCGTTTAACAAGCAAAACCGGTGTTTACGACGAGAATATAAAAGGAGGTTACGAAGACATAAACGGTAATATTTGGTTAGCACTTAATTACGGTATTTCTTTTGTTGAGGTTAAATCTCCATTAAGAAAATTCACAAGAAAGAATGGCATTAATGGGGTAGTGCAATCGTCAACCATTTACGACAACGTTTTGTACATTGCCACAGATAAAGGTGTTTTTTATTTCGATTCAAAAGATTATGTTTTTAAACAACTCGACAATTTTAACGAGCAAACCTGGTACATTTTAAATTATCAGAACAAGCTTTTCTTTTCTTCCAACAGCGGTATTTACGTTTATAATGGAAAAACTATTAAAACCGCACACCAAAGCGAGTACGGTACAATCTATTACATGCTTAATGATCCTTATCAGCCCAATATTTTGTATTGCGGACATGACAATGGCGTAGATGTTTTAAGTATTTCGGGAGAAAATACGAGTTACATAAAAAGTTATATTCTTAATACAGATGTTAGAAGTTTAGCAAGTGATGATAACAAAAATATTTATTTTGGAACGAGTGATAAAGGCATTTACTTTTTAAACTATAAAAATTCGTATTTATTAGACTCGCTGCAGTTAAAAGATGGTTTACCTGACCTGAAAGAGAATTACGTTTTTAGCTACAATAAAAAACTATTAATTGGCACTGATGCCGGAATTTATTCTTTGGAAGAAAAACCGGGAAATAAATATGTTTGCGTAAAAGACCCACAATTGTGGCGTTTAACGAATGACGGACAAATTTTTAGAGCGGCCGAGTTTAAAGGCGATATTATTTGCAATCAAACTGCAAAAACTCCAAATGGCGAATATTTAAATCAAAGTATCTACTTAAAAAAACAGGATAATAGTTTCAGCAAGATCAACAGTAGTTTAAATCATTTAAAATACATAAAAGCCAATTTAATTAATTATGATACGCTTGGTAAACAATTATTTATTTCTTGTGATGAAGGACTTTTTCTTTTAAATGGCGAATTAAATGAAGTAAAAAAAGATTACCGCTTATTTATAAGCAGCACAGAAGCCAGAGAAGATATAGTTATTCAAAATGTTTTTGAAAGCGGTAGAACACTGGATATTAAAATAAATTACTCAAAAAACGACATTAAGATCTTTCCCGGCTTTACAAGTTTTGAGGATAATAACTTAACCGAGTTTAGTTATTATTTAAAGGGCAAAGAAGAAAAATATAGCGATTGGAAAAAAGGCAAAGAATTTAAATACTACAATTTACACGAAGGCAACTATACTTTTTATTTAAAAGCGCGTAATGCATTCTCAAATGATATTAAAGAAATTAATTTTTCATTTACTATTTTGCCGCCCTGGTATCGTACTTTTTGGGCCTATGCTATTTATTTTATTTTATTCTGTTTATTCATTTACATTGTTGTAAGGCTTTACACCAAGCGTTTAAAGAATCAAAATATAAAACTTGAAGAGACCGTAAAATTGCGCACAGCAACCATCGAAGAACAAGTACACTTATTGGCCGATCAAAAAAAGGAAATTACAGATAGTATTAACTATGCGCAACGTATCCAGGAATCTGTTTTACCTTCTTTAAAAGAAATTGATAGTACCTACCATGATGCCTTTATTTTCTTCCAGCCAAAAGATATTGTGAGCGGCGATTTTTATTGGTTCTATAAAATAAATAATAATGAGTTTTTAATTGCCTGCGCCGATTGTACCGGTCATGGCGTGCCGGGAGCATTTATGAGCATGATCTGTTCTAACAAATTATCGGAGGCCTGTTTTGAAACTACAGAACCGTCGCGCATTTTATTTTTAGCAAACAACGCTATTAAAGAAGTATTGAAACAAAATGTGGAGACTGTAGGAAAATCAAAAGACGGAATGGAAATTGCTTTGATAAAATATAATATACAAACTAAAAAAATAAGTTACACTGGCGCGCATCGCCCGCTCTGGATCATTAAAGCAAACACAAAAGAGTTTATAGAAATTAAACCAACCAAAGCAAGTGTGGCCAGTTTTACCGAATATAATTTCGAATACCAGCAACACGAAATTACTTTAGAAAAGAATGATTCTATCTACATGACAAGTGATGGATTTCCGGATCAGTTTGGCGGGGTGGATGGAAAAAAATTCATGGCAAAGAACATGAAACTATTCCTGCAGGAAATTTCAACACTTCCGTGTGAAGAACAAAAGAAATTAACGGCTGATAAAATAAATACCTGGATGGGCCCTTTAGAACAAGTGGACGATCTGCTGGTTATCGGACTAAAAATAAACTGATCTAAATGAAAATTATCTTCGCTTCGGCAAACAAAAACAAAATTAAAGAAATAAAAGCTTTATTGCCTTCTCATTTCGAAGTATTGGGTTTAGAAGATATTGGCATAATAGAAGATATTCCTGAACCCGGAACAACGATAAAAGAAAATTCTTTTTTAAAAGCGCAATATGTTTTAGATTTTTTAAAGCAAAAAGGTGTAGCTGTGTTTGCTGATGATAGTGGCCTGGAAGTTTTAGCGTTGAATAATGCACCGGGCGTTTACAGCGCGCGCTATGCCGGTACTCCAAAAAGTGATGAAGGCAACAATAAAAAATTAATGGAGGAATTAAAACTCGTAACAAATCGTAAAGCACGTTTTGTAACAGTCATCACTTTAATTTTAAATAGCGAGGTACATTATTTTGAAGGAGAAATAAAAGGAACCATCTCTTACGAAAAAAGAGGCACTAACGGTTTTGGCTATGACCCATTATTTATTCCACAAGGCTATAGAAGTACATTTGCCGAATTAAGCGCAGATACAAAAAATATGATCAGTCACAGAGCATTGGCGGTAAAAGAATTAACGGAGTTTTTAAAAACAAAGAACTAGAAACTTCAAACAAGAAGCCTGGAACTACTTAACTTCCCATTCCTTCCAATCCATTTCTTCGCCGTTTAAAATTCCCAAATAACTTTGGTAGCGCTCTTCACTTATCTCGCCATCTTCAACAGCTTTCATCACTGCGCACTTAGGCTCGTTCACATGTAAACAATTATTGAATTTACAATCGTTCATGCGATCGCGGATCTCTGGAAAGTAATGCCCTACTTCTTCTTTTTTCATTTCAACAAGTCCAAGTTCTTTTATTCCCGGACTGTCAATAATATTTCCACCAAAATCCAGTGAATGTAATTCTGCAAAAGTAGTAGTGTGCATTCCTTTTGCGTGAGCCGAAGAAATTTCGCCGGTCTTAAGATCTAATCCCGGTTGTAAAGCATTTATGAATGTAGATTTTCCAACACCGGAGTGGCCGGCAATTAATGTTGTTTTATCTTTAAATAAATTTCTTAATGCTTCAATTTGTTTTGGATCGTAACTGCTCACTTCAAAACATTCGTAACCCACTTTTGTATAAATAGCAATAGTTTGTTTTTGAATTTCTAAAAGCTCTTCGTTTAAAAGGTCACATTTATTAAATATAATTTTTGCGGGTATACGATAGGCTTCCGCGGTAATTAAAAACCTGTCCATAAAACCCAAACTCGTTCTTGGCGAAACCAAAGTGGCAATTAAAACAGCCTGGTCTAAATTACTGGCTAAAATTTGTGATTGCTTACTAAGGTTGATGGATTTACGAATAATATAATTTTTACGGGGATGTATTTTTATGATATTTGCCTCATCATTATCTTCCAGTTCAATATCCACAATGTCGCCCACGGCAATTGGGTTGGTGGTTTTTCTGCCTTCCATCCTTATTTTGCCTTTTAAACGGCACAAATGCACCGTGCCATTTACTTTAACTAAATAGTTGCTACCGGTTGATTTTATTACTGTTCCCTGCATCATTTATTGTCGACGAAAGTACTTAAAAATCCTTTAAAAACTGTTTACAACATTTAACGTAATTCTTATAATTAAAATGCTAATTTAGGCCCGTTCAAAAAAACTAAAACGATTAGATAAAATGAAGGAAGTATATATAGTTTCTGCTGTAAGAACTGCAATGGGTTCTTTTGGCGGCACTTTAGCCGGAGTATCGGCAACGCAATTGGGCGCTACAGCAATTAAAGGCGCATTGGCAAAAATTAATTTAGATCCTAAATTAGTGAATGAAGTTTATATGGGCTCTGTATTGCAGGCTAATCTTGGTCAGGCTCCGGCCCGCCAGGCTGCTAAATTTGCTGGATTACCCGATGGCGTAATTTGCACAACCGTAAATAAAGTTTGCGCCAGTGGTATGAAATCAATTATGCTTGCTGCGCAAAGTATTATGTTGGGCGATAACGATATTGTTGTTGCAGGTGGTATGGAAAACATGAGCGCTGTGCCTTTTTATTCTGACAGTACACGCTGGGGTGCAAAGTATGGCAACTCACAATTAATTGATGGTTTGGCAAAAGATGGCTTAACCGATGTTTATGGTAACTTCCCTATGGGAAATTGTGCAGAGCTTTGCGCTAAAGACCATAAATTCTCTCGCGAAGAGCAGGATGCATTTGCAATTGAATCCTACAAACGTTCGGCAGCAGCATGGGCAGCAGGCAAATTTAAAGACGAAGTTGTTGCAGTAACTGTAAAAACTAAAAAAGGTGATGTTGAATTTGCAGAAGATGAAGAATACAAAAACGTAAATTTTGAAAAGATCCCAACTTTAAAACCGGTGTTTCAAAAAGACGGAACGGTAACTGCCGCTAATGCAAGTACTATGAATGATGGTGCAGCGGCAGTTGTTTTAATGAGCAAAGAAAAAGCAGACGCTTTAGGTATTAAGCCGCTTGCAAAAATTAAAGGCTTTGCAGATGCAGAACAAGCTCCAGAATGGTTTACAACCACACCAAGCCTGGCAGTGCCAAAAGCCGTTGAAAAAGCGGGCTTAAAAATGGGCGACATTAATTATTTTGAATTAAACGAAGCATTTAGCGTAGTTGGTTTAGCAAATATTAAAATGATGAATTTGGATGCATCAAAAGTAAACGTTAACGGCGGCGCGGTTTCTCTTGGCCATCCTTTAGGAGCGAGTGGAGCGCGTATAATTGTTACGCTTATAAATGTATTAAAACAAAACAAAGCAAAATACGGTGCAGCCGGTATTTGCAACGGTGGCGGGGGTGCCAGCGCTTTTGTTATTGAAAACGTAGATTAAAAAATAGCTTATTTACATAAAGCCCCTCCATTTTTTGGAGGGGCTTTTTTATTTTATAGGAAACTGTTTTTTATATACATTTTTGTTACATTTAGTCCCTCATATAAACACAAATTACAGAATCTCTAAATACTATGAAATCAACAGCTTTAACAAATACACACGTTGCCTTGGGCGCTAAAATGGTACCTTTTGCAGGATATAATATGCCTGTATCTTACGCAGGATTAAATGAAGAACATGCTACAGTGCGCAACGGTGTTGGTGTTTTTGATGTTAGTCACATGGGCGAATTTATTTTAAATGGCCCGCATGCTTTAGATCTTATCCAAAAAGTAACCAGTAACGATGCTTCTGTTTTAACTGATGGTAAAGCACAATATTCTTGCTTACCAAATGCTGATGGCGGCATTGTTGATGATCTTTTGGTTTATAGAATTAATTCGGAAAGCTATTTATTAGTGGTAAACGCCAGCAATATAGAAAAAGACTGGAACTGGATAAAGAGCCACGACACATGGGGAGTGGATATGAAGAATATTTCTGAAAACACTTCTTTATTGGCCGTGCAAGGTCCAAAAGCTATTGAAGTGCTCCAAAGATTAACAGAAGTAAAACTGGCGGATATTCCTTATTATTCTTTCGTAAAAGGTAAATTTAATGGTATCGACAATATTGTGATCAGTAACACGGGATACACAGGTGCCGGTGGTTTCGAGCTTTATTTTGATAATAAGCACGCGCAAGCTATGTGGGATGCGATCTTTAAAGCAGGAGCAGAATTTGGTATTAAGCCAATCGGTCTTGGTGCCCGCGATACTTTGCGTTTAGAGATGGGCTTTTGTTTATACGGAAATGATATTGACGATACTACATCTCCAATCGAAGCGGGCTTAGGTTGGATAACAAAATTTAACAAGGACTTTACCAATAAAGCAAACATTGAGCAACATAAGTTACAAGGTGTTAAAAAGAAGCTGGTTGGTTTTGAAATGATCGATCGTGGCATCCCTCGCCACGATTACCCAATTGCCGACGCAAGTGGTGCTATTATTGGAAAAGTTACCTCAGGCACTCAGTCTCCGACCCTGAATAAAGCTATTGGATTAGGTTACGTTAACACCGAGTTTTCTAAACCCGATAGCGAAATTTTTATCATAATTCGCGATAAGCCAATCAAGGCTAAGGTCTGTAAAATACCGTTCCTCAAAAAGTAATTTTTTTTCTACATTTTGGTGAAACTTTTTGTGTTTTGCCACGTAAAAATTAACGAACTAAACAGAGAGAAAGGCAGTAATAATGGGATTTAGCGTTTAAATTATGTTTTTGAACCTTTTATCGAACATTTTCTGTTTTTAATCTAAAAAGTATTGAATTGACCAGAATTATTAATAAATTTGATATACCCATGAAAAAATTTATACTCTTTTTAATTTTTATTTCTTCTATCGGAGTTGCCCAGTCACAGTCCTGGGAGGTAAATCCTGCTAATGGCAAGGACACTATAAATAAAATTGATATTGAAGGAAAAAAGCAGGGCAAATGGATATTGTTTGGAAAACATAAGCCGGGAACTTGTTACGCGCCTGAAGCAAAAGTAGAAGAAGGGAAATATCAGGATAACAGAAAAGCAGGTATTTGGGTTGAGTTCTTTTGCAATGGTAACATGCGCAATAAATTAACTTTTACAAATGGCCGTCCTGATGGTTACGCTATTATGTATCATGAAAATGGTAAGATCAGTGAAGAAGGAAACTGGAAAAATAACCGTTGGGTTGGTAACTACAAATTATATTACGATAACGGACAAGTACAACACGAATTCGTTTTTAATCCAAGCGGAAAACGCGACGGTCAACAAAAATATTATTACGATAATGGTCAGTTAGCGATCGAAGGTAACTTCGCTAATGGTAAAGAAAGCGGATTAATTAAAGAATATTACGAAACAGGAGATCCAAAAGCAGAAAAGAATTTTGCTGACGGAAATGTGGATGTGGCATCTATCAAAGAGTTTCAACCTAAAAAACCTTTAGTTGCAAAATCTGATATACCGGCAGATAACGCACCAAAAATTACTGTTAAGCCAGATGAGAAACCAAACGAGGCTGTAAAAAAAGGCGCAGGCCCAATGGTTTTAAATGGTCAACAAACTTTGTATAACAAGAATAAGCAAATAACAAAAGATGGTGTGTTTAAAGACAATCGTTTTATGGATGGCAAAGCATATATCTACGATGATAACGGAATTTTAACGCGAATAGCTGTGTATAAAGGCGGTATCTACGTGGGCGACACGCAGGTGGAGAACTAAAAAATTGAAAGGCGCTTTTACAGCGCCTTTTTTATTTCCATTTTTTTAATGAATTATTTCGGGTGTAGCTAAGAAATTAATCTTATTTTTGTGCTTTATTAAAACCGGGGGATTAGCTCATTTGGCTAGAGCGCTTCGCTGGCAGTGAAGAGGTGATCGGTTCGAATCCGATATTCTCCACCCAAAAATTTTCAGCAAAAGCCCAATTAAAACTTGGGCTTTTTTATTTTTATACTATGAGCTTTACAAAAACACTTTCGCTTTTTAAAATAGATGCATTAAACGAAATGCAGCTTGCAACAATTGAAGCGATCTCAAAACCAAACGATGTTGTTTTAATTTCACCAACAGGCTCAGGAAAAACCTTAGCGTTTTTACTTCCACTTTTAGAGATCTTTGATGAAGAAAAACAAGGGGTGCAGGTTTTAATTTTAGTGCCAACGCGCGAATTAGCTTTGCAAATAGAACAAGTGTTTAAACAAATGAGCACCGGCTTTAAAGTAAATACGTGCTATGGCGGCCACGATGTAAAAACAGAAAAGAATAACCTGCAACATCCGCCCGCTTTGCTAATAGGCACTCCAGGAAGGATCGCACATCATTTAAGAAAACAAAATTTAACTACAAAAGACGTTCATACTTTAATTTTAGATGAATTTGACAAATCGTTGGAAGCAGGATTTCACGAAGAAATGTCATTCATCATTAAAAGCAGTAGCGGAATAAAAAAACGCATTTTAACTTCGGCAACCCCTTTAAAAGAAATTCCTGATTTTGTTGGATTAAAAAAACATGAAGAGTTAGACTACACAGACAATAACAAGCAGGAAGCGCGAGAAGCTCTGCAGGTAAAATCGGTAAGGGTTGCGGGTGATGATAAATTAGAAGCATTAATATTATTGATCGGAAAGATCGGAAGCAGATCAACAATGGTTTTTTGCAATCACCGCGATGCAGTGAATAGAATAAGCGAGCAATTAGAATTTTATAAAGTTGAACATGGTATTTATCATGGAGGATTAGAACAGGTTGACAGAGAAAAAACATTAATTAAATTACGTAACGGTAGTATTAATTTATTGATCACAACTGATCTTGCAGCCAGAGGATTAGATATACCAGAGATAGAAGCTGTGATCCATTATCAGTTACCAACTACAGAAGACACAATGATACACCGTAATGGTAGAACAGCGCGAATGCATGCAAAAGGCACTGTTTATTTTTTATTAGATGTGGAAGATCATTTACCAACATTTCTGGAGATCGAACCTGAAGAAGAAACATTGCCGTCAAAATTTATTGCACCAAAACCTGGCAAATGGAAAACACTTTACATTGGCGCAGGCAAAAAAGATAAAATAAATAAAATGGATATTGTAGGTGTGCTTTTACAAAAAGGCAATTTGCAAAAAGATGATGTTGGAAAGATAGAAGTACTGGATCATATGGCTTATGCAGCAATTAGAGCAGATAAAATTGTGGCAACAGTAAAATTAATTCGCGAAGAAAAAATAAAGAATAAAAAAATAAAGATCCAGATCTCAACATAAAAAATCAACTGTCACGCTGTCACCATAGCTATCTGGAGAATCGAAGCCAATGCTATATATTAAAAAAGCCGAAGAATTTACTTCGGCTTTTTAATTTATTAATGTACAGTATTAAGCCCCGCAATTAATTACTGATGTTGCGGTAATAGTCACTTTCCTTATTTTATCTACTGTAATTGCACCGGTAATCGTACCACCACCATTATCGTTACCAACAATAAGACGATTTGCAGAACTCACAACAATATTACCTTTTACATTACCTTTATTTACAACTTTACACGCACTTCCTTTATTTACAACAATATTACCGTTTACCATTCCACCTCTTCTTATAATGAAACTTCCTTGCGCATCAACCGTAATTTGCCCTGTTACCCCACCAGTATCTTCAACAATTAAATTCGCATTGGTAACAACAATATTTCCATTAACCATTCCGCCTTTTTTTATTTTTAGAGTTTCTCCAACATTAACCGTTAAAGGGCCCTGAACAACAGTTGTAATTTCTTTTTCTGTTGGTGTGTAAGCCATTAAATTCGTTGCTAAAGGCCTGTCGGAAGAATAATCTATATCGTAGGTACAAGGGTCACCAACTTTTAATCCCGTACCTGGAAAATTTTTATCTTCAAAAGGATATACCTGTTCCGATTCATCTTCTTTTATTGTTCCTTTTACAGGACTAACGGGATCAATTGATTCTACTTTACCTAATGCCATAAAATTTTAGTTTAAGTTGTTTATACATAACAAGTATAATAATTATAATCTTAAATAAAAAATATTTGTATATATTTATACTGCAAGCAAAGCTATGCGTAACCTCTACTTAACATTAATAGTTGTTTTCAGTTTTCATCTTACATTCTCACAAAATGTAGACTCTCTGCTTAACGTTGTTAAGAATACTAATGGTGATTCAGCAAAGACAGCATTTATTATCGAAAAAATAATTGACCCCTTTGTAAGTTCCGGTAATTTTGAAAAGGCAATTGAGTATTATAATCATGCTAAACAATACACAAGCACAAATAAAAAATTACAAATATCATTAGCTATACAATATGTAAACATATTAATTGCACAAGAAAATTATTCACTGGCAGTTGACTCTGTTAATAAAATAATGATTCAGGCTATTAAAATTAAGAGCCTTGTTGGACAAGCGAAATGCTTACGGGCAAAGGCTTTGATAAAACTTTATTCCGGAGAATATGAAAAAGCAGCGGAATTGTTTTATGAAGCATTAAAAACCTGGCAGGAGACAGATGTTTTGCAGAACATCGCGGTAGGCTATGCCGATCTGGGAATGATCAATTATTATTTGGGGCACTATGATAAGGCCGCGGTTTATTGGGAAAAAAGCGCAGAAATAAATCGAATTAATAATAGCAAATCAAAATTATCAGGAGATCTCGTAAATTTAGCGCTCGCATATACAGAGCTTAATAACTTCTATAAAGCAGAACAGGCTTTAAAAAAAGCCATCGAAATAAATATCGAAGAAAAACGATATTCAACTTTAGCCGATGCATATACTAATTACTGTAAATTAGAGTATCACAAAAAAAATATTCCAAAGGCAATTGAGTATAATAATTTAGCAATTGAATATTTTAATAAGATCGGGGATATTGTTAGACTTAGTAATGGATACTCGAACTCTGCAGAACTGGCACGAAGCATTAAAAAATATGATCTGGCGCTGGTATATATTAATAAAGCTTTTGAATACCAGGGAGAAAATAAAAACAATATAAGCAACCTGTATCTCAACCGCGCCGCTATTTTTTATGATATTGGTAAAACAAAAGAAGCTTACGAGGACCTTCAAAAGCACATTTCAATTAAAGATTCCCTTGTGAACTCAGATAATCAGAAAGCTATTACCGAACTTGAAAAAAAGTATGAGCTTAATGAGAAAGAAAAAGAAAACCAGTTATTAAACGAAAAATTAAAAGTACACGAGGTAGAGAGCAGTCGCCAGCAAATAACCATTTTTTTAATTGGCATTATTTTATTGATTGTTGCTATAGTTGCCTTTGTGTTGATTCGTCAGAACCGTCAAAAAAATAAGATCAATCTTGAGTTAGGTGAGAAAAATAATATTATTGAAGAAAAAAATAAACTTGTAGAAGCACAGCACAAAGATATTACCGATAGTATAAAGTATGCTGAGCGAATTCAGCACGCTATTCTTCCACCTGATAAATTAGTACAGTCAACTTTGCCAAACTCTTTTGTATTCTTTAAACCAAAAGATATTTTGAGCGGCGATTTTTATTGGATGGAAGAAACAGCGAATCATATTTTTATTGCGGTTGCAGATTGCACAGGGCATGGTGTTCCGGGCGCATTGATCTCTATCATTAATTACAATCTTTTAAATAAAGCGGTACTCGAAAAAAACCTGAGCGATCCTGCCGACATCTTAAATGCCGTGAACGGTTGGTTAACACAAACGCTGCATCAAAGCTTTAATGAAGATACCGTTAAAGATGGAATGGATGTAACGTTGCTGGCCATTAACAAAAATAAAAAAGAAATACTTTTTGCCGGGGCTATGAATTCAATTTATGTTATTTCAGATAACAACCTTAATGAATATAACGGCAATAAATTTCCTGTGGGAGCCTTTATTGAAGATAAGCCACAAAACTTTACTTCCCAACAAGTAAATATTAAATCAAACGATATTATTTATTTATATACGGATGGTTTTGCCGACCAGTTTGGCGGCCCGTACGGCAAAAAATTAAAGTATAAGTTGCTTAAAGAGATCCTTTTAAGTATATCTTCTTTACCAGTGGCGCAACAAAAAGATCGGCTTGCCGATTCATTCAATTTGTGGAAGGGTGAATATGAGCAGGTGGATGATGTGTGTCTTATCGGTATCAGAGTTTAACCTGGGGCCCTTCAAACCTCTTAATTCTAGCGAAATTTCAGACCGCTCTTATGAACAAATGTTAAAAAATTTTAGCATAAAATACAGGCTTTTTTGCGTAAATTTAATGCTTCTAAAAACATACAAATGACTACTGATAAATTCGCTTCCCGTCACAACGGGCCACGCAAAAATGAGATCAAAGAAATGTTGGCAAAAATTGGTGTTTCATCGGTTGATGAACTTATCAATCAAACTGTGCCGGCAAACATTCGTTTAAAACAACCTTTGCGCATAGCGCCCGCTATGAGCGAATTTCAATATACAAAGCACTTAAAAGCGCTTGGTAAAAAAAATAAAGTATTCCGCTCTTATATTGGTTTAGGCTATTACAACAATATTTTACCGGCAGTTATTCAGCGTAATGTTTTAGAAAACCCGGGTTGGTATACTGCCTACACGCCTTACCAGGCCGAGATTGCACAAGGTCGTTTGGAAGCAATCTTAAACTTCCAAACCATGGTTATGGATCTAACTGCTATGCCAATTGCAAACGCTTCTTTATTAGACGAAGCAACTGCGGCCGCAGAAGCATTATTTATGTTCTATAGCAATCGCAGTAAAGACAAAGTAAAAAATAATTCAAATAAATTTTTCATCAGCAACACCTGTTTTCCTCAAACTATTGATGTGGTTAAAACCCGCGCGGTGCCTTATGGCATTGAGTTAGTGATAGGCGATTCAAATACAGCAAAATTAGACGATTCTTATTTCGGTATTTTAATTCAATACCCGGATATTAATGGCGAAGTAAATAACTACAAAGAATTTGCGGCAAAGGCAAAAGCGTTAGATATACAGGTTGCTGTTGCAACTGATCTTTTAGCATTGGCATTGTTAACACCTCCCGGCGAGTGGGGTGCAGATTGTGTAGTTGGTAACTCACAACGTTTTGGCGTACCATTAGGTTATGGCGGTCCGCACGCTGCATTTTTCACGTGTCGCGAAGATTACAAACGTTTAATTCCGGGCCGTATCATAGGTGTATCTATTGACGCTGAAGGAAACCAGGCATTACGTATGGCTTTGCAAACGCGCGAACAACACATTAAACGCGATAAAGCAACTTCAAATATTTGTACCGCACAAGCTTTACTTGCAATTATGGCGAGTATGTACGCTGTCTATCATGGGCAAAATGGTATTAAAGCCATTGCCGAAGGCGTGCACAGCGCAACAGCTTTTGTTGCTTCGGAATTAAAGATTTTAGGTTACGAAATAAAAACAAAATTATTTTTTGATACTATTGTTGTTGCAGCTGATTCTAAAAAAGTTCGCGCATTAGCAGAGAAAAAAGAGATTAATTTTCGTTACATAGATGATAAACATGTTGGTATTTCAATTGATCAAACGGTTGAAGACAATGATATAACGGACATACTTTCAATTTTTGCAGAAGCAAGCGGTAAATCCTACAAAGATAAAGGTTGCGATCCTCAAAATTTAATCAAAGGAACTTTTGCAGGAAGAACTTCTTCTTACCTAACGCACCCGGTATTTAATTCGTATCACAGCGAAAGCGAAATGATGCGTTACATTAAACGTTTAGAGAATAAAGATCTTTCGTTGGTTCACTCCATGATCTCTTTAGGTTCTTGTACCATGAAATTAAACGCAGCTTCAGAATTATTACCAATTACATGGCCTGAATTTGCAAGCATTCATCCATTCGTTCCTGTTGAACAGGCACAAGGCTATACAGAATTGATCGAACAATTAAATAAAGATCTTTCTGAAATTACAGGTTTTGCACGCATGAGTTTTCAGCCTAATTCTGGCGCTCAGGGAGAGTATGCAGGCTTAATGGTTATTCGCGCTTATCATATCGCTAACGGAAATCCAAACCGTAACGTAGCGTTAATCCCATCTTCTGCTCACGGAACAAATCCAGCAAGTGCTGCAATGGCCGGTATGACTATTGTTGTGACTAAATGCGATGATAAAGGAAATATCGATCTTGCTGATTTAAAAGAGAAAGCAGAAAAACATAAAGATAATTTATCTTGTTTAATGGTAACGTATCCTTCTACCCATGGAGTTTACGAAGAATCGATCATGGACATCACTAAATTAATTCACGATAACGGCGGATTGGTTTATATGGATGGAGCAAATATGAATGCGCAAGTTGGTTTAACTTCTCCCGGAAATATTGGCGCAGATGTTTGCCACTTAAATTTACATAAAACATTTGCTATTCCCCATGGTGGTGGTGGCCCTGGTATGGGGCCAATTGGTGTGGTTGAAAAATTAGTTCCGTTCTTACCTTCGCATACTATTGTAAATACCAGTGGTGATAAGGGTATTACTGCAGTTTCTGCTGCTCCATATGGTAGCGCGTTAATTTTATTGATCTCTTATGGATATATTAAAATGCTTGGCGGCGAAGGCGTAAAAGAAGCAACAGAAATGGCGATCTTAAATGCTAACTATATTAAAGAGTGTTTAAAAGGTCATTACAAAATTTTGTATACCGGCAAGAACGGTCGTTGTGCGCATGAGATGATCTTAGATTGTAACGAATTTAAAATGGCAAGCGGTGTTGAGGTTGCCGATATGGCTAAACGTTTAATGGATTACGGCTTTCACGCTCCAACGGTAGCTTTCCCGGTTGTAAATACATTAATGGTGGAACCTACTGAATCGGAAGGTAAAGCAGAATTAGATCGTTTTTGCGAAGCAATGATCTCGATTCGTAAAGAAATTAAAGAGATAGAGGAAGGCAAATACGACAAGGCCGATAACGTTATTAAAAATGCACCGCACACATGTAAATTAGTTGTGAGCGATGATTGGAAAAAAGCATACACACGTCAAAAAGCTGCATTTCCTTTAAGCTGGGTGCGTGATAATAAATTCTGGCCAAGTGTTGCAAAAGTTGATAATGCTTATGGCGATCGAAATCTTGTTTGCTCGTGTGCGCCGATTGAGGCCTATATGGAAGAATCTGTTGACGCGTAATTAACATAAACTTTTTAGTTAGAAAAACCCTTGTTAAACAACAAGGGTTTTTTGTTATATTTAGATGACAAAACAGTATAAGAACCACTGTCGCATAAAAATGACGATAAAAAAAACCATATTACTTTTTATATTTTTATTTTTTACCCATAGTTTTTTTTCGCAAAAAAAAGTAGACAGTCTTTTAAAAGTTATAGTGTTACACCCCAACGACACTTTGGGTGCAAGGGCTTACTTTAATATTAGTAATTTTTATATGGGCAAAGGTATGATAGATACCGCCTGGCTCTCTATTAAAAAAGGATACGACTTGTCAAAAAAAATAAAGTATAAAAGGGGGATAGCCGCATCCGGCAACTACATTGCGCAGTATTATAATTATCATGGTAATCTCGATTCGTCTGTTTATTACTTCACGTTAGCAAAAGACCTTTATGCCCAGTTGGGCGATTCATCTCGCATGTCGGGAATGCTTAATAACATTGGCGTTGCTCATAAATCACACGGCAACATCTCAAAGGCACTTGATTATTATTTTCAGGCACTTAAGATCAAAGACCGGTTGCATGATACAGATGGCATGGCAAGTTTGTACACAAACATAGGTCATCTTTTTCAGGAGAGCAAGGATACAGCAAATACAATCAAGTATTATAAGCTTAGTTTAGAGCTTAGAAAGCAGACAAAAGATAAATGGGGCATCAGCAATTCGTTAATGTCGATAGGCCTTTTTTACCAGACAAGCAATAAATTCAACGAAGCATTGATCTATCTTGAAAGAGGGTTAGATCTTGCAGAAGAGTTAGGCGATGAAGAAATGATAGCTATTGGCTGTTACAACATTGCAAATGTATATCAAAAACAACGAAAAATAGAACAGAGCATTGTTTTATATGAACGCTCCCTCGCTCTTTCTAAGAAAAACAATAATTATGAAGGGATCGCTACCTGCCTTCAAACACTCGGCGAAATAAATTTTGAACAGCATAATACTGCAAAAGCAATAATTATGTTTGAAGAGGCTTATGAAAAAGCAATTGCAATGGATAAAAAAGAGCTTATTCAAAACATTGCTGATAAATTAAGCATCGCTTATGAAGTTACCGGTGAATATAAAAAGGCGCTAAAGTTCCATAAGGTTTTTACTTCTGCAAAAGATAGTTTATTTAATCAGGAGAACACGCGGAAGCTTACAAGCGAGGTTCTGAAATACGAACACGAAAAAGAAAAAATAATTCTTCAAAAAGAACAAGAAAAAAAAGAGGCTGTTGCAAAATCGGAAGCATTCAAAAAAGACCTTATATTAATAGCATCAATACTTTTTTTAATTGTGGTTTCTATCTTCTCATTCATAATTTTTAAGCGACTAAAAGAAAATAAAAAACAAAATAGTATTATTGAGCAACAGCGCAATGAAATGATAGACTCTATTAATTACGCAAAGCGCATACAATTTGCATTATTAGCCCATGCCGATTTTTTGAAAAGTAATTTGCCAGAGCATTTTATTTTGTTTAAACCAAAAGATATTGTAAGCGGTGATTTTTATTGGGCCACACAAAAAAATGGCTTTTTTTACTTGGCAGTTTGTGATAGTACAGGCCACGGTGTGCCCGGCGCCTTTATGAGTTTATTAAACATAAGTTTTTTAAATGAAGCTATCAACGAAAAAAACATCTTGGCCCCAAACGAAGTACTAAATCATGTTCGCAAACGCTTATTAGAGAATATGGGCGAAGGCCGTGATGGTATGGATGCCGCTATTGTTAAAATTCCTTTAAGTGGTGAAACTTTAAAAATAGAATATGCCGCGGCTAATAATTCGCCGGTACTTATTAGTAATGGGGAAGTATTGGAGTTAGCAAAAGATAAAATGCCTGTTGGAAAAGGAGAAGTTGCAGATGATTTTAAATTACAATTAATCGATCTAAAAAAAGGCGATGTGCTTTATTTGTATACTGATGGTTTTGCAGATCAGTTTGGTGGGCCAAAAGGAAAGAAATTTAAATACAAACAGCTAAATCAATTATTGTTAGAACATAGTAACGAGCCAATGGAAAAACAAAAGCAAACACTTGATAGCACCATTGAAAACTGGAAAGGGAATTTAGAGCAGGTGGATGATGTTTGCATAATTGGAATAAAAATATAAAAAGATGAATCCGTCAGTTTATTTTATCAAGAGTTTAATTTGATTGTTTAGAAAATAGTTACACTGTATTTGCCAAGCAAACGTATCTTAAAAAACACAATCCAACATTAAGAGCAAAAAGTCTTAATTTCCCCATATTTTAGATTCACTCTAAAACATTTAACAAAAAAATAACAACTTCCCGCCGTATCTTTGTGCGTGCGTTTTAAGAAAGTCATCTTCTTTATTTTAATAATATTTACAACGGTGTTTATAAGCGGTTGTTTTATGCTTAATAAATATATTTATACCGATAAAGAATTAGCGCAACATTACCAAAATAAAAAAATAAAACCCTGTTATAAAAGAATCTCTTTTCTTAATAAAAACGTGCATTACGTAGTAATGTGTAATAACGATTCGTTGCCTTTGCTTGTTCTTATTCACGGCGCGCCCGGAGCCTGGTATGGTTATATGAATTTAATGGACGATACCCTTTTGCAAAAAAATTATAAGATCATTTCTATTGATCGTTTAGGTTACGGCAAGTCAAATTACGGCAATGCCGAAACATCAACGCAAATTCAGGCACTAGCAGTTAAAGAAATTATCGAAAAAGAAAATCACACCGGGCAAAAAGTGGTATTGCTTGGCCGCTCTTACGGGGCGCCAGTGGCAGCCTGGCTGTCTATTCATTACCCGCAAAAAGTAGATAAGTTATTTATGATCTCTCCGGTAATCGATCCCGAAAAAGAGAAATTTTATTGGTTCAGTAATATCGCAAAATGGAAACCCGTACAATGGATGTTACCAAAAATGCTCAACGTTGCAACAAAAGAAAAATACTCGCACCAGGCCGAAATGAAATTGATGTTACCCGAGTGGAAAAAATTATATACACCAACTTACGTTATTACCGGCGCCAACGATCAAATTGCAGATACCTGTAATTACAGCTTTGCAAAAGCACACATCAATCACTGCCAGTCTGTTTTTTTAAAATTGCAAAATACGGGGCATTTGGTTACCTACGAACAACCCGAATTAGTAAGGAATTTATTACTGCAACAATTGTAATTATTTCGAAAGAATTCTCCCTTTAACAATAAAAGAATTAGGGAAATCGGGTTGTATCTTTTTTAACGATTCAAAAGCTTCAAGTTTGGTTTTAAAATCACCCACCAAAACAACAAAGTTTGGCTGTTGGTAGTCTTCGTGAATATTATATTCACTAAATTTTGCCGAAAATTTATTTCTAACACTTTTAGCATTTTCCCTATCGCCACCAAAATGAATTTTTATGCGGTAGCCGTCCATTTCGCTATTTGTTAAACGGTTATATTCTGCCTTTTTATCTACCAATTGTTTAACTTTTAATTGGGTCTGCGTCTGGCTGGTTTGACCAAAAACCGAGCCTGAAACCAACAAAATAGAAAAAAGCAAAAAAAGTAATTTAAACGGGCGTTTCATCCCTACAAAAGTAAGGTAAAATTAGCTCATATCTTGCAAAATTTGTTAATTTTACGTTCTATTCTAATCAAATAAAATGGACAAATTTTCATACGTTGGCACAAGCGATGTAAACGCGATCGAGCAACTGTTTTTACAGTACAAGCAGGACGAGAATTCAGTAGACGCATCCTGGAAAGATTTTTTTAAAGGCTTTGAATTTGCAAAAACCTCGTACGAAGGCGATGGCGGTGCAATTCCCGAAAATGTAAGTAAAGAATTTAAAGTAATTGGGCTTATTAACGGATACCGTCAACGTGGGCATTTATTCACCAAAACAAATCCAGTTCGCCAACGCCGTACCTACGAACCATCTTTGGCGTTAGAGAATTTTGGTCTTTCAGAAAAAGACAATGATAGTGTTTTCCAGGCCGGAAGCGTAATTGGTATTGGCGCTGCAAAATTAAAAGATATTGTTTCTCACTTAGAACAAACCTATTGCCAGAGTATTGGCGTTGAATATTTGTACATGCGCGAACCAAAAGTATTAAAATGGTTACAAGAGCGTATGGAAAAGAACCGCAATACGCCCGCATTTAATAAACAAGAGAAAAAAACGATTCTTAAAAAATTAACGCAAGCCGTTGTTTTTGAGAACTATTTACATACAAAATTTGTTGGTCAAAAACGTTTCTCTTTAGAAGGGGCTGAGGCTGTCATTCCTGCTATTAATGCCCTAATGGAGCATGGCGTTAATTTAGGTATTGAAGATTATGTTATTGGAATGGCGCACCGCGGCCGTTTAAATGTACTTACAAACATCATGAACAAAACATACAAAGATGTTTTTACGGAGTTTGAAGGCCGACCAAGCGAAGATTCATTATTTGATGGTGACGTAAAATATCACATGGGCTACTCTTCCGATCAAACAAGCGATACAGGAAAAAAAGTGCATATTAGTTTAACACCAAATCCTTCTCACTTAGAAACCGTTGCACCTGTAGTTGAAGGAATTGTTCGCGCAAAAATTGATAATTTACATAAAGGCGATAACTCAAAAGCCTGCCCTGTAATTTTACATGGTGATGCTGCCGTTGCGGGCCAGGGTATCGTTTACGAGGTTTTACAAATGAGCCAATTAGATGGTTACAAAACAGGTGGTACCGTTCATTTTGTAATTAATAACCAGGTTGGTTTTACTACTAACTTTATTGATGCACGTTCTTCAACCTATTGTACAGATATTGCAAAAGTAGTATTGTGCCCTGTGTTTCACGTAAATGGGGATGATGTAGAAGCTTTGTGTTTCATTTCTAAATTAGCAATGGAGTTCCGTCAGACGTTTAACCGCGATGTATTTATTGATGTATTATGCTATCGTAAATATGGCCATAACGAAGGTGATGAACCACGTTTTACGCAGCCATTATTGTACAAAGCAATTGCTTCCCATCCAAACTCAAAAGAGATATATGTAAAGAAGTTAGCGGCAGAAGGTTCTGAGTTAGCCAACGAAGCAAAAGAAATTGAAACGGCTTTTAAATCAGAATTAGATAACAATTTAGATGAAGCTAAGAAAACTGATAAAGCTAAAATTACATCTTTCTTGGAAGGAAACTGGAAGGGCGTAAAAATGGCTACTGATAAGGATTTTGAAGAATCTCCAAAAACGTTAATTGATGAAAAAACATTTTTGGAACTGGCAAAAGCAACAACCGAATTACCAAAGGATAAAAAGTTTTTCAATAAAATTCAAAAAGTTTTTGATGATAGAAAGGCCATGATCACCAATGATAATTACGATTGGGCCATGGGCGAACTATTAGCGTATGCAAGTTTAATGAAGGAAGGATATCCTGTGCGCTTTAGCGGGCAAGATGTTGAGCGCGGAACGTTCTCTCACCGTCACGCAGTTGTAAAAGTTGAAGACAGCGAAGAAGAATACACGCCCTTAAATGCAATTGATTCAAAATCAAAATTAAGCATCTATAATTCATTGTTAAGTGAATATGGTGTTTTGGGTTTTGAATACGGTTACGCGTTTGCCGCACCAAATACATTAACTATTTGGGAAGCTCAATTTGGTGATTTCTTTAACGGAGCGCAAATTATTATTGATCAGTATTTAACTTCGGCAGAATATAAATGGCGCCGTATGAACGGTTTAGTGATGCTATTGCCACACGGTTACGAAGGTCAGGGGCCGGAGCATTCGAGCGCGCGTATGGAGCGATTCTTACAAGCCTGTGCTGAAAATAATATGCAAATTGTAAATACAACAACGCCGGCGCAACAATTTCATGTGATTCGTAGGCAGTTAAAACGCGATTTCCGTAAACCATTGATTTGCTTTACACCAAAAAAGTTATTGCGTTACCCAAGTTGTGTAAGCAAGATCGGCGATTTTACGAAAACTAATTTCCAGGAAGTTTTAGATGATCCAAAGGCAGATGCAAAAAAAGTAACACGCGTTGCTTTCTGTTCAGGTAAAGTGTATTACGACCTTATTGAGCGCAGAGAAAAAGAAGGAGCAGAGGATATTGCATTTATCCGTTTAGAACAGTTGTATCCTTTCCCGCAAAAACAGGTAGATGTTATCTTGAAAAAATACAGTAAAGTAAAAGAACACTTATTTGTACAGGAAGAACCTGAGAACATGGGCCCTTGGCGCTTTGTAGATAAATGGTTACGTTCGTTAAATTTAAAATATGTTGGCAGAGAGGAAGCAGCAAGCCCGGCAACAGGTTTTGCGAAACGCCACGCAGCAGAGAATGAAGAAATAATGACAAGCATTTTTTCTAAAGTATTAGTGAAATAGGAAATTAGATTTTAGAAGTTAGAAATAAATAATCCGATCTATGAATAAGTAAATCTTAAATCAGAGATCTTAAATCTTAAATAAAAATTATGGCAATTGTAGAATTAAAAGTACCAAGTCCGGGAGAATCAATCACAGAAGTAGTAATTGCGCGTTGGGTAAAAAATACCGGCGATGTAGTTGAAAAAGATGAAGTACTTGCAGAAATAGATTCTGATAAAGCAACTTTAACGTTGAACGCAGAAGAGTCTGGTAAAATTGAGGTATTGGCCGCAGAAGGTGATACAGTAAAAGTCGGACAGGTAGTTGTAAAAATAGATACTTCAGTAAAACCTGAAGCGAAGAAAGAAACACCTAAAGCTGAAACAAAAGCAGAACCTAAAAAAGAGGAAACGAAAAAAGAAACTGTTACTTCGGGCACAGTCGAAAAAACGGGCGACAAAACATATGCAACCGGCACACCAAGTGTAGCCGCTGCTAAAATAATGGCAGAAAACAATATTAAATCAAATCAATTAAATGGTTCAGGCAAAGATGGGCGCATTACAAAGCAAGACGTACTAGCCGCTTTGTCTAACGGTTTGCCAACTGCCGCAAAAGTATTAAGTAATAGCTGGCAAGGTGGCCGCGATAAAGAAAGAACAAAAATGACTTCTTTGCGTAAAACTGTAGCTAAGCGTTTAGTTGCTGTTAAAAACGAAACGGCCATGTTAACTACTTTTAATGAAGTTGATATGAGCGAGATCTACGCTATCCGTGCTAAGTACAAAGATAAATTCAAAGAAGTTTACGGAACAAATGTTGGCTTTATGAGCTTCTTTACAAAAGCTGTAACTGAGGCATTATTTCATTACCCGGCTGTAAACGCGATGATTGATGGAGAAGAAATCGTTTATAATAAATACGCAGATATTGGTATTGCTGTAAGCGCGCCAAAAGGTTTAATGGTTCCGGTATTACGTAATGCAGAGTTAATGAGCATTGCCGAAATTGAAAAAGGTATTAAAGACCTGGCTGTAAAAGCCCGCGATGGTAAATTAACTATTGAAGATATGACCGGTGGAACATTTACCATTACAAATGGAGGTGTTTTTGGAAGCATGATGAGCACACCAATTATCAACCCTCCGCAAAGTGCTATTTTAGGCATGCATAATGTGGTTGAACGCCCGATGGCAGTTAACGGACAAGTTGTTATTCGCCCAATGATGTACATTGCTTTAAGTTACGATCATAGAATTATTGATGGAAGAGAAAGTGTTGGCTTTTTAGTGAAAGTAAAAGAAATGCTTGAAAATCCTTCACGTATTTTATTTGGAGGCAAATTACCTGAAGAGGTATTGTTGGGGCTGTAGGATCCTAAGATTGAATTCCCCGACTCCTTGTTGGGGAATTTTTAATTTATTTAATCTCCTGCAGTAATGATAAAACCCGTTCTAGTTCTTCTATTATCAATAACATTTTTAGTAGCATTTAGTCAAAATTCCAAAAAAGATTCTCTTAAACAACGCATTATTGTTTTAAAAAACCAACCCGTATCCTATTTGCGTGATACATCCCTAAGCAAAACACTTAATTTATACGCAAGGTGTTTTGGTTACACTGCTCCTGACACTGCGATCGTTATTTCAAGCCAAGCGCTTAAAATTGCTAAAAAAGCAAACTGGTTTTTTGGTTCAGGCATTTCCTATCATCAGCTGGGATTGTTTATGGGAAACAAAGGCGATTTTACAGGTGGGATAAATCAGTTTGAATCTGCATTAAAGATCTGGACAAAAGAAGAGTTGAGTTCTGATTCCACAAGGAAGAAACTTGGTAAAAAGAATAAATCCAAAACTCTTATGTCTATTGGAATTGCTTATGATAATATGGGCAACTATCCGCAAGCATTAGATTATTATTTAAAAGCCTTGTATTATAATGAGCAAGCTAAAAATAAAGGTGGACAAGCAACCGTGTTTGGAAACATTGGATTAGTATACAGTAATTTAAAAAAACACAAAACTGCAATTGAGTTCTACACGAAAGCCCTGGTCATTGATTCAACAATAAAAAATTATGTGGGAGTTGGAAGGCATTTAGGAAATATTGCCATAGTATATAACGATCTAAAAAAGTACGATGTGGCTATTGATTATTATTTCAGAGCTCTGAAATTAAAAGAACAATACAGCGATCAATTTGAAGTAGCGTACACTTTAGGAAATATTGGAAATACATATGCGGCTTTGGCAGAGCAAAACAATGATAGATCTCTTTATGCTAAAGCGTTGGAGTACGATAACAAAGCCCTGCAAATCTTGCAGCAAATAGGCGATGAGAGTGGAAAAGCCCGGAATTTAGGAAACATTGGCATCGTTTATAACAACCAAAATAATAGCCCTGAAGCTAAAAAATATTTATTACAGGCAATTGCATTATGCGATAAAACCGGCATGCTTAAAGAGAAAATGGATTTTGAATTGGTATTAAGCAATGTATATTTAGAAATGGGAGATCATAAAGAATCATTGTTGCATTATAAATCATATGCTGCCTCACGCGATTCGATCTTTAACGTTGAAAAAAACAATGAAATAACAAGCAAGCAATTAACGTATGATTTTGAGAAAAAGAAAACCGAACAAGAAATAAGAAACAATGCCGACAAAGAAAAAATAAAAGCCGTTGCTGTTGAAACAGAAAAAAAGCAGCAATTCACTATCATTTTCATCATTAGTATTTTAGTAATTGTACTTATATTCTCTGTTTTTTTATATTCCCGATTCAAAGTCACACAAAAGCAAAAACATATTATTGAGGCTAAGGAAAAAGAAACACAATCTCAGAATGTTATCATTACGCAACAAAAGCATTTAGTAGAAGAAAAGCACAGAGAAATAACAGATAGCATTAATTATGCCGAACGGATCCAACGAAGTTTTTTAGCAACAAAGGAATTACTTGATGAGAATTTAAAAGATTATTTCATTTTATTTAAACCTAAAGATATTGTAAGTGGCGATTTTTATTGGGCAGGTAAATTAGATAATGGCAATTTTGCTTTAGTTACAGCAGATAGCACGGGCCACGGTGTTCCCGGAGCCATTATGAGTTTACTGAATGTAACGAGTATAGAAAAAGCAATTGAACATTATTCTGATCCGGCTGATATTTTAAATCACACACGACAAACCATTATTGAGCGTTTAAAAAAAGACGGAAGTTTTGATGGCGGCAAAGATGGCATGGATTGCAGTTTACTGGCATTTGATTTTGCAAACAAAGCACTTCTTATTGCGGCGGCTAATAATCCCGTGTGGATCATCAGGAACAATGAGATGATCGAGATCAAGCCCGATAAAATGCCCGTTGGAAAAAACGATAGACAAAACGAATCCTTTGGTTTACATACAATTGATTTGCAAAAAGGCGATACGATCTATGCCTTAACCGATGGTTTCCCCGACCAATTTGGCGGACCAAACGGTAAAAAATTTATGAGTAAAAAATTAAAGGAATTATTGCTAACTAATGTACATTTAACAATTCCCCGCCAACGAGAGTTGCTTGAAACATCATTTAACAATTGGAAAGGTGATCAGGAGCAGATCGATGATGTAACCATTGTTGGCATTAGGATCTAGAGGATTGTATTTAATTTTTCGAAATTATTTTTGGCCTTTTTTCTAAAATTCGTTCTGAGATTCTTCTCTTACTGGCCAATTCACCATCAAAAACTTCTAAAATCTTACATCGGTTATAAACGCAGTATTTAAGCCCGGTATATATTAAGCTTTATTGTATACTTGCGTAAAATTCTATATACCAAACTATGCAACGCATAAAAAATTTAGTATACCTGCTGGCGATCTCAATTAACATAACCGTTCTTTCTGCGCAAACAACTTTTACCTGTTCAAACACAACTACTGTGTGTGCCTGCCCGCCGGGCGCAAAAGGCGAATATTACTCAGGTTATTATGCCGACGTGCAAACTTATTTTACCAGCAATACTCCGGGGCTTACAAGAACAGATAATACGATAAACTTTAATGCAGATAATATATGGGGCGCTATTGTGCCGCCGGCAGGAGGTACGCTTACAAACCCCGACCTATATAGCACACGCTGGACGGGTAGTATTTTTATTCAAACTGCAGGAACCTATACATTTTATTTAACAAGTGATGATGCCAGTTGGTTGTGGATGGGCTCAAACGCCCTAGCCGCCAACCCAACGGCAGCTACCGCATTTATTAATAATGGCGGTTTACATTCGCCCCTAACCATTTCGGCAGTTGGTGTTTTTCCGGTTTGCAGAATGCCCTTTAAAATTCACTTTGGCGAAAATGGCGGTCAAAACAGGGCCGTTTTAGAATATGAAAGCGTGGCATTAGGCATAGCCAGGCAGGTAGTTCCGCAATCAGCATATTGTTCCTGCCAAATGTCGATTCTGCCAATAGAATTAAAACATTTTTTTGCTACTGCCAGCAATGAAAATATTCTTATAGAATGGGGTACAGCTTCGGAAATAAATAATAAATTTTTTACTGTTTTTAAATCTGCTGATGGGTTAAACTGGTCATCAATTGCTGAGGTAAAAGGGGCAGGAAACAGCTCCTCAATTAAAGAATATAGTATTCTTGATACATCACCAAATGCTGGCATTAACTATTACTATTTGATGCAAACAGATCATAATGGGAATGCAAAGAAGTATAACATGATCTTTGCAGATTTTGGAAATAAAGAAGGCTCAATAAATTTATTTCCAAATCCATTTAACGACAAGGTGGTAATTACCTCTATGAGTGAATTTAATGATACAGTATTCGAAGTTTATGATGTAATGGGAAAGAAAGTGAATATTCCATCCCAAAAACAGAACGACTTTACAATGGAGTTAAATACTGCCGAATTTCCTAAAGGCACTTACACAATTAAAATAATCAATCTTCAAAAAGTTGTGGTTAAAAAACTTCTGAAAGTGTAACTGAATCGAAGAATAAAATATATAGCGTACAAGTGCAGATGAACAAATAACTATTCTTTTATTATTTTTTTGGCCAGTACTTGTTTATTATCTGCATTGTGAAGTGTTACAAAATAAAATCCCTGCGCTAAATTATTTAAAGAGATCTGTTGTTTGTTGGAGGAAAAATTTTCTTTTCTAACAACACTTCCGGTAAGATCCGTAATTTTTAAAAACATTTGTTCTTCCTTAGCATTATTTAATTCTATTGTAATATTTTCTTTTGTAACAGTTGGATAAACGAGCACATTATAATTTGTATTTATTTCTTTTACATAAACGGTATTGGGCGGTGTTAACTTTATAATACTATGATTGTTCTCGCTTGCAGAGCCTGTACCGTTAGTGGCAATATAGATCTCGTTATTAGGACCAACACAAATATCACGTAACCTGCCAAACATATTAGTGAGATAAGAATTTTGTGAAACAGAAGCAGTACCCGCAGCGTTTAATTTTAAGGCCACTAGTTTTTTATCTTTTAAAACAGACATGATCACCTGGTCATTAAATTCAGGAAAGTCTGGATTATTATAATACACAATATCTGAGGGCGCAATGGTTGGGCTCCAGCTAAAGATCGGCTGTTTTACATTGTTTGCTGAGCAAAATGTTATTTCGGCAGGCAGGTTGCAAAAACCTTCTACATTTGGCCAGCCATAATTTCTACTGCTTTCAATAATTTGAAATTCGTCATCATTAGAAGGGCCGTGCTCCGATGAATAAATAAAACCATTAGGAGCCAGCATTAATCCTTGCGGATTTCTATGACCCAGCGTGTAAACTAAACTTCCCGCGAATGGATTATTAGCAGGAATTGTTCCGTTGGTATTTACGCGAAGTACTTTTCCGTTTTTTGAATTAGGATTTTGTGAACTGGAGGTTATTAAAGCGTCACCAGTGGTCATTAGCAAAGTACCATCCGGTAAAAACTGTAAGCGTGAACCGTTGTGATTAATATCTGCGTCAACGCTGTCGATAAGAATCTGTGGATTTACCAAACTGGTATTGTTGTAGGTATATTTTACAAGTCGTTCTTTTGCATTTGCGGTACTTGAACCAAACGTGTACACCAAAAACACTTCTTTAATCGTATTAAAATTAGGATGTAATTTCATGCCCAATAAACCAGCTTCAGATTGCGCATAAATGGAAGCCGTTAGATCTAAAACAACCGTTTTTGTATGCGTAACAGGATCAATACGACTAAGAAGTCCTTTGCGCTCAGTTACCCACAAATAATTATCAGAACCATAAATCACTTCCCATGGAATTGAAAGTCCGGTATAAGCTGTGTCAACTGATACCATGGTTGATCCTATCTGGATCAAAGCCTGCGAACGGATTTTATTAGTTAGCGATAAAAATAAAATGCCAATGAGTAATAATTTTTTCATATTATATTTTTTAAACGTTTTTTGCCTTTTTTCTAAAAGATTTTTTAAATTATTTCTGGTTTTGTCAGGGCATACTAAACAGCAAAAACAGGGACATTAATTACTGAGATTACTTTTGCTGACATATTACTTTTCATTTTAATCGTATTTATCATTTTAGCTCAAAAAATCATGCCAAGTATATAAAGAACGAATTAAATTATTTTGAGGTATTAAAGCAGAAAACTGGTTAAAATTATCCTCAGAAATATTAAGCCAGATCTGCAAAATAAGCCTCTGTTTTTTTGAAATAAGTCAGGCCAATTATAAATATGATCAATGATGAAGCAATGCTTACGAGATCGCTTTCCCAATTAATGGTACCATTAGTAATACCGGCCCTGAAAATATCGAGTGGTGCCGACATTGGATTAATGGCCAACAATGCTTTTAAATAAATATTCTGGGTAATGTTTGTTGGATAAATTACCGGTGTTATGAATAGTAAAAACTGAACTAAGAATGGAATGATATAACGCACGTCACGATACTTAACATTTAACGCGGCTAAATAACACCCTGCACCAAAAGCAGCAACGCATGTTAACAGAACGGCCAAAGGGAAATAAAGTAAACCTATCCATGTAAATGAAATGTGATTGAAAAAGCAATAAACAATAAAAACGGCAAACGCCATAAAAAAATCAAAAACGCCAACAAGTACAGCAGAAATTGGAATAATTAAACGCGGAAAGTATATTTTTTTAATAATGTTTGCATTTGCAACCATACTGTTACCTGCATTATTAATACCTGAAGAAAAAATGCCCCATAATACCAGACCGCTTAAAGCAAAGGTGGCATAAGGCAAAGGTAATTCTGTATAATTGCTAATAGCTTTGCCAAGAAAAAAGGAAAATAACAATGCCATGATCAAGGGCTGCAAAACTGCCCATAAAAAACCAAGAACTGTTTGTTTGTATTTTACTTTAATATCGCGGAGAGTAAAAAAATAGAAAAGCTCGCGGTATTCCCATAGTTCGTTTAAACCAAGACTTAGTTTTTTTTGCGGCTTTATCTCAAATTCCATTTACGTAAAAATAGTGAATTGTATTAACTATTCAATTTTTTTAAGAGGCAAATAACCCAAATGCAATTTATCTTCAGTTTTATGTTTCTCTTCTTTTAACTCAAGTGAATACATTTCTTTGAAAGAACTGTGTAAAATTTCTTTAACAGCATAAACATCATCAACATCTACACCATATTTATCATCTATATGCGATGCGGCCCCTTTAAAGCCAAAATGCTTGTAAAATGCAGATTGTTTTGCCTGTTGAATAGCTTCAGCGGAAGTGCTTGCCACTGAAAGTAATTTATAGTGGAATTCATCAAACTCTTGTGCTTTATAGCCACCAAGATTCAGGAAGAATAATTTTTGATCCGAATTTTTTTCTTTCTTCCTGTCAACAATAGTAATGCTATGATCATTTACCAGGGTTACTTCCCTCCAGGCATCAATATGAATATTGCCTTTTGCTTCGGGCCAAAAGTTTTTTATGTAAGGAATTAGCGCTTTTAAATTTTCAGCAATACCAAAAAAAACATCATGCTGTTCCGTTAACCTGCCATTGGGTCTGCAGCCTAGTAAGAGCATATATAATTTTAGTTCGCCCATTAATAAAATTCGATCTAAGAAACAGTAGCCAATCTTTCTTTACCAAAATCAAGGATCTTATCAATAAACTCGTAAGGCTTATAATTATTGATCGCAGCCTGGTGAAAGATACAGGTAGCCGGTGTCATACCCGGTAAAGAATTAACTTCAATAAAAATAACTTCTGTTCTGCAATCTGCAAAAACTCTTACAAAGGCATCAATACGGCAATAGCCTGTAACACCTAAAGCTTTGGCCGCGCCACCCAGCGCAGCTTTTACCTGGTCACTTACTTTTTGCCTGTCTTTGGCATCTTTGGCATAGCGTGCCGGTGTTATGTTCTGACCTTGACCTGCAAGAAATTTTTCTTCTAAACTTAAGATCTCTCCGTCTGCTAATGCTTCTGATGCTTCAAACACCTCGTATTCTATTTCACCATTTTTGTTTAGTGTTGTTAGCATGCCACCTGTTATTTCTAAAAAGTGAAGCGCATCTTTTTTGCTTATTAATTCTTCAACCAAAACAACCTGTTTTTGAGGAAATTCTTCTTTTGGTTTAATGTGTAATTTTTCGGCAGCTTGCGGGTCAAATTCTTCCGTTGTTCTGAATATCAATTTGCAAAAAGCCTCAAATTCTTCTAAGGTCTTTATTTTTTTAACTGCGCTGCTACAGCCGTCATCAACGGGCTTCGCGATAAAAGGATACTTAATACGATCTTTTAGTATCTCAGAAAATTTAGCTTTATCTTTTGTCCATTCTTCCTTCGAAATTAAAATATGATCTGCAATAAGAAAACCATTAGCTTTTAAAATCTCGTTTGTTCGGTATTTATCAATAGTAATAGATGAACTTTCTTTGTTAGAACCATTATAAGGTAAATTTATTTTATCCAATTGCTCTTGTATAGCACCATCCTCGCCCGGCCGGCCATGCAGGGCAATAAACACTTCATCTGCCTTTTGTTTTAAACTGGTGTACGTTAATTTTTCAGGTGCAGCTGTATGATTTACCGAAGCGTATTTATTTGTGATAGCTTCGCACTCCTGCATAATTTTTTTAATAACTGCGTGTACCTTAAAGCTCTCAACTTTTTCTTTTATATCATCTGCATTGTCTTTTAATAATAAATTAATTGGCACATGATACATTTGATGTTCCTGCGAATTGCCTGTTAAGAAAACCGGGAAAGGTGCATATTTTTCTGAAGAAGACAATTTTTCAAATACATTTCTGCCGCTTTCAACAGAGATATGTCTTTCTGATGAATAACCGCCAAGCACCACCGCTACGCGCGTTTTATTACTTGCCGCATTTTTTTCGTTATGAATTTGTTTATCTAAAAGATCCAATAAATGTTTGTAGTTTACATTTCCTTTAGATTGAATTAAACGTTTTGAAAGAGAGGTACGAATAATGAATGTCAAAAATTGAGAGGGATTTAATCCAATTTCTGCTGCCTGGTGAAAAAAGAACGAAGATGGCATCATACCACTGGTTGTGTTTGGATCGTTCAAAAATATTTTTCCGTCTTTGCTCAGAAACCCGTCAATGCGGGCGTATACATCAAAGTGTAGTTCGTAGAATAATTTTTCGCAATCTTTTCTTATTGCTTCTATTTGTTCATCCGGTAGATCAATAGGCGTTATCTTTCTTGAAAGGCCCGGCAAATATTTGCTGCGGTAGTCAAATAATTCTTTTCCTTTTTTTATTTCTGTTGGTGGTAATGCAATTGCTTTTCCGTTTTCATCTTCAAGCACAATGCAACTAAATTCTTTTCCTTCAATAAATCCTTCTACCAAAACAGTACTTTCGCCATCAATACTCTCAATAATAAAGCCATCTGTTTTTAAATTCTCATTTAAATAATCAATTAACTTATTAGGATCGTAAATTACGGGTGCATTTAGCTCTTTTGGGTAGCTAATAACAACAGGCATTCCCATACCTTCGCGGATATCGGCCAATATTTTTACATAGTTGAATTTTTCTTCTTCACTGTAGCCATGCCATTCTTTTGCATCTATCCAGCGGGTGAATAAAGCTTTTTCAACAGCACTCGTAAACTCAATATCATTGGGATCGTTTAAAATACTTACGCCAATGCTTGAACCCTGGTTGGCAGGTTTAACAACGCATGGAAAACCAATAAGCTCATGTACTTTCTTAAGTGATGTTTTTGATTTGCCATCTATCCATTCCTGCCTTTTAATAGTAAGATATTTGGGGCTATTAAAGCCCTTGCTTACCATCATTTCTTTTTGCACCGCTTTATCAATACCAATAGCCGATGCTAAAATTCCTGAACCACTATATGGAATTTGGTAATATTCGAACAATCCCTGTATGCGACCGTCTTCACCATACGGACCATGTAAACACAAAAAAGCAAAGTCAATTTTTGATCTTAACTCAGTGGGGTTTAATTTTTTTCCGATCTTTTGTATGAGAGCGCTTTGTTGCCCGTCATTTAAGTCTCCTAAATTTTCGGCATATAATTGAAAGCGAGAGTTGTTTGGTAAGAAATCTACCGGGGGATAGAAGTCGCGAATAGTACCTTTGTAAATATATTCCCAATTCAGCTCTATAAAATTTCCAAAGCTGTCTACAAAAACAGGAACGGCTTCAAATAAAAACTTGTTTAAATTATCGTAAACCGTTCTTCCACCCGCAAAAGAAATTTCACGCTCTTTGCTTTGCCCGCCAAAAATAATACCGATCTTAATTTTATTTGCCATACTTAAAGTTACCTACAAAGGTGAATATTATTCAAAAATAGAAGAAAGCAGGAGCACTGAAACACCTTAATTTGGAAATAATTAACATTCGTATGTAAATACCTTAAAGGTGTTTATACCGCTCATCCAAAGCGAAGCCCAGCTTAACTCAGTCGCAGTCGGTTTTTATGTAAAAATAGTCGGTAAAGCTCATGTATTTATCGGTAAGTTAAGATAGCTTTTAAGCCTTGCCATTTAAATAAAATAAAACCCAGTGTGCAGCTTTATGCTTAATTTTACAGCCTATGTTAGTAAGAATATTAATTTTTTCGACGCTCATAATTCTTATCGAATTATATTTTTTGCAAGCTGTAAGAATGTTTGTGCAGGATTTTAGTCAGGGTAAAAAAAACGCAATACTATATACAACCTATATTATTGCAGCTGTAAGTATTTTAATGGCAATTGTTGCGGTTGTTTATCCACCACCAAACTGGGTACCTGCTTTGCGTTTTCTTTCGTCTATTCTTATAATAATAGTACTGTGTAAATTAATTGGTTGTACTTTTTTATTGATTGATGATATTATTCGTTTATTCCGTTGGATGTTTTCTTTCTTAAATACTAAAACAACTCCGGCAGAAGTGTCGGACGCTGTACATAAAATTAGCCGTATAAAATTTTTAAGCCAGGTAGCTATTACCTTTACCGTTGTGCCGGCTATTGGCTTTATTTATGGTATGGTTAGTGGGGCTTATAAATACCGGGTACATAAAGTAAAAGTTCCTTCGTCAAAGATACCTAAAGAGTTTGATGGGTTTAAGATCGTTCAGCTTTCTGATATTCATACAGGATCTTTTTTAAATGAAGATGGATTAAAAAAAGCATTTGAAATTGTTGCAGAACAAAATGCCGATCTTATTTTATTTACCGGCGATCTTGTAAACAACGAATCAAAAGAATTAGAGGGGTTTGAACATTTATTTTCAAATCTTAAAGCACCGCATGGTGTATATTCGGTTTTAGGAAATCATGATTATGGTGATTACGTGCAATGGGATAGTAAAGAAGCAAAACGTGAAAATTTAGAAAAATT
>CALRPF020000016.1:0-114644 GCA_943369995.1 Chitinophaga pinensis
TTGTTGCCTTAAAGTCATTTATAATTTCATCAACAATTTGTGCAGCGGGCATAATGGTATCAATAGATCCGCTCACCTGGCCTATCTCCAATTCACCTTCATTCATATCACCTTCAAACATTCCTTTTTTAGCTCTGCCCCGGCCTAAAAGTTTCTCTAATTCTTCTGCGGAGGCGCCTTCTTTTTCGGCCTTTTCAACTTCATTAAAAAACTTATTTTTGATAAGCCTTACGGGGGTTAATTGCTTTAAGGTTAAAACAGTATCTCCTTCTTTTGTATTAATTATGGCCTCTTTAAAATTTTGGTGGGCACTACTTTCGGGTGTAGCAACAAAGCGGCTTCCCACCTGAACTGCTTCTGCACCAAGAGCAAAAGCCGCTGCCATCTGAGTTCCAGAGCCAATGCCACCAGCTGCAATTAATGGCAAAGTAACTGCTTTTCGTATTTGCGGGATTAACACCATGGTGGTAGTTTCCTCGCGACCATTATGTCCACCGGCTTCAAAGCCTTCGGCAACAATAGCATCAACGCCTGCCTCCTGACATTTTAAGGCAAATTTAACGGCACTTACAACATGCACCACTGTAATACCCTGTTGTTTTAAATGGTTGGTCCAAGTTTTCGGGTTCCCGGCGCTTGTAAACACAATTTTTACACCTTCTTCAATAATAATTTTAATATGATCCTGAATATTTGGGTATAAAAGTGGCACATTTACCCCAAAAGGTTTAGAGGTAGCTTTTTTACATTTTCGGATCTGTTCCCTTAAAACATCTGGATACATACTGCCCGAACCAATAAGGCCTAAACCTCCCGCATTGCTTACGGCGCTTGCTAATTCCCAGCCACTGCACCAGATCATTCCTGCCTGTATAACAGGCTTTTCTATTTTAAAAAGTTCGCAAATACGGTTGTTTTTCATAGTCTGGTGGCTTAATATTTTGGCATAAAATTATGTTTTTTAGTCAAAACCATACCATACAATTTATTCGTATGTATAATATCTCAATTTAAAAGAAATTTGCTATATTTGGGGGTATTTTAGAATTATGATGAAAAAACTTATACTATTCATTTTTATTATTTCTTCAACGCTTACTTTAAAGTCGCAATGGCTTTGGGAATACGGCGGATCAGTTGGTGTTACCAATTACTTGGGTGATATTGGTGGTAAAGAAAAAACAAGACGTGATTTTGTGGCTGACATGAAGTTGTCAAAAACCCGTTGGAATGGTGGAGCTTTTGTGAGATACAAATGGAGACCGAAACTTTCATTAAAGCTGGCATTTGATTATTTAAGAATAGAAGGCGACGATAAATTATCTACTAATCCTGGCCGTATGTACAGGAACTTTAATTTCAGGAATGATATTTTTGACCTTGCTTTTACAGGAGAATGGTTCTTTTATGAGAATAACGACCTTGGTAATACTTACCGTTACAGAAATGGTTTTAGAGCATACTTATTTGCGGGAGTTGGTGGGTTTTACACAAATCCAAAATCGTTATATAAAGGTGAATATGTAAAAATGCAGCCTTATGCAAGTGAGGGTGTTGAGTACAAAAAAATCGGCTTGAATATTCCTATGGGAGTTGGTTTTTATTTTACAATTGATAAAAAGCACCGTATAGGTTTTGAAATGAATTACAGAAAAACTTTTACGGATTATTTAGATGATATTAGCGGTAATTATCCTGATACCCCTCCGGGAGATTCTTATACGCAAGGTTTGATCTTAAGAACTACAGAATTGCCGCCAGAAGATATTGGAGCATTCCAATCGCACACATGGGGTGCAAAGCGTGGTGATAAAACTCACAAAGATGCTTATATGACCATGAGCGTTAGTTATAGTTATGTTATCAGGGGAAAAAGTAGTTTTTACCGCGCCAGACATGGTTTTTTCGGAAAAGGTAAAAAACGAAAAATGAGAAAGATCAGGGCTAAGTTCTAAACAATAATATTCTAAAAAAATCCCAAGCAATTGGGATTTTTTTTGTTTTAAAACCTCCATAATGTACTTATATTTGTTGCCTGTTATGAAAAGAATATTAATTGCTGCATTTATCATTTCACTTTGTTCTTGCAATACTAAAGAACAAGATCGCACAGTTGGATCTGATGTTGTAAATAATACAGCCAGTGCAAATGGCAAAACAGATTCTGATTTGCCTGAAATAAAATTTGAAGAAGAAGAATTTGATTTTGGAAAGATAACACAAGGCGAAATTGTTAGTCACGCCTTTACATTTAAGAATATTGGGGCTAAGAATTTAATAATTAGCGGTGCCAGCGGAAGCTGCGGCTGTACAGTACCACAATGGCCTAAAGAACCTATTAAAGCGGGTGAAACCAATAAAATAAATGTTGTATTTAGCAGTGAGGGGAAAAGTGGTTTGCAGGATAAAACGGTAACGGTTATCACAAACTGTGAGCCTGCAACACGAATAATAAGAATAAAAACAGAAATAATTGTAGCTGAAACTGCAAAGTAAATGATGAAATAGATCATCCCGATAACTATTGGGACACTTCATCTTATAAATTATAAACAAACCCGATAAACAAATAACAGTTTATCATTTAATAAATAAAACAAAAACATGAACCAACTAGTAATTTTAATGGGAGCTCCGGCAGCAGGCCAAAGCCCAATAATGTCGTTTTTACCTTTAGTAGCAATAATTGTTGTCTTCTATTTTTTCATGATCCGTCCTCAGATGAAAAAAGCGAAAGAACAAAAAAAATATATTGAAGCATTAAAAAAAGGAGATAAAATTTTAACCATAGGTGGCATTTATGGTAAAATTGCCGATATAAAAGAAGATGGTACTATTATTATGGAAGTTGAAGATGGTAGCAAAATGAAGATCTCTAAAAATGCTGTATCCCAAGATGCTACTTCAACCTTAAACCAACAACAATAATATTTTCCGTTTGAATAATTCAAACGCAGCATATGCAGAAAAAAAATTAAAGCCTGGCAAAGCCACGGCTTTTTTTATTTGTGTTGGTATTGCTGCTATGCTTTGGGTATTGCAGGCATTAAATACGGTGTACAATTACACCATTATTGTGCCTGTTGTATTTAAAAATATGCCGCAAAATAAAAAACCTTTAACCGAAACGCCAAATCATTTAAAAGTTGATGTGAAAGCATCGGGTTTAAAATTACTTTTGGTGTTGGCTAACAAACCATTTAAAACTTTGGAGGTTGATTTTAATACTTTACAATCAGTAAACAAACAACAAAACTATATTTTAACCGCCGGATCTGTAAATTTTAAAGGCATTTTTAAATTTGAAACGCAAATAAAACATATTAGTCCTGATACACTTTATTTTTCTGAAAAGAATGGCTATCAAAAAAATGTACCGGTAAAAGTGCCTTTATACATTAAATGTGCTTTAGGCTACGGTGCGGGCCAGCCCGTTATTAATCCTTCGTTCTTAACCATCTGGGGCGATACGGCCGATATTAACAAAATTGATACCATTTATACTCAACCTCTTAACCTTGTTAATATAAATAAAGACTATAGCTCCGAGCTTGTTATTATAAAACCAAACTCAAACATTAGCACGTCCGAAACAAAGGTTACAACAAGCATTGAAGTAGCAAAATTAATTGAGCATACGATTACATTACCAATTAGCATAATTAACGGTCAGAGTTTTAAACAAATAAATATTTTTCCGGCTAAAGTAAAAGTGAAATTTACGGGCATTGAAGATGCTTTTGCAATAGCCGATACTATTTTGTTTAAAGCAAGTGTTGATCCATTAAAAACAAATACTAACAATAAATGCAGTGTTTACTTAAGCACTGTTCCCGGCAATGTAAACATTTTAAGCATTACGCCTAAAGAAGTTGAACTTTTAATTATTAAGAACTAATGGTAATAGGTTTAACAGGCGGCATTGGCAGTGGCAAAAGTACAGTAGCCAGGTTATTTGAGATAATTGGTTGCGCTGTTTTTTATAGTGATGATATTGCTAAAGAAATTTATTTTGACAAAGACGTTAAAGCAAAAGTGATGACGCTTTTAGGTGCTGAAACTTATATTTCGGAAAAAGAGATCAATAAAAAACACATCGGTTCAAAAATATTTTCTGATACGGCCTTGTTGCACCAGTTAAATGCCATCATCCATCCTGCAGTTATTAAACAGTTTGAAATTTTTAAAAATAAACATGCAGATAAAATTGTTGTAAAAGAAACTGCCTTATTATTTGAAGCTAAACTTGAGAGTCAGGTAGATAAAATCGTTTTGGTGGCAGCCCATGATGAACTGCGTATTGCCCGTGTGATGCAGCGAGATGGCTTAAGCAAAGAAGAAGTTATAAAAAAAATGAAGGCCCAGCTGCCGCAGGAAGAAAAAATTCTAAAGTCTGACTTTGTGATATATAATAATGAAAAAGAATTTTTGATCACGCAGGTGCTAAACATTTACAATCAACTAAACAATGCTTAAAAAAGATTTTTTAGTAAGGCAAATCGAAGAATTCGGCAAAGTAATGGCCGTTATCTTAGGTTACAAAAAACAACAGGATTGGGATAAATTTGAACAGGAAACGCGCGCCGCCACTTTAAAATTTACTTCGCTTGAGCTTGATACTGTTGAAAAATTAAGCGAAACTGAATTTGATACCCAAATTTTAAAACACCCTACTCTAACGCAAGACCAGCTAAAGATCCTGGCCGACCTGCTTTTTGAGCGCATGAATTTTTACGCGTTAAAAAATGACGAGGAGAATTATAAAAGCTTAAGATTAAAATGTGTTTTATTATATACACATATTCAAAATAATCATTTAGACAATGAATTTGACATGAATGTGTATTATAAGCTGGAAATACCTAAAAAAGCTTAGCGCTTTACTTTTTCAACTCCTTAAAATTGCGGTCAATGTATTTATCAGAAGGTAATAAAGAATCCTGGATTCTTTTGGCGTAGCGTATACTGGCCAATATTTCATTTTGCTTTTCTTCAACCAAATTTTTTTGTTTTTGAGTTTCTTTCTCTTTTAATTCTATTAAATGTTTTTGATTTCGGATAATCCTAAAGCGGTTTAACATAAATAAAGCGAACAAGGCAATCATTGCTAACCCACCATACAGCGCATAACGTTGAATTTTTTCCTGTTTAAACTGCGCGGCTACAACTTTTTTCTCTTCTACCGCTTTTACACTGTCGGCAGTTATTTTCTTTTCATATTCAAATTGATATTCCTCTTTTATGCTTTCGTTTCTATCACGCATGTGTAAAAGACTATCTCTGTAAAAGATATACTCCTCATGCATTTCTAAAGCATTCGCAGTGTTATTTTCTGCTTTGTAAATATCATAAAGAAGTTTTGTTGACTGCGACAGTAACTCCAAATTACCAATTTCCTTGTTCAGTCGGTATGCTTCTAAACCAAATTGCCGCGCGGTGGCATATTTTTTTTGTTCAAAATTTATTCTGCCAATGTTTGAGCGAACGGTTGCGATACCAATTTTTGATCCGGCATCGGTAAATATTTTTAATGCCTTTTCATAATACTGCAACGAAATGGGTAATTCATCTTTATTTTTATAGGTTGCGCCAATGTAGTTAAATGCACGACCCACGCCCATTGTGTTGTCTGAAGCTTCAAATATCTCTAACCCTTTTAAATAATAATATCGGGCATTCACAAATTTTCCTTTGTATTTATAAACACTTCCAATGTTTAATAGAACAGTAGCCATTCCGTTTTTATTATTTTTTGCTGTATATAGTTTTAAGCTTTTAAGAAAATAACTCAAAGCTTTTGGGTATTCTCGCTGAGTAAGATAAACGTTGGCAATACTATTTAGATCGGAAGCGAGTCCGGTTTTTTTATCTGTTTGTTCCCAAATTTTATAACTTTTATGAAAATGTTCTAATGCTTTTGGCAGGTTGCCTTGTCCTTCATACATAACACCTATGTTATGCAGCGAATGAGCTTCGCCTTCTTTATCTCCCACCTCTTCACTTATCTTCAAACTTTTAGTGAAATAAGAAATTGCAAGGTTCATATCGCCTTGATAATGGTAAGCCGAACCTAAATTATTATAAGTGTTGGCAAGCCCTGTTTTGTTAGCATGTATTTCATATATTTTTAACGCTCTGTTAAATTTCACAATCGCGCCAGCAATATCGCCTCGTTGATTGGCAAAGCTACCCAAACTGTTTAAATTTGCCGCCAAGTGGGTTGAAAAGTTGATTCTTTCTAATGATGTCAAATTATTGGATGAAAGATTCTTTTCAGCGATTTGTATTAGGTTATTCGAATAACTTTGCCAAATAGAATCGTCGTCTTCTATTTCAATAAGATTATTTAAAAGATTGCAGCGTGTTGTATCATGCATTTTCCCTTTTAATGCCAGCAAGAGAGAATCTTTTGTTTTATTCTGCGAAGCAATAATTAAACAATAAAATAAAAATACTATTAAAAGTGATTTTTTTTCATTGCATAATCTCGATTGATAAGAAATTAATTGAAAAAAGATTTGCTGCCGTTAACCATGCCTATAACCTTTCCTGCAAGCGGCTTTCCAAAGAAAGGCGAGTTTCTTGATCTGGATTCGTTATTTTTTTCAGTCAAAGTTGTATTATCCTTTAACGAAAAAACTGTAAGGTTTGCAGGGCTTCCTTCATCAATTACCGGAGTTTTCAATCCAAGAATTTGATAAGCATTATCAGACATTGATCTAACGATCGAATCAATGTTTTTATCCTTTAAAGCCTCCAAGGCACAAGAAAAAGCGGTTTGAAGGTTGATCATTCCAAAATCTGCAAGATCAAATTCAAGATCTTTACTTTCTATATCTTGCGGAAAGTGATCACTTACAATTACATCAATCACTCCTGTTGTAACGGCATTACGTAAAGCCAACACATCTTTTTTAGAACGTAAAGGAGGATTTACCTTGTAATTAGTATCAAAATCTGTAAGATAATTATCGTCTAAAAATAAATTCACCGCGGCAACACCACAGCTGACGTTAAGGTTATTTGCTTTTGCCTTTTTTAATAACTCTATGCTGCCTCTTGTACTTACTGTTGGTATGTGAAGTTTCCCTCCTGTATACTCAAGAATTGCAAGGTTTCTTTGCAGGTTTAATTCTTCCGCCAAAACCGGAATTCCCTTTAAACCTAAAGTTGTGGATACTTCGCCTTCGTTTATTTGTCCGCCGTTTGAAATGCTCTCGTCATCGCAGTGCGTTACAATAAATGAATCGATATTTTCTGAATACTGTAAGGCGCGCATAATCATTCCGGCGTCTTTAATAGCATGTTTGTAATCACTAAAACCAATGGCTCCCGATTTTTTCATATCGTGCATTTCTGCAAGGTCTTTTCCTTTTCCATCAACAGTAATGGTTCCGAAAGGCAAAATGTTTACCAGTTTGTTTTCGGTTTTATTAACCACATATTCTATTTGCGACTTGTTATGTAAAGCCGGATTATTATAGCTGTGAATACAAACAGATGTAAACCCTCCGGCGGCAGCACCTTTTATAACAGTTTCTAAAGTCTCTTTATGCTCAAAGCCCGGATCGCAAGATACGGCCTGCATATCTACCCAACCGTTAGAGATCATTAACTCATTTCCTTCAATTACTTTAATATTGCCCTTAGGGGTAATAGATTTTTTAATTTCAACAATAACGCCACCTTCAATTAAAATATCTACCGTTTTATTGTAAAACGGGCTATTACTTGCTAAAACCTGCGCCTGTTTAATTAATACATTCATGTTTTTTTATTTTAAAAATCGTAATAAAGCTATCTCAATTCCTATAAACAACAAGGTTAAGATAATAAATATTTTCCACAACTTTTTCCCCTCTGCCCCTTGCTGGATCTGCGAGGTAATATCTGCATTTGCATCTTCTATTAACTGAATGTTCTTAAAACCTTTGTCCACGATAATTTTCTTTAATTGTTCACTATTTAAGCATAACAGATCTGATTCTTTTCTCGAATAATTAAAGGCCAAAGGCAACAATACAGACGTGTTACGCACCACTTCATAAAAACCGGGCACCGTTACCTGGTTTTGAGTGTATAATGAAATACCATTATTAAGTGCTCGTGATTCAGGAATAACATCCAGCTGACCACCCACCTGCTTTATATGCGGCGGCTGATCTATTGATGAAAGATCGTTCTTGATATTTATAACCACATTTGAGCCTGCCTGATAAGATAATGGTAAAGACCTTAAACTATTAAAACAAACCTGGTAAAAAGTGGGCACAAATAAAGCATGTTTAGAAAAATTGGTACATTTTTCATTTAACGGTGCAGAAAATAAATATACTGTTGCATTATTTTTTTTACTTACACCAAATAAAGCATCTGCATTTTGAAGCATTAAAATTGTTTCAAAATCTATATTACTTGTTCGGGCAATTTTATAATGTTTGGTTACCAAAGGTAGATTAAGTCTGTCGCTTATTTTTTCAAACACACCGGCATAAAATTTAGAAGCCATTTCTATTTTATCAAGCTTTAAATTGCCGGTGTCTAAAGCTAATAAAGTAGGCATTTGCAGCGTACTCAAGCTCTGGTTGTAAGAAACAAGATTAGAGTTTTGAGCAGGAATAAAAACAATAGAACCGCCTTTATCGGTAAATTTTAAAAGTTCGGAAGTTAACCCACTACTAAGATCTGTAAGTTGATTAAGAATGATCACATCGCAGGTTTTAAAAGCGTTAAAATCAATAGACTGTTCTAAATACGAATTAACCTTAAATAAACTATCGGTTTTAAAAAGAGTTGAAATAGAATTATCTAAACTTTGTTCTTTGCCACTGATAAGGCAAACAGAAACATTGACTTTAGAATTAAAGGCAAAGAAAAGCTCATCATCAAATGTAATTGGGAAGTCCTCTATTTTTATAGAACCGTAATTAATGCCTTCCTGCTTGCATTCAAATGTAAATTGAATTTCTTTTTTTGAATTGGCTTCAACCGAAAAAGAGCTGATGGCAATTTGTTGTTTGTTTAAGAACAATTTAGCGGAACCGATCTCTAAATTAGCATTGCCATAATTTACAATGTTGGCGTGAAGCTTTTGAATAAAGCCTTTCTGCTGAAGTGGCGTTTCAAACCAGCAGGAATCAATATAAATATTATTTGTTTCGTTTGCGTTTAAAGGAACAAGTGTTACTTTAACCGAAGTATCGTTTTGAATCTCATGTAAATTAAAAGTTGTTTCCTGCGCATCTGATAAAACATAAACTTTTCTATTGGCAAGATTGGATGAGTTTAAAAACTCTGTCTGCCGTTTTAATACATCGCTAAATGCCCTTACCGATGAAGAAACTTTAACTTCCTCAATAACATTAACGGCATCTTCTTTAGAATTAAAGCGTTGGTGCCTGCCTTCAAAATCGTTTGTTATTATCTGAAATTTATCTCCATTACCAAAAGCCTTAATGATCTCTTTTGCTTTGTTCTTGGCTATCTCCAGCAACGGACCTTGTTTATTGACATTCTCCATACTAAAAGAATTATCAATATAAATACTCACCGCTTTAGCACCGGTATTAGTAACTACTACATCTTTATCAAATAATACAGGTTGGCAAAAAGCCAATACCAAACAAGCAATGGCAAGGCAACGGGCTATTAAAATTAGTATTTCCCTTAAGCGTGATTTGGACTTGCTTTGATGCTGAAGCTCTTTTAAGAACTTAACATTAGTAAAATAAACCTTTTTATAGCGACGGAAGTTGAATAAATGGATAATGATTGGAATTGCAACCGCCGCTAAAGCCCATATAAATGCGGGATAAACAAACATCATAGGGTATAAAAATACATAAATAGGCTGGCTTTACAAAGGAGATTTTTTAAATTTTCTTAAATAAACTTAAATCCGGGATTTGCCCATTGACAAAGGATTAAAGACTTATGACCTAAGACAAAACCAGTAAAAACTATCAACTTTCCAAACTTTCTAAACTATTTAACTCATATAATTTGTAAGTTTGCGGTTCATGAATTCAGCCCTTGCTTCCATAGGAAAAAACTTATTGCTTGTTGCTATAGTAATTTTATCGGCTTCTAACTTTTTTTACAGTTGGTTTAACTGGCATGAATTATTATGGATACAACTATTTTTTGGACTTGCTTACATATTTTTAAGCTGCTACGAAGTTTTAAACGCCAGCTATAAAGCCTCTTTACCCGTACAACGTTTCTCGTATTTTACATTTAGTCTTGTTGCAATACGGGTTTTAAAAGCGGCTATATTTATAACATTTGCTTTAATGCTTTACACATCGGGCAGCCGCGCTAAATATTTATATGTTATTTGTTTAATTATTGCATTAACAGAGCTCATTGTTCTACTTATAAAATACAAGCGCAATCTTTGCTTTATAAGTATTTATGCTAATTATTTATTGTTTGCCGAAAGCCGTTTAAAAAGGATATTTGCTTCTGAAATTGAGATCATTGAGTTCAGGCATGAGATCTTTTATTTTATAACTAAAGATAAAAAAAGCTTCCAGATAAAACTGGTTCATATCAAAGAAAAAGCCACTTTTTTAACGGCTATCAATGAATGGATCAACCGTAACAATGCCAATGTTAGTGAGGAATCGAGAGATAAAATCGGTAAAGCTTTAATCTAAACGATGAAGTATTTACCTAATAATTCTTTTCAGCGTCCTCAAAATAATTTTAAAGTCTGTACCTAAACCCATTTGCGAAATATATTTTTTATTCAATTCTAATTTCGCGGGCATAATTTCTTTAATGTAGGTTTCTTCAGGTTCTGTAGAATTTGCCAAAAGATCATTCTCACTAAAATACTCCAAAGAAGCAAGATCAGTAATACCGGGCTTTACCAGTAATACTTCTTTTTGTTCAATAGTATACATGTCCACATACTTTCTTACTTCAGGTCGCGGACCAACAAGGCTCATGCTTCCGAACAAAACATTTAACAACTGGGGTAACTCGTCCAGCTTATATTTTCTTAAATAATAGCCAATGTTGGTAATACGGGGATCTCTTCCGCCAACGGTAAGCAAACCAGCTTTATCTGCATTTTTTTTCATGGTACGAAATTTGAACAAGCCAAAATCCACATCGCAACGCCCCACTCTTTTTTGAATGTAGAAAACCGGAAAACCACTGCTAATAAAGATCAGAAACGAAACTATCACTAAAAATGGTGAAAGAATAAGCAAGCCTATTAATGAAAAAAAAATGTCAAATATGCGTTTTGCTATCAATTTATTTTACAACTTTATTTACACTTTCAATAACCGCATTTACAACGGTTTTAATTTGCTCATCGGTAATATCGTAAAATACAGGCAGGCTAATTTCTCTGCTCGAATTATCGCAGGTAACTTTATAGTCTTCTACTTTATAACCTAAATTCTTATAAAAGCTCATGCCAGGCAATGGTAAAAAGTGAACATTTACACTTACATCCGCATCAAAAATATGTTTAATAATTTCATCGCGCTGTGCTTCAGTGATGTTTTTTATCCTTAACGGAAATAAATGATAGCAGCTTGTTTTATCTTTTGTTTCCATTACAGGAAGCTCCAAACGCGCATCATTGTTCAATAAATTCGTGTAAGTATCAACAATGTGTTTACGTTTTACCAATGTATCATTTTCGTAACGCTCTAATTCAATAAGACCAATGGCGGCAGTAATATCCGTCATGTTACATTTGTAGCCAGCTTCTACAATATCATAACGCCAGTTACCTTTTTGCGTTTTTGCAAGGGCATCTTTGTCTTGCCCGTGAAGTGTAGAAACACAAAGCTGTTTGTAGATGACTTCATTATCAAAAGGTGCGGGCAGGTTTAAAGTAACAGCACCACCTTCTGCAGTAGTTAAATTTTTCACGGCATGAAAAGAAAACACGCTAACATCCGTCAAAGATCCCGCTTTTTTGCCTTTATAAATAGCACCAAAAGAATGGGCAGAATCACTTAAAACCAAAATACGGCCAAGTTGTTGTTGATTTACATTTTCAGAAGCAACAAATTTATTTTTATAGTTTGTAACCAGCGCATTTATTTCAGAATAATCGCAAGGCAATCCGCCAAAATCCACCGGCATAATTACTTTTGTTTTCGCGGTTATCGCTTTTTCAATTTCAGAAACAGAGATATTAAAATCTTTTGCGTTTATATCTACAAAAACAGGTTTAGCGCCCACATGAATAACCACATTTGCGGTGGCAGAATATGTATAAGCGGGAATAATAACTTCATCGCCTTCTTTTACACCAAACCAGCGCAGCATGATCTCCAGCCCCGCTGTTGCAGAGTTTAAGCACAATGTATTTTTATTGCCGCAATATTCTGTTATCTTCTTTTCAAATAGTTTTGTACGCGGCCCCGTGGTTATCCAGCCACTTTTTAAAGTAGCCACAACCTCGTTGCAGATCTTATCGTCTATTCTTGGTGGTGAAAATGGGATCATATAATTGAATTATAAATTATGAATTAAAGTATATTTACTTGCGTTGCTCCAAAGCCGTAATCCTTATAGGAACCATCCTGGAATGTAACACCTTTTGTTTTCTTTAAGCGCTCAATAATCTCTTGCTTTAAACGACCATTACCAACACCGTGAATAAAAACTATTTTTTTCATGTTCTTGAAAATAGCATCGTCTAACTCGTTCTCAAACTTTTCGAGCTGAATATTCAGCATTTCAAAATTACTCAAACCCTCGGGATTTTCGATCAGTTCTGTAATGTGCAGATCAACTTCTTTTTCTAATGATTTTAAATATTCTTTATTTGATTTAGAGGTTTTTGCGCGAGAATTAAATTCCTTTATACTTTTTAACTTGGCAATATCAACCAAACTCAACTCTTGCTCTACATTGGTTTGGGTTAAAAATTCGTCTTTTAATAAAAAGCCATAAACCGGAAATTTAAATTCATCGTGCTTAATAACTTTAGATTCTGCAAGGGTTTTAGGGCTTATATTAAGGATCTCAACAACTGGCATTTGTGTTTTAAAATGTATGTTCTTATAAAACAAACATTCGATTTTATGATAGGTATATTCTTTAAAGAACTGGATCTTTACCTGTTTTAGAAGTATTTTTTGATATGCTCCCAACTCGCCATGCTTAAGCGTTTGAAAATATTCCTCATCCTTTATGGAGTAAGAAAATAATATATTAAAAGAAGATGAATTAAATAAGTAGATCTTGTAATCATTAATTAAAGTGGGTAATTCATGGTCGGGTTCAATGATCAGGTAAATCGCGTCGTTAACACTCGCCTCAGGATCAATTTCAATATTATTTGCATCTTTATCAACAATCAGCTCAGTATGAATGGGCACCAATTGAGAGACCAGGTACGGGATCTCAAAACCATCCTGCATTTCAACAAAAACAGATGTTTTATCTTTTATGCGGGAAACAATTCCTTCACCAGTTTCATTTAAAAACCTAACCTTATCGCCAATTCTCAGTTTCATTATAGATCAAGGACATATGCGCCCTGCTGCTTTGTTTTAATTAATTCAATGCCAAATTTACGACATAATTCTTCTACTTTTTTAATAGAATAATTAGTGTTTGATGCATCGGCAACTATTGATTTAAGTTCCGGAAAGTTTTCTAAGTCTTTAGCAGTTAGATCAAAATTATTTGCTAATACCAACAAATTAATTTCAGCGGCTTCTGTTCGTGGCCAGCAATTTTTTTTGTTTAGCAAAAGTGCTTTTATACTACCTTTTTCAAGGTAATTAAAATCATTAACCGCTAAACTTGTATTATTAAATGAAGTTATATGAGGCTTCACATGAAACATGAACTGGGCGGAATCTATTTTATTTATTGTGGAAACAGTTTTGTTTTTAACCAGCACAATACTGCTTTTATTTACCTGGTAAACTGTTAAAAGATCTTTTGTTTTTGAATTATAAGATAGAATAATGGCTGAGGTCTGCCACCAGATCAAAAGAATCATGCCGAGCCCGAGCGAGCGGTAAGATTTGTTTTGAATTGCAAGTGTTATAACAATAATAAAGAACGAAAGGAATAAAGCATCGTAAATACTAAAATCTATACTGTCAATAAAACCAAATTTAGCCGAGTTAAAAAAAGTGATAAAAGCAATTAACCAGCTAACAAGATAATTGATGATAATAGCGGCAAAACCAACTTTTAAAACAATTAAAAAAGCCAACAATAAAATAATAAAACTAGCCGGCACAACAATAATGTTACATATAAAGAACCAAAGCGGGAATTGCTTAAAATAAAACAAGGTTAATGGCAAAGTGCTTATGGTTGCAGCAAATGAAGCCGTTGTTGCTTTCCATAATTCGCGGCTTATATAATTTTGAGGTTGCCATATGTTCATTAATTTTGGTTGAAAATAGATCAAACCAAAAACAGCAAAATAACTTAATAAAAAACCAACGTCAGTAATAAAAAACGGATCGTAACATAATAACATAAAAGCCGAGGTCAATAAGATATTTGTTTGAACCCTGTGATCGCTTCTAAAAAAGATCTGGCCAATACCTAAAAGATTGAACATAATAACCGCTCTTAAAATTGGCGCAGAAAAACCCGTTATCAAAGCAAAACTCCACAATAATAGTGTTATTAGAAAGAATTTTAAAAGCTTATACTTTCTTTTTTTGTCAAAGAGATCAAACAAAAAACTCAGCACTAAATAGATCAAACCAGTGTGCAAACCCGAAACTGAAAGCACATGCAAAGTTCCGGAATGAGAGAACGATTCAACTACCTGCTTATCTATTTCGTCGTCGTAACCGGTTAGCAAAGCTGCACAAATACCATAAGCAATTGGCGTTAATGCACTGTTTTTTAAACTGGTTAAAATATTTTGTTTTATTAATAAGCCTTTATACCAAATTGGGTTTAATTGTTGAGAAACTTCTAAAACTTCAAAAGCATTCGCTTCAATAAAAGCTGTATGATAGATCTGCTTGTTGTATAAATAATTTTTATAATCAAACTCATAAGGGTTTTGAGGCGGCGTAACTTCAATCAATTTTGTTTTTACCAAAAGTGTGGTACCCGCTTTTATTTCTGCCTTAATGCCAGATCGTTTAAAATAAGCAATAATATTTCCTTTTGTTTTTACAAAAGCCGAATCAGTTTTTATTTCATTTATGTTTAACCAGCATTTAACGAATTTTTCTTTTTGAACCGGTATATCTTTAATAGTAGCAACAAAGTAGTTCGCAGAACCTGCTTTATAATAGTTTCCGTAATGATCTTTCTGTTGTATTAACTTAGTATTATTTACAAGCTGCAAAGCAAAAAGAAAGAGAAAAACATCCATGCAAATCAAATAAGTTCGCTTTGTAAATGTGTTTTGCTCTTTCTTAAGTCTGAAAATAACTGCCGTTACTATTAGTGCAATTAAAAAAATAAATCCGGCAACAGGCAGGTTAAAATGAATAGCCAATAGTAGTCCCGCAACAAAAGGGATCATTATTCTAAAAAAAGGAATATTGGAAAATACGTTTGGCATGAAGGATTAAAGCTAAAAAAAATCCCGTCCGGCTTTAACCGAACGGGATCTAATTTTACAACTATTTGATATTAATTGATCACCAATTTTTTTGACATTTTTGCGCCGTTAATAGAGATATTTACAAAGTAAATACCTTTTGAAAGCGTACTGTTTTTATTAACAGCAACAGTTTGCTCGCCTGAATTGTAGTTATTAATAGTTGCCGGTAAAACATCTTTACCTAACATATCAACCACATTTATCGTAACAGTTGCAGCATCATCTAAGTTAAATTTAAGGTTTGTTTCTCCTGTTGATGGATTTGGGAATAAATTTAATTTATAGCTTTTTGCCAACTCATTTAAGCCATTTGGCCCTTGAAAATTAGCCGCGTCAATAAATAAACGGTTACCAAAACCAAAATTAGCATCTTCAGTAAACACAAAACGGAATGTTGCGCTCGGAGAGTTTGCAAAATTAAACCAGTATGGATAAGAAGTTACATCAACCTCTTTCCACTCTGCAGTTACCGGAACATATGGTGTAGAAGTAGTTCCGCCAGAACCTGAAGCCATTGTGCTTGCATTTAAGCTAACAACATCTATCCATGAACCACCACAATCAAGTGAACCCTGCAATACTAATTTATCAGCGTGTGTTGAAGTTTGTTTTGCGTAAGCATAAGAGAATTTTAAAAGGTTATTTGGATTATTTGCAACATCCATAACAGGCATAGTTAAAATATCTACTTGTCCGAATGAACTTTGAGTTCCATCTAAATAAAAACATCCTGAACCATGTTTAGCAGCAACATTCGTTTGATCCCAGGTAACACCGCCACCAACGTTATCAACCGACCAATTTGCAGGAACACCAGGGTTTTCGAAGCTTTCAAAATAATTACCTGTAATAACAGCATTACCATTTAAAACAGTAACAGTTTTTACTTTTGTGCTACTGCCTTGTCCGTTAGTTACAGTTAGAGTTACCGAACTTACACCCGGATTAGGGAACGATATTGCGGTGTTAGAAGCAGTAGGACTAGCAACGGTAGCACCATTATCAGCGCTCCACGCATAACTAGAGATGGTGCCGTTAAATGAAAGATCTTTAAAATTTAATGAACCGCCAGAACAAACGGTATAATTTGTTGTAGACATAAATTCAGCAACAGGAGCACAAGGCGCAGTGCTATTAACATCGGTAAGTGTTAAGTTAGCAGGTGTGCTTAAATTATTTCTCATGCTGGTAGAAGAGGCAAGCGCATTTCTCATAACAGTTGTTTGACCCGATGTAAAGTTTTTTGGACATGAAGAATAATCCATAATATTTTCAACATTTTGTGTTGGACCGCCTGAACACACGTTACCAGATAAGCTTGTAGGGCAAGCGCTAAAATTACCCTTTGTCCATGGTGTATCAGTAACACCATCATCACCACAAACAACACCAGGGTTATTTGTATTACCAAATGTATGAGTTAAGTTCAGCCAGTGCCCAGCCTCGTGGCTTAACGAGCGAATGTTTGTCATACCAGTTAAGAAACCAAAGTTGTAAACAATAGCATCCGGTAAAGCACCAGATGGCCATGTGCCTGGTTTGTATGTATAACCAACAATAGTGCCACCACCGGTTACTGTACCCGTTGGTACGATTTGTTTAACAACGATAATGTTTAAGTATTTTGTAGGATCCCAGGTAATTCCTGTATAATTAGTTGAAACAGCAGATTGTGACCAAACAGTTCTTGAATCCAAATGGTGAACGATACCATTTGTACAATTGTTATTAGGGTCTCTGTGAGCTAACATAAACTTAATATCAGAGTTGATATAAAGAGATTGAAATGGAGACGCCACTGTATTAGCATCTGAACTTGCGGCTGCATAATCCAAATTCATTTGAGCTAATGCTGCCGCGCACGTTGCATCTGAAACGTTCTCACCTCCACCCTGGTGTAAAACGTGGAATACAACCGGGATAGTGTACTGAAAAGCAGCAGAACTTTTATTGGCTCCTTTGTTTTTTTCAGCTTCCACGTATTGTTTATAAGCTTCTTCCTGTAAGGCATTGTAACGTTTTTCTGCACCCGGATTTGCTTTAAATGCTTCTTCCATAGCGGCAAATGTATTACATGGCTGAATTTTACCATCCTGTGCAATACCCGATGTTGCGGCTAAAAGCGCAACACCCAGCGTTATTTTAGATAATTGTTTTTTCATGCTATTTGTTTATTTATTTTTTACGTGTTTATTTTTTTTGACTAGTAGGAATTTGATTAACCTGCGTTAAAGCCATCATATCTTTCATGGTTTTTTGCATGCCTTCAACACTTCCGTCTAAGAAGATCACATTTCCTTTGCCATCCTGGGCAAAATTTTTCACAGCCTCTGTCCACATACTAAAAAGTATTAAAGACGAATCTAAGTTGGCATCCTGCATTTCTTTGGCGGCTCCCGCCATACCTTTTGCAACTTCCTGACGAAATAACGCAATACCTTCACCTTTTAATTGCGAAGCATCTTTTTCAGCCTGCGCTGATATCTTAATAAAATTACCCTCTGCTTCTGCAGCTTTTGTTCTTGTAATTAACAAAGCCTGGCCTTCATTTTCAGCCGCAGATTTTAAGTTATTACTTGCTACTACTTTAGCCATTGAGCGCATTACTTCTTCATCAAAAGTAATATCATTCAATTGAAGATCTATCAAATGATAACCCCATTGCTCTAACGTGTTATCTAATTGTTCTTTTACCGCCTCAACTATATCTCTTCTTAAAATTAAAACTTCAGATTGTTTTTTAGTAGCAACAAATGCACGAACAGATCCTTCAACCGAACGAACCAATGCCTGCATAAAATTACGCTCATCAACAAACTTAAAAGCAACATTCTTAATAGTTTCTTCATCGCTATTAATAACTGAATACAGTAGCATTGCTGTAAAGTTTACGTTTGCCTGATCAATTGTAACAGCTTGAAAACCAAGCTCCGAGCTCCTATTTTGTACTGATATTTTTTTGAATACTTTTTCAATAAAAGGAATTTTTAAATTTAATCCCGGACGTAAAATACGGCTAAATTTTCCGAAAATAGTTGTAATGGCAATGGTTCCTTGTTGAACCGTTACAAAAGACAAAAGAATTGTTAGTAAAACAACTACGATAATTATTATTAATCCGATTGGCATAAAGATTTTATATTTGTATAAATGTATGAAATTTTTCCTGTGGTTCAAAATCGATTTTAGGGGTGGTAAAAAATACTTATAAATGGCTTTTTTTGATAGCGATCTGGCTAATTTCCCCGACTTTAAAGGGCCAGGAAGTTTCGGTGGATAGTATTCCGGAGCATGAAAAAATCTATGCAAAAGCCTTAAAATTAATAGATTCGGCAAAGTACGACCAGGCTATTCCTGTCTTAAAAAATGCTTTAAAAATAAAAAAAGATTATTGGGAAGCTTATAATAAAATGGCCTTGTGTAAAATTAAATTAAAGGATTATAAAGGCGCCGAAAAAGACTTAAAAAAAGCCGAATTAATAATGCCGCTTAATTTTGAAACCACAAAACTTAGTGGTATAAATTATTACTTAAACAATAAGTTTAGCGAGAGTAAAGGTTCAATAGATTCGGCTCTACAAATTGCAAAAGATGAAAAGATTGAGGATTGGGAACTTTTTTTCTATCAGGGATTACTTATGTTTAAAGGCAAAAGCTATAAAACAGCCCTGGCCGCGTTTGAATCAGCTGTAGAAATTAACCCAAAATGTATTGAATGTTTGATACTGAAAGGTGAAGTTCGTTTTGTAACCAAAGAATACAATTATGCAATAAAGGAATTGAACGACGCCATAAAAAAAATGCCTGCCGAAACGCCCGATTACAAAGCCTATAAGCTAAGGGCAAAATCAAAATTCGAGAATAAAGATTATAAAGGAGCGGTTACCGATTGGAATGTTTACCTCGAAGCAATACCAGGAGAGGAAGAAGCATTGGTATCGCGTGGAGCCGCAAAAATTGAAAGTAAAGATAATACAGGGGCTATTGCAGATTTGGATGAGGCTATTAAAATAAATGGTAAAAACCCCGTAAGCTTCTGTTACAGAGCTATTGCAAAATCAGAGAATAAGGCGTTTCAAGAGGCATTAAAAGATTATGAAGTTGCGCTAAAGCTTAAATTTGATTACGCTGATGCTTATTACAATCGTGCCGCTACAAAAATGGCCATAAAAGATAAACACGGCGCCTGTGATGATCTTAATAAAGCCGATGGTTTAGGCAACGTTCATGCAGCTCAAATAATTGAAAGGTTTTGTAAATAATGGTATAAATAATAAGCCACTAATTGCGCCAATTTCACAAACTTCCATTTTATCGGCAAAGCTTTAATTGTTAGTTTTGTGTAATTTAATATTCAAAGCGATAAATTGCTTTGAATAATTATTTCACTAATTAATTTAGGATACTTTAAGATTTGTACTTTTAGTGTAACTGGTGGCTAAAAAATAATCACTAAAAAGAATTAGGAATAAATTCTAATTGAATTTAGAAGGCACAACCATTTCAAATCTTGGGATCTGAACATTAAATTCGGTTTCATCAATTAAGCGGGTCATAGCATAAAAGCCTTCCATATAGCCTAATTCGCTTGACAAGTTACATCCACTATTGTACTCAAATTTTTGCCCAGGTTCAATAATCGGCGTCTCACCTATTACACCTTCTCCATCTACTTCACGCTTTTCGCCAACACTGTCAAAAATATCCCAATGTCTTCGTAATAATTGAACGGAATAATCACTGTTATTTTGAATAGTAATAAAATAAACAAAAAAATAATGATTCTCGCGAGGCACACTTTGTTCTGATAAGTAGCGCACTTCAACCGAGATCTCAATATTATGTGTTGTTGTTTTTACCATTTGTTACTACAATATTAAACCGTTTTTTTTAATAAAAAGAATTTTTCACCAAAAATTTAACAATTTTAAGCGACTATTAACGGGCTTGCAACCAATTGCTGGTAAAGCTTTTCATATTGCGGAAGTATATTTACGATGTCGAATTTTTTTGCCTGAATAAACGCATTCTGGCGAAATTGTTCAAATAGTTTTTGATCTTTCAATAATTTTAAAGCGTTATTGGCCATCTCTTCTACATTACCCACATCACTTAAATAACCGGTTTTACCATTAATGTTTACCTCGGGTAAGCCGCCACTATTAGTACTAATTACAGGCACTTTCATAGCCATGGCTTCCAGGGCAGATAAGCCAAAACTTTCTGTTTCTGATGGTAAAATAAAAAGATCTGCCATACTTAAGATCTCTTTTGGATCGGCGATCTTCCCCAAATTAATTACATCTGCATGTAAATTTAATTGCCTGCACAGTTGATCTATCGCTGCTTTTTCCGGACCATCGCCTACTAAAATTAATTTTGAAGGCATTTCTTTTTTAACTCTGTCAAAAATATGCACAACATCTTCAATACGTTTTACCTTTCTGAAGTTACTGATATGAACAAGAATCTTTTCACCGTTGGGCGCATATTTGCGTTTAACACAGTGTTCATTGGGCATTTCGTATTCTTTAATATTTATAAAGTTAGGTATAACTGTAATTTTATTATCGATCTTAAATGTTTTTAAAGTATCCATTTTTAAGCTTTCAGAAACCGAAGTAATAGCATTACTGTGATTTAATGAAAACCGAATTACAGGCTCAAATGCGGGATCGCGGCCAACTAAAGTAATATCAGTACCATGCAAAGTGGTTACGTATGGCAAATTAATTTTTTTTGATTTCAAGATCTGTTGCGCTGTATAGGCAACAGATGCATGGGGGATGGCATAATGCACGTGTAAAACATCCAACTGCTCAAAGATAGCCACATCTACAATTTTACTGGCGAGTACGCTTTCGTAAGGTTGATATTCGAATAAAGGATAATCGTTAACATTAAACTCATGATAGAACAAATTCTCATCAAACAGGTTTAAACGAAAAGGCTGGCTGTACGACATAAAATGAACCTTGTGACCTTTTTTTGCAAGTGCTTTACCAAGTTCTGTTGCTACAACCCCGCTTCCGCCATAAGTAGGGAAACAAACCATTCCTATATTCATATATTAAGTACTTAAATTTTCAACACTAAATTTACGAATAAATATGCAGGAATAATGTTAAGAACTCTGAAACTAATGAGCCATAGATTTTACCGATTTACGCAGAATTCTTAATTTATTAAACTTCAAAAAAATAAAAATCTGTGTTATCTGTGAAATCCGCGGCTTTTAAAAATTAGTCGTTATCTTTGCCATCTTGAATTACAAATTACATAGCTTAAAACCTACTGATGAAGCCGCTTTAAATGAAGGGAAGTTACTGCCTTTAATGGAAGAATTTTATACCATCCAGGGCGAAGGCTTTAATACTGGCAAAGCCGCTTACTTCATTCGTATTGGTGGTTGTGATGTTGGTTGCCATTGGTGCGATGTAAAAGAAAGCTGGGATGCAAATATTCATCCACTTACTCCGATAGAAAAAATAATTACCAATGTTTTGGAATGGAAAGCACAAAGTGTTGTAGTTACGGGTGGCGAACCTCTGATCTACAATTTAGAAGCTTTAACTGCTGAATTAAAAAAGAAAAATATTGAAACATTTATAGAAACTTCGGGCGCTTACAAATTAAGTGGCAATTGGGATTGGATCTGTTTAAGTCCGAAAAAAACAATGACACCGTTACCTGAAGTTTATGAAAAAGCGCACGAGTTAAAAGTAATTGTTTTTAACCAACACGATTTTAAATGGGCCGAAGAACAGGCACAAAAAGTTGATAAGGATTGTTATTTATATCTGCAGCCTGAGTGGAGCAAACATGCTGAATTGTTACCACAAATTATTGAGTATGTAAAATCAAATCCAAAATGGATGATCAGTTTACAAACTCATAAGTATATGAATATTCCTTAGTGAGTATTTTTGAAGAAATAATTGGTGAAGTTTTATTTCATTTTATTTGGAAAAAGATCATTCTAACTTTTTTTATCCTAAGTGGCGCGGCACTAAGAATTATCTTCAATTTTAAAAAATTACCACGACAAGAAATTTTAGATAAAGATGACAATGGATTAATTGGCTTTTTGTTTTGGAGTATCCTAATAACGATTTCGTTACTTTTAATTTTAAAATAGCTTTACTTAATAAACCCTTTATCCAACGCAAATTTTACAAGGCCTACAACGCCCTTAATACCCGTTTTTCTGAAAATATTTTTACGATGGGTTTCCACCGTGCGTTCACTTATAAACAATGCTTCAGCAATTTGTGCGTTGGTCATTTCTTTTGCAATGCAGTCAATAATATCTACTTCGCGCTCGGTTAAATTAATAGTATTTATTTTTTCATCATTAACCGGATTAGATTCTATTACGTTCTCAACCTCTTCGCTAAAAAATTCGTTGCCTTCGTAAACAGTTTTAATGGCGCGCACCAATTCTTCTCTGCCGGTATTTTTTAGAATATAGCCTTTTACACCAGCCTGCAACATATCTTTAATATAACTGCGCTCACCGTACATACTTAATGCAATAAATTTTGTATCGTTCATACGCGGTTTTAATTTGCGCACAAGATCAACACCACTTAATTCAGGCATATTAATATCGGTTAAAACAATATCCGGCTTTAATAGCTGAATTTGTTCAAAGGCCAGTAATGGCAATGTACATTCGCCCACAATTTCAAAATCTTTTTCACTTGAGATAATCGCTTTTAAGCCATCCAATAACATTTGATGATCATCTACTAAGTATATTTTTATCTTTTCTGCCATTAACAACTTCTAATATACTATTTTTTTATAAACTTAAAAACTGCGTCATAATAACTTTTCGCCACTTTTAGTAAGCGATCATTCGTTTTTAGATCCTTGTAGCTTACATCCATCTTCATTAAAGCCTCACATTCATTTTCATTATCCTGGTATAAACTTTCGCCATAAACCAAAGCAGAATTCACCGAACGGCATAAATTTAAGTTTCGCGAAAACACACCTGCACTTTTAGTAACCAAACACTTATCTTTTAAATACGAAGCGTCAAATTGAACAGCAACCGGTATATTTAGGTTCTTACTAAAATTAGTAACGGTTAAGGCGGCTAGTTTTTCTGATTGATTTAACGCATCTGTTAAAAGAAGACGCAAAAAATGGACTTTATTTTCTATTTTCTCAAGATTATCATTCGTAAAAGCCCCACCAATAAAGGCCATGGTAAAATTCTTTTTGGTAATTTGTTTCCAGGGTTCATTTTTTTCATCCACGTTATAATGAATAATAACGCTCACATGCGGATAAAAATCGTTCATTACTTTAGCACGATTATTAAGATCAAAATCCCTGAAAAAATCCCAGAAAAGATCATGATCATTATCCTTAATAAACTTTGTGTATTTGGCCTTTGGCAAAGTTCTGCTATTATACAAACTATCTAAAACCCTTGTTTTATGATTGATGAGCCATTGCGAATACGTACAATTAAATGAGTTATAATTTTCCTGCGAACGGCTTAATAAAACCTTTGCTCCCTGCTCCTCCAGCATTTTTTGAAGCAATTGAGCGGTATTAAACGCCAAAGCACTTTCAAATATTTTAATAGTATCGTAAGGATGATTGATACTGTCTTTTCTAAAGTAAAGGAATTTTTGTTCGATCAAAGCCTCGGTTAAGGTAACGGCCGTATGCCCGGGATCAATCGCAACGCGATATCCTGACAGAGGTAGTTTATTATCGTACTTATTCTTCTTTTTTTTGTCACTTATTTTATCAGAAATACTGTCGCATTTTGCCTTTGATAGTTTTTTTACGCCTTTAAATTTTATAAGCTGCTCTTGCTTTACGTAAGGGTTGTTGGTAAGAAAACGTGCAAAAAGCTCAATTTCATTGGCGTATATGGCAATTTCTTTTTTGCCTTTATCATCTAAAATATAAATGGCGTCGGTTTGAAATTGAACGCGATTGTTTAATGAACCTCTGAAATTTAAATAATTATCAAAACGGTATTTACACTGCTGTACAGTTTGAGCAAAAGAAAAACCGGATAAAACGCATAAAACAAAAAGAGTACGCAGCATGTTTATAAAATTAAAATTATCTGTTCGGCTATTTTTTGTACTTTCAAATTGTTATCAAAACAAATATGTTAACAGAACAGCAAATAGATCAAATAGTTTCAAAAGAACTTAATTTCAAAACGTCGCGTTCCGGCGGAAAAGGCGGGCAAAACGTAAACAAGGTAGAAACCAAGGTAGAGCTTGAGTTTAATGTGCAAACATCTTCGGCTTTAAAAGACGATCAAAAAAAGATACTATTTAAAAAGTATACTGATTTTATTGACGGCACTTTAATAAAAGTATTGGGCAATACCGATCGCTCTCAGTTGGGGAATAAAGAAATAGCCACTAAAAAACTAATCACATTACTAAATAAGCTTTTAAAACCAGTTAAAAAGCGTGTGGCAACAAAACCAACAAAAGGTTCTATAAAAAGAAAAGTTGAAAGCAAAAAGCATAAGAGTGAAATAAAACAGTTAAGAAAAAAGATAATTTAAGTTGTTATTTAACTCCCTCATATTTACAGTTTTTTTACCAATTGTATTTATTATTTATTGGATAACACCTCCAAAATTTCGCAACTACTTTTTATTGTTTGCTTCTTATTATTTCTATTACAGCTACAATCCCTGGTTCTTATTGCTATTGATAGGCACTTCGGCTGTGGATTATTTACTGGCAAGAAAGATATCTTCAACACAAAATTCAAGAACTAAGAAAATATTTCTTATTTTAAGCTTGCTTAGCAATCTTGGCGTACTATTTATCTTTAAATATTATGTTTTCGCTTATAATTCTGCGGTAGAAGTTTTAAATCTTAAATCTTCCATCCTAAATCAAATCATAATTCCCGCCGGCCTTTCCTTCTATACATTTCAATCCTTAAGCTATACCATTGATGTTTACAGAGGAAAATACAAAGCCGATGATAAATTCTCTGATTTTTTATTGTTCGTATCATTCTTTCCCCACATGGTTGCCGGACCAATTGTGAGGTATAATGATCTTATGCCGCAATTTAAGATCGTTAGCTATTTTAAGAACATCAACTGGCAAACTTTTTCTACACTTGTAACCTGGGGCTATTTTAAAAAACTTGTAATTGCCGATAATTTAAACTTATTGGTAACACCTGTTTTTAATAATGTAAGTTCTTATACCGGTTTTGAATTATTAATTACAGGCTTTTTATTTGCTATACAGGTGTACTGCGATTTTAGCGGTTATAGCGATATAGCAACCGGCGTTGCCAAACTATTTAATATTAATTTAACGCTTAATTGGCGAAGACCATTATTTTCAAGGTCTTTACACGAATTCTGGAAACGTAATCATATAAGCATCACCACCTGGTTTAGAGATTATTTATACATTGGTTTAGGCGGCAGTCGCGTAAAATATAGCCGCTGGCTGCTTAATATATTTTTGGTTTTTGTAATAAGCGGTTTTTGGCATGGTGCTAATTTTACTTTCATTCTTTGGGGAGCCCTGCATGGCATGTTTTACATTTTAGAGATACTGTTAATGAAAAGGTTTCCAAACGTAAAAGTGCCTGCATGGCTGGGAAGCCTATATTTATTAAGTTTTCACACCGTTACGCTCATTGCTTTTAGAGCCAATTCAATGGCTGATATTAGAAGCATTTACGGGTCTATATTTTGTTTGAGAGGAAATTATTTTTCTTTGTCAAACATTAAAATGCTGCAAGACAAGCTTTTCTTTGTGATCATTTTGTTTTCTATAATCGTTTTATTTTTAAAAGAGCTAAATGAAGAATATGCGATCATTAACAAAAACGAACGAGCATATAATTTACTAAAGCCATTTGCTTATATCTGCTTTATAGTGCTCATTTTTATTTTAGGTAATTTTTCGGCTAACACATTTATTTATTTCCAGTTTTGATAAAACGAATAGTTACATATTTTCTGATCATCACTGCCCTTCTATATGGCCTTCGTTATATACACTACAAAGGTTTGTTAAAGCAGGAACATGGCTTTTACAACAAATACAAGACCTGCTTCTTAAAACAGAACAATTTTAATGTTGTTTTTTTAGGCTCATCGCGGGTTGAAATGCACTATAATACACAATTGTTTGATAGCTTAACAGGGAGTAATTCTTTTAACTTAAGTCTTGCCGGAGCCACACCGCAAGTGGCTTTTGCTGCACTTAAAACTTATTTACAAAACAGCAAAGCACCAGGCTATTTAATTTATGAAGTTGATTATCATTTCTTAAAATATAAAAGCACCGAGGTAAAAGAGTTTAATAATTACTTTCCTTATTTATCCAACAAAACACTGCTAAATGAATTTTCAAAGATCGATAAACGCATGCCGCATTTCTATTACAATGCTTATTATTCATGGCCTTACACCGGTTTTAAAAACATAAGTACGAGCATTCATGGATGGTTAAACATTCCAAACAAAACTGATAGTTTGTATTACAAAGGTTATCTGAAAGAAGTGTTAAGACCCCAATTAAACTATGTTACTGTAAAAAAATACCATACTTTTTTTAATATAACAGATAGAACTTATCTCGATTCGATAATTAGAATCTGCAAAGAAAACAATACTCATATTACGCTGGTGAGTTCGCCTATTTTTGCGGGCGGGCAGGTTGATCTTATAAATAAAAAACAGATCATAAAACAGTTAAACAATATTGCTTTGGTCCAAAAAATAAACTATTTCGATCTGTCCTCTATGTCATTTTGCAACGATCGCAGCTGCTTTATAGACCATTACCATTTAAACTATAAAGGTGCCACAAAATACAGCCTGTTTTTATCTCAGTTTTTCAACAATAAAATTGCTTCCGGTTCGTTAAAATAGCGTAGAATTTCATTTTTTTAGCTTAATTTTAATACTTATATATGCAAAGGTTTCTTTTTTCTGTTTTTGTAGTGTTTACGGTTGCTTCAAAGGCACAAATTCGTAAATACAGTAACGAATTCTTAAATATTGGCGTAGGCGCGCGCGCTTTGGGTATGGGTAATGCTAATATTACGAGTGTTGAAGGCGTTAATGCTGGTTATTGGAACCCTGCTGGCCTCTTAAAACAAAAAAGTGATATAGAGGTAAGCTTAATGCATGCTGAATATTTTGCGGGTATTGCCAAATACGATTACATAGGCGTTTCTAAGAGAATTGACAGTAACAGTGTTGCAGGAATTTCTATTCTACGTTTTGGTGTGGATAATATTCCAAATACTTTAGATCTTGTTGATGCCAATGGTAATGTAGATTACAACCGTATTACCACGTTTAATGCGGTTGATTTTGCTGCCTTATTAAGTTACGCACGCACCATCCCGCAATTAAAAGGTGTTGAATTAGGTGGTAATTTTAAGATCATTCGCCGTAAGCTAGGTCAGTTTGGAGGCGCCTGGGGTTTTGGTTTGGATGCCGGGGCAAAATATAATTATAAGGATTGGAAATTTGCAGCAATGGCAAGAGATGTAACCGGAACTTTTAATGCCTGGAGTTATAATTTAAGCGATAAAGATATTGCTACCTTCCAACAAACAGGAAATGAAATTCCCTCTTCTTCAGTTGAAGTAACGGCTCCAAAATTAATTTTAGGTGCGGCAAGAACTTTTTTATTCTGGAAAGATAGAATTTCGGTATTAGGCGAATTAAATTTAATAAACTCGTTTGACGGAAAAAGAAATACAGTTGTAAAAACAGATCTTTGGAGCTTAGAACCTGCTTTTGGAACAGAAGTGGGTTACAAGGGTTTTGTTTACCTAAGAGGAGGTATTGGCAATATACAAAAGCAATTAAATGATGACGCAACAAAATATATTACCACATTTCAACCTAACTTTGGTGTTGGCGTTAAATACAAGATTTTTACACTTGATTATGCTTTAACTGATATTGGCGACAGATCAATCGCATTATATTCAAATATTTTTTCATTAAAAATTGATATAAATAAGAAAATGAACAAGTGAGAAAACTACTCGCAATAGGCATATTTTGTTTTGTTGCATTTACCAGTAAAGCCCAGGTTTATGGTAATGAGTGGATAAACTTTTCTCAACAGTACTTTAAGTTCCCAATTGCTAAAGAAGGCATTTACAGGATCGATTCAGCTACTCTTTCAACCTATTTTAATTTAAGCACAGCTAATCCAAAAAATTTTCAGCTCTTTATTAAAGGAAAAGAAAATCATCTTTTTATTAATGGAGAAAGCGACAACAAAATTAATATTGGTGATTACCTTGAGTTTTATGCCTCGCCGGCCATGGGCGACATCGATTCGCTGGTCTATTCAGGCATAAATTATTTGCCAAATCATTATGCGCCGCTCTTTAATGACACGCTTTATGGATTTATTACACTTAATACTTCAACAAACAATAAACGCTATACGTTAGAAACAGATACAACTGCAAGTCTATATCCGGTTGGCGATCATTTTTATTCGGAAAAAATATTTGCGGGTTCTAACGAAAGTAATTTTGTTTACGAATACAGCTCTGGAGCAAGCGATCCGTTATACACACAGGCAGAAGGACGTGGGGTTACTTTTACAAAAGGGAATAATCTTACGACTATATTTTCTAACTTAAACACCTATACAACAACAAATTTGCCGGTTTATTTAAACTTAAATTACTCGGGTAATAGTATCGATCAAACAGTATTAAATGATCATGAAGTAAAAACCATTTATACCGACCAGAACAATGTTTCAATACAATTGGCAGATGTTACTTTTAAGGGTTACTTTCCGGTACGCCAAACGTTCACGCTAAATTCTCAAAATACAGCTAACACTACAACAATTACTTTAAATTCGGTAGCTGTACCTTCGCTGGCAAGTATAGGTAATTCAACGCTGCTGCATTATATTAATTATTTCTATCCACAAATTCCAGACCTTAATAATAAATCCTTTTATAAATTATATATCGATAATCATGCTGCGCAACCTAAAACGTTTTTTAATCTATCTAACTTTAATTTTGCAAGTTCAACTAACGTTTTATTGTATGACGTAAGCAATCATAAAAAAATCACAACAAAAATTACCCCTCTAAACGTAAGAGCCATTGTACCAAATGGCATTGGCCGCAAATTATGTGTGATGGCAGCCGAATCACAAACTATTGCTATTACTTCCTTAATTAAAGTAAATCAAACCGGTAATTTTAATTATTTTAAAAATTTACCTGCTGCAAAACCTTTTGTAATTATTTACCATAGCAGTTTGCAGACTGGCGCAACAGCTTATAAAAACTACAGACAAACTTTAGCCGGTGGCTCTTATAACGTTATTTCTGCCAATATAGATGAGCTTTACGAACAATTCAGCTATGGCATCAATAAACATCCACTGGCAATAAAGAACTTTTGTAAGTATCTAAATGATAGTTTGGCTAATGCGCCAAAATACGTTTTTATAATTGGCAAGGGCGTAGGTTGCGACGCGCTCATTTCAACAACACAATCATTAAATCTCGTGCCAACAATGGGCGTTCCAAGCTGCGATAATCTTTTAACTTCCGTTCTTACCTCAAGCAATCCAAATAAATATGCCCCCGAAATCCCTATTGGAAGAATAGCCGCCTTATCAAATAACGATGTAAATGTTTACCTCGCAAAAGTTCAGCAACACGAAAGCTCGGCTCCTGCCGACTGGAAAAAAAGAGTACTGCATTTTATCGGTGGAGATGAACCTGTTCTTGCAAATAACCTCGCCGGCTATATGGCAGGCTATGAACAGATGATAAAAGATACACTTTTTGGTGCTGCTGTATTTACGTTTAAAAAGAACACAACCGCACCCGTTCAAACAGCAATTAGCGATAGTATAAAAAGTATAATAAGCAATGGAGCAGCTTTGATCAATTTTTTCGGGCACGGTTCTGAGCAAGGCTTTGATCAGGCTATTGACGATCCGGAAGTATATAACAACACTGGAAAATATCCTTTTGTTATTGCCAACTCCTGCTACTCGGGAAATATACATGTACCCGGGCGAATATCTGTAAGCGAAAGGTTTGTATTCTCAAATCAAAAAGGAAGTATTGGTTTTTTAGCGGCAACGTCTTTGGGCTTTGTGCATTCATTAAATAACTACAATAATTGGTTTTACCAGGCTATTGCCAAAACTCAATACAATAAGGGCATTGGTGATGTAATTAAAGAAGCGGCAATTAATAATGGGCAGTCATTTGATAATATAACTCAGTTTACTGGCCTTGATATGACCTTACATGGAGACCCCTCCTTAAAAATAACCGTGGGCGCCTTTCCCGATTATCAGCTAAAGAACAGTGATGTTGTTTTTAATACAAAAAAATATACCGATTCATTAGGCCTAAAAATAAATCTGAAAAACCAGGGGAAAGCTGTTGGTGATTCTATTTTTGTAAAGATAGAACGTTTCTTTCCTAATGGAGATTCAAGCATTACCTTTAAAAGAATAGTAGCGCCTTTATTTAAAGATAGTCTGATATTTTTCACACAAATAGATTTTAACCGCGGTGTTGGTTTAAATAAATTTAAGGTAAAGGTAGATGAATTTAATGAAGTTGGTGAAAGCATAGAGACTAATAACGGCACCCTGGGAACCGTTGATATATTTATTCCGGGTGGTGATGTAGTACCCATTTATCCTTATAAATATGGCATTGTGCCAAAAACTAATACCATTACATTAAAAGCCTCTACAACTGATCCATTTGCACCAAATGCTACCTACCGTTTTCAATTAGATACCTGCGATAAATTTTTAAGTCCGATACAAACCACTTTAATAACCAGCAGCGGCGGTGTTTTAGAATGGAATGTAAATTTACCTTTTGCAGACAGCACAGTTTATTTTTGGCGTGTAAGCCGCGATAGTACAACACCAACAACACCTTTTATATGGAGAGAAAGTTCCTTTCAAACCATCGGGACAAAAAGAGGTTGGGCGCAGGCTCACTTTCACCAGTTTAAAACTAATAATTTTCAGTTTGTAAATTATAAAAAAGCATTACGCAAATTTGTTTTTGAAAACAATAAACAAAGCCTTTCTTGCAGAAATGGTATACAGCCAAATATTTTCCCAACTAATATTAATTTTTTCTACAATAACATTACATTATCAAGCTGGGGTTGCGCCCCGGATGGTTGGAACATTGCCGTTTTTGACTCGATCAGTGGCAAACCACAGGAAGTAATAAGTACAAACTGGCCGGCTGCGGGTCCCGGTTTTTTTAATAATAGCGTTTGCGTGCCAAACCAGGTTTTACATGTGTACTCATTTGGTAATTACGATTACAATTGCCAGTGTAATGTTCCTAACTGGAAAACAAATCTTGAGAACTTTATTACGGGTATAGCACCAAACAATTATGTACTTGCTTATACAATGGGCGCCTTTACACCGTCTTACGCCCAGGTTACCAGTTATAGTAATAGTCTTTATAATGCCTTTGAAAGTATTGGTGCGGTTACAATAAGAACAACACCCGATACGGTTCCATATATTCTATTTGGAAAAAAAGGCATGATCGCAGGTCAGGGCCATGAGTTAAAGGGAGCCAACAAACAATCAATAATTGTTTTAAATGATAGCATTAAAACCCGTTGGAACAACGGTTACGTTGCATCTGAAGTTATAGGGCCGTCTTATAAATGGAATAGTTTACACTGGCGTGTACAAAGTGTAGATGCTTTGCCGGGAGATACAACTATTTTAAAATTAGTTGGTATTCGTAGCAACGGGCAAATTGATACGCTGCAAACATTTATACAGGATAGTACAGATGTTTTAGCGTTGCATAATTATGTTGATGCTGCCATTCATCCTTATCTAAAACTCGTTGCCTTTATGAAGGATAATATAAATACAACTTCGCCGCAATTAAAAAAATGGCAGGTTATTTATGAAGAAGCTCCGGAATGTGCCATAAATCCATTAAAGGGCTTTGCCAGCATTAATGATACTTTACAGGAGGGAGATGATGTGATCTTTAAATTTCCGATAGAAAACATTGGTGTTAAAAATTTTGATGATAGTTTGGTAGTTACATATTGGATAGAAGATAATAATAGAAATCAAACACCATTGCCACAAAAATTAAAATCAAAACCATTTGTGCCGGGCCATGTTTTTATTGATACTGTAAAAGTAAACAGCTACCAGTTTGTAGGTAACAATGCTTTATGGATATATGTTAATCCTTTATCAAATTTAAAATATCAAAAAGAACAAACGCAATTTAATAATATAGGGCGTTACCAGTTCAAAGTAAATAAAGATGTTACCAATCCTTTACTGGATGTAACATTTGACGGTGTGCGCATTTTAAATGGCGACATCGTATCGGCAAAACCAAATATACTCGTAACCTTAAAAGATGAGAACAGATTTTTGGCACTTAATGATACGGGAGCATTCTCTGTATTTATACAAGCCCCAAATCAAAGTACACAACAACGCATTTATTTTGCACAAGGTTTGCAATTTACGCCGGCCAATTTACCTAAAAACAGCTGTAGTATCAATTACAATCCAAATTTTGTAACAGATGGAAAATATATGCTTATTGTTCAGGCAAAGGATAGAAGCCGCAATAATTCAGGCACACAGGATTATAAGATCCAATTTGAAATAAACAATAAGCCAACCGTTACTAATGTTTTAAATTATCCAAACCCATTTAGCTCAAGTACCAAATTTGTATTTACACTAACGGGTAGCGAAGTGCCGGAAGTATTTACTATTCAGATAATGACCATCACCGGCAAAATTGTGCGAGAGATTCAACGTTCTGAATTAGGCAATATTCATATTGGCCGCAACATTACCGATTATGCCTGGGATGGTAAAGATGAATATGGCGATAAGCTTGCTAATGGCGTTTACCTTTATAAAATTGTAACCAAACTTAACGGTAACGATATTGAAAAAGCAGGCAATGCTGCCGATAAATATTTTGTGAAGGATTTTGGCAAAATGGTTCTCATGCGTTAAAAAACACTATCGAATAATTTATCATCTGCCATATTACTCTTTATAAATTACTTCAAACAAACCGTCTTCAGAAAAGTGACCGGTAATTAAAACATACTTAATGCCATATCCGGAAAGTTTTTGTTTAGTAGAAGTGCCTATTGAAATTACCTTTTGATTTGCTTCAAGGGTATAATTCTTAAAATAGGCCTCAACATTTGAAGGGCTGGTAAAAATCAAAATATCGAAAAGTGAATTTCACTGCTGCTAACGAATTGCTGATCGAATAACAGCATTTTATTTTCTTTCGCCGCTGTTTTAAATTCGCTTTCTGCCTGCAATTTTCGTTAAATGAAAATGCTTCTTCCTCCCAGTTCTTCAAGCAACATTTAACTAACCTTTTTTTCTATCTTTATTATGAAAACGGCTTTTTGGTTTCGAACCAAATTTAGATGGCTTTTTTACAATAGCGTTTGGATTATAAACAGGGCCTTCTCCTAACTCAGCAGGTAAAGGCATTTTCTCAACATCGTAACCCATTAAGGCTTCAATACGGCCAAATTTTTGCTGATCGTATTGATTGATGAAAGTTATAGCAACACCTGCTTTAGAAGCTCTTGCTGTACGGCCAATACGGTGAATATAATCTTCAGGATCACCGGGAGCATCGTAATTCACAACCAAACTAATTCCATCCACATCAATACCACGTGATAAAATATCTGTACCAATCAAGATGCGTAATTTCTTAGCTTTAAAATCACGCATGATCTCTTCCCTTTCAGGCTGTTCGAGATCCGAATGAAATGCTTTTATAGAACCATTCACACTTCTTAAATTCTTTTCTAATTGCTTTACGTTTTCTTTTGTAGAAGAAAAAATAATTACCGATTGATAATCTTCATTCTTTAAAATACCTTTTAGCAACGCTTCTTTTTGTCCGTCAAAAACCAGATAAGCTTGTTGTACAATGCCTGCGGCAGGTTTACTAATGGCAATATTTATTTGTTCGGGTTCACTTGAAATTTCTTTTGCCAACAAGCGCATTTTGGGCGGCATGGTTGCCGAAAATAAAATAGTCTGCCTCTTTTTAGGTAGATAACTTATAATAGCCTTAATATCATCAAAAAAGCCCATATCCAACATTCTATCGGCTTCGTCCAATACCAAATGTTGCAAGTGATCAAAATTAATATCGCCTGCTTGCAATAAAGAAATCAAACGGCCGGGCGTGGCAACAACAATATCAACACCTTCTTTTAAAGCGTGTTTTTGTTTTTCCCAGGTCATACCATCTCCCCCTCCGTAAATAGACATAGAGCCAACAGAACAAAAATAGCCCATCCCATCAACCTGTTGATCTATTTGCACAACCAGTTCGCGTGTTGGCGCTATTATTAGTGTATTTAAATGCCTTGTTGGCGCATGTAAAATATGATTAATGATTGGTAAAAGATAAGCAGCGGTTTTTCCAGTTCCAGTTTGCGCACAGGCTATAAGATCTTTGTTGTTTAATATAACCGGTATAGCTTGTTCCTGAATGGGAGTGGGTTGCTTGTAACCCATGCTGTAAAGTCCTTCTAATAAAGAACTCTCAAATTTAAAATCGTCGAATGTCAAAGTAAATGTTTAAAATTAATAAGCTAAGATACGCATTTGAAGGCACATCCAGATAATTAATCGTCAAAACGCCTTATTATTCGTTAAGCCCGCTTATCTTTCAGCCCGCCTTGGTCTTTCTATGCATAAGAATATGAGGTTCGCCAATAAAACTATCCAATTTTTCTTTTAGAATATCACCAATAACTACCTAATTGTTTTTGATATATAAATTACTGCAGCTGTTTACCAGCAATATTCATTTTAGAAAATTCTTTTGTTATATTTATAATCAGATAACCTTTTCAAAATAAATTATGAGAACAAAATTTGCCATCATTTCAATTGTAGTTTGTTTAATATTTGGTACCCTTGGCTATTTCTTCCATTGGGTATTATGGTCTTTTGTATTGATACTACCTGTTATTATATTGGGCATAAAAGATCTTACACAAACCAAACATTCTTTAAAATATAATTTCCCGGTAATTGGCCGTATGCGTTGGTGGGCCGAATGGATGCGCCCAAAGATCTACCAGTATTTTATTGAATCAGATACAGACGGCGCACCTTTTAACCGTTTAAGCAGAAATGTAATTTACCAGCGTTCGAAAAAAGCAAATGATACTACGCCCTTTGGAACTCAATTAGATGTTTATTTAACAGGTTACGAATGGTTAAATCATTCCATCAGTCCTCTGCCGCATTCTGCTGTTAATCACGATCCGCGTGTTTTAGTTGGCGGACCGGATTGTAAGCAGCCTTATTCTGCCAGTATTTTTAACATCTCTGCAATGAGCTATGGCTCTTTAAGCAAAAATGCTATTATGGCTTTAAATGGCGGTGCTAAGCTTGGAAATTTTGCTCACAATACGGGTGAAGGCGGATTAAGTCCTTACCACTTAGAACCGGGCGGTGATGTGATCTGGCAAATCGGAACCGGTTATTTTAGTTGTAGAAATTCTGATGGAACATTTAATTACAAAGCTTTTGAAGAAAGAGCTCTGCAACCAAGTGTAAAAATGATAGAGATAAAATTATCTCAGGGTGCAAAGCCTGGCCATGGCGGTATTTTACCGGCAGCAAAAGTTACAGAAGAAATTGCGAAAATCCGTTTGGTAGAAAAAGGTAAAGATGTTCTCTCACCGCCTTACCACACCGCATTTAAAACACCTTTAGAATTATTATTATTCATTAAACAATTACGCGATCTGAGTGGCGGCAAACCTGTAGGTTTTAAATTATGTATCGGACAAAAAAGTCAGTTCATTGCCATTTGTAAAGCCATGATAAAAACACAGATAATGCCCGATTTTATAACTGTTGATGGTGGCGAAGGCGGAACCGGTGCTGCGCCCTTAGAATTTAGTAATTCGGTTGGTATGCCTTTAAGGGATGCCTTGGCCTTTGTTTATGATGCATTGCATGGTTTTGGTTTAAAGAAAAGCATTAAAATTATTGCTTCCGGAAAAGTACATACAGGTTTTGATCTTGTGAAGAACATTTCGCTTGGTGCTGATATGTGTAACGGTGCACGTGCTATGATGCTTGCTGTTGGCTGTATACAGGCATTAGAGTGTAATACAAACACCTGCCCTACTGGTGTTGCTACACAAAATCCAAAATTATATAAGGGTTTAGATGTAAATGATAAAAAAGTTCGTGTTGCGAATTATCATCACGAAACAATAAAGGCAGCAGTAGAATTAATGTCAGCAGCAGGCCTTGATCATCCTGATAAATTACATCGCTCGCATATTTACCGTCGTGTAAGCGCCGCCCAAATTCAAACCTATGCCGAGATGTATCCTTACTTATTAAAAGGGTCGTTATTAGAAGCGCCATATCCTAATGGCTGGGAGCTTCACGTTATGCATAGTAACGAGGAAACTTTTGATAATGCTATTAAGTATACTTAACCAGAGTTTACTTTTTTCTTAAAAAAGGAAAAGGTATTTTAACTTCTTTACTTTCTTTTACTGCAGAAATTTCGACGTATAAAGAATCGTTATTTATTTTTTTGTAAATGATCTTGGTTGGAAAATCATGTTTAGGATTTTCGAATATCCACTCATTTTCATTTAAGGATGTTAAAGAAAAATCAACTGCTTTTCCGGCATTTTGATCTTTAACAACGGGGATATAATACAGCTTGTTATGCCTTTGTTCAATGGTAATCGTTTCAAAAGCAACAGTATCTTTTCCTTTAATGGTAAACCCCACGCCATATAAAGTTGAATCATTTTTCTTTTCCCAGATCTCGCTGCTAAAATTAACAGTTGAGGCTCTTTCCCATTTACCTTCTAACCAGTTTAGCTTTTCTATTTCAGCATAACTTTTAATTGCTTCTACAGAAACTGTTTCTGATTGCGGACCTGAACATGAAGTAAAAATTAATATACCGGAAAAGGTAATTAATAACTTGCTATTTTTCATACAAATTACTGCTTAATTATTTTTACAGTTTTACTTCCTTCAGCTGAATTTAATTTAAGGAAATAAATTCCACCGGTTAAATTTTCCGTATCCACAATTTTTGTTTCATCACTATTTTTTTCAATTTCTGTAATTATTTCCTTTCCTAAAAGATCATATAATTGAATTGAAGTTATTTTTCCGGTATCATTTCCTTTAATGTTTAGTTTTTTTGAAAAAGGATTTGGATAGACAAACACTTCGTTTAATGCAGAACCATTCTCTTTAATACCAACCACCCCGCTAATATTTATATCATCAACAAAAACATTATTTCCACCGGCAGGTGTAAATTCAATTTTAAAAGCAACCTGTTGATTGCCTTCATAACCCGAAAGACTTAACATTTCTGTTTTCCATTGTGCTAATTGCGGATTTAAAAACGCTGATGTAATAACAGTACCGGTTGAGCTTAGCTGTGTTCCGGTTTTTGAAAATAACTGAATCCAGCTACTACCACAATCTGTAGAAATAAATACTTTTAAAATATCGTTATTGCTTGTTGATTGCTGTGCATAAGCGTATTTAAATTCGAATTGAGGTATCGAAACCAAATTTTGCAAATTATATAACGGACTATAAATACTTACCGGCCCATTTGGATTATCGTAAAAATTATTTACCCAAGCGCAGTTGGTTCCACTAGCAGCAGTTACTGTATTTGTTTTAAAGCCACCACCGTATTGAGGGATAGTAGCGATCCAGTTATTATCAGGAAAAACAGTTTCAAAGCCCTGTGTTAGATTTAAAGTGCCACTGTTTGTGCCTGCTAAAACTATTAAGTTTTCTTTAATAATAGAATCTTCGCCAAACGCGTTGCTAACTTTTAATTTTACACTGGTCAGACCAGAGCTTGTAAAGCTTAAAACACCGTTTTGCAAAGTAGAAGTATTAATTGCAGATGGGCTACTCCAAAGCCAGCTCGTTACCGGAGCATTATAACTATAATCGGTAAAACTAAAATTATTGCCAATACATGTTACAGGGTTTGAAACGAACTCTGCTTTAGGCGCACAACTTGTATTGGGGTTTATGATACCTGTTGCAATTAAATTTGCATTGCTCGATAAATTATCTCTTCCTGCAATACCTCCAATAATACAATTGTGCATTCTTGTTTTTTGTCCCTGAGTAAACATTCTTGAGCAATAAGCGTACTCCATATAATTTTGAACGTTCTCAATTATTCCTGAAGTGCAGGCTGCTGAATTTAAATTACAGTTTGTGTGGCCTTTTGTTATTGGCGTATCGCTTACACCATCGTCACCACAGGCCACTCCAGGCTGATTGGTGCTTCCCCAAACGTGTTGCAAATTAAACCAATGCCCGGTTTCGTGCGTTAAGGTTCGCGACGAAAAAGAGCTGGAAGTACCAATGCTTCCCGTATAATTATGCAATAACACTATCGCATCGGCAATTGCGCTCGCAGTGCCGGGTAAATAAGTATAACCTGCGGCACCGGCCTGCATGGTTTTTACAACATATACATTCATATATTTTGTGCGGTCCCAGGTGTAAATATAGTTTGAAGAATTGGCCGACCAATTGGTATTGGCGGTATAATGACGGGTAATGCCATTTGTACACTGTCCGTTCTCATCAAGTGTGGCCAATTTAAATTCTATTTGGCAATCGGCGGCAATGGGCTTGTATTGATTGATAATACTGGTTGTATCCGCATTCTTCTTAGCAAAATCCCTGTTAAGTATCTTCATTGCGTCATTTACCTGCGCATCACTTATATTTTCGCTTCCACCTAAATGTAAAATATGAAAAACTACGGGAATAGTATATGTTGCAATAGCCGTTTTTTGCAAAGACCTTTTTGCATCCAGTTCGTTAGCCGCTTTAATTAAATCATCAAATCTTTTTTTAGCGGTTTTATCCTGGCTAAATAAGTATTCATTTGCTTCTAAAAAGCCACATTTAAATTGGTTTTGTGCTGCAATAATTCCGCTAACCAGCAGAAGAGAATTTAATAAAAGTTTTTTCATGTATTTTATAAGATATTTAAAGGTATCAATTTTAGTTTAATTATCTTTACCAATCAAATTATTGATACATGTTAAAAACCATTCAACAACTAAATATAGGCATTTTGGGCGGCGGCCAATTGGGAAGGATGCTGATACAGAACGCTATAAATCTAAACTTAAACATCTCTATTTTAGATCCTGATAAAAACGCGCCTTGCCGGCATCTGGTTAAAAAATTCACTTTGGGCGACCTTAACGATTTTGAAACTGTATATGATTTTGGAAAAGATAAAGACCTTATTACCATTGAAATTGAGAATGTGAATGTAGATGCGCTTAAAGCCCTTGAAAAGGAAGGAAAAAAAGTGTATCCGCAGCCGCATATAATTGAAATGATACAGGATAAAGGCTCGCAAAAAATGTTTTATCAACGTAATAACATTCCGAGTCCTGACTTTTTTTTTGTTGAGAATAAAAAACAAATTGCAAAGTATGCCGATTACTTTCCGTTCTTTCAAAAATTACGCAAAGGTGGTTACGATGGAAAAGGCGTAGTAAAACTAGTTAACCCTCATCATTTAGAAAAAGCGTTTGAAGCTCCCTCTGTTTTAGAGCGTTTGGTTGATTTTGATAAAGAACTGTCGGTAGTGGTTGCTCGTAGCGAAAGTGGTGAAATTAAATGTTTTCCGGTTGTGGAGTGTGAGTTTAATCCTGAAGCTAATTTGGTTGAATTTTTATTCAGCCCCGCTAATATTAAAAAAAGTGTAGAAAAAGAAGCGTTAAAACTTGCTGCTGATATTGCCGAAAAGCTTGGCATTATTGGCTTACTGGCCGTTGAATTATTTTTAACCAAAGATGGAAAAGTATTGGTAAATGAGATTGCGCCACGCACACACAACAGCGGGCATCATACCATTGAGGGAAATGTAACCTCGCAATTTGAACAGCAATGGCGTGCTATTTTAAATCTGCCCTTAGGCGACACATCAATTATTAAAGCAGGTGTAATGGTAAATCTTTTAGGAGATTTTGGTCACGAAGGAAATGCGATCTATCAAGGCCTTGAAGATATTCTAAAATTCAGCGGCGTATATGTGCATTTATATGGAAAAGCTATTACGAAACCTTTTCGTAAAATGGGACATGCAACCATTGTGGATGATGATATTTTAAAAGCAAAACAAAAAGCGAGATTGGTAAAGAACACGCTAAAAATTATAGCTAAATAATTTATGGAAAAACGCACTTGTCCCGAATGCGGAGAAATTATTAAAGGCCGCATTGATAAAAAATTTTGCAGCGATATGTGCCGCAACGCCTTTAACAATAAGGTTAACAGCGATAGTACAAATTATGTAAGAAATATAAATAATATTTTACGTAAAAATCGTAGGATCTTAGAAGAAAATTTACAGGGCGAAAAAACAACACTTTCAAAACAAAAATTAATTGATAAAGGATTTAATTTTAAGTACTACACACATCAAACCGTTACCAAAAATAACCACACCTACATTTGGTGTTATGAATTTGGTTACCTCCCACTCGATAATGATCTTATTTTAATTGTAAAAAGAAAACAAGAAAATTAAACGCATGTATATTCCCAGAGATTACAAAAACGATAATATTGATGAGATAAAGAATTTTATCCTACAAAACAGTTTTGGTATACTGGTTATAAATGCGGATGAAAAAATAACAGCAACACACATACCGCTTGAATTATATAAAAATGAAGCTGGCGAAGATGTTTTATGCGGACATATTTCCAAAGCAAACCCGCAATGGAAAAATTTTGAGAACACAAAAGAAGTACTTGCTATATTTTCGGGACCTCATACTTATATTTCATCATCCTGGTACGATCATGAAAATGTACCAACGTGGAATTATGTAGCGGCTCACGTTTACGGCACCATTCATATTATGAATGATGAACAGGTTTTAAATGCTTTAAAAAGGCTTGTAAATAAATATGAAAAAGCATCTGAAAAACCTGTTGATGTTGAAAAAATGACGCCAGGCTACGTGGAAAAAGAAATGAAAGGGTTGGTAGGATTTGAAATAAAGATCACAAAAATTGAAGCCGCCTATAAATTATCTCAAAACCGTGATAAAAAAAATCACGATGCCATTATTAGTGAATTAGAGAAAAAAGGTGATCCAAATTCTATAGCCATTGCTAACGAAATGAAAGCCCGAAAAAAATAAATGGAGCCTATTACTTATTATAAAGCAACTTTAGATGACATAGAAGCTATTATTGCTTGCCGTGCAAGATTTATAATTGATTTTGCAGGAGAACAACCTGCGGAAGTTGCAGAGGACTTTAATGATCAATTCAGGGATTATTTAACCCGTTGTATTAATAAAACATATATCGTTTATATTGCCAGACAAAACAACACCATTGCGGGCATGGGTGGCGTTGTGCTGCGCGAACAACCGGGTAATTTCAAAAACCCGTCCGGCAGAGTTGGTTATTTTATGAGTATGTATACATACCCCGAGTTTAGAAGGAAAGGCATTTGCACCGGCATTTTAAATGCGCTTACAAAAGCTGCTGCAGAAATGGGAATTACTGTTTTTGAATTGCACGCAACCAAGGATGGAGAGTTTGTTTACAAACAAAATGGCTTTAAAATGCACCATGAACCAACTTATAGAAAATACATTTAATAAAATTATAAACAATACATTATTTAGACTGTTACACTTTAAGTGGGGCTATAATTCTGCTTTATTTATAAATAATGAAAAAAATTCTGCTTTTACTAATTTGTGCTTTTACAATTTTTTCGCAAGCTCAAAAACTTAAAAATATTACCTGGGTATTATCTAAAATTGAGGATAAAGAAGCCAAAACAAGCATTAACTTAAAACACACTCATTCTATATTACGCTTTGAAGACAGTACTTATACTGGTTACGGTTGTGATGGTTTCTCAGGCAAATACAAAATAACAGGAGACAAAATTAATTTTTTAGGCGGTATGCAAATTACAGATAATGGCTGTGGCAACCCCGATGATTATAAAGCAGAGAATTATGTTTTAGAAAATTTCATTCAACTACAATACAAACAGGTTGGCGATAACCTGATTTTAGGCTATAACGGTAACGTGATATTTACGTACTATAAACAAATACAGGATAAATAATTACCCAGCTTCTTCGTTAACGTAATATAGCTTATAAAACTTTAAGCCTTTTTCTTCATCATAACCACGCTCTACGTAGTCGTGACGTGCGTGTATATAAATATGAAAATTCTTATCCAGTTTAACCACGCTGCGCATATACTTTTGGTTCTTTTTCACAGCTGTTTGCGAAACATCAAATTCGTCTATGGCGGTAAGATCCATTTTCTTATTAAAATCTTTGCGGTAATCTTTAAAAGCACCAATCAATTCGGGCTCTCTCAAAACTTCCTTTTCAAACTCCTGCAAATTAAATTTATCTTTTTCTTTAAAGTAAGATGTGCTCTTATTTAGCATCATCATTTGATCCTGCTTATTCACATTGTTTGCTTCTGTAAGAATTTCCTCACAAAAACCGCGTGATGTGTCAATAAAATTTTTGGTATGATAGTAACCGTTTGGTTTAATTACGGCATTTAAAAAGTCTTCTTCCCAATATAATGCACATTCCGCATTACGGTTGTTTGTATCAATAATGCTAAGTTTATAACCATTCTTTTTATCGGTATCAAAAACAAGACACCCTTTATCAAGCTTATTAATATTTATGCCATTATCGCAGTCTATGTCAAAAGTGTCAACATGCTGATAAACTTTCAGGTAGGTTTCTTTGTTCTCTGTCTTAAAAAATCCTAAAGCATTGCATAATTCACCATCTACCATTGCATCTCTAAAAAAGCAAACGTAAAATTCGCCACCTTTAATTTTAGGGTGCATGCTTTGATCGTAAAGGTGTTTAGCTGCTTGTTTACTTTGCTTTACAAAATCTTTTTGTGAGCCAAACAAATCTTCGCAAGCATTGGCAACGCTCTCTAAAGAAACATCTACTTTGCCTTTAAACTGGTAGTATATATCGGTTTTAAAAGGAGTTAGAAAGTATCTTAAAACAGTTTCTTTTACAAAATCGTCTTTAAATTCGAACACCTTATCACTTAAGGTCAGCTCTTCGCCCAAACCTTTATTACCAACAAAATGCACACAAAAGTGAGTAAGCTGCGCGCGAGAAAAATCTATCATAGTTATGTTATTTCCTGCTAAATATAACATTCTTACAGGCGCCACATTTAACAATATTTAAACAAGTTTTTAGCAAGTCTGGCAAAATATGTGATGGGGTAATATGATATTACGTATAAAAAAATTAAATTTGTGTATATGCAAAAGTTACTGTCTAAATTATCCGCCAAAACCCTTTTAATTACAGGGATCATATTTCTTTCGTCATTTAGCCTTGTTAAATATGTATTTGATAAGAACGACGTTATTTTTGAATTGCTTTTTGGAAGCCTCAACCAAAACCATTATTCACCTCAAAAGTTGGATGATGCCTTTAGCGAAAAGGTGTTTGAACTTTATATGAAGCGTTTGGATTACAATAAAAAATTCTTAATTCAAAGTGATATTGATGAGCTTGGCAAATCGCGCCGCGATATTGATGATCAGCTATTGAACCAACGTCACGATTTTTATGCCAAATCAATTGAGATCTATAGCAAACGTTTAAAAGAAAAAGAGAACTGGAACAAAGAGCTTTTGTCAAAACCTTTTGATTATACTGTTGATGAAGAATATGAAACTGATTTTGAAAAAACAACTTACGCTAAAAACGAAACTGAATTAAAGAACGAATGGCGTAAAATGATCAAATACCAGGTTTTATTACGCCTGGATGATATGTTGGAAAGACAAGAGAAAGCTATTGAAAAGAAAGATACTGCCTGGAAAGTAAAATCCTACGATACGTTGGAGGTTGAAGCAAGACGCAAGACCTTAAAAGCAAACGAAGATTGGATCAAACGTTTAAACAAGATCACACCACGCGAGCGTTTTTCAACTTTTGCCAATGCTATTACCGGTGTTTATGATCCGCATACAGAATATTTTGCTCCAAAAGAGAAAAAGAAATTCGACCAGATCATGAGCGGTCAGTTTGAAGGTATTGGCGCAAGACTTTCTCAAAAAGACGGCGCTTTAATTGTTAGCGAGATCATTGTTGGAAGTCCAAGTTATAAACAAGGCGAATTAAAAGCCGGCGACCAGATCACCAAAGTTGGCCAGGGAAATGGTGAGCCTGTAGATATTACCAATATGGATATTGACGAGGCCATTGAACATATTAAAGGTAAAAAAGGAACTGAGGTAAAATTAACCGTTAAGAAAAGCGATAATAGCATTAAAGTAATTCCAATTGTTAGAGATGTTATTGAAATTGAAGAAACCTTTGCAAAAAGCGCGGTTCTTGAAAACAAAAATAAGATCGGCTATATTTATTTACCATCGTTTTATACAGACTTTACACGCACTGGTGCCCGCGGATGCTCTAACGATATGCGCAAAGAAATTGAGAAATTAAAAAAACAAAATATCAAAGGATTGATCGTTGACTTGCGTGATAACGGCGGAGGATCTTTACAGGAAGTTGTAATGATGGCCGGTTTATTTTTCCCTAAAGGACCAGTTGTGCAGGTGCAAGGTAAAAATAATATGAAAAATGTAATGGAAGACAGAAACCCTGATGTTGTTTGGGATGGCCCTTTAACCATCATGGTGAATCATAATAGTGCCAGTGCCAGTGAAATTTTAGCAGCAGCTATACAGGATTATAAACGCGGGGTAATTATTGGCACACCAAGCTTTGGTAAAGGCACAGTTCAATCGTTTGTTGACCTTGATAATTTTTTACTACCTCAATTTGACACCATTAAACCTGTTGGGCAGGTAAAAATTACACAACAAAAATTCTATCGTATAAATGGTGGTGCTACGCAATTAAAGGGAGTTATTCCTGATGTATTGTTGCCCGATCCATATGCTTTTATTGATCTTGGTGAAAAAGAAATGGACAATCCAATGCCTTGGGATGAAATTCCGAAAGCTGATTATACTGAATTTAAGAATATTAATTATTCATCTGTAATTAAAAACAGCCAGGCTAGAATCAAAAAAAGCCTACAATTTAATTTAGTAGAAGCCCAGGCCAAAGAAGTAAAATCAAAAAAAGATGATACTAAATACAGTTTGAATTTAGAGAAATTCAGAGCCGAGCAAAAACAACTAAGAGATCAGAATAAAAAATACGAAGACCTTAGAAAAGAAATAAAAGGCTTTACCGGCGAATTATTAAGCGAAGATGTTGCAAAATATGGTGCTGATACAACCCGCTTAAATCGCGAGAACAGATGGGTTAAGAATGTAACTAAAGACATTTACATTCACGAAGCTTCAAATGTATTGAACGACATTAAGTAAAAACAAATCACTTTAAAAGAAAAGTCCCGGTAAATAACCGGGACTTTTTTTATCTCAAAATTGTCACTTCGAGTGAATTTTTCGTTTGCTCTTTACAAAAATTGTATTTAGAAGAATACGCAATGTTCTCGATACGCTTCGCTACTCGAACTGATGTACAACATGCTAAAACTTCAAACTTATTCCACCCAAAAAATTTAGTGGCGCTGCCGGAGCTTTATAGTTAAACGTATTTAAAGTTGCATCGGTGTAATAACTAAAGGTGTAACCGTTTGTTTCGTATTTGGCGCTTAATAAATTGTATACGCTAAACATAAACCCGATCTCAGGAACTAATTTTGTTTTGACTGTATAATTAAAACGCGCGTCAACAACATTATAAGGATCAATGCTGCGCTTTGTATTTTGAGTATTATCCAAATACTGTCTACCAACATATTTATTAATAAAAGTTATCTCCATGTTTTTAATTGGCTTGATTAAAAGCATTACAGAAGAAACAATATTGGGTGAAAATGAGATATCAACATTTTTATATTCTTTTTTATATTGCTTGTAAACACTGTAAGCAGCGTCGCTGCTATCAATAAACTCAACAAACTTTTCGATCTTATTTTGTGATAAGGCAATATTTCCCCCCGCGGCAAAATACTTACCAAGGTTTGCATTCAGTTCAAGCTCTACCCCTCTTCTATAACTGTTGGCAACATTTACGCGGTTGTAAGCTCCAACATCATTTATAGCGCCGTTTAATACTAATTGATCTTTATATTGCATATTATAAAAATTAGCAGCTGCATAAATATTCTTTATTTGATATTTTACACCTGCTTCCAAATCCATTAATTGCTCAGACTTAGGGCGACTTTTAATGGTACTTTGCACAAAATCATTTCGGTTTGGTTCTTTATTACCAACAGATAATGAAGCATAAACATTTAGCTCAGAAGAAACATCGTAACTTAAACCCACTTTTGGATTAAAAAAAGTATAGGCCTGATTTTGCATTTTGGTTTCTGTTGAGATTGAATCGCTCAAACCTAAAAAACGGTGCTCTACGTTTCTCACCTGCAAGTCAACAAACACATTTAAATTAGCAACAGGTTTGTAATTTGTTTTTAAATAAACATTGCCATCATTTTTATTGGCCGTATTAAAATAATACTCATGATCAATTTCACTATCCGAGGCATATTGAGCCCACATTACCCTGCCAAAATGCCTGCCAAAATAAGTATTATAACCACCACCCAAAGTAAAAACAAGCTGTGAACTTGGAGCAAAATTTAAATTAAAGATACCTCCGGCAAAGTCATTATCTAACCATAAACGGCGAATAAGATCGGTTGATGTAACCGTTAAATTAGTTGAATCATTTACATACAAAACAGGTTCCTGCATATTGTAATTGCTAAAACTTTGCGCTTGTTTATATTGCTCATAATATCCTGCGCCTTTAGTATAATGGCCTGTAAGATTAAAGCTGAGTTTAGAATTTACCTGGTGAATAAAATGTAACTGAAAATTGTTTTGCTTATAATTATCTGTTTCATTTTTGTAATAACGTACTTTTCCGTTTGCATCATAATATTCACCGCAAGAATTATTGGTACGATTTCCTCTTTTAATTGAATCTTCATTCACATAATTCCAGGCCTGGTAGGTTTTTTCTTGTCCTAAAAAATTAATGAATTTCAGAACCGACTTCTTACCATAAAAACCCGCTGCAACATAATACGACTGTAGGTTTGATTTTGCACGGTCAATATACCCATCGCTTGTAATGCTCGATGCGCGCGCATCTAAAGTAAATTTCCCATTCAATAAACCGGTTCCCGCGGCTAATGTATTTCTAAACGTGTTATAAGAACCTGTTGTTGAAATGAGCTGCGCGTATGGTTTATCTTTTAATTCGTTGGTTTGAAAATTAATACTGGCACCAAAAGCCCCGGCACCGTTGCTGGATGCGCCTACTCCACGTTGCACCTGTATGTTGTTTGTGCTGGATACAAAATCTGGCATATTCACAAAAAAAGTTCCCTGCGATTCTGCATCATTTACCGGTACACCATTAATGGTAACGTTTATTCGCGTTCCGTCCGAACCACGAATTCTTAAACCTGTATAACCTACGCCGGCGCCGGCATCTGAATTAACCACTACGCCTGTTAACTGGTTTAGCATATAAGGCGCATCCTGACCAAGATTTTGCTTTTTTAATGTTTCAGCATCAATATTACTAAATGCCATGCCGCTGTTCTTATCCACACGTGTTGCATTCACAACTACTTCATCCAACTGCTTGTTTGATTCTGAAAGCTGTGGGTCAAAAACACTGTTTGAATTTACTATTAGAGTATCTGTTTTATCAAGATAACCTAATGATCTGGTAATAAGAATATAAGTTCCCGGTTTTAAATTCCTGAAGTTAAATTTCCCGTCAGAATTTGAGGTTGCAGAAAGCTGTGTGTTCTTAATACCAATAACCGCAAAGGGTACTGTTTCATTTTTATCGGAACGTACTTGTCCGGATAAGCTGTGTTGCGCGTGAATTTTAGAAATGCTAAAGCACGCGGCCGCAAAGACTAGCTTTGCCATTTTTTGTTTGTTCATTTTTTTTATTTTTTATACAGGGAAGCGGAATTTTTTCTGCTTCACTGTTAATTAAACATAACAACACGTGGGGCATGTGTTATTTTAATTTTTTTCCCTCCGCAGGCATTATCCTGTTCAGGTGTTTAACAGCAACGTTTGGCGAATACTGTTAACGGGTTTAATCTCAGCCTTTCCATTTTAGATTTTAGAAGTCAAATTTAAGATTGATATTGCTAAATCTTAAATGTTAGATCTTCGATCTTAAATGTAAAAGCACCCCTTAAGACACTCCAAATTTACTATTGATTATTTATTGTGCAAAAAATAGTTTTACAACATTGATTTTTTTGCTGATTATTGTGCCAGAATTCATGGAGAAAAAGAAGAATATTGCCATTATTGGAAGCACTGGAAGCATTGGGACACAAGCTTTAGAAGTAATAAGAGAGAATCCTGACCATTTTGTGGCGGAAGTTTTAGTAGCCAATACCAATGCCGACCTGTTAATTAAACAAGCGCTGGAATTCAATCCAAATGCGGTTGTTATTGCCGATGAAACTAAATATCAATATGTAAAAGAGGCACTTCAAAAAGCAGATATAAAGGTTTTTGCAGGCGCAAAAGCGGTTGAACAAATAGTGGAAATGGAAACCATTGATCTTGTTTTGGCAAGTATTGTGGGATATGCAGGCCTTGCTTCTACAATCAATGCCATTAAACACAAAAAACAAATTGCTTTAGCTAACAAAGAAACATTGGTTGTTGCCGGGGAACTGGTAACACGATTGGCTTTTGAGAACGCAGTAAATATTTACCCGGTAGATAGCGAACATTCTGCTATTTTTCAATGCCTGGCCGGCGAATGGGAGAACACGATTGAAAAGATTTATTTAACCGCCAGCGGTGGGCCATTCAGAGGCAAAACCCGCAACGATCTTTTAAATGTTACCAAAGCACAGGCCTTAAAACACCCTAACTGGAGCATGGGTGCTAAAATAACAATAGACTCTGCCAGCCTTATGAATAAAGGCTTAGAGGTAATTGAAGCCAAATGGTTGTTTAATTTAGAGGTGTCAAAAATAGATGTGATCGTACATCCTCAAAGCATCATACACAGTATTGTACAATTTGAAGACGGCAGTATGAAAGCCCAAATGGGTTTACCGGATATGAAATTACCTATCCAATACGCTATGGGCTTTCCGCAAAGGATCAAAAATAATTTTCCGCGTTTTGACTTTTTAAAATACCCCCAATTAACTTTTGAAAAACCCGATCTTGATACTTTTACAAATTTAAAATTAGCATTTAGTGCTTTAAATAAAGGCGGCAATATGCCTTGTGTTTTAAATGCAGCAAACGAAGTAGCCGTTCAGGCTTTTTTAGAAGATAAAATAGGCTTTTTGCAAATGAGCGATGTGGTTAGTAATACCATGGAGAAATTTAGCTTTATTAAAAGCCCCGATTACCAGCAATACATTGATTGCGACAAGGAAGCAAGGATTTTGGCCCACCAACAACTTTAAGTTCATAATAATACTTAAAACAGCCTCTTTTTTCTTTAAAACCCCGCTAAATTACTGTAACTTTAGCTGCTTAATTAATTACAATTTAAGCGCATTTAGTTGTTAAAATAAAACCTTATTATGTTTATTAAAATTGCTCAATTATTTCTTAGCCTTACAATACTTGTAACCCTTCACGAATTTGGTCACTTTTGGTTTGCCAAAAGATTTAAATGCCGTGTAGATAAATTTTATTTATTCTTCGATTTCTTATTTCCATTCGCTAACATTATGAATTTTGCTTTGATCAAGAAAAAGATCGGCGATACAGAATACGGTTTAGGTTGGTTCCCGTTTGGAGGTTATGTTCAAATTGCCGGTATGGTAGATGAACAAATGGATAAATCAATTATCGAAAAACCGGCTGAGCCATGGGAACTTCGTAGCAAACCGGCATGGCAGCGTTTGTTGGTTATGATGGGTGGTATTATTGTCAACTTTGTTTTGGGTATTCTTATTTTTTGGGGTGTTTTGTTTGTTTGGGGAAAAGATACCTTGCCAGTTACAAATTTGCCGCACGGTTTAATGGTAGATAGCTCGGCGTATGAAATAGGCCTTCGTAACGGCGATTATATTACGGCATTAGATGGAAAGGCAGTGAAATCAATTAACCGTATTCCAATTGAGATCATCATGAATGGAATTACAAAAATTGAAGGAGTTCATGCTGATGGAAGCAAATTTTCGTTACCCGTTAATGATGATGATCGTGCAAAGATCTTAAGACGCATAAAGAAATCTACTTTTGTATCTCCAAGATTTATGCCCAGAGTTGATTCTGTTGATGTAACCGGTTTTGGCGCAAATGCAAACATTAAAAAAGATGACAGAATAATTGCAGTAAATGATATTCCTGTAGAATACTTTGATAACCTTAAACACGAATTAATAAAAAATAAATCTAAAAAGGTTAACCTTACTATTTTACGCGGACCAAATGCAGATACTATAAAAACAAGCTCACAGGTAAGCGACATGGGAAGCATTAATGTTTTTCAGAAAGCAATTACACCAATAAAATTTGATGAACAAAAATTTGGTATTGGCCAGGCTTTGATGCAAGGTATAAAAGACGGCATGGAGCAAATAGTTATGCAGGCAAAACAATTTGTAGTAATATTTACTGTTAAAGATGCTTACAAAAAAGTAGGCGGCTTTTCTACAATGGTTCAGCAAATGAGCCCTGAGTGGGATTGGCAGGCGTTTTGGATGTTTACTGGATTTTTATCTTTAGCATTGGCGTTTATGAATTTTTTACCTATCCCCATGTTGGATGGTGGTTACATTATGTTTATTTTATGGGAAATGGTAACCGGTAAAAAGGTATCTGATAAAGTAATTTATTACGCCAATAATGTTGGACTATTTCTTGTATTAGGCTTAATGATTTGGGCAAATACAGACTGGCTACGAGATTAATTTTGTGCCTTAAGATCTATTAAAAAGAAATTTATAATGATGAAGAAACTTATAATCTTTTTAAGCTTAAACTTTTTATCCCATTTTAGTATTGGCCAAAATGCGACTGTTAAGGCCAATAATGATAAGCCTGAGAGAGAAACTGCCGCTGCACACAAAGTAATGATCATTCCTTTTGAAACGCGCATGTATATGGGCGAGATCGATCAAAAGATAAACGCCGAAACAAAACTTACGGCAAAAGAAATAAAATATAAATTCAGAGACGGCTTAAACGAACAACTATACAAAGCTTTTAAAGCCAATAAATTTAATGTGGTAGATCTTATGGAAGATACCGCAAAGTATAAAAAAGATCTTGACGGCATTTACCAGTTTCTGTCTTACGAATTTCAAAAAGTGCCCGACCAGGCAAATTATCAACCACCAAAAAAAGAAGCTGAGAAAAAGAAAATAGAAAAAGGGCAGCTAAATGTTGAAAGTAATTCTGACGCGCGTTTTATGAATGCCAAAGTTACAAATGCAAAAGTGGTTCCTATCCTCTACGGAAAATATAAGACCGATCTTTATGTTTTTATAAATCAACTGGATATTAAAGCAAGTGGCAATAAAGGGCCGGCAGAATTAGGAGATGGGAATGCTAACCGAAAAATAACAGTTCACTACACTGTTTATACTTTAGATGCAAAAGAAATAAATTCGGGTATTGCAGAAGAAGAATTTGAAGCGACTCTAAATAACCCAAAAAAAATAGTAGATAAGTATTTTTCTAAAATAGCAGCAACTATTGTTGAACGGGTAAATAAAGGCCTCGTTGTTCCTAAAAAATAGTATAATTAACTTATTTTAAATAATAGTCTCTGCTTTAGCAATATAGCACGCTTCAGGCTACTTTTGAAGCTAAACAAGCATTTACGTTCGTTAAAATTATAGCATGTATTTTACCGTTTATTGTATCTTTATACTGATTAAAGCCAAACCCTATGGAAATTTTTTTATTAGTAGTAATATTAGTGTTACTAATCGCTTTTCATGCAATTAAAAATACCAAATTAAAAAAGACCGAAGACAGGCTCACCAATATTGAGAATTACCTTAAAGCCGTTAAATTTAGCCAGGCTCAAAAAACAAGTACTCAAACCACGGTTAAGACAGATGAAACCAAAGAAGAAACTGAAAAGATCGTTCCTCCTGTTACAACAACAATTAATCCTCCAAAAATTGTTGAAGAACCAATTATTGTTAAAAAAGATGAAACTCCGCCTCCTGTAAAAGAGGTTGAAAAAATAATAGCTGATAAAAAAGAAGAGCCAATTATTGTACAGGTTAATCAAACAGTTAAACAACCCATAAAACCTGTTGAACCAAGCGAAGGCTGGTACACTAAATTCAGAAAGAATAATCCTGATATTGAGAAATTTATTGGCGAGAACATTGTAAGCAAAATTGGTATTGCCATTTTAGTAATTGGTATTGCCTTTTTTGTAAAGTACGCTATTGATAAAGAATGGATCAATGAAATTGCGCGTGTGGGAATTGGTGTGCTTTGCGGTGGTATAGTGTTAGGCTTCGCGCATTATTTACGTAAGAACTTTAAAGCGTTTAGCTCTGTATTGGTTGGTGGCGGTATTGCTATCTTTTATTTTACCATCGGCATTGCTTTCCACCAGTATCATCTGTTTAATCAAACTACTGCCTTTATTATTATGCTTTTAATAACAAGCTTTAGTGTGTTTATCTCTATTGTTTATGACCGTATTGAGCTTGCCGCATTATCTATAATCGGTGGCTTTGCTACACCATTTATGGTTAGTACCGGCCAGGGTAATTATCAGGTTTTATTCACTTATATTTTAATTTTAGATATAGGCATGCTCATCCTCGCCTATATGCGTAAATGGAACCTCATTAATATTCTTGCTTATTGTTTTACTATGATCCTTTATTTTGGGTGGTTACAGGCAAAATGTATCGGACAACAGAATGCACCTTACAAAGGCGCCTTAATATTTGGCGCTATATTTTATGTTGTATTTATTTTAATGAACATCATCAACAATATTAAAGAAAGAAGGAAATTTGCTGCATTAGACCTTACTATTTTAATTAGTAATACTTTCTTGTTTTTTGGTGGAGGAATGCAGATCTTAAGTTACTACCATCCCGAATTAAAAGGGATTTTCAGTGTGTTATTAGCAGGCTTTAACTTAGTTTGCTCATTCCTGCTTTACAAGAAATTTAAAGCAGATGTTAAGCTGGTGTATTTAATGATAGGTTTAACATTAACTTTTATAACCATTGCAGCGCCGGTACAGCTTCATGGTAATTACATTACTTTATTCTGGGCTTTAGAAGCTGTGTTATTAATTTGGCTGGGGCAAAGATCAAAAATTGTATTATTCCGTTTTGCTTCGGTGATAATTACTTTTTTAATGTGCATTAGCTTGTTTATGGATTGGGTAAATGTATATGGTACTTATAACGAATTTGGTGTTAGAATACTTTTAAATAAAGCTTTCATCACAGGTTTGATTTCATCTTTATCTTTATTTGCTACGGCACTTTTATTGCGTAAGGAAAAAGAAAAACTAAGTTATCTTGGTATACCTTTTAATCCACAGAATTATTCTGCTGTTTTAAAAGTTGGTTTTGTTGTATTACTTTATTTAACCGGCCTACTCGAAACAGGTTACCAGGTTAGCGAATGGTTTAGCGGATCGGTAACTGTAGCGATATTAGTTCAGGTATATCATTTATTATTCCTTGTGGCATTAAACATTGCAGGAATGAGATTAACAACCAAAGCCCCGCAGGTTACTTTATATGTTTTAAATTTTATAAGTGTTGCCGTTTTTTTAATGGGCTTTGCATGGCTTCCGCTGACAGAACTTAAAGATTATGTATTGACAACGGAAATGAATCACATGGGCTTTGTCTTCCATTATGTTTCTATTGCTTCGGTAATATTTATTGTATACTCAATGTTTAAAACCATTCACAAAAAAGGTTCATTCATTTCTCATTCAAAAGTATTGAACAGTACTTTGGTATCCCTGGCGATTGTTTATTTAGCCAGCATTGAATTATTGTTACACGTATTAAAACTTAACTTAATAAACGTGTTCAACATCAACGATGTCGAATACATGAATAAGATCATCCAGATAAGCAATATTGAAATGCATGCTGTAAAAATAGGCTTCCCAATACTTTGGGGTTTACTCGCCTTTCTATTCCTTTTCATTGGCATGAAAAAATACAACAAAACTTTCAGGATAATATCATTGGTATTAATTGCGCTAACCTTATTTAAATTATTTACATTCGATATTAAAGATGCTTCCGAAGCTGGTAAAATAATCGCTTTCATTATTTTAGGGGTTGTGTTATTGATCATCTCATTTATGTATCAAAAAATTAAAGCACTTTTATTGAGCGATGAGAAAGACAAAACAGATGAACCAAAGAATGAAGCATCAACTGACACCGAAACTAAAACAGACTAAAATTAAATAAATGCACACATGAAAAAACTGGTTTATATTTTAATTGTAGTATTAAGCATTGGTAAAACAACTGCTCAATCGTATTCGCACCAGGCGCCAATTACAGGTTTAAAAGAAAGCGGGCTTTATAAGATCCCTTTAAATCCTGACCTAAAGCAATACATGACAAAAGATTTTCATGACACACGCATTCACGATTCTTCACAAAGAGAAGTTCCCTATGTTGTTTTAAGTGAGCCTTTGTTAAAATCAAAATCAGATTTTATTGAATACAAAATTCTTTCACAAAAACATTTTGGTACTTATTCCGAAATCGTTATTCATAATCCAAACCGCGATAAGATAAGCAACATTGCATTTAACATAAATAACTCAGATGCTTACAAATACTGTGCAATTGAAGGCAGCGAAGATATGAAGCAATGGTATAGCGTAAGCGAAAACCAGGAGTTAAGCTTGGCCTATAATGATGTGTATACTAATACTTATAAAGTAATTTATTTTCCGTTAAATAATTATTCCTATTTCCGCCTTTTGGTTGACGACTGGCGTGCAGAGCCTTTAAAAATAAACTCTGCCGGCTATTTTAAAAACTCGGTTATTGCCGGAAAATTAAACGATGTTGTATTTACAAAGAACATCAGCGAAGATAAGATCAGTAAAAAAACAATTATCCAGTTATCATTTTCAAATAACCAGGAAGTGAATCGTTTGGATTTTAATGTTAAGAGTCCGCGTTTATATATGCGCCATGCAGCAATTTATGCAAACCGTGAAAGAAAATTAAAACATGATAAAGTTGAAAAATACCGTGAGCTTTTATATGAGTTTAATTTGAGTTCGGATTATCCATTACTTTTTGATGTGCCCTATTTAAATGAAAAAGAAGTTTTTATTGAAATAGAAAATAAAGATAACCCGCCTTTAGAGCTTGAAAGTATAAGCTGCAAGCAGTTAGCAAGTTATTTAGTATGTGATCTTAATACAAAAAACAAATATCAGTTACGTATTGGAAATACTTCTTTAAAAATGCCCGAATATGATCTTGGAAATTTTGTTACTAGTATTCCGCAGCTATTACCACAAGCTGAAATTGGAGCTGTAAAAGAAATTCCAAAATCTACGGTAAAAGTTGAGGAAAAACCAAAGTCTTTCTTTGAGACCAAACAATTTTTATGGTTGTGTTTGGGTTTAGGAACTATTGTTATCTTCTTCTTTTCAAAAAGTCTTTTAAAAGATATGGCAAGCAAAAGGGAAGAAAACCTATAATAAAAATGAAGCCACTAATTTTACTAATTAGTGTTTAATCAATTTTTATCTTTTTTGTTTTGTGAAATTAGTGGCATAAAAATCCATTATTTAAAAACGTCCTTAAGTAAATTCTTCGCTTTTGAGCTTAAACTATCGGCATTTAAATTATTTTTAGCATTATCAAAATACTGCATTTTATCATTCATTTCTTTTTGAATTTCCATCAGTTTTTTGCCCTCGTTACTTTTATTAAGATCCATAATTTGTTTAGATGCTTTTAAGCGCTCAGTCATTAAATGAAATGCTATCTTACCAAAGGCCAGTTTATCATTGAACATATTAAGAGCATCGTCCTTTTTTCTTGCTTTAATAAACACTAATAACTCTGTAATAGCCTGTTTTTCGGGCGCGCTGATCTTATCACTTTTTTCAAGCTTTTCTAATGCAGGAACAGCTTTATCATATTCTTCTTTTTTAATATGTACATAAGCATCTACCAACCAGGTTAGTTCATTATCCAAACCACCTTTTTGCATGTCATCTAAAAAAAGCTCCATATCAGCCAAAGATTCTTTCTCTTTTTTCATTTTACTCTCATCCAGCGCGCGGATAATAACGCCCATACCGTGAAACTGGTAATAGCTTTGCTCACTCGGCCCAAAACCCTGGTTAACCATATTTATCATTGGCGTTTTCGAGATCAGGTCTTTATTGCTTTCCATATAATGCAAATACTCGCTGCATTTATCGTAAGAATGGTAATAATATTCATTTTGCATTAATACAAAAGATTTTGTGAGTTGATATACTAATCTTAAATTAAGATCTTCTATATCTTTTTCATCTGATTTATAAACTTCATATAAAGCAAAATCTTTCGGCGCAGAAGGTGTTGTTTGCCAAAGGAGTGAAAGAATAATATGTTCGTGATTATTGTTATATGTAACCGGAAAAAATTCAGATTCAATTTTTGCTGATTTAGTAAATACGTAAAAAATATTGGCCAGTAGGGTTGGTAAAGAATCCTCATCCGTTTTTAAAAGTACTTCTTTGGTATCGTATACCTCTTTTGCCAATGCAATTAATTCAAGCGGATGAATTTCTACCGGTTTACTTTTATCTAATAATGCCGCGCCCTCACTTAAAACAGTACCTACCAATAAGAACATGCTCTTACGGGCGCTGTCAAGCTCAGGATTTTGACCCACTGTTGCTGTAGAACGCAACGCTATTTTCATCGATTTGTACAACTGAATTTTTGGATTATTCAATTGCTCCTGCATTTTTATTTCTTCCAGTCTTCGCTTTTCGTTATCGTCTTTACTACATGAGAAAAAAACAATAACGCCCACAGCAAAAAATAAATAAATTAGCTTACTCATACTCCTATTAAAGGTATAAAAGCGACTTTTATTAACAAATTTCATATCTCAAATGTAGGTAAAACCAAACTATTCCCAAAAAACACAAAAAGTCAACTTTATTTGAAGCTATGGTAATGTTTTTAACTAAGTTGGCACTTGCAAATCATAGTGGCCAGGCTTCTAATAGGAAATGGATTTTTTTGGCATTAATTTACTATTTTTGCTTTTAACCGATTAAATATGAAAATTGAGATTTCGATACTTATACTATTAACGTTTTTTTCAGTTGAGGCTCAATATTATCCATCAGGTCGTATACAAATTAACCATATTCAAATAATGTTTGAGTATCCTCAAATTAAAGGAGCTGACCACTATAAAATTCAACTAGCTTTGAAAGACAACAAAGCATTTAATAAAAGCATAATTTTTGAAGAGAAAGACAGTACAACCGCCCATTTGTTTAAAGATAAAATTCAATTTGGTAAAGTCTACCGATGGAGGTGTTTAGCTTATAAAGGTAAAAAAAATATTTCAACCTCGGCCGAGCAAACTTTCTCAACTATTTCTACACCCCTTCTTCGTGATTTTAAAACAAATGTGACTAAATACGACACCGCTAAAGTAATGCCGGGATTGGTGTTTTTTGATTATGGCATTGTTAGTGACCGTGAGGGAAGGATTATTCTAATAACTGATAGTTTTGGTATTGAAAAAAGAGATTTTAGTTTAACTCACACTGGCAGTTTAACTTATGTTATGCGTGATTGCGCTTATGATAAAGAGTTGAGCGGTCGTGTTATTTGGCAGAGCAAAGATTTTCAAACACCTCAAAATAAGGTGTATGGTTTTCACCATGATGTAACCAAACTAAAAAACGGCAATTATCTGGTTCTGTGTAAAGCAGATGATTTTTCCACATCTGGTTTCCGGAAAAAATTTAACGAAGCTATAATTGAAGTTAATTCGTCAAATGATGTTCAGTGGTTTTGGAAAGAGAGCAACCATATTAGCGATACACTAAAGGCTATCGGCACTCATTATAATTCTGTTTTTTTAACTGACAATAATAAAGTAATGGTGAGCGGACGCGATATTAATTCTATCATTTTTATTGATAAAACCACTGGAAAAATCGAAAAAAGTATAGGACGAGCTTTGAACGATAAACATGAAACATATTCGCAACAAATTTTTAATGGACAACATCACGCTCAACTTTTAGAAAATGGAAACATCCTTTTGTTTAACAATAATACCGCAGAGGGCCTGGGGAAAATATCGAGTATATTGGAAATAAATGTTCCCGATAAGAACTACCCAGAAATAGAACGGAAGTTTTTTTATTTTTATGATTTTCCAGATCGAAAACAAAATATGATTACCAAAGGCGGAGGGGTTGTAAAAATGAAAAATGGAAATTACCTGATTGGTTCAAGCGCCAACAACCGAAATTTTGAAATTAGTCCTGCTTCGGAAATTTTGTGGGAATGTAACCCTGAAAGGCGAGATTCTATAAACAATAACTGGCTGGAAATTGGAAGTTACAGGATAAATTACGCGCCGGATTTATACCCGTCGTTTTTTACGCTGGAGTGGATTTACGAAGGCGAGGCAATTGCCGGTTTTAAAATTACAAACGAAGGGTCTGTTGAGGATGTATATGAGGTTACAAAGAAAGACATAACAGGCGTTTCAAAAGGCGTCGACATGGTTAAAATTGCCCCGGGAAAAAAACATTGTGTAAAAATTGATCCTTTGACGTTTGGAAGCGTTTTTGTTTTACCTCAAAGTAATCCTTCTAAAATTAAAGAATTAAATACCGTAAAATGAAAAAGACAGTTCCAATAATTTTCTTGTTTATGTTTTATTTGCTTTAGTGTACCCAAGATGTAAGCGAAACATAAAAAACGCTGAATAACCCAAATAAAGATTCGGTAAATATAGAACTTGAAGTTTATAAAGCCCAGTTACGAGTTCATTGAAGAACGATTATTGGGGGCTTATAGTAAAATATGGCGCTCGTGGTATTAATAACACGGCATATTACAAGTGAAGCGCCCTCACTTAAACAATATCTACCAATAAGAACGTGCTCTTACGGGCGCTGTCAGGCTCCCGGTTTTGGCCCACTGTTTCTGTAGAACGCAAAGCTATTTTCATCGATTTGTATAACTGAAGTTTTGGATTATTAAATTGCTCCCGAATTTTTTTTTTTGCTCTTTTTTACGCTTGTCCGCTTCACTCTTTGCGCAGGAAATAAAAAGGATCAAAAAAAACAGACAGATATAAAAATGTTTTCATATTATTTATTAAATATATAAATCTCATTCTTAAAATAAAAAGAACTTTATTAATTAGTATTTGTAATTTTAACATCCGATGCATATTTGCCACCCAAATATTTCTGAATTCGATTTTATAAAAGATCATATTACAAAATTTGAATTAGATGATCGCGAACTAAAAAAAGAGGAATTCTTAATTGTAAAAGATACAGAAAATAAGATCGTTGCTTTTGGCAGAATAAGAAAACATAGTACTTGTGAAGAATTATGTTCGCTTGGTGTTATTGACGCACAGCGCTTAAAAGGTATTGGAAAAATGCTTTCAGAAGAGCTAATAAAACAATCGAGTGAGTCGCTATTTTTAACCTGTATAATTCCTAAATTCTTTGAGCCTTTGGGGTTTCAAATCACAAACGAGTATCCAAAAGAATTAAAAGACAAATTAAATTATTGTACCGATAAGTTATGTGTAGCAGAAAAGTATGTGGTTATGAAATTTGCAAAATAAAAAAGCCTCCACTCTTTCGAATAGAAGCTCTTATTTAGTGAAAATACTTTTATTTTAACTCGCAATCGCTTTTTGTATTTGCTGTCATAACATAAGTTACAGGGCCACTCGGTGAAAAACTCTGGTAGCTATAAGACTGAGTTTCTTCGTTTGATACGCAAAGTTGAGCCATTACATTTTTCTTTTTAATTTTTTTGTAGGTTGTTTTAGATGTACTGGCGGGTTGTGGCGTATAGGTATACCCGGGCTCAGTAGAAGTTTGGGATACAGTGCTGTTAGTGCAAGTACATGTTCTGTCTTTTTTGCATGACGCCAAAGCAATTACTGCAATAGCTGCTAAAACTAATGTCTTTTTCATTTTTATCTTTTTTATGGATTTTGTATTACAACGTAATTAATTTGAAAATAGTATACAAATAAAAAAGCCTCTGAAAGATGAGAGGCTTTTTTATTTGTTTTTTAGATTAGTATAAAGATCCTTCGACAAAGTCAGGATAACACATTTCTAACTTTTTGCTAAAGCAAAAATCAAGAACCGTGTTACATCATTCCACCCATACCACCCATATCAGGAGTAGCCATAGCTGGTTTTTCTTCTTTTTTCTCAGCTAAAACGCAATCTGTTGTTAACAGCATAGCGGCAACTGAAGCTGCATTTTCTAAAGCTACGCGGCTTACTTTAGTAGGATCAATAACACCTGCTTTTAATAAGTTCTCATACACTTCTGTTCTTGCATTAAAACCAAAATCATCTTTCCCGTCTTTTACTTTTTGTACTACAATAGATCCTTCGATACCACAGTTAGTACAAATTTGACGTAAAGGTTCTTCTAACGCACGTTTAACAATTGCAATACCCGTAGTTTCATCATCGTTAGATCCTTTTAATTTATCTAAAGCGCTAATTGCACGGATATAGGCTGTGCCTCCTCCGGGTACAATTCCTTCTTCCACTGCCGCACGTGTTGCTGCTAAAGCATCATCCACACGGTCTTTTTTCTCTTTCATTTCTACTTCACTTGCTGCACCAATATATAAAACTGCAACCCCGCCAGCTAATTTTGCTAAACGCTCTTGTAATTTTTCTTTATCATAATCAGATGTTGTTGATTCGATCTGCGCTTTGATCTGATTTACACGTGAAGTGATCTCTGCTTTCTTACCTCCACCATTTACAATGGTTGTATTGTCTTTATCAATAGAAATTTTTTCTGCTTTACCAAGATCAGTTAATTGCATATCTTCTAGTCTGCGGCCTTGTTCTTCGCTAATGTAAGTTCCACCGGTTAAGATGGCGATGTCTTCTAACATGGCTTTACGGCGATCGCCAAAGCCCGGAGCTTTAACTGCACAGATCTTTAAGTTAGCACGTAAACGATTTACAACCAACGTTTGTAATGCTTCGCCATCCAAGTCTTCTGCGATAATTAATAATGGTTTGCCGGTTTGTACTGCTTTTTCAAGAATCGGTAATAATTCTTTCATTGCAGAAATTTTCTTTTCATAAATTAAAACGTAAGGGCTTTCCATAACCACTTCCATTTTATCTACATTTGTTACAAAGTATGGAGAGATATAACCACGATCGAATTGCATACCTTCAACAACTTCAACAGTTGTATCGGTTCCTTTTGCTTCTTCAACAGTAATAACACCTTCTTTTTTTACTTTACCCATTGCTTCTGCTATCAATTTCCCGATAGTATTATCGTTGTTAGCGGATATGGTAGCAACCTGTTCAATTTTTTTATTTTCGTTACCAATGTTTTGAGATTGTTTTTTCAAATTCTCAACAACAGCTATAACGGCTTTGTCTATACCGCGTTTAAGATCCATTGGGTTAGCACCCGCTGCAACATTTTTTAAACCGGCAGTAACAATTGCCTGGCCTAATACAGTTGCCGTTGTTGTTCCATCACCAGCCACGTCTGCCGTTTTAGAAGCTACCTCTTTTAATAATTGTGCACCCATATTCTCAACCGGGTGGCTCAATTCAATTTCTTTTGCTACGGTTACACCGTCTTTTGTAATTTGTGGTGAACCAAATTTTCTGTCAATAATAACGTTACGTCCTTTTGGACCTAAAGTAACTTTTACTGCGTTAGCTAACGCATCCACACCGCGTTTTAAAGCATCGCGGGCTTCAATATTAAAGGTGATATCTTTTGCCATTTTCTTTTAGTTTAAGGTTGAATATTTAAGATTCAATGTTTTTGAATCTGTTGTTTTTGAACTTTTTACTTTTAATTTTCGAATTAAATGATCGCGTAGATGTCGCTTTCTTTCATAATAAGGTATTCTTTACCTTCCACGCTTAATTCGGTTCCTGCATATTTGCCATAAAGTACAATATCGCCAACTTTTACGGTCATAGGTTCATCGGGTTTACCATTTCCAACAGCAACCACTTTGCCGCGCATTGGTTTTTCTTTTGCTGTATCAGGAATAATGATCCCTCCACTCGTTTTTGTCTCTGCCGGTGCCGGTTCAACCAACACTCTATCTGCCAAAGGCTTAATGCTTAAATTTGATTTTGCCATATTTATTGAAGTTTAATGTATTTTTTTGCAAAGGTAACTTCATAAACCGTACCAAGCCAATTTTTTAGTAGAAATTGGTCAAAATGTGCATAAGAAATAAAATTTTTGACAATTTTGGTGACAAGGTGGCACTGTACAAAAAAGAGAATTACTTCACCCTTTGTCCGTTCTGGTATTTAACCAAAAAACCATTATAGCCTTTGGTAACAAGTTCTTCACGCTTTTTTAAGGCTTCTTCTTTGGTATTATATTCTCCAATCAAAACTTTATAAAGCGCTCCGTCTTTTTCAATGGTAACTTTACCCAAATCTGCATATTTTGCTTTACCAGGATCTGCTCCAAAAGTCCCGATCTGAACTAAAAAAGTAAGCCCTGGTTGACCTGGAGATAAAATAGTAGTTGAAGTGGTGGAAATAGTATTGGTAGATGCCGCAAGAGTTGGCGTGGTGGTAGCCGCAGTTGTTTTTGTTGGAATAGCTTGTACTGAATTTGTTACAATCACCGGCACATAGGCATTTACCGGGACAGCCACTGTATTAGTAACAGCAGGCAACTCAGGCTCATCCGGTAAATAACTCAACGTTTTTGTAACACCCGTTGGATCCACCTTCAGATCAATTTGCTGGCCATTCACTTCCCTTTTTACGCCATTATCCATATAAAGAAATTTGTGATAAAGAATGTAAAATCCTGTTGCAAGAGGTGATCTTACTTTAAACGAAACTATAAATTCCGATTCTGCCGGAATTGTAACCCAAACTATCTTTACACGGCCTTTTTCATAAGTAAAATATCCAGTTTTGCTGTTTCCTTCACTAGCTTCAAAACCCTGTGGCAATTCCATTTCATATTTTGAAAAATTGCCAATACTCCCCTTATTTATTTTAACTTCTACCATAAGGTCAGACGTAGGAGCAACTACAGGGGGCAAATTGGTAACCATAGTAACCTGCGCATATTGAGGCAAACTAATGAAGAGTATTACAACTAAAACATAAAAAAGCTTCATAATAAGGTTTTAAACAAAGGTATAAAAATGATGTATAAAATGTGATTTATCTTAATAAATTTGGCCTTCGATAATGAAACCATTTATTTTCTTTTTTATTGCTCTGTTTTTTCAGTTTAAAATAACTGCTCAGGTTATTAATATTGAAAGTAAACGCTTTTTGCAGGACACAAACGGCTTTATTGGCAAGGCCGATCTTAACTTTAACATCAATCAAAACATTAGTCAGGTAATGTCGTTGGGCATTAACATTCATAGCCAATACGTACATAACCGAAATAGGATACTGGCAATTGGCGATCTGGCATTTATTAAAGCGGGTACGCAGGATTTCGTTAATTCCGGCTATCAACATTTAAGGTATAACTATAAACTTTTAAACTGGTTAACGTGGGAAGCCTTTATACAAGCTCAGTATAACCGGATATTGTTATTGGACAGGCGCTATCTTGCAGGTAGTGGGCCGCGTTTTAAGCTTTTTAAAACTAAAAATATAAGAGCGTATACAGCAGTTATATATATGAACGAATATCAAAGTCAGAATAACGATTCGATTGAAAGTTATAACAACCGTATTAGCAGTTACATTACTATTGGTATGAGTTTTAAAAAAATAGAATTTGCCACTACCACTTTTTATCAGCCAAATCTCGCTAATTTTAATGACTATCGTATTGCTAACGATTCTGCTTTTGAGATCATAATTACCAATCATTTTAATTTTAAAGTGGGCTTTAATCTTTTATATGATACAAAACAACCTATTGGTATCCCAGATCTTACTTATATCTTAAAAAACGGTTTAACTTATAAGTTTTAAGCATAAAAAAAGCCGCTTCAAAAAAGCGGCTTTTTTATTAATTTTAATTAGCTTTTATTTCTTAAAATCTACTTTATAAGAGATTCCTTTAATATAAATTGTTCCGCTGTTATCGCAAGGAGCACCTTCAGTGCCATAATCAATAACTCTCGGCGCTTTATCTGTTGATGTACCTGTTGTAAATGAAGCTACACCATTAACTATTGGATGAAACTCAGAATTAATAATAGCTACAGACGGTGTTGTTGAAATGCCAATTGCTTTATCAGGTGAACATCTGTAATCTCTTACTAATGGTTTATCAGTACCAACCGTATAAGTGAATGGAACATTACCAACAGTAGTACCTCTAAAAGTGCCATCGTACTCAACAACAGCATTGGTCCAGGTAATTGCAGTTAAAGCTGTTGGTGCCGGAGCGCTGGTTTGTAGCGTTTTATAAAGCGTACCTATCCAATCAATTCTTTTTGTTGGATCAGCAACATTAACAAATTTAAAATAACCATCAACGCTCCATCTTAGTTTTGTGTAATTACCCGAAGCAGGAGATAAGTTTTTAATACGTGACAATCCTGCAGAAGTTGAAACCGAATCATCGATCTTCCAACCATCAACAGTATAGTCAACTAACTGAAGGTTACCATTAAATCCGTAATCACGGTAGTAGTTTGAGTTAATATCGGTAAACGAATAAGTCATTACAATTCTACCATTACGCACTTTACCATCCATACAGATTACGTTACTCCAGGTAATTTGGGCAGACTGAGGAGCTAATGTGTTATTAATAACAGTCATTGTTCCTGTAGAATTTGCAGCGGGTGCAACAAACTTAGGGAAAGCATTCTCGCCTAAAAAGCCGCAGATCATATCAATATCGCTAACAGCAGAAGTAGCATAACTAGCCTCAATAGCGCTATCAAATTCCATATCGGCTACCGGAGCCTCAGTTACTTTTTTATTACAGCTCGCCATAAAAATCGCAGAAGCGGCTGCTAGAATTGAAAAACCTAAAGTAATTTTTTTCATTTTGATAAATAGTTTTGAAATAATTTGTTGCAATTTAGCGAAAATATTTGAACCAACAAAATATGTTAAAAAAATGCTTGTATTCCCAAATTGTAAAATAAACCTTGGTCTTAATATTACCCAAAAAAGGGAAGATGGTTTTCACAACATAGAGACCGTTTTTTATCCTGTAAACTGGTGCGATGCCCTTGAAATAATTGAGGTTGACGGCGGATCGGATAATTTTACATTTTCACATACCGGGCTAAAAATTGAAGGGCGTCTTGAAGAAAATCTTATTTATAAAGCCTGGGAATTATTGACCAAAATAAAGCCGCTACCACCCATAAAAGTGCATCTGCATAAAAATTTGCCAATGGGCGCAGGCCTTGGTGGAGGCAGTTCAGACGCTGCTTTTTTTATAAACCAGATAAATAAACAATTTAACTTACAACTTTCAATAGCGCAAAAAAACACCATCGCCTCCCAACTTGGCAGCGATTGCAGTTTTTTTATTAATAATAAACCCGTTTTAGCAAAAGCTAAAGGCAACGAGTTTTCTGATATTAAAATAGATCTATCCGCCTATTACATTTTGGTGGTTTATCCCAATATACACAGCAATACTAAGGATGCTTACTCCGGAATTGTACCTGCTCCATCAAAAAAAGATCTTAAAACCAGTATTGAAAATACAGATATTACCAAATGGAAAAATGAGCTTAACAATGATTTTGAGAAAACAGTGTTTATAAAGTATCCCCAGATTAAAAAATTAAAAGAAGATATTTACAGCTCTGGTGCCTTATATGCCTGCATGAGTGGTAGTGGCAGCAGCGTATTCGGGATATTTGACAAACAACCCAAATTGAATTTTGATAAGGCTTACAAATTTTATTTACAAACACCCACCAAAAAAGCTTTGTAGATATTAAAAAACTTTTTTTCTTTGTTACCTGGTAAATGAAATTCAATTTTCAAATAAAGTGCAAGTATAAATGGCTCCCATGCCATTAAACTATTATTTGAGAGCTACGGTCTCTCTTTCATTCGAAATTAAATTTATCAATCACCTTATTAAAAATTAAACACTATGTTACTTGTATTAAAATTTGGCGGCACCAGCGTTGGTTCGGCTCAAAGAATAAAAGACCTCGTAAAATTAACCGTTAATGATACTCCAAAAATTGTTGTTTTAAGCGCCATGAGCGGTACAACAAATTCATTGGTAGAAATTTGTAATTCGCTCTATTCAAAAAATATAAAGCAGGCCACCGAACAAATTGGTGCTTTAAAACAAAAATATTACACCGAAACAAAGGCACTTTACTCAAATGAAACCTGTTTGCAAAAAGCAACTAATTTAATTGAAAATCATTTTTCATACATCACTGCTTTTACATTAGATATGTTTACGGCCAATGAAGAAAAAGCAATTCTTGCCCAGGGCGAATTATTAAGCACAGCCCTTTTCCATTATTATCTTGAAGAAATAAAAGTTGAATCGGTTCTTTTACCCGCTCTTAATTTTATGCGCATTGATGAGAACGACGAACCGAATTTAGAATACATTGAAAAATATATTTTTGAAGAATTAAATAAACACAAGGGCCAAAAGTTATTTATTACGCAAGGCTACATTTGCCGTAATGCTTTTGGCGAGATAGATAATTTAAAACGCGGTGGAAGTGATTATACCGCATCTATAATTGGTGCGGCTGTTAAAAGTCCTGAAGTTCAGATCTGGACGGATATTGATGGTATGCACAACAACGATCCGCGCATTGTTAACAAAACACATCCTATTAGCGAACTAAGTTTTGACGAAGCGGCAGAGTTGGCATATTTTGGAGCTAAAATTTTACATCCGACCTGCATTTTGCCTGCGCAAAAAAGAAATATTCCGGTTAGATTAAAAAACACCATGCAGCCCGATGCAAAAGGAACTTTAATAGCTAACATCAATACAACAGAAGGTATTAAAGCTGTTGCGGCTAAAGATGGTATTACCGCTATAAATATAAAAAGCGATCGAATGCTTTTGGCGCACGGTTTTTTACGTGCGGTGTTTGAAATATTTGAGCGTTACAAAACATCTATTGATATGATTACAACTTCTGAAGTTGCAGTATCATTAACAATAGATAATTCCAAAAATTTAAAGGAGATCTTAAAAGACCTTAAAGAAATTGCTCTGGTAGAAATTGATGAAGACCAAACTATTATTTGCATTGTTGGTCAGTTGCCAAAAGAGCAACCCGGTTACGCCAATAAGGTTTTAGAGGCCTTAAAAGATATTCCTTTGCGTATGGTTTCTTATGGAGGGAGTTCGCATAATATTTCTGTTTTGGTAAACGGAAATTTAAAAAATGCTGCTTTACGGGCGTTAAATAAAGGTTTGTTCAATTATAATTAAAATAACATGTTCACAAAAAAACATATTGATCATTTTTCTTCGCTTGAAACCCCTTTTTATTTTTATGACCTTGAGTTATTAAAAAAAACATTGAGTGAAATTAAACGCACCGCATTGCCAAATTACCATATTCATTATGCTTTAAAAGCCAATGCCCACCCTACCCTTTTAGAAATTATAAAAAATGCAGGTCTTGGAGCAGATTGCGTAAGCGGCAACGAGGTAAAACGTGCTTTAGAGTGTGGATTTAAAAATACCGCTATTGCTTTTGCAGGCGTTGGCAAAAGCGATAGAGAAATAAATATCGCTCTAGATCATTCTATTTTTTGCTTTAATGTAGAGAGTGCTCATGAGTTAAAAGTGATCGATCAACTGGCAAAAAATAAAAATACAAAAGCCAACATCGCTTTAAGAATAAACCCAAATGTAGATGCATATACACACAAATACATTACAACCGGACTCGAAGAAAATAAATTTGGCATTAACCCTTATGAGTTTGACGCGGTGCTGGATGTTTTAAACACCTTAGATAATTTAAATTTTACAGGATTACATTTTCATATCGGCTCGCAAATAAATGATCTTAATCCGTTTAAAAATTTATGCTTACGTGTAAACGAAATAAATAAATGGTTCATTCAAAAAGGTTATCTGTTGCCGCACATAAACGTTGGTGGTGGCCTGGGCATTGATTATCATCAGCCCGATGCAAATGCTGTTGTTGACTTTGAAACCTACTTTGGTATCTTTAAACAATTGTTGGAATTAAATCCAACACAACACATACATTTTGAATTGGGAAGATCTATCATTGGCCAATGTGGAAGTCTTATTTCGCGGGTACTCTACATAAAAAATGGCATCAACACCAATTTTGCAATTTTAGATGCAGGTATGACAGAATTGATTCGCCCGGCTCTTTATCAGGCATACCATAAAATTGAAAATATTTCAAAACCTGCATTACCAAACACTACAAAATATGATGTAGTTGGCCCTATTTGCGAAAGCAGTGATTGCTTTGGCAAAGCCGTTGAAATGCCATTGACTGAGCGTGGAAATTTAATAGCTATACGTAGTGCCGGTGCTTACGGCGAGGTAATGAGCAACCGTTATAATTTACGCGAGCAGGTTGAATCAGTGTTCATGTAAATCTTAAAAAAATGACGGGTAAATTATCCCGAATTGCGTGAGGGATATGAAGGGTTTAGCTCTTTTGCCTGCTAAGGCAAAAAGCCGAAGCGCAGCGGAGCCCGCAATAGCCCGACCCGAAGGGACACGCCCAAATTTTTTTTATAATTATTTGGTATTATTCTTATATTTAGTAGTTCAAATAAAATTACTTGAAATTAAATATCTCTATACTTTTTGCATTTGTATTTGGCTTATGCCAGTTGAATGCTCAAAAAAACAAGACAGAATTTGATCTGTTTTTAGGAGATACTATTAATAAAATAGACCAAAACGGCAACAAACAAGGCCGTTGGATTTATTTTGGAAGAGACAGCAAAGGCTTAAAGAATAAAGTTTTAAAACACAATCAAATTGTTGAAGATGGTTTTTTTGTAAATAACCAAAAAAACGGTTTATGGAAAAGCTATCATACAAACACCAATAAAATTAAAAGCGAAGTTGTTTATGATAAAGGCAACGTTAGCGGTAAAATAAAATTTTATAATGAAAAAGGGAAATTAAGGCAGGAAGGAACCATAAAAAATAATGCGTGGGATGGCAAGCTTACTTTTTATAACGATAAAGAAGAAGCTTTTTCAAAGAATGGAGATGATACCAAAACTTCGGTTCTTAATTTTTCGGGGCAGGTAACAAAAAACGGCAAACCTTTAGAGGATGTAGAAGTTGTTATTGATAACTATGATATTCCATTTTCAAAACAAAACTTGGGGGCAGACGGTACTTTTAACCTCGTTCTTAATCTGCAATCAGAATATGTAATTCATTTTAATAAAAAAGGTTTTCTTAAAAATTCAATTCTTATTAGTACCAAAACTACTAACTTAAGTGATCTTGTAGCATACAACCTCGCTAACTGGAAAGTTTCTTTAAGCGATAACTTTGCCACAGGGGCAACAAAAGATGTATTGGGTTTTATAATCAATAAGCCTTCTAATAAAATTTACTTTAATAAAAAGAAAAAAGAATTTAATGCCGACGGTTCGTATGAGCATTTATTTAAAAAACAATTAAACGATATTAGTGCTACAACACAATTGCTTGTTGCCTCTACAATGGAAAGCAATAAAAAATTAGAGATCGATAATTTAAGAATGCAATCTGAAAATAAGCTTAAAGAAATTGAAATGCTCAAGAAAGAGCAGGATCTTCAAAACGCGTTAATAAAAGAAAAAGAGAATGAATTACTTGCCAAAAAACTGGAAGCTGATAAAAAAGCTAATGAGCTGGCATTATTTGAACAGGAGAAAAAAATAAAAAGCCTTTTGTTCATGGAGAAAGAAAAAGAGATCCTTGAAAAACAATTAGAAGCAGAAAAACGTGCAAGAGAAATTGAAAAGCTTAAGATTATTACCCGCCAACAACAAATGGAAAGAGAGTTGCAGGATAAAGAACTAAAAACTGCAAAACAAAAAGCGGACGAACAAAAGCGTTTAAAAGAAATGTCGGAGCGTGAATTAAATATTGCAAATAACGAAAAGAAAATTGCGGATATTGAAATTAACGAACGTAAAAAAGTATTTAATTATTTATTAGGAGGTTTTTTCGTAATTGCATTCTTCTCTTTCTTTTTAATAAGGAACATTATGCAAAAAAAGAAAGCCAATGCTTTGCTTGCCAAACAAGCTTTAGAGATCAATCATCAAAAAGGGGAGATAGAAGAAAAAAGCCGCTTAATTGAAGAAAAGAACCAGGAAACGTTGCAAAGTATTGTTTATGCCAAAAGAATTCAGAATGCCATTCTTCCGCCAAATTCAGAAATTGATCCATACCTGAAAGATTATTTTATTTTTTATAAATCAAAAGATATTGTAAGTGGCGATTTTTATTTCTTCTCTGATAAATACGCGAAAGAACACAACAAAGTAATTTTTGCAGCGGTAGATTGCACAGGTCACGGTGTGCCCGGCGCTTTTATGAGTATGATTGGCACCGAGAAATTAAAAGATGCTATTGATAATTCACATCAACCGGGAGATATTTTAAAACAACTAAATCTTGGTGTTAAAGGTGCCTTACGCCAGTCAGGCGATAATTTAAATGCAACCCGCGATGGTATGGATCTTTCGCTTTGTACTATTCCAATTATTAAGAATGGCGAAAAAAAAGCAATCATAGAATATTCGGGTGCTAATCGTCCACTTTGGATTATTAAAGACAGCACCAAACAATTAACCGAGTATAAAGCAACCAAATGCTCTATTGGTGGCTTAACGCCAGATGAACAGGAATTTGAAAATCATAAAATAGAGCTTGAGAAGAATGATATTTTCTTTTTATTTAGTGATGGTTTTGCCGATCAGTTTGGTGGCGAGAATTCTAAAAAATTAATGACCAAGAATTTTAAAGATCTTTTGGTTTCTATCAATCACAAAACTTTAAAAGATCAAAGAGACCATCTTGCTAATTTCTTCGAAAACTGGAAAGGCCAAAACGAACAAATAGATGATATTTTAGTGATTGGGGTTAAAGTCTGATTTCAACTTACTATGAATTACGAATAGTTGCGAATAGTTACGAATATACGAATCGAAAATTATAAAAACACAGATTCGTAAATTCGTATTTAATTCGCAATTCGTAGATCAGTCTTCAAGTTTTATTTTTTCTATCATTAAATGCTTTTTGAATTTATGAACCATATCGGCCATTTCTTTATCGCGCAATTCAAGATTGGCAAGATCAATGGCAGAATTTTCAACCACCGGCTTTAGCTTTTCTAAATTACCTTTCATTTGAGCGATCGAATCCAAATAATGTTTTTTAGAGTTGTCATCCAAATTTTCAACTTCTGCTTTTTTCTCAATCTCCGCTAAAACGCTTTCTACGTAAGGGATCATATCCCAGGGATTATTGGGCGCGTTCCAAACAAAAGTAATATTGCATTTACGGCATTTGTATTTATTGCTTCGCCAGCCTTTATCATTCTTTTCGGTACCAATTAATTTTAAATTCCCGTTCTTATTACAACGCGGGCAAAGCGCATTATCTTTCACTAATTTCTTCAGCATTTCCCTTTCAGACATAATTACTTCCCTACTCTGCGCATGAATGTTTATCTGCTCTACAAGCTTATCGCAGGTTTCTACTAATTGTTTAAACTCTTCAGGCATCTCAATCCCGGCAGACCAATTCTCTGCTTTCTTTTTAAAAAAACCTACCAGTTTTATTAATTCTCTTTCTTCCTGTTTTAGTTCCTGACTCATTATAATAACTTAATTTACTTCATTATAATGATGGATATCGGTAACAATAACTTTGAGCCTTCCCTTACCGTCAGCCTCGGGAGTTAAAGGCTTAAACTTAACATTTTCAACTATATCTTCTCCTTTATAAGAGTTACGCGAATACACCGTTTGAGAATAGGTATCATTAATGGCTTTTATTAAAATAATAAATTCAGCATCCCTTTCTTCAAGGTCCTTTTTAGTTAAACCAAACAAAGGGCTTTCAGAATCTACAGGATGAACAATGGTCCAGCTTAGGGGTAAAAAATTAATACGACTTATTTCCAGTTTTAAATTTAAAAATTCCCGACGCTTTGTTTCCGGGTTGCTCAGCGTAATAACAACGCTTGCTTCAGATTCTATTAATTCGTATTGTTTACGGTTGGCAATTCTAAACATAATGCCTGTAATATCTTTGTAAGGCGAGATTAATATATTTTTACTGTACAACAAATGTGCTTTTGGCCTCGAAAAACGTCCGTATAAAACCCCCGTTGCCAAAGCAAAAGTCAACAATCCCAAAAGTGACTCAACCGCTGCGGCAATACTTGCGGCATTTCCAATTGGATAAATATGGCCATAACCCAGGGTGGTAATGGTTTGGGCGCTAAAAAAGAAAAGATTCATGAACTCTTGCGTGGGCGTTGCGGCATCGAGGCCGCCAAAATTTTCGGCACCCACAATAAAATAAACAAAAGCAAAAATAAGATTCACTAATATGTAACTCGATATTATTACAATAATAAGACTTAAGATAGACGTGGTAATAAGCCAATGGTACACATCAATATTTTTAATACCCATACCGGCACGGTGTACGTTAACCTTACCATCACGATCTAAAAAACGCACGCGACTGTTATAATTCCTGGTACCAAAACCAAGTTCGCGTTCTTCTTTATTCTTATTATTAAAAATTGCCATAAATACTTTATTATGTAACTTTGCTAAATGAAAGGTAAATTTAATTATTATTGGCTGTTAATTTTAATTCCTGCAATTTTTATTGGCTGGTATTTATCAAGAACCAAAGAAGATAAGCCTTTGCGCTATTTAGCTTATTTTGGCCCCCGCAAAGCCCTGAAAGTAAACGATACAACTTACCATTTTATTCCCGATTTTGAATTTACCAACCAGTTTAACCAAAAGGTAACTCAGCAAACACTAAAAGATAAAATTTACGTGACCGAATATTTTTTCACTACCTGTCAAAGCATTTGCCCGGTAATGAACACCAATTTAGAACGCGTTTATAAAGAGTTTAAAGATGAACAGGAGTTTATGATCGTTTCACATACTGTAGATCCGGAAACCGACAGTGTGCCCGTTTTAATGGATTATGCTAAAAAGCATGGTGTAATTAGCAATAAATGGCTTTTTTTAACCGGCCAAAAACCTAAACTTTATGATATAGCCCGCAAAGGTTATTTGTTGAATGCAGAAGAAGGTAAAGGTGATGAAGATGATTTTATCCACACACAAAATTTTGCTTTAATTGACAAAGAAAAACATATCAGAGGTTTTTACGATGGTACCGATAGCCTGGAAATAAACCGCCTGATACAAGAAATAAAATTATTGCTGAAAGAATATGATTATAAAAAACGCGCTGCTAATTAGTTTTTTTTTCTTGTCGTTTTTAGGGAAGTCCCAAAGCGTTAGTAAAGTTTATAAGATCGATGAATTGGTAAACCGTATAAATAATGCCGATACAACTTACATAATTAATTTTTGGGCTACCTGGTGCAAACCTTGTGTGGCTGAATTACCATCTTTTGACAGTCTTTCAAAGATCTCAAAAGTAAAAGTACTTTTGGTAAGCCTCGATTTTAAAGAAGATCTTGAAAAGAAAGTAAACCCATTTTTAAAAAGCCATAACATTAAAATGGAATGCGTTTTACTAGACGAAATTAACGGAAATGATTTTATAAATAAAGTGGACAAAAGCTGGACAGGGGCCATACCTGCAACCCTAATAAAAAATAAAGATAACAGGATTTTTATTGAGAAAAAAATGCACCTTACCGAATTGCAAAAGCATTTGATGGCTGTTGAAGGTAAATAGCCTGCGCCTCAAGCGCAATTGATATTAAACGTCCAGCAACTTAAACGCTTCGCCTTTCGTTTCTGTTACTTTAAACAAGGTATTTAATTTGGTAATTAAAATAAGCTCGTTTATTTTTTTGTTCATGTTAAATAAAACGGCTTCACCGCCTGCAACGCGGGCTTTAGTTAATAATTGAATAAGTGTATTTAAGCCGCTACTGTTCATGTAAATTAGTTTTTCCATATCAATTGCCCATTTGGTGCAACCTTCGTTAACTAATTCTTCAGCTTTTTCGAGCAAAGGAGTAGCTTGTCCTTTTTCAATTAAATTCCCACCAATAGTAATAATGGCGTGATTCTCTTTTTTTTCAGTTGTAAAATCAAATACCATAATATTATTTTTTTAAATGTTCACAAACTCCTTTTTCTTTAAGACTTTTGCATTTTGCAAAAAAATTAAGCGAATGATTAACAATATCAAAATTTAACATGTCTCCTGCCGACCTCTGTATTTGCTGGATCCTCGGATCACAAAACTCAAATACCTTTTCACAATCGTTACAGATCAAATGATCATGTTGTTTGTATTTATAGGCCTTTTCAAACTGGGCCATGTTCTTCCCAAACTGGTGTTTGATAACCAAACCGGCATCTAAAAGTATCTCGATGTTGTTATACAAAGTAGCTCTGCTCACCCTGTACTTCTTGTTCTTCATCATCAGGTACAATTGTTCAATATCAAAGTGTCCGTCGTGCGAATAAATTTCATTTAAGATCGCAAAACGTTCCGCAGTTTTACGGTGTTGTTGCTTTTCTAAGTACTCGGTTAAAATTTTATTTACAGCGTCTTTAGTATCCTGGCTCATAACTACGATTCTAATTTAGGCATTATTTAATTTTAGAACAAATAAAATATTTCTGTCGACTCATTACAAAAACACATCTTTTAAAAGGGGCATTTCGTCAACCACAATAAAAATTTAACCACATAGACACATAGCTTAGAGAAAAAATGCTAAACGCTAAAAGATACACATAGAGATTGAAGCGTCGCTTCAATCCAATGCTTTACTTTAGTTGATCTGCTTAAATATTTTCTATTTGTCTATGTGGTTAAAAAACATCAACCGTAAGCCTTTGGGGCGTTTTATGAGATGTGCAGGAATTTAATTACCTTTGTATCTATGCAATATGGCATTTGTTTACTAAGCGTAATTCCCTGTAGAAAAGAAGCGAGCAATACCAGCGAAATGGTGACCCAACTCTTGTTTGGAGACCACTATTCCGTTCTTGAAACCGGCGATGGCTGGATAAAAATTAAAATTGCTTACGATAATTACGAATGCTGGATTAATATAAAACAACATACAAAGATCGGCGAGTCCACTTTTAATCAATTGCAAAAACAGCCTGCTGTATATTCTACAGAATTAATGCAGGTAATCTCCAATAAAAATACAAACACAAATTTTCCTATTTCAATAGGCGCTGCTTTGCCTTTATTAAAAGATAAAATACTAAATTTTGAAACTTTTTCTTTTGGTTTTGAAGGGCAAGTAACTATTCCCAATCAAAAGAAAACAGCGCAGGATATAATTTCAACTGCTTATTTATTTATTAATGCACCTTATTTGTGGGGCGGCAAAAACCCATTGGGTATTGATTGTAGCGGCTTTACGCAAATAGTTTTTAAGCTCAACGGTTATAAATTACCACGCGATGCCTCGCAACAGGTTGAATTAGGCAGTCCGCTAAGCTTTGTGGAAGAGGCAGAAGCCGGTGATCTTGCTTTTTTTGATAACGAAGAAGGTAACATTGTACATGTAGGAATTTTATTAGACAACCAGCAGATTATTCACGCCAGTGGCTCGGTACGTATTGATAAATTTGATCATTACGGTATTTTTAGCTCCGATACCAAAAAGTATTCGCATACGTTGAGGGTTATTAAGAAGATCATTTAATTTTTTTGCCACGAATTTCACTAATTACTCTAAGCTAAAATTGTAGTTTACATCAAAATTTGTGGAATTGTTGTTCTAAAGAACCTCACTCTTTAGAACAAAATAATTACACCAAACAAAACGTTAATGATCATTTATTCAAATATGATTTGTGAAAATTCGTGTAATTAGTGGCTATTTTATATCAACTATTTCTTCACGTAAAAAACAGTCTCATGCTCGGAGATCTTCCCGTCATCCACCAATTCGTTAAAAGCTTTTATCCAGGTTTCATCGTTTACCGAAATCATTTTTTCTTTGAGATCTTCTAATGACATTGGCGTGTCTTTAATTACATCCAAAATTTTGTTTCTTATTTGTTCGTAGTCTTTTGGGCGTTTATTAATACAAACGTCGCAGTGGCCGCAATCTGTATAGTTAAACTCGTTGAAATAAATTAAGAGCTGTACCTGCCTGCAAACCTTGTCTTCTTTGGTATAATCAATAACGGCATTTATGCGTTCCAAATAACGTTGTTTTAATTTTTGATAATTTTCAGGATTAAATTCCAGGTATTTTGAATTGACCCGGTTCTGTAAAAAAATTAATTTTGGCAATGAACTTTGTGGTACGTAAGAAAGTAAACCTTGTTTATCTAAGAATTTTAATTGTTCAGTAAGCTCAACAGCATTGGTTTTTACACGATAAGCAAGATCTTTTTCATTTATAAAAACATAATTCTCAAACAAACCACCATAACTTCTTAATAACGTTTTTAATAGAGGTTCGTATTTTGGATTTTTTATCTGGAAAGAATATAATTCCTCTTTATTACCTAACATCAATACTTTCGAGGCTTCAAAACCTGAATCTAAAAAAGAAAGATAATTTTCTTTCTCTAAAAATTTAATGCTGTTGTAAACCAAAACGGGCAACAAATTATAGCTGTTACAAATTTTGTCAAGATCGAATTCAACACTCAGGCCTTGCCCGGAGTCTATTGCTACCTGAAAATAATTACAAACAGCCTGGTAGGTTTGTTTTATATAGTCAGGATCAGGAAAAGCAAAACGAAAATTATCTATCAATCGTAACTGATCGGCTGTTGTATAAAAAATGGTTGAATAAGCTACTTTGCCATCTCGCCCTCCCCTGCCCGCTTCCTGGAAATAGGCTTCCAGACTTTCAGGAAGATCCATATGCACCACAAAACGCACATCGGGCTTATCAATGCCCATTCCAAAAGCGTTGGTAGCGCAAATAACCTGTATTTGATTTGTTAACCATTGTTCCTGTATGGTTTCCCTGTCATCAAACTTTAAACCTGCATGGTAAGCCAATGCGGATATCTTTTTTGATTGCAGTATCCTTGCCAGCTCTTCCGTTTTTTTGCGATTACGCACGTATACCACACCCGAACCGCCAATGTTGGTAACCAGTTTAAGCAAGCGTGTAATTTTATCTTCTTCGAGCTGAACAACGTATCGCAAATTTTTTCTTGCGAAAGACTGGTGAAAAACGTTTTGATTCTTGAATTGCAATTGCACCTGTATATCTTCTACCACAAACTTTGTAGCGCTTGCTGTTAAAGCAATAATAGGCACATCGGTAAAATAAGAGCGCACCTCGGCTACTTTTAAATAACTTGGCCTGAAATCATATCCCCACTGCGAAATACAATGGGCCTCATCTACAGCCACTAAGGTAATTGGCAAATACGCCAGTTTTTGGCGAAATTCTTCGTTTTGAATCCTTTCCGGGGAAAGATATAAGAACTGCACATGCCCTAAGGCTGCGTTGTTTAAAGCAACATCAATTTCTTTAAAGTTCATGGCCGCACTTATGGCAACAGCCGAAATGCCCCTGTTTTTAAGATTTTGAACCTGGTCGTTCATTAACGAAATTAAAGGCGAGATCACCAATGTAGTTCCTCCCATTACAATGCCGGGCACCTGAAAACAAATGGATTTGCCACCGCCAGTAGGTAAAAGCGCTAAAGTATCGTGCTTTTCAAGTACCGAAAGCACAATATCTTCCTGCATGGGTCTAAAACTGTCGTAGCCCCAATACTTTTTTAAAACCTGTTGAATATCTTGTTTTATATTTGCACTCAAGATTTTACTAAATTACATTTTTTTGATTTTATAGTGGCTCTAAATTACTTAAACCAGTTAAAATTTTTAATCAGGCAATTACTGGTGTGTTACCTGCTTTACTTTATTTGCCGTTTCTTATTTTATGTGTCTAACGCCGGTCTTTTTCCAAGCATCAACTTTATGCATTTTATGCAGGATGCTATCTACGGTTTGCGGTTTGACACATTTAGTATCTTTGCCTGCAACAGTCTTTTTATCCTTCTTTCCATACTTCCATTTAATTTTTATCAAAAAAAAGCATACCAAAGTTTTTTAAAATGGCTTTTTATAATTAGCAATTCTTTATTTATAATGGCCAATTGTGTTGACTTTGGTTATTTCCGCTTTACGAAAAAACGCTCTACTTCTGATTTGTTTGAGCAAATTGGGGGCCAGACAGATCTTGGTAAATTATTACCGCAATATATTTTAGATTTTTGGTGGGTGCTTTTGATCTATATTATTATAATAATTGCTTTAATAAAGCTGTTTAAAAAAGTACAACCGGTGGTACTCCAAAAGTATGTTTTTACCAATTTTAAACAGTGGCTATTGATCTTTTTTATGTTTGTTGTATTTAGTGGTTGTATTGTGTTAGGCTTGCGTGGGGGTTTACAGCGTGTACCCATTGATATCGTAAACGCGGGTTCGGTAACTATTCCCGAAGAGGTTCCCATTGTTTTAAATACGCCTTTTACTTTAATAAAATCGGTTAGCCAGGTAGCGATCGAAAAATACGATTTTTACGATGAAGCTTTTATAAACGCAAATTTTAAACCTATTCATCATTTTAAAGATTCGGTATTCAAAAAGCAAAATGTTATTGTTTTATTATTGGAAAGCTTCTCTAAAGAATACACAAAACTTGGCAAACACAAAGATCTTACGCCATTTTTAGATAGTTTAATGGACCACTCTTTAACCTTTACCAACGCTTATTCAAACGGTTCAAAATCTATCGAAGGCATTCCTGCTATTCTTTCAAGCCTTCCTTCTTTAATGCCAAATCCTTTTATCAACTCCATTTATGCCAATAATAAACAAACAACTTTTGCAACACTTTTAGCTAAAGAAGGTTATTCAACCGCATTTTTTCATGGTGGAATAAACGGCACTATGAATTTCGACGATTGGGCGCCATCAGCCGGCTATAGCAACTATTTCGGAAAAAAAGAATATGGCAACGATGATGATTTTGATGGTTTTTGGGGGATCTGGGATGAACCCTTTTTGCAATACTCCGTTAAAAAAATGAATGAATTAAAACAACCTTTTCATTCTGCCATTTTCACTTTAAGCTCACACCACCCTTATAACGTTCCGGCAAAATATAAAGATAAATTCAAAAAAGGTCCGCTCGAAAACTCAGAATCCATAAGGTATGCCGATTATGCCTTAAAACAATTCTTTATCTCTGCAAAAAAAGAGGCCTGGTATAACAATACACTTTTTATAGTGTGTGCCGATCATGCAAGTATTTCTGAAGATCCTTTTTATAGTAATGTTGTTGGTAATCAAAGCATCCCTGTTTTATTTTTTAAACCTGATAATTCTTTAAAAGCGGTCAATAACAAAACCTTCTCACAAATGGATATTTTGCCAAGTGTTATGAATTTACTGGGTTATAATAAACCTTTTTATGCCTTAGGCAGATCGTTTACTGATACGCTATCCCGCAAAAGTTATTTTTATGCCAATAGTTCGCATTATGTTTATAGCGATTCGATGGTATATTCGTTTTCAATACCTGAGCTTAAATCTGTTTTCAATTATAAACGTGATAGTGTTCTACATAATCAGCTTCTTAATAACCAGGTTTCATTAGATAAAAAAATAACCGAAGAGTTTAAAGTTTTCCTGCAAGCATACAATGCTATGCTTATAAACAATTCAGGATCTGCAAAATAATCGTTTCCTCAAATAATAATATCTCTGTATATTCGTTATCTTAATTAAATTCTGAAAACGTTTAAATTCCATATCCTTTTTATCCTGCTATTTATGGCTGTTTTTGCTTTTTCGCAAACTGCTGTCATAACAGGTTATGTTAAGGCTAATGATGATGAAAATGCTGAAGGAATTACCATTGGTGTTAAAGAAAATCCTGCGCAAATAACCACTTCGGGAGAAAACGGCTTTTACAAATTAACCATAGATGCAGGCAAACCTGTAACCATTGTTTTTTTTAGTATCAACTTTAGCACTTTAAATTATACCGTAAATGCCAAACCGGGCGAAACCATTAAATTCTCTCCTACTTTGCAATTTAAAGGTGCTTTAACCACTGTTGAAGTAACCGACAATAAAACACGTAGTGAAGAAATTGTACGCCTCGATCCTCTGATATTTAACCAGCTTCCCAGCCCAACCGGAAATATTGAAGATATTATTAAAACGCAAATGGGCGTAAGCAGCAATAATGAACTCAGCAGCGGTTACAGCGTACGTGGGGGTAATTTTGACGAGAACCTTGTTTATGTAAATGATATTGAAGTGTATCGTCCTTTTTTAGTGCGCAGCGGACAACAGGAAGGTTTAAGCTTTGCTAATCCCAATATGGTGCAGAATATTAATTTTTCAGCTGGTGGTTTTGAAGCAAGATACGGCGATAAATTAAGCAGTGTATTAGATATAACCTATCGCAAACCTTTAAAATTTGGAGGCAGTGCATCGGGAAGTTTTTTAGGAGGAAATTTACAATTAGAAGGCGTTAGCAATAACCGTTTAATAGCCTGGAGCATTGGTGCCCGTTACAGAACCAACTCGTATTTATTAAAAGGTCTGGATACAAAAGGCGATTATCGCCCAAGTGCTTTAGATGTACAAACCTTTTTAACTTTTGATGTAAACCCGAAAGTAAAAATTGAATTTTTAGGAAATATTGCCAGTAACAAATACCTCGTTATTCCGGCCAGCCGACAAACAAATTTTGGAACAGTTAATAACGCTTTGCGGCTTACCATTTATTTTGACGGACAGGAATTAATGCAATACAACACCTTTATGGGCGGCCTTTCGGGCACTTACCGCCCTAATGGTAAAACAAAATTAAAGCTCATCACTTCCGCCTATCACGCTAAAGAAGAAGAGATCTACACCGTACAGGGTCAATATTATATCGATCAACTGGAAGCAGATTTTGGAAAAGAAACATTTGGCCAGGTAGCTTACAATCGCGGTATTGGTACCTTTTTAAATAATGGCCGAAATAATTTAGAAGCAACTGTTTTAAATGTAGAACACAAAGGCACGCGTTACATTAATTCAAATAGTGAATTTTTATGGGGCGCGCGTCAGCAAATGGAACAGATTAATGATAAGCTCAGCGAGTGGCGTACCATCGATTCATCCGGTTTTATTGTACCTTATAGTGCTACCGAAATTAATTTATTGGATGTTTATAAAACAAAGATCTCTTTACCAAGCTATCGTTCGCAGGCTTACATGCAATATAATTTCAGCAAGATGCTGCAAGACACTTCTAATTTTAGTATAACAGCAGGTGTAAGAGCAAATTATTGGACGGTGAATGAACAATTTCTGATTTCGCCACGCATGACGGCTTCTTACAAACCTCACTGGAAAAGAGATTGGCTATTTAAATTCAGCTCGGGTGTTTATTATCAACCCCCGTTTTACCGCGAGTTAAGAGGCATTAGTGGCACTATTAATAAAGATGTAAAAGCACAGCAATCAATTCACTTTGTGTTAACCGCCGATTATATTTTTAAGATGTGGGACAGGCCTTTTAAATTAATTCTATCGAGCTATTACAAGCAGTTAAACAGCATTATACCATACGAAATTGATAACGTGCGCTTACGCTATTTTGCAAACAACAATGCAAAAGGTTATGTGGTTGGAACAGATGTAAGAATTAATGGCGAGTTTGTAAAAGGCGTTGAAAGCTGGGCTACCATTGGTTTTTTAAGGACTTACGAAAAATCACCCGATAACATTCATTGGGATTACTTAAATAAAGATGGCGAAGTTGTATTTAAAGGCACTGCTTTTGACCCTGTGGTTGACAGTGTTTTAGTTGACCCGGGTTATATACCACGTCCAACAGATCAATTGGTAACCTTCGGATTGTTTTTCCAGGATTATTTACCAAAATTTCCTTCGTTTAAATTTAATCTTAATTTACAATTTGGTAGCGGTTTACCTTTTGGTCCGCCAACACATTTACGTTACCAACAGGTGTTGCGTATGCCGCCCTACAGAAGAGTTGATGCGGGTTTTGCTTACAATCTTTTAAAAACAAATCGTGAGATAAAAAGAAAAAATGTATTTAATAATTTAAAAGACATGTGGATCTTTTTAGAGATCTTTAATTTGTTGCAGGTACAAAACACAGTTTCATTTACTTGGATACAGGACGTAACGGGTAATCGTTACGCGGTACCAAATTACTTAACCAACAGACAGGTAAATGTTAAACTGCAGATACGCTTTTAGACATTAGGCCTCACCCTTCCGTCCCTCTCCAAGGGAGAGGGAAACCTAACACATTTTGAAGTCCTTCTCCTTTGGAGAAGGATTTAGGATGAGGCTTAAAAAATCAATCGGTTATTTCCCTATCTTTATCTTTTAAAATGAAAAACATTCTTTTAATATTATTTCTCGTATTAAGCATTATTTCCTGCAAGAAAAAAGAAGAACCAGATGATGATCCTTCGGGCACACCTATTACAAATGTTACCCCTAGCGATTCTTCAAGTTATCAGGCTTTATTTTCATGCTTAAATTCTTATTCAAAACTTAGCGGAACTTACACTGCTACCGGCCGCCTTACTTCTGCTTATTATTCGAGCCAGTTAATTACAAACGAATTATACTCTGCCGCAAACTTACTGGAAATGGGATCTGTGAATCTTAACGATATTGTATTTAAGAACAAAAGTATTGTTACCAATTTTTACTATAACGATACTACAGCAACACAATTTTTAATGCCGCACACGTGGACCATCGGCGGATCATCGGCCGTTAATTCATTTTCTTATTCGAATACACATACACCGCCAATTTTTACAAAAAGCGCAAACATCCCCGACTCTATCAGCACAAGCGCGGGTTTTACTGTTAACATAAGTGGTACGGGCGATTGCAGCCTAATAAAAGTATTTTTACTTGGGGGCAGCGGCAGCACCTCTTTCCCAAATAAATTAATTTCAGGAACAGATACCCTTATAACCTTTACTGCAAGCGAATTGCAAGGACTTACGCCAACAAACGCCGGTTATTTATCCATTCAATTTTGTAAAGATCATTACCGTACTATCGGTGGTAAGCGCATTAATTTCAGAAGCGGGCTACAATATTTTAATACTGCTTTTAAGATCAAATCGTAAGTCTATTGCCACTAATTGCACTAATTAGCACTAACAATTAACTTAAAATACTAGCCGTTTAGTGAAATTTTTTATTCAAAGCAACATGCTTTGAATAAATTGAGTTACACAAATGAAACCCACACTTTAATAAGCAATTAACTTTGTGAAATTTGTGTAATTAGTGGCTTATTTTAATATCTGTTAATAAGCTATGGTGTTTATGTGTTTAAAAAAGTAAAACAGTAATCCACATTTTAGCCAATTATTAACAATTCTCGCTAATTCCTAAGCCTTTTCGTAACTTTGGAAGTCTATGCTATCATTAGATCCTAAAGAATTAACCATACCCGTTTTGCAAAAATATCTGCAAAATGCAATAGCTCCCCGCCCTATTTGTTTTGCCAGCACAATAAGCAAGAACGGAGAGCAAAATTTAGCGCCCTTTAGTTTTTTTAATATATTCTCTTCTAATCCACCAATTGCTGTTTTTTCGCCGGCATACAGCGGCAGAACCGGTGCTGCAAAAGATACTTTATTGAATGTTTTAGAAGTGCCAGAAGTTGTAATAAACGTTGTTAACTACAACATGGTACAGCAAACAAGTTTAGCCAGCAGCCCTTTTCCTAAAGGCACCAGCGAATTTGTAAAAGCGGGCTTTACGCCCATTGCATCTGAATTGGTAAAACCTGCCCGTGTAAAAGAAAGTCCGGTGCAGTTTGAATGCAAAGTAATTGAAGTAAAAGAATTAGGAAAATCCGGAGGTGCCGGAAATTTAGTGATCTGCGAAATAATTAAAATTCATATTTCGGAAGAAGTATTAAATGAGAACAAACAAATTGATACCAACAAAATTGATCTAGTGGCGCGTATGGGCGATAACTGGTATTGCCGCGCTTCGGGCACTGCTTTGTTTGAAGTAGAAAAACCAATTACAAGCATTGGTATTGGTTTTGACCAAATACCTTCTGAAATTAAGAACAGTAACATTTTAAGCGGTAATAATCTTGGTTTGTTAGGAAGCGTAGAAAATTTACCGGCTACCGAAGACATTACCGAATACAAAAAAACAATAAAACCATTTTCGTCAAAAGAAGACCAGCATAAATTTGCCAAAACCTTATTAGAAGCAAACAAGGTAAAAGAAGCCTGGATGGCACTTCTTTAGTGAGAATTTTAAATATGTAAAAAATAAAAACAAATATATCATGGAAGTAGTAGGAACCCTAAAAACAAAATTCGAGACTCAAAAAGTGAGTGATCGTTTTCAAAAACGCGAATTTATCTTAACAACAGAAGCAAACACACCGTACCCACAGCATGTTAGCTTTCAGGTAACACAAGATAAATGCAGCATCTTAGACCAATTTAGCGATGGTGAAGAGTTAAAAGTGCAATTTAATTTACGTGGCCGCGAATGGAACGGACCACAAGGCATTAAGTATTTTAATACCTTAGAAGCTTGGCGTATTGAGAAAATGACTGGTAGTAATACTTCTGCTTCTCAAAACACTAACCAGGCATCCAACAACAACACCATCAACACTTCTTCATCTCCTGTATTTACAGGTAATGTTGGAGATAATGATGATCTGCCATTCTAAAACAGCCTCACCCTAAATCCCTCTCCAAAGGAGAGGGACTTTAAGAGCCTCATCCTAAATCCTTCTCCAAAGAAGAAGGACTTTAAACTATGAAAAAACAAAAAAAATCGTCTGTTCTTTTAATTTATACCGGTGGCACCATTGGTATGATGCAGGATGTTGTTAGCGGTGAATTAAAACCCTTTGATTTTAAAACACTCACGCAACAAATTCCCGAATTAAAAAAATTCGATATCGAATTATCTTCTATCGCCTTTGCAAAACCGATCGATTCTTCCAACATGCATCCCATTGTATGGATAGAATTAGCAAAGATCATTAAAGACAATTACAGCAAATACGATGGCTTTGTGATCCTTCATGGTTCTGATACCATGAGCTTTACAGCAAGTGCGTTAAGCTTTATGCTTGAGAATTTAAACAAGCCTGTTATTTTAACCGGCTCACAATTACCCATTGGCATTATACGTACCGATGGAAAAGAAAATTTAATTACCGCTATTGAAATTGCAGGAAGCAAAGTAAAAGGCAAACCTGTTGTAAATGAAGTATGTATTTATTTTGAATACAAGCTTTACCGCGGTAACCGTACTTTTAAATATAACTCTTCGCACTTTGACGCATTTAAGTCGCCCAACTACCCTGCCCTTGCAGAAGCCGGTGTAAACATTCAATACAATCAAAGCGCTTTATTAAAAGCAACAACAAAGGCATTAAAAGTTCATATGCATATGGACAATGATATTGCCGTTTTAAAATTATTTCCGGGCATTAGTAAAAAAATAACTTCTGCCATTATTAACACACCTGGCATTAAAGCCATTATTATAGAAACTTTTGGCGCCGGTAACACCACCACACAAGAGTGGTTTACAAATGAATTAAAAAAAGCAATTGCCAAAGGCATTGTTATTTTAAACATCACCCAATGTTTGGAAGGCCGCGTAATACAAGGCATGTACGAAACCAGCTCGCATTTAAAAAAGATGGGCGTTATTGGCGGTGCCGATATGACCTTTGAAAGTGCCATTACAAAACTGATGTTTTTACTCGGACAAAAATTAACTAACACACAACTAAAAAAACAGCTTCTTGCTAATTTAAGAGGTGAATTAACGATATAACTTTAGGATGAACGCTATAAAAAAAAGCATAACTCACATTCGTCATTGCGAGGAGGAACGACGAAGCAATCTCACACATAGTGTATTGTTTGAGATTGCTTCGCTATCGCTCGCAATGACGACGATATGCTATTTCGAGCGGGATCAAAATCAATAAATAAAACTAATTAAAACGAAAAATGAAAGTTTGCAAAACAATACTCGAAACAATTGGCAACACGCCAATGGTAAAAATAAATAAGATTACTAAAGACCTGCCTTGCGATGTATACGCAAAAGTAGAGACCTTTAACCCGGGCAACTCTATTAAAGATAGAATGGCTATTAAAATGATTGAAGACGCGGAGAAGGACGGTCGTTTAAAACCGGGCGGAACTATTATTGAAGGCACCAGCGGTAACACCGGTATGGGCCTTGCCATTGGTGCGGTAATTAAAGGTTACAAATGTATTTTTACTACTACCGATAAACAAAGCAAAGAAAAAGTAGATGCCCTGCGTGCTTTTGGTGCAGAAGTAATTGTTTGCCCAACAGATGTTGAGCCGGAAGATCCTCGTTCGTATTATTCTGTTTCTTCACGTTTGGTAAATGAGATCCCTAACGCATGGAAACCTAACCAATACGATAACTTAAGCAACTCACAAGCGCATTACGAACAAACTGGTCCGGAAATTTGGGACCAAACAGATGGAAAAATTACGCATTTAGTGGTGGGTGTTGGTACCGGTGGCACTATTTGCGGAACCGGAAAATATTTAAAAGAAAAAAATCCGAATATTAAAATTTTGGGAATTGATACTTACGGTTCGGTATTTAAAAAATACAAAGAGACCGGTATTTTTGACAAGAATGAAATTTACCCTTACATCACCGAAGGTATTGGCGAAGATTTTTTACCGGCCAATGTGGACATGAATATTATTGATCATTTTGAAAAAGTGACCGATAAAGATGCTGCTGTTATGACACGCCGCATACCAAAAGAAGAAGGCATTTTTGTTGGTAACAGCGCGGGCTCTGCTATGGCAGGCTTATTGCAGATGAAAGGCCAGTTTAAAAAAGGCGATGTGGTGGTGGTGATCTTTCACGATCATGGCACCCGTTACATGGGCAAAATGTTTAATGATGATTGGATGCGCGACCGTCACTTTTTAGAAGTAACAAAACCAAAAGCAATTGATTTGGTTGCTAACCATAAGAACCAAAAATTATTAACGGTAGATGTAAACGCAACCGTACAGGAGGCCTTGGCTACCTTAAGCAAATTCTCTATCTCGCAAATACCGGTAACCGATAATGGCGAGTATGTAGGCTCGTTGAACGACAATTATATTTTTGGCAAGCTGATGGAGAACAACGATGTAAAAAAATACACCGTTAAAACATTAATGCAGGCACCCTTCCCTATTGTTGGCGAAAAAGCACCAATAGAAGAAGTAAGTAAATTAATTACCAAAGATAACAACGCTGTATTATTACGCGACCTTGGCGGTAACATGCACATTATTACCAAGCACGATATTATTGAAGCGGTGGCTAAGATGGGGAATTAAAAACCAGCGCTTATACAGCAATGTGTACGTTGTATAAGCGCTACAAACTAGCGCTTATACATTAGTACGTTATAAAGCAATGCGCTCCGTGACCTACAAACATTGGTTTTGACAGAACAGTAGATTGCCAGTCAACAAGACCTCGTGTCCCTCTCGCCCATAACATAAGTTAATTGAATCTGTATTTTTTTTCTCTCATAATAAATGCGTCTTTCCCGCCCTCAACAATATCCGCTATGTGTTGACGAATGCCCATTGACTTTAGAATATCAGTTTCAAGAGGTAGTCTTTCAAATGAATTTTCAATAGAACCATTTATATAGTCAAATTTATATGAGCTTGAAGAGCCGTCATCATTTTGACCTTTTTGATTGGCAACAATAATATTCTCCGCATCAGCATTAACAACAATATTTGCGTTATGTGTTACCACGATTATTTGGCGTTCAAGCTTTTTATTTTTTAGATAATTAACCAAATCAGTTGTTATTGAACGGTTATCCAAATTGTCTTCAGGCTGATCTATAAGGATAGGAGCCTTGGATTTACTCAATCCAATTATTAGCATTAAAATTACAAAGCTTGCCTTACCAGTTGACATTTCGCCTAAACGGTCGTTTTTATACGTTATTTCCCAATAATCAAAGAAATAGTCATTTAGCAAAATTTTTATTGCATTCGCTATAGACGTTTTATTTGTTAAAACATATTTCTTATTTAAAAGGTCGTCAAAAAGCTTTTTTACATGTTCAAGATGAGTAGCGAACTCTACTTTATCTGTCGCTTTCTTTTCTGCTGCAAGAATGGCATACAGATTATAAGATGCACTTCTTCCATCACTTACAGCACTTAGGTCTTTACGCAGCTTTGGGAAGTTGAATTGTGCCTTCCCGACGATTTGCAAACCATCTTTTTGCAATTCGATAGTCCTTTCTTTCAAAGCAGTTATTGTATCAAGATATTTTTGATAACTATCTTCATAAACCTTGAATAATGCAGCTTTTGTGTCGGTAAAAAACTTCTTTTTTTCTTGAATTTTATTAGTCAAAATGTCAATATCAGCAATAGCCTTTTTGTCGTTAGCGATGGACAAATTCACTTGATCAACTGCTTTTTTTGTCTGTTCGTCTTTCAAAAATGGCTGCATTAAATCCGCTAAACGTTTTTGCTCGTTATTAATAGTAATAAGTACATGCCTCCATTTACTATCCTTATCTTTAAAATGCTTCTTACCATCCGAACTTGTTTCAAGTTCCAAGGTACTGTCCGTGATTTTGGATTTGTCAAACAACTCGTCAATCAATTTATACTCGTCAACGTAATAATCTTTAATTTCTTTTAATTGTATCGAATTTATTAATATGTCTTTTTTGGTTTTAAGACTTTTAATTGTTTGTACGAAATCGGAATTAAAAGGTTGAACTGCTACAAAATCAGTTTTGTAATTCGTTAGAGTGCGATTGTTTTCTTCGACTTGAAGTTGTAGCGCTTTATACAGTTCTATTTCTTGCGGAGACAAACCAATGCTTTTGTTTAACTCCTCAACTTTTGTGGTGTTGTCCTGTATGCTCTTCTCTAAAACAGCTTTGTTTGACTTTCCTTTTAACTCAAATTCTAAACCCTCAATCTCTTTAAGGGTTTCAAATAACAAGTCAATTTGAACGTTTCTGTTTTTGTCGTTTTGAATTACTCTATTTAAAAAGTCTTGATAAACTTCTTTAGATGCATCATCCTCTGTAATTAGATCGCGTACTAATTTATTTAAGGATGTTCCTTTTTTATTTAGATCTGGCTCGGCTAATTTTACCAAATAATTCTGTGGGATATACTTAATCTCAGGAAGAATCGAATTTTCGTCAGTGCTTCGTTTTAAATTTTGATCGAAACCACCTTTTGTTGTTATACTGAAATTTATCTCTTGGTCAATTTTCGTTAAATCGTATTTGTACTGTCCATCCTCATTTTTTAACACTGAGTCATCAGTAGAAAGAGTTCGGGCGATAGCAAATAGTAAAATGGATTTGCCAGAGGATTTTCCGCCGACAATAACATTTAGATTAGGGTTAAGGTAAATTGGTTTTGTTGAAAAAACATTGTTAGGCGAAATGAAATTAACTTTTTCAATGATAAGCTTGTCTTCTTTAAAGTCAGGCTTATCAGCTTGAATGCAAACTCGCTGTTCGGGTTCAAAACATATCTGCTTGAGACCTTCAAAATGTAAATCAGCTTTTACCCATGTAAATTTTGTAAATAAATCTTCTTCTTTATGAGCATCGCAGCCAACAATGCAAGGCTTCAAAGATCCCCTCTCCTTAACAACTTCTTCAATACCTTGCTTTAACATCGTTTCATTAAAGACAGCATCAGAGTCAGATTTTCGGCCAATAAAATATTTAACATCTTTAAGATTCGCAGAAAAGATAGCCTCGGATATGAAGTAAATAGATTTCCTAAGACCGTCTAAACTACCAGCTTCATTTTCAAACAAGTCATAATGCTTCTGGATAGCAGAAGCGCCATCTTGGTTTGAATTGCTAACAACTAAAAGACTATTATCTCTAAATTTTTTATTTGTAGAATGAAGTTCTTTTAATGATTTCAAATCTATTACGAAGTTGTCTATCCCTTTTTTATATTGCCGCTGTTCGTCTGAAATACTCGAATCTAAAGAACGCCCGTAGCTTGTTATTCCATGCCGATTCATTTTAATATGATCTTGGTTTTCGATATGACTAAAAAAATCATTCTCTAGATCTGCTACGTAATCTGGATTAAAAAGACAATGAATATTTATTAACCTGCCTCGATCAGTAGCGGGCAATAATCTGAGCTCTACATTTGGAAAAATAAAGATGCTATTGATGAATTCAATTTCATTTTCATTAAACAGTTTCTTACCCTCCAAATCAACTTTTGACTCAACGCTAGCTCTATAAGCTAATGCATCACGGTATCTATCAATCGAAAAATAGTCGGTAATTCCGATGGCGGCTATTTGATTTTCAATTGCTTTTTTATAAAACAGATGAAAAAAATCATCCATTGTAGCAGAAGAAAATTGATCGTTTTTATTTGTCCCTTTTGTGTGTACGTGAAAATTCCACTTCTTCCATGTTGAGCCTTGAACCATATGCAATAATTAAAATTAATGTCTTTAACGAGAGATAAATTTTCTCTACTTTAAGGACATATAAATTTATTGCTTTTTTTAGATTTTATTTAATCTAAAGGTTTTTTCGTGATTATTTGAAACTTCAGCCGTTAAAACCCAAAAAAGGCCGGTTTAACGTCCTTTTTTGGGTGATTTATGGATTTAGAAACTTCAATTTGAAGAGAACAAGCAATTGTTTAGCTTTACAAACGCATGACCGATATCGAATTTGGAAAATACCATAACCGCCTTTGCAGGTTTATTACTGATAGTGATCCCATAGTTGGAGTAATTGTTCACGTCAGCTATGAGCAAATTGAACCCCCACCTAAATATTATCTAATAAGGTATCATAATCTCGTTGAATATAAAAACGCACAGCAACTGGGTGATAAGGACAAGTGTAGGGAACTTTCAGAGAAATTCGATATTGGACATATACTAGATGCTAAAATTTTATTGTGAATAAGCCAAATCTGAAAAATATAGGAATTGTCGATTTAGAAACAATCGCCTCGGAGATTTACAAAGAACCTTCATTTTTCAGATTTAAATTTTCGGACATAGCTAAGCATTTTTTAGATCACTTCTTTCATGGAATTTTTGACTTGAATTTTATTGCTATACATAAGTTGTATGTTGAGGAGGTAGGAGATTCAGTAGCGGATATTCCAAATACCGAAGAAATTTTTTTTAAGTTTATTTGTTTAACATATCTTGAATTAGAACGAGAACCATGCTTAGCGATGCTAGAACAATTCGAGGCTGCTTCCATAGATATTTTTAACCTTGATCGAATTATTGCGGAATGTGCAGCGCAAATTAAGGCTTTGGAAGCGGTATCTACTGAAAAAAAGGAGGATGGACATGAATACCGCATTCGGCTTTATAAGCACTATGTTGAACTAAATCGCCAGGAGAAAGCGCAAATAGTTGAATTTATAACAACAGATAAAATTAGAGATTTTGCTTTTTACGACTGCAAAACGAAGACAGATACTTTTTCGCTGCTATTTCAGCGTATCCCATATGCTTTTCGCATTTTCCCAAAACGCTTTGATCCTAAATTTACTTCAGATTTTGGGAATAAATTTGAACATCTTGAACGTCATAAACGTAAAGAGATTTCTGATCTTTTTAAAGCTCAAGATCCGGTTTTTGTAACTCAAGCTTCTGAGTATTATGAAAAGTATAAATTCCTTGCCGAGATTGAAAGACTTATTGATAGCAATCATTGTTTGCATAACAGAAAGACCATTTTTGTTCAAGCAATCAGTGCATATAAAGCAGGTAATTACGCGCTTTTTATCAGCGTTATCGCCCTCCAGATTGAGGGGATTTTCTACGACTACTGTATTCAACTGGGAATGGATGAACACAGTTTGCGAAATACAACATTAAGTAGTAAAATGGACGAAATAAAGAAACGTATCCCAGACTTCCGTGACTACGTTTATTACAATTTTAGATTTCCTATAGTCCGTAACAGAATTGCTCATGGTAAGTTAATTGACAATGTTGAAATACTAGCCGCCTATCTGGTGCATGATTTTTATAATATGTGTAGACTAATGAATGGCTCAAGCGTGCCTTTAAATAATGTCATTAGGGTTATAGACCTTGCTCAATTTAAGAAAGATAAAATCGCCTTGGTAAGGTATGCGTTGTTCTTGAATTTTGAAATTCCGATATTTTATGACCGAAACAATCATAAAATAGAGTTAAATGCAATTCTTAATACTAAAGAGTTCTTGGATTATTTGGTCTTGCTTATTAATAAGGAAAATAAATATCTAAACGCTGGAATTTGGGAAATAACTAAAATTCTTATGAAAAATAACATACAGAAAGAAGAAGCTATAAAAGTGAGAAGGTTGATTCCTGCTGAACGGATAGAATATAATCAAAGTGAGTTTTTGGAACAATTAAGCATGGTTGAGGAGTGATGCTTACTAAACATATCTTTCGCAAGGAAACCTTTATAATCATTACGCTATTTAAAAAGGCCATTCAACATATGGGAAGGGTCGCAGAGGTTATAACAGCAAGAGTGGTGTCATTTTTTAGCCAATTAGCGCTTATATACAGTAACTTGGACTTAGCAAAAACGAACGCCAGCTCGCAATCCGTTAATCCGTCTTTATTGTAATCGAATTAAGGAGAGCCGAATAGATTTTTGTTTATTCAATTTTATCTTTGGGTATAAGATCGCGTACCGAAACTTTTAAAACTTTTGCAATGCGATAAAGTGTTTTTGCGGTTGGATTTACTTTGCCTTGTTCAATACGCACGATTGTAGCTTTTTCCATTTCACATTCTAAGGCAAGCTCATTAGTTGATAATGACCTGTCTGTTCTTAAACGGGCTACATTTTTACCTAGTTTATTTAAAAAATCTTCTAGCTCCATGCAATCGCTTGCAAAATGCTGGAATTTTATAAACAAATCGGTGTTTTATAAATCACCGATACAAGATTTTTATTACTTTTGAAAATATTTAACCTAAGGAACTATTTGAAGATTATAAACCATGGATCAGGATACAGTAAAACAAGATCTCCAAAACGACCTTAAACGTTTTATGAAACTGCACAAGCTTAAAACCCTAAGCGCGGTAAAAGAAATACCGGTAGGGGAGCTTTTAAAAATGCCGGGCTTTGGTTACCGTATATTATTGGAGTTTGTCTTGGCTAAATAATAGCCCGCCTCCGTTTTATCAAACGCGCCATTCAATATACCTAACTGGTTCTTCAGGTATTTAGTTATTCTGGCAAAGAGTTTCCACGCCAATCATTCAATCGGATGGCGCTCATAAGATCGTACAGGTTCCAAAAAAAAGTGGTCCGGCTTTTGCCACTTACAGGTATTGAAGTATTTAACGAGTACTGGCTAGCGTTTTATAAACCTGATGGTTTCAAGTTCGGTTTTAGAGTAAATTTTCAGGAAATAGATCCCGGGCGGTAGTTCTTCAATCTTGCAGATTATTTGAGTATCGATAGTTTCAGAATGAAATCTTATACTTTGTCCCAGTGAGTTAGTTAAATCCAGTTTAATCATATTTAAATCCATATTTTCGCTAGTTACAAATAGATTCTCCTGAGCTGGATTTGGAAACGCTTTAAAATTTCCGCCAGTACTTGTATTTTCTTTTAATCCAACATAGTTTAAAACACAGCTACTCGGACTTCCTCCAAAATAATGTGTAAATGGTGTTATTTTGCCAAAACAAGTAAACCCTTCAGTATTTGGAACGTATCCACCAGAATTGTGTGCGTAAAGTCCTCCTGACACGCATCCCATTCCTTCATAAATACTGTTTCCATAAGTTGAATTGATTGCCCATTGCCTTCTATGGTATTTTCCATCGCCAAATATTGTACTATCTCGCATGGTAATTGTAACGGTAATAGTTGCATTTAAATTAAACTGGTACATCTGCATTGTATCGCCAATCATTTTAGTAAAATTATATAATGGTCGCTCAACAAAATTGTTATCCAGAATAAAAACCTTTTTTGCAAGTGTATCTTGTCTTAGATAACCATTCTTCACATGATATGGACTACATGCAGAAACACTATTACCTGTTACTGCCCCGAAAGTTGAATATTTATTGTAGGTCTTCGAATTGATGACAGTATCTTTCTTGTATCTGATCTGATAATGGTAACTACAATTAGAAAGACTTGGAGAAGTTACAGATTGTTGCTTCCAAAAATAATTACTGTCAGTAGGAATTTTTAAATACTGTGAAAAGGCAGTTAGATTAAACAGTAATACAGCCAATAATACTTGATATTTCATTTTTTAAATAATTACAACATCAACAATACGTATCGCAACCGCTTTAGGTTGGGTAGCATTACGATGAACTATAATTTTATTGTTTGCTGAATTTGGATACAGCTAAATTACCGAATGGTTTTTTACCTGGTCGTTTTACGATTGCCTAAAAATAATTGCTACTTAACTAAATAACAGCCGCCTCTATTCTATCTAAGCGGCGCTTCAATACCGCTAACTATCCCTTCACACTTTTTGCCGGTCTTTCAAACAAAGCAGTTTTAAAACTAAATGAGCAGTTTTAAAATGCCAACCGCTTTTCGCATTATCATTTTTATTTATTTAGCACATCTATAAAAATAAATTGCGCCGCTTATGTCACAATTAGAACAGCTGTTTGAAGAACTAAAAGAGATCAAAGATCTACTCGCCAAAATGAACAAATACCGTTTTGCCGAGCAATACATTACTAACGAAGAGCTCATGCAACTACTCAGCATCTCAAAAACAACAACACAGCAATGGCGTAACGTCGGCCTAATACCTTTTGCGCAGTTGGGTAAAAAAATTTACTACCGCCTCACCGATATCGAAACTATTTTCGATAACAATTTTAAACAACCTAAGATCCCAAAAGTAAAACCACGCGGCCTCTCGCGTGCCCACCTGGCCAAACGCTTCCAGCTAAAAGATAAGCCCAACAGCGATGGGTGGACTGTTAAAGTCTGATCTTCATCCTTGGAGACAATACACCACCAAGTCCGCGTAAGCACACACAGCATATTGGCCTCAAAGAAATTCCGATAGATTTGTGTTTTAATTTTCGTAACTGATTTTAAATGCATAAAATAACATTTTGTATTTAAGCAGCAATGCTGCATTTAAAATCCTATGAGCCCACGCTGTCTGAGCGAAGAATGAGCGAGTTCGTGGGCGACTGTTTAAAATTAAAACTACAAATCAAGGAATTTCTTTGTAAGCCTTGACTTTTGCTCAACTTTTTGTCAAGAAAAAGTTGAAGGAAAGAACTTTGCCTCAAGCAAAAAAGTGACGCCAGAAATATGTACGAGTTTTGCTTATCCACCCACAACCTGGCTCAAATATGCACCGCATATTTGCCCTGCCTCAAAAGTGACAAAAAGAATTCGTTTAAATTTTGCGAACCTCATTTTTTGCTCAATCGCAAAAAATCCGCGTAAGCACACACAGCATATTGGCCTCAAAGAAATTCCGATAGATTTGTGTTTTAATTTTCGTAACAGATTTTAAATGCATAAATAACATTTTGTATTTGAGCAACAATGCTGCATTTAAAATCCTATGAGCCCACGCTGTTTGAGCGAAGAATGAGCGAGTTCGTGGGCGACTGGTTAAAATTAAAACTACAAATCAAGGAATTTGTTTGTGAGCCTTGACTTTTGCTCAACTTTTTGTCAAGAAAAAGTTGAACGAAAGAACTTTGCCTCAAGCAAAAAAGTGACGCATAAATTCTTTCTAAAAACAAAGTTTGAGAAATAATTTTCCGACCCTCATTTTTTGCTAAAGCGCAAAAAATCCTCCCCCCCCTCGGGTACTCCCTCAAAGAGGGAGATACTGTGTGTGTTCATGCGGACTAGTTCGCGTAAGCACACAATGTGAGTTGGCCTTTTAAAATTTTGCGTAAAAAATCTTATTCTTTAAAAGCGATGGCTCGCGCGATGATGATTTTTGTATCTCGCGAAGCGCTTAAATCATCGGCTTAAAGGATAAAGATTTTTAGCTAAATTTTAAGAAGCCTTGACTTTTTTGCTTACTTTTTGTGTCAAGACAAAAAGTGAGGCCAGAATTTGTATCAAGAAAAAAGTGACGCCAGAATTCATTCTAAAAAGAACTTCGAAAACAAATTGTATAGTTCATTCAGTACTATCAAGATCAACCAAATAACCTATTTTAGGAGCATGCAAATAGGTACCTACTCCGTACCAAAGCCGTAGGAAAGGCATAGTAAAGGCGTACATAAAGCATTGATCGGGTTATTTGAGTGTGTTTCGGGGTGTTTCAAAATCATATCTTTGCTATTTGCTTGTGTTCATTGTAAAATGTTTACTCCTTTATTATTTTTCTATAAAAAGAGCTGATTTTAATATAATAGATACCATTTGAATAGGCGCTCAAATCAATTTCAGTCGTCTTGTTTTCAATAAATGAATCAAAAATAACAGCACCTAAAACACTTAAAACCTGAAGCCGTTGTTTCGACCCGCTTGAAATTATTGTGACCTTCGAATTGAAAGGATTTGGATAGATGCTGAGTTCATTTCCTGAAATTGAATTCTTTATGATTGCCGCACAGGCATCAACACTTTGGGTAATTACAGCTGTATTCTGGCATCCGTTAACATCCACAGTGGTTATAGTATAATTTGTGGTAACCGTTGGAGAAACAACTTCTGTTGCGTTCGTTCCTCCCGAACTCCAGGAGTAAGTGAGAGCGCCATTCGCAGTAAGAGTTGCTGTTTCACCATTGCAAATTAGAGTATCGTTTGTTGTTACATTTATTACCGGTAAAGGATTTACATATACACTGCAAATTGCAGGAGTGGAGCTGCTGCAACCTGAGGTACTTGCCCCTATTACAGTGTAAAAAGTATTTAAAGTTGGGCTAACAATGGCTGATCCGCCGGAATAAGTATACGTGTTTGCACCGTTTGGAATCATCGTAAAAGAATCGCCAGAGCAAATTGAACCGCTGTTTACTGTAATAGTTGGCGTTGGACTAACAGTAACATTGGAAATTGCAAAGGTTAATGCGATACAACCGTTAGCACCTGTTCCTGTAACAGAATAACTTGTATTGACAGAAGGACTGACCACTGCCGAACCACCTTGAATTGTATAGGTAGTTGCTCCACTGGGAGTAATTGTAAATGAATTACCAAAACAAATAGAGCCACTGTTGACAGAAATTGTTGGCGTTGCATTAACGATTACATTACTGATGGTAGCATTAGAACTTACACATCCCGCCGTGCTTGTGCCTGTAATAGTATATGAATTATTTATTGTCGGACTTACTATTGCAGATCCTCCCTGAATTGTATATGTATTTGCGCCGCTCGGAATAATTGTAAAAGAATTACCAGGACAAATAGAGCCACTGTTCACAGAAATTGTTGGCGTTGTATTCACGGTTACATTACTCATGGCTACATTAGAGCTTACACAACCTGCCGTGCTTGTTCCGGTAACAGTATATGAATTACTTATTGTTGGGCTAACCACCGCAGTACCGCCCTGAAACGTATAACTATTTGCGCCGCTCGGTGCCATTGTAAAAGAATTACCCGAACAAATAGAACCACTATTTACAGTTATTGTTGGCGTTGCGTTTACCGTTACATTACTAGTTGCAGTGTTAGAACTTATACAACCTGCTGTGCTTGTACCGGTAACAGTATATGAACTGTTTGTTGTTGGACTTACAATTGAATTCCCTCCTTGAAATGTATAAGTGTTTGCCCCATTTGCAATTATGGTAAAAGAATTTCCTGAGCAAATACTTCCGCTGTTAACTGTAATTGTTGGAGACTGGGAAACGAAAACTGACCCTTGGGGAGAAATAGCAGTTGAGCCTGAATTTGAACAGGTAACGGCGAGTATGTAGTAAAGAGGGCCTGGCAGAAGCGAAGGGGTAGTATAAACAGGTGAAGTGGCACCCGAGCCTCCGGTTACATTTACGAAAGGCCCGGCAGGACTTGTAGATTGCTGCCATTGAAAACTTATGCCGGCGCCTAATGGATAATTCATAGCACTCAAGCTTACCATTGATCCGGGACAAACCGCCACCGAAGAAGGCGTAATGCTTCCAACAAGAGGCATGCCTGAACAAGGTATTGCGTTTTGATTATTCTCATCGGCACCTATATCAGGTGCAGTTCCTGTGCCGGAATATCCTACATTTCCTTGCCGTATATCTGTATCAAAATCGGATGTAATGCCTGCGATATTTACAGCACCACTTTCTGCAACAGAAACTGCTGAAGGATTAATGTGCAAATAAGAAGATGATGAGCCAACAAGACTCTGGAAGGGTGTATTTTCAGTAAAAGATGAAGACTCTCTTGGCGAAGCAAAAGCTGTAAAAGCAGGCATTGTGGTAAGAGCATTAGTACCGTTAGTAAAAATTATATGGTTTGGAGCCGGAGGTCCCGCAAAAAAAATATTATTGTTAGATGACGTTGAATAAAATCCCAGTCCAGAAGCGTTTGTAGTTATGCAGGATACTTTTCCCGTACCGTTTGGCACTGATAAATTGATAAGAATATTATTTCTGAGAGTTAATGTTGTAGGAGAATATGAAGTTATGCAGGTAGTCCCTAAATTAGAGCCAATACCTGTTGCATTTAGGCGAATAGTATTATAACATAGAACTGCAGTTGGAGAAATAAGAATTATCCCATCGATAGAATACTGACCATTTGAATTTGGTGCCGTTAAATCGCCGATAATGTTATTACTGATCATTGAATAATTGGAGAAGGCACCTATACCCTGAACAGTTGCATTTATATTGGTACTTGAATTATTGTAAATTTTATTCCTTAAACAATAAAAATTTCCTCCGGAGCAAGAAATAGCCCTATTCAATGAAGCACTAGAAATACTAAGTCCATTAATTGTGTTTGAGGAAACGGTAAGTGATGCAGTGTTGCTTGAACCAAATGTAATAACACCGGTAAGTGTACCACTCGATGTTAAATTCTGAATCAGGTTATTGTTTATTAAGTTAGCAGCAGTTCCAAAAGTATATGTAATGGCGGACGTTGAACCTCCTGAGTTGCTGATATTGGAAATGGTGTTTGAGCTAATAACGCTGGCCAGGGTTGTGGGCCCTGCGTGGTGGATGGCGGTAAAGTCAACACCTCCGGTTAAGTTAACATTGGAAAAATTATTGTTTGTAATAGTAGTAGAAACTGCGGGTGTGGCGTAACCGGTGTAATATCCAAAAAAGGAACCCCAACCGCCTTTAGACATTGGGCCGGAGAATGTATTGCCGGAAATCAGATTTTGTCCGGCCGCCTGGTTCCTTATACAATATGCGTTGTAGCCACCGGCTAAAATTTGAGCGCTGAATACATTATTATTTATGGATGTAAAATTTCCGCCGGAGGTTGCGTTCCAAATCAAATGGCAATGCGAATTAGGGATAATTGTTTGAATGGTATTTGATGAAATACTGACCGTAGAATTAATTCCTGCATTGTTATTTAGAATAAAATCAATAGTAGTAGAATTGGAAACCGAAAGCGAAGTATTGTTGATGGAATTGTTATTAATTTCGCAGCTATTGAGCATGACACCGCTATTTATAATCCCCCAAAACGACCCTGCGGTGGCAGCTGTCGAATTTTCGGTTAAAGTATTTCCATTAATTGCAAGAGAGGCAGAGCCTCCGTTGTTGTAAATTCCATAAAAGTCCGAGGTGGTTGCAGTACTATAGGTACAGTTTTTTATCAAATTATTAGATATACTTACTGAATTGGAAACACTTGTTGCAGCAGCTACATTATGTATTGAAAGAATCGGGGCGGTTGTTCCACCTCCATGTAGTGTGATGGTATTATTATTAACTGAAGCGTCGGCGCCTGTAGCACCATTTAAATAAATTCCCTTCAGCGGTCCGGGATGATTAATACCCAAACCATTATTGTTATTAATGAGATTATTAGAAACATTGAAAAAGTACTGTGCTAAAGAAAACACAGCCATTGAAGGATTTGAACCACCACCTCCATAATTGACGATCGTATTTCCGGTAAGTGCAGATACTCCCCCAATATCGTTATTTTGGTCCGAAAGTGTATATGGCAATGCATCCTGAAACCCGGATACCGAAAATCCAACATTACAGTTAGAGATGTAATTGTTATAAAAACGGTTATTGGAATTAGATCCTGCTGTAACAGTTATTGTAAGCGGATTCATATGAGCATTATAGAAAGCATTTATTACCTCAATACCTCTTGATCCGTTTGCTAAAAATGAATTTCCTGTACTGTTGTTAATCCGTTTAAGAGTAATAGAACAATTTTTGACAAGGTTATTCTGACAACCATCTGCTGCACTTGCCTTAAAAAATCCGTAGCCAAACTCCATGGTGGCAGGATTTGAGTTGTTTGGATCAATAATGTCTATTCCATCAAGAGTTATAAAATCAGAACCAATAAATCTCCATACACCATCCTGGAGAGCACTTGAAGCAACGGCAGTTCCGCCTGAATAAGCAGAAATGAGCGGATTAGCACCGATACCGGTTTTCTGGAAAATAATAGGATTTAATGTAGTGCCCGTAGCAGAAAAAGTGTATCCTCCTATTGGAGCAGTCTCTGTATAACCTGCACTTATATTAACCGTTACCGGACCATTTACACCCTGTATATTTAAATCGCTTATAACTGAAGCAAGCGTAGTATAAGTTGCAGACGGAACAAAAAAGGTACCACTCAACTGGGCTTTCCCAAGCAGGCATAAAAAAAACAGAAAGTAAAAAGCTAAAATTTTTCGCAACATGTGAGTGTTTTTAAGAATAACAAATATATAATTTAATTACAATTAATATTTTTGTTTTGCCCGCCTCTCACAAAAACGAAAGTGCTAAATTAGCAATAGAAAATGTGGCTTTCAAAAAACTAAACTATTTCAGTAAGAGCTTAACCCGCTCCGCAGGTCCCGATAGCTATAGGGATGCAATCCTATGATTTAAAAAAATGCTAAACGACAATTTCATAAAACACCCTATGGATGGCAGACCAATGAATGGACCGCCTTTTACAATTATTGGATTGATCTCGGGGATGGTTGTAGTGATGTTACTCTATTATTTTGTTGGTTCAAATATTGAGATCGGAAACGATGGGTTGTTGTCGCCGGCAAAAATAACTGCAATAACAAAAGATACAGGGGATGTATATAAAATTGACTACGAATTTTATATGGATCAAAAAAAGTATACAGCGTCAAAAAAGTATAAAATTGATAACAAACATTTACGTGATAGCTTAGTAAATAAAAATTTACCGGTTATTTTTGTAAGCAACCTCCCTAAAAAAAATGAGCTGTTGATAACACCATCTGACTTTAAAAAATATAGTAAACACCTGCCAGATTCTTTAAAGAAAATAACAGGCTTAATTTTGAACTTTTAAAATGCCAAAACTATTTCCGTACAGCAGGATTTTTAATACCGCGAAGCCAGTGTTTAAAAATCAAAACTAAATTTTACTAAGCACTCAAAACCATAACCACTTGTAAAACCGCGTGATTACTATTCTTTGATGAATTTTTCGATAATTGTTGTACTTCCGGATATTAATTTTATAAAATACAAGCCACTCGGAAGTTGGTCAATATGTATTTCATCTTTATCAGAAACACGCTTCATTATTTTACCAACCATGTCCATAACGATTGCTTCATCCATTAACTGACTAAATTTTATAACGTCTTTAGCCGGGTTGGGATGAAAATTAACTTGACTAGTTGTATTATTTTTTAACCCCGTTGTTAGACACAATATACTACCAGCATTTGTTGTAACCGAAAAAGTTCCGTTAACAACAAACCAGTTTTGCCAGCTACCACCAGTGGCGTTTGGATTTTGCCAGTTTTTTAAATCAAATGTACCGGCACCAACCGAGCTACCTTTAATAGCATAAACCTTAAGAGCCTGCGAAGACCTGTTCCAGGTTAACGATTGGCTTGCAGAACAATTTTCAGGAGCATTTGGCAAAATACAATTTGGTTGAATGAAATAGGCATTATCATCATAGGTGGGAAAACCGCCAAATACCCTGGCAATACCATTGCTGTCAATACATACGGCAGTATATTCATCACACGCTATACCGTAAAATACTTTAGCACTATCCTGAAATAATCTTGCTAAAAAAGTAGTTTGTCTGCCACGCCTGTCGGGATTGTCGTAATGCGTATCTGTTATTACACGATTTAAAAAATTATGATGTAAAAAATCGTTACTTCCAATAGTCATTAAACTGTTATAAGGATTTGATAAGGCCACAGGAGAAGTTATTGAGCCAGCTGCGGCGCTGTAATAACATTGACCCTGAACAGCCATTCCTGCACTTGTTCCACCTATCGGCACTTTTTTTGTATTAATAAGATAATTAATTGCGCTATCAACAGCTGTATTTTTCCAATAACTAATATAATCGAATTGATTTCCGCCGGCGATAAAAACAGCTTCTGCTTCTCTTAGTCGTCTTCGCACATACGGATGATTAGCGGCACTTATACTTGGTATAACCAATGTTTCTACTGAATTAACGGGTATGCCTAATGTAGTATACAAATAAGAGTTGTATCCATTTGTTCCGGTAACCCTAATAACAACAATATCGCCTCCGCCACTTCCATTTAAAAACCACTTCATGGCATTATCATCTTCTGATGCTCCACCCATTAAACATATGCGATACTGTGTTTGTTTATTTACATTACTGGTGTCCCCGGTAAAATAACTGGTATAAGTGCTTTGAGATTTTGCGGCAAAGCTAACTAAGAAAAATATAATTGAAAGATAAGGCTTGATATACATGAGTATATATTGTGGTTTAAATAAATTTTACATTAACTATAATGTCATTCAAATTTCGTGTTTTAAATGCAAGTTATACAAATTTTAAATAAAAAAATACGTAAATAAAATACGGGGCAAATTAGTTATACATTTACCCTAATTTTAATAGCTTTACAATTGTTAATAATGGGGCGACTGTATTTTCTCTTTCTGCCGCTTTGCAAAATTTGTAATCCTGCAAAACCAGTGTTTAAAAATCAAAACCAAATTTTACTAAGCACTCAAAAACCTAACCACTTATAAAGCCCAGTGATCTAATTAGGAATTATATTGTTGTGGCTCAAAAACTTTAACTACATTTAGCGCCGATTCAAAAATTTCAAAATCAACATCAAATATGAAAAAAGTACTTTTTTTAGCAATCATTGCATTATTTAGTTTAAGCAGCTGTATGTGGTCTGCGTATTTTGGTAAACGCCCCGTTTTTTTAGTGGGAGCGCCGGATGATATTCAGGTTAAGCACAATGGAAAAAAGATAGACGTTAAAGAGCAAACCATGGCCTATTTTGTTACAAAAACCTATAGTGCCAGCATGCGTGAGAAAACCAAATTCAGACATCCGGCTGCGCTAATAAAAGTGCGCCGCAACAACAAACTCGAATTTACAGCGGGAGGCAAAACTGCCACTATAAATATGAAAGGAAAAGCCGGTAAAGGCATACTTTTTTTGGTATTAGAAGCGCCAATAACATTGGGTATAGGTACAATTGTTGATCTTGCTACGACTTCTTATTATTACCCAGGTACAAAATACATTGACATAGTTGCTGCATTTAGCAATATAGCTCCCAGAGACAAAAAATCACTTTACCAGATTGCTTTAGATAACTCGAGCAAAACAGTTACAACAGAAATAAAAACCAGGTAGAATAATGAAATTTTATCCTCTGCTCTTTATTTTTTGCTTATCCTTTTTAAGAACTATTTCTCAAAACATAGAAATAGGAGGCATTAAAAAGATCTATTATTACAAAACAAGCGATGATTTTTTTAATAATAAAAAAGATTCGCTTGTAGCAGATGATATCGTTTATGATTATGGAAAAATTTCGTTTACAGATAAAAAAAGTAATAAAAAGATCAAATTCCATCTTCATAAAGACTCTGCCATATTTGCCTTTAGGATCATTGAGCCTCGCGGAAAAAATGAACCCATTTATGCCATAAGCAAAGGCGAAAAGAGATATGGCGTTTTTATGGGTGGCAGTAAGGAGCTTTTTGGTGTTTTTTATACTAGGGGTATTTTCTATTCTGCGCAATACGACTCAAATAATTATCTTGTGGGATCTTTCAGCTCTTTTGATCAATTTGGCTATTATATTAGTTTCACTAAAAAAGGCGTTGAATCTAAAAAGAACGGCGATATAGAACATTTTATAAAAGATAAAGAAGAACTATACAATAAGTACATTAAAGACCGAGCAGATGCAACAACCTACTATTGGAATAAACATTTTGTTTCGAAGCAAATTGAGTACATGTTTCAATACAATAATTAAACCGATCATAAGGTTTAATGACATGTCTATCCAACGGGCAATATATTAATGAGATCTAATCCTTGGTTTAATATCAAATAACACCAAGGCTCATTTCTGCCGCGTCATGATCCCGGCAGATGTTTTCTTAAAAATAATACCTTAAACTTAATTTAATATTACCTGCTTTTAAATTATTATCTTAGAAGCTTAGTTTATGCTGGTTACCACTCATAAAAATACACTTGAAAAAACAAAATTATCCTTTAAAGAAGGGATATTGACCATACGGTTTTTAGAAAACACCGTAATAGATGTTGAAGACATTATTTACATATTTTGTTTTGGTATCGAACGCTCAAAAGGCAAACCCTATGCTGTTTTATTCGACTCTTCAAGCATGCATGAACTAACCGAAGAAGCCGTTGTTTACCTGGCCAACAATAGCCACACTAACAACGTTGTTGCTATTGCCTACATTTCAAAAACAAAAATAAGCAGGATACGTTTAAGCTTGTTTATGATATTTGAACGCCCTCCAATAAAACCAGAAGTTTTTAATGATGAGCTAAAAGCCAGCGAGTGGCTTAAAATGCGGTTGAGTACTCTTGGCTTAAATTAACTCAAGTTATCTCCTCTTCCTCTGTAGTAACACCTAGAGCTATCGCGATGTAATTACGCGGTTTTAAACCTCAGAATAAATACATAATTATTCCGTAAGATTACAACTACTACTGAGCAGTAGTATAAAAAAGAAAAAATTATAACTTTGTGTTCACTATTAATTTAAAACCCACACCCATGAATTTTAAAACTATTATTTACCTTTTGCCATCGGTAATACTATTTTCCTGTGGCACTTCAGCAAAAAAAGACGATGTAAAAACAGAGACTTCCACTACTCCATCTATTAAACTGCCGGATAATATAAAAACTGCCGGAACAATGAATGGCAATCGTTTTTTTGAATACAATGGTCAGAAATTATTTGGCGGCGCTGTTTTTCATAACGCGCAAACCTTTAGCGCCAAAGGCAAATGCATCGTTTCTAAGCTCGTTAATGGTAAAGAATTGTTTGGCGTAATAAACAGCAAAGGCGAAACTGTTATTGATTTTAAATATAAAGGACTCACCTCGGGCTTGTACACTTTTAGCGGCTATTATATGTTTGACGGTGAAGAAATGAAAAAAGGTTTCGTAGATACCGTAGGCAATATAGTTGTGCCTGCAAAGTATGAAGATTTTGGTACTATTATTTCTGAAGGAACCGTAAAGGCGAGAATAAAATATCCAAAATGGGGCTTGATAAGTATGAAAGATGAAGTTATTATTCCATTCGAATACCAATTTATAAGTGCCTGGAGCGATGGATTAATACGCGTAAAAAAAGAAAGAGCTGGCACTTATGGATATATGGATCATGCCGGCAAAATGATAATTGCTGATGTTTATAAAGACGCTACCGACTTTGAGGAGCAAATTGCCATGGTAAAAAAAGGAAATAAATACGGCGTTATTAATACCAAAGGCGAAACAGTAATAGATTTTCAGTTTGATAATTTTGCCCAACTGGTGCAGGTAAGAGAAGACAACATGTCAAGCACCGGAACCAGCGAAAGCTTAATGGGTTTTATTTTAAAAGGCGGTTATATAAGTGTTGAGAAAGACAAGAAATGGGGATACATTGATCTAAAAGGCAACATCGTTATACCGTTTGAGTACGACCAGGTTTGGGAGCCCGAAAGGGATAATACTGTCATGCTAAGAAAAGGTGAAAAGCGAGGCCGTTTTAATCTTACTACAAAAACCACAGAGTTTAAATAAGTTGAAATTATTGATCTTGAAACTTTAAAGATTCAAAACAATAAATAATGTTTTTTGTAGCCGGGAAAGAAAATGCAAGAATAAAAAGGTATACAGAGTATAATCAACCCTGTGCCAACTGCAAAATTTTGAGTTGCAGGTTAAGGTATACCAAAGCTATTTTCATCTGTATTATACCCCCTGTTTTCCTTTAAGTAAAAAATAGACCGAACTAAGCTGTAATAATTGTAAAGAAACTATATTGGAATTTGCGATTTGATAACAAACAAAGAATGGAACAGTTAAAAGATTTCTTTTTAAAGAATAAACTTTGGCGCGATCATGAATTATTAAGTGTTGATATGGAAATACTGAAAATTCAAAATAAAAAAAATAAACCCAAATAAAACACATATGGAATCAATTAACAGGAGATCTTTTTTAAGAACATCGGGCATTGTAATGCTTCCGGCCATTATACCATTTGGTTCGGTATTAGCAAACGAAAATTTTGTTGGAGATCCTTCCATTCCATTGGTTAATTTTTTTAGTGATGGTGTTAACTTTAGAGCTATTGAGTATATTAACGAGCTTCAAAAAATCAATGTCAGTAACCCGTTAAAAAGAGATCAATACGGCCAGGGCGGCGTTGTGGAAGAATTAGAGAAAAAATTTGCCGAGCTTACCGGTAAAGAAAAAGCCATTTTTATGCCAAGCGGCACAATGGCTAATCAGCTCGCAATTTCTGTTTTGAGCGAAGAAAAAACAAAAATATTTGTGCAGGATACTAGTCACGTTTATCGTGATGAAGCAGATGCGGCGCAATCTGTTTTTAATAAGCGTTTAATGCCACTGGCCAAAGACAAAACCTATTTTACAGCAGCGGAGTTACAAAAAGCTATTGAACTTTTACAAGAGGAAGAAGTTTTTGAAAGCGGCATTGGCGCCGTATCAATAGAAAACCCTGTGCGCAGAACAAACGGCGGCATAGTGCCTATTGAAGAGATTCGTAAAATAAGAGCTTATTGTACTTCTAAAAACATTAAAATGCATTTGGATGGCGCAAGACTTTACATAGCTTCGGCATGGTCGGGTGTTTCAATAAAAGATTATACCGCAAATTTTGATACCGTGTATATTTCTTTATACAAATATTTAGGTGCGGGCGCCGGCGCTATTTTATGCGGCGATAAAAACGTAATAGATAAAATGCCTCACCTTATTAAAATACATGGTGGCAACATGGCCGAAAACTGGTTTAATGCCGCTATGGCACTTCATAAATTAAATGGCGTTGACACACGCTTTGCAGACGCTAAAAAAAGGTCTGCGGAATTATTTAAGGAGCTCAATAAAATTTCGGGACTAAAAATAACAGAAACAGACGGAGGAAGTAATATCTATACACTACAACTACCGACTGACGTCTCGGGAGAAAAATTTGCAAAAAAAATGTTTGAAAGCTTTCGAATTGCAACAAACTATCCAAATGAAAAAAATCAAATAGATATTTTGGTAAACGAAACTATCTTGTATCAAACTACCGACTATGTAATTGATGCTTTTAAAAAATCGTTGATTTGATCCTTCACCGGTTAAAAAATAATATAAATATCAAACAGACTTTGTAAAATGTTTATTACTTCAGAATAACCAACTATGTCATCTGAAAATACACGTATCGCTCCAAATTTTTTATACCCTGATCTTTTATTAGCAAAGGAAATAGTGTATAATAAATTGAACCTTGCTCTTACTGATTTTAAAGAAGAAACTGAAAGCCGGGAGTACAACGCTTCGTTATTTAAATTAAATAAAATGGTTGTTACATACAGAGCTTCAAAAATAACGCCAACAAAAACCGGCCAGTTTGTAACTATTTGGAAAAGAAATAAAAACGGAATTACAGAACCTTTTGATAGTTTGGATAACTTTGATCTTTTAATTATCGCTGCAAGAAGTGGCGATAACATCGGCCAATTTATTTTTCCGAAAACTATTTTAGCTGATAAAAAGATTATAACTCATAACGGAAAAGAAGGAAAAAGAGGGATAAGGGTTTATCCACCCTGGGATATTGCAAATAATAAACAAGCAGAAAAAACACAAAGCTGGCAAACCAACTACTTTTTAAGTATTAAAGCAGATAATTCTACTGATCTGGAATTAGCAAAGAGATTATTTGCAAAAGAATCATTATTTTAGTGAGAGTAACGAGCTTCTATGAAATTTACACTTACCTTTTTACTTTTTTTTGTTTGTAATATTTTGTTCTCTCAAAAGGATAGTATTATTTATACAAGACATTATAAAAATGGTAAAGTAAAAAAGATCCTATATGCTCATGGGGCTGACACAAGCGAGTTTATTAAATATTATGAGAACGGACAGATAAAAGACTCTTCATGGTTTTATAATAATGGCAATAATGAGCTGCCATTTGGTATTTCTAAAAGTTATTATAACGATGGAAGACTATCAAACATTACCCACTATGGTTCCGACCCGTTTCACTATACCTCCATCTCTTATTGGCATGATGGAAATGTTTCGGAGTATGAAGTGAGTCCCGGTAATAAAAGGTACTACAATAAAATTGGCGAAATTACAAAGCAAATGGATTTGAATAATAATAAGTTTATTTACATCCCTAAAAAATATAAAACAAAACACAGCAAAATAATTCTTCTTACAAATCAAAAAAAGCAAATTACAATTAAGAACAACGCGTTACTGTCAATTGTATTATCTAACGACAGCACTATTACTTTGTGTAGAATAAACGATCTAAAGGGTGACTCCCTTTACCTTTCTAAATTCAGTTATAACGCTTTGTACAAAAAAAGTAAAGAACAAGGCATTTTAAATTACGATAGTTCATTTGTGTTAAACAAAAAGCAATTAAAAAAAATTTATTATTCAAAACATTTTAATAGCAAAAGAAACCGTGCTGCGTTAACGGCTCAAATTATTGGTGTTGAATTATTGATTGGCTCGGCTATAACCATTGCCGTAGCCGTAAGAGAGCCCTCTTTAGGCGTGCCCATTTTTGGCGGCGCCTTAGCCGGTGGTTTTGGCTTAATGCAGTATTCAAAATATTTATACAAAACAATGGTACCCAAAAAATACGATCTTAGAGAATGGCAAATGAAATTAAAAAATTAAAATATACGCATTATGAAATACCCAATTATTGACATGCACTGCGATCTTCTTTCTTATTTAGAATATGTAAAAGGAGCTCATCCGTTTTTTGAAAAAATTGGCTGTAATTTAAATGCATTAAAAGAAGGTAATGTAAAGCTGCAGGTAATGGCCATCTATACCGGTACAGAAGCAGGTAGTTCGGAAACAGGTTTAAAAGAAAGCGAGATTTTTAAAGAACTCTTAAAAGAACATGCCGATAAAATTTCTTTGGTAAAAGATGTTGCCTCTTTAGAGAAAGCAATTACATCCGATAAGATTGGAGCCGTTGTATCAATTGAAAATGCTTCGGGCATCTGTGAAGAGAATGAACCGATAGAAAATGCCTTTAAAAAACTGGATAAAATAATCGCAAACGTAGAAAGAGTTTTATACATCAGCTTTACGCATCATGGCGAGAATCGTTTTGGTGGCGGTAATTATACAAAAGCAGGTTTAAAAGATGATGGCAGAAAATTGCTCGATCACATGCATGGTAAAAAAATAGCACTCGATCTTTCACATACCAGCGATGCCTTAGCTTACGGACAATTAGAACACATTGAAAAACACAAACTGGATATCCCACTCATCGCAAGTCATTCCAACTTCCGTGCTATATTCGATCATCCAAGAAATTTACCCGACGATCTTGCAAAAGAAATCATCAAACGTAAAGGTATAATAGGTTTAAATTTTTTGCGTGCGTTTTTAAATAACGATGATCCCGAAGTTTTTTACGAGCACGTACTCCATGGAATAAAAATTGGTGGAGAAGATACGATGTGTTTTGGTGCCGATTATTTTTTTGCAAGCGAGCCCGACCCAAAACGTATCCCATACTATCACAAAGATAAAGAAGATGCAAGCTGCTACCCTGCTCTATTAAAGAATTTAGAAGGAAAGGTTCCGGAAGGTTTTTTGGAGAAGATGAGCCATAAAAATGTGTGGAATTTTATACACAGGATCTGGGCTTAACACCAATTAAACTTTGTTAATTTCGACAAAGCCTATATTTATAAGCGTTTTAATACGCGTACCTTTGTCGACCTATAAACTTGTTACATCTATCAATACCCACGTCTAAAATGAAAAAGTACTTATTCACTTTACCAATTTTTCTTTTGTTTTTTCAATTTGTAAAAGCACAATGTCCAACGGCACCAATAACTTTCGCCAACCAGGCACAAATAAATACATTTCCATCACAATATCCAACCTGCACCGTTATACCAGATGGTATTGACATTAAGATCATGGGAAGTGACATTTCAGATCTTGGACCTTTGTCACAGTTAACTTCGGCCTTAGGCGTTCTTGAAATAAGAAATTGCCCATTATTAAGCAACTTAAATGGACTGAATAACATTATTGCAATTGGCAACGATACTTTGGATGGCTTTATATTACGCGATCTGCCCGCATTAAACACTTTAGCTGCGCTAAACGCGCTTGATTCTATACACGGTGAATTCACTATCAGAACATGTAATGCGCTAACCACACTTACGGGATTAAGCGGATTGAAAAAACAAAACGGTTCTCTTATTATCAGGGATAATGCGCTGTTACAAAATTTAAATGGCCTTGACAGCCTTAACTATATTGGCGAAACGCTTGAGCTTGTTCAAAATCCATTATTAAATTCTGTTGCTGCTCTTAGTCATGTAAATACAATTGTTGGCGGTATTGAAGGTGGAATTTTTATTGAAAGTAATGCCGCACTCAGTAATTTAACTGGACTTGGAAATGGTTCTACTAACGTTGGAAGTAACCTGGATATAACATTAAATGGTAATTTAAACTTATGTCACGTACCAAGCATTTGTAAATACCTTGCCAATCCTCCTGTTGGAGCTACAATTACAATAAGCGCCAATAAAGTAGATTGTAATTCACAACCCGAGATCTTAGCTAAATGCGCACTTAGTGTGTATGAAAACAATACCTTTAAAAGCAGTATAAACATTTTACCAAATCCTGTTTCTGATCGTTTTAAAATTATTTCAAACGAAAATGAAATTAATGTAGAAATCTTTGACCTTTATGGAAAAAAATTAAGTAATCTCATTCCCAACGAAAATTCGGAATACGGTATTGCAAATTTTCCAGGCGGCGTTTATTTACTAAAAGTAACAAACACAAAAGATCAACAAGCCTTGGCGCGAATTATTAAACTGTAACAATGCCATTTAATATGTTTAATGTCTTCTATTAGTAAAAAGAGCGTATTTTTACTAAAACTTAAATCATGGATTACTTTTTTCCTTTTGTATTATTTATATTTTATAAATTAATTGCTTTAATTCCTCTCGTATTAATTTTAATTGGCATTATTAAATTGCAGCGAAACGGAAAAAACTCTGCTACACGTTTAATGCTAACCGGTAATTTAGGATTGATCGTAAAAATAATTTTGCTGGATAGTCTTGTTGATTATTTTGTAAGATTTAGTGATCATTCAAGTATAAATAATGTAAGCAGTATTTATACGGTTTTAAGTTTTACCGCAATTGTTTTTTCAATACTTTTTGCGGCCGGCTTTCTAATTTTTGTAATTAGTTTCTCAAAAAAAACGGGTTCGTAAGCGCATTTAAAAGATAGCAGCCTGCCGAATGAAAATGATCTATAAAACCATTTAGGTAGATAAAAACATACCAATTATACATCCTATTAAAATAACACTCATTAAAATTATAATTTTCGGAATAATATAAACTTATGAGAACATTATTTTTATCGATTATCTTTTTTGGAATTCTTACAGCCTTTAAAAGCCAATCTCTTATTATAAAAATAAATAATAAAACAGGTTATGATGTTCATGAGATATCTATCCCAAACAATCAACTAAGATCAATTGAGGCAGATAGAACCATAATCATAAATGATTTAAAAAGTATAATTGTAAAGAACGATCTATCCTATTCACCGCTTTCATTAGGAGTGGGTACAATTTACAATAAACAGGCCAGTACTATTTGTGATTGGACTTTTCATTATGCTACCAACTATGATACTTTAAGCAACTGTGACTTAGAATACGATCTGCTGATCTCTGAATATAGTCATGGTTATAAGTTATATTATAAATTTGTGAATATTAACCATAAACCAAAAAAAGGTATTGTCACTAACAAATACAGAGGAGAATATTTTCCTCTTAATAAAGAGGGAGATTTACTACCCGCCATTTGCAGAGAAGGAATTCTAAAAATAAACGAGGGAAATACCTTTGCATATATTTTAACGCCAGATAAAACCTGGTGCCCGGATATGAAAGAATATATTTATGAAGGCTCTTGCGAAGAAAAAAATGACACTTTATACTTATACAACAAAGAATTTAAAACACCGCTTGAACCCCATTTTAGCATTTTAGACGTAGATACGGGTAATACTGTTCTGATATCTCTGTTTAACGAAGCGGGTGAAGCAGTTACTATTGAAGACGCCCACAGCATTAATTCTGCCCAGAAAACAGCTAATACTAATAAAATTAAAATTCCATTTAAAAGAAATATCATTGAAATTAAGGATAAACGCATTTTCGGAATAACAATTTATCCAATTGGTTATCCTGAAGTACAAATAGTTTTAAAAAAGATTCGCGCCAGTGCAAAGATCAACATTATTTTATCTGCTACTTATTACGAGTCTGTTTTTAACGGACGTAAATTTATTCTCGAGAAAAACATCTTAAGTGAAGTTGGCGGAACGGGGATTTCTACCAACCGTTATATTAAAAATTGAGGTAATACGATATTTATCGAGTAATCTTAAAATTAGTTTTGTGTAAACGTGTTTCACAAAAACTCTAGCAAAATGGGTATTAAATGTCTCATTCGTCGCTTTTTCGCTTAAAAATCGCTGGCATGAGAATTTCTTTATATCATTCAATGCATCATCAGTTAAAGATAGATTCTAACAAGAAATTGAAAGAACAGATCTAAAAACTAAAGCCGCGTGATACCGGTTAAGTATAAACAGAGGATACAAAACAAAGCCCCCGTTAATGCGGGGGTTTTGCTTAATAAACACTTTATAAATCAATACTATGAA
>CALRPF020000017.1:0-104667 GCA_943369995.1 Chitinophaga pinensis
CAACAAAAAAATATTTTAGCTTTTGTTTGATACTAAGCCTTTTGTTTACGGCTTTTTTTACTTTTGCTCAAAAACCAAAGATCACAAATGGTGTATCTTATAATTTAGAAAGCATTTTTATTGGAGGGCAAAAAAACACCTTGGCTAAAGATAAAGCAAGCCTGGTTTTTGATACCAAAAATAAAACCGCGCACTGTTCTAATAAGTGCACTTATCTCGATCTTAGGTATTGCTTAAAACGAAATAAATTTAAATTTACTTCTGTTATTCCTGCCGCAGCCGCTTGTCCTGACCATTTGGTGGGCATTGAATCAGACCTTAAAGAAAATTTACCGAAAGTTGACCGGTGTATAACAATAGAAAAACGCATCATCTTCTTCAATAAAAAAGATACCCTTTTGATCTTCTATGAGCAATAGCTGGAATGTTTACTATATACGCTTTAAGCAATACCTGCAATTAGAACGTTCGCTTTCAAAGAACTCGATGGAAGCTTATGCCGATGACTTAAAAAAACTGGAAAATTATTCGTCTTTATTTTTAGGAAACCAGGCCCCCGATAAATTCTCATTTAAACAACTGCAAAATTTTGTAGAGTGGATAGCTACCATGGGTTTTTCTGCTACCACGCAAGCCCGCGTGATATCGGGCATAAAGACCTTTTATAAATTTTTATTGTTAGAGAATGATATTCAGCAAAACCCGTCAGAACTTTTAGAAACACCAAAAATTGCCCGCAAATTGCCAGTGTATTTAAGTATTGAAGAAATAGATAATATGTTAAGTAATATTGACAGAAGTACATCTGAAGGAGAACGAAATTATAGCATGCTTGAAACGCTTTATAGTTGTGGCTTACGGGTGAGTGAATTAACGAGCTTAAAAATTACCGATCTTCACTTAAATGATTATTATGTAAAAGTTGTTGGAAAAGGAAATAAAGAACGCTTGGTACCAATTGGCAAAAATGCGGTGAAGTTGATTAAAAGTTATATTTCTTCAGTACGATCTCAAATCAAAACAAAAAAAGGAGCCGAGGATATTTTGTATTTGAACCGCCGTGGTGCTGCACTTTCGCGTGTTATGGTGTTTTATATCATTAAAGATCTTGCTAAAAAAGCGGGGATAAAAAAGGTGTTAAGTCCGCATAGTTTCAGGCATTCGTTTGCCACACATTTGGTGGAGGGTGGCGCCGATCTCAGGGCCGTACAGGAGATGTTGGGACATGAAAGCATTACAACAACTGAAATTTATACACATTTAGACAGGCAATTTTTGCGCGATAATATTTTAAGTTACCATCCGCGAAATAAAAAATAAAAATCAGTACTTTTAAGTATGAAAAAACTCATCTTTTTTATTTGCTGCATTGTTTTAATTAGCGCTTGTTCGGATCCAAAGCCTGCAGAAGAAACTGTTTCATTAACAGATTCCGCTATAATTTCTGAAGATTTTACAACTATAGAAAGCGTTGAAAAAGGGGTGAATATGCTAAAAGGTTTTTGGTACGATCCTTCTTTTTTTGAAAAAATAAAAACATCACAAAAAGTAAAAGATAATTTAAAAGGTAACTATCAGTATTTTTATTTGAACGATGAAGGTTTGATACAGCGTAACGAAGGCTTTACCAGCCAGGATTATATACCGGTTACATTTTCTGTAAACAATAACCAACTTTTGGTCTTTGATAATGGAAGGTCCATTTGCTGGTTAACTTTTAAAAATGACAGCAGCGCTTTTTTAAAAACTATTGGGCTTGATAAAGATACTTTGAATATTGCTTTAAAAAAATTAAAAGGTGAGGTTGCCAAAAAAACAGAACTGGATCAGTACGAATATTTATTAGCTATAAATACAATTGCCGGTAATTATACCGGAGAAAAAGGGGAGCAGATAAAATTTATGCCTGATGGCACATTTATTGGTTTTGATCTTAATACCGAGTATTTTGTGGAAGGCCTTGGTTATGAAGGCTTGGACGGTGACTACGAGTTTGATGCCATCAGCATTAAAAATGAAGAAACACTGTTATCTTACAAGTGGACATTAAGCAATAATATCTTAACTTTGACAGAAATAGAGACCGCAGAAAACGGTACGGATTTTAAGTTAAGTTCGAAGCCTATTGTTTTTAAGAAAAAATAATTTTAATGAAAACCTTTAATGTTCCTGAATTTTACAGGAGCCCCATCATATCAAAAGTAAAACAATACCGCAAGGTGCAGGATCCGCGTAAAAAAGATGTGAGTCCAACTGTTCTTGATTTTGGTCCGGTTAGATATTATATTGCCCGCCATTTTGGTTTTTGTTTTGGTGTAGAAAATGCTATAGAAATTGCATTTAAAGCGTTAGATGAAAACCCAGGAAAGAATATTTATTTATTAAGCGAGATGATACATAATCCTGCTGTTAATAAAGATCTCACTGAGCGTGGTGTAAGATTTTTGCAGGATACTTTGGGTGAACAATTAATATCGTTTGATGTTTTAACACCAAATGATATTGTTATGATTCCTGCATTTGGTGCACCTTTGCCTTTGCTTAAATTATTAAAAGAAAAAGGAATTAAAACAGAAGCTTACGATACTACCTGTCCGTTTGTAGAACGCGTGTGGAAAAAATCAGAGCAGATAGGCAAAACAGAACATACAATTATTATTCATGGCAAGTATAATCACGAGGAAACCCGTTCAACATTCTCAAGAAGTGCGGTAGATAGCAAGGCAGTTGTAGTGGTGCGTGATATGGAAGAATCGAAACGTTTGGCGGAATATATTTCGGGAAACAAAACGCAGCAGCAATTTGAAGAAGAATTTAAAGACAGGTTTACTGAGGGATTTAGAATTGATACACACTTTAAAAAAATAGGCGTTATCAATCAAACAACCATGCTTGCAACCGAAACAGACGAGATAGCAAATTATTTTAAAACGGTTCTTGTTCAAAAATTTGGCCAGGAAAAAATAAAAGAACATTTTTCGGATACGCACGACACACTTTGTTATGCGACCAACGAGAATCAAGACGCTACCTATGGCTTGTTAGAAACAGATGCTGATTTGGCTATCGTTGTGGGCGGTTATAACAGCAGCAATACTTCTCATTTGGTAGAATTATGTGAGCGCAAATTTCCTACTTATTTTATTTCTTCAGAAAAAGAAATTGAAAGCGCAACGCTTATTCATCATTACGATTATCCAAATAAAAAGAAAGTTTCGACTTCAAATTTTTTACCATCAAAAACCCATTTAAAGATTGTTATTACAAGCGGCGCTTCTTGTCCCGATTCACTTTTAGACGCGGTGATGAATAAATTAAATACGTTTATTGGCAACACAAAAAATATAGATCTTGTAATGGAAGATCTAAAAACATATAATCAAAATTAAATCTTAGATCATAAATTTTATATCTTAAATCACGAAATGAATATCAAACTCAACAAACCACTTATTTTTTTAGATCTTGAAGCAACTGGGCTGAGTATTGGTTCTGACAGGATAGTAGAGATTTGCCTTTTAAAATTAAATGTTGATAACAGTGCCGAGATAAAAACGCAACGCATTAACCCTCAAATGCCTATTCCTGATGTTGTTTCAAAGATACATGGCATTTATGATAAAGATGTTGAAGGTTGTCAAACCTTTAAGGAAGCGGCTCCCGAGTTACTTCGCTTTATTGGTAATGCCGATTTTGCGGGCTATAATTCTAACAAATATGATATTCCCTTATTGGCCGAAGAATTTTTGCGTGCAGAAGCAGATTTTGAACTAGAAGGAAGAAAATTAGTAGATGTGCAAAATATCTTTCACTTTATGGAGCCACGTAATTTAAGTGCTGCCTATAAATTTTATTGTAATAAACCTTTAGAGAATGCTCACAGCGCCGAGGCAGATGTAAAAGCAACCTTTGAGATCTTTAAAGCTCAGATAGAAAGATATGAAGGAAAAGAAGTGGAAGATAGTAAAGGCAACAAAACAATTCCTGTAACAAATGATATTCCAAAATTAAGCGAGCTAACCACCGCTAAGTCTAAAAATGCAGATCTTGCGGGGCGCATTGTATTTAATGATAAAGGCGTAGAGGTGTTTGCTTTTGGTAAACATAAAGATAAACCTGTTGCAGAGGTATTTACAAAAGAACCTTCTTACTATAACTGGATGATGCAAGGCGATTTTCCGCTGTACACAAAAAAAATTATTACACAGATACGACTTAAGATGAAATAGTTTCTTTTGTTTTCTATATTTATTTAAACTAATGTTAAGCTTGCGCAGGATATATTTTCTTTTTTTTGTTTTACTTTTTTTTATTGGTTTTTCTCAAAAGAAAAGCAGGGTGGAGCGGCTTCTCGAAAAAATTTCTATTTCAAAAGATGATACGAATAAAGTAAAAGATTTAGTTTTATTAGGTAAGCTTAGTAAGAAAACGGATAATTTAAAAGCAAATGAATATTATACACAAGCTTTTAATTTAGCTACTAAATTGAATTTTATTGCCGGAAAAATTCTTGTTTATAATGCAAAGGGCGACGAGTATTGGTTTAGAACAAATTATGATAAGGCCTTTGATTATTATTTTAAAGCTTACCGTTTAAACGATTCTATACACGATGAGCGTGGCGTTGCTGAGTCTTTATACAATCTGGGTTGGATTGGATGCATTCAACAACACAATTATAAAGATGACAAATATTTATATAAGTCTTTTCAAATATCTTTAAGATTAAAAGATTCAAGCGGATTAAAAAGAGCGTACAACGCTTTAAGCAGTTATTATAATTTAAAATTTGATGATTTAAAAGATAAGCAGTACTTCGATTCTTCGGTAAAGTACACAAGTTTGGGTATTGAAATATCTAAGAAAAATAAGTCTTACGAAAATTTAGCGGTTTTTTATGTTAACCTGGGAGATTTGTTTTATACAACAAGCGATTTTAAATCCTCTAAATTTTACATTTCGCGTGCCATAGAAATATATAGTGAAAATAAAGATTCCATGAACTTAATTTCCTGTATTTGCAGGGATGCCCGTTGCGAAGCTGAAATCGGAAACGTAGATGAAGCTCTGAAAACTTTAAAATTCGTTATTGATTATAGTAAAAAGAATAATAATAAAGAGTTGGAAGTAGAAACAATGCTTATGTTATCTAAAGCTTATCAGAAGACGGGTGATTGCATTAAAGAGCTTGAAACTTTTAAAGTTTATTCTGAGTTAAAAGATGAATTGGATAAGAAGGCGTTCTCTAACAGTATTTCTAATTTGGAAAGTAATTTTTCTCTTGAAAAAGCCGAAGTTAGTATGAATGAATTAAGGCAGACAAAAGAAATTGAAGAATTAAAGAATAAAAAGAAGAGTTATTTTATTTTTGTTTTAGTAGGAATTGGAATCGTTGTTATTTTTATCACCTTCCTGCTTTTCCGGCAGAATAAGATGCGCCAGCAAACCAATATCCAATTGCAGGAGCAAAATAATATTATAAAAGAAAAAAAAGAAGAGATAGATCATAGCATACAATACGCAAAAGGAATTCAACAGGCAATTTTGCCTGATATAAGCGACCTGAATGATATTTTTAACGAGAGCTTTATTTTTTATAAGCCTAAAGATGTAGTAAGTGGTGATTTTTATTGGTTCGCAAAAGTAGATACTGATTTTTATTGTGTTGCCGCCGATTGCACTGGACATGGTGTTCCCGGGGCATTAATGAGTATTATAGGTTCAGATAAAATTAACCAGGCTCTTTACGAAAAGAAGATAAGCGATCCGGATAAGGTGCTTTCATTTTTAAATGTGCAGATCAAAAATGTACTGAAACAACATTCAGATGCCTCTACACAAAAAGATGGAATGGATATTGCGATATTAAAATTTAATGCAGATAAAACAAGCGTTGAATATTCTGCCGCAAACAGGCCACTGTTTTTAATAAGAAATAACGAATTAATAGAATATAAAGCCACCAAAACTGCTATTGCCGGATTTACGCCAAACAACCAGGTGTTTGATAAACATTTGATTGAGCTAAAGAAGGACGATAGTTTATTTATTTTTACGGATGGTTATGCCGATCAGTTTGGCGGCCCATCGGGTGGAAAAAAAATAATGACGCGAAAATTAAAAGAGCTTCTTATTTCCGGCAAAAAATTGCCGGCAAACAAACAAAAAGAAATGCTTGAAGCTTATTTTTTACAGTGGAAAGGTTCTTTTGAACAGACTGACGATGTGTTAGTTATAGGAATAACTATTTAATTCGGAACAATCGTTCTGTAAAATTTGGAATATTTGTTCCGAATAATTAATTTTACATTCAAAATCAACTTTTATGCCGAAATACAAACAATTTGACAGAGACAAAGTGCTCGAAGCAGCGTCTGTTGTCTTTCATGAAAAGGGTTATAATGGAACGTCTATCGACGAAATTTTAACCGCTACGGGCCTTAGCCGCAGCAGTCTTTACGATTCGTTTAAAGACAAACATAATCTATATTTACAATCACTTGAGTTTTATAAAGGGGTTAACGATAAAAAGATCCAGAATCTGGACGAGAAGAATTTAAACGGTTTACAAAAACTGGAGACTATGTTTAAAAGCGTTGTTAATCACCTTTCAGAAAACCCTGACGACAATGGCTGCCTGCTTGTTAATGCGGCGGCAGAAATGAGTAAGCAATGTTTTAAAACATCGCAGGTAGTATGCAATAATAAAGACGATGTTCAAAATCTTTTTTCTGCATGGATAAGTGATGCTGAAGAAAAAAAAGTTATAAAACTGCAAAAACCCGCAAAAGTTTACGGACAGTTCTTTTATAACACGCTTTGTGGTTTGCGCGTAATGAGCCAGAGTGGGGCAGGAAAGACAGAGTTAAGCAATGTTGTTAAGGTGGCTTTAGACTCTTTGAATTAAGTTACTTTTTAAATGATAGATACACATACACACCTTTACGCGGAAGAATTTAATGCAGACAGAACTGTTTTAATTCAAAAAGCGATTAACAACGGTATTACTAAATTTTATTTGCCAAATATAGATTCAACATCTATTGATGTTATGCATCAATTAGAAGTTGAATTCCCGAAAAATTGTTTTGCCATGATGGGTTTGCACCCTTGTAGTGTAAATGCAAGCGTTGAAGAAGAGTTGGCCATAGTAAAAAGTTGGCTTCAAAAAAGAAAATACAAAGCAATTGGCGAGATAGGTATTGATCTTTATTGGGAAAAAGCATTCTTAAAAGAACAGCAACATGCTTTTAAAATGCAAATTGAATGGGCTTTGGAATATAACTATCCCATTGTTATCCATTGCCGCGAGGCATTTAATGAGATCTACGACATACTTATTTCTTTTAAAAAATTGCCGAAAGCTATTTTTCATTGTTTTTCAGGAAATACTGAGCAAGCACAAAAAATAATTGCTTTAGGTAATTTTAAATTAGGAATAGGAGGGGTTGTTACTTTTAAAAATTCGGGGCTGGATAAGGTAGTAGAGCAGATAGATCTGGAACATTTGGTATTAGAAACTGATGCGCCATTTCTGGCACCGGTGCCATTTAGAGGTAAAAGAAATGAACCATCATATATTTTAGAAGTTGCTAAAAAAGTAGCAGAGATAAAAAATGTTTCGATGGCAGAAGTTTCTGAGATCACAACAAAAAATTCTGATGTTATTTTCGAAAACTAAGTTTTTGGAATGTGTTTTTTTAGATAATTCTCGTTAGGCAATAAACTTGTTTGGATACGTTTTGCGTAGCGAATACTATCTAAAATCTCTTTCTGTTTTTCTTCCACTGATTTTTTTGTTCTTCAACAATTAATTTTTGAGTCTCTATTAATTTTTTTTGGCGGTTAGTTACGCTAAAACGGTTAACCATAAAGATAGCAAATAAAACAACCAGGCTCAAGCCACTGTACAAGGCATAGCGCTGTGTTCGTTCTTGTTTTAATTGAATAGCTACAACTTTTTTCTCTTCGGCAACCCTTACAGAGTCTGCGGTTGCTTTTTTTTCATAATTATACTTCATTTCCTGTTGAATAATAGCTTTGTTATTTTCTTCATTAAACAAACTATCTTTGTATTGAACAAATAGTTTATAGTGTTTTAAAGCCAAAGAAGCCTGGTTAGTTTTTTCGTATAAATTAAAAAGAAAGTAGTGCCCAAATTTTATTTCATTGGTAGATCCTGTTTCCGACGCTAAAGTCAACGATCGTTCAAAGTGTTTTTCCGCATCGGCATATTTCTTCTGCTTCAAATATAAATTACCTATATTTCCTTCTGCAATAGCTTGTCCCTGCTTATTATCCAATTTCTCAAATAGCTGTAAACCTTTTAATTCAAACTCTTCTGCTTTGGCTAAATTGTTTTGTTGGTCGTAAACAGTTCCGATGTTTCCATAAACATGGGCATTTCCATTAAGGTCATTTAATTCGTCGTTTAACTTTATGGCTTTAAAATAATAATCTAATGCCACGCTATAATTTTTACTTGCGATGGTTGTATTATTTTTTTCTTTGGCAGAATCGCCCGCTTGCATATAAACTATTCCTAAATTTGCCAGCTGATTAGAGATGCCACTTTTATCATTTAATTCTTCGCTGGCTTTTAACGCTTTTAAATAATATTCTTTTGCCTTATTTCTTTCGCCTTGCTGATTAAAAGAAATAGCAATATTTCCCAAAATTTTAGCGCAGTTAAATTTATTACCTTGTTCTTCAGCTAATTTTAATGACCTGAAAGCACATTCTAATGATTTTGTGAAATTTCCCTGCAACCTGTATATCATACCCATATTTCCCAGATGCCTGCTCATTCCGTTTTTATTATCAAGCTCTTCATCTATTTTTAAAGCTTTATATGCATACTCTAGCGCCAGCGGATAATTACCCATGTTTTCGTATACCAGGCAAAGGTTTCCAAATATTGCTGACTGATCAAGCTTGGAATTTATTGCTTCGCCTAATTTTAAGCCTTTAAAAAGAAGTGTCAATGCTTTATCATTATCTCCATTTTGCCTATATATATTTCCCAAAGTAGCGTAATTGTAGGTAAGACCTTTGGTATTTTTTATTTCTTTATTTATTGTCTGTGATGAGTCAATGTATTTTATTGCAAGTGTATAATTATTTACACTTTTGTATTGTATAATACCCATGAAGGTGTAATAATCTGCTTTTAATTTTTTAGCTCTTAAAACGGTGTTAGCGTCTTTTGTTGTGTTAAGCGCTGTGATGTAAATTTGTTTTGCTTCTTTTAATTTAATTAAAGCACTATCAAATTCATTTTTATTAATATAATGTTGCCCAATCTTTAATATTCCTTGTCCAACATATACCTTGTCTTTTAATTTTAAAGCTATATCAATTGCTTTTTTATGGAAATAAATGGCACTGTCTGAGCTTTTAACGCTATAAAGCTTGCCAAGTTCTAGAAGTGAATTTATTCTGGTAGAGTCTTGCGAAGTGTTTTTTATGACAAGCTTTAATGAATCAATTAATTTTTCCTGCGCCAAGTTATACGAGGTGATAAAAACCAGGAAAAGGACGAATGGGATTTTTTTCATTTTAATTAGTTTTAGCCATTTCTATGGTTTGTTTTATCTGCAATGTTTGTGAGTTGCTTCTCAATATATTTTTCGGAAGGTAATAAACTTTGCTGTATTCGTTTAGCATAATGAATGCTATCCATAACTTGTTTTTGTTTTTCTTCCACAATATCTTTTTGTTTTTCAACAATACGTTTTTGATCTTCAATAATAGCTTTTTGTTTTTTTGTGATTCTAAACCGGTTATACATTAAGCCCCCAAATATTAGTGTCAGCGCCAAACCGCCGTAAAGCAAATATCTTTGATTTTTTTCCTGCTTTAATTTTATGCTTGTTAATTTTTTTTCTTCAACAGTTTTAATACTATCCGCAATATTTTTTTTATCATAATCGTATTGCATCTCTTTTCTTAATAATTCTTTCTGTGTATCATCATTAACTATTATTTCTCCCATTTCTTTAGAGATCTTTAGCATTTCGTAAGCTTTTTCGTATTTTTTTTGTTTTTCGTATATGTTTTGTAACGCATCGGCTGAATAACGAATAATGTTAGGAAAGTTTAATTCTTTAGATATCTTAAGTGCCATTTCGCCAAACTGTTTGGCCTCACCAAGCTTATTTTGAACAAATAAAGTGCGTGAAATATTTATATATGAATAAACAATACCATTTCTATCGTTAATTTCTTTTCTCATCTCCAGGCTTTTTTTAAAATAAAATAAGGCAGAATCGAGCTTTCCTGTTTTTTTGTAAATAACTCCAATGTTGTTTAACGAATAGCTCATGCCATATTTATCATTAATGAGTTTTTTCATATACATACTTTTGGTATAAAACTTTAGGGCTTTAGGATATTCTTGTTTATGCATATAGGTATCTGCAATACCATTTAAAGCGTAGGCAGCCATTTTTGTGTTGCCACTTTTAACGCATACGTCGTAGCTTTTTTCGTAAAATTCAAGCGCTTTGTCGGTTTGGTCCATAGCCGAATAAATTAGTCCAATGTTATTAAGAGATGCCCCAATTGACTTTTTATCTTGCATTGATTCTCTGATCTTTAGTGATTGAAAATGATAATCTATTGCTTTACTTAGATCACCTTTATTTTGTTGTACCAAACCAAGATTTTCTAAATTGCCTGCTTTAAATCTTAAAATGTTAAAGTATGCCGGAGAATTTTTTTGTAAAATGCTTAACTGTTTTTCAATCAGTAGTGCCGCTTCATCGGCATGTTGTGCAAGTTTTTCGTCGGTGTCAATTTCCGCGAGGTGTTGATAGAGTTTTATTTTAACCGTATCGTGTGATGCTATTTTAATAAGCCGTGTTAATGAATCTACCTGGTTATCCTGCCCAAATAAAGAAAGGGATATAACGGTAAATAATAGCAGTATGATCTTTTTCATTAATTATTTTTAATATGCTTATTAATATATTTTTCTGATGGCAATAAACTTGTTTGTATGCGCTTAGCATAACGAATACTGTCTAGTATTTCTTTTTGTTTTTCTTCAACCAGATGTTTCTGTTTTTCAACAGTATGTTTTTGATCTTCAATAGTAGTTTTTTGTTTTTTGGTGATTCTAAAACGGTTAAACATTACTGCTCCAAATATTAATGCAAGCCCCAGGCCACTATATAAAAAATAGCGTTGGTTCTCTTCTTGTTTTAATTGAAATGTAGCTAACTTTTTTTCTTCAGCAACTTTAACGCTATCTGCTGCGGCCTTTTTTTCGTACTCGTATTTTAGTTGACTTTTTATAGATGCTTTTTTTGTTTCCTGGTTTGAGATGCTATCTCGCATTTGTATAAACAGTTGATAATTTTCCATTGCTGGTTTTGAATTATTAAGTTGTTTATAGATTAAATATAAATTAAATGCCGATGTTTGAATACTCATTGGGTAGCCAATATCGAGGCTAATTTTTTTAGCTTCGAGGCAGTATTTTAAGGCGAGATTATAATTTTGTTGTTTTAATTGAATGTTGCCTATGTTATTAAGAGACTCCACAATATCATGTTTGTCTTGTATTTCGATTCTGTTTTTTAGACTTTCTTGCAGATATTCTAGAGCCTGGCTGTATTTTTTTTCATTCATAAAAATAACGCCTATGTTGTTTAGAGAAGAAGCGTACCCTTTTTTGTTTTTAATATTTTTATTTACTATTAACGCTTCATTAAAATTATTCAGGGCGTTTTTTAATTTCTTTTCTCGATTATAAATTCCTCCAATGCTATTTAGTTCCAATGCCATGGCTTCACTATCCGGAATTTGTTTACTAATTGTCAAACTTCTATTATAATATATCAAGGCGTTTTCTAATTCGTTCTGGCCAGTATAAACTAATCCAATATTACTAAGGCCTGCAACCATTCCTTTTTTGTCATTTACCGATTCACTGATTTTTAAACTCTGTTGATAATAGTTGAGGGCTTGTTTTATGTTACCCAACTCCTTATACACGGCTCCGAGATTATTTAGCGCATAGGCAACACTGATTTTATCATTAGTGGTTTGTAAAATTTGCAGACTTCTGATATTATATTTTAGTGCTTTCTGAATTTCGCCCTTGTTTTTGTAGATGCTGGCAATGTTGTTTAACGTGGCTGCTGTGCCTTGTTTATCTTTAAGAGATTCTAGTATTTTTAAACTCTTATAATAAAACAATAAAGCCTGATCAATATTTCCTTCTTGATCTGATAAATAACCAAGATTGTTTATTGCAGATGCGTAATATTTAAGATACAATGATTTAAACGGTTTGGTAATATTTGATTGTAGATTTTTTTCTGAAATATTTTTTAATTCGGCATTAAATATTTCCCATTCTCCGTCGGGCGAAATTTCAGTTAGGATATTTAGAATATAACATCTGGTTGTATCATGTTTTGCAGTTTTGAGTACAAGTTTTAACGAATCAATGGTATTATCTTGCCCAAAAAAGAGCACATTAAAGCAGCAAAAAATTGATGCAATGAGTAAGTATTTTCTGTTCGCTGTCACTTATTTAATATTCGTTCAATGTACTTTTCGGTTGGCAGTAAACTTTGCTGTATGCGTTTGGCATAAAGAATACTATCCAAGATTTCTTTCTGCTTTTCGTCTACAATTTCTTTTTGTTTTTCTACTATATTTTTTTGTTCAGCAATTATGTTTTTTTGTTTTTGTACAACTCTAAAGCGATTAAACATAACACTTGCAAATACAGCGGTAAGCAACAAGCCGGCATATAAAAAATAGCGTTGATTTTCATCCTGCTTTAATTGTATCTGCGTTAATTTTTTTTCTTTGGCAACTTTAATACTGTCAGCAGCAGCTTTTTTTTCGTACTCATATTTTAGTTGCGATTTTATAGAAGCTTTACGTGTTTCCTGGCTATAAATGCTATCTCTCATTTGAATGTATAGTTCGTAGTTTTTAAGTGATAAATCATATTTTTTCGTTTCTTTATAAATTCTTGAAAGAGCAAGGGCGCTGTTTCTAATTAGCTCCGGGTTATCTGTTTCGTTAGCAATTTTCATTGCCATTAAGGCGTGTTTTAAGGCTTTATCAGTTTCTTTCAGTTCGATATAAATTGCACTCAGCATATCATGCGTTCGCGAGATGGAAGGTTTATATAAGGATGCCTGAGTATTATTAATTATTTTGTTGCAGGTTTCAATAGCGCTGGTATAATCTTTGTTTATTAGATGTATTTTAGCAATGTTTCTTGAGTTGACTAAATATCCTGAGTAATCATTAATTTCTTCGAAAATATTCTTGCCTTCATTAAAATACTTTAAAGCATTAGTGTAGTCTTTTCTGTCTAAATAAATGCCGGCAATATTTGTTAATGAATAAGCGCAGCCGCGTTTATCTTTAATTTTTAATTGGATTTTGTAGGCTCTTTCATAACACTCAAAAGCTTTTACCAGATCTTTTTGTCTGTGCTGTATTAATCCGTAGGTATTTAATATCCGTGCAGTTAAGTCATTTAAATTTTCTTTTTCCGAAATCGCTAGGCTGTTTTCCTGAAGTTCAAGTGCTTTAGGAATATTTCCTTTTAAGTTGTATGCCTTACCAATATTATACAGCGATTCGGCATAATTTTCTTTATCGTTAATTTTTTTCGAAAGCTCAAGGCATTCATTATAGTAAATAATTGACGAATCTAATTCTCCCTTTAAATCTAGTAAATAGCCTTTATTATTTGAAGCAGAAATTAGTGCTTTATAATAAAATAAGGACTTTTCGTTGCCCGATTTTATTTTACTTTTCGAGATTTTGTAAAGTTGATCGTTGTATAATGGCCAAACATTATCATCTGTTATAATTTCAGAAAGGAGAGATAGTATTGAGCATTTAATTGAATCGTTAACTGTGTTGCGAAGTTTGAGCTTAAGCGAATCTACTGTTTTATTATCTTGCGCGAATAAATGAATGCCGTAGCCACAAATTAAAAATAGAATATATGATTTTGTTTTTTTCATATTTTATTTTTTAAGATCCGATCCAAATATTTTTCCGACGGAAGCAAACTTTGCTGTATTCGCTTGGCATAACGAATACTATCCATTACTTCTCGTTGTTTTTCTTCGACAATATATTTTTGTTTTTCAACAATTTGCTTTTGTTGCTGTATCACATCTTTTTGCTTTTGCGTTACCTTAAACCTGTTAAACATAAATACGCCAAATACTAGAGTTAACAATAGGCCTGCATATAAGAAGTAACGTTGCTTCTCTTCTTGTTTAAGCTTAAGTGAGGTAATTTTTTTCTCTTCAACTAGTTTAATACTATCGGCAAAAGCTTTTTTTTCGTACTCGTATTTAAGTTGCGATTTTATGCTTGTTTTTCTATTCTCTGCGTTTAAAACGCTATCGTTCATTAAAACGTATAATTCATAATTTTCAAGAGCTTTCTTAAAGTTTCTGGTGGCATTATAAATAGCGTGTAAAAATTTCGCCGCATTTCTGATCTCAATCGGATAACGAAGTTCTTTACTTTCTTTTAAGCTTCTTTCCGCATATTCAAGAGCTTTTGGATAATTTTTTTGCTTATATAATAACCCGGCAATGCTAATGAGAGCGCTCGCATGACCTTTTTTATCCTTCGCTTCATCAAGCATAACAAGACTCTTTTCAAGATAGGGCATTGCTTCATTTATATTACCCATGCTACCAATGATAAAACCAATATTTATCAAGCCGTTTGCCTGGCCGTGTTTATCATTTAAGTCTTCATAAACAGCTAAGCTTTTTTTGAAATGATCAATCGCACCTTTAATATCGTTTTTATAGAAATGAATAAGTCCAATATTATTATACGATGCTGCTAAGCCTTGTTTATCATTTATTTCCAACTGCAATTTTAGACTTTTTTGAAAATAATCTAGTGCCGTAGGGAAATCACCTTGATCCTTGTAAATAAATCCAATATTATTTAGTGAATAAGAAATGCCCGCTTTATCGTTAATTCTTTCCCTGATTTTTAAACTCTTTAGATAGTATTCGAGCGCTTTCGGAATGTCCCCCAGGTTAGAAGCTATTTCTCCGGTATTATTTAAAGAGTTTGCGAGTCCTTGTGCGTCTTTCACTTCTTCTTGCACTATAATGGCTTTTTGATAATACTGCATCGCTTTGTCATTGTCACCTTTTTCTTGCGCAGCGCATCCTTTGGTATAAATTACCCGGCCTAATGCTTTTCTAAAATAGTTGTATTCTTCTGTTCTTTTATTCTCTGTTTTAGATCCGATTCTTTCAAGATTCTTTTCAACAAGAACTAAAAGTTGTTGATTATCTTTTGTATAATCTTCAATATCGGTTTCAAGTTCAATTATTTTAATAAGCAAATTACATCTAAGGCTATCCTGTTTTGCTTTTTTTAATGCAAGCCTTAAAGAATCTACTACATTGTTTTGCGCGCAATTGATCTTACAGAGTGCAAATGCTAAAACAAAAGTTAAAAAATATTTTGTGAAGTAATTCAATCAATTATTTTAAAAACGCGTTCAATATATTTTTTGGATGGAAGTAGGCTTTTTGTACCTCCCTTTTATCACGAAAGCCTGAAAGTACCTCTTCCTATAGAATTTAATAAGGGCAGCCAATAAACAGCAATGGGAAGTGCTATGTTTGCGAACCTTTAGCTGTTTTTTTAGTTGATCTTGCTCATTTTTTCGAGAAAAACCGATAAAAGGAAACAAAACAGCTATTATTTTAAGGTAATTTAGCACAAGCTAAAAGTATTAATTAATTTTAGATAGAAAACAGCCCTTAAAATAGGATTTATTTTGAGTATTTTTGCCTCGTAAAAGCTATATTTTATGGATAGTTTTGCCGGAAACCGATTAAAGCCCTAAAATATTCGCTATATTTTTTTAAAAAAGTTTGCTGTATCAAAAAAACTTCATACATTTGCACCCCTTATTTAAGGAAAAGACTAAAAAATTTACAAAGTGGACGCATTAAGTTATAAAACAAAATTTGCCAATAAAGCTTCAGCAGAGAAGGAGTGGTTATTGGTTGACGCTGAAAATGAAGTAGTTGGAAGATTAGCTTCAAAAGTAGCCATGTTATTACGTGGTAAACATTTAACCAGCTATACCCCGCATGCAGATGCAGGAAGCAATGTAATTATCATTAATGCTGAAAAAGTACGCTTTACAGGCAAAAAAGTTACTGATAAAGTATATATCCGTTATACAGGATACCAAGGTGGACAGCGTTTTGCTACACCAAAAGAGTTATTAGCAAAAAAACCGGAAGAGATTCTTGCTCATGCCATTCATGGTATGTTGCCAAAAGGTCCTTTAGGTCGTCAGTTAAACGGCAACATCCGTATCTTTGCAGGTACTGAGCATGGTCATGACGCACAACAACCAAAAAAAGTAGATCTAAGTAAAATTAAGTAATTATAAAAAGTAAATGGAAGTAATTAACACATCTGGTCGCAGAAAAACTTCAGTAGCTCGCGCTTACGTTACTAAAGGCAGCGGTAATATCGAAGTAAACGGAAGAGATTATAAAGAATATTTTAAAACTCCAACATTACATTATTATGTAACTCAGTCTTTAAAAGTGTCTAACGCTTTAACTGATTATGATGTAAAAGTAAATGTTGCAGGTGGTGGAATTACAGGTCAGGCACAAGCTATCCGTTTAGCAATAGCTAAAGCTTTAGTTGAGATAAATGCAGAGCTTAAGAAAGACTTACGCGCTGCAGGTTTAGTTACCCGCGATCCACGTATGGTTGAACGTAAGAAATTCGGTCAAAGAGGAGCTCGCGCTCGTTTCCAATTCAGCAAACGTTAATATTAGATTTAAAAAAGAAGAGAATATACAAATGTCGACAAGAACATCATTTAACGAATTACTTGAAACAGGTGCACACTTTGGTCACCTTAAAAGCAAATGGAATCCAGCAATGGCTCCTTATATTTATGCCGAAAAAAACGGTATTCATATCATTGATTTAAATAAAACCGTAGTAAAGATTGATGAGGCTGCAGAAGCTTTAAAACAGATCGTACGTTCGGGTCGTAAAATATTATTTGTTGCTACTAAAAAGCAGGCAAAAGATATCGTTGCTGAAAAAATCAAAGCTATTAATATGCCATACGTTACAGAACGTTGGCCTGGTGGTATGTTAACTAACTTTGCAACTATCCGTAAATCGGTGCGTCGTATGAGCCAAATTGACAAAATGAACGCTGACGGTACTTTTACCAATATTTCTAAGCGTGAGCGTTTACAGTTTTCTCGTGAGCGTGCAAAATTAGAGATCAACTTTGGTTCAATTGCAGATCTTTCTCGTTTACCTGCTGCATTATTTATTGTTGATATTACTAAAGAACATATCGCTGTGGCAGAAGCTAAGCGTTTAAATATCCCAACATTTGCTATTGTAGATACTAACTCAAATCCAAATTTAGTGGATTATGTTATTCCTGCAAATGATGATGCGTCTACTTCAATCGCTTACATTATTGATCTAATGGCAACTGCAATTAAAGAAGGTTTATCTGATCGTAAGATGGATAAAGAAGCTGGTAATGCGGAAGAATCAGACACTAAAGAATTCAGCAAAGAAGAAGCTGAAGAACTAGCAGACGGTGCAATCATTAAAGGCGCTACTAAAGGTGAGGCTGATGATGAAGAAAAAAGTGGCGCTAAAAAACGTCGTAGAGTAACGACTGCAAAAAAATAATTAATATCATAATATTTAAAAGCGGTCATTCTGTAAATCAGGCTGACCGTTTTTTTTGTAAAGAATATAAATAATAATTTAAAAAAGGAAACAACATGGCTATTACAGCAGCAGAAGTTAATAAATTACGCCAGCAAACAGGTGCTGGTATGATGGATTGTAAAAAAGCATTAGAAGAAAGCAACGGCGATTTTGAGGCCGCTGTGGATTTTCTTCGTAAAAAAGGTGCTAAGGTAGCGGCTAACCGTGCCGACCGTGATGCAAAAGAAGGTGTTGTTCTGGCAAAAACTTCTTCAGATAACAAAACAGCAGTTGTTGTTAGTGTTAACTGCGAAACAGATTTCGTTGCTAAGAATGCGGAGTTTATTGAATTTGCAGATAATGTTGCAAAGATCGCTTTAGATAAAAAACCTGCTGATATTGACGCTTTAAAAGCATTGCCTTACAATGGTGATCTGACTGTTGCTGATAAATTTATGGAGCAAGTTGGTAAAATCGGTGAAAAAATTGACATTGGTTACTATAGCATTGTTACAGGTGAGCAAGTTGTTGGTTACATTCACCCGGGTAACCGTTTAGCGGTGGCCGTTGGGTTTAACAAAGCAGTATCTGCTGAAGTTGCAAAAAACATTGCTATGCAGGCAGCTGCAATGGCTCCAGTTGCTATTGATAAAGATGATGTAGATAAAACTACAATTGAGCGTGAATTGGAAATTGCTCGCGAAACTACTCGTGCAGAAGGTAAACCGGAAGATATGGTTGAAAAAATTGCTCAGGGTAAATTAAACAAGTTCTATAAAGATTCTACTTTATTAAATCAAGAATATTTTATCGATAACAAAGTTACTGTTCGTCAGTTCTTACAAAGTGTAGAAAAAGATCTAACGGTATCCGCCTTAAAACGCTATTCATTATCTTAATAATTTTAAATCCCGGCTTTTTAGTCGGGATTTTTTTTAACCCTTATAAAAAATTAAAGTACTCAAAATATGAAATACAAACGCATTCTCTTAAAACTTAGCGGCGAAGCCTTAATGGGCAATAAAGGTTTTGGAATTGATCAAGAAAGGCTAGGCGAATATGCTCGCGAGATAAAATCACTTTATGATAACGGTTGCCAGGTTGCCATAGTTATTGGCGGTGGAAATATATTTCGTGGTATACAAGCTGAAAAAGGTGGTATGGACCGTGTACATGGCGATTATATGGGAATGCTTGCTACCGTTATTAATAGTATGGCTATACAAAGCGCATTAGAAGTTTTAGGCGTGCAAACACGTTTACAAAGTGCTATTAAAATGGAACAGATCTGCGAACCTTATATTCGCCGCAAAGCAGTAAGACATTTAGAAAAAGGTCGTGTGGTTATTTTTGGCGCCGGTACCGGAAACCCATATTTTACTACAGATACAGCTGCAACCTTACGCGCTATTGAAATTGAAGCAAATGTAATTTTAAAAGGAACGCGTGTAGATGGAATTTATACTGCCGATCCTGAAAAAGATAAAACTGCAACTAAATACGAAACCATTTCTTTTGATGAAGTATATAGTAAAGGTCTTGAAGTTATGGATATGACAGCTTTTACGCTTTGCAAAGAAAATAATTTACCAATTATTGTTTTTGATATGAACAAAAAAGGTAATCTTAAAAATTTAGTAGAAGGACAAAAGATTGGAACTTTGGTGGAGATGTAATATCAATAAAGAACGAATTTTAGAAAAGCTGTTGTGATCCAACAGCTTTTTTGTTTTTAAGTTTTTATTTAGTAACCGGAACTTTAATTGTGATGTCAATAAAATCAGGGGTTCCACCTCTTTCGACATTAAAATCTTTTGGGGAGATCTTTAAAGTACCATTTAATATAGCCTCATCACCTTTGTGTTCAATCGTAAAAGGTAAAACTACCTGTTTAGTTACGCCTTTCATAGTTAATTTACCACTTGCTTCATAGCCGGTACCTTTTTTTGAAACCACATCCGAAACAAATGTAATTGAAGGAAACTTATCCGCAGCCAAAGCACTTTCCGATCTTGCATGTTTATCACGCATACCGTTACCGGTTTTAACGGTATTAGCGTCTATTGAAGCTGTTATTTTTGATTTGCTAGGATTTACCTCATCAAATAAGATTGTTGCTTTAAGACCTTTTATAGCGCCACTTATATGGCCACCTTTAAATGTTACTGTGTAAGTATCATCTTTCACTTTCCAGTTAACAATTTCGATAACTTTAAATGCCGAGGCTATTAGTAGTAAGAATATCGCCGAGATTAAAATATTTTTTTTCATTGTTTATTTTTCTTTTAGTAGAGATTGTATAAAAAAATTATAATTAAAATAAAGCAACAATTTATTACCGGCGCTTACAACACTAATTCTTCAAACAGCCTTTTAGCAGTTTGTTCAAGGTCTGCGCAAAGGCCGGGGTGTGGCCTCGAAGTTTGTATCACCGAACTTTTTACTGCCGTTAACCATCTAAAGCGCGATGCCATATCCATTTGGGCTATTGGTCCGCCATCTTTATCAGCATTCGCTATTTTTTCAAACGATCGTAAATTAAGTATGATTTGTTCAAGGTCAATGTCTTTACAAAATACGCGTAACTTTTTTTCATCTACCTCAAAGTACATCTTAATGAATTTTTCTTTTTTACAAAAAAGAATGATACCCACATTAACGAATTCTTCGCGCTCTACCAATGGCATAACACGAATAACAGAATATTCATATAAGAACTTATCTTGCATCAATGGCTTCTTTAGTAAAAATATCGGCGTAGTTTAAACGTTTTAATAAGAATTGAAAATATACTTCTCTGATTTGTTCCGGTGTTTCATCCGCGCCTTCCCACTTCAGCCAATCGGTAGGGATAAGTGCAACAATATTTCGAAGTTTATCTTCCGTCAGTAATTTTTTAAATTCGGTATTTACCTCATTCAATAAAGTAGCTTTGGGTAATAATACATGGTCTTTTATAAATGCAAAAGTACTTACAGCTTTTGTTTCCCAGTTGGTCCAGGTGTATTGAAAATACAGGCAAGAACCATGATCTATAAGCCATAGTTCTTTATTCCATATTAACATGTTTGTATTTCTAAAAGTACGATCCATGTTGGTAATAAAGGAATCGAGCCAAACTATCTTAGAAGCCAATTCTGCATTTATCGGACTAACAACGGGATCATAATTTATGGCACCCGATAAAAAGTGAAGCGCTAAATTTAATCCCTGGCTGGCTTTAAGAAGATCCTGTATTTCTTCATCACCTTCAGTACGGCCAAACGCCTCATCTAAATTGGCGAATACTAACTCAGGTACTTTTAAACCCAACAAACGTGCAATTTCTCCACCAATCAATTCGGCAATTAATGTTTTTACACCGTGGCCGCCACCTTTAAATTTTAACACATATTTAAAATTGTCATCCGCTTCGGCCAATGCAGGTAAAGATCCGCCCTCACGAAGCGGCTGAATGTAGCGAGTTACATTTAATGTGCGAAGAGAATGGTGTGCCATATAGATCTGTTGCTTAACAAAAGTAATGATTTTAAGAATGATATCTAAACAGGCTTGGTTAAATGGCAGTCATAAGATCGTCCGCATTAATTTCCATATGTGTTTGAGAAAAAATGCACTTGCCGTTTTCAATTATCAAAGCCTGCGGAGATTCATGCATAATATTATAACGTTCTGCAATAGCGTTTGAGATGTCGCGGTGCGCTAACAGATCTAAATAATAAGGTTTTAATACCTCCGAATTTTCATCTTTCCATTTTCTTTCTAGTCTTGCTAAAGCTGCGCTGCTTATGCTGCAACGCGTACTGTGTTTTAAGATCAAAATTTTTTGTGCGCTAGATTCACGGTCAATTATGGCTAATTGATTTATATCTGTTAATTGATTCCATTTCATCTTATAAAGATAAAGATTTTTGATTTGAACTTTTGTTAACGAATGTTAGCTTGTAAACCGCAAAATGGCAGCTATCAATAATCGTAGTGTTTGTTTTTTTGGCGTTGCCGCGAGGTTCGGCCTGTGGCGCTACTCGTTGCCTCACTCGCGGCCCGGGCTTTTCGCTACAATCTTTTTAGCTGAAAAAGCTAAAAAGGATTTTCGCTACAATCCCTAACGCAAACCGAGTTGCAGGTGAATTATTAAGCGTTTAGTTGTTTGGGTAATGCATTTTGATCTTTTGCAGAGATAGCTGCGAGCTAAGCCAGGCGTATAGCTGATTAGGCAACTAGAAAAGAGCTTAGCGAGGCAGCGGTTTTATTTTGGCTGTTCTACCTCGCCAAAATAAAAATCTCCTTCAAAAGATCAAAAGCGTTTTGGTTACTTTTGCGCGTCAAAAGTGACAAAAGAAAATATACTACTGTGTTAGATTGCTTCGCTATCGCTCGCAATGACGATTCTATTTCTCCAACACCCTTTTATACATAAACTCTTTAAACTCTTTTATGTTAAAGAGGGGAGAGCTGCAATAAGACGAAGTACAAAGCACCATAAAATTTTCATCAAACGATTCGAAAAGATCTTTTTTATCTTCGATGATATTATCTTTTGTGTAAACAACACTATTAAAATAAAAACGCGGAAAAGCAATAGTTGCAGTTATATACTGAGCTTTTAAAATATCAGGCTTTCCGGCTTGTGGCGCTTTCTTCATCATAAATGCAGCGTTGATGGGCTCATAACTTAATTCTTCGGCGGCACTTAAAATACCGGGCTCAGTGCTCATAGAGTTTATAACCGGTTCTGTATTTAAAAAATTAATAGTTTCCTGCGCAGCGCTTTTGTAGGCTGGTTCATGAAAAAAATGCGAAGAATAATTTAATAAACGCGCTACATCAATATTTTCTGAAATATTGTAAGTGCCTTTAAGAGCGCTTTTGCCAATGTAGGTATAAAAGTAACCTTTGCCGGAGTTAAAATTGTTGGAGATTTCTTTTACCAATTGCGTAGCTTCCGTTTTATAAATTTCATTTTGTGTTGCACGGTATAATAACATTAGTGTTTTTAACATGGCACTATTATCTTTTAAAGAAGTAGTGGCTGCATATTTTTCGCCATGCATGTAGGTGTTATTTTTTTTGCGTTTTGTTTTTAAAAAGTCAACCGTTTTTACTGCATCTTTTAAATAAACATCCTTGCCACTGGTTGCCCACAGAATCGTCAACGCTTCTGCGTATTGCGCGTTATCGCTTGTGTAAACACTTTTGTCTATTGCCGGAATTCCTTTTTTTGCTCTTTCCGCGTCATTCAAGTTAAAGTAATCCTGCGATTTCTCTCCGGGAATAAGATCGGCATCCTGCGCGTTATAATACCCACCGCTTGGCGACTTTAAAAAACGGTTCACGTATTTTACAATGCCTTCTGCTTTTTTTAAGGCTTCAATATCATTAAACATTTTGTAATACCAGCAATACATTTTTATATAACGCGCCTGTATAAATAATAATTTTTCAAAGTGTACATGGTTCCAATCATTATTGGTAGAGTACTGGTAAACGCCACCCCAGGCCTTATCGTAAATGCCGGTAGAGTTATCAATAGTAATTTTTAGCCAGTTCTTTAAACTTGTATCTGTTTTAAAATGCGTGAAAGCATATTCGTAAGTATCAAATTCAATGTATTTTTGCCCGAAATTAAAACCGCCTGTTTCAAGATCTAAAGAAGTAGTAAATCTCTTTTTTAATTCCATTAAAGAATATTTTAAAGAGATCTCAGTTGTTGTTTTCGGATCTGCTTCAACACGGTCTTTAAGCAAAGGCACAGGTTCTTTTTTAAGCTTTGCTAATTTTTCTAAAAGTTCTTCGGCAGGAATGTAGCCCGGCTCTTTCATTAATTCATTTCCATTGGCATCAAATACTATGGTGGCGGGCCAACCGTAATCGCTATATAAACTTGTTAAGTCCTGGCGCTCGTCGTGATCTTCCATACAAGCAATATAATTTTGCTCGAGGTAAGAAATAACGTTTGGCAACGCGTATGTTTTTTCTTCCATTACATGGCACCAGTGGCACCAATTGGCACGTAAATGCAACAGTACTAATTTGTTTTCTTTTTTTGCCTTAGCAAAAATCTCTCCATCAAAGCGCGACCATTTAGGATGTTCTGAGGCTTTGCTATTAAAAGAAAGTAATATAAAAGCAAATAAGAGGGTAAGAGAGAGTTTAGCTTTTTTCATGCACACCAAATTTAGTGTATATACGATAAAGTTAATCAAAAGGTTTTCATACACCGTCACCCTGAGCGGAGTTGAAGGGCGATTGCATTCAGCCTCATCCCCGGCCCTTATCCAAAGGAGAAGGGAGCGAAAATCCCGGAGGGAATTGAGGCGACACGGCAAAAGTCCTTCTCCTTTGGAGAAGGATTTAGGATGAGGCTTGTTGAGCCCCCCCCACAATAGTTAGGTAATTTTACTTACGCTAGCTTTACGAATTTATTTATATTTGAATGAAAATATATTATGAAAAAGATAGTCATCCTCCTCTTTGTTTTTATTTCTGCTTTAAGCATTGCGCAAACGTTTGAAGGAGAGATCGTTTATACAATTAACTGGAAATCGAAGACAGATCAAATAACTGATGAACAATGGAAACAAATGATGGGTACAAAAATGAATTATTTTATAAAGAAGGGCAATTATAAATCGGTAACTAACGGTTCAATGTCGCAATGGCAAATGTATCTTCAAAAAACAAACCTTTTGTATTCAAAATTATCTATCGAATCAAAATTAAAAACAACGGATGCATCTGTTAACGCCGACGAGATTTTAAAATCGGAAATTAAAAAAGATGTATGCACTATTTTAGATTATAGCTGTGATGAATTAACTCTAACTTGTAAAAGCGGCGTTCAAAAATATTATTACACAAACCAATTGCCGGTAGACCCAAAGCTTTATGAAAAGCACAAGTACGCAAACTGGTATGCGTATTTAAGTATTTCGAATGCTTTACCATTAAAAATGCTAATTGAAAACGATCAGTTTGTTATGGAAACAACTGTAAAAGAGGTGAAGCAGCGTAAACTAAGAGACGGTTTTTTTAATTTATCCGAAGCGGAAAAATAGTGTGTAGAATCAAGAATCTTTATTTTTAAGCCTTATCCTTTCCTAATAGCTATCTGGACTTTCTAAATGAGAAGGACTTTTTTAGTGAAAGCAATCCTTTCTCAAATAAAAAAAATGTATATTTTTGAGATATGTCTTATAAATTTTCTTTAATAATTTTAGCCTGTTTATACCTGTTTACTTCTTGTAAAATTATGCGCGGCTTAAAAGAGCTTAACAGAAAACAGGCTAAGGTATATTCGTACAAATTAAACGATAAGTACTTAAAATTTATTCCTATGCATCATTTGGGTAAAAAACAATTTTATGATGATGCTACAACAAAAATAAAAGCTCTTAAAGCGCAGGGTTATGTGATCTTTTTTGAATCTATAAATACCAATTTTACAAACGATAGTTTGCTTAAAGATACTATTCGCCGTAAGGCCCGAAAAATAAAGGGCTTTGGTGGTACTTATAAAGATGAAGCGAGCGCATCCATGATGAAAAAATATGTACAACAACCGCCAAATGTTAATTTGGGGATGGATGAGAAAGATCTTAGGGCAGATGTAGATTACCTGCAATTAATTACAAAATGGGAAGAAGTGAACGGTAAAATAATTTTAGACAGTATGGATCTTTATACACCTTTTGATAAAAAATTTCAGAAGGATGTGTTTTATACAAAACGCCAGTATAATAAAATTATTATTGACTATCGTAATGACAACTTGTTAGGGCTTATTCAAAAAAGCGCTCAAAAAAAGATAGTGATCGTTTATGGTGAAGGGCACAGAAAAAATTTCAGAAAAAAACTAAAAAAATTGAATAAATTAAATAAATAAACTAGTGTGATGAACAGATTATTCTATATCCTTTTTTTATTTCCGGTTTTTTATTTTTCACAAAATGCTATAACGGCTGAATATCAAAAGCAAACTGAGAAAGATAGTATTATAAGCAGAATAAAAGTTATTGATGAAATTTTTTCGCAAGATAAGATTTCTTTACTCGTTGGCTCTAACGGTTGTTTTCACAGCGTTTCGGTGGAATATACTTTTGTGAAAAAGGCCGATCATTTTGAAGCTGCTTACATGAAAACGAATAGTAGAACAATAAAATGCAAGGGTAAAGTAAAATTAAGCAATGAAAAAATAGAGCAGATTCACAGGCTTTGTCTTTATGGCTTAAGTTTACCATTAGGAGGATGCACAACAAGTGTAGCTTTTGAATTAAGTGCCAAAACACAGCGTGTTTCTTTTAACGATGATCGCTGCGCCAGCGAAGATGATGTTATGAATCGGATAGGCGAGATTGTTGGCGTTTGTAAGGACTTTTAAATTCGCTTTAGCATAGTAAAATAACTAAAAACTAAACATCATGAAAAAACAATTAGTAAAAATGGTAATTGCTATAGGTGTTTTAACAATAAACGCGTATGCTCAAAATAAACCAACAGAAACGATCGCTATTGAAGGGCAGTATTCCGGTAAGAATCTTGTTATAAAGAATTCTTATGGTGCCGACGGAGTAGGTTATTGCGTTACAGAAACAAAAGTAAACGGTAATGTAACAAAAGATGAGATCAATGCTAATCTATTTCAGGTAGATCTTGCAGCCGCAGGAATTAAAGAGGGCGAGAAAGTAAAAGTTGAAATAAGTTATTTAAAAGGCTGTGCACCTTTGTCAAAGCCTTTGATCATTAATCCGGCTGCATTAGTTAGTAACAATAGGTTTGTAATTGAAGGAACGTATATGTGGCAGAATTTATTTGTGATCAATCCGCATGTGTCAAAAACAGAATACAGCATAAAAGAAGTACTGGTAAATGGAAAATCGGTTTCAATAAAAAATAATTCAGATGTTTTGGAAATAAAATTACAGGCAATGAATTTTAAGGAAAACGAAAAAATTAAGATAGAATTTAAATATACGAAAGACCTGGATCCGTTAATTATAAATCCTGAAGCTATAAATTAAAGGCTTTTTTTGCCTCTTTTATATATAATTACAATACGTAATTTATAAATGTAAAAGACAATAAAATAAGTTACTGAAAAATTCTTTTGTAGGGTTTAGGATTTTATTTGTGAAGGAGAAATAGAAAATATTTTACTTTTTCATTTACTTTTTTTGACAAAGTTTTTGGGCGTGCCCCTAAAGGGTCGCGCTTTTCGTTTCAATCTTTTTGTTCGTAACCTCACAAAAAGGATTTCCGCTACAATCGCTCACGCATCCCCGGCGTTACAAATCGATATGCTGCGCCAGGGATGCGGAGGGTTTAGTTCGGTTGAGTTTTTTACTCACCCAACCGAGGCGACAGCCGAGCCCATAGAAGCCCGTTAAGGCGCTCAAAAACTTTGTAAAAAAGTCAAACGTTTTTTGTTCTTTAAATATTGAAACAGCAAATTATTTTTTAAACGTTTGATGTAATACCATTGCTAAGCGAATACCGGCTCTTACCAATTGTTTTTCGATGACTATTTTATTCTTATCAATATAATCCTGTTTTATTTTTTTTTCAAAATTATAAACCTCCGGTAATAATTCGCGAGATTCATTCATCCAAAGTTCAACACTGTTGTTTTGTATTTTCTTTTTTTCCTCTACAGATAACGCATTACATAATTTTAAGCAATTGCCTAAAGTAATATTTGCATCTTCAATAATTTCTGCATCCCAAACCTTATGCAAATTTGTTCCTTTACCAAGATAGTCTACTTGTATGGTATTGCCACCTTTGTCATCCGCATAGCCGCAATGCAGTGGTTGATGCAGATCGCCGATGAGATGAAAGATTACTTTTAATGCAAATTTAATTTGTTCTTTATCGCGAACGCCTTTTTGTTTTAGCGAAGCAATGTAAATTTCTATTTGATTGACCACTTCAGGATCTTTTGTTTTTACATATGTTTTATCTTTCTCAACATTTACATAATGCCATGGCTTTAAATAATCATATGAGTTATCGCCTCTAACTTCATCCATCCATACAGAAGCTTCTTCAAAACTCATACTTCCTAAAAAAGTTTGCACCGAATCGGCCACCTGTTTTGTTAAACATTGTTTTGCAATGGCGGCAACAATTTTATGGCCTTTACTTCCCCAGGCATAAGTAGAAGCGGGGAGAAGCGTAAATGCAAGAACCGTTATGAAGATTATTTTTTTCAATAGATAAATTTATATAAAGGTATAAATGGTTTATAAAAGAAAAGTTACGAAATTAATATGGTTTCATCAAGCCTCATCCCATCACCATAGCTATCGTGACTAGCCCAATAATGAAGTGTTTTTGCGTTTTTAACTCCCTTCTCCTTTGCATAAGGGCTGGGAATGAGGCCTGCAACAAACAAAAAACCCGGTGAAAATTTCACCGGGTTTTTTTATTTAAGATTTCTGAAGTTAGATTTTAGATTTAAATCTTAAATCATACTTCTTATTTGTTAAGCCTCTTCTTCAACTTCTTCTTTAGTTGCCATTAAACGTTCGTACTCTTCTTTGCTTCCAACAACTAATTTTTCGTATTGACGTAAACCGGTTCCGGCAGGAATTAAATGTCCAACAATTACGTTTTCTTTTAATCCTAACAAAGTATCTACTTTACCGTTAACTGCAGCTTCGTTCAATACCTTAGTAGTTTCCTGGAATGAAGCAGCCGAGATCCAGCTATTAGTTTGTAATGAAGCACGTGTAATACCCTGTAGAATTGGATTTGCTGTTGCAGGAACCGCATCTCTCGCTTCAACAGTTTTCTTATCTCTGCGTTTCAACAACGAATTCTCATCGCGTAATTTACGTGCAGTGATAATTTGACCACGTTTTAACTCAGTACTATCGCCTGGATCAAGAATAACTTTTTTACCAAAGATCTCATCATTTTGAGTCATGAAGTCACCTTTGTTGATCAATTGTTGTTCTAAGAACATGGTATCACCCGGATCAACAATTTCAACTTTACGCATCATCTGACGAACAATTGTTTCGAAATGTTTGTCATTTAATTTTTGACCTTGTAAACGGTATACCTCTTGAATTTCATTTACCAAATATTCCTGAACAGCAGTTGGCCCTTTGATAGATAAAATATCACCAGGGCTAATAGCACCGTCAGATAACGGGTTACCGGCTTTAATGAAATCGTTTTCTTGCACAAGGATGTGCTTACTTAAGTTAACTAAGTATCTGCGTTGCTCACCTGTTTTAGCTTCTACTAAAACTTCACGGTTACCACGTTTAATTTTACCGAATGTAACGATACCGTCAATTTCAGAAACCACGGCAGGGTTACTTGGGTTACGCGCTTCGAATAACTCGGTTACACGAGGTAAACCACCGGTGATATCACCTGTTTTACCAGTAACACGAGGGATCTTAACTAATATTTGCCCCGGTTCAATTTTAGATCCTTCGTTAACGATAATGTGCGCGCTAACAGGAATGTTGTATGTTTTAAGAGCTTCGCCTTTTTTATCAACGATCCTCATTAAAGGACTCATTGTTTTGTCTTTACTCTCAATAATTACTTTTTCACGGAAACCAGTTTGCTCATCAGATTCTTCACGGTAAGTTACGTTCTCTTTAATTTGCTCGTACTCTACAGTACCACCAAATTCCGAAACGATAACTGCGTTATACGGATCCCAATCACAAATCAATTCTCCTTTTTTCACTTTCGTGCTAGGTTTGATGTAAAGCTGCGAACCGTAAGGAATGTTACCTGTAGTTAGAGTAATACCTGTGTTCACGTCAATAATACGCATCTCAGTAGAACGTCCGATAACCACGTTAGCTTTTTTACCATCCGGGTTAACACGTTCAACAGTACGTAACTCATCAATTTCAATTATACCATCATACTTAGCAATTAAGTTAGAAGATGCAGCAGTATTAGATGCAGTACCACCCACGTGGAATGTACGAAGTGTTAACTGTGTACCCGGCTCACCAATTGATTGAGCAGCGATAACACCCACAGCTTCACCTAACTGCACCATGCGGCCATTAGCTAAGTTACGTCCATAACATTTTGCACAAACACCTACGCGGCTTTCGCAAGTTAATACCGAACGGATATCTACAGTTTCAATTGGAGACTGATCAATGATCGCGCCAATATCTTCAGTAATAATTTCTCCGCCTTCGATAATTAATTCGCCTGTTGTTGGATGATAAACATCGGCAACAGTTGTACGGCCTAATAAACGATCGTATAAAGTCTCAACAACATCATCATTATTTTTCAATGCTGTCATGCTTAAACCACGAAGCGTTCCGCAATCAGATTGAGTGATAATAACGTCTTGTGCAACGTCAACTAAACGACGTGTTAAGTAACCTGCATCGGCAGTTTTTAACGCTGTATCGGCAAGACCTTTACGCGCACCGTGAGTTGAAATAAAATATTCTAAGATCGATAAACCTTCGCGGAAGTTTGAAAGTACAGGGTTCTCAATAATGGAAGCAGTTGTATCACCAGCTTTTTGAGGCTTGGCCATCAAACCACGCATTCCACTTAATTGTTTAATTTGTTCTTTCGATCCACGTGCACCAGAATCAAGCATCATAAATACAGGGTTAAAACCTTGTCTGTCTGAGCTTAATTTATCCAACACTTTTTTAGTTACTTTAGAGTTGGTGTGTGTCCAGATATCGATAATTTGGTTGTAACGTTCGTTGTTGGTAATAAAACCCATGTTATAATTACCAATTACTTCGTCAACCTGAGTTTGTGATTCTGCAATGATTTTTAATTTCTCTTCAGGGATTTGAATATCTCCTAAGTTAAATGATAAACCACCACGGAAGGCTGTTTTGAAACCTAATTCTTTAATATCATCTAAGAATTTAGCTGTTTTAGCCATACCGGTTTTCTTAACGATCATACCAATGATATCACGTAATGATTTCTTAGTTAATAATTCGTTAATGTAACCAACTTCGTGCGGCACAACAGCGTTAAAAATAACGCGACCAACCGATGTATCAATAATTTTAGTTACTAATTTATCTCCTTCTAATGCATTGGTAATTTTAATTTTTATCTGAGCGTGCATATCTACACTTTTCTCATTTAAAGCTATAATTACTTCCTCTGCGCTATAGAAAATTTTACCTTCGCCTTTTACAACATCGTTAGGTAAATTCTTTTTAGATTTAGTTAAGTAATATAAACCAAGCACCATATCCTGCGATGGAACCGAAACCGGTGCACCGTTAGATGGATTTAAAATGTTGTGTGACGCTAACATCAAAATTTGAGCTTCTAAAATAGCTGCATGACCTAACGGTACGTGAACTGCCATTTGATCACCGTCAAAATCGGCGTTAAACGCTGTACAAACCAATGGGTGTAACTGAATAGCTTTTCCTTCAATTAATTTTGGTTGGAAAGCTTGAATACCTAGTCTGTGCAATGTTGGGGCACGGTTTAACATAACCGGATGACCTTTTAATGCGTTCTCTAAAATATCCCAAACAATTGGTTCTTTTTTATCTACAATTTTTTTAGCTGATTTTACCGTTTTAACAATACCACGCTCAATCATTTTACGAATGATAAATGGTTTGAATAATTCAGCAGCCATATCTTTTGGCAACCCGCACTCGTGTAATTTTAATTCAGGCCCAACGACAATTACCGAACGGGCAGAATAATCAACACGTTTACCTAATAAGTTTTGACGGAAACGACCTTGTTTTCCTTTTAATGAATCTGATAATGATTTTAAAGGACGGTTGCTATCAGTTTTTACTGCGTTAGATTTACGTGAGTTATCAAATAACGAGTCAACAGATTCCTGTAACATACGTTTTTCGTTACGTAAAATTACATCCGGAGCTTTAATTTCAATTAAACGCTTTAAACGGTTGTTACGAATAATAACACGACGGTATAAGTCATTTAAATCTGAAGTTGCGAAACGGCCACCATCCAGTGGCACCAATGGACGTAACTCAGGTGGAATTACCGGAACAACTTTAACGATCATCCACTCCGGGCGGTTAACCACATTTTGGTTAGCCTGGCGAAAAGCTTCGATAACCTGTAAACGTTTTAATGCTTCGTTTTTACGTTGTTGAGATGTTTCTGTATTTGCTTTATGACGCAAATCGTAAGACATTTCATCTAAGTTTAAACGAGATAACAGATCCTGAACTGCTTCAGCACCCATTTTAGCAATAAATTTGTTAGGATCAGCATCATCTAATAATGCATTTTCTTTTGGTAGAGTATCAACAACGTTTAAGTATTCTTCCTCTGTTAAGAAATCCAAATAGCTTACACCGTTCTCGGCAGCGATACCAGAATTAATTACTACGTAACGTTCGTAGTAAATGATCATGTCTAATTTTTTTGTTGGTAAACCCAATAAGTAACCAATTTTATTTGGTAACGAACGGAAATACCAGATGTGAGCAACAGGTACAACTAAGTTGATGTGGCCCATACGCTCGCGACGTACCTTCTTCTCAGTAACTTCAACACCACAACGGTCGCAAACAATGCCTTTGTAACGAATACGTTTGTATTTACCACAATGACATTCGTAATCTTTTATTGGTCCGAAAATACGCTCGCAAAACAAACCATCTCTTTCAGGTTTGTAAGTACGGTAGTTAATAGTTTCGGGTTTTAATACCTCACCACTTGAACGACGAAGGATTGTCTCCGGCGAAGCAAGGCTGATGGTTATTCTTGAGAAATTTGATTTTTGTTTATTATCTCTTCTTAATGCCATGTTTGTTTTTTTTCTTTTACATTAATGAATCTTTGATTTTACTAAGCCTCACCCTAAATCCCTCTCCAAAGGAGAGGGACTTTGTGTTGGGTTAATCCATTGTAATATCTAAAGCTAAACCTCTTAATTCGTGCAACAATACGTTAAATGATTCCGGAATGCCAGGCGCAGGAATGTTATCTCCTTTTACAATTGCTTCGTAAGCTTTTGCACGGCCCATTACGTCATCAGACTTAACGGTTAATAATTCTTGTAACACGTTTGCAGCACCGTATGCCTCAAGCGCCCAAACTTCCATCTCACCAAAACGCTGACCACCAAATTGTGCTTTACCACCAAGAGGTTGTTGTGTAATTAATGAGTAAGGTCCGATTGAACGAGCGTGCATTTTATCATCTACCATGTGTCCTAATTTTAACATGTAAATGATACCTACAGTTGCCGGTTGGTCAAAGCGCTCACCAGTTCCACCATCATATAAATATGTACGGCCAAATTGTGGTAAGCCTGCTTTTGCAGTATATTCATCTATTTGTTCAAGCGTTGCACCATCAAAAATAGGAGTAGAGAATTTCAATCCTAATTTTTGACCAGCCCATGCAAGAACTGTTTCATAAATTTGTCCAAGGTTCATACGAGAAGGCACACCTAATGGATTTAAAACTATATCCACTGTTGTTCCATCTTCTAAGAATGGCATATCTTCTTCTTTAACGATACGCGCAACGATACCTTTGTTACCGTGACGGCCCGCCATTTTATCACCCACTTTTAACTTACGTTTTTGAGCAATATAAACTTTAGCTAACTGAACAATTCCGGTTGGTAATTCATCACCAACAGTGATCTGGAATTTCTCACGTTTGTATTTTCCTAAATAATCGTTGTATTGAATTAAGAAGTTATGTAACAAACGCTCAATTTGTTCGTTTTTGTCTTTATCGGTAGTCCAGTTGCCCGGATTTACTTCAGAATAATCAACACGCTCTAATAATTTTTGAGTGAATTTAGTTCCGCGAGGAATAACTTCTTCTCCTAAAATATTAGTAACACCTTGAGAAGTACGACCATTTACAAGAACAAATAATTTATCAACTAATTTTAATTTTAAGTTGTAAACGTTTTTCTCGTGATCTGTATCTAATTTCTCAATTAACGGTTTTTCCTCAGCCTTAGCTTTTTTATCTTTAATGGCGCGAGAGAATAATTTTTTCTCAACGATAACTCCTTTAATAGAAGGAGAAACACGTAAAGACGCATCTTTCACATCACCGGCTTTATCACCAAAGATAGCACGAAGTAATTTTTCTTCAGGAGATGGATCAGTTTCACCTTTTGGAGTGATTTTTCCAATTAAAATATCTCCTTCTTTTACATCTGCTCCAATGCGAATAATACCTTTTTCATCAAGATCTTTAGTTGCATCTTCACTAACGTTAGGAATATCAGGAGTTAATTCTTCCATACCACGTTTTGTATCACGCACCTCTAACGAATATTCATCAATGTGAATAGAAGTAAAGATATCTTCGCGAACAATTTTTTCGTTAATTACGATAGCATCCTCAAAGTTATAACCTTTCCAAGGCATGAAAGCCACTTTCAAGTTACGGCCTAATGCTAATTCACCATCTTGCGTAGCGTAACCTTCGCATAATACCTGTCCTTTAGCAACTTTATCACCTTTCTTAACGATAGGTTTTAAGTTGATACAAGTACTTTGGTTGGTTTTTTGGAATTTGGTTAATTTATATGTTTTTACATCACCTTCAAACGAGATCAATTTCTCGTCTTCAGAACGGTTGTAACGGATCGTGATCGATTGAGCATCTACATACTCAACAGTTCCTTCTCCTTCAGCATTAATCAATACACGAGAATCTTCTGCAACACGCGCTTCGATACCAGTACCAACAATTGGCGCTTGAGGACGCAATAATGGTACAGCCTGGCGCTGCATGTTAGAACCCATTAAGGCACGGTTGGCATCATCATGCTCTAAGAACGGAATCAACGATGCCGCAATAGATGCAATTTGATTTGGAGCAATATCCATTAAATGAACTTTCTCCGGCTCAAGAATAGGAAAATCACCTTCGTAACGAGAAGTTACTTTTTTGGTTTTGATATTTCCTTTTTCATCAAGATCAACGTTTGCCTGTGCAATATTTTTTTGGTCTTCTTCTTCCGCAGTTAAATAAATAACCGGTTTGTTTACATCTAATTTTCCGTTAGTAACAGTACGGTACGGAGTTTCGATAAAACCTAATTTATTTACCTTAGCATAAACACAAAGAGATGAGATCAAACCAATGTTTGGACCCTCTGGTGTTTCGATAGTACAAAGACGACCGTAGTGAGTGTAGTGAACGTCACGAACCTCAAAACCTGCACGCTCACGAGATAAACCTCCTGGCCCTAGTGCCGATAGACGACGCTTGTGCGTGATCTCCGACAATGGGTTAGTTTGATCCATGAACTGTGATAACTGATTTGTTCCAAAGAACGAATTAATTACAGATGATAAAGTTTTAGCGTTGATCAAATCGGTTGGTGTGAACACCTCGTTATCACGTACGTTCATACGTTCACGAATTGTACGCGCCATACGCGCTAAACCTACACCGAATTGAGAGAATAGTTGCTCACCAACAGTACGCACACGACGGTTAGATAAGTGATCAATATCATCCACATCTGTTTTTGAGTTAATTAACTCAATAAGATATTTAATGATCAGGATCATATCTTCTTTGGTCAATACGCGTATCTCCATTGGGATATTCAATCCTAATTTTTTGTTGATACGGTAACGGCCAACTTCACCTAAGTCGTAACGTTTGTCAGAGAAAAATAATTTGTCAATTACGCCGCGTGCGGTTTCCTCATCAGGCGGTTCTGCGTTACGTAATAAACGGTAGATGAATTCAATTGCTTCTTTTTCAGAGTTGGTTGAATCTTTTTGTAATGTATTGTAAATGATCGCAAAATCGGCAGTGTTTACATCTTGTTTGTGTAAGATGATAGATTTAACGCCAGCATCAGCAATAAAGTCGATGTGCTCGTCTTCTAAGATCGTCTCACGGTCTAAGATCACTTCGTTACGCTCAATAGATACAACTTCACCGGTATCCTCATCTACGAAATCTTCTATCCAAGTTTTAAGAACACGCGCGGCAAGTCTGCGACCAACTTCACGTTTTAAGCCTGCTTTCGAAACTTTTACTTCGTCAGCAAGACCAAATATTTCTAAAATTTGTTTATCGCTTTCAAAACCAATAGCACGTAGTAACGTGGTTACAGGTAATTTTTTCTTACGATCGATATAAGCATACATCACATTGTTAATGTCTGTAGCAAACTCAATCCAGGAACCTTTAAAAGGGATAACACGGGCACTATATAATTTAGTACCGTTAGCGTGACGGCTTTGTCCAAAGAACACGCCCGGAGAGCGATGTAATTGTGAAACAATAACACGTTCAGCACCATTTATAATGAATGAACCTTTTGGGGTCATGTAAGGGATGGTTCCCAAATACACGTCCTGCATGATCGGCTCAAAATCTTCATGTTCAGGGTCTGTACAGTAAAGGTATAATTTGGCCTTTAACGGAACAGAGTAGGTAAGTCCACGTTCAATACACTCTTCAAGAGCATAACGTGGCGGGTCGATATAATAATCCTTAAATTCTAATACGAAGTTGTTACGCGCATCAGAAATTGGAAAATTTTCGGCAAACACTCTAAATAAACCTTCTTTTTTACGGTTTTCCGGAGTGGTTTCTAATTGAAAGAAATCCTGAAAGGATTTCACCTGGATATCTAAGAAATCAGGGTATTCGATTGGAAATTTGTTGGACGAGAAATTAACTCGTTTTTGAATTTTTGTACTTGCAGCCAAGGTATATGTGAGGTTTAATTAATACAATTTTGTCTTTCCAAAGTTCGCTGTTCTTTTATACTTAAAAAAACAGGTAACTGGCTTTTTTAGTTAAAAAAAGCCAGTTACTAGTAAAATATACAGAATTACTTAATTTCTGCTTTAGCACCAGCTTCTTCTAAAGCTTTTTTAATTGCTTCAGCTTCTTCTTTACCAACACCTTCTTTAACTGGTTTTGGAGCACCGTCAACTAGATCTTTAGCTTCTTTTAAGCCTAAACCTGTTAAGTCTTTTACAACTTTAACAACACCTAATTTAGCAGCACCTGCTTCTAATAATACCACATCAAAAGATGTTTTTGCAGCTGCAGCTTCTCCGCCACCGCCACCAGAACCTGCTGCAACAGTTACTGCTGCTGGCTCAATTCCGTACTCATCTTTTAATACAGTTGCTAATTCTTGAACTTCTTTTACTGTTAAGCCTACTAATTGTTCAGCTATTGCTTTTATATCTGCCATTTTTATGGTTTTTTACTTGTTAATTAATTTGTTTATTTAAATTTACTTATTTGATTGTTTTTTCAACATTTTTAAGCAGCTTTATCTTCGCCGCTCGGTTTGTTTTCCAAAGCACCTATTACACGGTTAATTGGAGATTGTAATAATGCAATTACATCAGCAATTAATTCGTTTTTAGATTTTAAAGCAACTAATGCGTCTAATTGACTGTCGCCCATAAATACCATTTCTTCAACATAAGCTGCTTTTAAAGCTGGCTTTTTGTCGCCTTTACGAAATTCTTTAATGATTTTTGCCGGTGCATTTGATGTATCGGTAAAAATTAAAGCTGTTTCGCCTTTAAGGGCTGGTATTAATTCGGCTAATTTACTGTCGTTAGCACGTTCAATTGCTTTTTTAAGTAATGTATTTTTTACAACTGTTACTGAGATTTTTTTCTCGAAACATTGCTTACGAAATGCATTTACTTTTTCAACTGTTAATGTTGAACAATCTGCTAAATAGATCTTGTTGTTGGCATTTAATTTTTCTACCAACTGATCTATTACTTCTGTTTTTTCAGTTTTATTCATTTTTTAGCAGTGTTTTTAGTTAAGTACTTTAGTATCGATGATAATTCCCGCGCTCATAGTGCTGCTTAAAGTAACTGATTTTACATAAGTTCCTTTAGCTGAAGACGGCTTTAACTTGATAACAGTTTGTAATAATTCGTTAGCATTTTCAGCTAATTTTTCGGCAGTAAAAGATGCTTTACCAATTCCTGCATGAATAATTCCTGCTTTATCAACTTTAAAGTCAATTTTTCCACCTTTTGAGTCCGTTACCGCTTTGCCGATATCCATGGTTACAGTTCCGGTTTTAGGATTTGGCATTAAACCACGAGGGCCTAATACGCGTCCTAAAGCACCAACTTTACCCATTACCGAAGGCATAGTAATAATTACATCTACATCAGTCCATCCACCTTTGATCTTCTCGATGTATTCATCTAATCCCACGAAATCCGCGCCTGCAGCTTTAGCTTCTGCTTCCTTATCAGGAGTTACAATAGCCAAAACACGCAAAGTTTTACCAGTACCGTGAGGTAAGGTAACAGTACCGCGTACCATTTGATTAGCTTTACGAGGATCAACTCCTAAACGGATCGCAAGATCCACTGAGGCATCAAATTTAGTAGTTGTGATGTCTTTCACAATCTTTGATGCTTCAGCAACTGAATAAGACTTGCTAGCGTCAAATTTTGCGTTAGCTGCTTTTCTTTTTTTAGTCAATGTTGCCATTTTGTTAAGCTTTTTTGTTTGTTAATAATTGATTTAATTTTTAGTAAGGTTTTTCGCCTGATACTGTAACACCCATGCTTCTTGCAGTACCTACAACCATGTTCATTGCCGACTCAATTGTAAAACAGTTCATGTCAACAATTTTGTCTTCAGCTATCGTACGAACTTGAGCCCACGTTAATGCGCCAACTTTTTTACGATTGCTTGTAGCCGAACCGGCTTTAATGTTTGCAAGCTCCATGATCTGGATTGCTACTGGTGGACGTTTGATAACGAAATCAAACGACTTATCAGAATAAACATTAATAATAACCGGTAATACTTTACCTGGTTGTTGTTGGGTTCTGGCATTAAATTGCTTACAGAACTCCATAATGTTTACCCCTTTTGCACCTAATGCAGGTCCGATTGGAGGTGAGGGATTAGCAGCGCCACCTTTAATTTGCAATTTTACAACTGCCGATAACTCTTTTGCCATTTTATTTTATTTATTTGTTTTTATTGTTGGTCTTTCGTTTTTAGTTCCGGTAACTACCGGGTTACTTTGAGTTGGAAGCAGCAAAGCACCTCTTAAAAACTAATCAACCTTCAATGCGTTAATATTTTTTTATTTTTTAAATCTTATTTCTAAGATCTTAAATTTTACTCTCTTTCAACCTCGCCAAAATTCAATTCAACCGGAGTTTTACGGCCAAATATCTTAACGGTAACTTTAATTTTCTTTTTGTCTTCCATAACCTCTTCAATTACGCCGTTAAAGCCATTGAATGGGCCATTGATAACTTTTACCGATTCGCCAACCATGTAGTTTGAGGCTACAGTGCCTTCACTTTCAGTCAACTCATCTACTTTTCCTAAGATACGGTTAACCTCGCTAATACGCATAGGCACTGGATCTCCGCCTTTTGTTTCACCTAAAAACCCAATTACACCGGTAATGTTCTTAATAATATGAGGGATCTCTCCCGAAAGGTTTGCTTCTATTAATACATATCCCGGGTAAAAAGAACGCTCTTTGGTTGTTTTTTTACCGTTACGGATCTGGATCACCTTTTCTGTTGGAATTAGAACCTGAGATACAAAATCGTTTAATTTTAAACGAGTGATCTCAACTTCAATGTATTGTTTTATTTTTTTCTCTTGCCCGCTAATAGCACGTACTACGTACCATTTTTTGGTTGAGGTGTCTGTTTTTACTATATCGGCCATTTTTAAATCTTTATAAATTACTTAATAATGTCGTAAGCTTGTTTCATTAACAAATCAAACACCTTATCCATTCCAAAAACTACCATTGCTATAATAACCGAAGAGATCAAAACAACAATAGCGCTGCTTTGTAACTCAGGCCAGGTTGGCCAGCTAACTTTGTTAACCAGTTCATTTTTAGTTTCTGAAATATATGTTCCTATTTTGCTCATTTTCTTTTCGTTTTTTTGTTACCCAATTCGTTGCACGGGTGGAGAGATTCGAACTCCCATCAACGGTTTTGGAGACCGGTATGCTACCATTGCACCACACCCGTAAGCTGTGTTTTTTTAAGTCCTTTTATAAATGGCAAAATGGCTTCCTGTTTAAAGGAGCCATTTTGCCTATATATTTTGACTATGGCTTAGTCTAAAATTTCAGTTACCTGACCAGCACCTACGGTACGACCACCTTCACGGATAGCAAAGCGTAAACCTTTGTCCATAGCGATTGGGTTAATCAAGTTAACAGTAATAGTAACGTTATCTCCAGGTAATACCATTTCACGACCTGCTTCTAACTCGATTTCTCCAGTTACGTCAGTTGTACGGAAATAGAATTGTGGACGATATTTGTTTTGGAATGGAGTGTGACGTCCACCTTCTTCTTTTTTCAAGATATATACTTCAGCTTTAAATTTAGCGTGAGGTTTTACAGTTCCTGGTTTAATAATAACCATTCCACGTTTGATGTCTTTTTTCTCAACACCACGTAATAATAAACCTACGTTATCTCCAGCCTCACCGTAATCAAGAATCTTGCGGAACATTTCCACACCTGTTACAGTTGAAGTTAATTTTTCAGCACCCATACCGATAATTTCAACGTTATCAGCAGTGTTGATAACACCTGTTTCGATACGACCTGTAGCAACGGTACCACGACCAGTGATCGTGAACACGTCTTCAACCGGCATCAAAAATGGCTTATCTTTTTCACGTGGAGGAATTGGAATGTAGTTATCTACTGCATCCATTAATTCAAGAATTTTGTCAACCCATTTTGGATCGTTATTTAATCCACCTAAAGCAGAACCACGGATGATTGGTGTATTATCACCATCAAATTTATAGAATGTTAATAATTCACGGATCTCCATTTCAACTAAGTCTAATAACTCAGCATCTTCCACCATATCCACTTTGTTCATAAAAACAACGATACGAGGTACACCAACCTGACGAGCTAAAAGGATATGCTCACGAGTTTGAGGCATTGGACCATCTGTAGAAGCAACAACTAAAATTGCACCATCCATTTGAGCAGCACCTGTAACCATGTTTTTTACATAATCAGCGTGACCTGGACAATCAACGTGAGCGTAGTGACGGTTAGCCGTAGCGTACTCAACGTGAGAAGTGTTAATAGTGATACCACGCTCTTTTTCTTCAGGAGCATTATCAATTGACGAGAAGTCACGAACTTCTGCCCAACCTTTACTTGCTAATACTGTAGTAATCGCAGCAGTCAAAGTAGTTTTACCGTGATCTACGTGACCAATAGTTCCAATGTTTACGTGTGGTTTGGAACGGTCGAATTTTTCTTTTGCCATAGTTGTTATTTTTTACTTGTTGTTTGTTATATATTTATTTTTAAAATCTTAATCTCTTTTGAGCTGTTGAGCAGGATTGAACTGCCGACCTCCTCCTTACCAAGGAGGTGCTCTACCACTGAGCTACAACAGCTTATCTTTTAGCTCTTTTGTTAAAAAGCCGCTTGTAATTCATTTTTTTAAAGAACAGTCTGCTTCACATGCCAAAAGTCCCGCAATTTGGGACTTTCAAAAAAATAAAAAACCGTAAAGCCAAGTTTTTTATCATTTTGTCGCCTCTCGTATCAGGCGTATGTATCAACTTCTCTAGTACAATACTCATTATCTTTTAAAAATCCACCGGATCTTTAACCTGAGCGAAAGACGGGTCTCGAACCCGCAACCTCCAGCTTGGAAGGCTGGAGCTCTACCAATTGAGCTACTTTCGCTTATTAACTTAAGTTTTGATCAAAATCAAAGCACTTAAATCTTTTAGCCTGTGGGGACAGGAGGATTCGAACCTCCGAAGTCGAAACAACAGATTTACAGTCTGTCCCATTTGGCCACTCTGGTATATCCCCTCACAAAAAAAGAGCCGAAGAAGGGACTCGAACCCCCGACCTACTGATTACAAATCAGTGGCTCTACCAGCTGAGCTACTTCGGCTTTTTTGTTTTTTTAAAGAACTGCCCTTAAAAAGGGATGGCAAAGGTAATAATACTTTTTACTTTAACAAAATATTTATTGGTTTTTTTTATGATTTTTTAAAAGTTTTTTATTCTTTTCAGATCAAAAAAAAATCCGCCGCAAATATACAGCTTATTTTAGAATTCTCAACTCGTTGGGGAAGTAATTATTTACCCGGTTTGGCAGCACTTTAGCCCATCCCAGCCCTTTATTCTTATATGTTATTAAAACCAAACCTTTTGTTTGAGATGAATGCTCAAAATTTTCTTTTTTAAGAAATTTTATAGCTTGTTCGCGATCCAATTCTAAAACCGATACATTTTTATTTACCAGGTTTATTAAAGCTAATTCGTGGTTAGGAACCATGTCTTTTCCTTTAATTTCGCCTATTACAGCGCCAGCCTTTTTAAAATAGAACTGCTTTTCGTACGCAACTAAAAAATTTAACGCCGCTGTATTTAATATATGAAAGCGCTCGTTCTTTTTTATAATGTGATTATCATTTAACTCTAAAAATGGCGCTAATATTGAGAGTTCAGCCTTCGAAATTTCTAATGATGATCTTTTTTTTGATACAAAAGAACTTTGTTCTGCATTTGTTTTTCTTAAAACTGCGCAGAAGAACCCTTCACTTTTGGTTAAATGCGGATAAAAACGATATCCATGGTTGGTTTCAACAATACCCCATTCTTTTTTTATAGTAAGAGGAACATATTCTAACCCGTATTCATTTATTAACCATTCTACAATTTGTTCGTCTTCCTCAACCGAGTAAGAGCAGGTACTGTAAACCAAAACACCGTTCTCTTTTAAAGCAGGCAAAAGATCGGCCAGGATCTTCTTTTGGCGTACGCTGCAGGCAATTACATTATCTTCACTCCAATGATCTACAGCATCGGCTTGTTTACGAAAAAGTCCGCTGCCGCTACAAGGTGCGTCAATAACAATAGCATCAAAAAAAGCACCAAGATCTGCAAAACGCTCCGTATCATTATTAGTAACAACTGTATTACAAGTGCCCCATTTGCTGAGGTTTTCCACTAAAATATCAGCGCGTGATTTAATAAATTCGTTGGCAATTAATAAACTCTCGTTATTAATTAAGGAGTTTATCAAGGTACTCTTACCGCCAGGCGCGGCACAAGCATCCAGTACTTTTATGGGTTTAGTAAGATCTACTGTTTGTTTTAAGGCCAACTCAATAAACATACTTCCGGCTTCCTGTACATAATAACAACCTGCATGAAACAAAGGATCGTGTGTGAACGAAGGGCGTTCATTTATATAGTATCCATCATCGCTCCAGCCAACTTTATCGTTTATCTCAAAATCTAAAGTCGTTTTTTTGAAAGGATTTAAACGGACGGAAGTTATTTTATTTTCTTCGCGGTGCGCCTCCACAAAGGCCTCCGCATTAAAATGCTCTAATTTAGATAAGCTGTTTAAAAGTTGTTGGGGGAGCTTTACCATATTTAAATTTTAAACAGTTTCTTTGCTTTGTGGATTTTTTGGAACACAAAGTAAAGAAATTATTGTTATCGCCGGAAATGGCGGAGCACAAAATAAAACAATGGTGTGCTTATCAGGAACGCTCGCAAAACGAGACCAGATACAAGCTTTACGAGTATGGGTTAAGAGAAATTGAGGTAGAGGAGATCATCTCCAAATTAATAAGCGAGAATTTTTTGAATGAAGAACGCTTCGCCATGGCCCTTGCCGGTGGAAAATTCAGGATCAAGCATTGGGGCAAAGTAAAAATTAAAATAGAATTAAAAAAACACAAGATATCTGATTATTCCGTTAATAAAGCCTTAAAAGCAATTGATGGAGATGATTATATAAATATTCTTACTTTAGTTCTCGAAAAAAAGATAAGACAAACAAAAATAAAAGAGAAACAAAAATTATTTTATTCTGTTTTAAATTATGCCGTGTCGCGTGGCTTTGAGAGAGATTTAGCTACTGACCAATTAAATAAATTACTGAAATAATATAACATGAATTTAGATCTTAAAAATAAACGTGCCATTGTTTGTGGAAGCACACAAGGTATTGGCAAGGCTGTAGCACTTGAACTCGCTGCCATGGGAGCAAACGTAACATTAATCGCGAGAAACGAGCAAGCTTTAAAAATTACCAAAGCCGAATTAAGTGATAACGGTTCGCAGTTACACTCATATATATGTGCAGATTTTAGCGATCCTCAAAAATTAAAAGAACTGGTTGAACAATTCATTCAACGTAGCGGATTCGTGAATATACTGGTAAATAATACGGGTGGCCCGCCTTCCGGACCAATTACCAACGCAAAAACAGATGAATTCCTTTCTGCATTTAATAACCACTTAATATGCAACCATGTTTTAACACAGGCGTGTATGGAAGGTATGAAACAAAGTGGTTATGGCAGGGTGATAAACGTTATATCAACATCGGTTAAACAAGCTTTACCAAATCTTGGAGTAAGTAACACTATCAGGGCTGCCGTTGGCAATTGGGCAAAAACAATGGCAAACGAATTAGGCAAATTCGGAATTACGGTAAATAATGTGTTACCCGGAGCAACGGCTACGCAACGTTTATCTACCATCATTGAAAATAAAGCATTAAAAACAAACGTCAATAATGATGAAGTGAAACAGGAAATGCTTCACGAAATACCTTTAGGACGGTTTGCAGAGGCGAGTGAAGTTGCCAATGCGGTTGCCTTCTTAGCCTCGCCGGCTGCGGCTTACATAAATGGGATCAATTTACCGGTTGATGGTGGAAGAACCTCTTCTTTATAGAAATTAACAATCAGGTGTTTATTACAGTTAACGCTTTGGTGTTACTAAAAGGTTAAGTCACAGGCAAAAGCCAGCGGTTACTTAAGGTATTTTAGTGGCATGATAAAATACTTATTTATTCTGGTTAACGCATTCACCGTATTCTTATTCAGTTTATTCGGTGGAGACAATGGAATTACTGTATCAGGTAACATTCCTAAAACGATAACAGCAGGGCAAGAAGTGCCTATCGAGCTTAAGGTTACAAAGGGCACCATGAGCGGCTTTGCGAAGCTTCAGTTAGAATTACCCGAAGGCTTAACTTTAAAAGAAGGCGACAACCGCGGCGCTAATTTCAGCTTTGCTGACGGCGTGGCAAAATGGGTTTGGGCAAGTCTTCCAAGCGAATCAGATATCATTGTTAAAGCTACTTTAGTTGCTTCGTCTGCGGCTTCAGGGGCAAAGACGATTGGTGCAAAATATTCTTACGTTGAAAATAATGCCAAGCAGGTTGTAGAAATGACACCCATAGAAATTACTGTTGAAGCAGGTTCGGGAAGCTCAACGGCTGATAATACAACTAACGCTACAACTACACCAACTGAAACAACATCTACTAACAATAATACCTCCGCTACAACAAATACAGAATCTGCTACATCGTCAAATAAAGAGCCTGCTGGTAAAGTAACTGTAATAAGAACTATTACAAAAGGTGCAAGCGATGCAGAATATATCATAAATCTAAAAGTACAAAAAGGGGCAACCAGAGGATTTGCAAGATACAGCGATGATCTTCCCGCAGGCCTCACCGCTAAAGCTATTAGCACAGATGGCAGTTCTTTTTCTGTAGCCGATGGTAAAGTTAAATTTGTTTGGGTTAGCGTTCTTTTAAAAGATGAACTTGAATTATCTTATTCAGTTACAGCTAAAACTTCGGTATATGTTACATTACACGGTGAGTACTCTTATCTTGAAGATAACCAAAGTAAAAAATATGCTTTACCTGCCGAACAGCTTGCTATCACTATAGCTGAAGCCGTTACAAATACTACACCAACTACTACAACTGAACCAACAAATACAAATACAGTTGCAACAACACCAACAGTTGCCGTTACCACACCAACTGAAACTACTTCTACACCTACTGTTGCTGTTACAACACCAACCGAAGCTGTTGCTACAACTACTACTGCAGCGGTTACACCAACCGAAAATATAGCTGTTACCACACCAACAGAAACTACTTCAAATACAAACAATAATACATCTACAACAAATAATACAGTTGTAGAGAATACTACAAAACAAGAAGGTAGTGTAAATTACATGGTTCAAATTGGCGCATTTACAAACGGTAACGTTACTGCATCTGTATTAAAGCGTCAGTTCCGCATTTCAGAGAATATTAAAAGTGAAATGCAGGGCGGTTTCTCTAAATTTATGGTAGGTTCTCATAACGAATACAAAAGCGCACGCGATCAAAGAGAGAGAATAAGAGATAATAATGGCGTTAAAGGCGCATTTGTTGTTGCATATAACCAAAGCAAGCGTATTACAGTACAGGAAGCTTTAATGATTAGCAACCAAAAGTGGTATAAATAGATTTTTTTTTCTATTTTTACAGAACATTAAGTCTTATGAGGAAACTAATACTTCTTATTCTAATTTTAGTTTCTGTAACTGTTCATTCCCAAACAGATACATCGCTTATTTTTTTGGATAGACTCTCGCCTGAAGAATTATTACAGCATTACATTAACGAAAAAGAACCGGTTTCTTTATACAGAGGTCCTTTCGAAAAAGCCGGCGATTCTTTATACAATGTTCTTAATCCATTAACTATTCCAACAACTACCACTAACGGCGAAGCCTTATACAGACCGGGAATAGATCCCCCCGAAAATGGAGAAGGCGATTCGGGAGATACCACCAATTACGCTGATCAAAAATTAAAACCAAAGATTTCCTTAGGCATGGGACGCCTCGGTTATCACGGCGATCTGTATCAAAAACATTTTCAATCTCCGCTCACAGCAAGAACAGCCTACGATCTTAACATCTCGCAGCGTTTAACGCCTTATTTACAGGTTAATTTTAATATTATGTTTGGTAAGTTAGGCGCCAATGAATATTTATTAAACAGAAACGAAAACTTTCAATCCGAGATACGGGCTGGTGGTGCTAGTTTAATGTACGATTTCGGAAATTTTATTCCTGATATGTACAAAGTGCGTCCTTTTGTGAGTATTGGTGTTACTGGCTTTGAGTTCTTAAGCAAGACCGATCGTTTTGATAAGGATGGCAATCAATATTTTTATTGGGCTGATGGCAGTATAAAAGATAAAGCAGAAGGTTCTGCAGATGCGCAAAACGCAAAAGATCTTGTGCGTGATTATTATTACGAAACAGATATTCGCGAAAGTAACTTAGATGGTTTTGGTAAATACCCTGAGCGCGCTTTTGCTTTCCCTATTGGTGGTGGTGCAATTTTAAAAGTAACGGATAGGGTTGATCTTAAATTAAATTTTCAATATTATTTTTCTACAACTGATTATTTAGATGGTATCTCGAATAAAAGTTTAGGTGATAGAGTAGGCACTAAACAAAAAGATAATTTTACTTACACTTCTTTTGCATTGCAATACGATCTTATTGCAAAACCACGTCAAAAGAAAAAACTCGCTCAGGACACACTTAACGATGCTTTCTGGCTTGCTTTTGATAAAGAAGACAGGGACAAAGACGGCGTATCTGATCTTACAGACGATTGCCAGGGAACAGAAGCAGGGGTTGCGGTTGATGCAAAGGGTTGCCCTTTAGATGATGATAAAGATGGTATTCCTAATTTCAGGGATGATGAATTGGCAACGGCTTTGGGCGTGCCGGTTAATGAAAAAGGTGTTGGACAAACCGATGACTATTGGGCTTCGTGGTACGAGCAATACATGAACGATTCTACTGGTGTTGGCGCAACAACCGAGTACGTTGGAAATTATTTCGCACTTAACAAGAAAAAAACAAAATTAGGTGGTAATAAAGAAGCATTTACGATAGAATTGGTGAGGTATAACGGCTCTATTCCTACAGATGAACTGGCATTTTTATTAAGTATTGGCGATATTAATTCTACAACTTTAGAGGATGGAACAACGGTTGTGTATACATCAGGCAGTTATGATAAAGTAAGTACTGCTGTTAAACGCAGAGATGAATTCAGAAAAGACGGAAACAAAAACGCGGGTGTTTCACGTATAAAAGGAAAAAACATTACGCAGGTGAGCGATGAAGAATTAGCAGCCTTAATTAAAAAAGAAGACGAAGATTTCGCTAAACTAACAGCGCTTAATAATGCCACAAATACAACTAATACAACGGGAACAAATACTGCAAATACAAACACTTCTTCGGCAACAACAAACACTACAGAGCTTGTAATTGACGATGCATTTAGCAAAACAGATGTAGTGTATCGTGTGCAGTTAGGTGCATTTAAAAATAAAATCTCTACAAGTGTATTTAACACCAGTGCCGGTGTGTTAGAGCTAAAAACAGGCGAGAGCATTTACCGTTATGTAACAAAAGGTTATAAAACAATTGAAGAGGCCGCCGCAGTGCGCGCAGATCTTGTGGTACAAGGTTACTCGGACGCGTTTGTTACCGCATATAAAGAAGGTAAACGTGTGCCTTTAAATACAACAAAAGCAACGGTAGATAAAAAATACAAAGAAGATCTTAACGAAGAAAAAATATTTAGCTCGGTAGATAAAAAACTAGTGACCTTTAAAATTCAACTAGGTGCATTGAAAAAACCAATCCTCGAAAAAATGACGGATGAGAAATTTAAAGATCTTAAAGACGTTGAAAAACAAACTACCGTTTCAGGAAGCATCCGTTACTCTTCAGGTAACTTTAATGGATTGGATGCCGCTGAAAAATACCGCAAGGAGCTTGAAGCCAAAGGCTTTTCAGATGCCTTTATCATTGCTACTTTCAGAAATGAGATCATCTCTATACAAGAGGCGATGGAGTTATTGAAGTAAATATCTGGCCTCTTAAATAAATTTATTAACTTTAATTTGCTGAGTTCGCATAAACCGTTTTACAAAATCTTATAAAGCTTACAAATGAGAGAAGTGCGCTTGGCCAATAGTTAGGGAAATGGTTACAGTTTTCGTGTAATAAAAAGTGCCAATAGTAAAAATTCTAAAGAGATGATTGTCAGACAAAAAAAATATTTTTTTCTTATTATATTTTTAGTAATATTTCTTTTATTATGGAAAATTGGACAATACGATTTACAAGAATGGGATGAATCACGAAATGGTGTTAATGCTTACGAAATGTTGCAGAATAAAGATTTCGTAAATTATTATTATAATAATCAACTTGATACATGGAATGCGAAGCCTCCACTTATGATTTGGTTAATTGTAATTTCATATAAAATATTTGGCTTTAATGAATTTGCTTTAAGATTTCCAACATTTATAAGTGCAATTATTTTCTTCATTTTTTGTTTCAAAATTATTGAGTTATTAAGTAATAACTTTAAAGCTTTTTTATGTTGTCTTATATTACTCTCGAGCAAAGCTATTTTAGGGAATCATATAGGCTTAACCGGAGATTTTGATATGCTATTAGTATCCTTATTAACAGCTTCGGTTTATTATTTTATTCTTTATATCGAATATAAAAAAAAATATGCTGTTTTTCTCGTAGCAATTATAACAGGCTTAGCTTTTTATGCCAAAGGGACTCCCTGTTTGATTTTTATTCCAGGTTTTATCATTTACGCAGTAGTGAGAGGAAAAGGTTTGGAATCACTTAAAGATAAGAAAATATGGATTTCCTTATCGCTATTTGTTTTAATAGCAAGTTCATGGCTATTGCTCGTTTCTAACTTTGGTAAAACAACAAATAATTCATTTTACGGAAGCAAGAATTCAATTGAAACAATGATCATTCACGATACATTTAACAGGCTTACAAGTGCTAATTTCGGCCACATAAATGATCATGACAATTATTTCTTTTTTGCAGTAATTGACGCACGATTAAATTTATGGAATTATTTATTTTATTTAGGTATAGTACTCGGTTTATATGGTCTTATTAATAATAAAGAAAAACTTAAACTTTATATCCGCGATAACTCAAAGCGATTAGCTCTTCTTTCTGTTTGTTTAATTTTACCTTTATCAATAGTGTTAACCTTTGCTATAGATCAGAATAATTGGTATTTAGCTCCAATCTTTATGTTTATAGTGTTTATTATTGTAGAAACAATTTATAGTATTTGTCGCAAATGGAAATTATTATACTTTTTAATTGTAATGATGTTTGTTTTTACATTTGGTCGTCATTTATCTTATTTGTATTGTTTACCAAGCGATACTCACTTTGCTTTATCTTCGAATCAAAGTTTTCAAAACAAAAAAATAATTGTTACCGAGAATTTAAAACAAAATATTTTACTTTATTTAAAATGGTTGAACATGAGTATTGTACAAACAAATAAAATTGATGACCTTGCTAATTTTAAAGGTCAATTGTTGTTAGTTAATAAAAATTCAATAAATAGTACTCTAATTAGAAATATAGAGCCCTTGCATTATTTTGAAGAATATTGTCTGGCGGAAATTAAATAATATTAATGTTTTATGAATCCATTAGTTGAAATAAGTGTTGTAATTCCTGTTTATAATGAAGAGGGAAATATTTTTCTTCTTTTCGAGCGGCTTAATAATGTATTTGACAAATTAAATGTTTCAAAAGAGTATATTTTTATTAATGACGGTAGTAAAGATAAATCTATTGAGAGAATCAAAAGTCTTGCAAACGAACATAGTTATGTGAAGTTTGTAAATTTCAGTAGAAATTTCGGTCATCAAATTGCAGTTTCTGCCGGGCTTGATTATACGAAAGGAGAAAAAATTGTAATTATAGATTCCGACCTTCAAGACCCGCCTGAGCTGATTCATGACATGTATATTAAAATGGGCGAAGGATATGAAGTAGTTTATGCTAAAAGAAAATCACGTGAGGGTGATCCTTTAACAAAAAAAATTACAGCAAAAATGTTTTATAGGATTTTATCTAAAATTACAGAAATAAATATCCCGGTTGATACAGGAGATTTCCGGATAATGGAAAAAAAGATTGTCGAAATTTTAAAAAACATGCCTGAACAAGAAAAATATTTACGTGGACAAATTGCATGGACTGGATTTAGACAAACTTTTATAGAATTTGACAGACAGGAAAGACATTCGGGAAATACGGGGTACCCGTATAGTAAAATGCTTCGTTTTGCATTTAATGGTATTACTTCTTTTTCTAATTTTCCTTTAAAATTTGCAACATATTCAGGTTTTATTGCAGCGTTTGTAGCGTTTCTATTAATGATTTACGCTTTATATTCACGTTTTATTATCAAAGACTATGTGCCAGGTTGGGCATCACTTATGATATGCATTCTTTTCCTGGGAGGAGTTCAATTAATCAGCTTAGGTATAATCGGCGAGTACATTGCAAGACTTTCTGCAAATATTAAAAAGAGGCCGCTTTATATAATTGACGAAACTAATGTCGCAAAATAAAAATAGAATTATAAAAAAATTAGGATAAAACAACAACCCCTGGCATCGCGCAAGCCTTATTTTTGATGGGTTGATAGCGCTAGTAAAAAAATGAATATCTGCTAAGTTTGATGGTTTTATGGTATTTAAAACCTTGCGCTATAAGCGACCAGTCTAAAGCAGTAAAGCAACAGCCTGCAATCAGCTCATTACATCTTAAACCCAATCACCAAAATATCATCCACCTGCTCGTGTGGGCCTTTCCAGGCAAGATGTTCGGCTTTAATGTTGTCGTGCTGCGTTTTAAAGTCTAAAGACGAATTTTTTAAGATAAGGTCTTTAAATTTACCGGTGCTGTATTTTTTTTCTTTGCTGCCGCCGAACTGGTCAGCATACCCATCGGTAAAAATGTAGAACAAATCGCCTTTATCTAAATTAAAAGTATGTGTTGTGTAAGCAATGGTTTCGGTTCTATCTTGTTGTTTGGTGCCAATAGGTATTTTATCGGCTTTAACCTCGGTTAACTCGTTATTTGATACTAGCCACAGCGGACGCATAGCGCCTGCGTAATCGAGTGTATTGGTCTTATGGTTTATTTTACAAATAGCACAATCCATTCCGTCTTTTGATTCAGACTCGTTCTTGTAAAGTGTTTCTAACACACCGTTATTTAATTCAAATAAAATATCTTTCGGGTCAACGATCTTTTGTTCGTTCACAATTTTATTTAAAAGATTGTATCCTATCAAACTCATAAATGCTCCCGGAACGCCATGCCCCGTACAATCTATGGCAGCAATAATACTAACATCATTCATGTGTGCAAACCAGTAAAAATCGCCGCTCACAATATCTTTGGTCATGTACAGCACAAACGAATTGGGAATATGTTTTTGTATTAATTTATTTTCAGGAAGTATCGCATGTTGTATCTTACGCGCGTACGAAATACTATCGGTAATATCTTTATTTTTTTGCTCAATTATCTTTTGCTGGCGTTTTGATTCGGTAATGTCGCTGTCAATAATAATTATCTTTTTTATCTGGTCGTTCTCGTCAAAGATCGGAGTAAGGGTAGATGCCTCCCAAACCTTGTTATCAGGGTCTTTGGTATTATACGACTCGTATTTTATAGAACGTTTGGTAGAAACCGCTTCATCAACAAACGCTCTTATATTTGAATTATTGCTGGAGGTAAAGATGTTTAATTTTTTATCTAAGATTTCTTTTAAAGAGATCTTATTTAATTTCGTAAAACTCTCGTTCACGTATTCAATATCTCCGTTTGGTTGGAGGATCAATACTACATTGTCTGTACGGCTTGCTACAATAGATAGTTGCTCTAATTCTTTATTAGCTTCGGCAATGATCTTTGATTGTTTTTCAATCTCTTTTGTACGTAAAGCAACTTTCTCTTCCAATAATAAATTTTCTTTTTGAAGCGCTTTTAACCTGTATTTTACAAACAAATAAATTACAAGGAAAGCAACCACCGCTACAATTGCCCAAAACCACCATTTTTTCCAGATTGGAGAGAGGATCGCGAAAGAAAAAGTAGTTGGCTCGCTCCAAACATCTTCTTCATTCTTTGCCTGCACAACAAACGTATATGAGCCTGCCGCAAGGTTATTATAATTAATTAATTTGCCTTCGTTCGCATACAACCAGTCGGCATCAAGACCTGTAAGTTTATAACGGTACGATAATTTTTCAGGGTTCTTTAACCAAATGGCATCAAACGTAAAAGCAAGGTTATTTTGTTTGTAATTAAATTCGAAAACAGAATCAGTGGGAAAAGGTTTGTAATTAACCTGTAAGCCTTTTATGAAGGTTATTGGTTTAACGGAATCCAATGCTTCAACACTTGTGCGATAAGCTAAAACACCGTTATTGGTGCCGCTGTAAATTTTATCCTGCCCAAGGAAAACCGAGTTGAGGTTGGGCTCCAGATCGCCATCAAAAAGATCGTAATAGCTTACGGTATTATCAATGCAGTTAATTTTATCAATACCTTTTGAATTGATAGAAAAAACAAGATCACCCGATGAAATTAACTGCTGAGGTTGTTCATCACGCAAACCATTTTGTTGTGTAAAAGATGTAATGCCTTTGCCGTTGTATTTTATTACACCGTTAGCATTTGACGATGCCCAAATATTGTTGAATCTATCTTTACAAATAGAAACAATGGTGTTAGAGTTTAATTTAAATTTTTGCGTAAGGCTTATGATCTTGTCATTCTCTAACATCTGCAAACCGCCGCCATCTGTTGCTATATAAAGCTTTCCGTTATTATCGGTAATAGCCGCGTAAACATAATTGCTGCCAAGGCCTTCTGTTTCAGTATACGTTTTCTCTACTTTAAAATCTTTAGTATCCAAATCAACTTTTGCCTTTATTAAACCACCACCAAGTGTAGAAATATAAACCGTTGTATTATCTGCAAAATAAATATTGGAAACATTATCGTTTGAAAGACCCTTGTTTTTTGAATTAATAATGGAGCTGCTTTTATTTTGTGAACTCAATTCAATAATGCCGTTGCCGTAGGTTCCAAACCAGATGCTGCCATCAGGGGCTTTGGCAGCACATGAAATAGTAAATTTTGTTGCCTCCTGTATTTTTGTAATAACGATCTTTCCTTCATCATCGGTCATTATTTTTGAGATGCCATTAACCGTGCCTATCCAGATGGCATGATCGTTGTCGGTAGCAATAGCAAGGATCTTATCGTCTGTTAAACCTTTGCCAGCGTTTATAAAATCATAACGGCGATCATAAAATTGACTTATTCCTTTTTTAGAAGCGATCCATATCTGTTTGGCATTATCTATAAATAATTGATTAATGCCTGTAGTTTGAAGGTGTTTTTCGTAATTATAGATAGAAATAATGCCCTTGTAAATTTGAAGAAAACCGTTTTTTTCAGTGGCAATAATAGTTTTGTTTGTTACCTGAGCATTAGCGTTTATAACGGTTCCAAGACTCCAGTTGGCAAAAAAGGGAATGCGCTCAATTTTAGAATTGCTAAGGTTATAAGAACAAACGCCCGAATCCTGCATAGAGATCATAATGCGTTTATCTTCGTAAGAGATATCGCGCACAATATTATCGGGCAAGCCAATTTTGTTGGAAATGATTTTAAGCGCTGGCTGCGTTGTAATATTTACAACTTCGGTAATTCCTCCATCTGTAGCGCACCAAAGGGTGTTCTTCGAATTCGTAATCAGTTTGTAAACAACATTGTCGCTTAAGCCTTTTTCTGAATTAAAGTTTTTAAGCTCGTTGTTTACAAGTGCATAAATACCATTGCCATAAGTAGCAAAACACAAAGTTGAATTTACTTCGCAAAAAGAAGTTATTTTTTCTTCGTTTGGTTTTACTTTAAGATCAAGAGAATCTATTTTATTATTCTTAAAAGAATAAACTTTTCCGTTGTTTGTGCCTATCCACGCTGTTCCTTTGCTATCAATAAATACAGCGGTAATGTTTTTTTTAAGAATAGGGCTTTCTTTTGCTATTTGTACTGATGATTTACCATCGAATTTATAAACGCCTTCAATGGTGCCTATCCATAAAAAGCCTTGCTTATCTTGTGTAATGGTATTTACAGCAACATCTTTTTTGCCGGTAAAAGAGAAATAATTTTTTACCTGGAGTTGAGGGAATAGGAGAGAAGAACAAAAAATAAGAACTAAAATTATTTTATTCTTCTTAAGCACAAATTAAATTTAAGCTTTTGGTTTTAAAGTGGCCTTAAAATCTACAACTATAATTGATGCAATTTTTTGATTTACCACTTTTGGTATTTTAATATTGTGGTCTTCTAAAGGAACTTCAAAAGTAGATTCTACCAGCATTTCTTTATCCTTAATCGTAATTTTTGTTTTAATGATCTTTTCTTTTTCGGTACCGTGAATATTAAAAGTGCCTTTTGCTCTCACGGTATAGGTTCCGTTTTTTGTAAAATCAATATCTTCAATGATCTTGCCTTTAAAAGTAGCGTTGGCATATTTCATTGTTTCCATATAGTTTTCTTTAAAGTGCTCTTTTTGTAAACCACTGTTAAAGCCATCAAAAGAATCAACATTTACCGAAAAGGCTACGTTCTTGTTTGCACAGTCCAGGGCTCCAACGGTTTTGTTGGATTGCGCCTTAATAAGCTCAAGAGGCGCCTCTGACGTAAATTTAGTATTACCATCTTTACACATGTAAACCTGCGAAAAGCAAGTGCTCACGGCTGCAAATAAAAATGTAAAAATAAGGCCTTTCATTAATTAGCTTTTTAAATTATAGTAAATATAAGAAATTAGTTTGTTTTGCAAAATGCCCAACAATCTATTAACAGCAAAAATACTTTTTTGTTTAAGCCAAAGCTTGTTTAAGATCATCCATAAGATCTTCAACATCTTCAACACCAACGCTTAAACGCAATAGATTATCTACAACGCCTGCTTTTTCTCTTTCTTCTTTTGGTATAGAAGCATGTGTCATCGTTGCAGGATGATTGATAAGAGATTCAACCCCACCCAAACTTTCGGCCAAAGAAAATACCTTGAAAGAAGACGCCAGTTTAAATGTATTTTCAATGCTCTTATCTTTTAAAACAATTGAGATCATGCCTCCAAAATCGCGCATTTGTTTTTTAGCAATATCATGGTTTGGATGCTCAGGAAAGCCCGGCCAATAAACCTTTTCAATTTTTGGATGTGTTTTTAAGAACTCGGCAATTTTTTTTCCATTAAAGCAATGGCGCTCCATACGCAAATGCAATGTTTTAATACCACGCATTACTAAAAAGCAATCCATTGGGCCGGGGTTAGCGCCACAGCTGTTAAGTATAAAATATAATTGCTCGTGCAGCTTGTCATCATTCATGATCAAAGCTCCCATAACAACATCGCTGTGTCCGCCAAGATATTTTGTTACAGAATGCATAACAATATCGGCACCTAATGCTAAAGGGTTTTGTAAGTAGGGCGACGCAAATGTATTATCAACGGCCAGAAATAATTTATTTTCTTTAGCAATTTTAGAGCAGGCTTCAATGTCAATGATCTGCATGGTAGGATTAGTTGGCGTTTCGGCCCAGATCATTTTTGTATTAGCGTTCACATATTTTTTAATATTTGAAGCATCACTTAAATTAATGAAGTGAAATTTAATACCATAATTTGCAAAAATCTTCGTGAACATACGGTAGCTTCCACCATAAAGATCATCACCTGTAATAACTTCATCACCCGGGCGTAATAACTTCATTACCGCGTCTGTAGCGCCCATACCACTGCTAAAGCAAATGCAATGTTTGCCATTTTCTAATGCTGCAATGTTTTTTTGAAGCGCGTCTCTTGTTGGGTTTTTACCACGCGCATAACCATAACCTTTATTGGTGCCCGGTGATTGCTGAACGTAAGTAGAAGTTTGAAAAATTGGTGTCATGATGGCACCGGTAGATGGATCGGGATCTGCTCCCGCGTGAATGGCCTTAGTGCCAAATTTATGTTTTGAAAAATCAGTCATATTTTATTTTTAGTGAATTAAAAGCTATAAATGCGAGTATAAAATTGGCAAAAAAAATCTAAATATTAGCAGGTTTTTTATGTTTCCATCGGCGATGGCTCCAAAGCCAAGCGTAGGGCTGTTGACGAATATTGTTTTGCAATTCTTTAACGTAAAGTTCTGTAATTTCGCCATCGGCAAGATCTTTTGGATTTTCGGTTAAAACAACGGCGTCAAGCTCATAATACCCTCTTTTAAGCTTATGAATTGGAATATAAACAACGGGATAATTGAATTTTTTTGCCAGTTTTTCAGTTCCCCAGAAAAAAGCGGTGGGTTGGTTTAAGAATGTTGTCCAGTAAGCACTTTCGGGGGGAGGGGTTTGATCGGATATTAAACCAACGCTTGTGGAAATTGCGTTGTTCCTTAATCGTAACATGTCTTTAAAGGTATCGCGCATTGGAATGAAGTTGCCGCCAAAGCGCTGCCTTAAGTTTAAAATGAAATTATCGAAACTTTTATTTGACAACGGATGATAAATGCCGGTAAGCAATTGATCGAATGAAAGAATGTGTATGATGGCACTCCATTCCCAATTGCCCATATGCCCCAACACCATAATAATACTTTGTTTTTTATTAGAGTAACCTCCTAAAATATTAATAGCGTTTTTGCTAAAAGCACAATGTTTTTTAAATGTTTTTTTTGATACAGTGTAAGTTTTTATCGTTTCAAAAATAACATCGCAAAAATGTTTATAAAATTGTTTTGTTATTTTTTGAATTTCTTCTTCGCTTTTTTCGGGAAATGAATTCTTTAAATTTTGAACAACTACCTTTTTACGATAACCAACAATGTAAAAAATAATAATGTAAAAAAAACTGCTAAAAGCATACAATAACCAAAATGGCCAAATAGAAATGAAATACAGCAGTGGAAAAACAAATATGTTAAAGCTCCACTTACCCAATGTTAGAAATTTGGTTTAAGTAAGTATTTTGAATAGAAATCTACAATATGTTTTACAGCTTCATCGGCAGTATCAACCAGTTTAAAAAGATCAAGATCAATGGCGTTAATGTTTTTTTCCTCTTCCAGCATGGTTGTTTTTAGCCACTCTATCATGCCTTTCCAATACTCCGTGCCAACTAAAACTACCGGAAACTGCGCTATTTTATTTGTTTGAACAAGGGTAAGCGATTCAAATAACTCATCCATTGTGCCAAAGCCGCCGGGCATACCAATAAAGCCTTGCGAGTATTTTAAGAAAATAGTTTTACGAACAAAAAAGTAATCAAAGTTGATGCATTTATCAGAATCAATAAAATCGTTATGTTTTTGTTCAAAGGGCAGATCGATATTTAAACCCACCGATTTTCCTTTGCCTTTCATGGCACCTTTGTTAGCAGCTTCCATAATGCCGGGGCCGCCACCGGTAATAACACCGTAACCTTCTTTTACCAATTTAAAAGCAATTTCTTCGGCTATCTGGTAATATTTATTCTCAGGTTTTGTTCGCGCACTTCCAAAAATAGAAACGCAAGGCCCGATACGACTCATTTTCTCAAAACCTTCAACAAACTCGCTCATTATTTTAAAGATCTGCCAGCTGTTCTGGGCTTTAATATCATTCCAATCTTTATTTGCAAATGCGTTACGTATTTTATCTTCTCCTTCTGGGGTCATACTGTTATTTCTTGTTTCAAGTTTATAGTTTCGTGTTTTGACACATCTTAAATCTAAGATCTTACATCTTAAATTTAAAGGCCTCCTTCTTTTAACCTCTCTGCGTTCTCTGCAAATTGTAATTTATCTATCATCTCCTGTATCTCTCCATTCATAAAGCCTGTAAGGTCATACAAAGTTTCGTTTATCCTGTGATCTGTGATCCTGTTTTGCGGATAGTTGTAAGTTCTGATCTTAGCACTTCTGTCGCCCGTGCTTACCATTGTTTTACGTTTTTTTGTAGTTTCCTCTAAACGTTTTTGATATTCGATATCATATATCTTAGAGCGTAACATATTCATGGCTTTTTCGCGGTTTCCTAACTGGTTACGCTCTGTCTGGCAAGTAACAACAAGGCCGGTAGGCTTATGCGTTAAAATAACTTTACTTTCCACCTTGTTCACGTTTTGCCCACCTGCACCGCCGCTTCGCGCGGTAGCCATTTCAATATCCGAATCTTTAATATCAACATCAAGCTCTTCTGCCTCGGGTAAAACTGCTAAGCTGGCGGCAGATGTATGCACACGGCCCGATGCTTCTGTTGCTGGTACGCGTTGTACACGGTGCACGCCACTTTCAAATTTTAAAATGCCGTAAGCGCCCGGGCCTTTTACGTTAAAGATAATCTCTTTAAAGCCCCCCATAGTGCCGGGACTAGAGTCCACAACTTCCAACTGAAAACCTTTTTTCTCGCAATAACGACTGTACATTTCAAATAAATTTCCGGCAAAAATAGCAGCTTCATCGCCGCCCGTTCCACCTCTTAGCTCCATCACACAATTCTTATTATCCTCCGGATCCTTTGGTATCAATAATAAGCGGATCTCTTCGGTAAGCTTCGTTTCTTTTTCGCGGTTCTCTTCCAGCTCGGCCTTGGCCATATCCAAAAAATCTTTATCCTTTTCGTTAGCCAATACCTCTTTGGCTTGTTCCATATCGGTAAGTACTTTTTTGTAAACGTTTATCACATTTACAACTTCACCAAGTTCTTTGTACTCAATATTTAATTTTTTAAATAATTTCATATCAGAGATCACTTTAGGATCTGCTAATTTTGCTTCTACATCTTCGTAACGACGTTTTATTTCTTCTAATTTCTCTAACATATCAATTTCGGAACGTAAAGGTAATAAATTGCTCACTTCTATTTCAAATAATTATACAATAGTTTATGCCTGTTTTGATAATTGAACGAATTGCAGTATAATTGAACTATTAATGCTTTAAATCAAAATGCTGAACCTGCTGAATAAAATAAAACCCTGGAACTTTTTTATTTTTGCAGCTATTATATTTGAATTTGTATTTACCGCAGTTACCCCGCCATTACAGGCGCCTGACGAGTTTAACCATTTTTACAGAGCTTACCAGGTAGCAGATGGACAATTTTTGCCCGAAAGGACCAAGAACAGGCTTGGGGGAGAAATTCCGGTTTGTTTTAATGATTTTATGACGCCTTATTTTTATGCGGCCACAAATTTAAAATATGTTTTGTATGGGCTGGAAGTGCAGGAAGCAGGCGATGTTAAGTTTAATGACAGTATTACAGAATTTAAAGATTTTCCAAATACGGCGTACTATTCTCCCATTTCCTATGCTCCGCAGGCTTTTGCCATGTTTATTGTTAAACAGTTTAATTGCAGTGTAAGCACAGTTTACTATGCGGGTAGAATGGGTGGCTTTTTGTTTTGGCTTATTATTATGTTTTTGGTAATTAAAATTGTGCCCGTTTATAAATGGCTTTTTACCGCACTTATTTTATTGCCAATGAATTTGTATGTAACCAATTCGCTTAGCGCCGATACGGTTACAAATTGTTTGGGTTTTTTATTTATTGCCCTTGTTTTAAAATATGCTTTTAGCGAAAATAAAATAGGTGCAAAACAATTATTCCTGCTTCTAATTTTGATTGTGCTTATTGCCATGGCAAAAGTAGTATATGTTGGCGCTATTGTTTTGTTATTTATTATTCCCTTAAATAAGTTTACCAGTAAAGTATGGCGTTATGGCAGCATTGGCGCTATTTTCCTTGTGGCCTTTATTGTTGTTTATTGTTGGTCTGAAACCATTATGAAGTTTTATATCACCTATCCGGAATATGATACTGATCATAATTTTTACATTGGTTTATCGTCTTGCGGAAACTATAATGCTCAAAAAGCATATATCCTTTCGCATCCGTTTTATTTCTTTATGGTTATTTATAATTCTATTTTCAGGCATCCCGAGCAGTTTTTAATTGGCTATGTTGGCGCATTTGGGCAAAGCGATATTGCTATGAAAAACATAGTGTATATTGTTTCGTATATTTTTATTTTGTTTTTAGCGATAACCGAAACCAACAAATTTACTTTTAGCTGGCGTCAAAAGGTCATCATTTTTATAGCAGCCTTTGGCTCATTTGTATTGTTGTTATTATCACAACATCTTATTTGGGATTGCGTTGGCGAAGGCATTGTTGATATGGTACAGGGTCGTTACCTTATCCCGATCTTTCCTTTATTATTTATTTTATTCAGCAATAATAAGGTCAAAATAAATTATTCACCGCTTTTATTTATACTGCCATTTGTAATTATTATTAATGCTTATGCGGCTCGTAAAATTTATTACCGTTTTTATGTAGAATCATACACCACTAAGACAGAGTTCTTTTGTGGCTTTGAAGAAAAAGACAGTCTCGGCTTTAAAACAAGCGATCCGGCTATAAGAGTCAACAATGCAAGTATGCAGGTAAAAGATACGAGTTTTACCGGCAACTATTCGGCTTATTTACCTTCACCTTCACAATACAATTTGCAATACGGTCTTAGTTATAAATTTAAAAATTTATCTCAGGGCGATATGGTTGAAATAGAGGCCAGGCAAAGAGGAGAGGGCGGATTACTTGTTGTTGCGGGAAAGGGAAAAAGCGGAAAAGATTTTTTTCTTGCTTCAAAAGCTCATTCTTTAATCAAAACCAACGGCTGGAATAAATTGTACAGTATTTTTACCATGACCGAAGATTGCGATACATCAGGGGCCAGTTTTTTTATCTGGAATCCAACAAACAAAAAATTGTATTTTGATCATCTTAATTTTAAAGTAAAAAAGTACGAAAAGGGTTACAAGTAGAAAAGATCTTTAAACTAAAAATTAACCTTTTTAATTCTGGTATTGGCGTATTTATTAAACACTCTTTAAAAGAAATTAATTATATTTGGTTATTATAAACTCTCTCCCTATGAAGAAAATATTACCTCTTTTAATCTTATTGGTTTCATTACAGATCAAAGCCCAGGATTTTATGGGTTTACAAAGCAGTAATTATGCAGGAGTTGTGGGTATTTTTAGTAATCCCGCAAATGTTGTAGATAACCGTTTAAAATTTGATATGGTTTTAGTTGGTCTAAACTTAAATTTAGATAATAACTATATTGGCGTAAAACGTTCATCAATAAAAGGCACACGGTTAAAAAACGTTACCAATGCCGATGGCACCACCAGCAAACAATTTGTAGGCTACTCGCCAACATGGGATAGTACAAATAGAACATCTCCCTATTATTGGAAAAACAATATTGCCAGTCAAACTAATAAATACGATAAATCAATTTATTCGGCAACGCGTATTGTTTTACCTTCTTTTGCAGTTCAATTAAATAGAAAAAACGCACTTGCATTTAACTGGGGTATTCGTAATTATGTAAACCTGGATGGTATCTCTCCTGAACTAGCAAAATTAGGTTATGAAGAATTTATTTACCCAACGCTTTGGTTCACTAATCTTACAAACAAAAATCTAAGTGTTCAGCAAATGGCCTGGGCTGAGTATGGCCTTAGTTACGGACATGTGTTTAAAGAAGATGGCAAACATTTTTTTAAAGCTGGCGCCACCGTTAAATTGTTACAGGGTTTAGAGGCTGCGTACATTTACATAAGAGAACTTGAATATAAATTAGATACAAAAGATACCGTTAGCTTTTTTAATACCTCTGTAGCTTATGGACACTCAGATAATTTAAATTTTACAAACAGTACAAATTTTAATGATATCTATAAATTTACTTCTAATCCGGGTTTTGGTTTTGATATTGGTGGTGTTTATGAATTTCGCCCTGATTTTGAAAGCCATAAATTTGATATGGACGGAGAAACCGGTTTATGGAGAAGAGATCAGAACAAATATAAATTCAAAGCAAGTTTAGCAGTAAACGATATTGGCGGTATTCGCTTTAAAAAAGGTGGTTTGTCTAACGACTTTACAGCAAATGTAAACCGTTACAATGTAGATAAATTTGAAGCAGTGCGCGATATAAATAGTTTCGATTCCATTATTAAAGCCGATTTTAATACAAATACAGGCGCTGATAATACCTTTAAAATGGCGTTACCAACTTCTGTTAACGCGCAATTGGATTATCATATTTGGAAACCATTTTATATTAACTTAACAGGAAACATTACTAACTTTTATAAGAACCGCGAAGCAAAAGTGCACGACTTTACAACCATTAGTTTGGCGCCGCGTTTTGATCATAAATGGTTTGGCTTAACGCTTCCTTTTACATATAATACGTTGGCTGCAAAACGTGGGCAAAATGTACAGGTAGGAACCATGGCACGTTTAGGGCCTTTAGTGGTTGGTTCTAACGATCTGGCAGGTTTATTTACTTCAGATGTTTATGGTGCTAATTTATATTTCCTGCTTAAAATTCCGGTTCCATATGGCCGTCCAAAAGATAGAGATAAAGATAAAGTAAGTGATAAAAAAGATGTTTGTATTGATGTACCCGGTGTTTGGGAATTTATGGGCTGTCCTGATAAAGATGGTGATCATATTCCTGATAAAGATGATAAATGCCCTGATGTGCCTGGTACCAAAGAGTTGCAAGGTTGCCCTGATAAAGATGGTGATGGTATAACAGATGCTGAAGATGCTTGTCCTGAAGAAAAAGGTCCGCTTGAATTTAAAGGCTGTCCTGATAAAGACGGCGATAAAATTATTGATAAAGATGATGAGTGCCCGGATGATGCAGGTATTGCTGAGTTTATGGGTTGCCCTGATAAAGATGGTGATGGTACGCCTGATAAGTATGATGCTTGTGTAGATGTATTCGGACCGAAAGAATACAAAGGCTGTCCTGATAGAGATGGCGATGGTGTGCTGGATAAAGAGGATGAGTGTGTTGATGTGGCGGGACCAAAAGAAAATAAAGGTTGCCCTTGGCCGGATACAGATAAAGATGGTATTGTAGACAAAGATGATGCTTGCCCAACGGTTCCGGGTGTGGCAGAATTTAAAGGTTGTCCGCCTCCGCCGCCAATGAAAGCAGCCGAGCAAAAGATTCTTGAGCGTGCCTTTGCAAGCTTAGAGTTTGCAACAGCAAAAGATATTATTAAACCTAAATCATTCCCTTCTTTAAATGATCTGGCTAAGGTTTTAAAAGCGCATGAAGCAGACTGGACATTAAAATTATCAGGTCATACCGATAATGAAGGTAATGCAGATAAGAACTTTGTGTTATCAGAAAAACGTGCAAATGCTGTTAAAGCATACCTTGTTAAAAAAGGTGCAAAGGCAGATAAGATCATTACTGAGTGGTTTGGGCAAACACAGCCAATTGCAGATAACTCAACACCTGCCGGTCGTCAGAAAAACCGTAGGGTAGAAATGAAAATTATTTATAAAGAGCAAGTTCAACCTAAATAATAATTAAAATAAAAAAAGCCATCAATTTAATTGATGGCTTTTTTATTACAAATAAAAGTCCTTCTCCTTTGTAGAAGCATTTAGGGTGAGGCTTAATGAGGCTTTAACAAATAACTATTAATAACATGAGCAGAGAAAAAATTATCGAGATTGCTGCAGCGCAGGTAGGCACAAAAGAAAATCCTGCCAATTCAAACAAAACAAAATATGGAAAATGGTATGGCTTTGATGGTTTTGCCTGGTGTGCTATGTTTGTTAGTTGGGTTTATGATCAGGCAGGGCATCCGTTAGGGCATATTGATGACGCTAAAGGTTACCGCGATTGCCGCTCGGGTTATAATCACTGGAGAGCAACAGGAGAAATTACAAACAATCCCGAAAAAGGAGATATTGTTTTGTTTGATTGGACAAATGATGGAAGGGCAGACCACACCGGGATTTTTAATGAATGGTTAGATGCTGGCAAAACAAAATTCAGTGCCTATGAAGGCAATACTGCTGTTGGAAATGATAGTGATGGTGGACAGGTAATGTTTCGTAAGGATAGAAAAGCAGCATCGGTAAAAGCATTTGTGAAAGCAAAGGTATTGAGTGGTTCGCAACCAGCAACAGTGCATGATGAGAGCATTTTAAAAAAAGGAGACAACAATGCCAATGTTGCTAATTTCCAAAAGCAATTATATGATCTTGGATATAAAATTACGGTGGATGGAATATTTGGAACCGAAACAGAAAAGATCGTAAAGCGATTTCAAAAAGAAAATAAATTAACGCTAACAGGAAAAGTTACACCTGCTTTATTGGGATTAATAGAAAGCAAACTACGCCCGGTTAAAATTAAAACAGAAAAATTAACCACCGGTTCTTTTTTAAAGAAAGGCGATTCGGGAAGTGGGGTAGTGACTTTGCAGGCCGCGCTAAATAAAGCAGGAGCAAAGCCAAAGATCACTGAGGATGGTGTTTATGGAGAGCAAACAATAAAAGCAGTGAAAGCTTTTCAAACAAAAAACAAATTAAAAGTAGACGGCGATGCAGGGCCTGAAACATTTAAAGCCTTGGGAATAAAATAGTTTTTAAATCCCACTTTTTAAAAGAAAGCTCACGCAAGACGATGTGTAAAAATTTCTGAATTTGCGTTAGGGATTGTAGCGAAAAGCCCACAGTGAAGCGGAGCGGAACGAGCACTTGCAGCGGAAAGCCCGGGCCGCAGGCAACGCCCAAAAAAAGTAAACACGATTTTTTGTTTATTTTTTCTCTTCTTCAAACCCGGTTATCTCATTCCCTGTAGTAAATTAAATTCCTTTGCAAAATAAATGTGCTATTAAGCTTCCCGTGTATTTAATTTATATCTTCTCCTTGTTTTCCTGTATATTTTACGGAAATTAAATTCGCTACCAATTGTAATTATACCATCGTATCCTATATCTGCAAATGGTGCTATAAAACCAAGATCGAGCTGACAGATCAATCCTTCATTTATATACCAACCCGTTTTATTGGCTATCTCTGCAACTTTATAGTTTGGTATCAGATCATTTGGTCCTGCAAAAACAAATTTCATTCCTCCATATACTTCTAAGGTTAATCGTTTTAATTTTAAAATACGGTACTGCAAATTTATACTGCTGCACAAAACTTTTAGTGGGGGAGCGTATATCAGTTCAAACATAAAGCGTGCTTTCTTATATCGCTCTGGATGTTTTTCCATTTCATCTGTCCAGTCATCATTAGTGTATTTAAATCTTGGAGATATACATCTGAGATTATACATAGATGAACCTTTAAAAAAATTATTGGATGTTACACCGCATTCCAACGACCATGGTCCCTCCAACCTTTCCTGGCAACATGGCGCGAAAGGCAAATAACATAGTGTATATATTAAAAATACTTTCACCAATAAAGTTGCAAGGTTTTGATTAACTTTTGTTAACCCGCAGTGAAAGTATAACGTTAATTAAAAAGGTTTATTGCCTAAGGCAATTTGTTTCGGGCTCAAGCGTTTTTCTTAATTTTTGATGAGGTTAGTTTATTGGTTTTTTCTACAAAAAAATAGTTCTGATTTTTGCGGAGCCCGAGCCTCTAATGAATAATAAATTATGGAATCCCAGAGATTTTTGTTTACTTAATGTTCGTCGACATTAATTATATATCTAGTTGCAAAAGTAATTAATTCGTTTATTTTTTTAGTTCCGGTTTTTGTATAGATATTTTGTTTGTGATTTTCTACCGTGTTTTTTGATATCCCCAAAACCTCTGCGATTTCTTTACTTATTAAACCTTTCACAAGTAATTTAATAACTTCTATTTCTCTTTCGCTTAAGGCTTTTTTTGAATTGACGGGTTTTAAAACAACTTTTTCCTCATCACAATAATAAAGTGAAGGCTCTTGTTCACTTGAGTCTAAAATGTACATCACACATTTAGGTCTGTCTATTAAGTGATCAATTTCTTTTATATGGCACAGTAAATAACGTGGTTCATTATTTTCGTAGTGCATTGCGGGATATTCCATGAGACGCCAGGTATATTTTCGGTTTGAATTTAACATCCTAAAAACAAAACTTATTTTTATTTTGTTTCTTTCTTTATTATTCTTGGAAGCTAAAAAGGATGCAATGAATACAATAAACGATTGCATTTTAGCTTGATCTAAAGGATGAAAAAAAGCGCCAATATCCCAAGGATGTAAGCCTACCCACTCTTTTTTACTGATAGGTGTAGCTATTTCGCAATCGCCTCCGGCCATTACTACTCCTTTTTCAAAATCGGCAACATACCAAAAATTTAGCGATGATGAGAAATTAGCCATTTGTTTTATAGTATCTTTAAATAAATTCTTCCAACTATTTTTTTTATTAAATTTTGTGTTGTAATAGATTTTATTAAAATCCTGTGTATCTACACTATTAACTCTCTTATACCTCATTACTAAAAAAATATTTTAACTATTATATTATAAAATTTGCTGTTTATATAAAAAGCGTATCGACAAGTTATAAAAAAATGTTAATTGGCTATAATAATATTTAAACTTGGCATATTGTCTTTTATCTCGTTTCGTTGCTTTTCAGTAACGCTTTGAGATGCATTCAAATTTACAAGTGAAGAGCATCCATATAGCGGACTTAAATCGGCTATCGTTAGATTTTGTATAAATAGATATTCTAATTTGCTTTTATCTTTAATAGGAAGTAAAGAAGTAACTTTTGTATTGGATATGTCTATATAATCAAGTTTTTTGAGCATTTTAAGCCCATCAATATTATTTATCTCAGTTTCTTTGGCATCTAAGGCTTTTAGTCTAAAACATTTAGATAAAAAATCAAGGTTCTTAACACTTTTACATTTTGCAATATATAGGAGATTTAAATTAATTAAATTAGAAACAACTATCAGATCTTTTTCTGTGATATTTATATTTTCTTGTAATATTAAGCTTTCAATGTTTGTGCAACTATCTAATGGTGTCAAATCTTTAAAAGCGTTGCTTTTTCCGCTTATATTAAGTTCTCTAATTTTTTGCATTTCTTTAATAAATTCAATATTTTTTAAACCTGAATTTAATAATGTAAGGTATTTAATGTTTTTAAGCCCTTCCAATTTTTCGGAATTAATGATTGTGTTTTCTTGCAGATTGAGTGTTTCTAGATTAGTTAATTTTGAAAAATAATCAGCATTAATGGGTTGATTTTTCATAGCATTAATCTTACAATAAATAATCAATTCCTTTAAGTTAATTAAATTAGTAATTGGTTTAAGGTTTGTAATAAGTGTTTTATTTGGCGCTAAACTCCCAATTGTAAGTTTTTCTATCCAGTTAAGTTTGCAAATAGCATCAAAACTTTCTTGGGTACATTCTGGGTCAATTGCTACAACTCTTTCTTCTTTATTTGGCAAAGTATTAATGTATGTAATTACTTCTGGAGTTACTTTCAACACTTTAATTTCATAAGGACTTACTTTTACAGAATTACTTATTTGGCTTATACAATTTAGAGAGGTGAAGCATATTAAGATAATTATCTTTTTCATGTTTTTTATAGTTTCTAATTAATACCAATTTTTTTGTAGAGTCATATTTAATTGTAAGTGAATTTAAATGGTTATCTTTTTAATAGGCTTTAAATGAATTTAATACATCTTTAAAAAGTTTCTCCACCGCAGGTAGACTTTCGCCGGCGTAATCATCTCCGCTCCTGTATTCGAACGTGCCAGTGAAAACTTTTCCTTTATGTTCTACAACAAAAACCAATAAATTACTCCATTTTGGTTCAGACGAAGTGGATAAATACTCTTTATTCCAACGATTAAAATGTAAGGTTTTAGGTATGTCAAGTACAAAACCATCTAAACCAGATATTTTAACCGGTTTCCAATCAGCGGGTGCATTGCAAATTTCTTTCATTTTTGAATCGGCCTCACTACTGCCTTTTATTTTTTTTGCATAGCAAGGGTAGCATAATTCAACATTCCAGTCAAGTTTTGTTTCTTCTCTTTTTATTAAAGTGTTATTTTTTAACGCTTTTATAAAATCTTGTTTTACCTCTTCTGCTGAAACACCCGAAACACTTTTAATTTGTCCCAAGATATCACTTCCATTAAAAGATAGCGTCATCTCTTTTTCATAAGGATCAATTCTAATCGGGAAATCGTATGTTTTTTTAACAGAAAAAGATTTATCTGCGGTATAAATACTGGGGTCTGCAAAACCATAATCAAATGGAAAAGCATTGTCCCATTTTTTTATAGTTGTTGTTTGATAAGTAGGGTGTTTTACGCCATCAGTTAGCCCATTGATGTAGGAGTTATTTAAAAAAGTTAAACCTTCCATTTCAAACGAAAGATTCCAAATTTGTTCAGCACGGCTTTCGTCCGCGCATGGGTTATCAATATTGAGAGAAGACTGGCTACCAAGCGATGGCCCCCAGTTTATGCCGTAGCCACCATAGTAAAATTCATTTGAACCATCTGTTTTTTTCAAAGAAACAACCATTTCTGTTTTTCCTGCTAATTCCTCTTTTTCCCAAACACAATGGTAAATTGCTTGAGATCCACTCGATCTATTTGGAGTTAAAAAGACAAAGAAACGTAATTTTGTATATTTTGTTATACCGGCAGGTAGAGATACTTTAATAGATAAATCACTCAGGCCGCATTTACCTTGTTTAATTTCTGTTTTTCCATCATTGGTGTAAAATTTCAACTGTGCGTGGATGGTTAATGCTATAAATAAAATTGAAAAGGTTAAGATTGCTTTTTTCATAAGTCTAATTTTTAGTTTTTTAATTATCATATGGTATAGACTGTTTAGTCATTTTTGTTTGATAAACATGGCTACTTCATAAAATTGAATTTTAGTTTATAGCAATAGTAATTCAAAAATAAGTACATGGCAATAGTAATTTGTTACTATAAGATCGAGAGGATTTTAAACGATTAGCACCAAGTATTATGAAACTTTTTATGTTTTACCTGGGTAGCTTTCAAAAACTGAAAATTTGTTTTTGGAATTGTCACCGGCCTCAATGACTATAACGTTCTCAGGCATTGCTTTTTTTGCGATATCAACTTATCATTACAGTGTTAATACACAAAAGTTAGGCAAGGTCGCTGTTACAGGCTAGTAAGGAGGCGCAGGGCTTTATACTCTATTTTATCAATGTATGCTTTACTTTTTGTTTTTTACATGCTTGTCCAAAAACTTTTCCATCGCGTCATAAAAGTCAAACTGGTTTTTCTGATTACTAAAGCCATGTCCTTCGTCATCTTTCACCATGTATTCTACTACAATACCTTGTTTTTTCAAAGCTGCAACCATTTGGTCGCTTTCGGCTCTGTTAACTCTTGGATCGTTGGCACCGCAAGAAATAAACAAAGGTGCTTTAATTTTGTCGATGTGAAATAATGGTGAGATTTCAGCCAGCATAATGCTGTCTTTCGGATCACTTGGGTCGCCAACCATTTGATAGAACTGTTTAATATAAGGCCCCCATTCCGGAGCCAAAGATCTGATAAACGTAAACATGTTACTTGCCGCTACATCTGCAATACCCGCTGCGTATAGTTCAGGCGTTAATGTTACTCCAAACAGCACGGCGTTACCGCCAAAACTACTTCCATATATAGCAATGCGTTTTGGGTCTGCAATACCTTCTTTTTTCAACCATTCAACACCATCTGTAATATCGTCCTGCATTTTTTTTCCCCATTGCTTAAAGCCTGCCTCATAAAACTTTTTGCCATAACCTAAACTTCCTCTGTAGTCCATTTGTAAAACCGCATACCCGCGATTTGCCAAAAATTGTACTTCCGGGTTAATGCCCCATTCATCTCTGTTCCAGGGGCCACCATGTGGATTTACAACAACCGGCAATTTTTGTGGTTCGATACCAATTGGTAAAGTAAGGTAGCCATGTATCATTAATCCATCTCTAGCTCTATAAGTAATGGGTTTAGTGTGGCTCATTTGCTTTTCATCACACCATGGATATGGATTCGCAGCTTCTGTTACTTCTTTGGTGTTGAAGTCATAGAGGTAAAACTTCGGCCACATACGATCATTGTAAATTAAAGTTATGGCTTTTGTTCGTGCATCATCATAGCCAACAATAATAGCTTTGTAACCTTCAAATTTTTGGTCAATTCCCTGTTGTATCTTTTCCCATTGTTTGTCAAAAAAATATGTTTCCTTTTTTTCTCCCGTCCATGTTACAGATACTAAGGCCTTCATCTTTCTATCATAGACTATTTTCTCGAGATCATAATCTTTATTGCTGTATAATTCTTTCACTTCATTTTTGGTTGATGGGTCATATTCAACTAAAGTAACTTTGTCTCTGCCAACGTTGCTTAAAACATACATGTTCTTGTTGTCTTTGTCAAAAGAACAAACAGTAAACTGGTCTTCAAAAGGTATAGTAATCAATGGCGCGAATTTTTCATTTTCGCTTTTCCTGTAGACCAAAGAAGTGTTTATACCATCCGGCTTAGAAGCGAATCTTATAACGCCTGCATTGTCGGTTACCCATGTGTCATAATTATCAGTGTTATTGTACAATAGTTTAAGTTCTCCTGTTTCAATATTGAGAAGATATGGGTCATCACAATCTTTTATGCGTTTATTAATCCCTACAATAATGGTTTTTTCTTTGTTTGGTATTTCTGTGAGTGCATCAATCACATTTGTATGAATACCCGTGAATGGTGTTAAAGCTTTAAAATTACTGCCATTAGCTTTAACCGAAAATAATTGGTAGTTCTCATCACCTGCCATATCCTGTGAATAAACAATTCTGTCGCCTTTCCAGAAATAACGGCCAATGCTGCGCAATGTATCATTAGTAACACGTAAAGCAATAGTGTCTGTTGCTTTACGTACAAAAATATTCATCATTCCTTTATAGTCAGCTCTATAGCTGAAATAATTGCCGTCTGGAGAAATGAGTACAGATGTTTTGTTACCATTTTTGAAAAAAGTTTTCATGTCAAGCAATGGCGCGGGCATTTCTTTCTGCTTATTTTCCTCTTTTGTTTCGAATTTGCATGATGGCTGAATCAATAGCAAAGCAACTGTCGTTATAATAACGAAAGCGCTCCGAATGGTTGTGGTTATTTTTTTTGTCATAAGATTATTTATCTGCGGGAATGTTCAGCCCTATTAGCTATTACGTTTTAGAGCTGCCATTGGTTAGGTTTAAGGCATTCGTTTACCGAAAAGTTTTTAACAGAGCTAAATGCTCTGGTGTCAGCCCGCATTAATGTTGGGTTAGCGTTTCGTTTTTTATTTTCTTTTATTCATAAATGTTTTCCAGTCATAATCGTCTTTAGATGCAGTGTTGCGTTTGGCCAGGTCAGAAAGCATTGTACTTAGTTTAGTTTTGTCTAGCCACTTTCCATTGATAAATACGCCAGCAATTTTTCGGGTGTTTTTTATGTCTTCTAACGGATTCTCATCAAGTAATACAAGATCGGCAAATTTGCCGGTTTCAATAGTTCCAATTTGTTTATCAATTCCAAGCCATTGTGCGGGAAGTGTGGTTGCAGATTTTAATGCCTCTTCTGTATTTAAACCTGCTTGAACCAACAGTTCTAATTCATCGTGTAACGAAAATCCTGCCACAACTCCTGAAACACCTGCATCCGTGCCTGCAACTATTGGAACTCCTGCTTCTTTACAAGTGTTAACCAATAAGAGATTAAATTTTACATATTTCTCAAAGTGAGCTATATCTTCCGGGCTCGACATTTTATTGTATTTGTTTGCAGTAAGCCATTTACTTTGCAAAAGTGGATGAACGTATTGAAGACTTGGCAATGCTTTTAGTTCATTCAAAGATTTTACTTGACTTAAAATCATTTCCATTGTGATAAGCGTAGGCGAAAGCCAGGTTCCATTTTCTTTCAGTAGTTTTGCCATAGCTTTTGCTTCTTCTTCACTATAATTTACAGCATAATTTGTCAATTCTTCGGCGTGTGCAACCAAACTAAAGCCATTTAAAAAAGCATCTTTTAAATTTCCCTTAAATGCGTCTGGAATATGGCCCACAACTTTTATTTGTTGTTTATTAGCCTCATCAATTATTGCTTTATAAGTTTCAATATTTAAATACGCATATACTTTTATGAAATCATACCCTTCTACTTTTGCACTACGAACAGCTTGACGCCCATCTTCAGGGTTATTTACATTCCTTCCTTGTCCTTCACCACCATCAATTAATGCTGCCAAAGCCATACGAGGACCTATAACATATCCTTTCTCAATTTCCTTTTTTTGCGCTATATGATTAGTGTTTGAATTTAAATCTAATAGAGTGGTTACACCATTCGCTATGTATGGTGTCATTATATCCTGAGTGTTAAACACTAAGTCAGGTACTTGTGTTGGAAGTCTTTTTCCAAAATTAAGGTCCATTGCTAAATGAACGTGCATATCAATAAGTCCGGGTATGAGCCATTTTCCTTTACCATCAATTACTTTGGCATTTTTAGGTATTACACCGTTAATTGTTTCTATGCGATTGCCGGTTATAACCACCGACGCATTTTTAATAATAGAACTAGGTGAAGTCATGGTGATGATATTCACATTTTTTATTACAAATGAAATTTGTTGACTAGTTTGCCCGACTTCAATTTTCTGTCCAAAACTTAAAGTTGTTGAAAACGCTATAATTAAAAGTATAAACGTATTTTTCATTTTTTATTATTGTTATTTTCTGTCTCGAGTTTGCTATTACATGATCGCTATCGATTGTCGGCTAACATTAGTTGGCGTTTGAAACGTTCAACTGTTTATGTCTACAAAAGGTTTTTAAAGATACAAACTTTTTACTACTTCGGCCGCACTAAGCACTGCTAGGCGGTAGGATAGCATTGTAGAATGCGCATCTGGCTTAAGCGACTGTTTACATTTTTTTGCCTGCGTAATTGCAGGGTGTTTAAAACACCTCTCCGAATATCTTTTTAATACAGCCCTCTTTTTAAAATATTTTTGCGTCGGCTTTTTTACACACAGTTCGATACACACATGCAGGCGGGATATTTTGCAAGCTTTTGTGGCGCCAATTAAATTATCTGCCTTAATCTAAAGGCGACACAAGTGCTCGCAAAATGTGCGGATGGTAATTACTAATGAGAGGGTACAGCCCCTCGGGAAACGTATAGAAAACACAGGTGTCTATGTATATAATTCTATATATAGTTTTGAATTATTATTTTACTTTTTTGGGTTGAGTAGTAGTCTTAACAGGTTCTTTTTTTACTTCATTTAATTTTGGAGTTTGTAAACACTTACAACTTATTTCTTGGGGAAGATTTTGCATGTTGCCATAAAAGCTAAATTCATCTAAAAATTTACCACCAACATACTCTTGTGATGCCAAATAATTTTGTTTATTACAAACACCTGTTTTTGGATCTTTATAACCTATAGCAACATCAATTGTTCGTTTTTCAATTACACTGGTGTATTTGTTTCGTTGTATTTCCCAGGTGGTAGTCAATATTCTTACATCATCAGCAGTAATTTGAAAATTTTTGAGATAGTCTTTAGCTATTTGTTTGGTTAGCAATTCATCTTTCATTTTATCAATAGGCATACACATTCTGGTATCATTAGGGTCAATAACACTACCTTTTACATTTAAAGTAATTTCGCCGCTTGCAATAATATCACCAATTAAGAATCCATCATTTGGGCTATCATAAGTGGGTAAAATCTCTAACTTTAATTGATGTTTGCCCGAGCTTAGTGTTGATTCATGTTTAATCAAAATCTCGTTAAATGCATATAGACCAATATAAATGGCATTATTTACTGATTTTAGTGCTCCTCTAAATGTTGTTCTTGAATGTTTTTCATCTAATGTAAACTGATTTCTCGGAACACGCTCTTCGGTTAAATTTTCAACATATTTATTGTCGATATAAAATTTTAGAAGATAGGTAGTTCTCTTTTCAAGATTAATATCGCTTTGATTTTTTGATAGTTTATTAACATAGTTGGTGAGTGAATTATCAAAATAGGCCCTAAAGTGTATTGGGTCGCCTAAATTAAATTCTGTTTTAAAATTACTTTCTACTTCTTTTTGTTTATCAAGGCTTTGCGCATCCGGTGCAAAAACAATTTTGCTTAAATACTTTTGATGCAAGGGACTTGTTATACCTTCATTTTTTCTTTCTTGGGCAAGGCTAGTTAATGCGTTCAAGATGAATAAAATTAGAATTGTTTTTTTCATATTCTTAGATTTTTATTGTTTAATTAATTTGTGAATCGCTTCTCCGTTATTGTTTTTTATTTTAATAAAAAAAATTCCATTTGAATATTCTGATAAATTAATTGTTACCGTAAATTTTTCTGTGTAGGTTGACTCAATTAACTCTCCAATAGTATTATAAATACTAATTGTTGCATTTTGTTCAATTCCGAAAATTGTAATTATCCCATTTGAAGGATTAGGATAAATTTTAAGTTCTTTATTATTTTCAAATAATGAATTAATTCCTGTACACGCACTCACGCTTTGAGTTAACGCAACTGAATTTGCGCAGCCAAACGCATCAGTGCCTGTAACTGTATAGTTGGTTGTTACAGTTGGTGAAACTGAAATGCTTGAACCTATGCCGCTAGGATTAAATGTATACGTTGAAGCACCACTTGCAGTTAATATAGCAGATTGACCAACACATATCAATGTGTTATTTGTTGTTGCATTTATTGTTGGCAATGGATTTACTATTACGCTTGAAGTTGCCGCTAATGAAGAAATACAGCCAGCGCTACTTGTACCAACTACGGTATAACTTGCATTAGAAGTTGGATTAACTACATAATTACCTCCTTGTATAGTATAACTGTTTGCGCCACTTGGTGAAATTGTAAAAGAATTGCCAGAACAAATTGAACCACTGTTTACTGATATGGTTGGACTAACGCTAACCGTTACATTACTTGTTGAAAAGCCTGCACTCACACAGCCAGCCGTACTAATACCAACTACAGTATAACTTGAATTGATTGCGGGACTCACAATTGTGTTTCCACCCTGAATGGTGTAAGTATTGGCGCCACTTGGATTAATTGTAAATGAATTGCCTGAACAAATTGAGCCACTGTTTACTGAAATGGTTGGAGTAGAATTTACAGTTAAGGATATGGCTGTTCTTGTAACGCTTGTTACACATGTAAAGGCCTCGGCATAATAAGTATATGAGCCAGCAGTTAGCGTTGGGGTAATATAAGTAGTGCCAGTTCCTAAAACTGTAGTTGAAGAAGGGGTGGCAAACCAATTAATGGTTGCTGTGCCACTAGTTGCACTTAGTGTTGCTGCATTAGTTGCACAAATAGATTGATTGCTTCCTGAAGGGTTGGATGGCACTGAACAATCATTAAATTTTACTAAAAAGGCATCCTCAATACCACCAAAGCTCGATTGATGAGAACCAGCTGTCGCAATTACTGTGCCGGTGTTTGAGGAAGAATAGCCAGCAAAATAGACATTGCCAATTGCATCACCAGCAGATCCATAAGCAATATCATTATTGGCTCCACCATAGTAGGTTCCCCATTGCCTAACTCCTAATGGATCAAATTTTACCATAAAAGCATCGCGAGTCCCACCACCAAAAGTAGGTTGATGAGAACCAACTGAAGCTATTGAGGTGCCTGTTGATGTAGCAGTATACCCACCTATAAAAATATTTCCTGAGGCATCAGAAGATATGACGCTTGACAATTCAGTATCTATACCACCATAATAGGTGCCCCATTGCCGAACTCCACTTGAATTAAACTTTACTAAATAACCATCATCAGCTCCGCCAAATAAAGGTTGATGCGATCCTATAGTTGCTATAGCTGTGCCTATATTTGATTGAGTGCGCCCAGTTACATACACATCGCCTAATGTATTGGTAACACATGCATAAGCCAAATCATAATTAATTCCACCATAATATGTTCCCCATTGCCTGATACCATTGGTATTAAACTTTGCCAGAAACCCATCATAAGATCCACCCCCATATGTAGGCTGGTGCGATCCTACTGTTGCTATTACAGTTCCGATATTTGAGGCTGTATACCCTACTAAATAGACATTACCGCTTGCATCAATAGTGCAAAAGCCAGCATTATCATCACCTGATCCGCCATAATAGGTACCCCATTGCCGTACACCACTCGAATTAAATTTAGCTAAAAAACAATCAAGTGCCCCCCCTCCATTAGCAGGTTGATGTGCCCCCGCAGATGCAATTGTTGTTCCGCTGTTAGAGGAAGAACACCCTGCAATAAAAATATTACCACTTGCATCTACAGAGCAATTAAAAATACGATCGTATAAAGCACCACCGTAATAAGTACTCCATTGTCTTATTCCACTCGGGTCAAATTTTGCTAAAAATCCTTCGTAACCGCCTAAATTTGTTGGCTGGTGCGAGCCTAAAGTTGCTATAACCGTTCCTGCTGTTGAGCTTGTGAATCCTACCAAATAAACATTTCCAACTGCGTCGGTTGTGCATGAACCAGCATATTCCTCATTTATACCTCCGTAATAGGTTGCCCATTGCCTTACGCCACTAGAATTAAATTTTACTAAAAAGGCATCGAAATTTCCTCCAAATGTAGACTGGTGAGAACCTGTTGTCGCAATTACTGTACCTGTGCTTGATTCTGTTGAACCAGCCATATACACATTCCCTAACGCATCTGTTTCGCAAGAACCTCCTTGGTCAGCCACAGTCCCTCCATAATAAGTTCCCCAAGCTCGTACAGCAGGGTCAATAACAAAAGGCTGCTTTGGGTCTAAATTTTCTATATCAAAACTTACTATCCTATTTTTTATTACCCATTTGGCATTTAATGTTTTATTGTTTTGCACTACTAATGGCGACTGTTCTATTATATTACCTAAGGGAGTCGCTATAACCAATTCTCCTTTGTTATTTAATTTAATGCTATTTGCACCGTTAAACTTTAATTGAATAGTTTTATAATTGGCACCAGCAGCCACTAAATAATCGTATTTTAAATGTCCCTCTTTTTGGTACCATTTTAAATCAATACCACTATAAATATTTTGGTAAGTTATTTCATCAAAACTTTTCACATTTAAAGCACCGTTTGGGCAGTTTTCTAAATAATAGTTATCAAACCCTTCAAAGGCCTTTCCTTTTAAGATTTTTGAATTTGTATTTGCATTTAACCATTCTATATCTAATCTATAAATTGTGCTTTTATCAATTTGCTTTCTCGTTATTTTAGTGCGCTCATCTTCTACTTCTTTCCAACTATTTATTTTGCTTAATTGATAAGATATACCATTGTTTTTTAAATGAAATACCAGGTTTCCGTCTGTCCCACCAAACAGCACATCAGGTCGCGCTTTATTATTTTGATCGTGCACCTGGCCTTTGTTTTCGGTAAAACTAATTCCGTTAGCGCTCTTTTTAGGAAAGCTATTCGCGTTGTTTGTTAACTTATTCTTAATAGTAACACCTGCGTTTGCCTGTAAAACCAGCAGAATTGTTAAAAATAACAAGGGAGTGATTGAGTACAATTTTTTCATAATTTTTAGTGTTTAATTAATTTTATATTTAAAAGCATCACAGTTTTGCTGGTAAAAGTATTGGCTTACTAAAAAAAAACACCACCATTAGGAACGTTTTTAGCACCATTTAATACAAAATGCCAATAGAGGCATTTAACAAATCTTATTTTATTACTTTCGCTTATGCTTAAATGTCTTTTTGTGCTTTTTTCTTTTAGTGCGTTTTCGCAGCAAAAAACATTGGACTCTTTACTCCATGTTTTTAATGGAAAACAACATGACACTATTCGGCTTTCTGCTTTAAACGAATTGGCGATTTATGCGTTGCCACCCGAAAATGATTTTTACAATAATAGATTGATAAAAGAAGCAGAAGCAAATAGGAAGCGTGAAAAGCCTAATTCACTGCTTTGGAAAAAATATTTAGCATTTGTAATAGAAGCTTACTATACAAAAGCTGTTATTCTGTCGGATAGGAGTCAAAAAGATAGCGCCATTTTTTATTATGATAAATGTGAAGCACTTGATATAAACTCTGAAAATTTAGAAATGGTTGGGTATTGCCAAATTAGCAAAGGAGGTATTTATACAAACAGGGCAATGTATAAAGAAGCAATGGCATTGTTTTATAAAGCACTAAACACTTTTGAGAAGGGAAAAAATGCTGAAGGAATAGGAGATACTTATCTTTATATGGGGAGGTTATACCATGTTCAACAAAATTACACATTGGCCATTGAATATTTAAAAAAAGCATATTCCAGTTTTAAACGCATTAACAATCCGTTTTTAATGACTGATGCCTTAAACAAAATAGGGCTCACCTATATTAGTACTAAAAACTATGATGAAGCAATTAACTACTTTAATAAATGCATCGAATTGTCTAATAAATTTGGCTTAGATAATAATTCAGCGCAAGAGTCTCTTAATTATAGTTTTGCTTTTATTCACTATTCAAAATCTGAATTAAAAGAAGCAGAGCAGTATCTTACGAAATCAATTGCACTGGCTGTTAAAGCTAATAATTTAGACGTTTTGTCGAACAGATACTATTTAATGGCATCTATTAACCTTGACCAAAAAAAGATTAAAGAAGCCATAGTTTATGCTAAAAAGGCATTTGATATTGAAGCAAAAGAAAGAGATATTGACGAACAAATGAAATTGGCAGAATTTTTATCTAATGCATATAAAGCAAATAAAAATTATCAACTAGCCTTAGAATATCATCAAATTTATTCATCTTTTAAAGATAGTTTACTAAAAACAGAGGGCCGAAAACAAGTGATGGAAAGTAAATTGAATTACGAATTTGAAAAAAAGGCATTGATTTCGAAAACTAATCATGACAAAGAAATTTTTAGATTAAATAGCTTAATGGAAATTGGAAATGCTAAAAGAAAAAGTTGGATAATTATTTTAACGATCGGAATATTAGCAGTACTTACTTTTACCTTTTTTTTGTATAAACATCAAAAGCAAAAAAATATTATTGAGGTTCAAAATTCAAATTTATTGCGGCAAAAAATGTTGCTCTCGCAAATGAATCCGCATTTTGTTTTTAATTCAATAAATAGTATTCAAAGTTTTATATTAGATAAAAAAGAAAAAGAAGCTTACTCTTACCTGGCAAAATTTAGTAAGTTAATTCGCATGGTGTTAAATAACACCGAGGAATTAGTTATTCCCTTGTTTCAAGAAATAGATTTATTAAAAACCTATGTTGAATTGGAGCAATTGCGGTTTGACAAGACTTTTTCTTACGAATTGTTTGTTGATGATCATTTGAATGAGCAGGCTTTATTTATTCCTCCTATGTTAATACAACCTTATGTTGAAAACGCCATTTGGCATGGTTTAATGAATTTAAAAGATCAACGAACCGGTAAACTAAGTTTAGAGTTTAAGAGAGAAAATAACTTATTAAAAATTGTAATTGAAGATAATGGCATCGGAAGATCAAAAGCCGCACTTTATGAAAAAGAATCTATTCATAAACCCATTGCTATGAAGTTAACCGAAAAAAGACTTCAAATGATTCATAAAACATGGGGGCAAAATGGAATTGAAGTTACTGTACATGATTTATACGACTCAAACAAAAATGCCTTAGGAACAAGGGTTGAAGTGTTTTTACCTTTAGATTTTCAGCAAAATGAAAGAGGGTAATAAAATAATAACACTTATAGTGGATGATGAAGCAAACAGCAGAAATGTTTTAAAAAAACTTTTGCAAGCCGAGCATGATATTATAAAAGTAGTTGATGTGGCGGCAGATGTTGATGAAGCTTTTATGAAGGTACAAGCGTACAAGCCACAATTGGTTTTTTTGGATATACAAATGCCAAAAAGTAATGGTTTTAATCTATTAAAGAAATTTGAATCTGTTCCTTTTGAAGTCATTTTTGTTACTAGCTATGATAAATATGCCATTAACGCTATAAAATTTAGTGCATTGGATTATTTGTTAAAACCCATTGAGCTATTGGATTTAAAAAATGCAATAGATAAAGCGGTAAAAGCAATTGAAGATAAGGAAAACAAAAATGCACTTGTTATCAATTTATTACACAATCTTGAAACTGATGTTACCGACCGGAAAATAGCAGTACATTCTAACGATAAAGTTAAAATGATTAGCGAGTTACAAATCGCATATATTGAAGGGGAAAGAAGATATAGCAACATTTATACTACCAATGGTGAAACGTATTTAACTGCGAAATATTTGCAGGATTTTGAAGAGTATTTTAGTAAAAATTCTAGCTTTATACGAATAAATAAAAGTTTCATAATTAACGCAAGCCATATTAAGCATTATACAAAAGGAGACCCATTTATTATTGAAATGATTGATGGAAAGGCATTTGATGTTGCGAGAAGAAAAAAGACCGAAGTGTTAGAAAAAATTAAAAGTGCTCACAAGTAAATTAAGCTGTTACTATGGCATTACCAAAAAAGTGCGGCGGCTCCTGCTAGTTGTCGCTTGTTGCGGCGAAATGTTTTTTGTTTACGAGGAATTGTCTGCCACTTGCACCTAAAGTATTGCAGCCGTTTACAGTTTTTGCTATGTCAAATTACACATTTGAGCGTTAACACGCAAAAAAAATGCAAGTAGATGCTCTTAGCCGTAGGGGGCGCAAGCAGCTTAACTTATGTTTAAAGGATCACAAACTGAATAGTTATTATCAACACAATTTTTATATCACAATTCCGTTAATTAGCAATGAAAAAGCCTTTCATTTTTTTTGTTTTGTTAATTATTTGCCTTGATGTTTGGTCTCAGGTTAAATTAAAAAATCATTGGAAATTTGGGCTTAAATCTGGTTTAGGAATGCACACCATTACAGGCTATCCTGTAATAACGCATCCAAAACCTGCCTTGATGGGTGGCGTGTGGGTTCAGATAAAAATAAGTAAAAGTTGGACTATGCAGTCTGAACTAGGCATAATTGGCAAAGGAGCCGCGGGATACCATCATGGTAAATCCAATTATGGCGATTATTTTTTACGTCTGTCTTACTTTGAAGTTCCACTCCTCTTTCAGTATAACAAGAAAAAGGCTTACTTTGAATTTGGTCCGGCATTAGCAGCATTAATCAATACTGGAGAATATACAGACAGAGGAGCGTTTCCTTTCGAAACAGACCTTTATCCCTTTAGTAATAAAGACTTTACTTTTAATCTAGGCACTGGTTACGTATTTAATGAAAAATGGCTTGTTGGATTGCGATTGATTCACTCACTTCTTCCTGTTCGAAAACAATTACCTGAAACTTCTCATCAAGTTTACAATAGAGGCATAGTCCTTGCTGTTAGCCGTCAAATAAGCTTTAAATCTTCAGAAAAAAAGCACTCTGAAGACATAGATTAAAATGGTAAGTAGGTGTTTTTTCTGTGCTTAGGTCGGTACGTTTTGTGACTTCTACATTTTAGTCGATTAGGTTTAGTAAGGTCAGCATGATGCAATAATCTTAATAAGCAGGTGTTGCCCGTAAACTGCCGTAAAATAGAATTTTGATGTAGAAGATAGACTTGTGGATTTTAGATCGCCACCTGCGCCTAACGTTTGTCGGTTTGCCATTTTTGGAGTTTGAAACTGTGTCTACCTAAATGTTTGTTTAAAGATAAATGTTTAATAGACTTTTGCAAAGCGAAAATTAACTAATTGTTTACCGCTTTTGCAAAAGCCGAAGCCGAATGCCCAAATGGGATTTAAGTTGGGTTATTGGCTGCCATACTTTTTTTGTAGGTCTGATATTTCAAGTTCGCTGTGCGCCTGTTTATTGAAATTGGTATCATTATTTGTAATCGGACATGGTAGTAAAGATTTTTCCATCATAATGACTAAGCCCAAATCCTCTTGTACCGAACCAAAGTTTTCCGCTTTTATCTTCTAGAACAAACCAAACAGAATTATTGACTAATCCATCTTTTTCGGTAAAGTTTTTATAGGTCTTTCCGTCATAACACCAAACTCCCCTCTTTTCAGTTGTAAACCACATGTTTCCATTTTTGTCTTCTAAAACGGAATAGCTATTATAAAAACCGTTGTTTGCTGTAAAATTTGTAAAGGTTTTTCCATCATATCGACATGCTCCGTGCCTTCTTGTGCCGAACCAAAGGTTTCCAGCTTTGTCTTCCGTCAACGAAAAAATCATATCGTCTGTGATATGGTCGTGTGATTGAGAATAGGGGGTATTGGGAAAATATTCAAATGTATTCTGTGGTTTGTTGATGTTTCTTCCGTCTTCGTTCGATAGATAATAATTTTTAGAGGGTAGGAAATTGGCAAAAGTTTTTCCGTCATATCTCCATACGCCACCACCATTCCAGGAACTAAACCAAATGTTTCCATTTTTATCTTGTATAATATCATTGATATATTTCTCGTACTTTTCACCATAGAATGGGTGTTCGTACTTATAAAGAAATTTAGAAAGATTCGTTCCATCATACTTATAAATTCCTTTATTCATTGCGCCAAACCAAATATTACCCTTTCGGTCTTCTAAAAGGCTGGTTATAATGAGTGTATCAGTTATAGGAACACCAGTAATATTTTTTCCATTATACTTAAATATTCCCCTATTAGTTCCAAACAAAACATTTCCTGTTTTATCTTCTATGATAGATTTTACGTCATTATCCCCCAGTCCATCTTTAATTGTAAATTGGGTAAAGGTTTTTCCATCGTAGCGATAAACTCCTTCGTTCAATGTTCCAAACCAAAGGTTGCCCGCTTTATCCTGAAACCCGCAACTAACCTGAGTATAATCCGTTCCTTGAGTTCGTATCATTTTTGGCCGTCCGACAACAGTTGTACTTGTTGCATTTACAATGTCAGCTTGTGCTTGTTTTGTAGTTTGTCCCTTGCAAGAAGTGAAAAAACAAGCCACTAATAGTAGAGAATATATTTGATTTCGCATATACTTTTTCAATTGTTATTTGATTTTGTTTGTCAAAATTAAAGTTTTGTCTGCTTGCTTAATACTCAAGTGTTCAAATTTAGCAGGGTTCACAATGGTTGCCGATAACGGTTTGCAAATATACCTAGGCGGGCTTTCGAAGCATCACCTGTCTTAACCCACAAAAGGTATTTTAAAGATACTTACTTTATTAGTGAGCCGCAAACTATTTTCGCGAAGCGGCCTTTGTCTTGCGCGCGAACGATGGCCGAGTCTGCCTGCTTACTTTTGTTTGCTGTTATAGCCAGTTTATTTTAACTGTTTTTATTTCAAGAATCTATTTGAGAATCGAATGAAAGCATCGGTAAATATTTCCAATTCGTTTTGAAATTGAGGATCAAGTATTTCACCATCTTCATTTAATCGTTTGGTTACTTCGCCTGTTTGAAGCATTTGCGGTTGCGGATATGCCTTCAATGCTAAAATAATTCCCTGCAATTGATGGGCAGCTATTGACCCACCAAAAATACCTCTTGATAACGCTGCTACTCCAATTGGTTTGCCATCAAAAATTGGCGTATCAAATACATCTATAAAATTTTTTAGTGACTTTGTAATACTTCCATTATATTCTGATGTAAGAAAAATAATAGCGTTGGATGCCTGTACTATTTTCGAAAGATTTTCTAATTTAGGTAGTTTATTATGAAGTGAAGAAAACGGCCCGGAAAAATTCAATTGTTTATGCGCCATTAAATCAATAATAAAGACTTCTTGACCTTTACTTATTAATTGTTTCTCTAGCGCCAAAGCCACACGGTGAGTGGCTTTTCCCTTTAAAGTGCCACCAGATATAATTGTTATTTTCATTTTTGTTCTGTATTCAATAAAGGTACTGCTTTAAACACCAGTCTGCTATTGAATTTATTTTTATGCTTAACTCATCGCATGTGCAATTATATATGAGTCTCCTGTATTTGCAATCTAATGGTAAAACTTAAAGGGGTTACTACTTAGAAAAATATACCCATTAAAATATTCGAATTTCCCCAACAATGCAGAAATGGCAATTTTCTGAGATTTCGATATTTACCTATAATTGCTGAAGGAGCTAAAAATGTTCCCATATTTCTTGGCCGAATTAAATTGGCTATTAACGGTTTGCAACTATAAAGAAGTTGGCGATTTTTACCATCCCGATATTTATCGGGATTGACGAGGAGAACCCATGTTTGATTAACCACAAATGTGTCTGCGGAGTACTGAACCGCCAATTTCTTGTAGGTGCTGTTACCACCAGTGCTTCTCACTTTTTCATTATTTGTTGAGTTAATTTTATCATTGTCTTAAAGGAAATGTCAGGATGTGCAACCTGATTTACTGTCCCAACAATGAATATATTTTCTTTCGGACTGTAATATGCTAAAGCCCCTGAAAGTCCTGAATGACCTATAAAATAAGGAACAGCACCTGTTGGATTAAAAAGCCAAGGAAGTTTAAACAAGTGAATTCCAATTCCTGATTTCATAGGAAAAAATATTTTATTCCATTCTTGCAATTCATTGATGTATTCTTTTGGGAATATCTTTCCAGTAAAAAATGCTTCAATAAAAATAAGCATATCGGTGGAAGTTGAAACCATTCCACCGTCCGCCCCAAAAGATGTCATTGCTTTGGGTATATTCAGTTCGTTACTCTTATAATAAAGTTTCTTTGGTATTTTGTCAGTTGAGTCTTGATAGAGATAGGTTTTTGTCAAACCTAGTGGCTGAATGATAAATTCTTTGCAGTTTTCGGAATATGATTTATGAGTTATGGCTTCAATGATTTTTCCTAAAAGTTGGAAATTAGCATCTGAATAGTTTGCTTTTCCTTTTGTCCCAGGGGCAAAAAGAGGGGTCATTTTTTTTGTCCTTTCAATTGCTTGTTCAAAAGTCCAAAATTGGTCATTGCCTTCTGTTATTTCATTTTCCAAACTTTTTCCACTTTTTCCTTTGCCTTGAAAATAGTCAGGAAGTCCTGAAGTATGAGAGAGTAGATGTTTAATCGTTAGTTCTTGAGAATAATCTTTCTTTTTATAAATATGTAGTCCTGATAAAATTGATTTGTCGATGTACTTACTGATTTTGTCTTCTGGATTTAGTTTACCTTCTGCTCTTAGTTTAAGAATTAATGCGGTTGTAAATAGTTTTGTAGTACTTGCAATGAAGTAAGGTTGGTCTATGTTCATATTTCCCGATGAACCTTGCCAAGTTAAAGTGTCCTTTTTAAAGGCAAAAGATGTCCCAAACACTTTTTTATTATCAACGGTTTTGTTTAGGATGTTTTGAAAATTTTCTTGTTGAATGGATTGAGCCATAACAATGTTTTTAGGTGATACAAAAAAAAGTAAAATTAATAAGCATATAAAATTTAGTGAATTTAGTGTTAATTGCATCGCAGAAATAATTTAGTTAAAGAATGATGCAAAGTTCGGGTTTACTTGTCTAATATTTTTTACCATATGGTAAAAAATCATTTCAACCTCCTTCTTATCCTACTTAAACTTTGCGGTGTAATGCCCAAGTATGAAGCGATGTGATTTTGTGCAATGCGATTCTGAATGTTTGGAAATTGCTGTTGCAAAATTTCATACCGTTCCTTAGCGGATCTTGTGAGTAATTCAATTTGTTGTTGCTGCTTGCTTACAAAAGACATTTCAGCCGCTACTAGTCGCAATGCCATTCCATCTGGTTGTACATTTAATAACTCATTTTTATTAGTAGTGATTGGTACAGTTTGTTTGGTAAGAAAATCATAACTATCAACAGCCATTCTCAACATTTCACAATCTTCCAATGCAACGACCTGCAACGGTGTAGCTTGCCTGGTAAGCAAAGACATATAGTCCGAACAGAAATGGTGGTCAAAAGCGAAATCTAAACACACAAAATTATTTTCTTTCCACAAGAAAACTCCCACACTGCCTTTAATAATGAAAGAAAAATATTGTTCTGTACAATCTTGAGGTTTTATTATTTCGTCTTTTTTGAAATGGATAACCTGACAATATTTGCTAAACTCTTCCCACGCTTCAACCGGAGCATTAAAGAACTGATCAAAAGCCGATTTTAGTATCGGTGCAAATTTTAGGGATTCATTCATTGTTAACCAGTATTGCACTTATTGTTGTTCTTTTATAGCATTGGTGGTAAAGGTTTGCAGCTACCAGTAGTTGGCGTTTTGAACACTCAACTGTCTATACCCACAAATGTTTATTTAAAGATACAAATGTTTGTTAGCAATGCCAAAACAAATTAAAGGTCTGCGAAGCAGGTAATAAATAGCTGTGCGATGACCGCGTCCGCGCCAATTACTGGTAGATGCTGTTATAAGTATGTGTGCCCCACACAGTTTGCGTTACGCTTGGGTGTCTGCATATAAGACAAAAATATATAAGTGAACTTTTATTGTCGTGAATTGTACTATATTTAAATAATGATTTTTATATGAGAAATTTTTTAGCTTATACTATTACTGTTTTATTTTATTTTCAAACTCTATTTGTCAAAGGGCAAACCGAAAATAAATTCGATCTAATTGATAAATATGTTGTCGATGAGATGAAAAAGAGACAGATACCTGGACTAACTTTTGGCGTGTGCAACCAAAAAGGATTAATAAAAATTAAAGCCTACGGATTTGCTGATGTTCAAAATCAAGGTCTTGTTAGAGAAAATACAGCATTTGAATTAGCATCACTTACTAAGCAATTTACTGCGTCTGCAATTATGTTACTTGTCCAGGAAGGAAAAATAAAGTTGTCCGACCCAATTAAATTGTATTTGCCCGAGAGTCCTGTAAATTGGAATAAAATAACGATAAAGCATTTGCTTACACATACGTCTGGTTTACCTGCACTTTTTAGTGGGCATTCAGGATATAGCAAAATGAGTAATAGTCAACTTACTGAATTATTCGGTTTGAATTTAACTAAGGAACTTGCTTTTGAGGCTATAAAAACAGACACACTGGATTTTTTGCCTGGAGAGAAATTTAATTATAGTGATATTGGTTACGAGCTTTTGGGCCATATTATTAATAAAGTAACAGGAAGTTATAGGGATTATATTCAGAAAAGTATTTTTGATGTGGTTGGCATGAAGGATTCATATATTTTGGATCAAACAACTGTACATCCTTTTGAGGCAAGGGGATATACATTAAGAAATGGAAAGTTAGTTAATATTAGAAGAGTTTGGGATACTGAAATACCGTCGCATTATGGCTTTTTTTCAAATATTAAAGATTTGAGTAAATGGGATTCTATTTTAAATACAGAATGTTTGCTCACTAATGAAAGTAAAAAAATGATGTGGGAGAGATATAAATTAAATAATGGAGGCTACACCGATTACGGATTTGGTTGGTTTACAAAAACGTTGAACAAGAAATTAATTATTACACATACGGGTATTACAGGTACAGAAATTATTAAGTATGTGAATGATAGTGTCAGCATTATTGTTCTTACAAATCTTGGAATTGGTCACGATGATGATGGTTCGGTAAATTCTTGGGGGATGGCGTCGCATATAGGAAATATGTTAGGTTATAATAGTTTGATAGATTCAACCTACATAACTAAAGACGGACTTAAAATCATAAAAACTAATGCTAAACAAATTCAAAAAATTAGCGGGACTTATGAATTCATAGAAAAGAAGTTAATTAGAAAAATATATAGTGAAAATGGTAAGCTTTATTATGATAGAGGCAATAGCAGAGATGTCTTAGCACAACTGAGCAATGGAAGTTTTATAAAACTTGGCGTTGAAAATGAGCAGATTTTGGAAGTAAAGTCAGCCGATTTTAAAAAACTAGAATGGAAAGGGTCTAATGGGAAACTTGTCCGAGTAGGGAACTAAGCTTGTCCGCTTTACTATCGAATGAAATGTATTTGTCGGCGGAAAATTTGTCTTGGAACGATGGCCTCATTTGCATCACCTGTCTATACCCGCAAAAGGTTATTTCGAAGATACATGTTTTTTAGCTAGCCGCAAAGAAAGTCCCCGCGTCTGCGGGACAAAAATATTTGCTCGCGAGCGATGACCCTGTCCCCCGCATTGGGCGAATTTGCTGTTACCTGCTGGCGTTATTTATTTTGTCTGCAAGTTGCTCTTTAAGCCAAGTAGAGTCGTCTACTTTTATAGCTTTGATTTTGTCGATAGGTAAATTTGTATTGCACATTAAGGCATAACGAACGTTTTCGTCGGGGTCAACGGAAAGCGCTTCAAATATGGTGTCATTTATTTTTCGTTTTCTGGCCACGTCAGCGCGAACGTTTGGATTATTGTCTGCACTTAGAATTTCAAGTATTTCTATTTGAATTGTCTTGTTATGAATTACCCAAGTCTTGAAGTCCGGATAATTTTTAATAACCCCGAGCCAAACGTTTATGTCAGCGTTGTCGTGACTTGCACGATATTGCTCGTCCGTGTTGTCGCTTTGTCTAAGGGAAATAAATTCGTCTACGGTTTTTATCATGTCTGTCATGCTTGCAGGTAACGTTTGGCGCCTAGGCGCAGTGCGGTTTATAAAACTTCCTGTGTCTGCCCGCCGAAACGTTTATTAAATGTACAAATGTTTATTAGCAAAGCAAAATGAAAAAAAATTCCCGCGTCGGCGGGGCAATAATTTGCTTTGCGATACGCCGAAAACCCGCATTGCGCCATGGCTTGCTGTTATAGGTATGGTGGGCGCCCACAGGACACGTCTTGGTACGTGTCCGCCAATACTTTATTTTTTTTGCCCAGTTTGTTTTGCGATTAAAATATATTCATTTGTCTCAACGAATTTTATCGCGTCGTTTAAACATTCTCTAAAGCTTTTATTGTCAAGGGAAGGGTCGTTGGAGTAACACGCTTTTTTTAAAACAGTAATTATTTCTGCTTCCAGGTCTGAACGAACGTCAACAACATTATTGTTTATTAGCAGTCGTCCTGGATTTGGATTTCTTTCGTTTACACGCAGGTCCGCTTTTTGTACAAATTCTATTTCAATTGGTGTCTTGTCTGTTGTCGCCAATTTTACTGTAACAGATCCGCCATCCATCCAAGCATATAGGTCAAGAATTTCTGCTTGTCCAGCCTCATTTATTTTTAGATTATCGAACATAAATTTTTGTCTTACGGAATTGTCCACCCACTTACCTATAACGGCCTGCAAGCTGGCGTTCGTGCCGGCCTCCGTAAATATAAATATACGAATGTCCACCGAAATGCCAAAATAAAAAGATGCCCGGCATGACGCCACGCTTGCTGTTATGTGCAGATGCGTTTGTCGGCACCGATGAACGAGTATTGTATTTGAACGTGTCTGCAAAGCCCAAGAGCGGTCAGCTTTTGCGATTGGCTAACGAAAAATTGTCGACCGAGATGTTTTTTAGAACTTACTTTTTTGCTTGAACAAAAAAGTAACAAAAAATTCAAGGCGATTTTCCAACCTGAATTTTTCGCTAAGCTGTCTAAACAAAAAACCCATTTAACGAAAAATTCGGGTTCGCACAAAATCGCCGTCTGCCACCGCACTGTCCTAAACGTAAACTAACCGCAGAGTTGTCAACCGAAATGTGCGGTCGGTTTTGAGCGGTCGCCGCGAAATTTGTTAACCTGATTTTTAGCATAGCATCAATTCCTTCTGCCAAAATTTATACCGCTTACAAAAACAATGTAGTCCAATTTCGGGTGTACCTCATTGTAGTATTTATTTTTAGCGACGGCATAACCAACTCTCAAAATAATTTACCTTTTGGGCTAAATTATATTTGGCGTTGGTATTATTTCAAATATATAAAAAAAAGCTTAATCCCAGTTAAACAAATCTGATCTTTACATTTATGTAATACTTTCTTAGCCTTAATTAGGTTCTATTCTTGAAAGCTATTTTGTCTGTAAAAGTTGTTTTGATAATTTGAACACTTATTAAAAAAAGTACCACAAATAATAATATACCTAAAAATTGAATTTGATAAATTTTAGAAGAATTTAAAAAATTATAGTTTGAAACTAAATCTATTAATACACTAACATATACAGCAATAACAATTATTGCGCTTTGAGTAGATGCCCAAAATGTTATACTGTTTGCAATGTGTTGATTTGAAAACCCCGGGTTTTTAATTCTTAAAAATTGCCAAATAGCAATGGGTAAAGTAACTATAATTGCAATAAATGTTGAATAAGGAATTAGATTAAAAAAGATTAGCGGAATTAAAATAACATAACCAATTAATTGACCGATTCCATACAAACGAATTGTTTTTTTTGATCCAAGGGTAGCTGTTAATGTTAATTTATTTACTAAAAGATCTCCCTCATAGTCAGCTAGGTTCATAATCAACATTCGTGTAAATTGAAAGAAAAAAGTTGGAATAAGTAACGCAATTATTTCAAACGAAATAAAACCAGTTTGGATTGAAAATCCCATCAGTGGCACTAAAAAAGAAAGAGTTGTAGCAACAGATAATTCACCCAGTTTATTGTAATTCAAAGAAAATGGTGGTGATGTATAGGAGTAGCCAATAACAATTCCAATGATGAATATGATTAAACTTACTTTGTTTGGCATAAAAAAAGCTAGACATACAGTTATACTCAAAAAAAAGTAAGCTAAAAATAAGCAATACGATGGTTTAAGATGCCCATCAACTAAGACTCTACTTCCACCGGTACTTGTTGTATATGATTTGTTTGCTTTATCCGCCTCTAAATCGTAATATTCATTAAAAAAATGAGTCATTAGATGGACTAACCAAATACTTATTAAACCAAAGAAATAGGCATTGAAATGAAAAGATAAATTTACCTTCAAACATGCAAGCGTCCCTAATGAGTATGCTAAAGCACTATAAATTAAAAATTTTAATCTAGCTAATTTGATCAAACTTGGAAATATACTTTGTTCACTCATCATTTATTCAATTTTAAATTTAGTCACGGTACTTTGAGAAACTTTTTCATTAAAGTTTGTGCGTTGGAGTCCGTTGTATTGTCGACCGAAAAAAATTACCGAAAACTTTTGTGTCGACCGCATTTGCGCATAACGTTTGGCCTTTAGTTTGTATTCATATAAAAATACAATAAATTAACTGAACAGGAAACGGGTGAACTAAAACGTTTTGTAAGAGTAGAGTCTTCATGCTTGCATTAGTCCCGTTTCCATATTCAGACTTGCTAGAACCCATTGGAATGATAGGCTTAAAGGCCTGCTAAAGGCAATAGTCAAGCAAGTTTTTTTAATAACGTTAAAAGCAAAATTATGAAAAAAGAAAGAGAAATTAAAGAAAGTGTAGGAATAGACGTATCCAAATTAACCCTGGATGTATTTATTTACACAAAGCAAATTCACAAACAGTTTTTAAATAATAAGAAAGGCTTTGAGAGTTTGATCAATTGGATAAAGCAAGAAACAAAAAACACAGAGGAAGTGATCTGGTGTTTTGAGCACACAGGTTGGTATTGCGTATTGTTAAGTCATTTCATGCACCAAAACAAGATGCATTACTGTTGTGTTAATCCGTTGGAGATAAAGCGCTCTATGGGTTTAAAAAGAGGAAAAACAGATAAGCAGGATGCGCAAGAGATAGCCAGGTTTGCATGGTTAAGAAAAGAAGAGTTAGAACCCTCGACACCTATGCCCATTAAATTAATTGAGCTTCAAAGATTGATGAGCCTGAGAGAACAATTGGTAAAACAAAGCACAGCTTTAAAGAACCTGGCCAAAGGCATGCAGGTAACTTTAGAAAAGAAAACAGGCGATAAAGCACTTGTGATAATAAAACAAACTTTAAAGCAATTAGAAGCTCAAATAAAGAAAGTAGAAAAGTCAATGGAAGCATTGATAAAAACAGAAGATCAAATGCAACAAAATTATAAAATGAGCAAGAGTGTAAAAGGTGTAGGAAATGTTTTGGCAACTCAGATGTTGCTGCACACTCATAACTACACTAGGTTCGAAACATGGCGTGAATTCTCTTCTTATTGCGGCCTGGTACCTTTTCCATATCAATCCGGAACAAGTATTAACCGTAAGCCACGCAATCATTCTATTAGCGACAAGAAAATGAAAAGTTTATTATCAATGTCAGCGATAAGTGCAATTCAGGCAGACAAAGAATTAAAAATTTATTTCAAGAAGAGAGTAGAAGAAGGAAAACCAAAAATGCTCGTGCTAAACATTATTCGCAATAAAATTGTGTCCAGGATTTTTGCAACAGTTAAAAGAGGAACACCCTTTGTTGAATTGAATAAATTTGCAGCGTAAAAAATAGTGTTAAAAGATTTGTTTTTTACCTTGGAATGCAAGCAGAAGCAGTGCCTGCCGTCCGTATTGCTAAATGTACGAAAGTCCAACGAGAATTTAAAATTTTAAGAACACAGGCATTGCTTTTGCTTGCTGTTATGTGCAGATGCGTTTGTCGGCACCGATGAACGAGTGTTGCATTTGAATGTGTCTGCAAGCCAAAGAGCGGTCAGCTTGTGCGATTGGCTAACGAGAAATTGTCAGCCGAGATGTTTTTTAGAACTTACTTTTTTGCTTGAACAAAAAAGTAACAAAAAATTCAAGGCGATTTTCCAACCTGAATTTTTCGCTAAGCTGTCTAAACACAAAACCCATTTAACGAAAAATTGCTGTCCACAGGCTGGCTACTTGCTCTCGCAAGTCCCCGCACAAAATCGCCGCCTGCCAACGCACTGTCCGAAACGTAAACTAACCGCAGAGGTGTCAACCGAAATGTGCGGTCGGCTTTTGAGCAGTCGCTAAACGGGAGGTTGTCGAGCCGAAAAGAAAAGAAATTATTTTTGTTAAGAGGTTTTTGTCACGAAAGAGCGGTCGCTTTTTTGTGTGAAGGAAACCGAATTTCTGTCAGCCGAAATGAAATGAAAAATTGTTTGAGTGTCGACCGCATTTGCACATAACGGTTTCAAGCTAAATTCCCGTTTGGAGTTTGAAACTTTGTCTACCGAAATGTTAGTTTAAAGATAAATGTTTAATAGACTTTTGCAAAGCGAAAATTAAATAATTGTCTACCGCTTTTGCAAAAGCCGAAGCCGAATGCCCAAATGGGATTTAGGTTGTGTTAGTGGTTGCAAGGCACACATTGCTATGTTTTTGTCGGATTGTGTCTAAGGATTTCAGAAAGAATAATTCTCAGATGGTTTTTAACGGCAAACATTTTTCCTTTAATTAAATTGTTTTGTAAATCTTCTTCAGAAACATTCCATTGTCCTTGCATAATATTGTAACCTGAATTAAAATATATTGTAAAAACATTCTGTAGGTCTTTTGCTAGAATATCTTTATACATTTCTGAGGTCTTGAGATTGTCAAGTAAGTAAAAAACTTTCTGAAATCTATTTAGTAATATGTCAAAGTTGTCTAGTTTATTATAGTGTGCGTCAACCAATTGTCCAGTTAATGCATTAGCGCCAATGTCGGCTGCAAATGTCCCTATACCTTGAATGCCAAGTTTACTTTTGTAACTAAAACTTTCAGCGTTAATTCTGATTTGAGCTATTTCTTCATAAATGATTCTGAAATTCGCTTCGTGAACCGCAATTTGATTACTTTCTATTTGTTTTATAAGGGCAAGGTAAAGTAGTATTATTGAAATAAGTCCAACAACCGGAGCTGTTATTCCACCAATTGTATCTCCAATTAGTCCTGTGTTATTTACGTTATTTGTAAAGTCTATTACTGAAAATTGAGTCAGAATAATTGGACCCAAAACAATCCATAATGCAGCAATTATTACAGCCATTAAGGCAATTTTTTCAAGATGAAGATTGATCCATTTCATATTATGTTGTCATATTAATTTTCGCTGCCTTGTTACCACTAACGGTTTGCAGCTACCAGTAGTTGGCGTTTGGAACACTCAACTGTCTATACCCACAAATGTTTATTTAAAGATACAAATGTTTGTTAGCAAAGCCAAACGAAAATAAAAGTCTGCGAAGCAGGCAATAATTGGCTTTGCGATGACCACGTCCGCGCCAATTACTGGTAGGTGCTGTTAGTGGCTGCCCATTCTAGTCTTGAATTAACGATTATTCATAATTCCGAATTTCAGTAAATGTAATGTCATGTTGAGTATACGAAGTTCTGGTTCGTTTTGTAACTTGTAACAAAGTCCGCCTGTTTCGGAAATATAATATTGTTCGTACCAACTGTCGGGAAGATCTATGATTTGTTGTCTTACTAGCGGATTTATATCATAGGTCATGTCGTCTAACATGTCGGGAGAATATTCGTTTTCCAAATAATTCACTAGGTCAGCACCATAGTGAATTCGGATAAAGTCGTAAGGGTTTGTTTGTGGATAGAACATTCCTATATCATAGTGGGAAGCTTTATCAATTAAAACTTCGTCAGCGTTTAGCATTTCTTCGATTTTATTGAGTCCGCCGTCAATATGTGCATGAACCTCGAAATAGTTGTCGTTAGTTATTTTAATAAGTCCAATGCCGTGGCTCTTCGCAAAAGTTATCGCGCCACTTTGAAAACCTTTTGTTGTAAAGACTATTCCCTTGTGAGCTTTTAAGTCGTCTAAAATTGCTTTAAAATAACCAACTTTTTCTCTCGTGACGTAACTATCCCAATATTTGCATTCACCAAGATTTAGATACTCGATACCGAAAGTAGAATATGAATAAGAAACGTCTATTTCATAAGTGTTGCCTGTGAGAGAAGTAAACTTTCTTTTGTGATCGACTGGAATGTCCCGGCCAAAATTTTCTTTTAACTTTTCAGTCAATAGTCGTTGCGTTAAAAGTTCAAAGTCTGTCGGTGTCATTTGTGAAATATTAATGTCTGTGTTTTGTCATGGGTTGCCACTAACGTTCTGCAAGCAAGAGTAGGCGGGCTTTCGAAGCTTCCCCTGTCTTAACCCACAAAAGGTATTTTAAAGATACTTACTTTATTAGTGAGCCGCAAACAAATTGTCTACCGCTTTAATTGCGCGCGAACGATGACCCGAGTCTGCCCGCTTACTTTTGCTTGCTGGTTAGTAGCCGTTTTTATTGTCGGCGGTAATAATAAGTAATTGCGTCTTTTTGTAAGTAAAGAAGTAAGTTTTTATTGTCGATGTAATTAATTTTGAAATACAAAGTATCTCCTTTTTCATTGTTGTCGTCGAACCATAGAACTGTGCAATTAGTCGCGTTAGTTTTATATTTTCCGCTGGTTTTGTAGTCTATTTGATCGTTTATATACTTTCCATTCTTTAAATAGGTCACCGAAGCGGAATTTGTCGAGCCATTGCTTAATTTAAAAGTGTCGAGGTTTGAAATAAAAATATTTCGTGAGTCCACATAGGTCCATTTACCATTTAATAATCCTGCATTGCATTTTACTTGTCGAGCAGTTTTATTTTGTCCATACGAAATGTCGAGGATTAAAATGAACAGGATTAATATTGTCTGTCTTGTCAAAATGGCTACTAACGTTTGGCAAGCTTGCGCAGTGCGGCTTATGAAACACTGTCTGCCGAAACGTTTTTTTAAAGATATGTGTTTTTTAGTCTTTTGCAAAATGAAAATGTCAGTCCGCGAAGCGACCTTGAATTTGTAAAAGCCTTGCACGTCCGCCCGCATTGCGCCACGGCTTGCTGTTAGTGGTAGTTTGTTTTAATTCGCTCGTCGTCTTTGTAGTCGAAATTATATTGAATTTTTGGAAAGCCTTTTTTGTCTCGTAAATAAGTTATGAGTTTGCCCGTTTTTTTGCCTTCATGATATGTAATCATCATATAAAATTCTCCTGTTATTGCAAACGAGTAATTTGAGCCTTCGAGAAGACAGTTTTCATAATTATTAATTGCCATTATTTGCCCTAAATTATTAAACCTAATAATTATTTTGTCTAAACAATTATTTGTGTAAAAACCATATTCTTGAGTTTTACCGTCATAGAAATAACGCACGAATGGTCCATTTCTTTTGAAGTTGTTATAATTTACAATAAATGCAATATTTTCCTCTTTGTCATTATAGAAAACGCAATATTTTCCGTTTGGTAGACTGTCAGGTAAAATGAATATGTAATCGTCTATTTTTTTGTCTAATTGGTTTAACTTTAAGCTGTCTACGTATTTACAGCCGGCTTTCTTTTGAAGAACAAATATTGTGTCACCGTTAATAATTTTTGTCCCTGTAATTTTATTTGTCACATTGATATTATAATATACATTCTCATAACTTTGGCCCAAAACCGTCGTTGTCATAAAAATTAATATAATTAAAATTGTCTTCATAAATTACCACTAACGTATTGCAACTAGGCGCACGTTTTTGCAAGTCTAAGTTAAGCATTTGAGCGTTAACACGCAAAAATGGCGCTTAGTTGCTGTTAGCAGCTGTTGCATTGTCGACCGTGACTAAACCAGGTAACGCATTTATGCGTGTCCGCAGGCGTAAGAGTGTCGGCCTTTGTGCGTGAGAAACCTGAATTAACCAAATGTAAGCCCACCCATAATTTTGTTTTGCCGGTCCGCCGTCTGTCGCGCGTGCGATTGCATAGAATTAAAAACAACGCGAACGAAATTTTGTCTGCGCGTTTACAAAAAAAGCAAACACGCGATGAATTGTCTGCAAATAAAGGTGAGTAGGCGTAATAACGTCCAAAGGAAGGTTTGTTTTTTTGAAAACAAGAAAGTCAAGGCAAATGCGTCAATTGTATAATCTTAGAGTACAACTACAACTTTTTTATTTAAATAAACTGTCAGGTGGAATTATATTATATTCGTTGAAGTCTATTGGCCTATATAGTAATTGGCTATTGTCGGGATCGCCAGGAAAATAAACCAGAGGAAACGACTTACCAATTAATGATTTTATTTTTTCTCTACTTAATTCTTGGTCTTTGGTCGAATGTTCGTAACGTACACTATTAACGAAATATTCATAATCAAGCCAATATCCAGACTTCGAATCATGATTCCAGTCAAAGATAACTGCTGTTGTTAAATTGTGTTTTTTTAAAAGTTTTTCTTTATCTTTTATTGATGGAATAATAACAAACAATACCCATGCAAGTATAATTCCTATTAAAATTAAGTATTTTATTTTATCCCTAGGAAATGTCATTCTTAATTTTGTCGATTCGCAATTGCTGCTAACGTTTTGCGGCCTTGCCTAGTTTTTGCTATGTCAAGTTACACATTTGAGCGTTAACACGCAAAAAATTAGGCAAGACCGCTGTTATAGGTTGCCAGCCGCACACAGTTTTTCTGTCGGTGTCCGCTTACTTTTTTGTCAACCGTAATAGCTTAACCATTTCTTCTGCTACCATTTGTGCGTCACCTGCAAAAGCTCCAGTTACCATTCGGTTTTTGTCGTCAACTATAGTTGTCAAGCCCAAGCCTTGTTTAGTACCCTTTGTGCAAAAAATTAAGGTGGCACCTTTCTTCGCTAAAACTTCTTCCATATCGAACGGAAGTAATTTTCCGTAGTCTGAAATATGCATAGACTGTAATTCCGCCCAGTGAGGAAAGCAGGTCATTTTTTTTCCGTCAACGAAGTTTTTGTTATTACTCAATTTAATATTGACAAGAGAAGCTGCCCCATGTCCAGCTGTACCAATTACACCGCCCTTTTCATAAATTTTTGCTGTCATAAGAGAAATACGTTCATTATTTATAACATCAAAGTATTGACCGTGTCCGCCTGGATAAAAAACTGCAACATATGCGGTGTCTTTTAATTCGGTCGGGGACAATGAGTTTTTTGTTTTAGCTATAAACAAATCACTTCGCTGGATCTTTCCCAAACCAGGTCCAGCATATTCTTTTGGATAAATTGCAGTCTGTCCGCCTTTCGGTGTTAGAATGTCAACTTCATAACCGTTGTCAATGAAATATTGAAATGGATACGCTATTTCGTATAAGTATGTGCCACTTTCATTTTTACCAACTAAATCTATATTAGTCGCTACGATTAATATTTTTTTGGATTTTAAACTGTCTTGGGCAAAGAAGTCGGAACAAAAGAGCAGAAGAATGATTGTCGATATAATTTTGTTCATTGTCAGTCTGTTTTTGTCTACCGGAATGTCGTCCGGCTGGTTACCTATAACGTTTTGCGGCCTTGCGTCCGTTTTTTTGCTAAGTCCAAATATAACATTTGAGCAGCACTGCGCAAAAAAATGGCGCGAGACCGCTGTTATAGGCTGTTTATTTTTATAAGTAAAGGTCCACTTTTGTTTTGATGTCCTCGATTAACTCAGGGTCCATGAATTTGTAATCGTCTGGAATGTCGAGAATAATTATAGGTCGGTCCCCAATTTCATCTTCGAATTTTTGAATTACACGTTCCTTATGTTTTTTCTCCATAACAAAAATAATGTCCGCCCATAAAATTGTTTTTAGCGTCAATTTAATTCTTGCTGAAGGTTCTGTCCCAGCTGACCTAATCATCAGGTCTTGTCGTGTTTTATAAATAGCCTCAGCTGTTGGGCTTCGCCATTGATTTCTACTACAGACAAATAATATTTTCAATTGTCTTTCTTTTTAGATTGTTTTCGTTGTCTAGGAACAGAGTCTTTGATTGCTAATTTCTTTGACCACTCACTAAAGTCGGAATTTGAGTCTGAAGATTGCTCAATAATTTCTCGTACTGAAAGCTTCTTGATGTCTTTTTTGTATGTAACGTGATAACTTCTTGACATGGTGTCTGGTTATAAATTGCCTATAACGTTTTGCGGCTACACGCAGGCAGGGATTTTCACCACTGAACTTCCTACGAAGAACTGAACTTCAAACTTAGCACTTTCCTGTCCTACGAAGCACGAAACCCCTGCTTGCGTGTAGGTGCTGTTAGCGGTTCGGGCTTTTTCCATTCGTCTCAAATTTTAGTAGTTCCATATAAGGTTCGCCTGTCAAGTTAAGTGCTATTGCAAATGCTGGTTCTGTTTTGTGTCCCTGTCGTTTGAGTTCAATAATTTGTTGTCTGAATACTTCACCATACTTATTTAGCAAATTGTGTTCAACCATCATGTGTCTGTACGCAAATTGCTGTTTTGTAGGAATGGTTTGCCCGAAAATCTCAATTTCAAAACCGTCCAAAAAGAAATTGGCAACAATAGCAAATGTGTCTAAATTTGGCTGCTCTCTGATTGTAAAACTTCCTTCGTTACTAAAATTATCTTTGATTGATTTTTGAAACTCTTGCTTGTCTGTGAAATAGCAAATAACATCAAGGTCACTATTTTCAATGTCAATGTTTATGGGTATTGTCCCGACAAGAATGGGATCAAACTGTTTAAGTTTTGATAAAATTTGATTATTCGTCAAGATAGCGTATGCTTGTCGTTGTCGGTCGTTGCCGTGTTGTAAATATTCGATGGTATCAAAATTCATATTCACAAACTTAGTTTTTCAATTTCGCTTTTGATGTTGGGAAACGATTTTATCAATTCATTTTTATTACCCAATTCGTAGTCATTAAAGTCAAAACCCGGTGCAACAATACAACTGACAAGTCCAAATCCTTTTTCATTTTTAAGTCGAGCGGCAAACCAAACATTTGCGGTTATGATAACCTGAGGTTCTTCATTCAAGTCTAACCGATTACCCAAGATTTTCGTTTTAATATTTCCGTCATTGGTTAGCATAAATATTTCCAATGGCTCGCCTTGATGAAATAGCCAAAGTTCGTCTGAACTTACTTTGTGGAAATGTGATTTATCAGTGTCTTTAAGTAAATAGTAAACCGCAGTTCCAGTGTTTCTCTCCTTGCCACTGTCAAGCATAATTGTTTTTTCGCCACGATAGGTTTCTCTGTAAAAACCTCCTTCGGGATGTCTGGTCAATTTAAGTTTTTCAATTATCGCTTTTGCTGTCATTAAAATCAAATTGTCTATGTAGATTTATTTAAGTTCCTCACAATGGTAATTATGCTCTGTAAGAATTTCGATTATAGTCCTTGTTACATCGAATTTCGACTCAACTCTAAGAATATTATCGCAATCCTCTAAATCAAAATTCCACTTAAAATTTTGAAGATAATTATTTAAATGCGGACTTATGATTGCAATATCAGTGGCATTTAAAACTGAGGTTTTAAACACATATACTTCGTAATCTTTTAATTTCCTTTTTTTATCCATTTCAAAGGGTTAAGATACTTTTTGTATTTTTTGAAGAGCTGTTTGCCCACGATCAAGATAGCTATCCATTGAATTATCTCTCCACAGATAATTAATACAGTAACACAGACAGCGTTTTCTTTAACCGACAATGAAAGGTAAGGCAGCATAAACATCAAACCATAAGGGACAAATGAAAATGCCAAAAGACTTATAGCAAGTATGGAATAAAAATTTGCTCTTTGCACCAATTTCATTATAAATTATTTGCTACAAAAATCGGGCATTGAATTAAGAAACGACTGAACCCAAGTTAAGTAATACGTCTTCTTATTCGGCTAAGTGCTTGAGGTGTTATGCCAATATAAGAAGCAATATATTTTAGTGGAATAAGCCGAATTAACTCTTGCTGTTCGCTAAACAAATTTAAATACCGTTGTTCCGCTGTCATTGAAAGTAATGAAAGTTCCCTTTTGCTTTTCTCCATATATAGAATTTCGGCAGCTACTCGTCCTATCAAATTTCCAACTGCTGTATTTGCATATACTTTTTGTAAATTCTCAAAAGTAATTCTCCAAATTACCACATCCGAAATTGCCTGAGTATAAACATTAGAAGGCGTTTGAGTTAAAAAAGAGGGATAGGAACAAAATAAGGTTTCTTGAAACGAAAATTCTATGGTTACTTCGCTTTCTTTCCTTTCGATATAGGACCTAATTACACCCTTTTCGATGAAATAAATATATTTTTCTACTTCTCCTGCCCGAAGTAGATGTTCATTTAATTTATATTCTTTATATTGAAAAAGACTGTCAATAACAGCCCAATCCTTGTTTGAAATAGGATGAATGGTTTCTAATATCTGTCGAATTTTTGATGTCACTTTAAGTTCTTTTTTGCTTGTCCCTGTCTGTCGGTCTAAGGTTTTGTTGTCAGTTTAGGGCGTTGCTCTTGCCTGACCGCTAACGTTTGGCGGCTAGGCGCAGGGCGCTTATGAAACATCCTTTTTCTACCCGCCGAAATGTTTATTAAATGTACAAATGTTTATTAGCAAAGCCAAACGAAAATAACTGTCTGCGCAGCAGGCTTTAAATTGGTTTTGCGATCCGCCGTTCCGCCCGCCTTGCGCTTAGCCGCTGTTATAGCGTAGTTGCCGCCGCGCAGATACGTCACGTTGACGTGTCTGTCGATAGTATTTTAGAAATTTTTAACCCAAATTTATAGTAAAAGGATAACTTGTCTTGTGTAACAATTAATTCGGGAATAAAAATTGTCAGAGTAGGAATGTCTGTAATTATTTCGGTCTCGACAACAAAATTTTTATACTTGTTGGTACTATTAAACTCTTTGAAAATGTCTGTGAGTTCATAGATAAGTCCGTCGCTATTGCTTGAGAAAATGTACGAACTGTCAAGTTCTTTAACACCAAATTTTCTTTTTTGTTTCGAGAATAATCCTGATAAAAAGTCCTTAGGTCGAACATTTAGAGTTACTGAGTTGTTTTGATTTAGTTTGTACCTCAATTTTGATTCTAGCGTAACAAAAGGGCCTCGACCAGTCTGAGGTTGATTGCCCCAAGTAAGTTCCACTTCAGTCTTGTCTGTTGTGATTTTAAAACGATTGTCGTGGTCAAAATAATTTTCCTTTGAACCTTTAATAGTCCCGCCGATTGATTTTGCGAACTTAGTCCACTCCTTTATCATAGTATCGTCGTCCATATTTTAAACTTTGTCTGTCCGCGGCAATTAGCTATAACGTTTGGCAAGCTTGCGCAGTGCGGCTAATGAAACACTGTCTGCCGAAACGTTAATTTAAAGATACGTGTTTATTAGACTTTTGCAAAATGAAAATGTCAATTCGCGAAGCGACCTTGAATTTGCAAAAGCCTTGCACGTCCGCCCGCATTGCGCTATGGCTTGCTGTTATACGCTGTGCGTTTGTTTAACATTTTGTCCGAAATTAGCCCGTCACTATGTGTTTTTTTAGAATGTTTTTTACTATCCATTCAAATTTCGGCAAGTGCAGTTCAATTTCGGAATGTGTTTTTATAATTGAAGTCCCCTGGCGAATATGAGCTAACTCATTCCTTAGTCTAGTGTAAATCGTTTCTATTGGTCGTCCTTCGGGAATATATTTTGCAACACTTGAGTCGAAACTTTCAATTAACGTGTCAATGTTTTTTTGTTTGTCACCCGCAAGCGATGAGAGGAGTGAATAAAGGGAAACAAATTTACCTATGGGTTCGTCTATTGATCGTGAATAATTATAGCGTTTCAGTAAGTCAAGATTATACTTTTTATGAAAGTCAGAAATATTTGCGTCAAACCAGCCTTCTCCCGCCACGCCAATTAAATTAGGTCCTGTGTAATTTTTTGGTTTAGGAGTAACAATATGACGAGTATTATTGAACTCATAAAGTACTTCACCGGTTGGTTTAATTAAAGTTTCACGAACATAAGAAAGGATATTTAAAAATATACTTATTTGATCTTCTGCTTCTGCTATTGTCGGTAAGAGAATTGTCGGATGGGTATGAGGTAAAAGTTTCATAATTGAAAATTCATGAAGTCCAATTTTACTATCAACCAAAACTATTTTTATTTCAGGATAAACGCCACCAAGTCGAGCTGTCTGCGTATCGAATTGGTCAACAGATATAATTACTGGAAATATTATTTTAATTTCTGATGTCTGCATAGCGTATAACTACCATATAGGACTGATTTTCTCATCCTTATCTGGTTATAATTGCAAGATAAGGATGTATTTTTAATCCTATTCGGTATATTAAATTTAGCCATTTTTTTACAAACTATCAAAAGGCGAAATTACTTTTTGGATACTCTTATTACTCACATGCGTATAAATTTCTGTAGTAGTGCTACGGCTATGACCCAATATCTCTTGTATATATCTCAGATCCGTGCCGTTCTCCAATAAATGCGTGGCATAACTATGTCTTAACCAATGTAAAGTTACCGGCTTGTTAATTTTAGCTTTTTCAACGGCTTGCTTTAAAACACTCGCTAAGCTTCTCTCATCATAAGCGTCAAAACCGTTTTGCCCTTCAAATAACCATTCTTTAGGCCGGTAGGCCACGAAATACTCTCGAAGCAAAACAAGTATTTTTTCACTCAATGGTGTTATCCTGTCCTTTTTACCTTTAGCCTGCCTTATTATAACCAGTCCGCGTTTCGAGTCAATATCCTTTAACTTTAAATTCAATAATTCGCTCCGTCTCAATCCGCAACTATAAATTAAACTCAGCATGGTCTTATGTTTTATATTTCTTTGCGCATTTAAAATCTGCTTTACTTCTTCTTTGCTTAATACATTAGGCAAAACCAAAGCACGTTTTGGCCGGTGCACCAATTCTGTTTCCATACTTTTTAATTCAATGGTTCTAAAAAATAATTTAATGGCGTTCACCACCTGGTTCTGGTACGAGGCAGAGAATTTGTTCTTTAAAATATAATCGTTGTTAAAAATAATAACATCATTATTATTTATCTCCGCAATAGTCTTATTGGCATAAAAGCGTAAAAATATCCTCAATGCATCTGTATAGGTCCCAATGGTGCTCGGGCTGTAACGCTTCGAGCGCATCCAGCCTTCAAATTCCTTTACTTTAATTTTCGCTTCTTCGTTTAAATTTGCCAGTGTATGGCAAGCTTGTAACTCATTGTGTGTTTTCAACTTTTCACTTTTGTTAAGCTCATTTTTAAAAGTAATAGTGTTTCCTTCATTCAATAATTTACACACCTTGTCCACCATGTTTTGATCATGATCCAACAGCCAGGCCTTATGCGTATTACTCCATCTGCCACCTTCAATTTTTCTTAATAAATTAAATATAGCAGGTTCATATTTAAATTTCACTGCAATACAGTCTTTCTCTCTGTGCCATAAATGTTCAATTAGTATTTCCATAATATAAATGTACCATAAAGTAGGGCATAGTGTGGCTACAAATCATAGCATCTTCCATGTAAAATACCCGGCAATAATTTAGTTTCGGGCGCCCGGGCGGGCTGCTGCAGGCTCGGCTCACGCCTCGGCCTCCTCGCCAGCAAAAGAGGCGGCTGGCTGCGGTGGCTAAACCTTCCGCATCCCTGGCGCATTCCACACACACACACACACAC
>CALRPF020000018.1:0-93885 GCA_943369995.1 Chitinophaga pinensis
TTTTTTACAATAATGGCTTTTTACGGTTGGATAAAATGGAGAAAAGCAGCATTATAAAAATAGGCATTATTGGCGCCGAAAGCACCGGTAAATCTGAGCTTTGCGAAACCCTTGCAAAACATTACAATACAGTTTGGGTGCCCGAATACGCGCGCGCGTATTTTAACGATTCGGATATTTATAATTACACTAAAGAAGACCTTGTTGTAATTGCAAAAAAACAAATAGGGAACGAAAATGTATTGATCAAAAAAGCCAAGCGTTTTTTATTTTGCGATACAACTTTAATTACGCTTAAAATTTGGGCAGAATTAGAGTTTAAAGAAACACCCGATTTTATTTCAGAAAATTTAAGTAAGATAAAATACGATCATTATTTTATAACCGCTAACGATATGGCGTGGCAACAAGACCCTTTAAGGCAAAATAAATTTAGCCGTGATATGATATTTGATATGAATAAGGCTGAGCTTGAAAAATTAAAAGCATCTTATCATGTAATTAATGGGTTGAACGAAGAGCGATCTAATAACGCAATTAAGATAATAAATTCGTTATTTAATTGAGCATAAAACTATTTTTAATTTGGGCGCCCGGGCGGGCTCTCGCCACTCGCTTTTTTTATTGCCTTCCAGGACAATAAAAAAGAGCTCAAACAAGGGCTCCATCCCTGGCGCATGCTAAACCTACAATGCGTTTTAATATTTTTTATCTTAACCATTTTAATTTCTGGTATTTTAATTAATGGCTATTGCATAATAGGTATAGAGCGCCAGGGATGCACAGGGTTTAGCTCGGGCGAGGTTTTCTCGCCCAGCCGCAGCGAAGCGGAGCCCGACGCAGCCCGTTAAGGCGCCCAAAAAATTGTACTAAGATGAAATGTATTTTAATTCACGAGTATCTTTTCAGTTACCGGTAAATTTTCTTTTGTGTAATAGGTTACAAAATAAATGCCTCTAGCAAAATTATTACAATCAATAAAATCAGTTTCTCTTATTTTATGTTTATAAATCTCTTTGCCTTGTGTATCATGAATGGTAACTTTCTTAATGTCTTTATCCAACACTTCTATTTTATTTGAATTACTATTGTAGAAAAAAGATTTATGTTTTGTTATTTCATTTTTGTTTACAGAAGTAATAACCGGGCAATTATTAATGCTGCTGGTTCCTACGCTTAAAAAATCAATAATATAATTAATGCCACTATAATTATTGATGCAGATTATCAAACTATCACCGGCATTTACGGATAATTGAGATTCATAATTTCCATTATCACCGCCTGTTGGCAAATTTAAAGCATTACAAATCCCTGTTCCGCCCGAAACGTTGGCGTTCCAATTACACCTTAAAGGCGCAAGCTGGTTATTAAATATGTTTGCGCATGTAGTTGAGGAATATTTCCAAAGCGACCAGTCATAAAAGCCTGCTTGTTGGTATTGATTAACATTTGATCCAACGATTATCTCAAAAGTGCCTGTATTACAAATTTTAAAAATGTACCAGCTTGGCATAGGTTCTCCTGATAATAGGCACCCCGAATTGGTACCTGTTGGATTTGTTAAAGGATTACTTATGTTATGAGCAATAGTATTAGTGAGGTCAATAACATTGCCAGCCCCTGTTGTATTAGTTATAGCAACAGCAAAGCCACTTTGTACTGTGAATGCATTTATGCAATCGGGTTGTGCAACCTGGCCTTTTGCTATTTGTATTGCCAAAAAAAGCAGTATAAAATATTTCATGAGTTATTTTAAATTAACCCCACCCATTTCGCAAATTTTAAAAAACTCGGTTTCATTTACTTTGCCAACACTTAAGCGCGAAAGACGGATCAGATCCATATTGCTAAAGAAGGGGTCTTTTTTTAAAGTTTCGAGTGTAACAGCTTTTTTAAGGTCTTTATACGGTGCAAATTCTACCGCCAGCCAGGCTGTTTCTTCGGTTGTAGGATCCTGAAAATGTTCTTTGGTAACTTTGGCAATTCCAACAATTTCAACACCTTCGTTACTATGGTAAAAGAAAGCAAGATCGCCTTTTTTCATATCTCTTAAATTATTGCGGGCCGCATAATTGCGAACACCCGTCCAATCGGTTTTTTTATCTTTTTTAAACTGATCCCAGCTGTAGGCAGAAGGTTCGGATTTTATAAGCCAATAGTTCATTTGTTTTTTGCATGAAATAACAAAATCTTTTTTCTTTTTCAAAGGCAAAGGCGTAAATAGTTTAAAAAGGTGTAAATAGTTTAATTTTTGGAAATTTTAAAATAGGATTTAAATTTAATTACACGATAAATCATACCACTTATAAAGTAATATGTGCAAACTGAGCAAGTAGATATTTGCCGTTACATGTTTATGTATATTTAAAAAAAATTATTTTCCATGAACAATGTAGTAAAAATCAAAGCAAATCTTTTTTTGCTTTTTTTATTTTTATCAAGCCTTATTGCCAATGCACAGGCAGTAGTAACAATTTCACCAAGCCAATCACAAGGCGTAAAGAGGTTAAACCCGGGTAATCCTCAATTTTTTGCAGATAATACAGGCGAGGTTGAATTTGACAGAGGTTCAGCTGCTCAATACCAAACAAAATACAGGCGTTATGAATTTAGCCACCCTACTTTTTTGAATAGTGCAATGACGCAGGTTGTTTTAAACCTTACATATAATAAAACAACAATTGCCTATTATCCAAATTCACCGGCTATTATGGATCTTAGAGCAGTAGATATTACTAATAATAACGCAGCAAGTTGGTCGTCACCTTCACAAACAATGATAGATGCCGTTCAGTTTGGGAATTCCGTATTTTTTCAGGGTATAGGTACACCAAATAGCGGAAGCACGGGGTCACAAACAAATTCTTTTTTGGTAAACAATCTTTCTTTTTTTGTTGCAGGAGACAATAAATTTACATTAGGCTTTAGACCTTCGCAGGATGGCATTACGATTACAGGTATTAGCGTAACAATAACATATAATACAGTTCCCATAGGCAACAATACTATAACCGGAGGGCAGGCCTTCGTTTGCTCGGGCACGCCCTCTACATTAAACGGGTCAACGCCAACTGGTGGAAATGGCATTTATTCTTATCAATGGCAATATAGTAATGACAACACAACCTGGCTAAATATTGCGGGTGCCACTACAATTAATCATTCGCCCACAGCGATAACGCAGAACCGCTATTACAGGCGTTTAGTGAATTCAGCATCTCAACCGCAAAGTACAAGTAATGTTATTATGGTTACTGTAAATCCACCGGCAGTTCCTACAGGCATTATAGTTTATCCAACGGCAACCAATTTAACTGTGTCGTGGAATGCCTCTTCCGGAGCTACTTCATATAATATTTACGATTGTACTAATAATTTTGTAGGCACTGTAAATGCTCCTTCTACTTCTTTTTTAGTTCCGGGCTTAAATCCTTCAACAACTTATTCCTTTAAAGTTAAATCTGTTTGTAGTTCAAATCAATCTGCGTATTCAAATTGCGCATCAGGCACAACCAGTCCTCTTATTACCAATAATATTATATGTTGTAATCAATCTTATGTAGGGTATCAAAATAATTCACCCATAGTTGGCGGAACCCCCAGTGGAGGAACAGGAATATTTACATATAGCTGGGAGCAAAGTCTAGACAATGTTAATTGGAACTTGACGGGTGTAACAACTGCCGGTTATGCACCACCAGCCTTAAACGCAACAAATTATTTCAGAAGAATTGCAAACTCAAACTCTGCGCTTAATACGAGTAATGTTATTTCAATAACGGTATCTGCTCCTCTAACGCCATTGGGTTTAACCGCGGTAGCGCAAACATCTACAAGTATACTCGTATCATGGAACGCTGCTTCGGGAGCAACTGCCTACCGGATTTACAACTGTGCTAACAATGCGTTGCTTGCAACAGTATCGGCACCAACTACTTCTTTTTTGCATAGCAATTTAACAGCCAATACTGTATATCAATATTATGTAGTCGCAGTTTGTGGGACATTGGCATCGCCGGCTTCATTTTGTGTTTCTGAAACAACTTTACCGGGCGCTCTTTTGAATAACACAATTTGTTGCGCGCAAATATATACAGGCTATCAAGTATCAAATATGATTACCGGTAGCTTGCCTACAGGCGGCTTAGGCATTGGTTCTTATCAATATCAATGGCAAACCAGCCAGTTTTCAAATACCGGTTATTATGCTATTATTGGGGCAACAGGTCAACATTACACCTCGCCACCATTAACCCAAACTATGTATTTTAGAAGACTTGCTGTTTCAGGTAATCAAAGTACTCTGAGTAATCGCGTTCCAATTACTGTTAATCCTGTTCCGATACCAACCAATCTTACAGTAGCCTCTTTAAGCGCAAATAGCCTTCTTCTTAACTGGAATGCATCAACAAGCGCAACAAGCTATGGTATTTATAATTGTTCGAACAATACTTTGCTTTATACTGTTAATGCACCCACAACCAATTATTTAATTACAGGCTTAACACCATCTACAACTTATAACTATTATGTAGTGGCGTTTTCAGGGCCAATGCAGTCAAACATATCTTCCTGTGCAAGTGGAATTACAACAGCAAATCCAACCGGTTCAGATATAAATACTTTTGGCGGTAACGGTTCGGCTTCTTATTCGGGTGATGGAGGCAATGCTACAGCAGCGGCTGTGCTTCCTGCCGGAAATAATGGAATTGCAGGCATGGTAAACGGAAATATGTTTATTTCCGATCCGGCCAGTGGTGTTATACGTAAAATAGATTCGACCGGAACTATTAAAAAAGTTGCGGGCACATTAAATTCAAACGGCTATGGCGGAGACAATGGTCTTGCAAAGCTGGCATTGCTTAATAATCCTCAGGGTATAGCATTTGATGCAAATAATAACATGTACATTGCAGATAAAGGCAATAACCGTATTCGTAAAATAACCGCTTCGACACAAATAATTACTACCTATGGTGGTATAGGAACGCCGGGTTATGCAGGAGATGGTGGACCCGCGATTTCAGCAAAAATAAACATGCCAACCGCGTTAACAACTAATCAAATTGGAGAGGTATATTTTGTTGACCAGGGAAATTTTGTAATACGCAAAATAGACATTGCCGGAAAAATTACTACAGTTGTAGGAAATGGAACGGCTGGTTATTCTGGCGATGGCGGTAATGCCCTTGCAGCAAGTATTAACAATATTACAGGTCTTGTAACAAAGGGTCAAGAGCTGTATTTTTCAGACAATGTTAACCATGTAATTAGAAAAGTGGATTTTAATACAAATGTGATAACTACTTTTGCGGGTAACGGTAGCGCTGGTTATTCTGGTGATGGCGGTCTTGCAACTTCGGGTAAAATAAATGCGCCTGCTGGTCTTGGATTTGATGCAAATGGTGTTTTATATATTTCTGATCATTCAAATAGCGTAATAAGAAAAGTGGATCAAAATGGTAAAATTTTCACATTTGCAGGAACAACACAGGGCTTTTTCGGCGATAACGGACTTCCCATTAACGCTAAAATGGCTAATCCAGGGGCGATGTTCATTAATCAAAATGCAATTTATTTTAACGATAAATTGAACAACCGTATCCGAATAATTTACGAATACTGCTATGCAAATGCCGGTCACAACGTTATTAACCTTCCGGGTTGCTGTGGTGGATGCCAGGGCGTGAAAATTGGCTCGCAAGCGCTAACAGGACTTATTTACAGTTGGACCCCGAACGTAAATTTAAGTTGCGTAAATTGCAGTCAGCCCATCGCAAATGATTGTAATGTTTCTACACCTACAAATTATTTGGTAGCTGTAAAAGGGGTTAATTGTACTATTCATCAGGCGGCAGTGCAGGTTAGTACCATAAACTATACCGGGCCCTCATGCTGCAGACTTGGAAATACAACTTTTGGCAGCGATCTTCCTTTTGTAGAAAATGAGAATTTTGTGGTGTTCCCTAATCCGTCAAACGGCCAAATAACTATACAATTATATAACCACGCAGATTATATTCGCGTAATTGATGTTAATGGAAAAACGATTTTTTCAAGAGATGATGTAAATAATGATGAAATAAGAGTGGATATTTCAGAATTTCCTAGAGGAATTTATTTTTTAACAGTTAAAATTGGCAAAAAACTTGAGAATAGAAAAATAGTGGTTGAATAACAGGTTTATGTGTTGAATAAAGTAGCTTATTTGCTGGTAATTTTCGTCAAAATCTTATTGTTTTTGATTAAAATATACCTACATTTGCACCCGAAATAAAAGCTTTTTAAACACAAATTTACGTAATGACCAGTAAAATTAGCACATACAAGAGATTTTCGAGTACTTGTTTTGTAATATTTGCCCTGTTTTTCTCACTTTCTTTAAAATTGAACGCCTCCGAACCGGTAGAGCATTCTTCTGATGAAACTGGCGCAGTTGTTAGTGAAAACCACCACGCCACTAAAGAACATGATCCAAATGCACCTGTTGACATAGCTGCTGTTGCTTTTGAGCATATTTTAGATGCGCATTCATGGCATTTATGGGGCGAGCACGAAGATGCGGTTGCCATTCCTTTACCATGTATTCTTTATTCAAGCACGGATGGTTTAGTATGCTTTATGTCTTCTCAATTTCATCATGGTACTACCTCTTATGGAAAATACAGTTTGGTCGATGAAGAAATTGTATCTGTAGATCCTAACGAAACCATTTATGATTTTTCAATCACTAAAAATGTAGCGCAATTAATGTTAACTGCCGCCATTTTATTTTTATTATTTACTTCAATCGCAAAAGCATACAAAAACACAGGAGTTACTTCTGCACCAAAAGGCAAACAATCTTTCTTTGAACCTCTAATTACTTTTGTTCGCGACGATATCGCAAAATCAAACATTGGGGCTAAGAGCGATAAATATGTACCTTATTTATTAACTGTTTTCTTTTTGATCTTATTAAATAACGTATTAGGTCTTATCCCTATCGGCGCTAACTTGACAGGTAACATCGCCTTTACATTTGTGCTTTCGGTTATTACTTTAATAGTAACTAATGTTAATGCCAACAAACATTACTGGCATCATATTTTTGCGCCACCGGCTCCAAAAGCGCTTTATCCTATTTTAGTCCCGTTAGAGATAGTAGGTATTTTCACAAAACCATTCGCTTTAATGATACGTTTATTTGCAAACATTACTGCGGGCCATATTATCGTTATCTCTTTAGTAGGTTTGATCTTTGTATTTAAAACATTATGGATATCACCGGTAGCGGTTGGCTTTGCATTATTTATTGACGTATTGGAATGTTTGGTTGCTTTATTACAGGCATACATCTTTACCCTGTTAACTGCTTTATTTATTGGTTCTGCTTCTGCAGATCACAATGAAGATGGTGTTCACAACGATGAAGATGAAAAAGCAGCAGCGCACCACTAATTATTAATATTATAAACAACAAATAAAAACAAAAAACAATGACTGGAAGTATCGCAGCAATCGGTGCAGGTTTAGCAGCTATAGGCGCTGGAATCGGTATCGGACAAATTGGTGGACACGCAATGGATGCCATTGCACGTCAGCCTGACGCTTATTCAAAAATCCAAACTACGATGATTATCGCAGCTGCCCTTGTAGAGGGTGTTGCTTTATTCGCGGTGGTTGTGGCTTTAATGTCTAAGTAATATTAATGCCCCTTACGGTTGGTAAGGGGCTTTAGTTTTTTAAAAAAGCAATAAAAAAATCAACATAATGAACAGTTTATTTATATCAGCTTCACTTATCACTCCGGGTATCGGTCTTATTTTCTGGACAACCGTTGTGTTTTTATTATTATTGGTTCTTTTAGGTAAATACGCCTGGAAACCAATTTTAAATGCTATTAAAACCCGTGAAGACGGAATTACAAAAGCATTAGCAAGTGCAGAGAGCGCATTAAATGATATGCGTGAGTTAAAATCCAACAACGAAAAGATTTTAGCTGATGCACGCAACGAGCGCGACGCTTTAATTAAAGAAGCGCGTGAAGCAAAAGATGCAATCATTAACGAAGCAAAATCTAAAGCACAAAAAGACGCTGATAGAATTTTAGCTTCAGCAAGAGAGCAGATCATCAACGAAAAAAATGCCGCTGTTACCGAATTAAAAAACCAGGTTGCAACTTTATCTATCGAGATCGCAGAAAAAATATTACGCAGCGAATTATCGTCTGACGAAAAGCAAAAAGCTTTGGTAAATAATTTAATGAAAGACGTAAACTTAAACTAAGATGATCGTTGGTTCAAGATATGCTAAATCCCTGATCGACCTTTCTGTTGAAAATAAACAGTTGGAAGAAACAAGGAAAGATATGCAAACAGTAAAACAGGTGTGTGATCAAAATCACGAATTTGTTGTTTTATTAAATAGCCCAATCGTTAAAACAGATAAAAAATTAGAGATCCTTAATTCTATTTTCAACGGCAAGATCTCAAAATTATCATTATCGTTCTTAAACCTTTTGGCAACAAAACGCCGCGAATCTTATATCCCCGAAATTGCAACTGCTTTTGACGAACAATTTAAAGCAAAGAAAAATATTACAACTGCTGTTATTACAACTGCAACTGGTTTGGATACAAAATTAAAAACACGCGTGTTGGATATCGTTAAACAAAATGCAGGATCTGGCGAAGTTGAATTAGTTGAAAAAGTGGATGCTTCTATTTTAGGAGGCTTTGTACTTTCAATTGCAGATAAACAATTAGATCAAAGCGTAAAGCGCAATTTAAATGATCTTAAAAAGAATTTATTAAGTAATAAATATATACCAAGTAGTAATTAATAATTGAATCCAAAATAAAATGGCTGAGATAAAACCGGCAGAAGTATCTGCAATTTTAAGACAACAACTAAGCGGCTTTAAAAGTGAAGCTGAGTTAGAAGAAGTAGGAACCGTATTACAAGTAGGTGATGGTATTGCCCGTATTTATGGTCTATCTAAAGTTCAATCAGGTGAGTTGATTGAATTTGAAACAGGCTTACAGGCAATTGTATTAAACCTTGAAGAAGATAACGTTGGTGCCGTATTATTAGGTCCAAGCACAGGTATTAGCGAAGGTAGCCCGGTTAAACGTACCGGCCGTATTGCTTCGTTAAAAGTTGGTGAAGGTATGTTAGGCCGCGTAGTTGATACTTTAGGAAATCCTATTGATGGAAAAGGACCAATTACAGGTGAAACTTACGAAATGCCATTAGAGCGTAAAGCGCCAGGTGTTATTTACCGTCAGCCGGTAACGGAGCCTTTACAAACTGGTATTAAAGCTATCGATGCCATGATTCCTATTGGCCGTGGCCAACGTGAGTTAGTTATTGGTGATCGTCAGATTGGTAAAACTGCAGTTTGTATCGATACTATTATTAATCAAAAAGAATTTTATGAAGCAGGGCAACCTGTATTTTGTATATATGTAGCAATTGGGCAAAAAGCTTCAACTGTTGCAAACATCGTACGTGTATTAGAAGAGAATGGTGCAATGCCTTACACAGTAATTGTATCTGCAAGTGCTGCTGATCCTTCTCCATTACAATTCTACGCTCCGTTCGCTGGTGCTGCAATTGGTGAGTTTTTCCGCGATACCGGCCGTCCGGCTTTGATTGTGTTTGATGACTTATCAAAACAGGCAGTTGCTTACCGCGAGGTGTCATTATTATTACGTCGTCCTCCTGGGCGTGAAGCATATCCTGGTGACGTGTTTTACTTACATAGCAGATTATTAGAGCGTGCTGCAAAGATCAACAACAACGATTCAATTGCACAAAGCATGAATGATCTTCCTGCATCTATTAAACATTTGGTAAAAGGTGGCGGTTCATTAACAGCTTTACCAATTATCGAAACCCAAGCGGGTGACGTTTCTGCGTACATTCCAACTAACGTAATTTCAATTACTGATGGACAGATCTTCTTAGAGTCTAACTTATTTAACTCTGGTATCCGTCCCGCAATTAACGTAGGTATCTCGGTATCGCGTGTGGGTGGTAATGCTCAAATTAAATCAATGAAAAAAGTGGCAGGTACTTTAAAATTAGATCAGGCTCAGTTCCGCGAGTTAGAGGCTTTCTCTAAATTCGGTTCTGATCTGGATGCTGCTACAAAATCAGTATTAGATAAAGGTTCTCGTAATACAGAGATCTTAAAACAAGGTCAGTTCTCGCCATTCCGCGTTGAGCAGCAAATTGCAATTATTTATTTAGGAACAAAAAATCTATTAAGAAACGTTCCCGTAAATAAAGTTAGCGAATTTGAAAAAGACTTTTTAGATATTTTAGAGCGTAAGCATAAAAATGTATTGAATGATCTTAAAGCAGGAAAATATACTGACGAGATCACTAACACTTTGGAGGCTGCCGCAAAAGAATTAACTGCAAAGTATAACTAATTTGACAATTCGACGATGAGACAATTTGATAATTGACTCATTAATTAATTGACTAATTGACACATTAATAATATGCCTAGTTTAAAGGAAGTAAGAAATAGAATAGTATCGGTTGGGTCAACCATGCAAATTACCAGCGCCATGAAAATGGTAAGTGCTGCTAAATTAAAGCGTGCCCAGGATGCTATTACTCAAATGCGCCCTTATGCTAACAAGCTAAAAGAACTTTTAGAGAATGTTAGCGCAAGCGTTGATGCAAGCGAAAATGCATATGCAAGAAATACAGGTGGAAAAAATTTATTGATCATTGCTATTTCATCTAACCGTGGTTTAGCGGGTGGGTTTAACTCTAACATCATTAAAAAAACAAACCAGTTAATTAAGAACGATTACGCAGGGCATAACATTACTGTTTTATCAATCGGTAAGAAAGTGCAGGATGCCTTTAAACGTACTCAATATGGCATTACCGGAAGTGATCTTCCGCACCATGCGGGTGGTTTATTTGAGAAATTAAATTTCGAAAATACTTCTGTTGTTGCTGAAAAAATAATGGAAGCTTTCTTAAGCAAGCAATTTGACAGAGTTGTTTTGGTTTATAACCAATTCAGAAATGCTGCTGTACAAATTCCTACCGAAGAACAATTATTGCCTTTAGTACCAACCAAAGCTGTAGGAACTTCTACATCAAAAGCAGATTATATTTTTGAACCAAGTCAGGAAACAATTATAAACGAATTAATTCCTCGCTCTATCAGAACACAATTTTACAAAGCCATTTTAGATTCAGTTGCAAGTGAGCACGGTGCGCGTATGACCGCCATGCACAAAGCAACAGATAACGCCAAGGCAATGCAAAAAGAATTAAAAATTACTTATAACAAAGCCCGCCAGGCAGCAATTACAAAAGAGATCTTAGAAATTGTTGGCGGAGCAGAAGCTTTGAATGGATAATAAGCATTAAACAAAAAATTAAACCCTTTGCATTTGTAAAGGGTTTTTTGTTTACTTAACATTAGTTTTAAATAAAATTAAAACAAAAATGCACCTTTGAACGTATATATAGGTACATTACAGAATATTAATAAGCACATTCATAAATGATCATATTTCTTTTTTTAATTCTGCACTGGTACCTTTCTTTATTTGGGCAAACATTTTTTCTGCACCGTTACTCAGCACACAAAATGTTTACGATGAATAAATTCTGGGAAAAATTCTTTTACATATTTGCTTGGGTTACGCAAGGCTCTTCTTATTTAAATGCACGTGCTTATGCTATTTTACACCGCATGCACCATGCTTATAGCGATACTGAAAAAGATCCGCACACCCCACATTTTTTTAAAGATGCTTACCACATGATGTTGCATACGCGCGAAATTTATAACGATGTGTTAAATAAACGTGTAACCGTTGAAGATAAATTTGACCGTAATTTTCCTGAATACGCAAAAATTGACAAGATTGCAGATAACTGGATAACTAGAATAGCTTTTGGTGTTGGGTATTTCGTTTTTTACCTTGCCTTCGCATCGCACTGGTGGATGTTTTTATTATTACCAATTCATTTTTTTATCGGCCCAATACAAGGCGCCATTGTAAACTGGGCAGGGCATAAATACGGGTACCGTAATTTTGATTGTCCCGACAGGTCAAAGAATACATTTTTTATTGATATATTTTTAATGGGCGAATTATTTCAAAACAATCATCACCAGGCTGGAGCCAAACCAAACTTTGCTGCAAAATGGTGGGAGTTAGATCCAACCTATCCTATTATCTGGATAATGGATAAATTACACATAATAAAACTCGCGAGATAATTTTAAATTTTTTTCGAAAAAGCAATTTTATTTATTCACCCGCAAAAAGTTTTTATTTATAAAGTGTAGTAGTCGTTGACATTGTTTTGACAGAGTTTGCTTTCCCTATTATTTAGGATTTGGAAACTTAAAAAAATCGAATTGTTTTCTTGCTGTACATTTCAAGATTTTGAAATTTTTCCGATACTATCGATTCTTTTTTGAGTAAAATTAGGGATTTAGCTTAAATACGGCTTTACCCCGTGGCTAATGGATTTTTGTTGACGAAATATAAATTGCTCATTATATTAAATTCTTATTAATTTCGTTTTAAATCTTTTCGGCATAAAATGAAACCGTTGTTTAATAAATGCAATAATTTTCAACTACATTTATTTATACTGCTAGGTTCTATTTTTTCATCGATTACATTTTCGCAACAACCCACATACATTCAATTTACGCAGAATAGCGGCTTACCAAGCAACACAGTTTATTACGTAATTCAAGATAAGGCTGGTTATTTTTGGTTTGCAACCGATAAAGGATTAGCAAGATTTAATGGGTATGACTTCTCTGTTTACACAACTAACGATGGACTAAACGATAACGAAATATTTGACATCTATCAGGATTCACAAGACCGTATATGGTTTTCGTGTTTAAATGGAAATTTATCTTATTACAAAGACGGGCAATTTTTTAATAATACAAATAGTAAAGTATTGAGCTCAATCAAATCATCGTACATTGGTTTAAAAGTGTTAGAAGATAATAAAAAATCTATTCAATTTGTTACTCAAAAAAACAACGTCACAATATCGAACAAAGAAGTTGTTTCGCGAAATTTACTTTTGGAAGATAGAGCCTACTCTACTATGGTAAAAAACAAGGATAGTGAAGTGATTGCACTAAGTTATGATAAAGAGAGTATTTACCTAAGCAATCTTAGTACAGGCAAAAAAATATCATTTTCGCACAATAACAAGGCAGTTATGCCACTCCTTAATACAAAGGCTGACATGATTGGTGACGACATTTATTTTAGTTCAGAAAATAAAGTAGTTAAAAAGGGATTAAACTCAGATAGTTATCAAGTCATTGAAGCTTTTGACAACATGGTTCAGTTTATTAGAAAGAAATCAAATACTGAATTATGGATTGGCACACAAAACGGTTTGTTTTTGCTAGACGTTAAACTAAATCGAATTGGGAAAAAGTTATTCCCGGGTTCGTCTATATCATCTGTTTTGGTTGACAACGAAAACCATTTATGGATAACAACATTGAATAACGGCGTTTTTCTTATTCTAAACCAAAACATTGAACTAATAAACAAGCACAATGGTCTAAATTTTGAAAATGCTATTTATTTGAACGAAATTGACTCAGCTAATTTGTTTATTGGCTCGAGCGAATTTAGAGGCGCAGTTTTATCGAATATAGGAATTGAAAACATTGAGCTTGCTAAATCAAGGGGTAACGGAGTTATCCGAGCTGTGAGGAAGGACAAGCACAATAACGTTTACATACTAACGCCTGTTAGTTTGGTTAAACTTGACAAAAATTTGAAACTAGTTAGCCAATACAAAACTGCAATAAGAGACATCTTCTTTGACAATTACGATTCCATATACATTGCCAGAAACAATGGAGTTTCAGTTATTCATGTTAACGACTTAGATAAGAACATAAAAAATTTGGATTCATTTTTTCTTAGTAACATCAGATTTAAACATAGCACAAATAATTTTTTTGAAGGTGATAGTTCCAGATTGTATTGTACGGGAAACGAAGGATTAAAGACATTATTTTCGAATAAGGAATTAATTAGTGACGAGCGATTTAAAAAGAATATATCCGGAGTTGTTGAAACAAAAAAAGGGATCATCTTTGTATCTTCAGGTATTACTGGAATTAGAGTTTTATATAAAAATCAACAATTCGACATCAACAAGGCAAATGGTCTTCTTTCAAATTTTGTAACCTGTATAACATTAGACAATGATGATGTTTTGTGGGCAGGCACTACAAATGGACTGTCAAAAATTAGTTATGCATTTAATGATAAAAAGTTTGAATTTAAAATAAGTAATTATACCACTACCGATGGTTTGATAAACAACTCCGTAAACGACATTGTTTTTTTTAAAAACAAACTATGGATTAGTTCGGACAACGGTGTCTGCACATTCGAGAAAAAGAATCTCACTAAAACAAGCAAGGCCCCCCAATTAAATATAATTTCTCTAACGTTCAATGACAGTATTCATTCATCAACGAGTCAAGTTTACCAGTCTGACTACAGCAAAAACAATTTAAAAATTAATTTCGTTGGCATTTCTTCTGGAGCTCTCAATAACTTAAAATATTCTTACCGAATGAAAGGGCTGGAAGAAAGCTGGAATACGACTGCCAATTTACAACTGCAGTACCCTTCTCTTGCGCCAGGAGATTATGTGTTTGAAATTCAAGCTATCAACATGAAGGGGAATTACTCTCCAATTAAACAAGTTGCAATCAAAATAACTCCCGCATTCTATCAAACGTTATTTTTTAAAATCTGTTTTGTGGTTATCGTTCTTGTAATCGTTGCGCTAATCATTGCATATAGAATAAAAGTTTGGCGCAGAAATCACGAATTAAGGGAAAACTTATTGAAATCGGAAAACAAAAGATTAGAGTTGGCAAAAGAAGAAATAAAAATGCAAATGAAGCTTATTGAATTGGAGCAAAAGGCACTTCGTTTACATATGAACCCGCACTTTGTATTTAATGCAATTAATGCAATTAATGGCTTTTATGCGAGCGGCGATTCTGATTTAGGAAAGAAATATATTACAAAATTATCTCAGCTACTGCGCATGATTTTGGATTTCTCAAGTCAAAAATTTATTTCTATTCAGCAAGAAGTTGATTTATTAACGAACTATTTTATTCTTAATCAACTTCGTTTTCAAAACAAGTTTGAGTATACCATTATTGTTGATCCAAGTCTCAACAAAGATGGAATTGCCATTCCTCCTATGATTATTCAACCATTTGTTGAAAATGCTTTAATACATGGTATTGCCCCTCTAAAGGAACTTGGCCGCATTGAGGTGAGAATAAAGAGGCAGCAACCGAACCTACTTTGTGAAATAAGAGATAACGGTATTGGGAGGAAAAAATCAAGAGAGATTAATCAAGGAAGGATTCATACCTCAACGGGCATTAAGGTTACTGAAGAAAGAATAAAGTCGCATTATGATTCTGAAAACAACGAATCGAATTTAGTCATTGAAGATTTATTTGACCAAGCAAACAATTGTATTGGAACTTTAGTTAGATTTGAATTGAATTTAGTTGAACTATATTAATTCTATGAACACGAAAATAAAAATCGTAATCATTGACGATGAAAAGCAAGCTCGCAATTCATTAATATCTGATTTAAGAAAACACAGCTCAAAAATAGAACTTATTGGAGAGGCTGATAGTGTGGAAAGTGGAGCGAAATTGATAGATTCCAGTCATCCCGATTTAATTTTTTTAGATATTAATCTTGGGGATGGTTCTGGATTTAATGTGCTTGAAAAATGTAAATTTAAAGACTTTAATGTTGTTTTTATCACAGCGTACGATCAATATGCGATTAAGGCTTTTAAAGTGAGCGCCCTGGATTTTTTGTTGAAACCAGTTGATATAGATGAGTTAGACAACGCTCTTAATAAAGTGTATCAATTAAATGATATCAAGTATTTACAAAGCAAATTGTCTGTATACCGAGAGAATAGTACCGCGTTAGAAACGGAAAAAAAAATTGTTCTCAGGGAGTTAGATGTAGTTCATATAGTTAAGTTAAGGGAACTTATTTCTTGTGAAGCCTCTGGCATTTACACCATCTTTTACATTAACAATAGGGAGCAAGTAGTTGTTTCAAAAAATCTAAAAGAATACGAAGATATTTTGGAGCCGTATGGTTTCTTGAGAATTCATAATACCTTTTTAATTAACGCGCACAAAATTGAAAAGTTTGAGAAATCTGATGGGGGATTTGTAATAATGGAAGGTGGTCAAAAAATCCCTGTTTCGCAGCGTAAACGAGACGTGTTGGTTGATTTTCTAAAGAAAATTTAAAACAGCTATTACGTCAAAGCCATCACTTGTTTGGTTTTCTCATTCGTTTATTAGGTACTAAACGCTGCCTTATTAACTACCCATAACTTTCTAAAATGTATTTTAACTGAATTTGATGTCATTGAGCCAAAAAATAGAAGCTAATGCGTTTCCTGAAAATGGTGCGGCAAAGGTGTACTATAAAAATTTGCAAAAACTATTTCATGAGCTTCGGGATACTCACCCGGTATTAGAAAAAATTTATTTTTGCAACTACCTACTTCAGGCAAAAGATGTACTAACAAAGCTGCAAAAATCGGAGCTGTTGTTTGATTGTACTTTGCTGTTAGAAGAATATAATTCTCACGAAGAAAAAATTTTATCCCAGTAAAGCACTTAGGTAATGGCAAGTAGAAGTGCGGTTTGTTGTATTTTATTGATTATAACCCAAGAACTTTGCCAAGACCAGTCAAATCCAGAACGGAAATTAAAAAAGAGGTGTAAGCGTGTTTTAAGAAATTAATAATTATATTAACGTGCCTAAACCCTAATGCCGGCATAATGATATCCGACAATATAAATTAATATACTCTGAACAAGATATCCATCATATTTTTCTTTCTTTTATCTCTGCTAAAAGTAGAATCGCAAACTAGTATTTTGCAATGTTTGAGTTTGAAAGATTCTCTTATAGGTAAACAAAACTATGGAGATATAATGCCCGGAAAAACATTGGTGGACATTAAAAACGGATATTACGAGACCTTTGTTCTTGAAACAGATAAAAACGGAAAAGTAATAACACATTTAACCTTATATCAGGCAGCCGTATTTAGCAATATAGATTCGACTATCACATTAGCAACAACAGCCTACAAAGCAGATGAACAATGCTACTGGCACGTTAGCGATTTTTATGAAATTTCTAAAACCCTGAATAGTATAAAAAAGATAGAAGCAGTAAGTATTTTGCCCGAGATAAATTGGGAGAACATTTTGGTTACACCTCAGGCAAAAGCGACTCTTAAGAAACATTTACCGCAAATAAAAAAACAGTACTTAGATTCTACCGCAACATTAGATAATGTTATTAATGAAGTATATAATACACAGTTCGTTCTACCCAAAAAAGGAAGTAAAATCAAAATGATATTAACGCCATGCGATTATATTCCTGTTAACCTTGGGATAATTAATCCTGAAGATTGGGAAATTGTTGCCGGTAATCTACAAAGTGTTGAGTTTTCGTATAACCGAAAATTGAAGAGATTTACACGAAAATAGTAGGATTAATTTTCTCGCTACCGTCAAAGGATAAACTTTACAAGTTCAAATCTTTTAGAAGCTAACAACTTGCTAGATCTGAATCTACGGAAAACTATCCGGGGAGAAAATTAAACTCAAACAGATTCACTAATATTTACATCAAATATCTGCTTCTTAAAGTTTTTTCGAGAGAAAACTTTTGATTTGAATGGCTAAAAGTTAAAAATGTTAACTGGGTTCCAGCCATCAGTGTTGCAATAATTTCATCACATATTGGTAATTAGCCATCACCTATTGGTTTTAGGGTTTAATTTAGTTGTAACGAAATAAGTTTGTTTAAAATATTAATTATGAAAAATAGTATATCTAAATCAATTGTGTGCCTTATATTAATTAGTTGTTCTATTAATGCAGCAAATCCAGAACTAAGGAAAAAATATCCAGATGGTTTCATTCCAAAAGAAAACAACACGCTTTCTTTTAAAGAAAACAAGGGGCAGTTTTGTGACCAAAATGGTAAGTCAAGGCCGGATATTCTTTTTGCCGGTGTTAGCGGCGATCTAAGTTTCTATTTATCAAAACAAGGAATATCTTATCAGTTAAATAAAGCTGAAACTTGGCGAGATCTGCCCAACATATATAATGAGGGTTTAACTGATACTAAAACAACAAGAGTTCCTGATAAAATAAAAATTTATAGGATGGATATTAATTGGCTTAATATAAACCAGGACATAACAATTTTAAAGGGAAAAGAAAATGGAGGATCTGAAAATTACTATACAATGGCAAGTGATAATGGAATCAACAATGTAAAAAGTTTTGAAAATGTGACTTATAATAATTTATACTCAGGCATTGATCTAAAATGGTATCAAAAAAATGGGAAACTAAAGTATGATTATATTGCTAAAGCAGGATCTGATTTCAAACAAATACAGTTAGAATATAAAGGGGCAGAAAGTGTTAAGCTCAATAAAAAAGGAGATGCTGTTTTTAAAACCCCTTTTGGAGAAGTTATTGAAGAAGCTCCTGTGGTAATTCAAAATGGTAAATCGTTAAAGGTAGTTTGGAACATAAATGAAATCAATAAAAACAATGAAACGGTTTTTGTTTTAAGTTTTAATATTAAGGGACTTGATTCAAGATACGACTACATTATCGATCCGGTTGTTAGAACTTGGGGAACATATTATGGTGGAACCAATGGAGAAGTTGGCTACGCCTGCACAACTCACACCAACGGCGATGTTTATCTCGCGGGAATGACTACTTCTGCAACAACTACTTTAATTGCGACAACGGGCAGTCATCAATCATCTATAGCTGGAACCACAGCAGCATTTTTAGTTAAATTTAATTCAGCAGGTGTTAGACAATGGGGCACCTATTACGGTTCAGGAACAACTGAAATTGGGTATGCTTGCACAACTGATCCTACAGGTAATATTTATTTAGCAGGGAGATCGAATGGAATTGGAACTTTGGTTGCCACACCCGGAAGCCATCAGCCTACACCTGGCGGTGGGCTTTTTGATGCTTTTCTAGCAAAGTTTGATGCTTCAGGTGTTAGACAATGGGGTACATTTTACGGTGGTACAGGAGACGAATTAGTTAATTTTTGCGCAACAGATAATCTTGGAAACGTATTTATAACAGGATACTCAACCACAAATTCAGGAACACTTATTGCTTCAGCTGGCAGCCATCAATCTACTCATGGAGGTGGAACAGACGATGCTTTTTTAGTAAAATTCAATTCGGCAGGTGTGAGACAATGGGGAACATATTATGGTGGAACTGGAGCTGAAAAAGCGAATGGTTGTGCCGCCTATACAGACGGCTCAGTTTATATTGCGGGATTCACATCAACAAACTCAGGTACTGCAATTGCAAGTGTGGGAAGTCATCAACCCAATCACGGAGGTGATCAAAATGATGCTTTTTTAGTAAAATTCAATAGTGCGGGTGTTCGTCAATGGGGAACTTATTATGGTGGAACATGTGGCGCACCGCCAAGCGATCAAGGGCAAGCTTGCGCAACGGATGGATTTGGAAATGTATTTTTAACCGGAATGACATGTGCCAACTCGGGCACTGTAATAGCAACAGTTGGAAGTCATCAACCTTCTTATGTTCAAAGTTATGATGGCTTTGTAGTTAAATTCAATTCAAGCGGAGTTAGACAATGGGGAACTTATTATGGCGGTAATGCTGCTGATAATGTAAGAGCATGTTTAGCTGATGCTGCAGGTAATGTTTATTTTGGTGGCAATACTAGCTCTACAACTTTTACATCTCAAATAGCTACAGTAGGGAGTCATGAGACTAATGGTACTGGTTCCGGTACAGGCTTTCTTGTTAAATTAGACATGAATGGCGTAAGGCAATGGGGAACTTACTATGGCACAGGTAGCGGAACGGTTACTGGTCTTTCGTGCGCAAGAGATGCGAGTGGTAATTTATTTTTATGTGGTAGTGCCGTTTTATCTTCAACAAACGCAATAGCAACACTAGGAAGTCATCAATCTAACCAAGCTTCTGGAACCACAGATGGTTACTTGGCTAAATTTTCTGATTGCGTTGAACCCAACTCTCCAACAAATACAACAAATGCATTAAACTTAAACATCTGCTCAGGCAAGTCATCGACCTTAACAGCAAGTGGAACTGGAACTATAAATTGGTTCAGCACGTCAACAAGTACAACGGTTCTTAATTCTGGTACTTCATTTATTACTCCAACATTAACCGCTGGCACTTACACTTATTATGCTGAAGCTTTAACATGTGCTTCTAGTCTCACAAGAACTGCAATTACAATCACGGTTAATTCAATTCCAGGAATAACAGTTAATAGTGGTTCTATTTGTATTGGCAAAACATTCACCATGGTACCAGCCGGTGGAGTTTCTTATACATACAGTAGTGGTTCAAACACTGTTTCACCAACAGTTAATAGTACTTATACAGTAATTGGAGCAAGTGCACAGGGCTGTACAAATACAATTACAAGTACTGTTACAATTAACGCAACACCAACTATAAATGTTTCCGGTGGTTCAGTGTGCCCTGGCGGTTCATTTACATTTAATCCAACTGGAGCAAATACTTATACTTATTCTAACGGACAAATAGTAACACCGGTTGCCACTACAAATTACACAATTACAGGAAGCTCTGCACAGGGCTGCACAGCAACACCTGTGGTTGCAACTGTAGTTTACACTAACAATTTAACGGTTAGTATTGGTGGATTGAATACTGTGTGTAATGGCCAGCCAATTACATTAACTGCTAACGGCGCAAGCACTTACACTTGGAGTACAGGATCAACATCGTCTATTATAACGCCATCGCCAACTACTAATACAACGTATTCTGTTGTTGGAAGTAGCGGCACATGTTCAAACAATGCTGTAGTATCCATCACTGTTAATCCAAACCCAACCGTAACGGCAATTTCTTCTACAAGTTTAATCTGTACAGGGCAAACAACTACGCTTACCGCTAGCGGGGCAAATAGCTATGTATGGAATCCATCGGGTAGTGGTTCAACTATTGTAATTTCACCAACAGTTACAAGTTCCTATACGGTAATTGGCACGGGTGCAAATGGTTGTTTAAACTCATCAGTTATTACACAAAGTGTTTCATTGTGTACGAGTGTAGCTACAATTAGTAAATTGGAAAATTTCTTGGTTAGCATTTATCCAAATCCAACTAACGGCGATGTTAATATCAATTTGAGTTCGACTGCTCAGGTATTAATTATAAATATGCTAGGTCAAGTTTTATTTGCTGCGGATTTTAATGAAGGCCCACAGAATTTAGATATTAGATACTACGCTAAAGGAATCTATTTTGTTAATGTAATACAAAATGGTCATCAGCAGTCCATTAAGTTAATTAAAGAATAGCGAGATAAACACACTATTTAAACTCCTGTCGAAAAAAGACAGGAGTTTTTAATTATTGTTTTACACCTATTAGTTAGTCTATATCATCTGTTAGTTTAAAATTACAACAAGCGATGTAAGGAATACCTTCGTTCAAAATAAATAAAACGTGCATGAATAAATTTTATCTTTTGTTATTAGTTTTTTTTCTGGTAGAAAGTAAACAACTAAACGCTCAAGTATCTTTTCAATGGGCAAAAAGTAATCAAGGACTTTTAGCTGATGAAGCCACGGCAGTGGCATTAGATGCATTGGGTAATGTTTACTACGCCGGGAATTTTGAAGGAGTTTTTGACCTAGATCCGAGCGCAGGTACTTCAACCGTTGCATCAACAGGCTTAAAAGATAATTTTATAATAAAACTAAACGCGGGCGGAAATTTTATTTGGGGAAAAACTTTTTCGGGCACTAACAATTCATACATAACAGATATTGTAATTGATGCTAGCAATGATATAATAGTTGTAGGTAATTTATTGGGAACAGCTGATTTTGACCCCTCATCATCAAGCAACGTTTTAACTGCACCAGGCACTTCTAACGCTGGCTTTGTTTGTAAACTAGATATGAATGGGAATTTTGTTTGGGCAAAAATATACTCCAGTTTAACAAACTCAAGCGCCAGTTGTGTAGAGGTTGACGCCGCATCCAATATTTATGTCGGTGGAAATTTTTCGGGAACTGTAGATCTTGACCCTGGAATTTCTAACATAAATGTTACAACAAATGCTAGCAATTCTAACGGGTTTATTTCACGGCTTAATGCATCTGGTATTTATTTGAATCATTATACTCTTGGGATTTCAAGTTCTGATGAAAGCGTGCGAGATCTAAAATTTGATAATACAACCAATTCACTTTTTGCAACCTCCTTTGTAGAAGGTCTGATATCTGGAACAAGCAATTATGCCGGAGGAATAGATGTGTACTTTGAAAAACTAAATTCAAACTTAACCGCGGTTTGGAATAAACAATTCGGAGGTACTGGAGGAGATTATCCAACAGCAGTTGATTTTGACTCAAATGGAAATGTTTATGTCTCCGGAAATTTTAACGGAACTTGCGATTTTGATCCTAGCACAACTTCGTCTTTTACTCTAGCATCGTTTCATGCTGTATATAGCGATGTATTTGTTTTTAAATACGACAATGCAGGAAATTTTATTTGGGCGAAACAAATTGGGTCAAACGGGTTACATGATTATTGCAACAGGATGATTGTTAATAGCACCGGTGTTTACTTTGTTGGTGCTTTTCAGGGAACGAGTGATTTTGATCCATCTGCAACAGTAGTAAATTTGGTTTCATCTGGTGGGCAGGATATGTATATCGCTTCTCTTGATTTAAACGGAAATTATGTTTACGCGCAAAAGTATGGCAGCTCTGGTGTTGAATCGGCTATTTCCATTGCGACCGATGGTAATAATATTTATACTGTTGGCCATTATAGTAACTCAATCGATTTCGATTTTACCGCCGGCATCAATACACACGTTTCCTTAGGCGGCACAGATCCGGTAATTCATAAAATGAGTTTGTCGACCGTTCGGCTAAAAGAAAATAGTTTAGACAAGTTGCGTTTTTATCCCAACCCAGCGAACGAAGAATTACATTTCGAAAATCATAATAGAGAATTGGTTGATTTAAACATTTACGATTTGTTTGGAAGGTTGGTTTACTCTACATCTTCTTCTGAAAAGAACTTTACAATTGTACTTAACGCCGTTAAAAAAGGAATATATATCCTAACGCAAGAAATAAACGGCGAAATCGTAACAAGTAAACTCATAATAAATTAAAAAATCATCCATGAAAAACATCGTCTTAACTTTTACTTTTTTATTTTACTATCAGATGAATTTAATCGCACAAGCGCCCACCAATTCGGCTGCAAAAATTTATTACAAAGGTGTTTTAAAACACTTTGAGACAATAAAAAATTTAAAGTCTCAATCCAATCCAAAAAATGATGGTCCGCAAAACACAACAAAACAATATTTAAACGAGGTTGAAAAGGCAGAGGAGAAGATAGTGCTAATTAAAAAGTCGCAACCGGATTATGATGTGTCAGCTTTAACTGATGAATTGAACGGGTACAAAAGCGCTGGAAATGAAGCGAAGGCGAGCGAACACAATGCTAGCAAAGACGCTCATAATTTAAGTGTTGAAATGGATAAGATTTTCAAAGCCCCAACCTTAAGTGATTTTAATGGCGGACAATCGCTAGCGGAATCTAATATCAACGCCTATAAACAACTTACTTCAAATTTTATTTCGAACAATGCTAAACAGAGAGTTGATAATGCTAAGAAAATAGATCGGTTTAGGTATTCTTCGAGTTTTAAATTAGAAATGGATGGTTTTGCAAATACAATAGCAATTATGAAAATAGCGTATCATAAAACGGATGTCGTTGATGGCGCAATAGGTTACTATTATTTAGTAACCAAATATCTCATCTATTGGGGAACAGCAAAAAATTGCGTGCCGGACGAAAAAATATTTTCAGACAACTACATTTTAGCTAGTGACCTGTTAAAAGAAATGGGTAGCATAGAGGCAGCAAAAAATGTTGCAAAAACCAACATCAAAGCACGAATGGAAAAAGTTAAAGTTCCTGTAGCCGCAAGAAAAGATGCAGCAACAGAAACTTTATTTAAAAAAACTTTTACTGCCGAAGGATGGAACGAAAAGATACTATTGGTAAATTTAAGAGACCACGATTGGTCAATAGTTAAACATGAATATACCGGTGTTATTTTAGGCAGAGCACAAACCGCTGCAATGGTAGCAAAAAACAAAAATGGAGATTGCATCTTATATATATTTACAATTATGCAAGATTATAACGGATCAGGCTATCAATCCAATGCGTATAGAAGAAGCCACGATGCAACACCCATGCTTTGTGAAAATGTAAAGTAGATTAAAAATGAAAACGAAAAATTTATTTCAAAGTAAAAAACACCGGCTGGGCGCTTTCGTTTTTTTTATTTCGCTAATCATTAGCGCTTGTTCGTCTAACGAAAACAGAAAAGAAGTTGTAACACAAAAAGCGGAAACGAAAACGGTTGAGCCAACGATTGAAGAAGATATTCCAGTAACCATTAATTCACTCGTTGGTGTCTGGAAGTATTCGGAAGTAAGAACATATCCTAAAGTTTCAGGAACGCCGCCAATCGGAGAAATTTTATTAGGTATTACCGAGAATCAAGAACTTTCTTTTGCCACAAATGGTATGGAAGAGTTAGCGGGAAACTTGAAAAGTATACCCACTAATTTTGACATAAAAGGTAGCAGTCTTTGTCCTAGTAATAAAATGTCAGAGTCAGATTTTAAAATTAGTTTTAATAATACTATCACAAAGGTTTATCTGCTTAATGAAAAAGAGTTAGTTCTTGGTAAAGGAATATCAGAAGACGATAAACCTATATTGTATATGTATTTTACTAGAGTAAAATAAAAGAACGGAAACAAATTTTGGCTTATTCCTATAAGATCAAAACAATTCCGTTTGTTTACTTTCTGTCAACACCTTTTTATATAAAGCAATAACTGTTAAACGGGCTTTTGCATGATCTACAATTGGCTCAGCGTATTTTGTAGTGCCAAATTCAGGAATCCATTTTTTTATGTACTCAAATTTTGGATCGAATTTTTTCTGCTGCTCGGTTGGATTAAATACTCTAAAATATGGCGCCGCATCGCAACCGCTGCTTGCTGCCCATTGCCAGCCCCCGTTGTTGGCGCTAAGATCAAAATCATTTAATTTCTGTGCAAAGTAAGCTTCACCCCAGCGCCAATCAATTAAAAGATCTTTAATTAAAAAACTGCTTACAATCATGCGAACACGGTTATGCATAAAGCCGGTAGCGTTTAATTCGCGTATGCCTGCATCCACTATCGGAAAACCAGTTTTGCCATCACACCACTTTTTAAATTGTGTTTCGTCGTTTTTCCATGGAATGTTATCGTATTGTTTTTTAAATGAACTAAAAGCCGCATGAGGAAAGTGATCGAGTATCATCATGTAAAAATCGCGCCATATTAGTTCATTCAACCATGTTTCGCTTTGCAATAAGCTTTGTTGAACTAAACTTCTTATACTGATAACGCCAAAACGTAAATAAACACTTAACTTACTTGTGCCTTCAATAGCCGGAAAGTCGCGCTGTTGCTTGTATTTTTGAAGCAAAAGATTATTTACATTCGCTTTTTTATTTAAAACAATATCTGTTTTTGAAAATCCAATTTTTTTAAGTGTTGGAATTTCTTCCGGGTTTAATTGCGCAAAATTTTTAAAATATTTTTTTGTCGGATAAGCTTTATAGTAAAACGGCGTTAATTTCTTTTTCCATTTATTAGCGTAGGGCGTAAAAACGGTGTAAGGTTTTCCATCGTCTTTTATTACCTCATCTTTTTCAAAAAGGCATTGATCTTTATGTGTTTTAAATTCAATATTATTTTTCTCAAGTAATTGTTTTATTTTTTCATCACGCTCTTTTGCATAGGGCTCATAATCGTGATTAGTATAGACATTTTTAATCGTATGTTCTTTTATCAGTTTTTTAAAGGCCTCCTCGGGCGTGCTGCAAAAAACAGTTAAGGCTGAACCAAGCGCAACTAATTCTTCATGTATATTTGTTAAAGCCTGGTGTATAAAATCTACGCGGCGGTCAGCCTTATCTTCCAGTCGATCCAGAATATTCTTATCAAAAATAAACAGTGGTAATACATTTTTATTTTCTCGCAATGCATAATATAAGCCTGCATTGTCTTGCAGGCGAAGATCTCTTCTAAACCAAAACAATGTAATTTCTTTCATACGCAGCTATTATTTTTTTTAATTATCATATGGAAACGCCATTTAATTATTGTTTCGCTTTTTTGTGTTGGCTATTTCATATAATAAAAAAACCCTCCAGCTATGGTAGGGTTATTTTTACAACACACAAAACTTTTAAATCTTAATTTCTAAAATGTTTTAAGCCGTCCATTAATATTTTACGCGCTATAAAAATGCGACTTTTAACAGTGCCTAAAGGTAATTTCATTTCCTGGGCAATTTCTTCGTATTTATAGCCATTGTAATAACGGGTAAAGGGCACTTTATATTCATCACCTAAATTTTCTATATGACGAATTATTTCTTTTGCATTTAAACGACTCTCGCTATGATCGTAACTGTTCTGCTTAAAAGCACGGTCCAATGCAATATCATCACCCTTACTAATTAACTGTTTTGTTTTTACATTACGACGATAAGCATTTATAAAAGTATTTTTCATGATGGTAAATAACCATGCTTTTATATTTGTACTTTCTTCAAATTTTTCGCGATAGGTTATCGCTTTTAAATAAGTGTCTTGTAAAAGGTCTAGTGCATCATCCGTATTTCGGGTAAGACTTAAAGCAAAGTTTTTTAATGAACTTTTTTCGTTCATTATCCTGGTGTTAAATTCAATTGCTGTCATATTTTAGTCTTTTTAAGTGGTTGAATTCTACGTAAATGTAAAAATGTTTAATAAAATTGAGAAAAGATTAAACAAAATAATTGTTAAATCATTAGCCTAATACTGCTGCAATTCAAATGCCAGTACTTTTTGCTGGTTTTTGTGTAAAAATTTCCACAAATAATTAAACATCCTTTTACCTCAAATACGCAAAAAATCCCCGTATTTAGATTTACTCAGGGCATTTTTGGCTTAAAAACCGCTTTTCTTTGAATAGAGATAAAAATGTACTTTTACTATCTAAAATTTTTACAAATATGTCGGCACACTTAAGCGAACAAGAATTACAGAGAAGACAAAAATTAACAGAACTAAGGGCATTGGGCATTGACCCATATCCTGCAGAAGAATTTAAGGTAAATGTAAATGCATTAGATATAAAGGAAAATTACGATCGTGATAAATTAAATTATAAAGATATTTCAATTGCCGGCCGCATTATGAGCGTGCGTGATATGGGTAAGGCTTGCTTTGCAGTGATACAGGATGCTACAGGCCGTATACAGTTATATGTGCGCAAAGATGATATATGCCCTGGTGAGGATAAAACGCTTTACGATGTTGTTTGGAAAAAACTAATTGATATTGGTGATATTATTGGCGTGAAGGGTTACGTGTTTACTACAAAAACCGGTGAGATTTCTATTCACGTTACAACCCTAACAATTTTAAGCAAGGCTTTAAAGCCTTTACCAATTGTTAAAACAGACGACTCCGGGAACTCTTTTGATGAGGTGAGCGATCCTGAATTCAGATACCGTCAGCGTTACGTTGACCTGATCATTAACCCTCAGGTGCGCGATACATTCAAAAAACGCTCGCAAATAATTAATTCAATTCGTACTACTTTAAATAATGCAGGGTTGTTAGAGGTGGAAACACCCATTCTGCAAAGCATTCCCGGAGGTGCAACAGCGCGCCCTTTTATAACACATCACAATGCGTTAAACATGCCACTGTATTTACGCATTGCAAATGAGCTTTATTTAAAGCGTTTAATTGTTGGCGGTTTTGAAGGCGTTTTTGAATTCGCAAAAGATTTTAGAAATGAAGGAATGGATCGTACACACAATCCTGAATTTACTGTTTTGGAATTTTACATTGCTTATAAAGATTACAATTGGATGATGGATTTTACCGAGAAAATGCTTGAAAAAATTGTAACAGATCTTTACGGTAAAACAGAAATACCCGTTGGCGATAAACAAATAGATTTTAAAGCACCCTTTAAACGCGTTACCATGTATGAAGCCATTAAAGAATTTACAGGTTTTGATATTAGCGGCATGAATGAAGAGCAATTGCGTGATGTTTGTAAAAAATTAAACATACATGTTGAAGCGCACGCCGGCAAAGGAAAATTAATTGATGAGATTTTTGGTGAGAAATGCGAAGGCAATTACATTCAACCAACATTTATTACCGATTATCCGGTAGAGATGAGCCCGCTTACTAAAAAGCACCGAACTGTTGAAGGTCTTGTAGAACGCTTTGAATTAATGATCAACGGCAAAGAGATTGCCAATGCTTACAGCGAGTTAAACGACCCTATTGATCAGCGTGAACGTTTTGAAGAACAATTAAAATTAATGGAGCGTGGCGATGATGAGGCTATGTTTATTGATCATGATTTTTTACGCGCGCTTGAATACGGTATGCCGCCAACAGCGGGTATTGGTATTGGTATCGATCGTTTGACCATGCTTTTAACCAATAATGCAGCTATACAAGAGGTATTATTCTTCCCGCAAATGCGACCCGAAGTTGTTACTGTAAAGGAAGAAGTCTAAGTGTTTTAACGGGTATTTAACAAAGTTTAAAAACAATAAATTGTTAGTTACTTGCGTTGCTATTATTTTTAACACTGTTTTATTATTTATCTTTGTTTAGTTAATTACATTTTTTGAAACTTATCTTTAAAATATTTGTTTGTTTTACCTGCCTTTTTATGCTTTCATGTGAAGGTGAGAAAAAAGAAGAGGTAAAAGCAAAGCCACGTATTTTTGCAGGATACCACCCCATGTTGGATGAGATCATTCGTTCAAAAGATGGTGTATTTAGAGGGATTAATTTGAACAGCAAACCCGAAGTAATTAAAACTATTGAAAGTGCGGTACCCGTAGAAAGATCTCCCGGACATCTTTATTTCGAGTACAAGATAAATGACCAAACAAATTATTCAATTGATTACACATTGAATAAAGACAGTTTGGAAGAAATTAATTTGCAGATAAATAGTAACGATCTTGAGCTTGCCAGTTATTTGTTTTGCGACCTTAAAGATTATTATGCGAATAAATTACCTAACCCAACAGAAGATAAAGGTTATGTTGTATACAATTGTTTTGAAGGTCAGCGAAAGCCTTTTGTTGTATCCTTAAGCGATAATTCTTCTCCTACCAAAGGAAGCATTAGCATGGTTATTTATAAGGATAAATAATTTTCTCTTAAATTTTATTGAATTAATTCAACCGTGCCACTTCGAGCGCAATCTATAAGCGGAACAAAATCGTATATATGTTTCTACGCCACGCCGGATGAAAAACCCGTTCAGACAGCGCTCAACTTGATAATGGTTGTCGAAAAAAATCACGCTTTAATTATTTTCTTTGTTGAAAGAATAGTATTTCCATTCATTATTTTTAAAAAATAAACCCCTTTTTCCAGATTGGAAATATCAATGCTGTTTGAAGTTTCATTTTGTGCAGACAAAATTAATTTGGAAGTTATATCTGTTATTTCGAAAGTATAATTTAAATTTTCTGTTGCAGAGCTTATAAATAATTTATCATTGCAGGGATTTGGATACACAAGAAAATTATTTGCATCATCATTTTCTCCTAATCCAACGGGCACGTCTATCATCCAGGTTTCTTTTAAACGGGTATTGGTTACATCAATTCCACAGCTGTAGTAAAATCTATCGCCATTAGTACAACTCATGCCACCTTTGCGGCCAGCCGCTGGCAGGTTTGGGCCTTGTGTCCATGATGATGTAATATCATTGTAAAACCATACATCGCTGAAATAAACATTTAAGGTGTCGTAACCCCCAAACATTACAAGCTTGCCTGTGGTTGTTCTTAATGCAGAATATGCCCGGCCCTTTGGTTGAGGAAAATCCATTACTTTGGTCCATACATCTGTTGCGTTATTATAACTATACAATTCTTTTCTAAAGGATGAATTGTTATCTAATCCAAAAAGCAAATAACCAACGCCATTTAATACAGATGCACCTGCACGCCATCTTCCTCCAAAAGGAAAATTATTTTTTTGTAACCAGGTATTTGTGCTGATCGTATATTCCCAAACTTCATCGCTCACTGTTCCACTCTGAAACTTTCCACCAACAATTATTATTTTATCGCCATATTCTAAACAACTGGCGCCAATTAAGCCATTGCCCGGCTTAGCGGCAAGTATTGTCCAGGTATTGGTGGCAATATCGTAACGCTGAAGATCTGTAAAAACGGCGTTGGAATATCCGGCACCGCTAAAAACATAAAACGAATTTAAATAAGAAAAAGCACAGGCGTATTGTCTGTCAGAGCCGGTTGGCATTGATGCGATTGCCGACCAGGTAGTTGTTGCCAGGTCGTACGAATAAAAATCTTTTCCTAAAGTAAAACCAGCAAGCAAGCCGGTGCCAAAATAAGCTTTTCCGTTCACGCGCACGGCAACACCGTCGTCTCTTTCCGTTGCCGGAAAATCAGGTAGCTGCGACCATACCTGCGCGGCTAAAAAATTTGAAAGAAGAAGTAATACTGCCAGTAAGTTTAATTTTTTCATTTTATTTCTTCTTTATAACTATAACGTTTTTAAAAGAGTATTTAGTATTTAAGCACAACCAGTTTTTGTTTTTTAAATACTTTGTCGCTTTTGCTTAAATAAACAGAATAAACGCCTTCAGTAAAATTAGCCGTGTTTATTTCCTGCGATATAAAAGATTGCAACAAGCCTTTTTTTATTTCTTTACCAAGCATATCAACTATATAATAATTTACTGTTGCAATATCTTTGCCATTATATAAGATACTAAAATTTGTATTTGCAGGATTAGGATAAACCAAAAGTGTATTTTCTTCTGCCGGATTGGCTTCAAATTTAACGCCATCCCATTTGCTATTATTGCAAATTGCATTGTCAATAGAAGTTAGTTTAGCGCCATTAATAACATTAACAAAGCCTCCAAGCATTACCGTTATATTTGTTTCAATACCTGTTAGCCTGCTATCGGCAAAACGTATTACGGTATTTTGTCCTGAAACAAGAAATACAACGCCCGGATGAACAACAATTTTTCCAAGCACGGTTCGCGATGAATCCCAGGTTGTGTTAGAGGTAATATCAATTAAATAGTCAGGGCCGCTCGTATATGCTTGTTGCGAGTTGCACTCATTATAAAGTTTGGCCATGTAATTGTCATCAAAATTTCCGCTCGAATTTCCACTAATGGTATAACCGCCATCTTGTGTTTGTGTGATCTTATACATGCACTCTTGTCGCTTAAGATCGCCCGGGGGTGTTTCGCGCGGCCTGTTCTCGGCAAGATCAAAAGTTTTTGTCCAATGCACTGCGCCGGTTTGTGTATATTTTACAACCAAAGCATCTGTATCCCAATCATCAAAACCAAGATTAGGGCAAGTTGATAAATAACCCAGCTCAGCTATTGTAGCGGGAGAGTGATCTGCTGTTGGTGGTCGTACAGAGCTAACGGCAACAAAGCCTCCATCATCAGTTTCTTCAACACCAATTCTAAGATCAAAGGCGTTTACTTTGCCCATGGCAGAAGGGTTTGTACCATTACGCGCCAACATGCCATTTACATTATACCTGTAAACATAGCCCTGTCCTTCATTTGAGCCGGCCGCAGAGCATTTGCTGCAATCTCTCACAACCGGAATTAATAATTGATCAAGCGCTTTATGATACTTTATTTCCCACACATTTGAATTATAATTTGGACCAACACCAGCAATTTGTATTGGGTTAGCTGCCCAGTTAGTACTTAAATTTAAATTTTGATCAACGTTCCATATAAACGCATTGTTCTGATCTTCCTGCCCGGTGTTACCAAAAGAATAAACAGTTGCGATCGCATAATCTCCTGTTGGCAATATCTCTTCCAGCGCATGTCCGATACCCGCCGTACAATACCCGCTTGTTGGATTTGAGGTTGGTTTTAATTCGGCACCATTTAAGGGTAATACAACTTTTTTAATTAAATGCCCTGTTTCAGCCTCTATTTCAAAAATAAAAGGATAGCCGGGGCCGTTGGCAATATTTGTTACCTGCGAAAAACCGGTGGCAATTAAATGGCCGTTAGAGCTTTTAATAATATCGTAACCGTAACTTTTACTTTCATATGCAATTAATGGTGATGCCGAATAATCGGTATAGCCATATAAACCCTGCCATATAACTTTACTTGTAGCGATCTCAATTTTTGCAATATATACATGGCCACTTTCATTCGTGTAACTTGTAACACCTAAACTGTTCAACGAAAAATTATCGTTAGGGCTAGCGGCAGTAGGATTGTAAGAAATAAAATTTACTTTATCCTTATAAGGCCTTATACCTAAATGCACACCAATAATGTAAGCGTAATTAAGATCTTGAGGATCTTGTATAACCTCTTCAATGGCACCAACGGTTTTGGGCTTGCAGTAGATCATTTTTCCCTGTAGATCGTTTAATCCTACATTTCCTCTTGAGGGAGTGCGATGTTCGCCGATATAATCTCTGTCAGAACAACCTTCGGGTAATTGCGTATAATCATAATTAGCAGGTGTTATTGGATTATAAGGCGATTCTGGCCCTTCGTTGTACATTAATTCCGCAGCGGTGTAGGTTGCAGCGGTACTTACCAAATTCGTATAACCACAGGTAATATAAGCGGTGTGCTGGCCGGCAGCATTTAAAACATTTTTATGACTATACCACCACTCTTCGCCGCTTTGTTTTTGTGTTTGTAAACCCACAAGCCCACCGGGCGACCAGGTACTCCTTTGCCATTCAATACCCGGCGATAGCTGCGCGTTTGCAGTAAAGCGAATTACGAAGCAAAATAGAAGTAACAGATATTTAATTGTAAAATTCACGTAATGTATTGGGATACTAAAATAAAAATACAACATATTTAGGCAAATCTCATAAAAAAAGCCATCCGGTTAAGATGGCTTATATAAATAGTTCGACGAATTATTAAGCAGTGCCGGTTTTTCTTACACCGGTTGTTTTTTTAACACCCGCGCTGGTTTTAGCCTTGCCGGTTTCTTTTGTTACCGCTTTTTTAACTGCTTTTGTTTTATCATCAGTTTTAATAGCTTTTACTTTTTCTTCGCCCTCTTTTTCTTCACCTTTTTCTTTAAGGTTACCCGTAGTTTGAAGCGCGTTGTACCAACTAAATAGTTTACGCATGTTACTTACATACACACGGTCTTTATCATAATCAGGTAAAACCTCACCAAAATATTTTTCAACGGCTTTGTCGTCTGCTTTATTATCAATGGCGGCACCACCTTTTTCTTTTTCAAAAATAGATGTCATGATCTCTTCAATAGGTTTATCGTCACCCGTTGTAAACATGCTGATATCTGATAAAGTAGAAACTTTCGTTGAAGCATATACATTCACCCTTTTTTTATCCGATAAACCTTCTACGATAATACCGTTCTTGCTTTGAGCCACAATTTTAAATAATCCCGGCTGTCCTGAAATGGAAATAATTCCTGTTAAATCGATCATACACTTTTAATTTTATTCTATTAGCAAATATAAGTTTTTAATTAAAAATAAAAACCTTTTTTTTGTAAAAATTAGCTGTATTAGTTGAATCAAAACAACGATATTTTATTGATCCAGGAGGAGCTTCACAGCTTCTACTTAAATTATTTTAGTTACTATAAAACCCTTGAAACTAAGTGGCAGCTGGTGTTTAGAAGACGCTGCCTGGAGTTTATTTCAGACAAACAAATTATAGGGGCAGAAGGATTTGAGCCAAATAACAAGGTAAAAGCCATTGTGGCAGCCTGCGCCGTTCAATTAACGCTTGGGCTTAGAACCTGGGATCTTAGCTATTTTGAGACAATTATTCTCCATCCCGACGATTTTGATAACAAGCCTACCGGCCTTAAGTTTAGAGGCGAAACCAACCTGGCCGGTTTTATACGACTTAGCTGGAAAGGGTTTATTGCTGGCTATAAAGTAACAGATGATAATATAAATCTTGGTCTTCACGAGTTTACACATGCTTTGCGATTTAATGCCATAAAATATAACGAACAGGATTATTTTGTTGAACACTATTTTAATAAATGGCTGGCAGCCGCAAGCGAAGCCTATTACGACATAAAAAACAATAAAGAAACGATATTCAGAAAATATGGCGGCGCAAATATGAACGAATTTATAAGCGTTTGCGTTGAGCATTATTTTGAATCGCCGGAAGAAATAAAAGCAAAATATCCCTACCTGTATTATTGCACCGCTATTTTACTAAATCAGGAAACACTTAATGGCTTTACACAAATTGGCATCAGAGATACGCTTATGAATGAGCTCAATGCTTTGCAGAAAGGCTTTTCTGAAAAAACCATTAAAACAGATGCTTTACGATCAACTTCTTTTACCATTGCCATTATTATTTTAATACCCCTTATTTATACAATTTATGTTACAGGCTTTTTGAGTGGCGGCAGCATATTCTTATTTACACTTATTGCGGCAATTTATCTGCGCTTTGATTTTAGGTTTACAAAAGTTCAGTTCAATAAGCAGCAATTTAATGTGAGCAAAGGTTTTGTTTTTTTCAGACACTGGCGCACATTTTCTTTACCAGCATCGCACATTATTAGCTTAAGAGTTTATAATATGGATGAAAAAGATAACCATTGGGAAATGATCTTTTATAATCCTGAAAATGACTCTTTTTATCAGGAGACCATTACTGCTTCAGATGCCATTGAACCTGCCTTTGTGCAGGAGGTTCTAAAAAATAAAATAGCGTATTTTAGATCTTAAAATACCGTAATTAAAATTTATTCAATGTAGTTTGGGCGTGCCCCTGCGGGTCGGGCTTTCGCCACTCGCTTTTTTATTTGCCTTTCAGACGCATAAAAAAGAGCTCAAACAATGGCTCTATCCCTCACGCAACATCGGTTTTTTTCATGCCTGAGCGCCAGGGATGCGAAAGGTTTAGTTCTTTTGCCTGTTAAGGCAAAAAACCGAAGCGATAGCGAAGCCTGTAGCAGCCCGTTAAGGCGCCCAAAAAATCAAAAATAGTTTAAAACAGTTATTTCCTGCTTTCTGTTTTTTGTAAATTTTTATTTCTACTTTAGTAACCGTTAAAAATTTAGCATTTATGAAATACCAGGCCATTGATAGCAGTTTGTTTATTGGTAACCGAAACAAATTCAAAAATAATTTAAAAGCAAACTCACTTGCAATTTTTGTAAGCAACGATATTATGCCTACAAATGCAGACGGCAGTATGGGTTTCAGACAAAACAGCGATCTGTTTTATTTAACAGGTATTGATCAGGAAGAAACTATGCTGGTTGTTTTTCCGGATGTAAAAGATGGAAAACACAAAGAAATTTTATTTGTAAAAGAAACAAGTGAGCTTATTGCCATTTGGGAAGGCGCAAAATTAAATAAGCTGCAGGCTACCGCTGTTAGTGGTATTGAGCATATTTACTGGTTTCACGAATTTGATAAAGTAATGAAGCCTTTCTTCTTTCAGGCAGAACATATTTATTTAAACTCGAACGAACATACACGCAATAGCAATTTAGTTGAAACCGGCGAAGCGCGGTTTAATAAAACCATTCTTGCAAAATATCCTTTACATAAATTTGAGCGCAGCGCACCTATTATGCAAAAAATACGCGCTATTAAAAGCACACAGGAAATTGAACTGATACAACAGGCTTGCGATATTACTGAGAAAGGATTTCGCCGCTTGTTATCATTTATTAAACCGGGTGTTTGGGAGCATGAAATTGAAGCAGAATTAATTCACGAATTTATTCGTAACCGTTCGCAAGGCTTTGCTTACGGACCAATTGTAGCAAGCGGAAAGAACGCCTGCGTTTTACATTATGTAGAAAACAATACGCAGTGTAAAGATCGAGATGTTATTTTATTGGATGTTGCCGCAGAGTATGCCAATTACGCAAGCGATCTTACGCGTTGTGTACCTGTTAACGGTAAATTTTCTAAACGCCAAAAAGAAGTTTACAATGCAGTGTTGCGTGTACACAAAGCAGCTGCAAAACTATTATTACCGGGCCAAACGTTCGAAAAATATAATAAGGCGGTTGGTGATATGATGACGGAAGAATTATTACAACTAGGTTTAATAAAAACCGAAGATGTAAAAAAACAAAATCCTGCATGGCCTGCATATAAAAAATATTTTATGCATGGCACTTCTCACTTTTTAGGTTTAGATGTGCATGATGTTGGATTTTTTACAGAGCCAATGCAAGCCGGTATGGTATTTACAGTTGAGCCGGGTATTTATATCCCTGAAGAAGGTTTGGGTATTCGTATTGAGAATAATTTAATGATCACAACAACAGGTCAGTTAGATCTGATGAAGAATATCCCAATTGAAGCCGATGAAATAGAAGCTTTGATGAAGAAATAGCAAAACTTAATTTTTTCTCGTAAATTAGTTTAACTAAAGCGGATTAACATGAGTAAAAAAGTTGTTCTTTCAGCGATCGTTCTCTTAGTTTCAATAAAAGGTTTTTCACAAGACCCTTTATTTTTTAATACGCAACAATCACTGGTTTATTTAAATCCTTCTTTTGCTGGCAGCAATGGCGGCGTAAGAGATCAATTGAATTATCGTAATCAATGGCCAAATCTTAGTCGTGGTTATGTTACGTTTTTAAATAGTTTTGATGCCTACCTTCCAAAAACAAAAGGAGGTATTTCTATTTCTGCACTTCGTGACATTCAAGCTTATGGTACTTTAACTACTGATGTGTTAAGTGTGGGTTATGCGCAGCATCTATCTTTTTTTGAGGGAGAATTAAAAATTATCCCATCCATTCAGGGTGCGTATTTTAAATTAACATTAGATAAAACAAAATTAAATTTTGGCGATCCTATCAATTTACGACACCGAAGTTACTGGGATATTTTTTCAGGAGCTCCAAACCAAGATATAAGTAATTTCGATTTCAGTTCAGGACTTTTAATTAATTATAAGGGTTTTTATTTAGGAGGATCGGCTTTTCATATTAACCAACCAGACCAAGGGCTTATAGGAACAAGTAAATTGCCATATAGGCTATCGTTACATAGCTCCTATAATTTACACGTGTCCGAAAAGACACTTTTTAATTTTCTCGTAAGGTATGAACGACAAAACAAGTTCGATTGTTTATATTTAAATGCAAATGCTTTATTGTTCAAACATCTTATCCTTGGTGGAGGTTATACATCAAATTACAATTATAATTTTAATGCAGGGTACAAGCATAACTTTTTTACTTTAGCTTTTGAATATGATGTGGCAGTTTCTAAATTCTCAAGAACTACAGCAGGCTCGTGGGAGCTTGCGGTAAGCTACAATCTAAGGAACAAAGAAAACCGCAAAACACTTACTGACTTCGAAAAATGGTAAAATAAAAAAGCCGCTTAAATTTTAAGCGGCTTTTTTATTGAATAGAATTTAGTCTTAATCTTCCGCTAAAACAATAATAAAATCATTTTCGCTAAAGGTCATTTTCTTGGCTTTATTAGGATTAATGTTTACACCAAAGTGGTGATCAGAATCTGTATTTAAAGACGAGATTCTGTAACCGATGGCCGATTCGCCCAATTGTGCAGCGCTTTCAACAACGGTATAAAAGCTCACTGCTTGTCCGGGTTTTACATATTTACTTACCGGTTTTAAATATACTTCAGAGCCTTCTGCCTGGAACAATACATCATAAACTTTTTTAAGATCCTGGTTCTCGCTTAACTGACTTAACATTAAACTCACTAAATTATCGCTCACAATAAAATCGTCTGCTTTGGCAACCACGCCAAGATCCCTATTGCGTATATCCAACATCTCAGATACGATGCTAAAATCTTTTCCTGCTTTTTCGCTTAAGTTACGTAAGTGTAACAAGCAGATCAATGTTTTTGCATCACTTTCCTGCGTATCAATATCTGTATAACTTAATAAAATAATGTGATCAAATATCTCCGGTTTTAAACCAACAAGCGTTGCTTTATCGTTTATGTTTCCTTTTTGTAATTTTATTTTTTGCTTTTCAAGTGTGTTTTGTAATTCTGAAATTTCTTCATCAATATCTACACCATCGGCAACAATTAATACTTCAGAACCTTTAGCAACATAATTATCTAATTCTTCAATAATACGAATACCTCTTGTGTTCCAGCCAAGTATTAGAGTTTTTTCAACACTTGCAGCTTTTAATTCACTTCTGCTGAATAAATTTTCCTGTATATCAAACGAAGTTTTTCCGCTCATAACTACCGTATCGTCATCTTCTGAAATGGCAATTACCTTATCGCCTTTATTAATTACGGTATCCATTGGCGGATTAATTAATGCAGAGCCATCTTTGGTAAACAAACCTATTACAGATGAAGTTTCATAAGCTAATAATGAATCTTTAAATGTTTTTCCAAATAATTTTGGTTCTTCCTGGAAATAAATTTCATCTCCTTCAAATTGCAACAACTCGCTATAAACAACACTTAAACCCGACTGGCGACAGGTTTGCGCAGTGATACGCGAAATAAGATCTGACGACATTACAAAAACCGTTTCGTCATTTCCAACCAGCTCTGCAGCTTCCATATTTTTTGGATCTTTTATTTCTGCAACAATAGAGTAGGGGCTTTCTTTTCTGTTCTTGCCATTTGTTAAGGCTAAAACCGATTTAATAACATACGTATCTGCATTATCTTCAGTGCCAGCTAATACAATAATAGAACGCGCCTCGTTTGGATTTACCAGCGCAATGTTTGTTGATTCAAGCGGGCTGCCACTTCTTACAATTAATTTTGTGTTCTTAAAGTCTTCGATCTTGCCGCGGATCTCATCTTCCATTTCGCCTTTATCGCGATCGGCTAAAATAACAATGCTTGGTTTTTTTTGATTCTCATTGGCTTCAATAATTTCTGAAATGATAGAAAAAACTTTTTCACTCCATCCTAAAATTAAAGTGTGGTTCGTTTCTAAAACACGCGAACGTCCTTTTTTTAATTCATCCAGTTTTTCATCAATGCCCGATGAAATTGTACCAATTAAAATTGAGATCAAAAAGATACCGCCTAAAGTTGCTACGAAACGCACGGCACGGAATGCCCAGCCTTCGTCACCTCCCATGGTTCCCGAATCTAATGTGGCCATTAAACTCTGCCAGGCCCCCTCAATAAAACCTAAATTTTCAGCTTCCGGCTCGGGTGAGCTTTTAATACCAAATACAAGGATTAGTAATCCTAATATCAATACCATAAATAAAGAAAAAATAGCGAGCCATTTAATTACGCCACTTGGGCCGGCCGACATTGTGTTTTCAAAATAATACCTTGCTTTTTCGCGAAACGATGGTTTGCTCATGTTGTTGTTTTTAAATTAATATTCGGGTTATTAAAACTAAAGAACTTTTACAAATTATCAATAAAATAATTACAAATTTTTTCCATTAAATGAGCACGGTCTCTGCCTAATACGTTATGCTCATGACCCGGGTAAACATAGTAATCCAATTGTATACCTTTATCTACTGCCTTTTTTTGATACATAATGCTGTGTTGCCAAACTACAACCGGATCCTGCGCGCCATGGATCATTAGTAATTTACCCTTTAATTTATCTACATAATTTAGTAAATTATTTTTATCGTAGCCTTCTTTATTTTCCTGCGGGCTATCATTATAACGTTCGCCATACATGATCTCATAATAACTCCAGTCAATTACCGGTCCGCCGGCCGCACCAACTTTAAATGTGCCCGGGTAACGTGTCATTAATGAAGTGGTCATAAAGCCACCATAACTCCAGCCATGCACTCCTAAACGTGTTGCGTCAACGTAAGGAAGGGATTTTAAATAGTTAACACCACTTATCTGATCTTCCATTTCTTTTGTGCCAACCTGCCTGTGTATGGCTTGCTCAAAGGCTTTTCCACGGTAATTCGTTCCTCTGCCATCTAAAGTAAAAACGATAAACCCTTTTTGTGCCATGTATTGATACCATAATTCACCACCGGCCATCCAGGTATTGGTAACCATTTGCGAGTGCGGCCCGTTATATAAATAAACAATAACCGGATATTTTTTTGTGCTGTCGAAATCTACAGGTTTAAACATACGGCAGTGCAGATCTGTTCCTTCAACATTCTTAATCGTGAATAAATTCCATTTACCTAGTTTATAATCTTTAATTGGATTTTCTGCTTTGTAAATGGTATTTGATTTTCCTGTTGTAGTATTTATGATCCTGAATTCACGAGGTGTATAACAAGAAGTAAATACATCAATGCAATAATCTCCTTTTTTGCTCAATGCTGCAGTGTGGTAACCGTTATCCTGAGTTAATTTTTTCATTTTACCGTTTTTCAAATTCACCGAATAAAAATCCTGGTTAATAGGGCTTTGCTCGGCCGCGTGAAAAAACAGATTCTCGCCTTTGTCATCAAAACCCGCATCATCTTTCACTTCCCAAGAGCCTTTGGTAAGTTGTTTGATCAAAGTGCCATTAATGTTGTATAAGTAAAAATGATTAAAACCATCTCTTCTGCTTTGCCATATAAATTGCGAAGGATTGTTTTTTACAAATAACATTGGGTTTAAAGGCTCGGCATATTTTTCATCCTTTTCTTCAAACAGCGTTTTTTTAAAATCTCCGGTTGCAGCGTCATATTCATTTACTTTAAAATGATTTTGCTCACGGTTTAAAATAACAATGTAAATAAATTTTTCATCAGGACTAAAAGTAATGTTGGTTAAATATTGATCTTTTGGACCTTCGGTTTTTATTTTAGCGCTTGTATTATTTTTTAAATTGTAAACAAATGCAGTTACATAATGGCTTTTTTTACCGGCCATCGGATATTTAATATTTTTGTTTTGTGCGGGATAAGTTGTCCAATCAATGATCGGGTAATCATCAACATCACTTTGGTCCATTCTGTAATAGGCTAATGCATTAGCGTTAGGGCTCCAGAACAAACCTTTTGTAATACCAAACTCATCGCGGTGAACACTTTTGCCATTTACAATTTCGTACGCGCCATCGGTTGTAACCTGGTTGGTTTTGCCGTTTGACGTAACATAAACATTATTATCTTTTACATAAGCAAAAGTTTCGCCTTCTTTAAAAACCTCTAAATTTTCTAAAGTAAAATCATTCAATTTTCTTTCAGATTTAACGGTAGTTTTTTTATCCAATGAATGTAACCACTCGCCTTTTTTATTACGAAAATAAAATTGATTTTCGTTTTGCCATAACAATCCTTCAAAAGCTGCAATGGTATCAATAGAAGCGGCAAGGAGATCTTTATTTAAGCCAATAGTTGAAAGAGTAGAAACGGTTTTTCCTGTTTCGGCATTTATAATTATTAACTCGTTTTTCTCGATATAGGCTACTTTGTTTGAGCCAGGAACAAACGCCAGTGCCTGTAAACGTTTTGGCGCAAGGGTTGTTCGGCCTTTATTTAAAGCATCCTGAATGGTTAATAATTTATCCTGTGCAAAAATAAATGATGAAAGGGTAAATAATAAGAGGGTAATGATGCCTTTTTTCATAATCGATTTTTCGTTAATTTAGAGCATTAAATATAGGAATAAAATAATTATATCGGGTTTTTTGTTGACTTATTTGCTGGTGCATTTTAGCGCTGTATTTCTGTATTCAAAACCCTTTGTTTCAGAGAAAAGCAAAATCGAATTTTATGCGCAGGGCTATTTATATCCCTATTTTCATCAAAACTGGAATTTGTTTGCGCCGGCGCCTACTTCTAATTATAAATTATACTGTCGGTATGAAAACAACGGGAAACAACAACTCGATGTTTTTTCGGAGATTAAAATACAACATCAAACAAACCGCTTAAAAGGCTATGGTCCTCTTATTGTAGCATTTGCCAACAGCTTTTATTACCTGGAAACTTCTTCGGTAAATAAAGCAATGAATGGTCCTTTGAAAAATAACGATCACTTTAAAATGATAGCGCATAGTGCAAAAAATTATTTGGAATATACCCGCAACATTTCTATTAAAGACCTAAAATTAATTCTTGTTGCAGAGAGCGGTGTAACAAAAGAACAAAAGATCTATTTTAATTAGATTTTTCTAACGCCATACAGGTTTTTTTGTTATTTTTAGGCTATGACAAAAGTGAAGAAAATTGATGTGGCCTTGCAAGGCGGAGGCGCTCACGGTGCTTATTCGTGGGGAGTTTTAGACAGATTATTGGATGATGATCGTATTGAGATTGATGGTATTTGTGGAACCAGCGCGGGCGCTATGAATGGCGTTTGTACCGTTTATGGTTTAAATAAAGGCGGAAAAAATCTTGCCAAACATTTGCTGGTAAAATTCTGGCATAAGATCTCTGAAGCAGGAAAATTATCTCCGTTACAACCAACCTGGTTTGATAAAGTGATGAGTCCTGGTAATATGGATTATTCGCCAACCTATAAATTCTTTACAATGGCGTCTGAAAATATGTCGCCGGCGCAAATGAATCCTTTAAAATTTAATCCTCTCGAAAAAATATTAAAAGAATTAATTGATTTTGATGAGCTTCATAAAATGAGCCCGCCAAAATTATTTGTGTGCGCAACAAATGTAAAAACCTGCGAGCCTAAAATTTTTGGTCCAAAAGAAATTTCCGCAAAAGCAATTATGGCCAGCGCTTGTTTGCCTTATATGTATGAAGCTGTTGAGATAGACGGAGAATTTTATTGGGATGGTGGCTACATGGGAAATCCTCCGCTTGGCCCATTATCAGAACATACCGAAGGAACAGATGATATTTTATTAATAGAAGTAAACCCATTCGTTATTAAAAAAGTACCCGATAATATTGAAGAAATAAAAGATCGTGTAAACGAAATTAGTTTTAACTCATCGTTAGCTCTGGAAATTAAACACATGGAGTTTGTAAACGACCTTGTGGATAAAGGAATTACACTTGATGGTAAATTGAAAAAAATTAATTTACACCGCGTAAGCTCAAATAATGTTTTGGGCGAATTTAATTTATCAAGTAAACTAAATACCGATTGGGATTTTTTAATGCACCTTAAAAACCTTGGCTACAAAGCTTGCGGTACCTGGCTGGAGGCTAATTATAATAACATCGGAAAAAAATCAACGTTCCATTTATAATAGTTTTATGAAAAGAAGTTTTGTTGCAAAGGATTTTACGGTTACAACCTGGGAATTATTAAAACCCTATTTTACGAAGTTACAGGAGCGACCGATTAATTCGGTTGATGAATTAGAAAAGTGGTTAATAGATTATAGCGAACTTAGCGCGGTAATTAGCGAGAATATGGCCTGGCGTTATATTAAAATGACTTGCGATACGGCTAACACAGTTTTGCGCGATAGCTTTAATGATTTTGTTCAGAACATTGAGCCACACATGTCGCCCATAGCAAACGATCTTAACAAAAAAATTATGGCCACGCCGTATAAAGATAAATTAACCAAAGCGGGTTATGATATTTATTTGCGTGGCATAAAAAACAGCATCGATCTTTTCAGAGAAGAAAATATTCCTTTAAATACTAAACTGCAAGAACTCGAACAACAGTTTGGAGAAATTAACGGCGCACAAAGTATTGAGTACGCCGGTGAAAAAATGACTCTGCAAAAAGCGGGCGTTTTTTTGAAAGACCTTAACCGAGCGGTGCGCGAAGAAGTGTATCAAAAAGTGCAGAGCAGGCGAGCGCAGGATGAAGATGCGCTGAATGATCTTTTCACAAAACTAATTGAATTAAGACACCAGGTTGCTTTAAATGCAGGCTTTAAAAATTACCGCGATTATAAACACCAGGCTTTAGCGCGTTTTGATTATTCAGTGCAGGATTGTTTAAATTTTCACGAAGCAGTTAAATTACATGCTGTACCGTTGATTAACGAACACGATAAAAAGCGTAAAGAAAAATTAAAGCTGGATGATTATCGTCCGTGGGATACTTCGGTTGATGAAGAAGGTTTGCCGCCATTAAAACCATTTTCAACAGCTCAGGAATTAATTGATAAAACAATTTCTTGTTTTAATAAGCTCGATCCTTTTTTTGGAGAAAGTATTAATACCATGCAAAAAATGAAACGCCTTGATCTTGAAAGCAGGTTAGGCAAAGCACCCGGGGGATATCAATATCCATTGTATGAAACCGATGTGCCCTTTATTTTTATGAATTCGGTTGGTTTACACCGCGATCTGGTAACCATGGTGCACGAAGGCGGACATGCTATTCATTCTTTTTTGGATTTTGACCTGGAGTTGGTAGATTTTAAATCACCACCAAGTGAAGTGGCCGAACTGGCAAGTATGAGTATGGAATTAATGAGCATGGAGCACTGGGATGAATTTTTTAAAACCGATGAAGAATTAAAACGCGCCAAGCGCCAGCAATTAGAAGGGGTAATGGATACTTTGCCCTGGATAGCAGCTATTGATAAGTTTCAACATTGGATCTACGAAAACCCGAAGCACACAACCGCGGAACGTTATGAGCAATGGCAAAAAATAATTAATGATTTTGGAAGCAATGTAATTAATTATAAAGGTTTAGAAAGTAATTTGAAAAGAAGATGGCAGGTGCAATTGCATTTATACGAAGTACCCTTTTACTATATTGAGTATGGTTTTGCACAGTTAGGTGCAGTGGCTGTTTGGCGCAATTACAAAAGTAATCCAAAAGATGCTATTGAAAAATATAAAAAAGCTTTAGCTTTAGGTTACACGCAATCTATTCCAAAAATTTATGAAGCTGCAGGTATTAAATTTGATTTTAGTCCGGCGTACATAAAAGAGTTAATGGATTTTGTGAAAGAGGAATACGCCAAGATTTAAAGTCCTTCTCCTTTGGTGAAGGATTTAGGATGAGGCTTAATATCTCTGGTTTTAAACTGGAATATAATTCCGGTTATCAGGCCAATTAAGCCACCTAGGTAACCGAAGTTATGGATTGAGCCAACAGCAATAAAATCTGATTTATTAATTAAATTTTCGGGAAAGTACCAATCCGGCTCTGCTAAAAAAATTCTGGCGTATACAAAACCAAGAAATCCAGTTATTACCGTAATTAATAAATTAAGAAAAATAGATCGAAAAACCTGTTTCAGCATTTTTTTATAGTCCGCGTGAATAAATCCAATAAGCCCTTGTATCAGTCCTATAACAAGACCGGTCCACCACGTTGCCATAAAACCTACAAGTGATACATAAGTTCTTGCATTTGGAACGATAGCTTCAGCACCAACTTCTGCAATATGAAATTGATAGAATTTAAACTTTGTGTAGTATTCCGGCGAGATAGTATAAGTAAGCTGGTCGTGCAGTATTCCATAAACACCTGCAATCAGCGGCGTGATCAATAAAACACAAAAAAAAGCCAATACTTTTTTAATGTAACTTGAGTTTTGTTTTTGGTATGAATAGCTCAATTCTGCTCTATCACTTTTCCGTTTTCGAAAAGCAAAGTACGTGATTTGAATTTATTGTAAACCAACATATCATGCGTTGCAAATAGCACCGCGCAACCGCTTTCGCTTAATTGTTTTAACAACACTAAAATTTCTTCGGAAGTTTGCTGATCTAAATTTCCGGTAGGTTCGTCCGCTAAAATTATTTCCGGGTTATTTACCAATGCGCGCGCAATGCTTACACGCTGTTGCTCGCCACCCGAAAGTTCGTGGGGCATTTTATTTTCTTTACCGTCTAAATTTACTTTTTTAAGCACATCTAAAACGCGTTCTTTAATTTTTGCATCTTCTTTCCAGCCGGTTGCTTTCATTACAAATTTTAAATTCTCAAACACACTTCTATCGCCAAGTAATTGAAAATCCTGAAAAACAATTCCCAGTCTTCTTCTTAAAAAAGGAATTTCTTTTTGTTTAAGATCGTTCAGTAAAAACCCACACACCGTTGCCTTACCGTTATTTAATGTTAAATCGCCGTAAATGGTTTTTAAAAAACTGCTCTTGCCGCTACCTGTCTTACCAAGCAAATAAACAAACTCGCCTTTTTTTACTTCCACGCTTAAATTCCCAACAACGGGGCGTTCATCCTGAAAAATAGTTACGTTATCAAATTTTATCAATTCACTCATAGCTTTAACAAACTTCTAAGTTAAATCTAATGTAACTTTTATTCTAATAAGAGTTATTCCAATATCAACACGGCAGGGTTAATAACTGCATTAACGCCGGCACAAAGTGTTAGCCTGCTAAAGGTAAATTTAGTGTGATAAAAAAATTGGCAATTTAATTGATGAAGCACGTAATAAAAATTAGTGCCCTGGCACTTTTTGTATTTTTTAGTTCCATTTTGGCGGCGCAAAAAACTGCAATTTTTACCGATAAAGATGCCCTGTTTAAGCAGGGTTTAGACTTGTTTGATAAAAAACAATACGTGCAGGCGCAAAAAAGTTTTTTAGATTACGTGGCGGTTAGCAATTCACGTATTTTAAAAATTGACGCGCTTTATTACTCAGCAGCGTGTGCCATTGAACTCTTTAATAAGGATGGCGAATGGCAAATGAAACAGTTTGTAGAAAAATATCCCGAGAGCAATAGGATCAATAACGCAAATTTTTATTTGGGAAAATCAAACTTCAGAAAGAAAAAATATCCGGAAACTATTGAATTTTTGGAGAAGGTTGACATTTATAAACTGGATAAAGAACAATTAGCCGAGCTTTACTTTAAGCGTGGTTACAGCTACTTAGAAACGGGTAAAGACGAAAAAGCAAAAACAGATTTATACGAAATAAAAGATGTAGATAATAAATATGCTTTTCCCGCAAATTACTATTATTCACACATTGCGTACAAAGAAAAAAATTACGAAACAGCTTTGCAAGGTTTTAACCGTTTGGTTGGTAACGAAACCTTTGGCAGCGTTGTGCCTTATTACATTACGCAAATTTATTTCATACAAGGCAAATACGATAAAGTTGTGAAAGAAGCTCCTGCACTTTTAAATGATAGCGCTAACATTCAAAAAGAAGAAGAGATTAATCGTATGATCGGCGAAAGTTATTTTAACTTAAAGGATTATACCAATGCATTAACCTATTTAAAGAAAACAAATTCATCTACACCGCAAGGCAGTTATGCATTAGGGTATTGTTATTACAAAATAGGCGATTGCGCAAATGCCGTAATTAGTTTTGAAAAAGTAACGGTAAATAAAGATTCATTGGCACAAAATGCCTGGTACCACATGGCCGATTGTTATGTGAAGCTCAACGAAAAATTAAAAGCCAAGAATGCTTATTACAGCGCTTATCAAATAAACCTTGATAAAAAAATTACCGAAGATGCATTGTTTGGTTTTGCTAAGCTGAGCTATGAATTGGATTTTTCTCCGTTTAACGAAGCTGTAAAAGCTTTTACTAAATATTTAAAAGAATATCCTGAGTCGCCGAGAAAAGAAGAGTGTTATAATTTTTTAATTAATGTGTATTCAACTACCAAAAATTACGATCTCGCAATTAAAAGTATTGAAGCAATTGGCACCATCGATCCTATCTTAAAAGTAACCTATCAAAAATTAATTTATTTCCGCGGTGTAGAATATTTTAATAATAACGATCTTGATAATGCCGAAAAACAGTTTAAAAAATCGTTACAGCAAAACACAGATCTTAAACTAAACGCTTTAAATCAATATTGGCTAGGGGAGATCTCTTATATCCGTAAAGATTATACAACCTCTATTGATGCCTGGAAAAAATTTCAGCTAATGGATGGCGCTTTACAATTAGTGGAATATGACCTTAGTAATTATGCTTTAGGTTATTCATTTTTTCAACGTAAGGAAAAAGACGATTATACGAACGCGAATATTTCTTTTCGTAAATTTTTATTGACTAAAAACACTTATGATGAGAACAAAATAACCGATGCGCATATTCGCGTTGGCGATAGTTATTTCATGAACCGTGATTTTGCACAAGCTTCTGAAAATTACAAAACCGCCATCGCAAAAAATAAACTGGATGTTGATTACTGTTTATATCAAAAGGCGTTATGTGATGGTTTAAATAAAAATTTTAGCGAGAAGATTGCCGAGCTAAAAAAGATAGAAACGCGTTATCCGGGTTCTAACTATTTAAGCGCTGCTTTGAATGAAATTGCCGAAACCTATTATAACAATGTTAAAGATCCTGATAACGCTATTGTTTACTATAACAAGATCCTTAAAAACTATCCTAATTCATCTTTCACTTCAAACGCGAACGCGCAACTGGGTAACATTTATTATGAAAAGAAACAGGATGATAAAGCATTTGAATATTTTGACAAATTTGTAAAATATGATTCGAAAAGCGATGCTGCAAAAGATGTGTTAGAGATCATTAAAAAGATCTTTACTGAAAAAGGGAAGATAGATGAGATGGAAAAATATTTTGTGGCATTAGGCAATCCACTATCAGAAAATCAAATTGAAAAAGCAACCTACATCGCAGCCTACGATGCGTTCTATACTCAAAAAGATTGTAACGCGGCAATGCCAAAGTGGGAATCTTATATCAGTAAGTTTCCAAACGGTAAATATATAAACGAAGCACAGTTTAGCTTATCAGAATGCGCTTATGATAAAGGTATGTATGAAAAAGCATTGCCAGGTTATTTATTCGTTATTCAAAAACCAAGAAGCATTTACAGCGAGGTTTCATTAACAAAAGCTTCGTATTTATATTATAAAGAAAAAAAATACCAGGAAGCATTGCCATTGTATCTGCAAATGCAGGATGTGGCTGAATCACCCGTAAACAAGAGCCTTGCAAGGTTAGGCGCTATGCGTTGTGCATTTTACTTAAATCAGTTTGAAACTGCTTTAGCCGAATGTACTAAAGTATTAAATACCGAAAAATTAACACCCCAACAAACCACCGAAGCCAAATACATTAAAGCAAAATCACTTTATGAAACTGGCCGTTATGATGACGCGATGCTTGAATTTAAGGCAATGACAAAAGCTTCGAAGAACGTAACCGGTGCCGAAGCTTATTATCATATTGCCAAAATACAATTTAATAAAAAAGATTATAAGGAAGTTGAAAAAACAATAAATAAACTGATCAGTTATGAATACAGTAACGATGATTGGAATAACAAAGGCATGTTACTTTTAGCCGATGCCTATATGGCAAAAGGCGATGATGCCGACGCACAGGTGATACTTGAAACACTTATAGATAATAAAGCCAAACAGGAATATATTGATGAAGCTAAAAAACGTTTGGAAGAATTAAAAGCTAAACAGGCTGCAAAAGAGGAAGCACAGAAAAAAACGTCGTATGACGAAATGAAAGTAAAATTCTACGAGACAAATAAGGATGCCGATATTATGCAGGAAATAAAAATGGAAGCCGAGAAGTCAACTGCTCCTGCCGATTCAACCAATAGTAAGCAACCAAAATAAATAGCGATGAGTGTATTAGACATACCCAAAAAAGAAACTGAAAAGAAGAGGGATCTTCTTGATAAGCGTCGTAAAAAACAATTAGAATGGTTGTTGATTATCTTAATTATTTTAGGATACACAGTTGCTGTTATGGCGCAGCAACCTCCGGGGGTTAATGACCTTAATTACAATGTACCCAGCGAATTTCAACCAACTATTAAAGATGCTTCTAAGTTTTCGGATGTTCCTGAAATTAAAGATACCGTTAAACGCATTAAAGATCTTAGATATGGTATCACGAGTATTCCAATGTTTCCTAAATACCAGGTTCAGCCAATTGCCCAGGCCAAAATGCAAAACGAACCTTTAAATAAATTATACCATTCGTTATTAAAAGTTGGTTATGGCCCAATTTACAATATGCCTTACGGCGAATTCTGGATCGCCAATACACGTTCGCGCGAAACAAATTATGGCGCTCATTTAAAACATTTTTCGGGCACACCGCATTTACAGGATGTTGGTTATGGCGGTTATAGCGATAACGAAATAAATATTTTTGCAAAGCAATTTTACAAGAAGCATACTTTAACAGGAGATTTTAATTACGAAAGAAATGTTATACATTATTATGGCTACGATACAAGCTTAAATAAACTCGAAAATGATTTTACAAAACAGCGCTATCAGTTATTTGAGCCAAAATTGAGATTAGTGAGCCACTATACAGATAGCACACACATTAATCATGATATTGGATTGAGCTATTATAATTTGCAGAATCTGTATCGTGAAACCGAAAATAATATTAAATTCAACGCCATGGGCACCATGTTCATTAATAAAGAAAAACTGAACGTGAGCTTTTTGACGGATTACTATAATCATAAACAAGCTAACGACACTGTAAACGATCTGATAGTAAGTTTAAGTCCATCATTTGAAGCAGGAAATGATAAATGGCATGCCGATATTGGCTTAACCGGAACATTAGATAATTTTAAAAACAAAACCCGCTTTTATTTTTTTCCGAAATTAAATGTTTTTTATAATGTGTATGAGAACATGATCATTCCATACGCTGGCGTAAATGGCGGATTGATAAAGAACAGCTTCAGAAGTTTAAGTACTGAGAACCGCTTTGTTGATACAACTATCAATTACTCTAACACAAACAATAAGTATAATGCTTTTATTGGATTAAGAGGTAATTTGAGCAGCAAAACAGCTTACGATGCAAAAGTAAGTTATGGCCAATATGATAGCCTGCAGTTTTATGTGATCGATTACAGCGGCGTTAACCAGGTGTTTAACCGCTTTGATGTTGTTTATGATAACACCACACTGCTAACCGTTAGTGGCCAGTTAAAATATCAGCTAAAAGAAAAATTAAACATAGTTGCCAAAGGAAATTATTATTTATACAAAACAAAAAATTTAACGCGCGCTTATCAAAAACCGGATTATGATCTTACCTTATCGGCCAACTATAATTTAAAAAGTAAAATTATTGTAAAGGCAGATATCTTTTTTGTTGGCAAACAATGGGCCCTCACGCAAAAGGCCGATACTGCCAATACATTTAGCCTTGTGCCAAAACAGTTAAACGGTTACGTGGATGCGAATCTTGGAGCAGAATACCGTTATAGCAAAATGTTGAGTTTCTTTGTTCAGTTTAACAACATTGCCAATCAACGCTACTACAAATGGGACGGTTACCCCAGCCAGCGCTTTAATTTTATGTTTGGTGTAACATTTGTGCCGTTTTAAGCGTTATATGCTTATGAAAAAGCTAAGCGTTTTTTGCTCATTTGTTTTAATTTCTTTTTTATTCCATTCTTGTTTTGTAAATGCACCTGTTGCGCAAGCAGATATTTTAAGTAATGTTCGCATTTGCGATAATTCATACATAGGCCTGCTTAATTTTTGTAATTTTTCGGGTAAGATCGAAAATAACAACAGGTTTAAAATTGATAATGTTCAGCTGAGAGGAATTTATTACAATAAGGATACAAAACAACGGTATTATTATAATTTTAAGCTAACCGTGCCCGTTACAGCCAACGGCAGCGCAACATACGAGGAAAAGACCTTTGTTGGAAAAGGTGTTAATGTAGAGCGCGTACAGATAATTTCTGCGGAAAAGAGCTATTAATTTATTTCACATAATATTCTTAAATTTACTTATTCAATAAAGTAACTCTATGCCACGTTTAAACGTTTTAAAAACATACAAAATATATATTGGCGGACAATTTCCACGCACCGAAAGCGGAAGGTATTACGCGTTGTTAAACAAAAAAGGCGACACTCTTGCCAACGTTTGTTTATCGTCACGTAAAGACTTTAGAAACGCTGTTGTCGCCGCGCGGGCTGCAGTTACCGGTTGGAGCGGTAAGACGGCGTTTAACCGCAGCCAGATCTTATACCGTATTGCCGAGATGCTGGAAGGTAGAAAAGCGCAGTTTGTTGAAGAATTAATTTTACAAGGTATAACAGCAAGCGCTGCAGAAACAGAAGTATTAAAAAGTATAGATAGATTGGTGTATTACGCGGGCTGGTGCGATAAGTATTCTGCTTTATTCAGTTCTGTAAATCCGGTTGCATCCTCTCATTTTAATTTCTCGGTACCCGAACCAACAGGTGTTGTATCTGTTATTGCACCCGAAGATTCTTCGCTACTTGGATTAGTAAGTGTTATTGCGCCTGTTATTTGCGGCGGCAATACCTGTGTTGTATTAGCCTCAAACACCTTGCCCTTATGTTCTGTTACATTTGCCGAAGTGCTTGCCACATCCGATCTTCCGGGCGGTGTGGTAAATATACTTACAGGCACTTCTCATGAATTGCACAGTCATTTTTCTTCACACATGGATGTAAATGCAGTTATTTATTGCAGAAAAAACAAAGAAGAAGAAAAAATTATTTTTGAAAATGCTTCACTAAATGTAAAGCGCTCTTTTAACTGGAATAAAGACTGGACAAAAGACGAGAACCAAAATCCATATTTAATTTTAGATCTTCAGGAAATAAAAACAACCTGGCACCCCGTTGAAAATATTGGTATTGGCGGTGCAAAATACTAAACTGTAACTTTTTGTTCAGTTAAACGTGTTAATCCTAAACTCTGATTTATGAGAACTATTTACTTTTTTATTTTATGTTTAACAGCTGGTTCATTTTTTGCACAAAAAATATGCAAAGGTGTTTTATTAGATAGTGTTACCGCTAAGCCTGTTGAGTTTGCAAACATTGGGGTTGTTGGTAAAGGATTTGGAACAGTAACAAACGAAAACGGCGAATTTAATTTTATGATACCCGATAGTCTTGCCGATTTCCCGATCAGAGCTTCTATCATTGGTTACAGATCAAAAACACAAAGCCTTGCTGCTATTAATTCAAAAGAAAAAATATTTTTGGCACAATCTGCTACTCAGCTAAATGAAGTTTCTGTTTCTGCTAAAAAAACCAAAATAAAGATTCTTGGCAATGATACTAAAACCACGCATGTAACAGCTGGCTTTGTTAAGAATACACTTGGTGCCGAGCTGGCCATAAAATTAAATATTAAAAATCCTAAAACGCACTTACGAAAATTTTATCTCAACATTGCAAAAAACTCAATTGAAAAACCAATTTTTAGATTTAATGTTTACAATAAAGATGAGAATGGTAAGCCGAAGGAAAATATTTTAACTCAAAATGTTATAATAGAATTAAAAGAGAAAACAGGATTGATTGAATTAGATCTAACACCTTATAATTTGTATGTAGATGATGATGTTTTTATTTCGGTAGAATGGATCAAAGATCTTGGCGATGTAAAAGGATTATATTTTTCGGCAAAGCTGGTTGGCGCCAGTCCAACATATTTTCGCCAGGCAAGCCAGGGCGATTGGCATAAACATGCAGTAGGTGTTGGCCTTAATGCGGAAGTTGCGTACTAATTTAAATAGAGCCTTTGCTCGATCTTCTAACTTTTTTAGTTTTAACCATTCCCGGGCAACCGTCACATTTATTTTTGTGAAAAAGGCAGCTTTCCATTGTACAAGCAACAATAGCTAAAACAGAAAAGATAATCAGAGCGCGTTTAAACATAAATTTATAGTTACAAATATACGGGAATATTTTAGTATTTTTAGACTTCTAAAATGAACCTCTTTTTTCATATAGGCCGTTACTTTATGCTCATGTTCAGGGTGGTAAAAAAACCGCAGAACTTTAAAGTATACCTTCGCCAAATAATTATTGAAATTGATAGCATTGGCATTACATCGTTACCTATTGTTGGCATTATTTCCATATTTATGGGTGGCATTATTACCATTCAGGCTGCTTATGCGGTGGATAGCCCTTTAGTGCCCTTATACGCTGTGGGTTTTACCACGCGCGAAAGTATGATCCTGGAATTTAGCTCTACTATTTTGTGTTTAATTTTGGCTGGTAAAGTGGGTTCAAACATCGCTTCCGAAATTGGTGCCATGCGCATTTCGGAGCAAATTGATGCTTTGGAAATTATGGGAATTAATTCGGCGAGTTATCTCATCTTCCCAAAAGTTGCCGGTGCTATGATCATATTTCCTTTTTTGGTGGTGTTAAGCATGTTTCTTGGTTTAGTGGGCGGTTACGTTATGGGCGTTTCATCGGGCGCCTGCACATCTTATGAATATATATTCGGTATCCAGGCCTTTTTTATGCCATGGAAAGTTGGTTATTCTATTGGTAAAAGTGTCACCTTTGCTTTTCTTATTACTTCGGTTTCTTCATACTATGGTTATTACACTTCGGGCGGCGCATTAGAAGTTGGGCGCAGCAGCACCAATGCCGTAGTTTACAGCAGCATTTTAATTTTGCTGTTTAGTTTAATTTACACCAATTTGTTTATCGGCCATTGATAGAAATAAAAAATATCAATAAAACATTTGACGGCAGACACGTTGTAAAAGATGTGTCGTTTAAATTTATGCCAGGCAAAACCAATTTAATTATTGGAGAGAGTGGTTGCGGAAAAAGCACCATTTTAAAAATGATGGTGGGTTTACACGAGGTGGATAGCGGCGATGTATTGTACGACGGACAAAATTTTCCGGCTTTAGATATGAACGGAAAACAGGAGGTGAGAAAAAAAATAGGTATGCTGTTTCAGGGTGGCGCTTTGTTTGATTCTCAAACCCTCGAAGAAAATGTGCGCTTTCCTCTGGATATGTTTACCGACTGGACTGCCGAAAAAAAAATGGAGCGCGTTAACTTTTGTTTACAGCGTGTGCAACTTGAAGGAAGAAATAAATTATACCCTGCCGAATTAAGCGGTGGTATGAAAAAACGTGCTGCATTGGCGCGCGCTATTTCTTTCAACCCTAAATATTTATTTTGCGACGAACCAAATTCAGGTCTCGATCCAAAAACATCAATTGTTATTGACGAACTTATCCAGGATATTACGCGCGAATATGATATTACCACTATTATTGTAACACACGATATGAATAGTGTAATTGAAATTGGCGATAATATTATGTTTGTTAATAAAGGCCAAAACTGGTGGACAGGCGATAAATCTCAAATTCTTAAAACAACAAATAAAGAGTTATTTGATTTTGTTTTTGCCAGCGAATTTATGAAACAGGTTTTGGGATCGCAGAACAAATAAAACAAAAAATTTTTTGAAATGATTTGGGCGTGCCCCTTCCGCCAGGATTTTTTTCGTGTGCGGAAGGGTCGGGCTTTCGCCACTCGCTTTTTTTAATTGCCTTTCAGGCGCATAAAAAAGGGCTCAAACAATAGCTCTATCCCTCACGCAAATTCATGGCCACACACCTCAAAGAAATTCCGATAGATTTGTGTTTTAATTTTTTTCGGTCTTTAATTTACGCGTAAGCACACACAGAACTGCGCCTTTTTTATTTTGCGTTAAAACATTCTTGTTTTTTCTTTGTCACTTTTGGCGCGCAAAAGTAACCAAAACGCTTTTGAACTTTTGAAGGAGATTTTTATTTTGGCGACGAAGAACAGCCAAAATAAAACCGCGTCTCGCTAAGCTCTTTTCTGCACGCCTAATCAACTAACTGCATAGCTTAGCTCGCTGCTATCTCTGCAAAAGTTCAAAATGCATTACCCGTTTAATTAACCGCATAGGTAGTATACGAAGAATTGCCCGCGTAAGCACCTACAGTATACTGGCCTCAAAGAAATTCCGATAGATTTGTGTTTTAATTTTCGTGACAGATTTTTAATGCATACATAAAGAATAGTATTTGAGCAATAAGTTGCATTAAAAATCCTATGAGCCCACGCTGTTTGAGCCACTCGCACAGTATTTCTCTGATGTGGCGAGTTCGTGGGCGACAATTAAAATTAAAACTACAAATCAAGGAATTTATTTGAAGCCTTGATTTTTTTGGTTACTTTTTGTATCAAGACAAAAAGTGACGCCCGAAATTATTTCAGAAAGCACATTCTGAGGTACGAGGAATGTCAAATATTAAAACTCTTCCTGTATCTCTAACCAACGAACCGATTTTTCATCAAGATCTTTTGCAACAATTTTTAATTCGTCACTGATCTTTTGAATTTCATTATAGTCTGTAATACCTGATGCCAGCTTGTTTTCCAGCTCCAGCTTTTTCGCTTCCAGTTTTGGCATTTCAGCTTCTATTAATTCCAGCTCACGCTGTGTTTTATAAGATAATTTTTTTGCAGGCGTTTCACTTAGCGGTTTTTCGGCAACAACAATTTTTTCGGCAACCGGAATTTCAATTTTTAATTCAGGAAAAGCTTCCTCTTTTTTATTGGCTTTCCATTCGCGGTACTCGGTGTAATTGCCCGGAAAGTCTTTAATAGAGCCGTTACCCTCCAATACAAAAGTATGGTCTACCAAACGGTCAATAAAATAACGGTCATGCGATACAATTAAAACACAACCTTTAAATTCTTCTAAAAAATCTTCTAATGTTTGTAATGTAACAATGTCTAAATCGTTAGTAGGCTCATCGAGAATTAAGAAGTTTGGATTTTTCATTAACACGGTTAATAAATACAATCTTCTTTTTTCGCCACCGCTTAAGGTGTGCGCATAACTAAATTGTACGGCCGGTGTAAAATTAAAACGCGTTAATAATTGCGATGCCGAAAGGCTGGTACCGTTAGCTAATGGAATATAGTCTGCAATATCCTGCACAATTTCAATAATACGTTTATCGTTATTAATAACCATACCGCCTTGCGAGTAATAACCAAATACAATGGTATCGCCCAACGCCACTTTACCAGTATCAACGGCTTCTTTAGCCTGAATAATATTTAATAATGTTGTTTTACCAACACCGTTCTTTCCAACTACACCAATTTTTTCGCCGGGAATAAAGGTGTAGGTGAACGGATCGTTTAAAATAGTTTTATTAGGATAATTTTTTGTGATGTTATGCAGCTCTACAATTTTAGAACCCATGCGTTCCATTTTTACGGTAAGCTCAATTTTTTTCTCAACACGTTTTTGTTTTGCCTTTTTCTCTATCTCGTAAAAAGCATCTACCCGCGATTTTGATTTTGTGCCGCGGGCTTTTGGCATCTTACGAACCCACACCACTTCTTTACGGTAAAGATTACGTGCTTTATCAATTTCAGCATCCGAAATTTGTTCGCGCTCGGCTTTCTTTTCTAAATAATAATCAAAGTTGCCATTGTATTCGTATAACTGGTAATTGTCTATTTCAATTATTTTATCGCAGACCTCATCTAAAAAATAACGGTCGTGGGTTACTAATAAAATGCTTAAGGATGCATCTTGCAAATAATTTTCTAACCATTCAATCATGTCAATGTCCAAATGGTTAGTTGGCTCATCCATGATAATTAAATTGGGCTTATTAATTAAGGTAAGGGCTAAAGCAACACGTTTTTTTTGTCCACCCGAAAGTGTTTTTGCAATTTGTGTGGTATCTCTAATTTCTAAACGCGAAAGAATTTCTAAAATATTTTTTTCGTAATCCCAGGCTTCTATCTCGTTCATTAAATTCAGGGCTTCCTCCATACGATCGGCCACTTTAGGGTCGGTAGACGTTTCGCTGAGTTTAATAACAGCATCATATTCTCTAATGGCTTTTACAAATTTGTTATCGGCAGTATCAATTAATTGTTGAATGCTAAGCGATTCGTCGAAGGCAAAATTCTGATCTAAAAAACCAATAGTAATATCTTTTCTGAATGTTACTTCACCTTCATCGGCAATTTCAATACCTTTTAAAATTTTAAAAAGTGTTGTTTTGCCCGAGCCATTTTTTGCAACCAGCGCTACTTTTTCGCCATAGTTAATGCCGAAGCTTATTTTGTTAAACAGTTTTTTTGCGCCGTAGGCTTTTGTAAGGTTGTTTATAGAGAGTAAATTCATGTTTTTGTATAATCGTAAAATATATTTATTTCACGGCGGCAAAGGTACGGTGTTTTTAGCGAATTGAACGAGTTTTTCTGTCTTTTACACTATAGCTGCTGAGCAAACGCGCTCAAATCTATTTTTCTTTGTCACTTTTGGCGCGCAAAAGTAACCAAAACGCTTTTGATCTTTTGAAGGATATTTTTATTTTGGCGATGTAGAGGCAGCCAAAATAAAACCGCTGGCTGTCTAAGCTTTCTTTCTAAACGCTTATAATACTAAATGCCTAGCTTAGCCACCAGCTATCTCTGCAAAAGATCAAAATTGCATAACCCATTCAACTGACCGAATAGCTAATATAGCTAGAGCCAGTCCGCGTAAGCACAAATGCGAGTTGGCCTTTTAAAATTTTGTTTTAAGGCCTCGGGTAGTTACAAAAATGATCTTGGCTGAATGGTTAAAATTTTAAGAAAAGGATAACCCAAACACTTATGCTCATAAATTGATAATGCAATGGAGGGTGTTTTTTAACAAATTGGTGCATTTTTGTTTGTTTAAGGGCATAAAGCCGTTAATTGTTTTTGAGGCCTTTAGTGGCTTCAAGTAGGCTTTAAGTAGGGAGTAGATAGGACGAAGACAGGGAGGAGCTAAAAAGCAGCAATTTGTTAAAAACCTTAATTTATGAGCCTACTATAACTATTACTATAGGACATCCTAAGCTCTACATAACCTTTACATAGGCTCTGCGTAACTGTGAGGACAACTGCTTATGAGGGTTATTAGCCACTTTTGAAAGTCTTTAAAAAAGTTCAGGAATAGTTCTATTTATATGCAAAAATTAAGGTTACAAGCAGTTTTAAAATAATACGAAAGTATTTGAGTATTTGTTTAAGTAGGTAAAGCTGGCAATAAAGAACTTATAAATGTAAACTGGTTTGTAAAATAAAAAAGCCTGGCTAATAAATAGCCGGGCTTTATAAAAACAGGTACAAGAAAATAAACCTGTTGTTTTTAATATTTATTGTTTAATAAACTTTTTAATGGCTGAACCATTTTTATCCTCAACTTTTATAAAATAAATTCCGTTTGTTAAATTAGCTGTTTGTAATTTTATCTTGCTTGAAGTTGCTTCTTCCGTTAACACCATCTCACCTAATGCGTTAAAAATATAAATGGCAACAGTACCTATTGTTTCCATCTCAGTTGAAAAGTTAACGGTAATAAAATCATTAGCAGGATTAGGATAAATAGACAATAAATTATGATTGGTTGCTTCGTCAATTCCTGTGCAAGTACTTACGCTTTGGGTAATAGTGGCCGCCGTTACCGGACATCCGATATTACTACCAACAATTGTATAGGTTGTATTAGTTGTAGGTGAAACAACTGCGGATGTGGAGAACGGAACATTGTTTAAAGAATAATTCGTAGCTCCGCCTGCTGTTATGGTTGCCTGTTGACCAACGCATAGTAAGTTGTTACTTGTAGCCAAGGTAATTGTGGGAATAGTGCTGACTGTTAAGTTTAAAACAGTTTGTGGTGAAATTCCACAACCGCTTTTATTAGTTAAATAATAACTGTAAACACCGGCAGGCGTAAAAGGATTATTTGTGTTATATGAGGTTCCGCTGGCCAAAACGGTTGTGGATGTTGATGATGCATACCAATTAATGCCACCGCCTACTGAGCTGGCAGTCATAATAAAATAGTCGCCGTCGCAAATTGCTGTTAGGGTATTAGTAACTATTGGTGAGGCCACCACCGTGCTTGTGCAAGGAGCGTAATTAATTAAAAAACCATTACTATTTGAATTGCCTGCATAATAGTTCTGTATAACACCGGGGCTAGGATCTAAATTTCCAGTCCAAGAAAATACGCCGGAAATTAAATATTCATTAAAATCGTTTACTAATAAATTGTTTATAGATGCTGACGATAAGCCGCCTCCAAAAGTACGCGTATAATCAAATACATTCGCTCCAACCATTTTTGTAAAAAAGGTTCCATAGGCGCCGGTACTAAAGGTAATTGTGTTAGTTCCTACAGGGTTTGTATTACAAGTACCTAGTGCATTTCCTGAGATTATTAAATTATTAAATTGGTCTAAAGAAATATCCGTTACATTATCTTCATTGGTTCCCCCTAACTTAAACCCAGCAGTTAAATTTCCAGTTGAGGGATTGATGCTTAGATAAAAAATGTCATTCATAGTTCCTAATAAACTATTATTTGTTACAACATATCCGCCATTATAAAATATGTCTAAATCAGTAAAATTCCCCGCAACAATTAAATTTCCGCCCGAAATTAAAAGACTTTTTGTTGCCGAAGTTCCGTAGGTTGGTCCGCCAAATTTTTTAGCCCACTGTAATGTACCAACTTGATTATATTTTACGACAAAACCATCCGCTCCGCTCGCTGCTGCTAAAGTAAACGTTGATGCAGATGGATCCATGTCAGGAGTGCCATAATAAGAACCTGAAACAAATACATTACTGCTGCCATCGCAAACAATTGTATTGCCGTATTGATCACTACCTCCAGTATTAGCCCAAGCAGTAAAAAAAGAACCTGTTGTGGCATTTAATCGCCAAACATACATGTCGGCATTGGTTGCTGTAAGATTATACGCTGTTGGGCTTGGGTCAAAATCAAAAGTGCCATTAAAGTAACCTGTAACAAATACGCAATTAGTAGCCGGATCAAAAGCAATATCATTAGCAACATCATTTCCAGTGTTGCCAATTTTTTGATGCCACTGATAAACACCATTAGAATCTAATTTAATTACAAGACCATCTGTTGTTGATGATGTGCCGCTGTTGTTTACGTTTACAACACCAGTACCCGGATCCACATCAATAGCACCATTGTAATTACCAACTAAGTAAACAGATTTATTATTATCTAAAATTAACCTGTTAACTGTTAAAGGGCCATTAAATGCGTATGCCCATAGTAATTGCTGTGATGTTGTAATTCTTCGAATATAAACTGAACCAGATACTGTTGTGGATGCAACACTTGGATTAACATCAACTGGTGTTGTTTGTCCACCACAAACAAAAATAGTGTTTTTTGAAACTGCCATTTTTGAACTAGTGCTTCCTGATGTGTTAATTCCTATTTTTTCAATAGTTTTAGCATAATAGTTTTGTGCAAGTGAAACCCCATTAATGAACGTAAATAGGGCAAAGCTTAATTTGTAAATAATTTTTTTCATATTTTTATTTTTTAAAATTGTACTGCAAATAAACGGCACTAAAAAACCCTCGCCAAAACAACCTTGTGAAATGTAGATTTAACCTTGTGAAATGTATTTTGCATAGTCACAAGATAATAATAATGCAAAGAGACTATGCGCAGCAAAAAGCCCCGCTAATAGCTTAGCGGGGCTTTACCAAAACAGGACATGAAAATAACCCGCTTGTTGTTTAGTAATTATTGCTTAATAAATTTTTTAATAGCTGAACCATTTTTACTTTTCATTTTTACAAAATAAATACCGCTTTTTAAATTATCTATATTTAAAGTTGTGTTGCTTGAAGTTGCTTTTTCAGTAACTATGACTTCTCCTAATGCATTGATGATGTGAAATATTTTAGTATCAGCCGACTCGGTCATTAAACTAATAGTCATAAATTGATTAGCAGGGTTGGGATAAATGCTAATTGTATTATCGTTATCAAATTCATTAATACCAACACTGCTGCAATTACTTACTACTTGAGTGACAGTTCCGCTTGAAGAACAACCTACATTGTTTGTTACTGAAAGTGTATAGGTTGTAGTTACAGTAGGACTAATTAATAAGTTAGCTGAGTTGCTTCCACTACTCCAAGTGTATGTTACTACAGTTGGGCCACTATATCCTGCTAAATATAAATTTGTAGAGTTACCAACACACAAATTTGCAGTACCACTATTAATAGCTGTAATTGTAGGTGAGGTAAGCACCGAAATGTAACAATTTACTGTGCCTACGCAGCCCCCCGATGTTGTGCCCGTTATAGTATAGTTTGACGACGTGGTTGGCGTTACAACCGCACTGCCGCCACTAAAAGTATATGTGCTTGCTCCACTTGGTGCAATAGTAAATGATTGACCCGAACAAATCGTTCCACTACTTACAGAAATACTCGCGGTACAAACAGAAGTATTTAGGAAAACCGCCATTCCATTATATTGGCTAACAGCTAAATCTATTTTAGTATCATTATTAAAATTGCCTGCTATTAATCTTAAACCATTACCACCAGGAATTGTGAAATTAACACCTCCTGAAAAAGTTCCTAAACCACTTCCTTTTAAAATAGACACGTTGTTAGAATTCGTAACCGCTAAATCGATTTTAGTATCTCCATCAATATCTACACAAACTAATGATGTTGGTTGAGAAATAACATTATAATTTATGGCAGTTGCAAAAGTACCAGTGCTGCTACCAAGCAAAATCGAAATATTATTTGAATCGTAATTCGCAACTGCTAAATCTAAATTACCATCGCCGTTAAAATCGGCCGCTTTAACTGAACGTGGCCCGAGCCCAGTTACATAGTGAACTGGTGTACCAAATGAACCAGCACCATTACCAAATAAAACAGTTACCGAACCAGTTGTGGAAGTTCCTTTAGCAACAGCAATATCTTTATTGCCATCGTTATTAAAGTCACCAGAGGTTAAGGAATAAGGGAATGAACCCACTGCAAAATTTGTAGATGTGCCAAAGGTACCAGTTGTGCTGCACAATGCTACAGTTATATTTGCACCATTATTATTTGCCGTGGCTAAATCCGGCTTACCATCATTATTAAAATCAGCAGCTATCATATCCAACAAATTACTACCAGTTGCAAAAGCGCTATTGCTCACTGCTGTAAAAGTTCCTATACCTGTACCTCCTCTTGTTCTCACAGTGTTAAAATTGTCAGTGTGTGCTAAATCTAGCTTTGTATCATTATCAAAATCGGCTACCGCTAAAACATATGGCTGAAATGCCAGCGCAGCCGAATTAAAAGAATTTGTAAACGTACCAGTACTACTTCCTAAGAATGTTCCATAAGTACTATTAAAAACATTGGATATTACAATATCTTTAAACCCATCACCATTAAAATCACCAGACGCAAGGTCACTTGTATTTGTGCCGGTTCCATAATATTGAGTAGCCGGCTGAAAGTTAATTTGTGCTTTTACACCACATACCGATAATAAACAGGCTGTAGCTAATGTGTAAATTTTTTTCATGTTTATATTTTTAAAATTATGATACAAATAAATGTCATTATAAAAAGCTCGCCAAAACAACCTTGTGAAAGGTATATATAACCTTGTGAACTGTAACCCAAAAAACATTAGAGAGTAAAGAGACTAAAAAGGCAAAGGCTTAGTGTAAAATAAAAAGCCCCGCCAAGCAAGTAGCGGGGCTGATATAATAAGGCAATTGAACTAAAGTGTAATTATTATTCCAGTTCAACAATATCTCCGGTAATACCATCTACTTTATAATTACCAAAGGCATTATCGGTAATATTGTTTTTAGTGAATTGGGAGTAACAATAAAACGTTAATTTATTTGATATTTTTACCAAACAATCAGTAATTGTTTTTCCTTTTGATTGGGTAAAGATAACTGGTGTTTCGCCTTGTATTGTAAAAATACTTTTTTGGGATACTACAGTTTTTGCATGGTTGTGATAAACAAGAAGCAGAATATCATTGTCAATAGAATTATCCTCATTGGAATATTCAATGCAACAAATAATCCCGCGCATTAGCTCATTAATACCAATATCATATTTGGCCCATACTTTAATTGAATTAATTGTTTTTCCGTTTTTATTTTTACCCAGCTGGTAACCTGTAAGATTTTTCCAATAAACAGCGGGCACGTTTTGCCAGGCATCAACATCTGTGACTCTAACGCCATGTTTTTTTTCAATTTTTATTTCGCCTGCAAATCGTCCGTCCTTTAAACTCTCTATGTATTGGTGTAATGAATCGGCTTTGGATTGTGCAACTAGCATTCCATTGAAGAGGAAAACAGTATGGCATAATACTAAAATCAGTTTTAAATTATATTTATTCATTGCTTTCGGTTTTCAAATAAAGTCAATACTTACTTTAAGCATTTTTAGGGGCAATATTTTTATAGTTAAATTATAAAAACAACCATTCTGCACAATTACAAAATGGTTGTTTAAGATTATACCTATTTAATTATTTTAAAACATCTTTATACTGGAATGCATTCTCTTTTGTGATACGCCCCAGGTACATAGTACCTGTAGCTTTGAGCTCTCCATTAAATTTACTTCCATCCCATACATCAAATGCGTGTTCTTCATCTATGGTAATACATGTGTGGTTATATATCCCATTTTTTATGTTTTCTTCGGTTTGGTAAATACAAATTGCAAATATTCTTCGTTTGGTAATAAAATCATCATAAGTTCCGTTTACGGTTTTCTTTTCTTTAATCATTTTCCATTCATTTGTAGGGCTAACGGCTTTTAACATATCAGGGATTCCAAAATAGCAATATGCAATTTTATCATTACCAATGCGCGTTTGACACAACTCTTGAAGTTTGGCTTGATTGCATGGATTTGTTTTAGTTGGTGCCGGTAATTTAACATTAGCTGTTGCGGCGTCTTGTTTCTTTTTCTCTTCTGCATTTTTAGCGTCATCTACGTCCTTTACCGCTTTTATAAAATCGGCTACTGCAACTTCCAACTTCTTGTAATTTTCACATTTATCATCTTTTTGAATTTCTTTAATAAATTCTTTGTTAGTTGAAAATACCTCTATTAGATTTAAAAATTGCATTTCGCAGGCCTGGCCCTGGAAATATAACTTTAAAAATACACCATCTTGTATTTTAATAATGGTATTATGATAATCGCCATCATTAAAAACAGGTAGTTTCATGCCAGGTATTTCAGTTTTTTTAAACGTTCTATCAGGATCTCCTCCATATTTTGACGTGCCTTTTGTAGCTAAATTATTTTCATCTACCACCGAAAATTTTTCGGTAACAAGAACCTCTTTTGCTTTTTCTTTTTTACCTATATTTTCATAATAATAGTAATAGGCTCCTTTTGGTGTTGCAGCACTTTCAAGCTTTTCTTTCATTTTAGCAAATGCACCTTGCGCATTTAAATTTGTACTTAAACTTACTATAGCTATTGACGCTATTAAACATACTTTTTTCATAAATATTTTTTTAGATTAATATGCTGCAAATAAAATGCAATAAAAAAGTCTCGCCAAAACAACCTTGTGAAATGTATATTTAACCTTGTGAAATGTAGTTTGCGGCTATAATAAGCAAATACCTGAGAACTTTCAAAATCACAAGACCACTTTTTCAAATTCTGATTTTAAGTTTCGTGATACTGGAATTGGTTCTTTAAGCGTTTTTAAATACAGTAGCAAGTCAGATTTAATATAGCGTTCAACATAATTTGTATTTATAACATATGAACGGTGTGGCTTAAAAAAAAGTTTATCAGTTAATTTCTCCGAAATTTGTTTTAAAGTATTTGACGCCAATAGACATTGCCCGTTAGCCAAGTAAACAGTGCAATATATATTTTCGGCCTTTACTAAGATAATATCTGATACTAAAATAAAAACAATTTCGCGGCCCACCTTAAAAGCAATTTGATGTGATTTTTGCATACACCGCAAAACACAAAATAAAACACTTCAAAACAAAAAATAACTTGTAAAATGTGGTTTTAAACTTGTGAAATGTTTTTATATTAGGACTCTCAAACGAATTTTTGTGAATAAAATACTCCTGGCCCTATTTGCCACATTATTGTTTAAAGTAACCGTGTCGCAAAACGAAAAAGATAGTCTAATACAACTACTCAAAAATCATCCCCAGCACGACACACTAAGGTGTTTTCATTTAATTTATCTTATAGATTATGAAAACGACCCTGAGGTATGGAATGAGTATAACAACGAGTTAGAAAAAATCTCATTGGAAGGTATCTCAAAAAACAAAAAAACCAGTGCTAATTATATCACCTTTTTGAGTTGTCTATCCCGAGCATATAATAACAAATCCTCCTATCGCCTTATTAAGAATGATTTGGAATCATCGTTCAAATACATTAAAAAGGCGTATCAAATTTGCTTGTCGTTAAATGATGATGGGGGCGCAGGACTAGCATGCCACAATATTGCATTGAAATATGAAAACATTGGTAAGATTGACACAGCCATAATTTATTATAAAAAGGCTATTAACCATTATACTAACAAAAAGGATAATGAACAAGTTGCTATGGTGACATCCGATATGGGTGATACTTATCGAATGCTTGGAGACATGAAAACCGCCATAGAATTAAATCTGCAAGCACTTGACATTTTTGAAAAGTCTAATAATAGAATTGGAATTGAAAGAACCTGCTTTGCTATTGGAAAAATATTTCACGAACAAAAAGAATATGAAAAAGCCTTAAACTATTTTAATAAGGCACTCAAAATCAATATTGAGGAAGAAAACCAAGAAAAAACTGCCAAAGTTTATATTTTAATCGCTCAAACTTACCTTGATAATAAGAATTTTGAGAATGCTTATGAAAAAATAAAGAAAGCACTAGATTTGGATCTAAAAAATAATCAAGAACGAAGTTTGATTGCAGATTATAGATCTCTCGGTACTTACTACACTAAACTTTCAAAAATAGATTCGGCAATTGTTTGCTTAAACAAATCACTTCTTTATTCGGAAAAAAGTGAAATCTTGTCTAGTACTGCAATGATACATGTTGATCTTGCGAACTCTTATAAAACAATCAATGATAAACTAAATCAAAGAAAAAGTGCTGAAACAGCGCTAAGAATTGCTCAAAAAATTGACCACCCTAAAATCATGTATCAAGCGGCTGAAATTCTTTCTGAAATCTATAAGGAAGAGAAACAATATGATAAATACGCCAACATGTTAGAGATTGTATTAACATATAAAAACAAATTGTACAATGACGAAACAAAAAACGTTGCCATTAAAAAAGAATTTGAGTTTACTAATCAAAAAAAGGAAGCGGCGATTAAGGAACTCGAGCAACAAAATCAAATCACATCTTTACAGTCCAAACAAAAAAGTATAATACTGTATAGTATCATTAGCTTGGTTATTGCTATAGCATTGTTAAGCTATTTTCTATTTACTCGTTACAAAACTAAAAAACAAAATGAATTGCTTAAAACGAAACTAGAAGATGCTGAACTATTATTAATAGAAAAACAAAAGGCCTCTGAAAGTGAAATTAAAGCTATTAAGAGCCAAATGAATCCGCACTTTTTTTACAATGCACTAAACTCCATACAAGGCTACATTTACAGTGGAGATAAAGAAAATGCTGCTAAATCATTAGGTTTGTTTAGTGATTTAAGTCGCTCCATTTTAGAAAGTAGTCGAAATACAGAAATTAGTTTGCATGATGAAATGGAATTGTTAGAGAATTATTTGAAATTGGAAACAATGCGTTTGCCAAAAATTAAATACAATATTCAGACATCCGAAAACATCAATTTACATGACATTCATATTCCAGCTATGATACTACAGCCATTGGTTGAAAATGCAGTTAAACATGGCTTGGCCAATAAGCAGGGCGAAGGATTCCTAAGCATAATGTTTGAAGAAAAAAACAACAAACTACATATAAACATTGAAGATGATGGTATTGGAAGAGATGCCGCCGCCGATATTGGAAAGCGAATGATAAAAAAATCTGCATCATTTAGTACCGAAGCAAATATTAGTCGCATTGAATTATTAAATGCCAATAAAACAGAAAAAATAACTCAAGACATTATTGATAAAAAAGACAGTCAGGGCAATGCAACCGGAACTATTGTTAAACTTGTAATACCAATTGAACTATATGATTAAATGCGTTATTATTGAAGATGAGCCACAAGCCATTACTTTACTTAAAAACATTATAGCATCTAAATTCCCGTACATTGAGGTACTAGCTGATTTTGATAAAATTAGCGTGGCTTCGAAATTTATTAAAGAACACAAACCGGATTTTATTTTTTTAGATGTTCAATTAAATGGCGAGTTAGGAATTGATATTGCCAACCATTTAAGCAAAGAAGAACTCGATTTTGAAATTATATTTACAACCGCTTACGGCGGTTTTGCTTTAGAAGCCTTTGCATTAAGCGCTGTTGATTATATACTCAAACCAATTAACGAAATTCGTTTAATTGAAGCTGTAAATAGAGTTTTAAAAATACATCAGGTATCTTTAGAACAATTAAAGATTTTGCAAGAAGTTTCTACTACTGATAAAATAGAAAAAATTGTTTTATCAATGAATGAGAAGAAAATAATTGTGAACGTAAAGGATATCGTGTTTTTAAAAGCAGATAATGTATATACCGAGTTCTATTTAAATAATGCTATAAAGCATGTTGTGTCAAAACCATTAAAGGAATACGAACTGTTATTAAGTCAAACAAATTTTTATAAACCTCATCGCTCTTATATCATTAACAAAAATGCCATCATGGCGTATCAAAAAGTAAATTCTGAAATCCAAATGAGTAATGGACAGTGTGTTAGTTTATCAAGAGATAAGAAAAAGGAGTTTGAAGAATTGATAGCAAGATAGAAGCTTTAAATATGAATACATGCAATTTATTAAAAGGGAATTTTTATCTGTGGCAAGAATTGGCACAATTAAATTTCTAGTGTAAGTGTCCGCGAGGGGAGTTTTTCCGGGCACGCATTTTATCGCTTCTAAGGCAGTTAATTTTTTCTATTGTAACATTCAACAAGAAATACACAATCTAACAATTCAAGTGTTTGGTTTTGGATAAGTGCGAATGAATTGCGAAGCATCATTTATTTTAATTAGACCTAAAAAGTATTTAAACAAAAACACCTACTGCCAGCAGTAGGTACTTTTATTACAAAATAAGCATACAAAATTAACTATCAGGGCTTTATAAAAATTGTTAGTGTTGTGCATTAAGAAATAGAAAACCAAAAAACGTCAAATGACTTGCTATTTTTGTTTCCGATCTTTAAGGCTTTTTTGTACCTTTAAACAACAAAATGAGCGCTGAAAAATCAATATTTATTACAGAAGAAGAAAAATTAAAAATTCATCTTCAAAGAAGCCACAAAGAGCGCCTTACTATGTTATTGCATTTGATCAAGATCAGTCAAAAACTTAAAAACGCAAAAATAACCGAAGCTAAATCTTAAGTGTGGATATATTAGATAGTGATATTTTTAATCTTTTGCGCCTTTTACACAAACACAAAACAATTTATTTAATGGTTGGTGGCTTTGCTTCTACACTGCATGGGTTTAATCGTGCAACACAGGATATGGATATCTGGATAAAAGACACACTTGAAAACAGAAAATCATTAAGAAGTGTATTAAAAGAATTAGAAATTGGCGATTTTGAAAGTATAGAAACCACACAGTTTGTTCCCGGTTTCGCCTCTATAAAATTAAATTCGGGTTTTGAATTGGATATTATGACTTCATTGAAAGGATTTGATCAGCTTAAATTCGATGAATGCTATAAACTTGCGCCAACCGCTCAAATCGATGATATCTCCATCAAATTTTTACACATCAACCAATTAATAGAAGCAAAAAAAGCAAGCGGCCGGCCAAAAGATCTTTGGGATGTGGAAGAATTAGAAAAAATAAAAGCCTCGCAAAACAACAAATAGAAAAAGCCCTTGATTTAAAACCAAGGGCTTTGTTTTATCATTAAAAGTAATTTACTATTTGTACTTATACGCTTCTTTACAATCTGTAATTACCGGCGCCCCGTTGCCCGCCCAAATAGATGGGCCGTATTTTGCACCGTCGAAATTTTGCGTGATAGCAACATTTTCATAAGCGCATTTATCGCCAATTTTTACTTGCTATGTGTGCCCTTATACTCCGGCAAATGCTACTTGTATTTCATTGCCTCTGCGCAGTCTAACGTAATAATTTGTTGTGTATTCCCGCTAAAGTATGTTTTGCCGTAATTGCTTCCATTAAAGTCTTGCTTAACCTCTACTTCTTCCCATTGACAAGAACCGTTAGTGTTTTTCATAACCGCAATGAGGCGTATGGTGCGAGCAACTATAGTGTTTGTTAATTTATTCGTTATGATTGTCCAATCTTTACTTTTAACATAACAATATTCTATTTTTTGAGTCCAACCTGCTGTTGCAGCTTGACTTTTTACAGCGGCTAATGCTTCAGCACTCAATTTCGTATCTTTCATTCCAGGTTCAGGAAATGGGTATTTACCGGATAAGACACACTTAAGCGCACCACAGTATTTTATACAACTTTCTTCGGTTAGTTTTTTTAATAGCTCAATATTGTTTGCTACTTCTTTAACCCGTGCTTTATCTTTTCCTAAAACCAGCATCTCGTTTTTTGGGTCGGTAAATATAAAATTATCACAACTACCATTGCTAACATAAGCGTTAGATGCTCCTGCAAGGGCTATAAATAAACCTGTTTCTATTTGAATAATTCTTCCTCCTAAATAATTTTTACTATTTTCGAAAAACACACCACAGGTTTTATAATACTGTTTAAACGTTGGGTTCATTGCAATTTTTTCTGGCGTGTCTTTTTCATCATAATACATATTTAATTTATATGAATCGGGTATAAACTCAAAATTTACAATACTAACTTGTTTGGCAAAAATTTCAACTGGTTTAGAAAGATAATAGATTCCTGAGATATTAAAATCATCGGTAAATGTTTTTTCTAAATTAGATTGAGCTAGATTAATTTTAGAAATCAATAATATTGTTAGGATGGTAATTACTTTTTTCATCTTTAGTGTTTTATAGTTCAACTTATTTAATAATTAAATTTTATACCTATTCGTTTGCAGATGTTCTAAGGTATTTGCAAAGGATTTATTTTTATTAAAACCAGCATTGCTATTTGTACTTATAGGCTTCTTTACAATCTGTAATTACCGGTGCCCCGTTGCCCGCCCAAATGGATGGGCCGTATTTTGCCCCGTCGAAATTTTGCGTGATGGCACCATTTTCATAAGCGCATTTATCGCCAATTTTTACTATTGTAATTGTACGAATGCTGCGCTTTATAATAACACCGGTTGTTATATTTCTGGTATAGTTCCAGTCTTTTGAGGCTATGTAAGAGTACTCTACCTTTTCGTTACGTGTTGCTTTTGCCTGTTCGGCTTTTGCAAATGCCAGAGCTTCGGCTTTTAGTTTAACATCTTTCAATCCTTCTGCCGGTAAAATATTACTTGTTGCCCTGCATCGGTTATACAGTTCGCATTCATCTATACAACTGGTTATGTAAAGCGATTCAACGAAAGCGGGGTTGGCATTTAATTCTTCTACCCTTGCTTTGCTTTTACCCAAAATTACATAGCCTTTTTTAGCTTTATCTTGTTCTGATAAAAACTTGGCAGAGCTGCAATCCAATTTCACATCCACGCCATATCCGCCATAACTAAATGTTATAATGTACACGTCTTTTTCGAGCGGCTGAATGGTCCGGCCATTCCAGTCGTGGCTGCTGCCTTTGCTTTCATAAACCTTTGATGTATTTTCTATTGAAAAAGGGAGGTAATCAAAATTTGCTGCACCTCTTTTTAAGCCTTTAACAACCAGGCCGTCGATAAACGCATTTACAGGTGCTTTACCTTCGTGATAATGTATGAACAATTGTTTTTTACCTGTATCCAGCTGCAGACTTACCTGTGTAAAGTACCTGTTATCCGTAACACTTGCATAGCCCCTGGCATCAAGAGCGTCTGCTTCAGACAGTAATTCTTTAGACAAATAATATACCCCCGAAATACCATAGGCATCCGTGTATTCGGTTTTGGGCGGCACTGCTAAAGGCTTTTCGGGTTTCTTTTCTTCTACAGGCTTTACTTCCTGCGTTTTTTTATTGTTTTCGCCTTTTAATTTTTGCAAAAGACCCTGAGGGCTTACATTAAAGCAAAATGCCAGTGCAAGGGCACTTGTAAATAATTGTTTTTTCATGTTTAATGGTTTGTGGAAACGTTTTAGCGCAAAACAACACATTATATTACAACAAACAGGAGCAGTTTTGTGAACGGAGCAGATGACTTTGTGAATCGTAATTATTTTCCGATCTTCTTTAAAATTTCGAGAAAAGCACTGCGCCGGTCGCGGGCCAGATCAACCTCTTTGCCGTTTTGCATAATAATGGTGCCTCTGCCGGATTTGCTGTAAGAAGCCATGAAATCTAAATTAATAATAAAGGAGCGGTGCACGCGCACAAAATTTGAAAAATAGTGTAATGCCTGCTCAAAGTATTTTAAATTTTTAGAAACGGTTTTGTGTTTTTTGTCTTTTAAAAAAACGTGCACATACGAACCATCGGCCTCTAAATATTCAATATCATCTACATTTAAATAATCGTAACCATTTTGGGTGGGAATGCAGATAACGTTCCTGGATAATGGGTCTAAATTTTGTGATAAGGATCGTAACTGTAAATGAGCAGTTTTTAAAACTTCCAGTTTTTTTATTTTTTCTATGGATGTTATTAATTCCTGTTCGCTAATTGGCTTTAACAAGTAATCGATTGCCGAAAGCCTAAAGGCATTAATAGCATACTGATTAAAAGCTGTGGTAAAAATTAAATGAAATTGTATGTTTTGTTCTATTAATTCTTCGGCCATTTGTATACCCGATTTTTCGGGCATATCAATATCTAAAAAAACAATGTGCGGCTGAAACATTTGTATGGCCGATATCCCGGCGTTTCCGTTTTCGGCTTCCGCAACAATTTTAATATCCGGTGCAAATTCCTGCAGCATTAAGCGCAAAAGTTTCCGGGCCTGCGGAGAATCATCTACAATTACAGCTTTCATGCTTTTTGCCGATCATTTAAATAAATGGTTAGTATAACACTTGTGCCTAAAGCGGTAGTATCATCTCCAATATTATCAATTATTTTAACACTTACACTGTTTTTTTTATTTGAATTTAATAAGTCAATTCTTTTTAAAGTAGCGCCTGTTGCAAATGACGTGTGCTTATTTTTATCTTGTAAATTTAGTTGGGCGGCAGCCGCTCTGCCAATACCATTATCGCTAATGGTAATTTGCAAATAATTTTGGTTTGTGTTTAGGTTAAAAGCAATAGTTAATTGTTTACTGCCCTGCCTGTTTCTTAAGCCATGTTTAAAAGCATTTTCAACGTAGGGTTGAATTAACAGGGCGGGTATTTTACAATCACTTGTATCAATATGTTCGTCTACTAAAATAGAATAGTTAAAATCGCTTTGTATTAACATCGCTTCCAGTTGGATGTATAATTTTAAAATCTCTATTTCTTCTTTTAGTGTAATTTCCGGCGCTGAGCTGTGCGTTAATATTTTTCTGATCAGATCAGAAAAACCCGACAGGTAAAAGGCCGCATTTTTTTTATCGTTCTCGTAAATATATCCTTTAATAGAATTTAATACATTAAACAGGAAGTGAGGATTCATTTGAGCTTTTAACGCGGTTTCCTGCGAAAACCTAAGGTCGTTCTCTAATTGAATACGCTTAAGCTCGGCAGATTGTTTTTTCTGGAGTAGTTTAATGCGGTAATTAAAAAACACAAGTGTTATGCTTAGCACCAATAATGATATTAACACATAAAACCACCAGCGCTGCCAGAAGGGCGGCAATACGTTTACCAACAAAACTAATTTATTAATGGAGTTGCGCTGCAAATGATCTATTAATTTTATCTCGAGATTTAAATTGCCAATTGGTAAATTAGGAATTTGTATCATTTCAATAGTGGAAGGCAATACTACCCAGTTTGTATCTTTATCTGGAAAGCGGTAAGCATATTTAAAATTGCGATTAGAACTGTAGGCATTTGCCTCAACGTTGATGCTTAAAGATTGATCGTAGTTTATTTGTAAAGGATCGTTCTTGTTTATTTTTTTTCCATCAACAAAAACCTCTTTCAGATAAACCGTTGATTGTTTTATTTCTTTGTGAAGATGAAGTGGAAGGGTTTGCAGCCCATTGGGAGTGGCTAACCAGATGTTATTATTGATGATGCTTATTGACAACACTTCGTTTGAGCATAAGCCTTTTAATTTATCAAGCACCTGCCAGGTGTTGTTGGCCATATTTAGTTTCCACAAGCCTGCATTAGTTCCTGTTAATAATTGGTTTTGATGTTCTTTTAGTTGATTAACCTGAATATTGCCGGGCAAGCGTTGCAATAAGGTGATGTTGTTAGTGTTATTAATTTTATAAATTTCGCCATCAAATGTCGCAGCGTAAAGCGTATTTTTTTTATCGTATGTTAAACACAAAACTTGTTTTTTTATCAGATCCTGACCGTATGCCTGCCACTTGTTTTGTTTGTTTGTGTAACGCTTTAATCCTTCGTTAGTGGCTATCCATAGCTTGTTTTGTAACTCATCTGCAGCAATTGCTCTTGCCCAGTTTGTGGTTAACGTATCTGTTGCATTTTTATCATTAAGATTTTTGTAAACAAATGCTCCCCTTGAGGTAGCAAGAATGTATTGGTTATTTACTTTTAAAAGATCTTTGATGGGAGGGAACTGGTTTTCGATCTTTTTTATTGCCGTATCTTCTAAAAAGTATAATGTGTTTTGCGCATTGAAGTATAGTTTTTTATCAGCTTTACAATAGGTTATATTTTGAATATTTGATTTTACCTGTAATGAAAATGTTTTTATTTTTTCTGTAGATACGTTAATGTATCCTACCTGGCCGCCCAGGGTTGAAAAGAAAACATTTGGAAACTCTTGCTCGGTTTTTAAAATTTTATTTGAGTTTAGGTTTCCTGAAGGCGCATTCCATATTTTAGAATTTATGTCTGTTACTTTTAAAATACCATCGTGTAAACTGGTGATCCAATAATTTTGTTCTGCATCATATATCACATCTGAAAAGGCCATGTTTGAATAAAAAACTTTACCGGTGTCTGAAACCGGGTTGTAGCAAATTAAGCCTGAATATGTGCAGATCCACAAATTACCATCTTTAAGTAATTTTACATTTGTAACCTTTGAATTGCCAAGTGTTTCTTTTAAAAATGAGGATTGGTGTAGCTGAAATTTATTATCAATTAATTTAAAGCATAGCCCATCTGTAACGCTTAGCATCCACGTGCCTTCATTTTTACTTTCTAAAATAAATTCGCCTGATGGTTTATATTTTGCGAATTCGAATGGAATTAATTGCTGTTGTTTTTTAGTGATACTGCTTATGCCATTTGGAGATATAAAAGATATCTCACCGTTTTCTTTTAATTTGCAGCTATTTGTAAAAGTATAATCATCTTTTGTGCCATCTAAATTAAAGTCAGAGTAGTTGGTCCATTTGTGTGTTAACTCGTTATATGAATTAATTCCGTTTTCGCCGCAAACCCATACATTGTAATTGTTATCGCAAATAATATTTGAGATCTTGCCTTCCCAAGAGCTTAAGGGCTTAAGAGAATCATTTTCTATATAAAAAATCTGGCCATTAAAACTGTAGCTATAAATTTTTCCGGAGCTGGATATGGTTAAACCCGTTAAGGCTTTTGTTTTTTGTGCTTTATGTTTGAAAGATTGAAACCTGACACTGTTGTATTTATATATTCCTGCATCGCAGCCTATCCAAACAAAACCTTTTTCATCCTGAATAATACTATAGACTTCATTGCTGGGCAATCCATCTTCTATAGTAGTTGGAAAGAATACAGGGTTTTGACAAAATGATGTAACTGCCAGGGTGAGTAATGCGAGAAAGTATATCAGGTGCAGTTTTTGCATTTATATGATCAAATTGGAAACGCTTTTTTTATTTCGGAAGCTTTAAATATAATACTTTTAGCAGATTAATTAATATTGCGAAAAATTGCGCCGCTTAGCCTATGTTCCATTAAAATAGTTGTTGCTAAACAAAAGCAGTATCAAAAAAATGGCGGCATTTACAAAGTTTATTAAATAAAAAAGCCTCAACATATGTCGAGGCTTTTTTAATAATTTATTTATATTTTAATTAGCGTTATAGCTTTTTGTGCTTGCAACCGCGCCGCTTTCGTCCCAGCTGGTCCACACGCCTGTTTTTTCGCCGTTAGCGTAAGTCATTTCAAAACGTTTTTTACCCGTTTCATCATACACTAACCAGGTGCCGTCTTTTTTGCCAGCTTTGTAAAAAGCAATGGCAGAAAGTGTTCCGTTTTCGTTAAAGCGTGTCCACTTAAGATCTTTAACACCATTGGTAAAAGTTCCTGTTTCCATTTTATTGCCCGATGCATAATAGTAAGTTGCTTCACCATTAATAACACCTTCTTTTACATTAAAATCTGTTTTAATGTTATTTTCTGTTTTTTGTACAGTACCATTAAACAAATTTCCTTCGCTGTCTATATATAAACCTTTTTCGTTTTGTATTTGAGCGTTTGTAACGCCTGCTATTAAAACCGATAAAACTATTACTACTAACTTTTTCATAATTGTTTGTTTTAAAAATAAATGAATCAATTTCTTATATCAAAGATATTAAGATAACACTTAGGAAACAATGGCGTAAGAAATATTTAACCTTAACTTTACTTATAATGATGTTAAAATTCGTAAAGGCCTTGTCAATAAAGGGCTGCGAATGTTAATTAGTTAAGTGGTTGAAGAGAAAGGTCTGAGAATGAAGAAAGATTGCTCGATTTTACCTCTAAAGGCTCAAATCCAACAGTATTAATAGAGATAGAATATACCTTATCTGTCTTTACAGAAAGCTTGAAGTTACCATCAAAATCTGCAAAAAAAGTTTCGCCTGTTTCGTTAATGGTAATTTTTGCACCTGCTATAGATTCGCCGGTAACATCGGTAATCTTGCCTGCAACAGTTTTTTGAGTTACTGCAATTGCTTTCTTTTCTTTATCGCTATTTCCTGCAAAAGAGGCAGCGCTAAAGCTTACGAATAAAAGTATGTAAAGTAATTTTTTCACTGATATAAAATTAAGATCACTACTTCACTATATCTTTAGGTTAATGTTACCAAATGGTTAACAAGTATTTCGTATGGAAAACAGTCACTAATTTCACTAATTACACAAAAAATAGTCTTCAACCCGTGCTATGTTTAGTGAAATAATTGTTCGCGCAATTTATTGCTTGAACAATGTAAATTACACTAATTAAATTATTGGCTTTTGTGATTATATATTGGAGAAATTGGTGTAATTAGTGGCATAATTTTTTGTTTTGGATTTGCAACCACTAATTTCACTAATTACACAAAAAATAGTCTTCAACCTGTGCTATGTTTAGTGAAATAATTGTTCAAGCAATTTATTGCGTGAACAATGTAAATTACACTAATTCAATTATTGGCTTTTGTGTTTATATATTGGAGAAATTGGTGTAATTAGTGGCATAATTTTTTGTTTTGGATTTGCAACCACTAATTTCACTAATTACACAAAAAATAGTCTTCAAACCGTGCTATGTTTAGTGAAATAATTGAGTTTAGCCTTTTTACATTAGAGAAATTAGTGTAATTCGTGGCTATCTATCTTTATGCAGCTTGTAAATAATCAGTTTTGTTAAAATCGCTATCTTTAGCCCATGAGAATTGATATAATTTCTGCCGTTCCCGACCTTATGACCAGCTCTTTTAGCCATTCTATCTTAAAAAGAGCCATCAATAATAAACTGGTGGAAGTTAACCTTATTAACCTGCGCGATTACTCTACCAACAAACAAAAACAAATAGATGATTATGCTTTTGGCGGCGGCGCCGGCATGGTTTTGGGTATTGAGCCTATTTATGCCTGCCTCCAAGATCTTAAATCAAAACGTGAATACGACGAGATTATTTATATGAGTCCGGATGGCGAATTGCTTACACAAAAGCTTTGTAACCAATATTCTCTTCTTAAAAACATTATTATTTTATGCGGCCATTACAAAGGCGTTGATGAGCGCGTGCGCCAGCATTTGGTGACTAAAGAGATAAGCATTGGCGATTATGTTTTAAGTGGAGGAGAGATACCTGCCGCTGTATTTAGCGATGCGGTTATTCGTTTGCTGCCAGGCGTTTTAAATGACGAGACCTCCGCACTCAGCGATTCGTTTCAGGATAATTTGTTGGCACCGCCAGTGTATACAAGGCCTGCCGAGTTTAATGGCTGGGCCATACCCGAGATTTTACTAAGCGGACATAGCGCCAACATTGATAAATGGCGCCATGAACAAAGTGTGGAGCGCACAAAATTAAGAAGGCCGGATTTGTTGAAATAGAATTTTCCTTATATTTGATTAGATACATCTTCTTTGAAAAGAGCAATTATATTTCTTTACAGCCTGATTGTTACCAGCCAAGTTTTTTCGCAAATTACCGAGGAAGAAAAAAGATTTGTAAAGGAAAATAATCTTAGTCAGCAGGAGTACAGCGCATATTTAAACAGGAAAAGCAAGCAAGGCGAGGCGAGACCTGCTGTTAAAAGTGCATTGACGGCAAATTGCATTGCCAATATACAATCCAATATTGGATTTGAATTGGGTAATTTTTCGGGTTGGGATATTTTTAGCGGGAGTAATGTTAATCTTAACCCTGATTCAATGATGTCAGTAAGTTCCAGCACCATTGTTTCGCTAATTACTTCCGGCACAGACCAATATACCGGTTTATTATTAAACTCTCCTTTGGGAGGAACAAAGATCGCAAAAATAAACGATAACATTAATAATTGTAGCGCACAGGTTTTAAAAACAACGTTTAATGTAACTAATGCCACAAAGTTTTTAAAAACCGCATTTGCTGTTGTTTTTCAGACTGCAGAACACGTGTGCTCTAAAAATCCATATTTTAAAATAGAAGTTTATAACTGCAACGAAACACAAAAACTGAATGAATATGTTACGCTTATACAGGAAGGGTATTGCGTTGGCGATAATTTATTGTCTGCAACAACAAATTCTAATGTTGGTGACCTGTCTTATTCGTCATGGAGAACACATTGTTTTGATTTTTCAAGTTATTTAAATTCAAATATCACGGTTAAGGTTTCGGTTGGCGATTGTCCGTTTATAGGCCATTTTGGATATGCCTATTTTGATGCGGCTTTTGCGCCCTCAGTAAATAATGGGTTAAATTATAATTACAGTATAAACAGTACAAATTTAAATTTTGCAGCAACCAATACTACAAGTAGCTGTTTTCAAAATTCAATGAGCTTGAATTTACCAGCAGGATCAACTGGTTATTCATCTGCAGTTACAGGCAGTTATGCTTTGCCCGGACCTTTCTCGGCAACAACGCAGGTATTTGCCATACCGCCCAGTGGTAGCGGACCGCTTTATATAATGATGAACAATGCGGCAAATAACTGCTATCAACAACAATTAATAAATGTAGGAATCACTCCCACAATTAATATAACTCCATCAAGCAGTTCTGTGTGTCCGGGTGCAAACTATACGTTAACTGTAAACGGAGCTAATAAATATTACTTTTTGCCTAATAATCCTCAATTTACAACTTCAACAAATACGTTTGTAATAAACGCAACAGGCCCTGTCACTCACTCAATAGTTGGAATAAATACAGGTAGCTGTACAAATACAGCAACTCTAACTGTTAATCTTTATCCACCAGCACAGCTTACGGTATCGCCGGTATCGCAAACAATTTGTTCGGGCAATAGTGCTACATTAATTGCCAATGGTGCTCTAACTTATACATGGACAGGAAGCATGAATGGAACCTCAATTTTGGTTACACCAACAATTACTAGCAACTATGGTGTTATAGGAAACGACATGAATGGGTGTATTGCAACTGGTGCGAGCGGGACGGTAACGGTATTACCAACTACAACAAATTTTTCGGTATTTGCTTCGGGAAGTTCATCCATTTGTCCCGGAGATTCAATAAACATTTCTTGTTCAAACACTGCACAAAGTGTTTTATGGAGCAACGGCAGTACATTAATAGCTCAATATGTAAAGCCGGTAACAACAACGGTTTACACCGTTACGGGCACCATGAATTGCAATACAGTTGTAAAAACACTTACAATTACTGTTAAGCCGGTGCTGCCAACCAATATTACTGTTAGTTCTCCATCGCTTGTATGTGAGAACACTTCGTTTACGGTAAATACTACAGGTGCCGCGAGCTATACATATATTGGCACAAACTCTGTTACAACATCAGGACTAGCCTCAATTAATTTACCTTATGGAGCAAGTAACTTTACTGTAATTGCTAAAAATCCTGCTAATTGTTCTACTACTTTTTCAATAATACCAGTAACTGTAAATAATAATCCAACGTTAAGCATTACCCAAAGTGCCTTTACAATATGCGCAGGCCAGCAGGTTACCGTTAGCGCTACTGGTGCAAATACTTATACCTGGACAAACTACTTTTTTACAACACAGGGTACGGGCAGTACAATATCATTTACTACAAACCCTTTTTTCAATCCCGTTTACCAGCTCTACGCAACCGGCGCAAATGGCTGTCTGGGTTATAAAAGCTACACTGTAACAACAGAGCCTTTTCCAATAAACATCTCTTCAAATACAAATACCTTATGCTTAGGACCCAGTTACTCTGTTGCATTAAGCGCATCCTATGTAAATACGGCAACAACTACTTATACATGGAATGGGAGTATTCTTTCACATTCAATTATTGATACACCAACAATAACAACTACTTACACATTGGAAGCTTATAATCCGGCATGTGGTTATATGTCGGCAACAAAAACAATTACTGTTTTTCCGAGTTATGGGCCAACAGTTAGCGCTACTGTTAGTTCGAGCCTTGTTTGTGCCGGGCAACAAACAGTGGGCTTTACAGCTTCGGGCGCAAATTCATATCAGTTCCCGTTTTTTTCAGTTACAACAAACACAAGTATAATAATTACACCTGTAAATCCGGTGCCGGGAAATACATATGTTGTTACAGGCTACGATACCTATGGGTGCAGTGCTTTGTCAAATCCATTAAGTTTAACTATAACTCCTTTGCCTGTTTTAAACAACATGCCACAACAAACCATTTGTCCGGGCACACCCATAACATTAACAGTTAGCGGCGCGCAAACCTATTCTTGGAGCACTGGTGCAACCAGTAGTGTTATAGTTGTTAGTCCAACTGTTGCTACAGTATATTCAGTAACAGGATTTAATAATCCGGGGTCATGTAGTGTTACAGCACAAAAAAATGTAAATGTACATGCTGTGCCAACACTTACCATAATACCTGCTCTGTCAAGTTCTGTATGCCCGGGAGGTCAACCAAAAACCATTTATTTAAATTCCAGTTCTGCTGTTACCAATACCTGGAGTACGGGGAGCACTGCCACCAGCATTACAGTTACACCAACTGTAGCAACCGTATACACAGTAACAATCACTGATTTTTACAATTGTAAAACTGCGCAACCCTTTACCGTGGGTATTTATAATTTACCTACAGTTTCTGTAAACTTCTCGCCACCTTCAAGCTGCATGACTAATACAGTAGCCATTAATGCGGTTGGTTTTCCATCGGGCGGCTATTTTACGCCCGCAAATTATTCGACAAATATTTTATTTCCAGTTGGTACTTATAGCGTAAAATATACTTATACAGATCCTATCAGCTCTTGTTCTAACAGCGCTGTGGGCTCACACTCCGTATTTCCAAATCCTTGTGTAAGCGCCTTGCCGGTTAATGATACATTATGCCTTGGGCAGAATACAGCATTTAATTTATCGCCCAATGGGGGAATCTTATCGGGCCAGTTTTTAAATGGAAATACTTTTAATCCTGCTATCGCAGGCGCGTATCCGTTTTCTTATTCCTATAGTGATGCAAACGGTTGCAGCGCACAGGCCTGCACGTCTGTTTTTGTGGATATATGCACCAGCGTTTCAAAAACACATCTGGAAGAGGATTTTGAGTTGAGTGTTGCGCCTAACCCATTCAACGGCTCGTTTACGATCTTAACTTCTAAAATAGGCTCTTTCAGGTATCACATTTATGATGTAAATGGAAAACTAATTATATCTTCTGAAGCAGAAAACAATACAGATGTTGACCTGAGTGATTTTGCTGACGGGATCTACTTTTTAAGATTTAATCAAAAGGCTTCTTCGAAAGGAATTAAAGTGGTTAAAACCCGCTAATTTACCTTTCATTGTTAAAAAGACCCTTTTAATTTCCCGTTTTTTTTGCGTTATTTGAATTCCTAAAAAATCTATTTACATGAAAGTTGGAATCCCAGCGGAGATATCCCAAAACGAACTAAGGGTGGCCGCCACTCCTAAAACTGTTAAACGTTTGCAAAAGCAAGGGTTTGAAGTTCAAATTCAAAAAGGTGCCGGCGCAAAAGCAAATTTTTCTGATAAAGAATTTGAAGAAGCAGGCGCTAAAATTGTTAATTCTGCCGCAGATATTTATGGCAATTCAGATATCGTTCTTAAAGTAAAAGAACCTTCGGTTGAAGAAGTTGGTATGATGAAAGAAGGCCTTGTTTTATTAAGCTATTTATGGCCTGCACAAAACCAGGATCTTTTAAAAACATTAGCCGATAAAAAAGTAAACGCCATAGCCATGGATGCTATACCGCGTATTTCGCGCGCGCAAAAGATGGATGTGTTATCATCTATGGCAAACATTGCGGGATATAGAGCGGTGATTGAAGGCTCATATCATTTTGGACGTTTTTTAAACGGGCAAATTACTGCCGCGGGTAAAGTAGAACCTGCAAAAGTATTAGTGATAGGTGCCGGTGTTGCAGGTTTAGCGGCTATTGGCGCAGCCAACTCATTAGGCGCAATTGTAAGGGCTTTTGATACGCGTAAAGAAGTTGCAGAGCAAATTGAATCGATGGGTGCGCAATTTTTAACTGTAGAGATTGAAGAAGACGGTGCTACCTCATCAGGCTACTCAAAAGAAATGAGTAAAGAATTTATTGAGGCGGAGATGAAATTATTTTTAGAGCAAGCTAAGGAAGTTGATATAGTAATTACTACCGCACAAATTCCTGGCAGACCGGCTCCTAAGTTATGGATGGATTATCACGTGGCTGCCATGAAACCGGGTTCGGTTATTGTGGATCTTGCAGCATCAACAGGTGGTAACTGCGCGCTTACAAAGAACGGAGAAGTTTACACAACCGATAACGGTGTTACAATGGTTGGTAAATTAAATCAGTTACCAAGCCAGGCTTCGCAATTATACGGCAATAACTTATGTCACTTATTAGATGATATGGGCAAAGCCGACAAATGGAAAATTGATATGGAAGATGCTGTTGTTTCAAGAGCAATGGTAACGCATAATGGCAAAATTAACTGGCCGCCTGCACCACTTCCTGTTAGCCCAACTGCGGGTGGCGGCGCTAAAAAAGTTGCGCCCCCTACAGCAGAAGAAATAAAAATATCCGATGCCGAAAAATCAAAAAAAGCAACAACGTCTATGCTCATTGGTTTAGCAGTAGTTGGTGGCTTATTATTTTTGGTAGGCAAATTTGCACCACCTGAATTTATACAACACTTTACTGTTTTTGTTTTAGCAGTGTTCGTGGGCTGGCAATTAATAACAAATGTAGCACACTCGCTACACACGCCTTTAATGGCTGTAACTAATGCTATAAGCGGTATTATCGTTGTTGGTGGTTTATTGCAAACAACAAATGATATGATGAGTCCAATGACTATTCTTGCGTTTATTGCCATTTTGGTTGCCAGCATTAATATTGTTGGGGGTTTTGTGGTTACTCATCGTATGTTGAAAATGTTTAAAAAATAAGGCTTCTACAAGCTCAGCACCATTTTAAAAAAAATAAAAAGAATTAATTTATGTTCATCGCAAAAGAAATACAAACAGCAGCATACTTATTTGCCAGTATATTGTTTATTTTAAGTTTAGGAGGATTATCCTCACAAGAATCGGCAAAACGCGGCGTTTTTTACGGCATTATTGGTATGATCGTAGCAATAATTGCAACCGTTTTAGGACAAGGCGTTGCCGGGCATGTTTACATTATTGTGGCAATTGCCATTGCTTCGGTAATTGGTTTACTGCTGGCACGTAAAGTAGAAATGACGTCTATGCCACAGTTAGTGGCTATACTACATAGCTTTGTTGGATTGGCAGCCGTGCTGGTTGGTTTTGGGTCTTACCTGGATCCCAGATCGCATGAATTGTTGGGTGCAGCGCACATGATTCATTTAGTAGAAGTATTTATTGGAATTTTTATTGGTGCTATTACATTCACAGGTTCTATTATTGCCTGGGGAAAATTAGATGGTAAAGTTCCTTCAAAGCCATGGAGTTTTAAAGGATTGCAAACAATGAATTTAGTATTGCTTTTAGCATGTACAGTTTTAGGTGTTTTATTTTGTAAAGCAGAAGGTACCGGCGGTATGTTATATCTGGGTATCATGACACTTATTGCTTCGTTTATTGGTGTGGTGTTGGTTATGGCCATTGGTGGTGGCGATATGCCTGTTGTAGTATCCATGCTAAACTCGTATTCGGGTTGGGCAGCTGCAGCGGCCGGCTTTATGTTGGGTAACGATCTTTTAATTGTAACCGGTGCTTTGGTTGGAAGTTCGGGAGCTATTCTTTCTATGCACATGTGTCATGCTATGAACCGTTCGTTCTTTTCGGTGATATTTGCAAATGGGGCAGGCAGTGGTTCGGGTGGAGAGAAAAAAGCAATGGAAGGCGAAGTAACGGCGTTAAATCATGAAGAAGTTGCAGCCTTATTAAAAGAAGCAAAATCAATTGTAATTGTTCCGGGTTATGGCATGGCGGTTGCCAAAGCGCAGTACCCTATTTATGAAATGGTGCAAACATTACGCAAAGCAAATAAAAAAGTACGTTTTGCTATACACCCTGTTGCAGGCCGTTTACCGGGCCACATGAATGTATTATTAGCCGAAGCTAATGTGCCTTACGACATTGTTTTAGAAATGGATGAGATAAACGAAGATATGCCTGATACAGATGTGGTAATGGTTATTGGCGCAAACGATGTGGTTAATCCGGGTGCGCAGGATGATCCGGCAAGTTCTATTTATGGTATGCCTGTAATTGAAGCATGGAAAGCAGAAAAAGTTATTATTATGAAACGCTCTATGTCTGCAGGTTATTCAGGCGAAGACAATCCTTTATTTTACAAACCAAATTCAGAAATGCTTTATGGCGATGCAAAAGCCAGCGTTGAAAAGATCATGAGCTTTTTAAAAGCATAAGATTGAGTAAAAGAATTTCTTTAAAAATTTTTTAATGAAAAAGATCGTTTGGCTGATATTATTTTTATTTACTGCTAAAATAATATCAGCTCAATGCGACAATGAAGTTAAAGAAGCAGATTTGGAAAAAGGCGATACGCTTAGGTATAAGAAATACAGGCGTGTACAGGATTGTTTTTATAAAAAAGATGATTTTGAGGGCGCGGCTAAAGTGTTTGAAAAGCAAAGGGTCCTTGCAAATATACTTGTAAAAAAATATGCAGATTCGGTTTATTACAGATCTTATTTAGCCGACCTAACAACTCTTTATTTTTATAAAGGTGATATTCAAAAATGCCTCGACATTTCAAGCGAATTATTAAAATATGATCTAAGGAATTCAGACTCCGTAGATATTTCCGGTTCGTTTGGCAACATCGCTATCCTCTATCGCAAGATCGGTAACTATCCAAAAGCCATTTATTATTTACAAGAAGCTATAAAAATAAATGAAGCATCGCATAGAAAAGAACTTGCAGGAAATTACTCTAACATTGCAAATGTTTACAGCGATTTGGGCCAACACGAAAAATCTGGCGAGTTTTTTTACAAAGCGCTAAAGCTGCGCCAGGAACAAAAGGATGAAAAAGGCCTGGCTTTGTCTTACGCCAATCTCGCAAACTATTTTTCGAATATGAATAAAGACGATTCGGCTATTGCTTATTATTCGAAAGCAATTTACATGAACGAAAAATTAAAAGCTCCAGATTCAAAAAAGGCGCTTACCTATAATAATTTTACCGGCCAGTTCATAAAGAAAAACCAATTAGATTCAGCAGAAAAATATGTGAAGATCGCCGAAAAGTTATTAAACGAAAAATCAAATCCATTTATATTGTCGCACTTTTACGAGAACAAAGGCGATCTTTTAAAACATCAACAAAAATTTAAAGAAGCAATAAACGAATATAATAAATCTCTTAAGTACGCTCATATTAATCACGATATCAGTCGTTTTGTAACTTTGTATTACTCTAAATCAGAGTGCTTTTACCGTCTTAGAAACATTGATTCTACTTTTAATAACCGAATGAAAGCAGAGGATTTTAAAGACTCTCTTTTTAATACATCAAAATCTTCACAGGTAACACGCTATGAAATGCAGTACCAGTTTGATAAAGAACAGGCTGCTATAAAGAACGAACAATTAAAAAAAGAAATTGAAACCAAAAACGCGTTGGAAAGAAAACAGATCTTAATTTACTCTGCATTTGGTGGTTTGCTCTTGCTACTTGTTTTAGTTTTCTTCGTTTTAAAAAGTAATAATCAAAAAAAGAAGGATAATATTTTGCTGCAGCAAAAAAATGATCTAATCGAATCGCAAAAAAAAGACATAATAGATAGTATAAATTATGCGAAGAATTTACAACAGGCAATTTTACCTTCGTTTTCAAAAATAAAAGAAGTTCTTGGTAATTGTTTTGTTTATTACAAACCAAAAGATATTATTGCCGGAGATTTTTATTGGCTTTACAAGTCAAAACAAAATGATGTTTGTTTGTTTGCTGTTGCTGATTGCACGGGTCACGGTGTGCCGGGAGCCCTGGTAAGCGTTGTTTGTAGCAATGCGCTGGATAACGCCGTTAAAAAATATAACTTAACCGATCCCGGACTGATACTTGATAAAACAAAAGAACTTGTTTTAGAAACTTTTTCAAAAACGGGCCAAAACGTAAAAGACGGTATGGACATATCCTTGTGCTCTATTCAACACGTTGGTAACTCGGTAGATGTTAAATGGGCCGGCGCAAACAATTCGCTTTGGTATGTTCATAAAGGCGAAATAAAAGAATTAACAGCCAATAAACAACCCATAGGGCAATCTGAAAACAGTCAGCCTTTTACAACACAAACGCTGAAACTTGAAAGTGGCGACACACTTTATTTTTCAACGGATGGATACTACGATCAGTTTGGCGGTGATAAAGGAAGTGCGAACGGTAAAAAATTCATGCGAAAGAGATTATCACAATTATTTTTCGAAATGAAAGATCAAACAATGCAATCCCAAATGGATTTAGTAGATAAAACTTTTAACAATTGGAAAGGAAAGTTAGAGCAGATAGATGATGTTTGTATTGCAGGAATAAAGTTATAAGGTTTAAGAATCTACATTAAATAGTTGCTCTCTAAAGAATGGATTTGTATATTTGATTATACAATATCTTTTAAATTATTATATTGAGATCTTTAAAAACATATAATTCTGAAATTAACTTTGACGCCAGAGGCTTTTTGCGAATTGCTTTTAACGACACAGATGATGAAATAGATTTTGATGAGATTAAACAACAGGTTGATGCTTGTTATATAATTACAGAAGGAAAAGCCACGCCGGTTTTAATTGATGTAAGAAACGGCAAAAAAAATCTTTCACCCGAGGCCAGAAATTACGCCGGAAAAAATAATCCTTACCGTCATTTAAAATTAGCAGAAGCTTTATTAATAAAAAGTCTTCCGCAAAGAATAATGGCCAACTTTTTTATTAAGATCGGTAAAAGCCGTCATCCCTCAAAAGTATTTACTCGCGAAGAAGCTGCGGTAAAATGGCTTTTGGAATTTGTAAATAAACAATAGTTTTTTACTCTCTTGCAGGTGGCCTGCGCGATTCTAAAATACACGGCAGGTTCCAGGGACAGACTTCAATTATTTCATTCTTTTCAGAAAACTTTATTTCTGTTTTTGTAACTGTAACAATTTTGATTTCTTTTTGCCATTCTCCTTTCAAACACTCAGCATCAAAATCAGTCACTAACATGCCGCCATCTGCTTTTTTATAATAGCGCCAGGCTTCATATAATTTATAATCGCCAACTTTTAATTTTGCGCTGAACAAACCCGCAGCATTTGTTTTTACCGAATCTGTTTTTCCGGTTGAAGAAACAAAAACAATTGTTTTGTTTGCGTACGGATGTGGCGTTTCCGATTCTTTTATTATTTCAGGTGTTGGTCTTGCGCCGCCACAATAAGGTTGCATAAAATTAATTTGTGTGCTAACTAATTTTTTTTGTGAGCAGGATAACAACACAAAAATAGCAGCAAAAAATAGCAGGATTTTCCTAAAAAATTTCATATTCAAATATACGTGCTTTTATTTGTTAAAAACCTTTGACAGCAAGCTTTTTTTTAATAGTTTAGATAACTTATAAATTTATCATGAAAAAAATAATATTATTATTTGGCGCAATATTAGCATCAAACAATTACTTCGCGCAAGATTGGGTAGAAATGGCCGGCAAGCCCGATGCCAATTTTTACGAAATTCAAAAAGAATTTTATAAATCTTTTGAAGGAAAAGATGTAACAGTTAAAAGTAACGGTTATAAAGTTTTTAAGCGTTGGGAATATTTTGTAGAGCCACGCGTTTATCCTACAGGAGATCTTTCTTTATTAAGCCAAACATCAAAAAATTATTCTGATTTTTTAAAGAACTATAATGATCCCGCTAATGGTGGAGGTAAATTTTCAAGTGCAAATTCAGCGATGTCGGCTACGTGGGTGCCTGTTGGGCCTATGGGTGCGCCGACGGGGTCTGTTGGCGGCTTACCGCGCAAAGCCGGTAGAGATAATTTTATTACGTTTCATCCAACAAATGCAAATACATTTTATGCGGGTGCAGCAGGCGGTGGTTTATGGGAAACTACTAACGGTGGAGCCTCATGGACGACAAACACAGATAATTTACCAGTAACTGCTGTTTCAGATCTTGTTATCGACCCAACAAATCCTAACCTTATGTACCTGGCTACAGGTGGCGGAGATGATCTTTTATCTGCGTTTCCTGTAAATTCAGATGGTCTTTACAAATCAACAGATGCTGGTGCAACATGGGTACCAAGCGGTTTAACTTTTCCTGTATCGCAAGGGCGAGTAATACACAAAGTATTGTTAGATCCAACAAACCCTCAAATAATATTTGCCGCAACTAATGCAGGTATTTTTAGAAGTACCAATAGTGGCGCTACCTGGACAACGGTTAGCACTGTAGCTACCTGGGATATGAAATTCCACCCTACAAATCCAACTATTTTATATGCTTGCGGAACTTCATTTTACAGATCTACAAATAGCGGTGCAAGTTTTACTGTTGTTTCAAGTGGTATTCCAACCTCGGGCAGCAATAGAATGTCGATTGCAGTAACGCCAACTAATTCTTCTTATGTATATGTTTTGGCGAGCAAAAGTTCAGACAGCCAGTTTCTTGGTGTTTACCGTTCTACAAATGACGGTGTAAACTTTACAACAATGTCTACCACGCCAAATATTATTGGTAATTCTTGCGCAGGAACTTCAACTGGCCAGGGCCAGGGTTGGTTTGACCTTACTATTGCAGCATCACCAATAACTCCTAATGAAGTAGTAGTTGGTGGGGTAAATGTATGGAAATCATTAAACGGCGGCACTAGCTGGACCATGATTGGTTGCTGGAATTCACCTAACCCTTACATTCATGCAGATATTCATGAACTGCAATATTCAACTAACGGCACGCTCTATTCCGCAAACGACGGAGGTATGTTTGTTTATAATGGCACTAATGCCTGGACGGATATAACAGCGCAAAGAAATATTGCGCAAATATATAAGATCGGTTTGTCGGGAATTAATGCAAACAAATGGATAACCGGTCATCAGGATAATGGAACGAATATTAAGAATGGTGCAAATTACACAGCAAGTTTAGCCGGTGATGGTATGGATTGTTTTATTGACAGAACCAACGACAATAATATGTTTGCATCACAATTTAATGGCAACATATACAGATCGGGCAACGGAGGCGCCAGCTGGTTAAATATTTCGACTGGTGTTACCGGAACAGGGGCATGGGTTACACCATGGAAACAGGATCCTATATCTGCAACCACAATCTACACAGGCCGCAATCAACTTTTTAAATCTACGGCATTAGGAACAGGTTGGTCGCAATTAGGCACTACCGGCGGCGGTGGCTCAATGGTTGAATTTGCAATTGCACCGTCTAATAACCAGGTAATTTATGCTGTATATGGGGGTTCTATCAGAAAAACAATTAATGGCGGTACCACCTGGACCAACGCCACAGGTACTGCGGCATCCGGAGGCGCTCTAACTTTTATAACCATTTCACCAACAGATCCTGATAAAGCATGGGTTACTGTAAGTGGATATAGCGCGGGGAATAAAGTTTATCAAACAGTTGATGGTGGTGCTACATGGATGAACATTTCTTCTAACCTGCCAAATTTACCAGCTAACTGTTCGGTGTATGAAGCAGGGTCTAACGATCGTATTTATATTGGTATGGATGTTGGTATTTATTACAAAGATAATTCTTCAACCAACTGGACACTTTACAACGCAGGTTTACCAAATGTAGCAATCATGGATCTGGAAATGACTCCTGCGGCACCTGGTAAAATATATGCAGCTACCTATGGTCGCGGTGTATACGAAGCAGATGTTATTCCAACAACGGCAGCACCGGTTCCTAATTTTTCTTATTATGGGCCATTATGTGCAGGGGTAAATAAAGTATTGGTAGATAATTCAAGCAATACACCAACCAGCTGGAGCTGGACAATAACACCGTCAACAGGTGTAACGTTTAACTCAAACTCAGTGCAAACACCAACAATGAATTTTACAACTGCCGGTGTTTATACCATCTCTATGATATCAGGAAATAGTTTTGGCCAGGGGCCGGTAAGCACGCAAACAGTTTTAGTAGAAACTATACCAAGCATTGTATTATCTACAAACAGTGTTGTTTCCTGCGATAATGATCCTGTAACAGTTACCGCATCGGGAGCAAATACCTATACCTGGAGTAACGGAGGTGGAAATAGCGCAACTGCTACTTATACATTTGGTATTGATTTTACTTATACGGTAACAGGTGCAAATGGCGCTTGTCTGTCAACGCAAACGGTTGCAGTATCAATTTTAAATTGTGTAGGCATTGCAGAAATAGATGCTAACACAAGTTTCAAAGTTTTTCCTAACCCTACGGTAGATAATGTTACTTTAAAAGTTAACGAAGCAAAGAATATTGACGTTGTTATTGAAATGTATGATGTTACGGGTAAACTGGTATTAAAACAAAATTCTAGTTTTACTAAAGATAAAACAGAGTATAAATTAAACGTTGCTTCGCTTGCAAAAGGAATTTACAATTTAAAAATTTCGGCAAAAGAAGGAAGCTCACAAACTTTAAAGATTGTGAAGGATTGATCGCGTTTAAGCGATCAATGAATATCCTGAATTCGAGAAGGCCTATCAATGAATATCATTAACTAAAAAAGCCACACACTTAACACGTGTGGCTTTTTTGTTTCTAAAACAATAACCTGTACTGGGGTATAACAAAAAAGCGTAACTGATAATCCGTTTTTATAGTCTTATTTTTTATATCATAAGATTGCTGAAACACATTTGCGTTTTGAGTTACATTTTGTATGTCAATAGTAAACTCGTGCGTTACTTTTTTTGAATTATAGCGATAACCTGGTTTTACATCCATCCTAAAATAATCAGCATATTGTAATTCGTATGCGCGTGTAACATCGCGCACCTCATCGCCAGCGGCTATACTTGCATTAAGATCAATGGGGGTATAGCGTTTACCACCAGCATACGTTGCTCTTACATCCAGGCTTAAAACATGTTTTTGGTTGATCTTAAATTCTTTGCCACCTAAAAAATTAAAAACATAATTACCATTAAATGCCGTATTACGAATAATATTGTCGCTGCCTTTATATTTACTTTCAAACAAACTGCTTGTAAATAAAATGTAATATCCTTTGCTATAAAATTTTTCGAGTGTTATTTCAATACCATAGTTTTCGCCGGTGCCTTTGCTTACTAAGTTATTTACATTTGGGCTATTAAAGTCAGCTCCTAAGTTTAAAGCAGAAAAATAGCTCGGAAAATTTTGTACAGGCGCATCATAAATATATTGGTAATACAATTCTGTTTTTAACCTAAAGTTGGTAGCAAAACTAATATCATAAGCAATTACAGCATGTGCGGCACGCGTAAAGTCCAATGCCCGGTTTGTTTCCACGCGCTTACCGTTAAGCGAATCGGTTGCAAAATAAACATAAATGGGCTGTAACTGACTATGCATTCCGCCACCAATACTTAAAGATTGTTTACTGTTAATTGAGTATTTTAAACCTGCACGTGGTTCTATCGCATTCGAATTATTCAATAAAAAGAATTGATCACTTATACCAACATTAATTAAAAAATTATCTGAGAATTTATGTTGCCATTGCACAAAACCTCTTAACAAAGCTGTTGTGCCTTTGTAATCGCGCAGTGTAACGAAGGTGTTATTGCCAAATAAATTATCAGTACTATCAATAAACAGTGTATTATATAATTCAGAGTAAACGCCGGTATTTAAAAAATCTCTCGAATTAAATTTTTTATTGTAAGTAGTGTTTAATGAATACCGAATTGTTTGTGTTGTTTGCCTGTATTCTGGTTTTAAATTTTTTGGCGTTTTAAATGAAGTATCAATTCTATCGGCAATAACATTGTTGTATTGACCGCTCACACCCATATTTGTTTTTAAGTAAGCATTGTTTTTAAAAAGATAAGTGTGCGAAACCCCCGTTGCGCCAACATTAGAGCGAAAGTAAGTGTCGCGCGCGCTATAACCAAAAATATCCTGGCCGGGTTTTTTATCACTATCAAGTAAAGCAATGTAGCTTAAACCACCAACACCCCAAAAAGAAAACGCGCCTGCTTTTTGTGTGGCAAGATCGGTTTTAAAAGTAATATCCTGATATTGGGGTACAGCCGCACCGGTTCCAAAATCAATATTCAAGGCTTTAAAAACTGCAAGTGTAGAGTAACGGTAATTTAAAAGAAAAGTAGAATTTTTCTTTTTATTAAAAGGACCTTCTGCACCAAGCTCGAAACCGTTAAAGCCCATTTGCACTAAATATTCGTGTTTTTCGTTATTGCCTTTGCGCATGCGCAGATCAAACACGCCCGAAGTAGCATTGCCATAGTCTGCGGCAAAAGCGCCGCTCATAAAATCAGAATTATCTAAGGTGTTATTATTTAAGATGCTTACCGGCCCACCTGTAGAACCGGCATTGCCAAAGTGATTTGGATTTGGAATGTCTAGTCCGTTTAGGCGCCATAAGATCCCTATTGGTGAATTACCCCTGATAATAATATCGTTTCTTGAATCGTTTGCGCCGCTAACACCTGCAAAATTTGCCGCCATACGCGCAGGATCATTTCTGCTGCCAGCATAACGGGCAGCTTCTTCGGCACTAAATACGCGCGAGCTTACCGTGCTCATTTTATTATTTGTTTTTGTTTTATCCTGCTCAACAATTACAACCACTTCTTCACCTTGTATAACGCTTTCTTCCATTTCAACAGTAGAAACAGACTCTTTACCGGCGTTTAAAATTACGGTAATGTATTTTTCTTTATAGCTTATTACCTGAAATTTTAATTGCCAACGACCAATTTGTACGTTTTGAATTTTAAATTATCCTTTTGCAT
>CALRPF020000019.1:0-93242 GCA_943369995.1 Chitinophaga pinensis
CTAAAAATCAAAACTTAATGAACTTAACCCCTGTTTTTCTCGCTCCTCTTTTCTTTTCGGGGGTGCAAAAGTACATATCCTTTTTATCACATCCAAATATTTTTTAAAAAATTTTAATCTTTTTTTAAAATATTTTTTCTCCTCTTTCCCACTACTTATTATCTACTCAAAAAACGGGAGGGCAAAAATACATACTCTTTTTGTGTTCGCAAAATTTATTTTGACTTTTTTAGCTAAAATATTTTTGATTTAAACACTGTTTTTAATTGTTGCATTAGATCTCTATTGCTATCGGGAGTAGTGTAACGCCCACAGCGCAAGGTTTTTGAAAGAAAAACCTTGCTCAAAGACTTGAAACGGAAAACCCGGCCATTGTTGAAAACTTTGTGCTTGTTTCTAACAATGGAAACGTCCAAACACTATGTTTTGCCTTTTGTTAAGCTTAATTTTAAAGAAATTTTAAAAGAAATTAAAGAAATGGCAGGAGTTAATAAAGTTATTTTGGTTGGACATTTGGGTAAAGACCCTGAAATTAAGTACCTGGAAGGAAATATTGCACGTGTGCACTTTAGTTTAGCAACTACCGATGCTTATAAAGATAAGAACGGCAACCGTGTTGAGCAAACCGAATGGCATAATATTGTGATCTGGCGAGCCCTGGCGGAGAGTGCACAAAAAATATTGAAAAAAGGAACGCAGGTTTATATTGAAGGAAAGATACAAACCCGCCAATGGAACGATAAAGACGGCGCTAAAAAACAAATTACAGAAATTAATTGCGAAAGCTTTGTGCTGTTACAAAGCAAAAGCAATAACAGCGCGGATATTAAAGGTTTTGATTCGAACGCCAATTTAGATAATCTTGACAGTGCGGGTTTGCCTTATTAACAAAAGAAAATTAAAACAAAACGCAAAACAAACAATATAATTAATACCGTTATTTATTTTTGCATTTATGATATTAAAAAATAAAACTATTTTTTGTGTTTTGATCTTTGCGCTGAGCCTTGCCGTTACAGGATGTGATGAGGAAGAAGAAGTTTTTTCGCCAAAGCCACGTGGTTATTTTCGCATTAATTTTCCTGAAAAAAAATACAGGCTTTACGATAGTCTTTGTCCTTACAAATTTGAAATACCTGTGTATGCGGAAATGAAACAGGATAAGCATAATGGTGCAGATCCATGCTGGTTAAATATGGAGTTCCCGGAATACAAAGCTACCGTGCATTTAAGCTACAAAGAGGTAAATAATAACATTGCTACCTACCTGGAAGACTCGCATAATTTTGCAAACAGACATCAGGTTAAAGCTACAGGCCTTGATGAAATTACTGTAATGCGCGACAGTGCTAAGGTTTATGGTTTGGTATTTGATATTGAAGGTAACACAGCCTCGTCTGTTCAATTTTATTTAACGGATAGTACACACCATTTTTTACGCGGCGCACTTTATTTTAATAGCATACCAAATATTGATTCGTTAAGAATTGTAGTTGATTTTATTAAGAAAGATATTTTACATTTAATAAATACTACCAGCTGGAAAGCAGGAACAATGCCTGTTACGCCGGAAAACAAAAAGAAGATCAGTTCCTGATACGTAACGAATTGCCATCGTAAACTGTACCGTATACACGTAAAGCCCACGCCGCAGGGCCCTGAGTAACCGTACCATCATAGATCTGCCAACGCGAATCGCTTATCGTATCTCTTAATGTAAAATTATCGGACATTACTTTTGCTTTGGCCGCAGGATTATCGGGTAAATAAGAAGAGGTGCGCTCTAAGGCCACAAATTCCTGCTGAGATTTACGATAAACAATAAGCCCGTTAATACCACCATTTACATACATCCACCCGCCTATTGCCTGTATTTTAAAGTATAATGGATCGTTAGGATAGATAGTCATATCAACCGGTGCATAAGGCACAGGATTATCTCTAACAGTGTTGTTTGTTTTCTTTTTACAAGCAAACAGCAAGGCTACAAACGCAAATAATATTAAAACTATACTTTTAAACCTCATTTTTATTAAAATACGTTATATTTTAAAATGAAAGCCACTATTTAATTACATTTGAGACTTAATACAAAAATACGAAATAGATCGTGTCGATGATAGAAAATACGCCAGAAGAAAACTCACAAAAAAAGTTTAATCCTCTAATGCCTTTGTACTTTGCCCTTATTCTTGCCCTGGGAGTTGGTATTGGTTATTATTTTACATTTAACGCCAATTTTTCGGGCTTACCAACCGCGCTTAATAAAAAAAATGATGGCAATAAAATAAATAATTTACTGGATTATATTGAACAACAATACGTAGATACGGTTAACAGAATGCAACTGGAAAACAAGACCATTACATCGATGCTAAAAAGTCTTGATCCGCACAGCGATTTTATTCCGGCCTCTGAATTTAGCGCGGTTAACGAACCTTTAGAAGGAAATTTTGATGGTGTTGGTATTGAGTTTAATATTATTAATGATACTATTCGTGTTATAAACCCCATAATTGGCGGACCTTCGGAAAAGCTTGGTATAAAAGCCGGCGATAAGCTTATTAAAGTGGAAGGAAAGAACATGACCGGTAAAAAAATTACCAGTAAAGATGTGTTTGATAAATTACGTGGCAAAAGCGGCAGTACGGTAAACGTTAGTCTTTTACGTGCCGGTATAAAAAAGCCAATTGATTTTAAAATTACCCGTGGTAAAATTCCTTTATATAGTCTTGATATAGCTTATATTGTAAAACCCGGTATTGGTTATATGAAGATAAGCCGTTTTGCAAGCACTACTTACGATGAGTTTTTAGATGCATTTAATACCTTATCAAAACAGGGTATGAAAAAACTAATATTAGATTTGCGCGGCAACGGTGGCGGCTTTTTAAAAACCGCTGTGGAGTTGGCTGATGAATTTTTAATGGATGGCTTACAAATCGTTTATACCGAAGGAAAAGCGCATCCTAAAAAATTCTATAACGCATCATCGCGTGGCGGTTTTGAAAATAATGAGATGGCTGTGTTAATTGATGAAGGCAGCGCCAGTGCCAGCGAAATTGTTGCCGGTGCGTTACAGGATAACGATCGTGCAACTATTATAGGCCGCAGAAGTTTTGGAAAAGGTTTGGTGCAGGATCAGATAGATCTTTCTGACGGATCGGCTGTGCGTTTAACTATTGCCCGTTATTATACACCAACAGGCCGTTGCATTCAAAAACCTTATAACAAAAGTTTAGATGATTATTATAACGAAGAATATTCACGCTTTGAACAGGGCGAATTATACAATGCAGATAGTATTAAAGTAGATAAAACAAAACAATACAAAACGCCGGGTGGTAAAATTGTTTATGGTGGCGGTGGTATTGTGCCTGATATTTTTGTTCCCTTAGATAGTGTAAAATACAGTCCGGTTGTTAACCGTTTGTTTTACAGCGGCGCATTAAATTCGTTTGCATTTGAGTTTACAGATAAATACAGAAGCAAATTTTTAAATTCTTATAAAACGGCTGCCGATTTTATTGTAAAATACAAGATATCACAAAACGAAATAAGCGAAATGAATAGTTATCTTGAAGCCAAGAAAGTAAACACAATACATGTTGTTGGCAACGAAAAAGGTTTTGAGCAGATATTAAAAGCTTTAATTGGCCGTAATTTGTTTGATAAAGATGCTTACTACCCTATCTTAAATCAAAACGATAATTCTATTTTAAAAGCAATTTCGGTGCTAAGCGGAAAGAAATAAAAAAAAATTAGGTAAAAATTTTCTTTTTTTCGGGCGCCGGGGCGGGCTGTAGCTACCCGCATTTTTTATTCCACTCCGTTACATAAAAAAGAGCTCAAACATCCCGATAGATTAGGGAGCTTCATCTCTGACGCAGGTGTAACCAAAAAATGCTTATAAAGAGTCCGACCGGCGCGCCAGGGATGCGAAAGGTTTAGTTCTTTTGCCTGTTAAGGCAAAAAACCGAGGCAATAGCCGAGCCTGCAGCAGCCCGTTAAGGCGCTCAAAAAATAAAAAAATTATTCTTTGTTATTTATATTAATAATTGAGACTAAAGCTTCACTATCTTTTTGCTGATAGCCCTGTTCTCTTCAAAAACAGTAAGCATGTAAATACCTGTTGGCAAAGCATTGGTATTTAATTTAAGATTGCCATTCGTATTATTTAAAACATCCTGAGCAACAATTTTACCATCTATTGTGCGGATCATAATTCTTACTTTTTGTGAATTATTGTTTACCAGCGCAATGTTTAACTCATTTGTACATGGCATTGGATAAACTTTCCACTCCTGGGTTTCAACAAGGCCTTCTTTTATTCCTATGCTTAGATCTTCTATTACAGCTAATTGCGAAACAGTAACCGCATCGCCACTGCTTTGATTATTTGCATTAGCTTTAAGAAAGGCTCCATAAAAAGTTACATTACCGCTACCGCTTACCGGCGCTTTCCATTGAAATGTCCAGGTTGCAGCATTTGATGTGCCTGCTGTACCGGCAGCTTGATGAAGAATATACTTTGTGCCGCCTGTTAATTGTGTTCTTGTTGCATCGGTTACTATTAAAGTTCCTTTTTGCTGACCGCTTGTATTTTGAGGTGATACCTGGAACCCAAATTTATTAAATGTAGCATGAGAAACTGTTGCCGTCATATTATACGTGGCACCCGGCACATAACCTGTTACGGGAATATCGGATGTAATAAGATTAGGCGTGTTTGGCGCCGAGCCACCATGACAGGCTGTGCAGCTTGCAGCATCGCCGGGAGAGCCGGAAACGCCTGCCGGCGGACCACTTTCGTATTTTGATTTAAATTGAGAGGTTAATAAAATTATTGCTAATAAAAATACGCTAAACGTAATTGATCTTGTTTTCATAAAATAAAGTTTATAAAACAAATATAATGAATGGAAGATTAGGCTTAATTCAAAAAACAATGGAAATATTGCACTTTTCAACTATTTGCCACTTTCTGGCGATATTCAAGTGGTGTAAGAGCCATGTTTTTCTTAAAAAAACGATTAAAATAAGTTACATCTTCAAAGTTAAGAGAGAAGGAAATTTCTTTCACGCTTAAATTAGTGCTGTATAATAAACGTTTTGCTTCTAAAACTATTCGTTCGTGAATTAAATGGATGGCGCTTTTACCTGTTTCTTTTTTACACAATGCATTTAAGTAATTTGGAGATAAGTTTAGCTTTTCAGAATACTCCTGCACACTTAACTGATCTGCATACTGCTTATCGATGAGCTTTATAAAATCGATTACTCTTGTGTCGCGGCTGGTGTTTTTATCTCTATCTTCTTTTGCATTTTCATAAAAGAACTGTTTTACTTTTAATAAAATAATATTAAGATAAGATCTTATTATGTCGGCTTTAAATTGATTATTGGAATTAAACGTATCATGTATTGCGTTTACGAGCAGAAATATTTCGTGAAATAACTTTTTTGGAACCTGCAAATAGGGTAATGAGGAATTAAAATCGTAAAACGGAAAATGCGCAACAAAGCTCTCGTTTTTATTTCTGAATGGAATAATATCGCCTGTAAAACATAATACAAAACCTTTTGATTGATTGGCTTTTAATTTATGTACCTGCGTTGGCGAAACAAAATGTATGGAATTAGCTTTTATTTTATGATCATTAAAATCGAGTTCATGTACGCCACCGCCTTCGGTAAAAAGAAAAAATTCGTAAAAATTGTGCCTGTGCGGAATAACGCCGTCGTAATTACGCTCCCCTGCTCCGTTTATAGGAATAATATCAAATTCAGCGTGCTGAAGATCTTTGATCATTAGGTTGTGAACAGGGATAATTGACATTAAAATAAAATTACATCAAAAAATATACAAAACAAAATAGTGTACAATTGTACGCTATTATTTACCTGCGGAGACTGAGGGATTATTGATATGATCCCTAATGCCTCCCTGAGTCACAATGCAAAAGTCATTCTGTTTCACAGAATGTTTTTTATTTCCTCTTTCGTTTACGAAAGCAAAGCTTTTGGCACTCAGAGGAAAGAAAAAAGCGCACTTACGTGCGCCTTATGCTATTTATCTGCGGGCAAAAGAATTCGGATTTCGAACCATGTTCAAGTATTTCCTGAAGTAGAAATCGCTTCGCAATTTCACTTCAGGCCCGCCACGAAGCGAAAAAGCCTCTCCGATATAGTCGAAAAGGCTTTTTCTGCTTCTGTGGCGGGCTCAAATTTACCCTGTTCGAACCAAAATATCAACGAAAACCCTGAAGAATTGAAAGATGCTGAAATTCAGCGATTTTTAGCTGATTTACGGGCGATAAGTCACTTCTGCAAGGTGTTTAGGGTTGGTCAGAAATAGGGGCTATTATCGTATTTTACGGTAATTTTACTGTAAGATCCCCCCTTAGGGTCTCAGGTAAATGACTTTACAACGAATTTCTTAACGCTATTTAAGTGAAAGCTTGCTGTTGAAAGGAAGGTAAGGAGTTTTAATTTTAACCCTGAAAACTGATTCCGAACTTATTCCCGGTAAATTTATCAAGTTTTACTGATGATTTTCAAGTTCTAAGGGGGAGGGGAATTTCCTGCCTTAATTCAAAAAATATTATTTAGATAGTTTAAGAATTCTTATTGCTCCTTTTGCGACCAAAATAAAAACAATGGAGCCCACAATTAAATCGGGATATTTGGAATTTGTGAAATAAACAATTGCACCAGCTAAAATAACTCCAATATTTACGATTACATCATTACTCGTAAAAATTACACTTGCTTGCATGTGAACCTCTTTGCTTTTTGATTTCTGAAGAAGGTAAAGTGAAACCGCATTTCCTACTAAGGCGAAAAGCGAAATGATGATCATTAATTGAAATTCGGGAACTTCCTCAATCCCCAAAAACCTTCTAATAACCTCAATTATTCCAAACAGAGCTAATGCCATCTGAAAATATCCACTCATTTTAGCAATTTGCTTCTTTTTAGACGCTAAATGACCAACAGCATATAAGCTTAATCCATAGACCATAGCATCAGCAAGCATATCAAGGCTATCGGCAACTAATCCCATTGATTCTGAAATAAACCCTGCGATAATTTCCAAAATAAAAAGCGAAAGATTGATCAATAAAACTGTCCACAGTAATTTTTTTTCTTTTGAATGGTCTTCGCTAACATGGGTATAATTACTTTCTTCACTACCAATTAATGAAGCCCCAAGTTTAAGGTCGTTAACAGCATTAAAAATAGACGTTATATCACCTTCATGGTACACATATAAATTTCTATTAGGGATGTCAAAATCAAGTTTCATAAAATGCAGACCTTGCAATTTTAGTCGGATCATGTTTTCCTCTGAAGGGCAATCCATTTTAGAAATATAAATAGTTGATTTTTTCACAATGCTAAAATACTGTAATAGATTCTCGATAGCTACATGTAGATGACTTTTACTGAGATTTTCTTATCACAATTCAACTCAAAGCTTGCTTTTGAAAAGTTGGGGCGGTTTGTTAATCCAATTGATTCATAATTCGAAAACCCAATTCCCTCTATTGGTAAAATAAACCCTTTGTCTATCTCACCATTCTCATTTTCATCGTGAAGAATATTTACAGCATACTTACCTACCGGAAGATTACTAAAGGTTACTTTAGATGATCCATTTTGTATTTTTTCTTTCAATATCTTACAACACTTTTTGTAATCTTCATCAGGAATCGTTCCGTCCTTATTATATAATGCAAACTGGACAATACCTTTCGAGTTCTGTAGACCATTTACTTCCACGGTTAAAGAAAAGTTTTCTCCTTTTTGGTTATTAAATGAAGATAAGGTCAATAATGATATGCTGACAAGTGCGAATAAGAGTAATTGTTTCATTTTACTTCGTTTTTCTATTTGTAATTTTTTCTTTTAAACGATCTACTAAATAATAAACCATTGGCACTAAATAAACAGTTAATATCAAGGATGAAAACAGCCCACCAATAATTACCCATGCCAAACCATTCTTCCATTCACTTGCTGTTCCTTTGCCAAGGGCAATTGGCAACATTCCTATAATCATTGCAATGGTTGTCATTAAGATTGGACGCATACGACCTTTTCCGGCAATGATTAATGCTTCTTTGAAATGTTTTCCCTCCGCCTTCAATTGATTTGTAAAGTCTACAATTAAAATAGCGTTTTTTACTACTAATCCCATGAGCATAATCAATCCGAGCAAAGCAAATAAACTAAGATTGTTTAATGATAAATTCAATGCTAAAAACGCACCAATAGCAGCTACGGGAATTGAAAACAATACCACAAATGGGTAAACGAAACTATCATATAAAGCAACCATGATTAAATAAATCAATAGGAACGAGATTAATAGAACCGAACCCAATGCACCAAAACTATCATTTTGTCTTTTGATATCACTACCCCAAGTCATTTGAATTCCATCGGGTAATGGGTTATTTTTAAGGTAAGCAACTACATCATCAGCAACTGTTCCCGAAGGTCTACCAAGTGCGTCAGACGTAAGCGTTACCGCTGGCTGACGATCTTTTCTTTCCAATAAGGATGGTGAATTATCTCGTTCCACCGTTGCAAACTGCGATACTTCTACTGGTAACCCCATTGGATTAACAATTGAGAGGCGCTGTACATCTTCATAATTTTGCCTACTGTAACCGTCAAGCCAAATTCTTACAGGATATTCTGTTCCGTTTTCTGTTAATGTTGCATCGTCATTGCCAGTAAAAGCTGTTCTTAAATTCATACCAACATAAGCTGTCGTTAATCCTAAGCGTTGCATTTTATCTTTATCGGGAATTATTTTGTATTCAGGACTACCTTGTTCAACAGATAAACGCACATTATCTGAACCCGGTATTTTTTCAATCACCGACTTTAAATCATTACCTGTTTTCATTACTAAATCTAAATTACTGCCGCTTAAAGTAATTTCAATTGGAGCTGAACGTGGTATCAATCCTAATGCAGCCATTGAATAATTTATTCCAGGGAATTTCATTTTTAATTCTTCCCTCAATTTTTTCATAAACTCTTCAGTAGGTTGCTTATGGCGTTCTTTTGCGGATTTTAACTGAATAGTAAATTCAGTTTTATTAGCTGATCCTACACCTAAACTTCCAATGCCTGTACTCGGACCACCTATGTTACTAAACACAGTAGAGACATCTGCTTGCTTAATAATATAGGTTTCTATTTTCTGAGCGATTAAATTGTTTTGTTGAATGGAAGTTGATTTGTCAAACTCTAAAGCCATACGAAATTTACCCTGATCTCCAGTAGAGATAAGCTCTTTACCAATGATACCTTGTTTCATTATTCCCAAAGTAACCGCAAAAAGTAAAACAACTATTCCTGTGAAAATTAATTTGTGGCTGAGTACCCATTCTAATTGTTTGCCATACCAATTGGTGAATTTTTCTAATTGATGTTCAAATCCAAGCAAAAAACGATTGAAGAAGTTGGTTGGTTGTAAATCTTCTTTCTTACCTATTCTTGATGCCAACCAAGGTGTAAGCGTAAAGCCAACTAACAAACTCGTTAAGGTTGAAGTTACTACAACTACTGAAAATTGTTTGAGCATATCTGCCACAAATACTTGTAAAAACAATATCGGTAAAAACACAACCACGTCAACCAATGTGATCGACAATGCAGAAAATCCAATTTCCATACGCCCATCCATTGAGGCAGTATGTTTTTCTTTTCCCATATCTAAATGCCTTTGAATGTTTTCCAACACCACAGTAGCATCATCAACCAAGATTCCAATAATTAAAGACATGGCGAGCAAGGTCATTAAATTTAGAGTGTATCCTAGAAGCCACATAACTGCAAAAGCTGTGACCAAAGAGGTAGGTATTGCAATGATTACAATTAAAGAGTTTCTGAAACTTCTTAAAAATAATAGCATTACTAAAGAAACTAAAACAACTGCTAATCCCAAATCAAATACAACAGAATTAACAGCTGCAATTGTATTGTCGGTGCTATCATCTGCAATGATGAATTTTACAGAGGAATTACTATTTTGTGCTTCGATACTTTTAAATTTTGCACGAACCATTTTTGAAACATCAACAGCATTTGCATCGCCTTGTTTTTTTAATAGAATTCCAATGCCATCTTTTCCATTGTATCTACTGATAGATGTCGTTTCTTTTATTCCATCAACTACCTGAGCAACATCTTTTACATAGACTGGGCTGCCGAGCATTGGCATAGCCACCTGAACATTTTTTACATCATCAATCGTTGCAAATTTTCCGGTTAAACGAACGGAGTTATTCTCCTGATCCGTTTGTACTTTTCCGGCAGGTAAGTCTAAGCCTGAACGATTAATAGCCTCAACAACCTGATACAATGAAATTTTATATAATTTCAGTTTATCCCGGTTTGCTTTTACTTGTATTTCTCGTTCTTCACCGCCCAAAATCGTCAACTCTGCAACCCCCTTTATTTGTTGAATTTGAGGAAGATACTCGTCTTTCATTTTTTGATAAAACTCAGTTGCGGGTAAATTACTTGTTGCACTAATGGACATGATCGGTAAATCATTAGGAGAAACCTTACTCATTACCGGACTTAAAATATCCTGCGGTAAATCTTTGCGAATGTTGTCAATATAGCGTTGAGCATCCTGCATGGTTTTATCCAAATCAGTTCCGTATTTCAGGTTGGCAATAATGATAGAAGCGTTTGGTAAAGATTTGGTTACCAAATAATCAACGCCTTCTAAATTAGATAAAGCATCCTCTATTTTTCGTGACACCGAAGTTTCTACTTCGTTGGGCTCTGCTCCGGGATACACGGTTTTAATAACCACAACAGGTTGATTAAAATCAGGCATCAATTCATAACTTAAATTTTTATATCCTATAACTCCCAATAAGGTAAGTACGCTGAAAAGAACAATTATCAGCGATGGACGTTTTATTGATATTTCTGTAATATTCATAATTCAAATTTTATTTAATAGTTACATTCGCATTGTCAAATAGATTAATAAATCCATTTGTTACAATCACATCTCCTTCTTCTAATCCCTTTGCCACAACAGTTTTATTTTTTATTTTTTGCGCAATACTTATGCTATTTAGAACAGCCTTTCCGTTCTTAACTTTATAAACTTGAGGTTGACTTGACGATCCAACAATAGCAGAAGCCGGTATAATGATTCCTGTTTTTTGATTTTCACTTTTCAAATTTACTTTACCAAACATTCCCGATTTGATTTTTAAATCGGAGGTGTTACTTACAATAAACTGAACAGGAAAACTACTGCCCATATTGGCTTTACTACCTATCATTGTTGCTTTACCCGACAATAGCACATCCGAATAAGCATCTGCATTAATCGAAAAGGTTTGATTTAATTGAAATGAACTCAAATCATTTTCAGAAACATTAACGGTAAATTTTAAAACTGAAATATCTGTAATTTGAAGCAATGGCACACCCGGTGCGGCAAATGCTCCCTCTTCAGTAAGTTTAGCAGTAACCACTCCATTAAACGGTGCTTTGATGGTTGTTTTATTAATTTGTTCAAGTAAAGTTGCTCTTTGAACTTTTGCAGATTTTAAACCTAACTCTGCTTTTTCTAATTGAACCCCTTGTACAGCATCTGCATTCGCTAAAACAGTAAATCGTTTTACATCAGCTTCTAATCCTTCAACTTGAACCTCCGCTGATTGTAATTGCAATTTCAATAGTGAATTATCTAACTGAATTAATGATTGCCCCTTTGTTACAAAAGTTCCAACATCAACTAAAACATCATTTATCTTGCCTTGTATTTCAGCGCTAAGCTTAGTTTCTTTATTAGGTTCAAATGTTCCTGAATAAGCAAATTCAGCTCCTATTAATTCCGATTTGATTGTATCTACCTGAACATGGATAGCTTGCTCTTTATCATATTGATAAACTTTATCTTTTACGATTTCTTTATTACTTTTTAATTTTATGACTACAATTGCAATTAATGCCAATGGTATGATGATGTATAAAACCTTTTTCATTATCTGTTATTTTTAATTATTAATTTATTTCGTTTTTAAAATATTTCCTGATACTTTTTTTAGTTCTAAGTCTGCCTTCATCACATCTACCAATGCCGACAAATAATTTTGTTGTGCTTCCTTTTGGGTATTATCTGAAAGTAAAACATCTGTTAATGATGCAACACCCTCTTTTTGTTGGATAAGTGTTTTAGAATAAATTGTTTCTGCTAATGTCAATTGTGATTTTGCATTTAATAGATTAGAATTTGCAACCTCATATTGCATTTGTGCATTTTCTATCTGAACGTTTTGTTTATCATTTAATAATTCTAATCGAGTTGTATTTTGTTTTATCTCTTCTCTCTTTTGAAAAACCTTATGTTCTAAAGTAGTACCGGAGAATATCATCCAAGACATTTTTACCCCGGCAAATCCAATCGGGTACGTTTTAAAGAAATCATTTGTACCACTGTAGTTTCCAAATCCGGTAGTTCCATAAGTACCATAAAGTGAAAATGAAGGTAAATGTGAAAGTTTTAATGTTTTTAATTCAGATTTTAAGAGCTGTTCTTTCGTATTAAACAATAATATATCAGAGGTTGGTTTGCTTGTATATTTTACTACTTCTGACGATGTGCTAAATGTTTCTTCAATTGTAATTGGTCGGGTTGGTGTTATGCCCAATTGAAGTTTTAACAAATTAAGAATTTGTTGATACTGTGCATTCGCCTTACTTAATTGTGTGTTTAGCTGACTTTGCTGAAGTTTAATTTTATCTACATCTGTACCCTTTGCCATTTGTTGTGAGTAAAGCAATTGAATATTGCTAAGTAGTTTTTCGCTATTACTTAATCCGTTTTTGATAAACACAATCTGATTTGATACTAACTGTGCATTGTAATACAAATTAGAAACATCAAATACCACTTGCTCCTCGGTTTGTTGAAACTGTATTTGATTTAATTCTTTTGCTCTTTTTGAAATCGTAATTGCTCCAATAGCTTGAGGGTTGTATAAAGGCACATCAAGAGTTAGGTTTGCATTTAAATTATGAGGAACACCAAATTGAGCCTCTTTGTAAACGCCTGCCGGTCCACCAAAAACGGATGAAGGAAGTAACTGATACGGAAGATCGGTGTAGTACCGATAGTCAACATTGCCATACAATTTTGGTACTAAACCACCTTTTGCTTCCTTGTTTCTCTCATTGGCAATCTCAATATCGCCTTGTGCTATTTTCAACGTTTTATTATGCACTAATGCTGTATCAATACATTGCTTTAGTGACCAATTTTGAGCCTCTGAATTGGTTGTGAAAATTAAAATGGTGAGAACCATTAATAATTTCAATTTTAATAAGTGAGTGTTTACTAACATAATTAGACAAATTTTTTTATTTGATTAATAGTAATTGAGTGTCTTCTATTCCTTCTACCCAATGTTTTACGTTTGGCTCAATGTTAACCATGTCGCCACTTAAAAGGTTTTCTGTTACCCCTTTTTCATTTTTAAAAACTACATTGCCATTAATACAAATAAGTAATGCAGGAACAGTTGTTATATGTTCTTTTAATGTGCCGTTTGCTTTGATTTGTAAAGCAGTTACATTTCCTTCAGTTGTAGAAAATAATTTCTTTGCGCTGACAGGCTTTTCTTCGGTATGGATTGATTTTATGTTCATGATTTCTTTTTTATTCAAAGTATATGTTAAATAATTTATAAGAAGCTTTTATTTCCTCAAAGGTTTGCAATGCCTCATCGTTATTTTTTGATTTATTCAATTTGTCTACCATATCAATATAAGGCAACAACCATTTATGTAATTCATCATGGGCTTTTCCTTCCATAGTGCAATTTGAAGTTAAGAGATCAATGTTTTTTTGCAAACTTGCACCAAGTTGTGTGAAGTCCTTTAGTTCTGTATGTTTAGCTTCAGCAAAAAGTTTAAGGTCTGATTCCATGTTCCTAATATGCGCCATCATTTCAGGAACAACCGTCCATTTAGCTCCGTTGTTTAATTCAATGGAGTCGCTCTCTGTATGTTGGTGTTCGCTTTCCTTGGATGATGGTATAGATTTAATATTCGAAATCTCACTATTTTCATCCTTTACAGGATTATTGCAGCCATAGGTAATACCCATAAGAACCACAATTAATATTGCCAAATATTTTTTCATTTATGCTAATCTTTTTTTGTTATAAAGAACCACGATATGCCTGCAAATGCGCCTGTAATAGCAATACGAGAAAGCATGGCTTTAATCGTTTTTTGCTCGTAAATTCCACCTGTATTTGCGTGAATTAACAAACCAACAAAACTCACAATAAGGATTGTTGTTGTGATTAAAAGTAATTTTGTAGCCCACGCTTTTTCTGTAAATAATCCATATGCAGCAAACAGATATAGGAAACCTGCAATAAAATTGGAGACTACAACAAACAATACATAATTACCCTCCTTCGCTCTTATTCCGAACAAATCAAATATTACAGACGTACTCATAAATAGAGTAATTAATGCAAATAATGTAATGATAACTGCTGCTGCTTTTAAAATAATTGGTTTCATTAGTTGTTTGTTAATGATTAGTTTCTACCATTTTTAATATGCCATTTAATACTTTATTTCCATCTTTTATCAAATCTGATTTATGACCTGATAGTTTCCATTTAAGAACTGTAATTCGCATCCCACCCATTATAATTGTTGTTGTTGTTGAAACGCCCACTATTTTACTAAAAGATCCATTTGCCTGACCTTTTTTCACAATGGTTTCTATATGATTCTGCATCAATTCCATCATGGATGAAACCGTAGATGACAATTCTTTATTAAATTGAAAAATACTTTCGGAAAAAATAACACTAACTACCGAAGGCTTTTGTACAAATGTTTTTAATTGCGAATCAAACAGAGCTTTCAAAAGTTCTGATGGACTGCGATCTTTATTAGAAAGTATTACATCAAGCCTCCCTTTCATTTCCTCAATAAAGTATGTTAACAAGCCAAGTAATATTTCGTTTTTACTTTTAAAATGGCGATATAATGCTGCTTCTGATAAATTTAAATCAGCAGCAAGTGTTTTAATCGTTAAATCCTGAATGCCATGCTCATCAATTCTTTTGGTAGCGGCTTCAATGATTTCTATTTGTCTTTCAGAGAATTTATTATTTTTCATTTTCAAGTTTCATTTTATAAAAAGATATTCCTAACCAAATTACTGACACCGTCATACTAATTGCGCCAATAAGCACAAATACAGGAGGCGCACCTAAATACACTTCTAACAGAATCCCTATTGGCATTAACAGACCAATTAAACCAAGCCAAGAAATTACCGTTGTGTTTTTAAGTTGATTTTTAAAATGTAATAGTAAGTAACCTATCAAAATATTTAAGAAGGCGAAAAGATTACCGTGTACATGGGCTAATCTTGTTTCAAAGTGTTTACCTATTGAGTAAGAGTTAATCCACTCGTCCTTACCGGGAGCAAAGTCTCTTAAATAGATTAGTAAAAAGCCATATGCCATAAACAATCCCATTACAAGAAAACCGATAGCTATGTTATTTTTTCCTTTCATAATTTTAATGTAAGTTAGTATTCACTTACAAAAGTATTAAACATTTCTTTCCCCCACAATTATTTTAACAACTATTTTGAATGATTTAAATCACATTAACACCTAGTTAACGAATTATTTTCCAAAATTCATCTCCCCAATCTTCATAAGTACTGTCTTCAGAATGAATTTCCATAATGAGCTGTAGTTCTTTTTCATTTGCGATTGTTTCTATTGCAGGAAACAATACTCTTTCTTCGAAACGAATATGTTTCTCAAGTTCCTCTTCAAGCAGACTTAGAGATTTTTCAATATCCGTTGTGTCTTCAAAGAGCCGTTTTAATCTTCGATGGTCTGTTAGTGCCTTTTTGACCAACTCATGTTCATTGCCCAATAGTGGAAAAACGAACTCTTCTTCTATATTAAAATGGGTTAACAAACTATTCTTGAAAAACCAATCTGAATATTTTTTTATCCTATCGATATCAATACCTTTCTTTAGCCCTGTTCTTATTTTCCAACATAGCAGTAAGCCATGATGATGTTCACGACTTAGGGGTTGTAAAGCAATGCTTCTTTTAATTGGTACTGTTTTCATTATCACTAGTTTTAATTATTAATAGAGCCTATTAAAACAAGGCATTCAACGACTGTATTGCTTTTTATTGAATGTTTAACATTGCACGGAAAAATAAAAAAATCACCTGACTTGTCAATAAAATACTCATTATCAATAGAAAATTCAGGGTTTCCTGAAACTACATAGGCATATTCTGTTTTATCTGGATGTAAATGTTCAGGATAAACTGACATAGGATCAATTTTAATTAACTTAACTCCGCCATTTGATAACTGAATGAATTCCTTTCCTAAAAACCCCTTTACGTGACCTGTTTTCCAATCTAAATCAGTTACATCAACTTTGTAATTTTTAAGTTTATTTTTCATGATTATAATTCTATTTCTATTAATTCTAAATTTTGGTCAATTATTATCTGGCAAGAAAGCCTATCATTTAAATTATTAAAATTGTGTTTTTTAAGAGTAGCTAATTCATTTCCTTCAAAATCGTTTACTTTATGGAATTTAGAATTTATTTTAATCAGACAAGTACAACAACGTCCCATGCCTTTACATTCGCCAAAATTCTCTAGATACAATTTATCCGATAAAAGCTCCATCAGGCTTCTATACTCATTAGTGTAAGTTAAAAATTGGATTTTTTGACCCCCTTTAATTAAAATTATTTTTATATCTTTTATTTGACTCACGGGGGCAATTAAAAACAATGAATTATTTGATTTTAGACATTAGCATTAAAATATAAAATAGGGAAACATCTATTTTAAGACATTTCCCTATTGAAATTTTTGCTTAAATATATTTTAGTATTCTTTTTTAACTTCCTTTTCCATCTCGATTGATTTTGGAAACAAGATGTTGTTTTCTAAATGAATGTGAAGATGTAAATCAGTTTCAAATTCTTTAAGCAAAGCAAATGTTACTTTATATGTATTGCAAGCATCAAGTGGCGGTGTATAATTATCAGTTAATTTTTCGATTCTTCTAAATATTTCGCCTTCGGTATCATGCTCGTGCATCATTGTTTTTATGGGACTTTGAACTGTTCCAAAAGGAGGCTGAGGAGAGGGCTGATTTTCTTGTTTTGCAATTGCCATTTTTCTTACAAACGGAAATAAAATCAACTCTTCTTTTTTCATGTGAGCAGCGAGTTCGCTCGCAGATTGATTAAACAAATCTTTTATTTCAAATAATTCTGGATGGTTCTTACCATGCACTGTACATATTTTATCAAGGTATTGTTTTAAGACAGGTGTTTTATCTTCAACGTACCTGTGATGCTTTTTCTCAATATAATCAGCTAATAAATCCAATGGCCAAAACTTGTAATCTGTTGCTGGATTATCTTCACTTATCTTTACTTTTTCGAGATCATTGTACAATAAGCTTTTACTAATACTTTTGCTTTCACAAACTTCATCTATCGTTTGATTGCCCTTACAACAAAAATCGATTCCGAATGATTGGAACACTCCTGCGGTGCGGTAATCGTCTGCTACCATTTCACCAATTGTTTTTTCTTTAGTGGTATTCATGTTATTAATTTTTAGTTTATAAATTCTATTTCTGATTCAACTGGCATCATTACAATTGCTTTAAGACTAGTCATTACTAATAATGAATGTGGAACGGTAGCTGGAATTATCATTGAATCACCCTTTTTTAATAAACGCTCTTTGGAGGCTATTTCAATGATTGCATTACCTTCTTCAATAACAATAACTGCTTCTTTGGTACTGATATGTTTAGGCATCTGCATATCTTTTTCACCTGTTACTTGTAATATTTTAAATACGACCCCTTTTTTGAGTAATGTTACTTCTGGTTTATTCATTTCATTTAAATATTAGTAGATTTTCCCCATTCTGATATCTCGTGTTCTGTCCACAACTCAGGGAAAAATTTTCGTTGTTGAAACTGTGGGTGTAAATATTTTTTCCATTCAGAACCACCTGTTGCTGCCTGATTTTCGCCTTTTTTGTCTAAATACTGTTTAGCTGTGTTAAGATGAACTTGTGGCCATTTAATATTATACAAACAATCAAACTCTCGCAAAATTTGTGTGAGTTCATTAGATGGGTTTTCAAATTTTAATATTTGTTCTTCGATTGTTTTTCCCTTTACTTTTTTAGCTAGAGATATAAAACGGTCAAGATATTTTTCTTCAAATTGTCTTAGAGTCAGTGTTTTCTCTCCAGTTTTCCGGTTTAATCCAGCATCTTTCCAATAAATATGTTCAAAATATTCTTCGATTGATGGTTGATCTGAGATGTGTTTTTTACCTTCTTGATTAATTAAATTTTTAATACGAGTACAATAAATTTCTATTAATCTGAATTGAGCACTTTGAAAACCACTTGCTGGCGCTAAGGTTGTTCTGAATGTATTATAGTCATCGTAATCCATGCCATCTTTCATAACGTCAAACGAATTGATTAACATCGTGGTATAACGATTAAGCCGACTCATTTTTGTAATTAAGAATGTTTCTGTAATTGAATCACTATAAACAATTTGTTTAATTTCATGAATCATTAATTTTAAAAACAATTCTGTAACTTGATGATACATAATGAAGATTTCTTCATCTTTAAAATTTGTACGTGGTTTTTGTAATGATAATAGCGTATCAACTTCAACGTAATCCCAATAGTTAATTGGTTTTGCTTGTAGTAAGCCTTTTAAGTATGTTTCAGGATTTTCGCCCAAATTCTTATATTTTTCTTCAATTTGATGAATGATTGTTTGTTCCATATTTGATTATTTTAAAAATTTAATACTGTAAATAAAAAGGAAAATTGTTTTTATAATTTCAATTCCAACGTAATATAAATGAAGGTTTGAAGCGGGTACTACCTTGCCATCTATATGCATTTGAGCCCTTGTATCTAAGGTTGGCAACAACCAAGTTGTTTGTATAATTAGCAATACTAGTGGGAGGTAAAAGAATAAATTAGAAGGTGCATATATAGTATCTTTTGAATTAAATAAGCTAATCATTAATGCGATTGCAAAAACCCATTCTACTTTGTTTAAGGCATTAAAAATTAATCTTCCGATACCTAATCCAATTTGTAGATTTACACCGGGCGCTCTAAATTTTAACCATGCTTCCATAAAACTGATTGCACAGACAAAACCTATCCATAAATAAATTACGGCAAATGCTAATGGATCTTTTGTAGCTGCTGTCATAAGATTAATTTATCTGGATTGCTTTTATAGTATTCAATTTTATGATAAAACATTTCGGCCATTTTTTCGGCTCGCCACTTGGCTTCTGTTGCTTTTTCCCCACTAAAATTTTCATCTATTGTTTGGTAAAACAATAATAGCCATCTATCGAAATGATGTTGGTCTACAGGAAGTTTAGCATGAGGAACAAATGGACTGCCGTTATAGGTATGTTGATTTAATAAAACGGTCTGCCAAAAACGATACATTTTTTCTAAATGAATTGGCCATCTATCTTGAATTTTATCATTAAAAATTGGAGCCAATAAACTGTCAGTTCTTACTTTTGTGTAAAACGCATCGACCAATAATTTTATATCCTCAATGGTTATTATTTCTTTCATTATAGAAGTGTATTTAAAGCGGTTACTGCATAATAGATTCCCCAGCCTACGAAGCCAATAATTAAAGCCCAAAGCCAAGCAGGTATGCTTTGGGGAGTTTCACTACCTTCAATCAAAAATCTTTTTTGATCACCTTTACCATAGGCATTTATCATAATTGGTAAAACGCCATCTACTACTTCGTTTTCTGAAATACCTTCAACAGCAATAGCAGGTCCATTTCGGACTGTAAATGGAATGAGGCGGATGCCTTCTTTACCTAATGGATCTTTGCTGACTATTTTTAGATTATGAGCTCCATCAACCAACTTACGCGTATCGAGTTCAAAATTTATTGGAGCTTCAAATTCCCCAAAAGGAATTTTCTCGTCGTCTAAGAATATTATTACTTTACTATTGGCGCTCATTTTAATCGTTATTTAAAATAAAATACTTAATGTGTGATTTGTTTTTCTCACCTGGCTTAACAAGCCATTTTATTGAGAAGAAAAGTGTCAACATTGCTATAATTGCAATTGACCAAACGATTACATAGTCCCAACTATTATCAGGACCAGTACCATGCACAATGCCTCTCAAAATTTTCGGTTGTTGTCTTTCACAAACAGGGCAAGCGTTGGCAAGTGTTTGCAGAAATATAATTAGTATCACAATTTTCTTTTTCATTTTGCTGCTGTCGCTTTAATTTTAATAAAATCCATTATTTTCTTTACTTCTTCAGGACTTACCTTTTTACCAGTATTTCCCCAACTTGTTCTTTCGTAATTAATAATTGCCGCAACTTGATGTTCGCTGAATTCCATGTTTGTGCCCACTGCGGACATGACTCCATATTCTGCTCGGGCATCATAGCCATTCATAATAATATCTACATATAGTTCTAAATTGTCTCCGTTAACAATAGGACTCCCTTTTAATGAAGGGAATGCACCTTTAAGGCCTTCGCCGTTTGCTTGATGGCAGCTTTGACAATTGGCTATGTAAAGCGTTTTTCCATCAGCATCGCTATTCGAATTAGACTCAAGTGATACCTTGGTTTCTTTCTTGTATAAAAAAATTGGAGTTTTAGATCCGTCTGGTAATGGAATTTGTTTTAAAGATTGTATATATGCAACTAACTGTAAGGCTTCTTTTTTCGCAACTAGTTTTCCGTGTAAACCCTTTAAAAATTCTGGAGGCACATTTACAACAACATCTGATTTAGTAGGATGAAGTTTTGTTTCGAACAGCCATTCGTAGGATGGCATGATGGATTGCTTAACAACGGTACGAGGATTAAACAGGTGCATTAAATTCCAATCTATACTTGATTGCCTATTTCCTACATCGGTTAAATCCGGGCCTGTTCTTTCGGTACCCATTAATGTTGCCGTGTTTTGCCAAAAACTGGTTCTTTCTATATTGGCATAATCAGCAGCCATTCCTGGGCGAGAGCCGAATACTTTGTCCATATCTATATTTCTTACTTGTTGTGAATGACAAGCAACACAACCTTCGGATATATAAATCATTTTACCGGCTAAAGCATCACCACTTAATGGTTTAGATTCGGGCAGAGGTTCAGTGTTTTTTTGATTTTGAAGAGCGGGCATAATTGCCGTAAGGAATGTTAGTCCCAAAAACAAAGCACCTGCTGTTGTATACAGTTTTTTATGATCATTAAATATATTCATGATACTTTTTATTAATTTCCAATGATTGATTTTAAATGTCTAATTGCCTCTTCTTTAATATCAATATCAACAGTTGGTTTTCGTGTCATTTTATAGAAATTATAAGCAAAGACAAAGTGAGCTAAAAACATTAAACTGCCACCAATTGCTCTCCATAACCAATAGTCAAACATCATTACAACACTATCAATAAAGGGTTTACCTTCCATCCACATCATGCCTTTCAACGTGCCGCCAATGGATAAAGGGATAGCATAAAACAATAATCCAATAAAGGCTAACCAAAAGTGCGCTCCAACAATATGATGTTGCGGCTCTATACCTGTTAACCTTGGAACTATTGTATAGGTGCCACCCCAAATGGCGAATGTGATTATGCCATAAAACCCAAGATGAGAATGTCCCACTGTAAAATCGGTGAAGTGCCATAATTGATTAGTAAACTTAAATGCTTCAGCTGTACCCTGCATAGAAACAATAAAATAATACATAACAGCAACAAAAAAGAATGGTAAAGTGTAACTGTTCGATACTTTTTTCCATTGACCTTTAAATGTAAAAAAGTAATTAATTGTAGCGGCTACAACAGGAATTATCATACCACCACTACCAACAATAGCAACTGTTTGTAGCCACCATGGAATTGCGCTAAAAACAAAATGATGTGTGCCTATAATTGTGTAAAATAAAATTTGTGTCCAAAACGCCAATATACCTAAGCTATACGCATAGATTGGACGGTTTAATTGCTGAGGAATAAAATAATATAACAACCCAAGTGTATATAAAGTAAACCACATACCAACACCGGAGTGCATATAATAGCCTTGAATGATTGTTTCGCTAATGCCATTTTGCCAAAATGGCAAGTAAGCCGTTAGGGCAATTATAATTGTGAAAATAATGGATGAAATAATATACCAGTTTGAAATGTAAATTTCTTTGGTAGTGCGTTTAGCTACAGTTTTTAAAAAGTTTAATAATGTTAGAATAAGAGCAACTGCAAATAGCGCCATGATTGGCCATATATATTCTCTGAACTCCCCGCCACCATTATTGATACCTGCCATTAAACTTATTGTACCAAAGATTACCATCGCATTAATTAACCAAAGAGCATTCCATCCCCATTTGATGTTGTATGTTTTTGCATTACTAACCGTTGGTACTACGTAATATCCTAAACCGATTATGCCTAATGATGCCCAACCCCAAAAAACCATATTCGTATGAACAGGTCTTAGCCTTCCAAAACTCAACCAACTAATATGATCCGCATCAGGAGACACAAATTTTATTCCTACATATTCACCAATAGTACCACCAAGTACAAGCCAAAAGGCAGCGCATCCCAAATACCATAGGATTAATTTTGTGATATCTTTGTCGAGGCTAGGCCTTGGAATTGCTTTCTTTTTTTGTGCTGTGAAGTGAACCTGGTGATCTGGATTTGCATTTTGAATGATGCCTATTGTATCTTCTGCCTTATTTTTTCCAGATAGCTCATAGTTAGACAATGTATAATCAAGTGCAGCTTTACGTTTTAGAAGAGTACTTTCCAGTTCCTCATCTTCTATTGCTATAAGATTTTCTGCAAATTGCTTAGAATCTTGTAATTTATTTTGATTATTATAAATTTTGAACGCATTAATTGCTTTAACAATCGCAAAAATTGATCCTAGCAAAACAGGTATTAAAATTAATATAAGGGTTATAATAATACCGCCTTGACCAAACAATCCCTTTTCCGGATTAGTATTATTTTGAGCAGATAATGTTAATGAGGAGAAAAGTATAAGTATAATAGTGCTTATACCTTTATTTATATCAGATTTTTTTTTAGAACGAAGCAACCGCTTTACTTTAAGATATTCTGTTATCTGATTTGAATTTAAACTAGATATATAGGAAGAAAATCTTTTAGTAGTAGTTTCTTTTCTCCATTTTTTTTCCAGAGATACCTGAATATTAAATTTTCTAAGGAAGTACCAAATGATGGCTAAAAATAATCCTATGAATAATATAAATATGAAGGTTGCGGTTGGTGGTGAATTTTCAAGATGAATCATGTTATTCGCTTCTTGAGCATTTAATAGCGTTGAGCCATAAAATATAAGTATGGTGGTTATTATTAGCCTTAGCTTCATTTTGACTGAATTTAGATGTTTGTAATAATAAAAATGGTGTTCAAAAAAATACTTAAGTAAAACATCGAAAGGCAGAGCTTACCCGAACCAAGGGCAATAAAAACGGCGTTGCTAGCCATTGTAATTGCTGCACAAGTTGCTAGTAAAATAACGTGAGCATTATTTTGAAGAATAAAGCCACAAGCAATGGAACCCAAACAGCTTTGAATTGTAATACCCATTGCCATCCACCCAAAACGGGATTTCTCGAATTTTTCTGCTTGCTCGTTGAACCAAGTATCAATTCCTCTGTCAGATGAATTTTGGCTTCCATTCCGAGTATTGATTTGTGATTGTTTAGATGTATTCATGATTTCTATTTTTTGAATTATATATTACAATATATTAAGACCTTTATATCCTTTAATGTTTTAATTTTTTTATCTATGCAAAAATGTTAACCCTTCTTTTAGCCCAAGTGACAATTCAAGAATAGTGGTATTTTCGAGCATATATTTTAATTCATCTCTTACAATTTTAAATTTATTATGTACTGGGCAAGGCTGTTTTTCCGAACATTCTTTAAAGCCTAATCCACAACCCTTGTATATAGAATCACCATCAATAGCCAATACTATCTGACTAAGTTTTAAATTACGCATATTTTTTTTTTCTATAGAAAATCCTCCATTAGGACCTTTAATTGAGTCTATTATTTGATTTTTTGAAAGTTGTTGCAAAATTTTTGCAGTAAAGGCTTCAGGCGAATCAATCGCTTTTGCAATGTCTGTAATACTTACACGCTTATCTAAATTGGACTGTTCTGCAATGTATATTGTAGATCTAATAGCGTATTCACAAGCTTTTGAAAACATAGTAATGATATTTATAGTACAAATGTATACAATTTTAAATAAAAGACAAAAATATCTTTTATTATTTTTTTAACCCTAAAATGAATCGAATCCTTTTTCTATAATCCTTTTTTACAGGATACCTTCTGTTTGGCGTGATATTGTTAAAAATTAGTGCGACTAAAAATAAGATTAGAACACCTGTTAATACTGGAGAAAGAACGTATATATATCCCAATGCCTTTATTTTTTCACTGCCGATATTTGCGATTAAAGCTGTAGCTCCACCTGGGGGATGGAGCGTTTTTGTAATCTGCATAAAAACAATAGAAAGAGCAACGGCTAGTGCTGAGGATAGCCAAATTTCATTTGGTATTAATTTGTGAACTGTGACTCCTATAATAGCAGACACAATGTGCCCGCCAATTAAATTACGTGGTTGAGCTAATGGACTGTTTATAGCTCCGTAAATCAAAACAGAAGAGGCTCCAAATGAACCTATCAAGAATAAATTATCATTAAAAACAAAATATTTGCTGTTAATGAATCCTATAATACCAATGCCGAAAAATGCACCGAGAAATGTAAAAAAATGTTCTTTTTTATCAATTAACGTTTCTTTATAAAAAACATACTTAACCTTTCTATAACTTCTTTTTATTTTTTTTGTTGGCATAAACGTAATGTCTATTTATAAATCATTTTTGTAGAGACTGCAATTCTTTTCCATGAATTTATTCTTTGGCTAATTTAAAAAATAGAAAAAGATAATCACTAAAAATCCTTGTAAAATCATTGTACCATCTAAAATGCCATAATGATAATAATAAAGGCTACGTAACGTCTTATTATTAAGAAAAAACAAGGTGGTTAATGTTGATAAAATTAAACCAGGTAAAATAAATGTAAGTTTATACATTGGATAATGAACTAAACAAATTATTGTAAATAATAGCAGAGAAATATTAGCTACAACTATTGACTTCTTTTGACCTATTAATATGGGAATTGTTTTTAATCCAGATACCCTATCGTCAGAAATATCTCTAATGTCAAATGGAATAGTAATTGCAAATACGAATATAAATCTTTCAATTAACATTAGTAATAGATGGCCAATATCATAAGTAATATTTGACTGAATTATAGGAAGTAATATTGTGACTACTGACCACACAAATGAAATTAAAAATATTTTAAGAAAGGGGATTTCTCTCAATCTAAAAACATACTTTAATTTTTTAAAAAATGGTAAGGAATAGAAAATGGTTAATAGACCTATAGGTGCTAAAGCAATAAGAACTCTTTCTTTAGCAAGAAGTATTGAAACTAAAAAGCCTATGATAGAAAAGAATACAACGAAATAAAATTGTTTTGGATTTTTTTTGATCCAAGAATGTCTATGATGGTTTAATGCATCCTTATTAGTTAAAACTAATATTAAACGATGTATGTTATATTCAAATAAAGTTGCGAAAAAAATAATAAACACGTAGGGATGCAACTGAGGTCTCATTCCCAACTGAATTTGTGTTTCAATTGCTAATACAGATGCTGCAAATGAAATATAAATATTACTATTAATTAAAAAAGAAAATGATTTCACTGACTCATTTAAATGTTTTTATTGTTGAATTTAAGTTTATTATATATTATTGTTAAACTGAAATATTTTTGAATATTCATTTGAATTATTGCAAATATACTGAGTAACGGACAATTGCTTTAAATTAAATGTTAAATAGTGGTATTTATTGATACTAAACGAGTGAAATAAATGCAGTAAAGATTAGTACATTAGTACGCATTATAAGTCTTAAAAATTAATTAATAAATATATGATTAGTGAAGCTATATCTCAAGATATAAAAAGTGTTTTTATATCTAGAAAAGTAGATGAGAACGGTGCCTTTACAAGGTTAAAAAGCGATAGCAACATAACGCTAATTGATGAGCCCTTGATAGAAATTAATCCTGTTCGTTATTCGTATACACCTCAAACAAAGTGGATATTTTTTTCAAGTAAAAACTCTATTACCTATTTTTTTGCACAAAATCCTATATTACCTGCAAACGTCAATTATGGAGTAGTGAGTATTGTGTCTGCAAACTATTTATTGACTTTTGGTAAGGAAGCTAATTTTATTGGTCAAGGTAATAATATGTTGCAAATCGCTAAAGATTTTAAGGAGGCTTTAAAAAATGATACTGTTTTATTTCCTCAAGCAATCGATTCTTTACAATCTATACAGAAACAATTATCGTTTACTAATACTTGTTATAATCTTTATGTGTATAAAACCAGTATAAAAAGTGATTTTACCATACCATATACTGATATTTTAATTTTCACAAGCCCTTCAAACGTATTATCTTATTTTAATAAATACAAGATTGATTCGCGACAACTTGTAATAGCAATGGGGGATGCGACTAAATATAAATTAACAGAATATGGAATTTTTAATGTTTTAGTGCCAAATAGCTTTAGCGAAAATGGATTGTATGAGTTGTTATTTAATTAATAGCATTGTATCAGTTATCTAACTATTTAATCAAAGTAATAAATTCCATTTTTAATTTTTCATCCTTAAACTTACCGGAGTAATGAGCTGTAATTGTGCTGCTATTTGTGTCTTTTATGCCTCTTGAACATACACAAAGATGTGTAGCATCAATAATAACAGCAACATCATCACTATTTAATGCGGCTTTTAACCCCTCTGCTATTTGATTTACCAAACGCTCCTGAACTTGCGGACGTTTAGCATAATATTGTACCAAACGATTTATTTTAGACAATCCAATAACTTTCTTATTAGGAATATATGCCACATGGACTTTGCCGATGATGGGAACAAAGTGATGTTCGCAATAAGAATATAAAGTAATATCTTTTTCAATCAACATTTCGTTATATCGATACTTATTTTCAAATAATGCCGCTTGTGGTTTATTAGCAGGATTTAACCCACTAAAAGCTTCTTTAACATACATCTTTGCCACTCTAAGTGGTGTGTCTTTTAAGCTATCGTCTGTTAAATCTAAACCCAGCGTATGCATTATTTGTTTAAAATGGTCAGCAATAATTTTAATTTTTTGAGTGTCATTTAATTTAAAAGCATCTTCACGCATAGGGGTATCTATCGAAGTGCTTAAATGTTCCTCGTTTAATTCGTGTAATAATTTTTCCGTTACAACATCTTCTATCATTGCCTCTTCTTATTTTGTTGTAATTTTTGCCATTACTCGCTCTACCATTCTGTCACAATAAACCAAGTTAAATTCGTAGATATCTTCGGGCGAATACATTTTTTCTATTTCTGATCTTAACATTGTTTTTGCTCTGCTTAATCTAGCCTTCACATTTGTTTCGCTGATATTAAGTGCCTCAGCTGTTTCAGCTATGTTTAGTCCGTTTAATTCTCGCATCGTGAACACTAACCGGTAATCTTCAGGGATTTTATTAAGTGCTTTTTCTAATACATGTCCCAGTTCCTTATTTAAAATATTTTTTTCGGTATTCGTGTGATTTTGAAACATCGGTTTATTTTTTTCGAGTGTTATTTCCTCAACTGTATTTTCGTTTTTGTAACTATGCTTTTTATTTTTTTGATAACAGTTATTAAGCATTATTCTTGTGATCCACGTTTTAAAAGTAGATTTTCCTTCAAATTTTGATAAATTGTAAAATGCATTGACGTAAGTTTCCTGCATCAAGTCTTCAGTGTCATGATGCGTATAATTATAGGCTCTACCAATTTTATATAAAAAGGGGTTATTCCTGCGAATAATTAATTCATAGAGTTTACTTTCGCCATCAAGTATTTTGCCTATTATTTCAATATCTGAATAATGCTCGAATTCTTTTACGTTCGCCATACTATAAAGTTGAATATTATTTTGACGTGGCTCTTACTCCAACAGCAAATTTTATTAACGCTTGTTTTTCTTCTGCTGTAATTTCCGCTTTTTTAGCCATTACATCTACTATTTCCAACAATCTTGGTTCTGTATAGACTGTTACATCCTTTGCGCCATGACATTTGGTGCACGCTCCAGTATAAATGGAATGTCCTTTTTTCAATTCTTCCATTGTAGTATTTGGAAACCGGGCATTTACGGCTGTTAGTTGTGCATCCATATTAGAATCTGCTTTTGCAGTTGAAGTTGTAGCTTTTTTTGACTTACAAGCTACGGTTATTGATATTAATAGTGTGGCGATAACAATTATTTTTTTCATTTATATAGGTTTATGAATTATTAGAGTGGTTGATACTAATAAAGGTTACAAGTAAGGAGTTTATTTAACAAATTTGGCTATGCGAGCCATTGAGAAAGCGGCAATTGCCATAACCAGATCACGAACTGCCACATCCACAAATTTAAAACTTGCCAAAAGAGTAAGTGCTATTAATGTTAACCATGCCGCAACAATGTAACCACCTATCTCTGTTTTCTTTAATACTATTATTCCGGCTACAATTTCAATAACTCCAACGATCATCATAAATGCAGATGCTGAAATAGGTAACATACTTGCAATACCGGGATGAACGTATTGTTCCCAATTGGTAAGTAGATTAGTGAATTTATCTAACCCGGCAACAATAGGAACTATGCCAAATGTTAGTTTTAGAAGATTTAATGTAGGTTTGATTGACTGATTTAAATTGATACTTTCCATTTTAATTTGGTTTAGAGATGAAATTAATTTTGACTTATACTACATTAGAGTAGTTGACAACCGGAAAGGTTACAGAATATTTTAACATTAAAAATGATTGTGGATTTGCATCCCAATTTGAAAAATGTTTAAATCACTTAATTTTCCTGTAATTTTTCCTGTGTTTAAATCAAAACATATAAACACATTCATATTATCAATTTCTTTTCCTTTCCAAAAAATAGACGCATCTACCATAAATTCTGTATACAACAATTTATGTGAGGATATAGCGTAAGTTTTTGATCCTGAAGAAGAAAAAGAAGCAATTCCTTCAGCTCCTTCAACTATATAATTTACATTAAAAATGAATATTTTCTTAGCTTTTGCGTACCTCTAAAACCACTGGCTGAAAGATTTGAAATTGCAATTGGTTTTCCTTTCCATTCATCTTGGATTTTGTTTTCTCCAATTAAGATTTCACCAGCTTCAATTGCTGTAATTATGTTTTGAGTTGAAACGTTTTTTGTTGCTAACAGAAGTTTGATTTCATTAGGATTACGACTTGATAACTTTGCTGCATATTAATTCTGCTTTTTATCTTGTCTAAATTTTCAATTAATAAATTCATAGCTGTAATTCGTGTTCGGGGCAATCTATTCTTAATTCGCTTTCCGCAAGTTGACTCTTTAAAAGTTTGCAGTAGTGAATATCTTTTTCTAGTTGATAATTGGAACAAGTAAAACACATTCTTTGAATAGTAATGACGCCTGATTTGTTCAAGTCATAAATCAATTTCAGCAAGCCACTGAGCATTATTTTTTTTTGTTCATGCGTCAGCTTTTCAATAGGTTGTTCTATTGATGAAGCAAATAAAGATGCTTTCTTAGCAATTTTTTTTCCTTCATTTGTGAGTGATATCGAAAAACTCCTTGTGTCATTGGGATCAGTTTCCTTGGTTACTAATTCTTTTGAAAGTAAAATTTTTACACTATCGCTAATAGTGGCTTTGGTCATATTGAACTCATCAGCCAAATAACCCACTTTGCATTTTTCCAACGAATGAAAGTAAATGAAAATTAAAATTTGAATTTGAATAGGACTTAATGAGTTTTCTTTACTTTCATTCCATAATAATACTCTGAACGCTTCCGAAATTCGTTCCAAAGCTACGACAATTCGGCTTTCAATTTGTTCGTTTTGCTCGTTTAAGTTGAATGATGAATATTTCATATCGTCAAATTTTTAGCAATATAAATCCAAGCCTTTTTCCTCGACTCAAATGTTTCAAGAATTCTTTGATAATCACTTACTTCGTATTTATCTGTTTCTGCAAGCTCCGTGTCTATAATCTCAAGTATCATTCCTTCAATAAAAGCATTTGTATTTGTTTTTTTACTGCAGTTGGGTCAAATTCAAGTTGACATTTTACTTAAAACTGTCGAATTGGTTATTTGCAAGTTTTAAATTTTATAGCCGTTAAGTCTATCGGGCGTTCCAGTTAAAATTCGGCCATAATTTTCAAGTTGAACTTTTTCTAACTTTAAAGTGCCGTAGGAAAATAGTAAATGAATTCGTTCTTTCATTTGCAATTCTCCATTTCAATAATGAAATACCCTTTTTGGTTTATTTCAGCTTCCCATTGGAGTCGTACTGTTTCAATATGGCAATACTTGCATTCTTTTGAAGTTAATGGTTGCCCTTCTTGCCCTTTATACTTTAAATACTCTTTACCATAACAGTATATGATACTTGTGTCTTTTACGGTTTCAGGTGCGATAATATCGAAGTGCATTACACTACCATCTTTTTTTGTTACATAGGTGTCCCAAACTGCTACTTTCATTGTTTTTGTTTTATAGTTTTGTGCATTTGCGGAAAAAGAAAACAGCATTATAATTAATAAATTTAAAATCCTCACTTTACTATTTTTTTTATTTGAAGTAATGTCTTGCAAAGGTAGGAATCCTAACTTTACAAGACAAAAATTATTGGACTTATTTTGCTAAAGTTTCGAATCCCCAATGCTTAAAAATTGAATAACCCTTTTCCCGAATTTCTTCTGTAATCTTTTCATTAGCTATTTCCATATGACAAAAATCACATTCCTCTGCGCTAATCAATTTTTTTGCCAATACCCCTTCTTTTTTTAAAAACTCATTTCCAAATTGATAAATTCTATCAATATCCTTGAATTCGGATGGGACAATGATGTCAAATTTTAAGAGATTACCATCTTCTTTTTTAAATATGGTATTGTATAAGGATATTTCCATGGAATCTAAGTTGTAAGCCTACACGCATTAAAATCGTATATACGTGACGGACTTTGGTTATTATTATTTTACTTTTATTGTATATGGTAAAGTTAACTTACCTGATGCAACGCTATACACATCCATTACACCTAGCATAGGCATCATCATATCGGAAGTGTTAACAGCCATGTAGCAGGTAACTGCATCAAATTTAAAATCTTTTTTGTTGTTAATTCTGTATGATGGAATGACAACCTGAATTGTATTTCCTTTTGTTACCACCTGAAAGCCAGGACTATCCATATACATTGGCATATTTGGAGCTGTTGGAGGTAACTTTACTGTTTTATCTTCTTTTTTAAATTCTTTTACAGCAAGCCCACCTTTTACCCTCTCATCTTTCACCAGTATGACCCAGTGTGGATGCCAAACACGGCCATCATCAGAAAAAGTACCATTATTGTTTTCATCCCATAACGGAGAATCATCAAAATCAGGATGTGAGGTAAGCGCTAAAGCTACAATACCTTCCGTTTGATTAAATCCTACATCTTCTGGTTTTAATGTTGTTGGAAAAACATACCCCAATACCCCTGCACCATCTAATTTTCCAATTGAATCAGGCATAGTTATTCCTGCTTGTCCTTTTACTTGTATCGACATTACCACTTGTTTTAAATTAGCATTGTAGCTGGCACTTGTAGATACAATAACGAAATTATCGTTTTTAAATTTTTGACACTTATCGCATGCAAATGCTTTTGACGCAATAAATAGTGTCGCTAGCGACATTGTATAAAATAGTTTTTTCATTTTTTTTTAATTAAAGTTTATAATTTTTAAAACAAGCAAGATGTACTTCCTTCATGCTCTTCAACATTAAAATGTAGTACATTTCCATTGCTAGTTACTAAGGCAGGAAAGGCCTTTATTCCGATTTTTTTAGCTTCTTCCATTCGTGAAGGATTAACCCCGACATGAATGATATCCAATTTGGCAAGTCCGATTAGATTTACAATTACTTGCCCAACACCTGCGCAAATGTCACATCCATCGTGATAAAACATTAAATTTTTCATAGATCGATAAACTTAAATGCCCTGCTAGTAATAGCAGGGCATTATTTTTAACCTTTTACATCTGCCATTGATGCTCCAAAATTAATGTGTAGTACATTACCATTTGGAGTTACTAATGCAGGAACAGATTTTACACCTGCCCTTTCAGCTTCTGCAATTCTTGATTTATCTGTACCGAAGTGTACAACATCTACATTATTTGCACCAAGTAGATTAATGATGTCGTGCTCCGCGCTAACGCATACAGAACAACCTGCGTGATAGAAAATTGATTTGCTCATTTCTTTAATTTTTAGATATTAATAATACTTAAACTATGTAATTGCAATTACATGGCAAATATAGTTAGGATTCCTGACTATATAAAATAAAAGTTTTCAACATCTCTCTTCTTTTCTGGATTTTAGTGTAACCTGTAACAAACAAATACATCTACTACCGTTATACAGTTATTCTTAAAAGCTACTTTACTCGGAATAGAGGTTACAAAATCTAGCCCTGTACAAATATTAAAGTATTGATAATCAAGGAATTTAATTGTATGCGCTTTAATAAGTTAATCCGAGTTGTAACAGCTTTTCTTTTTTTGTGTCTAACTACTATAAACCAATAAAAACATAGATACATCTTGAATATAGGCATCTTCAATCGAATCTAATTCTAAAATCTCTCCTAAAATATAGGTGATTCTACTTTCAGCATCTAGGCATTGTAACATGCCAGTGGAACATCCGATTTTGACTTCCTCCACCAATAATTTTTTCTCTGCATCGTTTACCAAATAAATTATGATTTAAGCCCTGAGATAAGTCTACAGCAAACATCTCAAAATTTATTTGCTGACGCTTTTGCTTATCTATCAAGTTTAAGAGGTAATTAGTAGCGATGGGATATGTCCATGTTGTGAAATTACTCTCATTTTTAAAGCCCATAGCATAGCCATATAACTCATCGGAGTATGTTTTGATCCAGTTATTAGGGTTGAGTATGTTATGAGTTTGAGACAATTGCGTTGCTAATTTACAAGTAATTCTTAATTATTTTCTAAATAACTATAGTTTGCAAAGGAGGAGTCCCCCCTTTCAATTTGCACCTAAACATCTTTATAGAGCATTTGAGCGCACTTCTCGGCAGTTTCCGCCCAAATCGGTAAAGCGAGTTAAACCCCTGCCGTTACTTTACACTAAAATCGAAAAACTTTAGAAAAGATTATAAAACAAACGAAAAAGATTGCAATGAACGTCAAAAATGCGGAAAGCGTAAAATACACTTGTTGCACCTTTGTTTTTGTAAACGATAAACGCAATACCGTTCAATAAGAACCAATAAGGTTCAATGCGTTCGGGAATCGGCAAACAGTAAAATACAGTATACGACCTTTGAATTTTTAAACGTAAAATACAATAGCCATGAAAGAAACGAAAGAAGAAAAAACAGAACAAAAACAAAACGGAAACAAGACCGAAAAAACTTTATCAGGAACAGATGCCGAAAAAGGTGTTTGGGAAAAAGCAGCAGATACCATTGCTGGAGATAATAAATTAATGGGATCTGTTTTAAAACTTGTATTAAGTCCTATTACACTATTGGTTGGTGTCGGTTTATTGATCTATGCCTTTATAAAATTAAAAGGGCAAAAGGAGGAAATAGAAAAATTGAAAGCAGAAAACCTCAAGCTAAAAGAAGACTATACGGAGCTTGAGGAAGATTTTGAAAAAGTAAAGAAGAAATACAAGAAGATAAAAGTGTTATCGGAAACAGAAACGGAGAATCCCCATTTAGGAATCGGGATGAATGCACTCAGAGATGTTATACCAATAACGCAACCGGAGAAAAAGAAAACATATGAAACCGCTTATTTATAAAATTAAAGAAATGGAAAATAAATTAATTGTAAAACGATATAAAGTACCAGAAGATTTGCTTATGGATATTTTACGCATTCTGTTTGGTAACAATATCAAGCATAAAATTATTGGAATTCAGGAGCGACAAAACATTGTATTGCTAAATGTGAATTTTGATTTAAACTCTCTTAAGAATAGAGAAGCAAAAGAAAACATGGAAGGCATATTAACTGATTACAGCGAATACATGAAAGGTTTGCTTGGCGATACAGTTTTGATGTTGGATGAAGATGATGATGAAAACGAATATTAAACCGATTAGAATTTAAAAAGAATGGAAAGCACCTGTTTATATTGCGGAGGGCATTTTACTGCAATACGGTCGAGCAAAAAATATTGCAGCGATAACTGTAAACAAATGGCATACTTTAAAAGAAATGGTTTGGTGCTTTCAGGAACAACGGAAGCAGAACCAAGTTTGCAAGTTCCTATAGTTAACGTAAAGCCTGTTACTACTAATGAAGTTAGCGTAAAATGCGATAAGGAAAAGGATACCGTAAAATACGGTAATGAAGAACTTACCGTAAAATACGATAAGGATGAACAAAGTGAATTTGAATTTGTACCGCTGGCGGATGCAGAAGAAGAAGAAGAAGAAGAAGAAGAAGAAACCAAAATAGCAGAATCGAATAATGTAAGAGAGATTGAAAAGGAAATTGAACCAATAAAAAATCTTATAAAAGTTGAGCAGAAACATGAAAATGAAAACGAGCCACGTTATAAATGGATCAACAGTAAACTCATTGATTTAATTGAAAAAAAATACGAGCAAAATTACGGAGGTGTAAAAATAAAAGAGCCTTTTGATTATTGGGAATACGAAGATGCAAAGCTGATTGTTTGGGTAAACACACGCTTTAGATGTTTATCCGAAGGATTAATAAAGCTTAGTAACTATAGCCGGATAGACCAGCACACCTTGCTTTGCGTAACGGATGCATTTAAGCGATTGGTTACAAGTGCAACTTTTAACAAGCTTCCAAAAGATTATCCTTTTAAGGAATTAATTATTGAACTCTTTCTCGGACTAAATAAAACGATAGAAGAAAAGAGACATTTAAAAATGCTTGCTTTCAAATTAACAAAGGAAAGAAAAGCGCATCTGATTTGCATTAGGCATCAATTAATGCATCACACACCTGAAATAAAATTTTCCGAAATAGATTTTGTTGAAGAGAAACCGCATCAAGAAAAAGTGCAGCAATTCATCTCCGGTAAAAGTGAAACAGAAAAAAAGAGTGATTGGAGATATAGATACGAAGCATTAAAAAAACAGGGATTATTAAAAAGTCAACAACAAAATAAAGCAGCATAATATGAAACAGAAAATAAAAATAAGATCACCTTGCCAAATTTTGGGATAATAAACTGTACAGAAGAAAGCTATAAAATCAACCTGAAAATTAGGCAAACTTAGGGCGATTTTGGGGTATTTCTTTATTCCAAAAGATGTACGTAAATTAGCTATAATATTGAATATCAATACAATAATGAAGAAAAAGGAGTGTTGAACGGAAGTCAAAAAGAGAAATGAAAAGTGAGAGCGAAAATAATAAAGGATTAACGGTTGAAAAACTAAGAATGATAAAAGGTTATGAAAATGTAAGCGATGAACAAGCAAACAAGATTGTATTATCAATCAAAAAACTGGCTGTTCTTTTATGCGAACATCTTTCAAAACTAAAAAAGAAAAAAGAGATGGATGAATCAGGTGCAGCAAAAATAATTTTGTTGAATACTGAAAATGATGTTTCGGAAATTGAATACAGAAAACAAGCATAAAAAAATTATAATATAAGAAAGGAGGCAAAATGACAGAAGAACAAATAATAGCAAATAGGTTTGGACGCTTTGGTAAAAAAGAAGTAAAGCAGTCCACATCCAATTTAGCGGTAATGTACACAAGGGTTTCCGGCAAAGGTCAGTTTGATAAAAATGAGTCTTTAGACACCCAGCGTAAATCAATTGAGGAGTATGCCAAGCGCAATAATCTCACAATTGTTTCAGCGTTTGGTGATACTTATGAAAGTGCTAAAACCGATGCGAGAAAAGAGTTTCAACGAATGTTAAGTTTTGTAAATACAAGCAAAGGAAAAATAAGCACGATCTTAGTTTACAAAATGACTCGTTTTAGCAGAACAGGAGGCAAAGCTATTTCTATTGCTGATGAACTAAGAGAGAAGCATGGGGTTCATATTAAAGCAGTAACAGAACCAATTGACACATCTAATCCGAATGGAGTTTTATTTCATGACATGCAATTGTTATTTGGGCGTTGGGATAACGAGCAACGAAAGCAAGTTGCAATGGCAGGAATGAAAGCCAAATTTGAGAAAGGAATTTGGGTTGTAAAACCACCGCAGGGTTATGATATTGTAAGAACAAGTGGTGAACGTAAAATTGTAGTGAATGCGGATGGAAAGAAAATTAAAAAAGCATGGGAATGGAAACTCATGGGCATGAAGAATGAAGAAATTATATTGAAGCTTCAATCTATCGGAGTAAAAATGTACAAACAACAATTGCATAAGATTTTCATTAACCCATTTTATTGCGGATTAGTATCTCACGGAATGCTGAATGGAAAAGTAGTTGAAGGAGTGCATGAAAAAATGATCTCTAAAGAAACATTTATGAAAGTAAATGAGGTAATTTCATCTTCAACTAAATTTGGTGTACCGCACAAAGCAGAAGATGTAAATATTCCGCTAAAGGTTTTCATTAAATGCTCGGATTGTAATCAGCCCTTTACAGGCTACATTGTAAAGAAGAAGAACTTGTACTACTACAAATGCAGAACAAACGGCTGTAAGTGCAATAAAAGCGCAAAAGAAATGCACCGTTTGTTTTCAGAGGAACTTGAGAAATACGAAGTTAAGCCTGATTTAACCGAAGCAATCAAAATTGAATTGGAAAGCACCTACCACGAACTGAATAAAGACTCCGTTGAAAAGGAAGCGATCCTTAAGGCGAGAATTGTCGAACTAACCAAGGATATTGAAATGCTTGAGGAGAAGCACTTCATAAAAGAGGAGATGCCCAAGGAAACCTACGAACGTTTTAGAGTAAAATACACTAAGGAATTTGATAATATTCGAAAGGAAATGGCAACTTGTGGGATTTCCATTTCGAACCTAAAAGAAATGATAAATGAAGCCGTAATTCTTTGCCGAAACCTGCGCCAAATGTGGCAAGATGGCGGTATAGCACTAAAAGAAGGATTACAAAATTTGCTCTTTCCTAACGGTCTAGTATATGACAAGAAAAACGGGGCATTTCGAACCTCTGAAATCAACTTTATAATTGCACAAATCGCCCGACACACGGGCGATTTGGCTTTAATAAAAAAGGGACTTAGTTCTCTTTTTGAGCCTATGTCCCTTTCAGCGGAGACTGAGGGATTCGAACCCTCGATACACTTGCGCGTATACAAACTTTCCAGGCTTGCTCGTTCGACCACTCTGACAAGTCTCCCTTAAAACAGCAAATGTAATGATCTTTTAATATAAAATAGTATTGAATTATATTCGCTCACTTGATCTTTACATTTTTAAAAAGGCCGAATATAAAATCATTTACCAGCGTATCGGTATAGGTATAAGCGGTTAGCTTAGCGTAATAGGTATCACTTACAAGATCATTCGTAGTTCTTAAATTATTCATGTAAGCATTTATTTCTTCTATGTCCTGACCTTTAGATTCAAATACCAAGAGCTCTTTTCCTTCCCTGGAAGAAATATTTACTTTATATTTTCTGAATTTACATTTTGAAATTATTCTGAAGCAATCGGATACACCGCAGTTAACAGAAATAAATTTTGTGTGTGAAAGATCGATGCAATCACCATCGTCTTTTACACCTTTAAAAGAAACAAGAAAAAGTAAAATAAAGCAGGTAAACATCTTCATACCCAAATGTATTAATTAATATTTAAACGCTTTAAATGTTACTGTTATTCTTTTTTTTGAAGATAGTCTTGTGCGACCACTGATATTATCAATATCAACTAAAAGGTTATCAGCATCGTAGTATTTTGTTTGGTTTAAAATATACCTGCATTGTCGTAAATAAATAATTTCTTGTATTGATTAAGCACTGCATTGGCAGTACTTGCCCTGCTCGTCTTCAGGTTGCTATTTTATTTATTTTTAGCTTTTTTGCGTTGCCTCGGGCCCGCGCTTTTTTGTCGCAAGTCCTCCCGCGAGTTTCGCGCCAGTAATTTCGCTGCGGGCGATCCACTTCAATCGCTAACGCAAATGCCGTAAATTAAAAAAATAATTATTCAAATATAAAATTCTGCTTACAGAACTATCTACTTTCCAGAAACTATAAATACATATTTTGAAGCAACGCCCAAAAGAAAACAAAATGAAATCTATTACATTTTCGCAAGATCTAACTCAAAGGTATAACCAAATTTTTTAAGCTGGCGCATATGAGATCCTAAAGCCCCCATTACAGTTGGCGTGCAAAGATAAGGCACGTTAAATTCTTTAGCTGTTTCTTCTACAATAGCAGAAATTTGAGGATAATGCACATGGCAAATATTGGGAAACAAATGATGCTCTACCTGGTAATTTAATCCGCCCACATACCACGACAACAATTTATTTTCGCGTGCAAAATTAACGGTAGTTATCATTTGGTGAATAGCCCATTCATTCTCAATAATATTTTGATCATTTGGAATCGGAAACTCAGCCTCTTCAACCGAATGTGCCAATTGAAACACCAGACCTAAAACCAAACCGCTTATTGCCTGCATTAAAATAAACGACCAAACGATAAGTGAAATTGAATAATCCTGTAAATAAATTGGTAATACAAGTGTATAAGTAAAAAACAGGATCTTTAAAAAAACCATACTTATAAAGTATTTTATATTCTCGTTTTTTGTAAAACGGTTAGTGCCTTCTTTTTTATATTTAAAATATTGAATAAAATCTTTGGCTAAAGCCCAATAAAGGGTTAAGATGGAATAAAAGAAAAAAACATAAATAAACTGGAAACGATGCACTTTTTTAGCTTCAGAGTGCGGCGAAAAACGCAAAATAAGCTTGTTGGCAATATCATCATCCACATTATGCACATTTGTGTAAGTATGGTGCAAAACGTTATGCTGAAGCTTCCAGTTAAACACCATGCCGCCAATTAAATTTAACGAGTAACCTAACCAATTGTTTACTTTTTGTTTTTTAGAATAAGCACCGTGATTGGCATCGTGCATAATGGACATCCCGATTCCGGCCAAAGCAAAACCCATTATTGAGAATAAAGTTACTACCGCCCAGCCTTTTAAGGGTAGAAGATTGATCATTAAAAGTGGTAGGATAAAACCTGCTAATAATACTATGGTTTTAACCACCATTGTACTATTTGCATTTTTCGAGATGTTATTATCTTTAAAATACATATTTACCCTTTTTTGAAGGGTAGAAAAGAACAAGGATTTATCTTTAGGAACAAATCTTGGAAGTTTTTTTTGAGCTGAAAGATCCATTTATTTTTAAGATTATTCCAAAGATAAATAAAAAAACAAAAAGGCCCCTGTTTTTAACAGGGGCCTTTTTAACAAAATAATTTTTAATAAATTAGTTTGGAGTAAATGCGCCGTAACCTAAGTTAATAGCATTTCTGATTTCAGTACTATAAACACCATTAGTGTTTGTTGTAGACTTATTGTAAACACCTTGAACACCAGGAGTGATGTTGATGAAGTTTGTACCGTTAAAGTTCATTGTATCGCGGCTTGTAGCCCAATCAGCAACCCAAATACTAGCATCTTGATTGAAACCTGATGTACCAACCGGAACAGTGCTTAAGTTAAAAGTATAAGTACCATTTGCGCCAGTAGTAGATTGGTACATTTTAGTATTTAATAAAGTAGGATCTTTATCAAAAGATAAATAAATTGGAGTGTTTGCAGGAACAGCAATGTTTGTAGTGCTGAATGCAACAACTGTACCTGTAGTTACTTTTCTAACTAAGTTCATGCTAACTGAACCTGTAACGATTGCAGATCCGATAGTAATTACATTTGGATTAGATGAAACATTTGATGCAGTAAAGTTATGATCAAGAGTACTGTTTTGACCCATGAACAAGTTTCTTGTTATACTTGTACCTGCGTAAGTTGCATATAAACCCGGTTTAGTTACATTATTGATAATTGTATCTTGTGTACCGCTAAATCCATCAATAGTAATTAATGCAGAAACACCAGTAGCGTTTGATTTTACGCTGATAGCGTAGTTACCGTTTGCATCAGTAGTTCCAGAATAAACATCAGCACCATTTGCAGAAGAGTTTGGATATAAACCTTGAGCTCCACCTTTGTTTACTTTAATAGTAACTACAACACCCGACATATTAACGCGGCTTGTGTTGATCCATCCACCTGCACCATTTGGAGTGATTACATTTTTGTTAACGTTACCTTTAACAACAGAAATTCCTGTAACATCAGTTGCAGTAAAGTCAGTAGTTGTTTCTTCTTTCTTACAAGAGAATAATGCTAATGTAATTGAAAGTGCTAATAATGATTTTTTCATGATTTTATATTTTAATTATTTATATTTTTTTTAATTGTTTAGTTTAGAAATGGAAAATTAAAGTTAAAGCTCCTGAACCACCACCTAAGTTAGTGTTACCACCTAGAGTGTTATTCATTGAGAAGATAGATCCGTTGTTGTTATCAACTGAAAAACCTTTTAATCTTTCTGATGTATCAACATCAACATCTTCTATTAAAACTTCAGGGCCTTTTTGACCGTTGTTATAAGTTTCAACCGTTGATTTAGCACCTCTTCTTGTTGTTACCGCATAACCCCAACCATATTCAGCACCAATAGAGATCTTTGAGAAAATAAAATACTCAATTCCAATAAAACCTCTAACTCCAAAACGGATACCACCTCTGTTTTTTACTTCTAAAGTTCTTGAAACCCTTGTGCCCGGAGCAGTTGGATTTACAGTTGTAATACCAAAAGAGTTAAAGTTGTTTGTAAATTGAACTGGATATTGGTCAGAGAATTTGTTTCCATATTCTACTTTTTGGCTCGAACCATTTGTTCCGAAACCGATCTCACCACCATAAAAACCTTGTAGTCTGCGGTAACCTCTTCTTTTTTCGTAACCAACTGTAATTAAAACGTTATTTTTTTTGAATTTTAATTTGTCGTCAACTCTGATCAAAGACGCTGCTGCGATATCATCAGCAGTACCTAAAGATGCCTGATACAAAACTGCTGCATCCTGAACCTGAGCTGTCATTGAGCCCGATAAAGTATTAACACCAATACGGGCACGAATAGCCGTTTTAGCATTTAAATAATATTTACCTACAATTTGATTGTTTGACGCCTGAACGAATGAAACTACGTTTCCAGAGCCTGCAAATGGTGTAGCGCGGTTTAATGTTCCTAAAAACATATCAAGAACAGGAATAGTGTTAAAGCCTAATCCAATATCGCCTGCTTTAGGTAATATTTCATAGCCTTTTTTATTCTTCACTACGTCATCGCCGGAGCTTGCCTCCTGTGCGATAGTTAACATTGATGATAACAATGTTGTAACAATGAGTACTTTTTTCTTCATTTTATTTTGGGTTTTGGTTTAATTTTAACGTTTTACCTTTAGCCAATTTTTCGACTAAAGGCTCATATACGGGGCCAAAATTAAACTTTTTTTCCTTTAAAATAAAATAAATGAGTAACAATTTACTCAATTTGAGCTAAACTGTTTAGCGTAAAACGGTTACGTGGCCCCGCATTTCATGAATATCATCTATATTATCAGTGATCTTTACCCGCCAATAATATACCCCCAGCTGATCGATCGAATCATCCTTCCACTTACCATCCCAGCCTTCTTTAATGTCCTCGGTCTTAAAAACCCGGTTGCCCCAGCGGTTATATACTTCAAAAAGATAATTCTTTGATAACCAACCAGTTCCTAATGGTATCAATACATCATTTTGATTATCATTATTAACGGTTATACAATTTGGCATATAAAAATTAAAACCTTCTATTACACAAACAAACTTATCTGTTGTATCAATACAATTATTTTGATTTTTGGCTATCAATCTTATTTGATAACAGCCGGTATCTTTAAATGTATAACTAATATTTTCTGTTTGACCCAAAAATATGCCGTTAACTCGCCAATTATAGGTAGTTCCATTTGCAGTAAGGTTTTCTATCATAACATTTTCTGCATTATTTAATGTAATAATCGCAGGATCTGTTTTAAAATCAGCTTTAGGACTTGCTAAAACTCTAACTACATTTGAATAGGTAAATGAAGTTTTACAATGGTTAGAATCGTTAACCGTTAGTTTTATATTATAATAACCTGCTTTTGAATAACAATAGCTTGTATTATTTCCGGGCTGCTCAAAAGGTTTATCGCCATAATTCCAAATGGCATTGGTTGATTTTGGGGTAAGGTTTGTAAAAGAGGTGCATAACGGTTCGCAACCAACCGTATCGCTTACGGCAAAAAGAGGTGTTGTTATAGGGAAAAGATTTATAGGAATAACCTTTATTGCTGTAGGTGAACCGCAGCCATCGTTTACACTCAATGTATAAACTGGTATAGAGGCGTTTTCCACAAAAATAGATTCTGTATTTATTGGTCCGGGCAGCCATGTATACATATAATTACCATCGCCACCTGTAACCGTTGGCGTTATTTGTGCTGTTGTACCGGGGCAAATGCCAACATTTGAAGCATTTATATTTATTGAAATCGGCGGGCTGACATCTACCGTAACCTGGAATGGCGCTAATGTACAACCATTAGCGTCATAAACATTTAAACTATAAATGGTTGTGCCGGAAGGTACCAAACTAACAGCTTGTCCGTTAACATTACCGGGATTCCAAACGTATGTATACCCGCCTGCTCCGCCAAAAGCCGACCCTTGTAATAGTACCGATTTACCAGAACACACTGCATTTGGCGCAGTGGCTGAATAAGAAAAAACAGGGGGTGCAGGAAAATTAATGGTGGTTGTGGCGGGGCATCCAAGAGCATCAACAGCTTTTATAACATAAAATCCTGCACATAAATTGGTTATACTGTTACTATTTGTTGTAGCTGTATTAGTTGCGCTGTAGGTAATAGGCGCAACACCATTTTGTACTGAAAGTAAAACACTACCGTTACATTGGTTGTAACATAGCACCGGTGTTGAGTTAATAACAGAAACACTAACGGTACTGAGATTGCCGATATTGAAGATTAAAGTATCTATACAATTATTACCATCAATAACCACAGCCGTATAGCTACCACTGCTAAGCGAACCAAAACTACTTCCTGTAAATGCTCCCGGCTGTGTATTAAAATTATACGGAAAATTTCCTCCTGTAACATTTAAAGTAGCTGCGCCATCAACAGCGCTGCAATTTTCGGGAGATGTGGTTGCGTTCAGCGTCATACCGGCCACAGGTAAAACAACAGCCACGCTTGTTGTAACACAAGCGCTTCCATCTTTTACAGTAAGCGTGTAATTTCCAACCGGTACGCCAGATACAGAAGGCAAGCTTGAGAATACCGGCTGCCAGGTGTAAGTAAAAGGTGCAGGGGCCGAAGAAACAGAAGCTATAACCGAGCCATCATTTTTACCAGGGCAACTTGGTTTAGTAATAGTAAATGTTATTATGGGTTGAGGTGCTTCGGTAACAGAAACCGTATTAGTGCGCAGGCAACCTTTACTATCTTTTGTAATTATGGTATGTACGCCACTAAATAAGTTATTTGCAATATTTCCAACACTGGCAACACCATCAACAGTATAGGTAAAAGGTGGAGTGCCGCCAACGGAAGTTATGTTTGTTGAAATAGCTGTTCCAAAACAGGGTATAAATGTATTTGTTAAAGTACTGCTTATTTGCGGAGGCTCCGTTAAAACAACAGAGTTTGTTACCATACAACCCTGCGCATCTTTAACAGTTACAGAATATATTATGCCGGCAGAAAGGCCAGTGGCTATTGCTGCATTTGAACCCGTTGTCCACGTATAAGAAAATGGTGGTAAAAAGCTTGCGGCTGTAACATTTGTTTGCGATGCGCCGTTATTTCCGCCAAAGCAAGAAACATGTGTATTGGTAAAAGCAATACTTGCTGCAGAAAAAGGATTTGCGATTTGGTAACTCGTAGTTGCTGTACAATTATTGGTTGATGTTATGTAAACCGTATAATTGCCAACCGGCAAAGGCGTGAGCGTACCCGTATTACCCATATTTGAGCCAATTATCACTGTTGCATTGGATTGACTTACGATAGTGCAGCTGTAAGGCGCTGTGCCACCATTTACGGTAAAACTTGTAGTCCCGGTATTGTTACTGCAATTGTAATCTGCTGTAAAAAAATAAAATAAAGAGCATTGCGATTTGCCGTCATAGCAAAAACAAATGGTAAATAAGATTATTAACCAACTATACTTCGTGATCTTCAATTTACTTTATAGTATAAAAGTAAGAAATTGAGATCGAAAAACCATGATAATTAAATAATTGGCAGGTATTATACAATAACTGGGAAGTTTATATTATGGCCGAAATACCAATAATACTTGAATTGCCGGGAAAAGCCATTTTTGAGAAAGAATAAGAAAAACCAAATCGTTTTACCCTAAAGCTAAAACCAAAACTCAAACCGTTTGCCCCTCTTCTATCCGGTAAAGTCATTTCGCGCTGGCGACGGTAGTTATAGGCAATACGTAAATTAAAATTCTTTGTTAATACGATCTCAGTTCCAACTGTAATATGACGTAAAAAATTATCGCCGCGATTAGCAAATTTTCTCGAAAATCTTTGATATCTGGTCGAATCTGTTTTTGTATCTGTATTAAAAGGGTTGGATTTGCCGGCTGTATCTATTGAACTTGTGTATTTTAAATTCCAGGTCATTAACTGGTCATAAACCATAAATAACCTAAATGGCGCTTTTGAAACTTTGTAGCTTAAACCCAGCTGAACTGTTTGCGGAAGCTTGTTGGGTTGCGCCTGTGTTGCTGTGTATTCTTTCCAAACAACTCCCACATTTTTTGCGAGCAAACTAATTACAAGGTTTTTCTTATTATGATAAGTTACTCCAAAATCAATAGCATTAGCATAAGATTTATAAACATCGTATTGCGAAATAATTGTTTTTAAAGCTATACCAACATTAAAAGAAGAATCTTCGAAAGGCTTTGCATAATTTAAATTAATGCAGTAATCATTAGCTTTAAAATTTTGTGTTTGTTGCCCAAACTCATCATAACCGGCAAACTTACCATAATCAAAAAATTGTATGCCCCCTGCTACATTACCGTACTTTTTTAAATTATGTGCATAAGCAACATATCCAAAATTCATATCGCCAACAAAATTGCAGTAATTAAGTGCTACCTGGCGGTGCATAGTAGAATTTAATAAAGCGGGGTTACTGTAAATTAAATTAACATCATCGCCCCAAATGCTCATATTGGTTCCGCCACTCCCGGCAGCACGCGCAGTCATTGGTATATCCAAAAAGCGATAAGAATTTTTACCACCAATTTGGCTATAACTTTTAATGGAAAAGGAAATGAATATTAAAGCGAGTATCTTTTTCAACGTAATTATAACGCTAAAAATATATAAATATTGCGAGAAAGCCTTATGAATTTATAAGCTCATCATATCTTTTAATTTAACAGCCTGGCGGCGAGAGATCTCGACCTCTTTGCCATCTTTTAATTTAACATTTAAACCGCCGTTAAACCACGATTCTACGCTGGCAATGTAATTTAAATTAATAATATGCTTGCGGCTGGCCCTAAAAAATTCTTTTTCGTTTAGTCTGGTTTCAAGGCTATTTAAACTGCGCAAGATCAGCGGACGAAAAGTTTCAAAATATACACGCACATAATTTCCTTCAGATTCAAACAAACGAATATCGGCTAATTTTACAAACCAGCATTTTTCACCGTCTTTAATAAACACCATATCGTTTCTTGTTAATGGCGAATTATTATCGGTTTTGTTTGTGGTTTCTTTTATAGAAAGTTTTTTTATTGTTTCCGATAAACGCTGAGGCTGAATTGGCTTTAATAAATAATCAAATGCATTTAGCTCAAAAGCTTTAATAGCGTGCTCATCATGCGCGGTAATAAAAACAATATCTACGGCACCGGAAATCTCTTCGGCCAATTCTAAACCAGTTTTACCGGGCATTTGAATATCACAAAAAATAACATCGGGCTTTAACTCGTTGATTTTTTCTTTAGCCTGTAAAGCATCAGAACATTCTGCAATTACTTCAATTTCTTTATGCGCTGCCAATAGATTTTTTAATTCCTGGCGGGCTAATCTTTCATCATCAATAATTATTGCTTTCATATATTAGTTTAATTTTTAACCTATGTTTAACTATTGTACATTTTCCCTCTTCCATTTTACATATTACCTTAAGGGTATGTTGATTTCTACAACCACAAAATTATGTATTTCATTTATAAATATTTTGCCGTTTATCCCATAAAGTAACTCTAACCGTTGAATAGAATTTTTAAAACCTACACCCGTTAACGGTGTTTCGTGATTTAATTTACCTGTATTTGAGATCTTGATCTTTAAAATATCTTCCTGCTTAAATGCTTCAATAATGATATTGCCATTACCAGGAAGTTTTGAGATACCATGCTTTATAGCATTCTCTACCTGTGTTTGAATAATAAACGGCGGGATCTTGCAGTTTAAAACATCTTCAGCTATTTTAAATTCATAACTTAATCTCTCTTCGTATCGAATATGTTCAAGGTTTAAATAATCTTTAACCAGGTTAATTTCATCTTTTAACAAGATCTCTTTGCCTTTATCCATCAATAAAGTATTTCTTAAAATATTTGAAAGCTGTGTAATAGCAATTTTTGCTTTTGCAGGATCTTCATCTACCAAAGCACGAATACTATTCATACTATTGAACATAAAATGTGGATTAAGCTGCGCCTTTAAATTATTTAATTCAGATTCTTTACTTGCCGCTAAATAGCGAAGAGAGCTAATCTCGGTGCGTTTGTAATTTTGAAAATATTGAAATCCAAAATAGATCACATTCCACAAACAAAAAACAACTGTAAAATTAATTACCGATGAGGTAATGTAAACGTAACTAAGATCGGTATTAATAAGGCCAAATAATTTCGATAAGCCTGCTGTCATAAAAAAGAAAACAATGGCCTTAATAACACTAAAAATAATGATCAAAAATAATTGAACCGGAAGCTTGTAATTAAGTACATTCTGGTTAATGATAATTATGCGGTAAACATGCGAAATGCCAATACCAATGGGCATTGTGAGAAAATAAAAAAGATAATCCTTGGCAGTTGTCTGATAACTTAAACCTAAAAAAATAGAATTAACAATAACAAAAAAGGCCCAACCAAAAATCTGACAATACCAGTAAATATTCTTTTTATTTGTCAAACTAAAATGGTATTAAGCTTTTACAAATTAGTTACTGTTAATGGTCCATTGGTTTTCGAACGTGCAGGCAAATTCAGGATCTAATTTAATGTAAGTGATCTTAGACCGTTTTTTGATCCAGTCTTTTATCTGTTTTTTATTATAATCATTTTGCGCCATGAAAGCTAACTTTTGGTAATCGTCTTTCATATTTGTTCTGTGAGGATCGATACGGTTTTTTAATTTTAGTAATCTAAAAGCCGGCTTACCATCTGTTTGACTAACAAATTGCATAGGCTTACTAATATCACCCACTTGCATGGGGTTAAGCGTTGCTACAAGGTTTTGATCAATCTGACTAATATCCTCGTTGCTAAATTTTGTACTTGCCGAATTACGGTTTATCATTAAACCACCATTTTGTTTTGTATCTGCATCATCGCTATACTTTTTTGCAGCCTCTTCAAACGTTATTTTCCCTTCTTTAATTTCGGTATAAATAGAATCAAGCGTTAATTTGCTATTATAAAAATCGGCGTTAGACATTTTTGGTACAATTAAAATATGACGAAGATCCAGCAACTCACCTTTACGCTTTACCAATTCAATAAAGTGATAGCCGTAGGATGTTTCAAATACATTAGAAAGCTCGCCTTCTTTTAAGCGAAACGCAGCCGATTCAAAAGCAGGATCCATTACACCTCTGCCAACATTTTCGTATCCCCCGCCCTTGCTTGCAGACCCCGGATCTTCTGAATAAAGAACCGCCAGTTTTTTCATACTCTCGCCTTTTGCAACCCGGGCACGATATTCTTCTAACTGTTCTTTTGCAATTTTTTTTGCCTCAGCACTAAAGGTTGGTCTTTTTACAATTTGTTGAAGCTCTACTTCAGAGTTTATAAGTGGTAAACTATCTACGGGAATTGAATTATAAAATTGTCTTATTTCAGAGGGTGTTAATTTTACATCGCCGGTAATTTTACCCTGCATTTTTTGTGCAATTAATTGTTCCTGCACATCGCCACGAAGCTCATCTTTAATAACGTTGGTGCGTTTGCCATAAAATTCTTCAAGTTTTTCTTCGCTGCCAAATTGCTGAACGTAATATAACATACGTTGGTTTAACTCCTGGTCAACTTCCGCATCCGAAACAACAACACTATCCCGATCTGCCTGCGCCACTAATAATTTTTGAAATACCAATGTTTCAAAAGCCTTACATTTATCAAAACCTTCTTCTTGTTTTTCACGTTCTAACATTGAGTTTTGAAGATCAGATAAGAGGATAGGATATTTACCCACCACGCCAATAACTTTATCAATAGGTTGCCCGAATGAAGCGAGAACCATAATTGAAAACAGGATACTTAATTTTACTTTTTGCATGCAGGGTAAATTTACGGTTTTAATACCTTGAGCTTAGCAGGAAAGTCTTAAAAAATTAAAAAAGATGGTAAATTTTAGAGCTTTATCAAGACTTAAAAAAGTACATTAATCTTAACTCTGGTAATGCTGAAGAAGGAAGGATCTGCGTAAATAGATTCCTCCTATCGTCAGAATGACAAAACAAATTGTCTTATTTCACTTTCGGCTCAATTAAAACATGTCTCAAATCAAGTAAATCTCCCCTGCGCTTTACTAATTGTATAAAATGGTAACCATACACCGTTTCAAATACTTTAGAGATCTGGCCCTGTTTTAAGCTAAAGGCTACCTTTTCAAATTCAGGATCCATTACACCTTTTTTTATATCCAAAATTAAACCGCCTTTTAAAGCAGAGGCTTTATCCTGACTATAGGCCCGGGCAATATCTTCCATTTTTTCGCCTTTTATTACGCGTAAACGGTAAGATTCTATTTCTTTTTTTGCTTTTAATTTTGAAATTGAATCTGTAGCTGTTTTTTGAGAAAACGCTATGTTGATAAAAAAGAAGAATAGAAAAATTAGTTTTATCTTCTTCATGATCCTATTTTTTTATTTCAAAGGTTTGAAAACCTACAAAATCCGTTTCTTCAGCAGCTACTTCGCTCACTTTTGCGAGGCGTGAGCCTAAATAACACCAATCTATAAATTTATTGATATCGTCTTCTTTACCTTCAACATGCGCAAAAACCGAGCCGTCGTGCTGATTTTTAACATAGCCCGTTAAGTTTAATTTATGACCAACGGCCTGCGCATTAAAACGGTAACTAACGCCTTGCACCTTGCCTTTAACGGTTATTTTATAACTACGAAATATTATTTTCTCCACGCTTCAAAAAATTAATCACTTTAGCTTCAACAATGAAATAAAAAAAATGTTTACACAAAAAAAAGTCCCTCTCCTTTGGAGAGGGATTTAGGGTGAGGCTTAACGCCAAAATTACTTTGTTTTATTAATGATATTAATATTTGTTTCGCCAATTACCCTAAAGGCTGTACGGCGATTTTTTTGATGAGCGGTTTCAAACTCTTCGCTTTTAGGTACCATTTTAGCGATCTCAGCTTCCAGAATAATTGGTTTTGTTTCACCATAACCGGTAGCCATAATACGCTTTTTAGCAATGCCTTTGCTTACAATATAATCTACGCAGCTTTGAGCACGGCCTTGTGACAACTTCATGTTATACGCGTCGTTACCACGGGCATCTGTGTGCGAGCTTAATTCAATGCTTAAGTTATCATTGATCTTCAATAGATCTACGATCTTATCCAAGATCTCCATTGATTTAGGACGAAGCGTTGCTTTATCAAAATCGTACTCAATACCTTCAATTTCAATATCACCTTCAGGAATTTTTCCTAAAAAGAAATCCTGCTCAAAATCTTTTGAGTCTGTTAAACCTTTTGTAGCAACACTTGCTGCCTGACCAAAATATTTATTTTTTTGCGCTTTTAAGAAATACTCTAAATTTGGTTTTAAAGGTGTGCTGTAATATCCTTTTTCATCGGTCACTAAAAAGAAAGGTTCTTCTCCATCATGAACGTCTCTGATAGTAACCAAAGCACTTGGAATTGGATCATTCGTTTCTGCATCAAAAACAATACCACTTAAATTAAAAAAGATAGGCGCATTAACAAATGAATAAATATCGTAACAATGTCCGCTAGGGCAATCTTGTCTGTCACTTGAGAAAAAACCTTTTTCACCTAAACGGTCCATAATGTAATACGCATCGTCTTTACTTGAGTTAATAGGCGCATTTAAATTTATTGGGTACATATAAACACTGTCATCTACGTTTAAGCTTGATTTAAAAATATCCAAACCACCTAAGCCCGGCATACCGTTAGATGCAAAAAACAATGTATTAGAAAGATCGTGAAGAAAAGGAGTTACTTCATCGCCGGGTGTATTAATTGGCTCTTTTAAATTTTGTGCTTCGCCAATAAAACCGTTTCCATCAATGGGCGCCATCCAGATATCAAAACCACCTTTACCACCTGGGCGGTTAGATGAAAAGAATAATTTTGTACCATCCATACTTACAAATGGCTGTTGCGATTTATAACCCGGTAAGTTTACATTAGTACCCAATTTCATGGCATCGTAAAATTTACCTTCAATACTACGCGCCATATAAATAAATGCTTCGTTCTTGTTATTATCGCTCCAGCGTGTAAATAACATTACGCCATCTTTTGTAAAAAAGCTGGCTCCTTCGTGTAAAGATGTATTTACAGGGCGCCCAAAATTTACCGGACGTTGCCAGATTGTATCATCAATTGTAGAGGTATAAACATCGCAATAATAAGCAGAGTTTTGTTTTTCAGGGTCGGTTACTACACCGCCTTTACGCGCGCTTGTAAATAAAACGCGTGTGTCATTTTCAAAATACATTGCCCCAAAGCTTGCCGATCCTCTATTAAACACAATAGAATCCATCATACGCACTTTTATGGGTTTACGCGGAGATAAAGTATCTAAAGCAAAATAACATGATTTTTTCTTTTTATCGGCTTGTTTTAATAAAGAGTCGGTGCCTGGTTTTGGCATAGTGCCTGTTGAATCCGCTTTTGGATTTGTATAACCATCAAACGCTTTTAATGCCTCTGAATAGTGTTTTAAGCTCATTAATGATAAAGCATAAAAATATGGCGCATCCGGGTAAACTTTTCTATCTACACACTTTTTGTACTGTTCAACTGCATGTTTGTAATCGAAATTTAAACGATAGCTGGTTGCCAAACGGTACATGATAAAATCGTATTTACTCGAGTTTACTAAATTCTCTTTTACAAGATTGGTACTGTCTTTTCTTTTTGTAACTCTTAGCTCGGGAACTTTAAATAAAGATTTTGAATTTAAGTTTACCAATTGCGTTTCGTATGGCAATACATAACTTCTTAACACGGTAGTATCATCTAATACCTTTGCATAATTTACCGCAGCAGTTGCATAATCTTTTTTCGCAAAAGCATCGTCAGCAATTTCAGTCCACAATTTTTTTGATTGCGAAAAAGTTATAGAGCTTAATAAAACGAATATGGGGAGAACTATTTTTCTAAACATAAATACTATAATCTTGGACAGTTTTTAACATCTTGATTTTTTGATTTCTTACCTAACCAGGTTAAAGAAAGTTCGTAAGCACCTCTTGTTTTAGATGTGCCTCTTAAAGAAGAAGTATTAAAGTCGTAAGCAACTTTTATAATGTAATTATCTTTTTTAAATCCAACGTATGCAATGCTTGCATCTTTAGCCCTGTAAATGTATCCGGCCAAAGCGTAAAACTTCTCACCTTTAAAGAAATAGCCTGCATCCATAGCATACGTTTGCTGAATGATATTTTTCTGATTGTAGATCAATACTTTTGGGATAACATATAGTAACTCACTAATGTTAACCCTAACACCAACGTGCGAATACATTCTTATTGGTAAACGGTTATTACTTCCAAAAAAAGTTTCTTTTGGTTGCGTTAAGTTAAACGCGCTAAAACCCGCAAATGGATTGATACGTGATTGTTGTTTTCCGTAAAAATACAACACACCAAAATTAACCGCTTCCTGAAATTGCGAGCCGCGGTTAAAGTTCTCTTTATTATCAACCGATTTATTAAAAGACCCGCCATCAGCGCCCGTCCATTGATTATCGAAAGTATAAATCTGGTATTCGATACGTTTTTGAGTAAAACCTGCTTGTAAACCAAAAGATAAATTATGGTATTTGTTTTTATCAATAGGTACTGCATAAGAAGCAGACCCTAATAGTTGAAATACATTATAGTTACCAAAACCTGCACGCATGTTGCTAACTTGTCCACCAAAGCCCCATTTGCCTTTTGGCATATCAAAACTTACCAAAGCCGTTGTAAATGGTTTGTAAGCAATAGCGTTCCATTGGTTACGGTAATGCGCATGTAATCTCATTTTTCCATCAACAAGCCCTGTCATAGCAGGGTTTAAGAACAATGGCGCGGCATCGTATAAACTCAAATGAAAATCCTGTGCTTTAATGGCAGTTACCATAAACAAGCAACAAATAATTGAGTACTTTTTTAGTGTTTTCATCATTTTATCTAATAATAGTTACGTCACCGTTCTTTTTTACCTGGCGATTGTTATACATATCCACAACTAATGTCCAAACATAAACGCCAACGGGCTGGTCTTTGCCGTTCTTGGTTCCATCCCATCCTGTTTTCTGATCGTTGGTCTCAAATAATAATTCACCCCAATTGTTATATACTCTAAAGGTCATTTTTTCAAAAGGGCCACCTTTTACAAAAAGAAGGTCGTTGTTATTATCTTTATTTGGGGTAAAGGCAGTTGGTACCTGCGGCAATACCTGCACCTGTATCTCTTTGCTAACCGTATCGGTACAACCATTATTATCAAATACGGTTAAGGTAATTATATAACTGCCCGCATTCTGATAAACGTGCGTAGGTGATGGTCCCTCTCCTGAACCTTCATCTCCAAAAGACCATAGCCAACTGCTGATTGAACCTGTTGGGGCCGAAAAATCTGAAAAATATACCGGCTCTAATGCTACTGTTGGATCGTTGGTCATACCAAACTGGGCAAGAGGTTGCTGATTGATATTGACCGTTTTTGTTATAGATGCAGCACAGGAATTATTGGATACAGCTGTTAACAGTACGTTATAGGTGCCGGCTGTAGTATAAGTATGCACAGGGTTACGGGTGAAAGAGTTTACACTACCATCGCCAAAATTCCAGTTCCAGGCTACTATATTACCCGGCAATACAATAGAGGAATCTCTAAACTGTGCTGGTAAACCCTGGCAAGCATTTAAATAAGTGAAATTAGGAATCGGCAAAGAGTTAACCGTTATACGTCTGCTTACCGTATCAAAGCATGGAATACTTTCTGGAGGAGGGCTTGTTCCTTGCACTGTTAAAGTAATTATATAACTGCCGGAATTGGTATAAGTATAATTTGCATTGCCTGACGTTGTAGACTGTATGCTATTGCTTGGGGCTGTTCCAAAATTCCATTGAGTTAAAAAGACTGAAGTTCCGTTAGCCTGCGACCCGTTAATAAAAGTAATTATTGAATCCTGGCATCGGACTGCTGAGGCTGTAAATAAAGATTGTGGAGCTTTCACAAATTTAGCAACAAATGAAGCTGATTGTGCCGGACAGCCCTGGTTGTTGGTTGATAATAAGGTTAATGTTACTGTTCCATTAGATACATCTCCGGCGCTCGGAAAGTATTGGCCTCCTAAAGATGTATTGGTTGGTGTAAAAGCACCTGTTCCGGTTGAACTCCAGATACCTGTATTGGTATAGCCTGTTACGGTACCCGTTAAGGCTACAGGAGCGTTCTCGCAAACCGCTGCATTACTGTTTACTGCTACTACCGGAGCGGCTAACACTGCTATTTTTAAAGTATCTGTATCGTTGGGACAGTTATATGTTCCAGGATCTGTTGTTAATACATAAGTTAATGTTCCAACGGACAGATCTGAAAAGCTCATTGTGTAAGTAGATACCGGTGGGGCCGGTGGCGGATTAAACGCTCCGGTACCATTAATAGTGGTCCAGGTTCCGGTAGAGGCAGAACCCCCTATACTACCATTTAAATTTATTAAGCCTGCATTAGCACATACTGTAAAATCAGCAGGGGCAATAGCGAGTGGCGCAGGCCTCATTGTTAATTGTATTACATCACTTACCGATGCACAGGGGCCTGTTGGCGGCAATGTCACCGTCATATTTATAGCCGTTAAACTATAATCGCTTTGACTTAATTGATAAGTTGGAGTTATTGTTTGATTACTTGGTAAGAACAAGCCGGTACCATTACTGGTTGTCCAGGTTGGGTTTAGGGTACTACCAGTTACACTTGCGTTTAACGTTATGGTTTGGGTATTGGTACACACGTTATCATCTATACCAGCTATAGTGGGCGGGTTTACAAAGTTAACTGTCAAGGTGCGAGCCGTTGTTGTACACCCTCCTACGCTACTCAATGTTAAAACTAAACTCCCTGCCGCCAAATCGGCCGCTGTTGGTGTATAGGTGATATTGATGCCGGGCGCAAAAAAGCCAGTTCCGCCTGACCATGTGCCTCCCAAGGCATTAGTAATTGTGCCGGTTAATACTATGGGTACTACATTGTTCTTACATATGGTTGTGCCTGTGCCGATAAATACTTTAGGGCGCTGAACTATTGGCACAGTAATGGAATCCACTTTTGGAGTACAGTTACCTGTTGAGGTTAAGTAAAACTTAATACTCGTTAATAAGGTATCATTGTTCGACAGGTTATAGCTCGTTGAAATTGTATTTACAGTGGAAGTATAAGCTCCAAAGCTTCCGCTGCCATTAGCAACTGTCCAAACTCCGGTTATCGCACCGCCCGATACTGTTCCTGTTAAATTTATTGGCAAGCCTGAGCCCACACAATATGGAGTTACTGTTTGAGTTTTTACGGTTGTACGACGGAGGAAAGATGACATGTAGTGATATAAAGCACCGGATGTAGCTCCTCCGTGAAAAATACCTAAAGCAAACACATCAGTGTTATTTGAAAGTAATTGCGCTGATAATACCGGTATTTGCGCAGTACTAAAACTGCCAATTTGTGCTCCCATATATGCACCACTTGTTCCGGGAACTACGCTGAATGCAGATGCAGGAACTAATGTAGAAGAACCATTAAGTGTAAATGTAGTTTCAGAACCTGTTTTGCATAAAATATTTAAATAAAAAGGTTGCCCATTATTTCTCGTAAAGGCAACCTGGTTAGAACCTGCGCAATTCAATGGCGGCAAAATAGCTTCCCCTAGTTCGCAGCCAAATCCACTCTCGTGCAATACATATACAGGTTTTGTTGCCAGAATGTGTGTTAGCGGGTTAATAAGTTTATAAAAATAAGTATCTCCTTTATTCATTAGTGTAGTTGTAACAGCAGCATCAGTGATAGTTATCTGGGTAAGATTTTCGGTGGCTACAATATAAGGGCCTTCAAACTGTGCAGCATTTAAACCTCCTTTATTTACAATATATTCCGTTCCAACAATGTCTACAGGAACGAGCTGATCTCCCATTAAATCGAAGCAACCACTTACCCCTGAAACAGAATCATCTGCAACCGTTACGGCGATAGGTTTATTAGAAACAATTATTGTTCCACTCAAATTTTGTCCTGGAACGGAACTCAAATTGGTAACATTTTCGATGTTATAAGATTGACCATAACTTAATGCAACAGAATACGTAATATTTGCAGGGTGCCCAATTACAGGGCATTTTGGAGTGATCCACACAACAGTATTATAATCTGTTGCTACTATTATTATCTGGGATTTCGGCGTAGGCGTATATCCGCCGTTATTTCTGTGGGTTTGAAAAGGACAAACGAATTCTAATCCCAAAGCATTCTGACCTTTCATCGAATAAGTTTCGGGATTATTTGTTACTGTGATATTATCATATACAACAGTAATCGGAAAATCAGAACTGATCTTAAGACCACGATTTAAAGCCGTATTGGCAGGTATGGTTTCAATAATGCCAACAACATGACTCAATGATTTTGTAAAATTAGTATTTGGAGGCACTGTAAAAGTAGTATCGTAAGTTCCGGCCGGCTGCCTTACACGAACAGTTGTTGTGTTACTAAAAGTGGAAACCTGCAATGCCAAAGGAATTTTCTGTGCATGGCCTTGAGTTATCCATGGTGTTCCAAACCAAAATGCAGTATCAATCTGTGCAACAGATACCGTTAGGTTTACGAATAAAAATAGAGCTAATAAAACTATTTTACTTCTTCTCTTCATTTTTCTTATTTTTTAAATTTGTTTTAATACTATTATCAATATTATTTAGTTCTTCCTCATCAGCATCCTGAATTTTGTCGCCAACAGTTTTTTTCTTCTTGGCAGATTTAGTATATGACAAAATGATCTCATGACTTCCGTTAGAATATTTTTGTAAAGCAGTGGTAGAATAATCATAACTGTATCCGATAGTAAATTGCTTACTGATAGTAGTTCCGAACATGGCACAAGCCGAAGTATTGATCCTATACCCCCCACCTATCCAGAACATATCTTTATAGATACATTTTAAATTAAATTCTAATTGATAAGGAGCAGGATTATTATAACGTATTAAAGTAGAGGGTTGCAATACCCACTCTTTTTTCTTTTTATCCAAAGTAAAATTGTAACCCATAAAACCATATAAATGCGGCGTTAAACGTCCAATAGTATTGTTCCAGTATATTTTACCTTTTGATAATTGCTGACTACTGATTCCTAAAAAGAAATTCTTGCTATATAAATATAAACCTGCATTAGCATCAAATGCGTTAGCATTTAAAATATTATTCTTCATAAATTCATCATCCTTATCATACACCTTAGCATTATATATTTTCACGTTGTATTGCACAGCGCCGATACCTATACCAAAGCCAAGGTTTACTTTTTTATTTATTCTAGCATGGTAACTATAAGTACCATAAAACGACGTACGCGAGAGCAATCCACTTTTATCATTAATAATTAAACCGCCTGCAGCCATATTGGTACGTTTTTTAAACGTCCCATAACCACTTACCATATATGTAACAGGTGCATTTTCAAAACCTGCCCATTGGTTGCGATATCCGGCATTAAACTGCATGCCTTTATTTGTTCCGGCATAAGCAGGATTATATAAAAACTGGTGAAGTGTAATATTTGTAAATAAAGTTTGTTGTTGCGCTTTAGAAAACGAATAACACAGTATTACAATAAATAAAATATATAGTTTTGCTTTCATGATTATTTAAGAATAGTTACAGTTCCTTTATAAGTTTCTGAATTGTTTACATCATTTAATTTAATGGTGTAAAAATAGGCGCCTACCGGCAATGGATTACCCTTGTAGCTTCCATCCCAGGCATTAGAATAACCTACGCTTCTATAAAGCAGTTCTCCCCATCTGCTGTAAATTTCTATTTCCGCTTCAGGAAAGAAAACGTTAATAAAATCCAGTCGCCAAATATCATTTTTCCCGTCGTTGTTTGGTGTGATCATATTTGGTATAAGCTGTGTAACTTCCGCCGCAATGTTAGAGATCCTGATTATTTGTGCATATGTGCTGGTGCAACCAAATTGATCTGTAATAACCAGGGTAACCGTATAAGTACCATTGCTTAAATAATTTGCACTTGGATTTTGTGCATTACTATTAAAACCATTTCCAAAATCCCAAAACCATGATACTGCAGACTTTGAAGAATCAATGAAGGATATATTTGCTCCAAGGCTTAAGGCAGTGTTATTAATGTAGATAAATTTAGCTACAGGCCTAGGTGTTATATTAACCGATTGTGTTACCGTTGATTTACAATTATTATTGGAAGTAATTTCATGGGTAATGTTGTAAATACCCTGTGATGGAAATACTATTGATGTGTCTTTTGAGTATGAAAACCCAAACCCACCAAAATCCCAATAATAACCTGATGCAGGAATTGAAGCAGGCGGAGATATTGTAGATTGATCGGTAAAACTAATTTGCTGTGCAGAACCACTACAAGACCTTGAAATAGAAAAACTTGCATTTGGCAAAGCGTAAATCGTTACCGGACGATAAATGGTGTCGTAACAGTTAAATGTATTACCCACAACTAATTGCGCCGTGTAAGTTCCTGCGGAAGTATAAGTATAAATTGGGTTAACAGCGTTAGAACTACCACCCTCACCCATTTGCCATTGCCAGCTGTTTAAAGAGCCAATACCGGAAGTATTAATGGATTGATCGGTGAAAATTGTTGTTTGATTTAAACAAACAGTATTTACAATAAAGTTAGCTGTTGGCTTATCTCTGAAATCGATCTTTACCTGATCAGATACACCTGCGCAAATACCATTGTTAGTGGTGCTAAAGGTCAGAATTACCGATCCTGCTGCTACATCAGCTGCGGTAGCAATGTATGTGGGTGTAAATGAAGTATTGGTTGTAGAGAAAGTTCCTGTACCGCCATACCAGATACCACTGTTTGAAGCTGTGCCAGTGATAACAGCATTAAGAGGTACAATAGGATTATTTTTACAACTGTTTAAATCAACTCCTGTGCTAACGGTGACAGGTTGTGTAAATATTACCTGCACACTGTCTTTTACAGCTTTACACTGTAAATTATTTGTACTCGTTAAATACAGCCATATCGATCCGGCTGCAATATCAGTGGTACTTGGTATATAATTACATATTAAAGAAAGTTGATTCGGAACAAATATTCCGCTTCCGTTAGTCGTCCATTTTCCCGTAGAAGTTGTTGTACCCGAAACGGTGCCATTTAAAAATACAGTTGAGTTATTTGCACACCGCAAAATAGGATTAACAGTACTTGCCTTAACCAAAGGCGCGTGGTTAATTATTACCGTAACCACATCGGTGACGGGGTTACAACCTGCATTATTAGTACTCGTGAGCACAAATTGCAATTGGGCCAATGCGGTATCGGCATTAGACAAGAGGTAGGTTGGTGTAAATGAATTTATACTTGGTACAAATGTTCCGCTTCCTGGCGCTAAAACCGTCCAAAAACCTTGAGTGCTGGCACCAAATACATTTCCTGATAAATTAACTGTTGGACTATTTGAGCATATAACCGACCCTGATCCTGCGGTAACAATTGGGGCTTGTTTAACTGTGAGTTTTAAAGTATCAGATTTGTTAGGACAAATACCTGTTGAAGTAAGAATGATCTTTACCGGTTTTATATTTGTATCAATTGGATTTGGAGTGTAAACATTATTTATGATTTGATTAGGCCCACCCGATAATGTTCCAAAACCATTATAACTCCAAGCACCGGTTATTGGCCCACCACCAATTAATCCATTTAAAGTAAAAGTTGTATTTGAACAGATAGTTGCAGTAGGCACGCTATTGGCAAAAACAAAAGCATCTACCCCAAATTCAGAGGCATAAGCGTAAGAGCTTCCACCATTATAACTTCCGTTATGAACGCCAAGGTCAAAAAGATCATTCTTATTTCTTAAAACATTGTGTGAACCAACTGGGATAGATGAAGTAGGAAAATAAATTCTTGCTGCAACCAAATTTGGACTTCCCGGAACCGCTGAAAAACTCGTTGCAGAAATTGTTACAGGTGTAGCATTACTTGTTAATGTAAATGTATTTTGAAAACCACTACGAGTTACAAGATTTAAGTTCAAAGAATCGCCGCTTAATCTGGTAAAAGCGGTAGTATAAGAACCGGCACAATAAGCAGGCGCAACCTGTGCCCCACTTAACTTACAGCCGTATCCGCTAACGTGTGTAACATAAACAGGCTTATCAGTATCAATGTAGGTTAACGGAGACGTTGAACAGTTTATCGAATACGTTTCACCAGTATTAATTAACCAGTTGATTGTTCCTGTTGCCGTTGTAATTGTTAAGCTCGTTGAGTTTAATGTTGCTAAAACATAAGCTACATCCGAGGTTCCTTCTCCTTTGATAATAACGTGTTGTTTTCCAATATTATCACTGGTTGTGATCTGATCAGCATAATAGTTTGTGCACAAAGTTGCTGATGTTCTTATCGGGCCACTAATAGTTAAAGCTATTGGCTTATCCGATGAAACAATCGATCCCGCTAATTCACTAGGGTTAACAGCATTGTTATCCCTCATAGAAAAGGTTTGTCCTTGATTTAGTGAAATGGCAAATGTGACGTTCTTGGCTCTGCCTACACAAGCGGCACGAGGTGTAATTAAAACCGTTGTAACACCTGTATTGGTGGCCACCACATCAAAACCAACGCCTCCATCGGCAAGCGCGTTATTTGTTAAAATATTGTTTGGAAAAGGTGTGTAGAAATCAACACCTTTGGCGCGTTGACCTTTAAGGCTAATCATTTCTTTACTTGCACCGGAGCCTACAGTATAATAAACAGAAATATTTGCATTAGAACTAATGTAAATGCCTTTATTGCCAATAGTATTGGCCGTACCAGTTTCTACTGCTGTTAAAGATGGTGTTAAATTGCTTACATTTAAACTGTTGGCAGCTATGTTTAAATTTAGATTTACCCCGGTTGACGGGTTAGCAGGCTGCACAACATGCACTGTTGCAGCTTGTGAATAGGTTTGAATATGAAGCTCTATTGGGGATTCTCCTAAAGTAGCAGATATATCCGGCGCCACAAACCAAAAACTGGTATCTACTTGTGCCTTGGGCTTAACTAAAAAAATAAATAAGAAAACAAATACAAATAAATATTTTGTCATAGACTCAACTCTGTAAAGTGATTAATTTTACGAATATACGAAAAAAAACCACATTTTGCATAAATTAACAGAAAAATGAAGGTAAATTTACAAACATAATTATGCCAATAAATCGATTAAAAATAGAGCCTTTTAAGAAACTAGAACTTTTTGCAAAAAAAGTAGTAGAAGGCTTCATTACGGGCATGCACAAAAGTCCTTTTCACGGTTTTTCGGTTGAGTTTGCCGAACACAGACTTTATAATACCGGCGAAAGTACAAGGCATATTGATTGGAAGTTATTTGCACGATCGAACAAACTTTTTGTAAAGCGCTATGAAGAAGAAACAAATCTGCGTTGCCAAATAGTTCTTGATGTTTCTGCAAGTATGCAATTTCCAAAAGACTCAGAAAATAATAAACTCAATTTTAGCGTTTATGCCGCTGCGGCACTTTGCGAATTATTAAAGCAGCAACGTGACGCTTTTGGACTTACTTTATTTGAAAACGAGATCGTAAAACACTTTGCGCCCAAAGGCAGCCCATCTCATCAAAAATTAATCTACAATACACTCGAAGAAATTCTTGATAAAAATTTTGAGAGCAAGAATACTTCTGCGGCAAAAACCTTAAATCAAATTGCAGAAATAATTCATCAGCGATCATTAGTTGTTATTTTTAGTGATATGTTTGAAGATAATTCGGAAAATGAAGAATTATTTTCTGCCTTACAACACTTAAAATACCGAAAACATGAAGTTGTTTTGTTTCATGTAGTGGATAAAGCAAAAGAAATTGACTTTGAATTTGAAAACAAACCCTATCATTTCATAGATCTCGAAAGTGGTGAAGAGATTAAATTAAATCCAAGCCAAATTAAGGAACAATATCAGCAATCCATCAACCAGTATAAAGATCTTCTGAAGTTAAAATGCGGACAATATAAAATAGATTTTGTTGAAGCGGATATTAATAAAGGCTTCGATAATATTTTATACACCTACCTGGTTAAAAGAAACAAAATGCTTTAATAATTCATTGTTCCGGTTTCCAAATTAATGCCCGGTTTAAAAAAATATTTTAAATATTGATTTAATTTGTTTTAATTTAAATTATCAAACTATCACTTATGAGCGAGCATACTTTTGAACCAACTGCGGAAACCGCGGGCACAATTAAATGTAAAAATTGTGGTGCCAATTTAAGTTTTAAACCAGGCACACAAAGCCTTACCTGCAATTACTGTCAGACTCAAAATACGATCGAATCAGAAAAAACTGAGGTCATCGAAAATGATTATAATAGTTTTTTAGAACAAAATGTTGCTTCATCTGAAAAACAAACCATCTCAACTGTAAAGTGCGACAGTTGTGGTTCTTCCACTACTCTTCCTCCTAATGTTACCTCAAGCAGCTGCCCTTATTGCGATACAGCTCTTGTTGTAAAAAATGCATCTACCTGCTCCATCATAAAACCAAAATATTTGTTACCGTTTAAAATTGAAAGAACAAAAGCTAAAGAGGGTTTTATAAAATGGGTTAGCGGTTTATGGTTTGCTCCAAACAAATTAAAACTTTACGCGCAACATAGTCTCGAAAAACTACGAGGTGTATATATGCCTTATTGGACTTATGACAGTAATACGGTTAGCAATTACACAGGGCTTCGCGGTGTGTATTATTACGTAACTGAAACCTACCGCGATAGCGAAGGAAAAACACAAACCCGCCAGGTGCGCCACACCAATTGGTTTCCGGCAAGTGGCACGGTAAATAATTCGTTTGATGATATTTTGGTTTGCGCTTCGCGCTCATTACCAAAAAAATTAGTTCAGGATCTTGAACCATGGGATCTGCCGGAATTAGTAGGTTACAACGATCAGTACCTCGCCGGTTTTGTTACAGAAAGCTATCAAACAGAGTTAAAACCCGGTTTTGAAGAAGCAAAAGAGCGTATGCAACCAATTATTCGCAGCGCGGTTAATTCGCATATTGGTGGTGATACACAGCAGATAACTACATTAAACACACAATACAACGATATTTCTTTTAAACATATTTTATTACCACTTTGGATAAGCGCCTACAAGTATAATGACAAAGTTTATCGTTTTACAATAAACGCCCGTACCGGCGAAGTACAAGGTGAAAGACCTTACAGCGCCTGGAAGATTTTCTTCTTTAGTTTAACTATTGTTGCGATAATTTGTGGTGTGGTATATTTATTCAGACATAAGAACGGATAGCCAATAACAAAATTTCTGTTAATTTTTAAAACGAATTAAACCTTTCACGTTTGGATACATCAAACTGTAAATCAGTTATGGCTCCAAAAATATTAATATTAGCAGATATCAATTCAACCCATACCCAAAAATGGGTTCTTAGTCTTGCAAATGATGACTTTCTTATCGGTATATTCTCTTTCAACAGTTCTGATACCAATTGGTTCGGCGCTAATAAGAATATTATTTGTTTAAATAAAAAAGAAACAAGATCAAACTTAAAACTCTTCAATAAACTTGCTTATTTATTGCTGTGGCCAAAATTAATTTACCAAATATACAAATTCAAGCCCCAGGTTATTCATTCTCATTATGCGTCAAGCTACGGACTGTTAGGTGCTCTTACATTTTTTAAACCTTTTATTGTATCGGCCTGGGGAAGCGATGTAATGAGTTTTCCAAAAAAGAATTTCTTAAATAAACTGGTAATGAAATTTATTTTACTAAGGGCAAATAAAATCTGTGTAACATCAACAGTATTAAAAAAAGAGATTTCTTTGTATACGAAAAAACAAATCTCAGTTATACCATTTGGTGTGAATTTAAATGTGTTTTATGCCAATCATTCTCAACCTTATAATACTGATTTTGTTTTTGGCGTTGTAAAAAATCTAGAGCCGATATATAATATTGATAAAACAATTATTGCATTCTTTTCTTTAGTAAAAAGATACCCTGATCTGGCTTTAAAATTAAAAATAATTGGTGATGGAAGTCAGAAAGAAAATCTCATTGAATTGATAGATTACTACGGTTTGCAAAAACATGTTGAAATGACTGGTTTTATTGCCCATGATCTCATTCCGTTACACTTAAACACGATGGATGTTTTAGTAAACGTTTCAGAAATTGAAAGTTTTGGAGTAAGCGTTGCAGAAGCTATGGCATGTCAAACGCCGGTAATAGTAAGCAATGCGGATGGATTTAAAGATCTTATACCGGATGAAAGTGTAGGTTTGATAACACGCACTACATCGCCATACGATATTGGTATTGCAATGGAAAAATATCTAATGAATTATGAGTTAAGGAGTATTCTGGCTAATAATGCGTTTCAAAGAATCAGTGAAAAATTTAGTTGGAACAAGAACCTTAACGATATGGAACAGCTTTATTTTGAAATGGCATAATTAAAAAGCCGCAGAGTTTAAACACTGCGGCTTTATCGTAATATTTAAAAATTAAATATCGTATTTTCTAACTACGTTATGGATATCAATAATAGGCTTTAAGAACTCTTCCAAATCATAAACACACAACTGTGAGGCAGCATCGCATAAAGCCTTAGAAGGCTCAGGATGCGTTTCAATGAACATGCCATCAATACCGCTTGCTACACCTGCCCTGCTTAACACTGGCAAAAATTCTCTTGCACCGCCCTTTGCATCCGCACTTGGAATACCGTATTTACGCACGCAATGCGTTACATCAAATACGACCGGGTATCCCAAATTATTCATATGAAAAAAGCTGCGTGGATCAACGATAAGATCGTTATATCCAAACACATAGCCACGCTCTGTTAAGATCATATTATCGTTTCCAGCATCAATACATTTCTGTAAAGGATGTTTCATATTATCGGGTGCTAAAAACTGACCATGCTTAATATTTACAACTTTACCTGTTTTTGCTGCGGCAACCAATAAAGAGCTTTGCATACATAAATACGCAGGAATTTGCAAAACATCGCAAACTTCCCCGGCAATAGCTGCCTGATAACTCTCGTGAATATCCGTTAATAAAGGAAAACCAAACTGTTCTTTTACTTTAGCAAGAATTTTCATGCCTTTTTCTAATCCCGGACCATCATAATATTTCAAACTACTGCGGTTATCCTTTAAAAAACTTGATTTATAAATGATTTTAATTTTTAATCGCTCACTCACTTCCTTTAATTTTTCAGCAGTTTTCATCATGATGCTTTCATCTTCAATAACACAAGGCCCTGAGATCAAAAACAATTCCTTAGAACCGCATTCTATATTTCCTACTTTAACGATCTTTTTTTGCATAATTCTTCTTTATCAATTGATCTGCAAGATAAACAATTTTATGTGCATAATAATGTTAGTTTGTCATAAAAATTCCAAACACAAAGCACTTCCTTTATGCTATGGAAAAAGTTCACTTAATTGCTATTGGCGGAAGTGCCATGCACAATATGGCATTGGCCTTACACGAAAAAGGATTTAAAGTTACGGGCAGTGATGATGAGATAAATGAGCCCAGCAAAAGTCGTTTGGCAAAAGCAGGGATCTTGCCCGCTGAGATAGGTTGGGTTCCTGAAAAAATAACAAACGATATTAATGCCGTTATTCTTGGTATGCATGCGCGTGCAGACAACCCAGAACTTATTCGCGCAAAAGAATTAGGCTTAAAAATATATTCTTATCCAGAATATATCTATGAAGCAACTAAAAATAAAAACCGTATTGTTATTGGTGGAAGTCATGGCAAAACAACAATCACCGCAATGATATTACATGTTATGCATTATCATAAAATTGAAACTGATTTTTTAGTAGGTGCTCAATTGGCTGGATTTGATACCATGGTAAACCTTACCAACACTTCTAAACATGCCGTTATTGAAGGCGATGAATATTTAGCATCGCCAATTGACCGTAGACCGAAATTTCATTTGTACAAACCTAATATTGCTATTTTAAGTGGCATTGCCTGGGATCATATAAATGTGTTTCCCACCTTTGAAAATTATGTTGAGCAATTTACCAAATTCATAAACTTAATTGAACCAAAAGGTACATTAATTTATTGTTCTGAAGATAAAGTTTTAGATGCCTGCTGCAAAAATGCAGAGAATAATGCTATTACAAAAATGCCATACTCTATTCCTCAAAATGAAATTAAAGATGGCACAACTTACCTTTTAGCAAATGATAAAAAAATTCCATTACAGATATTTGGTAACCATAATTTAATGAATTTAAACGGTGCCAGAATGGTTTGTAACGCTATTGGATTGAGTAACGAACAGTTTTACGAAGCCATACAATCCTTTAAGGGTGCGGCAAAACGCTTGGAATTAGTACATAAAGAAAATAATTTTAATTTTTATAAAGACTTTGCGCATTCACCGTCTAAATTAAAAGCCACCACCGATGCGGTAAAAAAACAATTTACAAGCCGCTATATTGTTGCCTGTATGGAGTTACATACTTTTAGCAGTTTGAATGAAGAGTTTTTAAATGAATACAAAAGCTCGATGGACCTTGCTGATGAAGCTATTGTTTATTTTAATCCACATACAATTGCCCATAAAAAACTAAAAGAAATTACCGAAGAGCAAGTTCACAAAGCCTTTAACCGTAAAGATCTTAAGGTATTTACAAAAAGTGCAGACGTAATTGCTTATTTAAAAGCCAAAGAATGGAACAATAAAGTATTGCTAATGATGAGCAGTGGTAATTTTGATGGTGTTGATTTTGCGGATCTTGCAAAGGAACTTAAACTTTAAGATCAGTTATCGATAACAATTTTGGTATTATAAGTTTCTGAATTGTTATTAACCTTAATAGTATAAAAGCCCTCTTGCAACAACGTATTAAAATCATAATCGTATTTATTTTCTTCAATTTCTATCGCCTTTTCAAAAACAATTTTTCCCAAAGCATCATAAATAAATATGCTTATTGGTTCAAAACCCGATAATGATTTTATTTTAAGATTAAATTTTCCATTAGAAGGATTTGGGTAAATTGAAAAAGATTCTTTGTTCAATTTATCAAACACTAAAACATCAGAATAATGTATTGTTGCATCTTTGTCAACTGTTTTTAAACGATAATACGATATTCCTTTATATGGTTTTTGATCAATAGTTTCGTAATTTAATTTCCCTGAACTATTCCCTGCGGCAGCAACCTGGGCAACATTTTCCCAGCTTTTCGTATCCACACTTTTTTCAATTATAAAATGGTTAGTATTTTTTTCGCTTGATGTGATCCAGTTTAAAAATACATTTTCATTAATTTCATTTGCGGTAAATTTTAATAACTCAATTGGCAAAGGTGTTGTTGTATTACTTATAATACCAGCGTTATTAGCTCCACCGCCAGAAGTGGCGTTTACAGAAGCACCGCAGCTTACGCAACTTGTGCCGCCCGTACCGGGCGTGGTAACTGCATTAATATTTACGGTTGGCTGAGTCGATGAAAAAATAATTGCTCCTTGTCCACCACCACCACCGCCGGAATGTGTTACGCCGGTTACGGCGTTACCACCATTACCGCCGCTTGCTACGACGTTTAATGTACAGGTAGTATTAACACTATACGAACTTATCTGCAATAAAATTGATCCTGCGGCGCCCCCGCCTCCTGCACCATCATTATTGGCGTTACTAGCGGATACACCATTGGCCGTTATTGAAACACCCGCACATGTACCAGTAGTTGTTAAGGTGCCCGTCTTTAATAGTATAATGCCGCCACCTGCACCACCAACCGTACCAACATTGTTATTACCATGTCCGCTGCCGCCGCCGCCGCCCATAAAAATACGGTTGGATGCAATAACAGAGCTTAAAGAAATTCCACCTAAACCGCCAATTGAAGGAGAACAACCCGAGGCCGCGCCAGTATAACCGGGCCCGCCCATTCCACCTACGGTATAGTTGCCGCCGCCACCGCCCCCCGAATTCTCATCATTACCGCCACCACCGCCTGTTAAGATCTTACCGCGGGCTCCGGCCCATGCGGCATTCGTATTTTTATAAATCCCTTCACCTTTACCCGCCCATCTATTGCCAATAGCAGAAATATAATTTGGATCACAAGAGGTTGCTGCAAATTGAGGCGTGTTCATTAAACCACCTGTAAACCCTAAACCGTTGGCCGAAATGCTATGTGCTAAGGTTAATACAGTTCCAACTTCTAATGCTATAACTCCTCCAATAGTTCCATTCCACGCCAGGCCTGTAATAGTATTAGTTGTTGTAAATGCCGCAGCGCTTAACCTTCTAAAGGATATAACCTGAACTGAGGAATTAGCGCCAAAATTATATGTATTTGCCAAAGTTGTTGAAAGAGTCATACTTGTGGCTGTAACGGCTGATATCCTTGCTATTTCATATCTACCGGCATTTTGTATCCCCCCAAGATTTCCAAAAGTGGAAATGTTGGTTGTGTTTGTGCCAATTACGTTATCCTGCATTTGCATAACAACAACAAAATCGTTTACAATAAATGTATGATTAACCTGATTAACGTTTGCAATTGTTAACACAGAACTGCCTGCAACTGCTGTAACCTGCGCATATGCATTATAAATTACCTGCGATTTGCCATAAAAGAAAAGACCAAGGCACAATAGCAGGCAAATGTACTTTTTAAAATTTCGTAACATAACTTATAGAAACAAAAATATACAATAAAAACCTATCCATGCAACATATTTCGGTGAAACCCTTTAAAAATTAGGTAAAATAAACATTTAGCCTTCTAAATATTTTTAGATTAAAAAAAGTATTATTAAACATACTGCAAAACATGGTGCTAAAAAGTAACATCTATGTAAGTTACATAAATGTTACTTAAAATATATCTGGTGTAGCCACATTTTAAATAAAGGATCAATAAACTCTATTGTTGGTCCAACGGTATCTATCACTTCTTTATTTTCAAGACCTTCTTTTATCCTTAACACATTAGCAGATGTACCTAATTTATATACCTGCATGGTTTCCTTAGAGCTTAATTGTTTAGCGCCCGCTATTAAAGCCTTTAAATAATTTAACTGGTTGTTTGTTAAATTATCAGTTTCTCTCTGAAAAAGAATACTATTTTGTAACATTAGATTTTCCAGGGCCTTATCAATATCTTTATTTGTACACACTCTTTTAGAAATTAACCAAACCTGTTGTGCTAACTGCTGTACAAAATAAGGGTGATTTTCCATGAGCCTGGCCATACGCTCAGCTAAAGGCTTATCAACTCTTTTACGGGTATCGTTAAAACGCTTGGTTATAAAATTTACCCAATAGTTCTCTTTAATTTTTTCAAGAAAAATAACATCACCAAATTTATAAAAAGGCATAGCGGTACTTGAGAAAATATCCATTAATAAATGTCGTTTACTGCCATACAAGCAATAAGAAGTGTATTTATGATGTTGCCAATGTGCTCTTAATTTTTTTTGAAAAGCCAGGGGTTCGTCAAAAAAAGCAATGTTTTGAAACTCATCAATACATACTACCACTTTTATCTTTTTTGTTTTGCAAATATTCTCGGCAAGGTCCAAAATCTCTTCAGGGCCTTTTTTAACTTCCTTCCAATCTAAAGCAATCGAAAGATCGTTCATAGGATCAATACCAACAGAGAATTGCGGAATGATCTTCTTAAACAGTTGTTTACCTATACGAATGCGTTCCTCCCACTTAGTAGAAGTAACTTTAATAAGCTCGCGAATATATGCTTCATGAAATTCCTGTTCGGTTCGGATATTAAACAAATCAATATAACAAAATACCAGTTTTGGGTTTTTACGCTTACTTTGCTCTGTTGCCTTTTTTACTAAAGACGATTTACCCCATCTGCGTGGCGATATAAGAATAGTATTAATGCCATTATTAAAATTTTGCAATAACCGTTCCATTTCCAGTTGACGGTTAGTAAAATCAAGTCCACTCACTATTTTTCCAAAAACAAAAGGTGCTGTTTCCATGCCTGTAAATTATATCCAAATATAAGTAACAAAAATGTAACTTACAAAAATGTAACTTATATATCTAACAATAATTAACACCCAAATACGTTTATAGTGTTTATTAAACCCTCATAATTTGCTATTTTTACAGGGCTTGAAAAATTATTACATATTTACTTTGCTGCTTATTACAGGCTCTTTTTTCTCTCAAAACTTTTCGGTTGGAGGAAGTATAAAAGATGCGTCAAACGGAGAAACCGTTATAGGAGCAACTGTTTTTTTAAAAGAAGTCAATAAAGCCACTACTACAAATCAATACGGTTTCTTTTCTTTAGCAGCGCCAAAAGGCAGGTACACTTTAGTTATTTCTTATATCGGTTATAAAACAATTACACAAGCACTTGATCTTGACAAAAACACTACGCTTAACATTTCTTTTTCTCCGGCAGAAATTAATTTAAATGAAATAGAAGTTACCACTAAAGCAGCAGATCAAAACATAAAAAACACACAAATGAGCAGCGTACAGCTGGATATGGCCGAAATAAAAAAGATCCCAGCCTTTATGGGTGAAGTGGATATTTTAAAGACTATACAGCTTTTGCCAGGTATAAAAAATGCGGGCGATGGTAATACCGGTTTTTATGTTCGCGGTGGCGGACCTGATCAAAATTTAATTTTACTGGATGAAGCCCCTATTTATAATGCTTCTCACTTACTCGGTTTCTTTTCTGTTTTTAACGGCGACGCTATAAAAAATGTAAATCTCATTAAAGGTGGAATGCCTGCACAATATGGTGGGCGTTTATCCTCGGTATTGGATATAAGTATGAAAGATGGAAACAATCAACATTTCCAGGTTGAAGGAGGAATTGGCGTAATTGCTTCCAGGTTAACCGTACAAGGACCTTTGGTAAAGAATAAAGGATCATTCATCCTCAGTGGGCGGCGAACCTATGTAGATATTTTAGCAAAACCATGGATAGAAAAATCTGATTTTAAAGGCACATCTTACTTCTTTTACGATCTTAATGCAAAATTAAATTATATTATAAATGATAAGAACCGTTTATTTTTAAGCGGTTATTATGGCAGAGATAAATTTTTATTTACTGATGTTGAAGGTGATTTTAAAACCAAGATCCCCTGGGGAAATGCTTCGGGCTGTTTAAGATGGAACCATATTTTTAACTCGAAATTATTCTCAAACATGTCTGCCGTATTTACGAATTACGATTTTAGTTTTGGAGCAGTGCAAGATGATTTTGAAGTGATCATAAAATCGGGAATTACCGACTATAATTTAAAATACGATCTTAATTTTTTTCCTAACTCACGCCACAATATAAAAGTTGGTGCCAATTATATCTTTCATGTTTTTGTACCAACAAGTGTAAGTGCTAAACAAGGCGAAACAACTTTTGATCTTGGCAAAACAATTAAACTTTATGCGCACGATGCAGCTATTTATGTGAGTGATGATTGGGATATTACTCAGAACTTTAAAATAAATGCTGGCTTACGCTTTGGAAATTTTACGCAAGTTGGACCATTTACACGTTACAAAAAAGATGCTTTTGGAAAAATAAACGACACCGTTACTTATAAAACAAACGAAATAGTTGCCAATTACAACGGACTGGAGCCAAGATTTTCTGCACGTTATTCATTAACACCAACAGCTTCGTTAAAAGCTTCATATGCACGTAATTTTCAATACATTCATTTAGCCTCTATTTCTTCGGTAAGCCTGCCTACAGATGTGTGGATGCCTTGCACAGAAGTTATTAAGCCACAAGAATCTAACCAATATGCGTTTGGCTTCTTTAAAAATTTTAAAGAAAATATGTTTGAAACAAGCGTGGAAGTATACTACAAAACGATGAGCAATCAAATAGAATATAAAGAAGGCGCTCAGCCCGCAGATAATGTTTTCGACAATCCCGATAACGCTTTTACATTCGGAAAAGGCTGGGCTTACGGTGCAGAATTTTTTGTAAAGAAAAATGTTGGAAAATTTACCGGCTGGATAGGCTACACACTATCGTGGACATGGAGGCAATTTAAAGAAATAAATTATGGCGAGAAGTTCTTAGCAAAATACGATAGAAGGCACGACGCCTCTTTGGTACTAACCTACGATGCAAATAAGAGGTGGAATTTTGGTATGGTTTGGGTTTACGGATCTGGTAACCGCGGTACTTTACCAAATGGTTTCTTTTTGTACGAAGGAAGCTTAAGCAATGATTATGGCTTAAGAAATTCATACCAGTTCATTCCTTACCATCGTATGGATCTGAATGTAACTTATTCGCCTGACAGGCAAAAGAAATTAGAAAAAAGAAAACAGGTTTTGATCGAACAATATAAAGCAGAAGGAAAAGATACAACCAACATTAATGTTACAAAAAAATGGGCTAAAAATTTTAGCAACAGTTTTACACTAAGTTTGTTTAATGTATATAACCGTTATAACCCGTACTTTATTTATTTAACACGTGAAGGCGATTTTACAAAAGGAACTTTAAAAGTAGGAGCTAAACAAGTATCATTGTTTCCGATATTACCAAGCTTAACATGGAATTTTAAATTTTAATGAAAAAATTAATTTACATATTTATTTTCTTTACACTTTTTTCTTGCAGAAAAGATGTAAAATTAAAATTGCCCGAATACAAACAAAAAGTAGTAGTTGAAGCAAGTATTGAAACCGGCAGCCCTGCTGTTGTTTTTCTATCCTACTCTGTACCCTACTTTGGCGATTTTGATTATACAGCTCCTGAAAAAAGCTTTATTAAAGGAGCATTTGTTACGGTAACGGATGGAATTACAATTGATACATTAAAGGAATTAAATCCAAATACAGGTTATTTGTATTTAGGGTTTAAATTAAACGGACAACAAGGAAAAACCTATACGGTAAAAGTAACCGTTGCTAATAAAACTTATGAAACAAGTACTACTATTTTAAATCCTGCAAAGCTGGATAGTTTATTTTTTAAAGGAGAACAGGATACTTTAGGGTTTATGTGGCAAACTTTTTCTGAGCCTTTAGGCTCTGGTGATTGCTATCGTTGGTACGCAAAACGTTTAGGTCGTGATCAATTTTATGCAGCACCACTCTTCTCGGTATTTGAAGATAAATTCATAGATGGAAAAACATTTGATTTTTCGTATGATAGAGGCCCTCAACCAAACCAAATACAAGAATACAGAGATGATCCGGAAAGAGGATATTATAAACGAGGCGATACTGTCGTAGTAAAATTATGCAAAATAGGAAGGCGCGAATATGATTTCTGGAATACCTATTATCAGAATAAAACCAGTAACAGTAATCCATTTAGCGCACCTTCAAATATTAAAAGTATGTTTGAAGGTAACCAGGAAGTGTTTGGTGCCTTTGTAGGTTACTCGCCATCATACGATACAATTATAATTCCTCAAACGCCTTAATTTAAAAACAACAAAAGCCACCCAATTACGGGTGACTTTTGCTAGTTGTGACCATCAATAACTATTTTTGAATGATCAGTCTTGTTACATAGCTTTGCGCTCCATTATTGAGCCTCAGTACATATGCACCTTCGGCAAGGTTTTCTATATTTATTTTTTTGTTGATTTCTCCAGTTACATTTTCATAATTATTTCTAAAAACTACCTGCCCCAAAGTATTAAAAATTAAAACTTCAATTCCTCCTTCTGAGTTTGCTTCTATTCCATTTAAAGTAATTGAAAACTCACCGCTATTCGGATTTGGGTACACTTTCACTGAAGACATTGCAGCGCTGTTATTTTTTATTCCTGAAACAAGATTAGTATTAATATTTATAACAATCGAATCGTGACATAATGAATCATATACATGTAATAAAACCTGGTAAATACCCGCGGGAGAATACGTATGATTTACTGTAGCTCCTAAACCATTTTGCAAGTCACCAAATTTCCAGTAATAACTCGCAAAAGGACTAGCGCCAGTGGTAGTACTTGCAAAATGTACTGCTCCATTTGCTAACACCGTGTAATTAAAATTAGCATTAAGATTACATAAACTGTTGCTTATTGTAATATATTTTGTGATAGAATCTGTACATAACGAATCGCTTAAATAAAGTGTAACAGGGTATGTTCCATTGTTTGAATAATTATTGGTGGTTGTTTGACCAAACGCAGAACCAGGGTGAAAGAGCCATTGGCATTGTGTAGATGGTGATGTACCTGTTGATGTATTTGCAAAATTTACCGAACCATTTGAATTAACTGTGTAATTAAAATTTGCATTTAAATTACAATTTGAGCTACCAATTGTTATATAGTATACAATTGAATCGTTGCACAGCGAATCACTCAAATAAAGTGTTACAGGATATGTACCGTTGTTTGCAAACGCGTGTGTAGCTGTAGACCCCGAAGCAAAACCGGGACTAAAATGCCATTGATAAGTGGTGCTTGAGTTTGTGCCGGTAGATGTGCTCGCAAAATTTACAATACCATTTGTATTAACAGTATAAGTATATCCGGCATTAAGATTACACGTTGCTGTATTAACTGTAATATATACAGTAACAGAATCATTACAAGTGCTATCACTTGCAAATAAGGAAACGGCATAAGTTCCATTATTATAGGTATGTGTTACCGATTGACCAAAGGCACTACCCGGCGAAAGATACCATTGATAGGTAGTTGCTAAATTAGTACCTGTAGATGTACTTACAAAATTTACAACTCCATTAGCTCCAACAGTATAATTAAAACTGGCATTCAAATTGCAAATAGACTTAGCGTTGCAAAGAAACAAGAACATACACACAAATAATAAAACCTTTTTAAGATTCAGTTTTGCAGTTTGTTTTAAAATTGTTGTCATTTTTTTCATTTCAAATTATTTATTAGGGTTTATAAATTTTGATCTCTATAACACCTTTACATAAAGAATCTGAAAATGGTTGGGCTCTGTTTATTTTAAATCAATTACCAATCTTAACCTATTGATAGTAATGCAATTAAAATTGAAAAATAATCAGAGTTTAAAAATAGTTTTAGAAAAGATCAGTACTTCACTAATTTTTCCTCAAAAGTAATATCTCTGTTACCCGCGTGAATTTTAATATTCATAATTAACTCATCACAACCGGCATTTAAAATATCCGATTGTATTTGTTGAATTAATTTATACACATCTTCGGGCTGGCCTTCCACAACGGTTTCAAAAGGACAAACTTTATAATTTAAACCACTTTTGTTTATTAAATCAATGGCTTTGTCAACAACAGAATATCTGTCTTCATTTGTTTTTAAGGGCAGTAACTGTATGGCTGCATTTATCTGCATAATTAATCTAGTTTTAGTTGTGATAATTTTAACGACATGCTATTGGTTAATGAGGTTAGAGGTTTTTCAGCCATAGCTTTTATAAATGGATTAAGATCACCCATTAATTCAATTTTACATTCGCCTTTTTGAGCAGCCTCTCCAATAAAAAAAGCTTTCAGGCTAAAGTTAAATTTGGCCAAACCTTCGCTCGAAAATAAAATAAACTCGTAAGGTTTTGTTTCTACTTTTTTTATTTTCATTGGCGTAATTCCTTTAATGGTAAAGGAACACTCTGTTTCTGTATATTTAAAATCTTCTACTTTATCGTCAGGCAATATATGCCCAAAGTTTTCGAAGTTGCTTAAATATTCATACAAACTCTTTAATGAAGATTGCGTAGAATTGGTTTCGCTGATAATTGTAAATGCAGACACAGATTATTTATTTAAAATTTCGTATTTAACTAAAAAACTTGCTTTGATCTTTATTTTCTTAAAAGAGATCTCATCACCAACAGATTCTGAACTTTCGATATTGCCGCCATAACTTTGCGCAGCATTTGAGGATCTGTAATTATAATTGTAATGATTGCCATAAGGATTATTTTCAACCGAATTCATCGTTTCGGTAATTTGAATTGGGCCACCAAGCTGATTGCCAACAGTGGCAACAAGATAGTCTACTTTATCTTTTGCCGCTTTAATTGCTTTTATCCTGTTCTCTTTTGTATACTCTAATATTTTTGAATGATTTAATTTAGAAATATAAGCGTCATGCGCGTTTATCTCATCCAAACGCTCATATACTTTAGTTACCATATCCGCATTTCCTACTTTTAAGATATAAGATTTAGAAGTAACAACATCTTTTTTAAATGATTTTATCTTGCGAAAATCGGCATTTGCGGTATTTAACGAAAGGTTTGAAATATCAATTCCTATCTCTTTTAAATTCTGTTTAAGATCTTCTTCCTGCTTTTCGATCGTTAATTTATCTTTACCATCTTGTCTTTCCTGCAAAGTAATTGTAATGTAAATTTCATCGGGTACAATTTCAGTTTCGCTAGAACCAGTTGCTTCGATAAAAGGCTTTTTAATATCCTGGGCATTTATACAAACCGGTTTGATTCCAAAGAAAAATACTGCTAAAAATAAGATCGATTTTTTCATGTTTATATTTTTAAATTAAAAATGCATACTTAAAAGTATGCATTAAAAAATAAATAGTTACAATTTTATTTACTTAACTAAAGTTTGAGCCCACTCTTTCGGATTCGCTCTCCATTTTTTTAAGCTTTCAATATCTTTTTCGGTAATATATTCTTTAGTTAATGCTGTATCAATTAAAGTATTGTAATCTGTTAAAGTTTTTAAATTACATTTTGCTTTTTTAAAGCTTTGTTCAGCTTCTTCAAAACCATACGTAAAAATAGCAGCCATGCCTTTTACCGTGCAGCCTCTTTCGCGTAAAGCTTCCACGGCTTTTAAGCTGCTGCCGCCAGTGCTTATAAGATCTTCAATAACAACTACATTTTGTCCGCTCTCAACATCTCCTTCAATAAGGTTTGTAAGGCCGTGCTTTTTTGCTTCGCTTCTTACATAAACAAAAGGCAAGCCCATTTCCTGCGCAATTAAAGCGCCCACTGCAATACCACCGGTTGCAACACCGGCAATTACGTCGGGCTTGGCAAAATGTTTGTTAATAGTATCAACAAAGGTCTGACGAATAAAAGTACGGATTTGAGGATATGAAAGCGTTTTACGGTTATCGCAATAAATAGGAGATTTAATTCCACTTGCCCAAGTGAATGGATTTTCTGGTTGAAGCTTTACAGCTTTTATTTGTAATAAAAATTCAGCAACTTTAAACGCTGGGTTATCAAACGAAGTCATGGCACAAATTTAAATTTAGTTTTATAGTTTAACGCACTTTTTTATGAACAAAAAAATATATTACGATAATAAATTTATTGGATTTGATGAAAGCGAAAGTCAATCTTCGCAAAATCAAACAATTAAGATTTATGTAAAAGCAGATCCACAAACGTTAAAAATAATTATTGAAGATTTTTTAAATGAAAATAATTTTAATTCGATTATAATTTTAAATTATGGTTTTGAAGATGTGATTAATTATTTTAAAACCTCATTTTATTATATTGAAGCAGCCGGTGGTTTTGTGGAAAAAAATCAACAGTATTTATTTATCCATAGACTAGGCAAATGGGATCTTCCAAAAGGTAAATTAGAAAAAGGAGAAGCTATTGAAATAGCGGCAATAAGAGAATGTGAAGAAGAATGTGCGGTTACTAATCTTAAGATCGTCAAACAATTAGCTTCAACATTTCATATTTACGCCTATAAAAAATCTTTTGCATTAAAACAAACATTTTGGTTTTACATGAAAACCGATCACAGCAAAAAACTAGTCCCTCAAACAGAAGAAAATATCGACGAAGTTTTGTGGTTTTCTGAAAAAGAAGTCAAAAACAAAGCATATAACGACACATATTTGACCATAAAAGATGTCATTTTGGAGGCTCTAGACCCCGTAAACACTGGGAAGTGAAAAAATTAACAAAAATTTGGAGATATTGTTTTTTTAATTACCTTTATATTATAAAATCAAATTAATTTATTATGAACATTTTTGTTAGCAACATCAGTTTTAAAGTAAGAGAACAAGCACTTAGCGAATTATTTGCTCAATATGGGGAAGTAGCCAGCGTAAGAATCATCAAAGATAAAGAAACTCGCCGCAGCAAAGGATATGGTTTTGTTGAAATGCCAAATGATGCTGAAGCAAATGCTGCCATTGCCGCTCTAAACGGAACTAACCATCACGAACGCGATATAGTGGTTGCTGAAGCTAAGGGCAAAAGAGAAACAGATTCTCAACCATCTAATACAGCAGAATAAGAAATTATATTTTACGGAAAACCCATTTCCTTAAAACCTTACCCCGAAACCAAAAGTTTCGGGTTTTTTATTGAGGTTAATAAATTTTACACTTTAAATGATCTCTTAATATCTAGTCAATATCTTTCTTTTAAGAATTACATCTCTGTGCTATCTTTGCAGGAATTTAAATTTTAATCAAAAAATTAAAGTTTCTTATCTCATTATATGCCAAAAGATACATCCATAAAATCTGTTCTAATTATCGGCTCCGGCCCCATTATTATTGGCCAGGCCTGCGAGTTTGATTATTCCGGTTCTCAATCTGCAAAAAGCTTACGTGAAGAAGGAATTGAGGTAACACTTATCAATTCCAATCCTGCAACTATTATGACAGACAAGGTAACAGCCGATAACATCTACCTGTTGCCCTTAGAAGTAAAATCAATAATCAAGATCCTGGAAATTCATAAAATTGATGCTGTTCTACCAACAATGGGTGGCCAAACTGCTTTAAATCTTGCTCTTAAATGTGAAGACCTTGGTATCTGGAAAAAATACAATGTGCGCATGATAGGCGTTGATATTGACGCTATTAAAGTTACTGAAGACCGCGATCTGTTTCGTATCCGTATGAATGAGATAGGGGTGGCCATGGCACCAAGTAAAATTGCAAAATCATTTTTGGAAGGAAAAAATGTTGCACAGGAATTTGGATTTCCTTTAGTTATCCGCCCCTCATTTACGCTTGGTGGCAGCGGGGGATCGGTTGTTTATGAAAAAGAAAATTTTGACGCACTTTTAAACCGTGGTTTACAAACATCGCCAATACACGAGGTTTTAATTGATAAAGCTGTTTTAGGCTGGAAAGAATTTGAGCTTGAATTATTGCGTGATGCCAGTGATAATGTTGCCATTATTTGTTCTATTGAGAACTTTGATCCAATGGGTGTGCATACCGGTGATAGCATAACTGTGGCACCGGCAATGACCTTAAGTGACTCAACCTACCAACGTATGCGTACCATGGCCATTAAAATGATGCGTAGTATTGGAAATTTTGCCGGTGGCTGTAACGTGCAGTTTGCTGTAAGTAATGATGATAAAGAAGAGATTATTGCCATTGAGATCAATCCACGTGTATCCCGCTCATCAGCATTAGCTAGTAAAGCAACTGGTTATCCTATTGCGCGTATTGCCTCTAAATTAGCCATTGGTTACCGTTTGGATGAATTGATCAATCAAATTACAAAATCAACTTCTGCCTACTTTGAACCAACTTTAGATTATGTTATTGTAAAAATTCCACGCTGGAACTTCGATAAATTTAAGGGCTGTAACCGCGAACTGGGTTTCCAAATGAAATCGGTTGGTGAGGTAATGGGCATTGGTCGCAGTTTTCAGGAGGCCTTACAAAAAGCTTGCCAGAGCTTAGAAATAAAACGTAACGGTTTGGGGGCTGACGGAAAAGAAATTACCAACCAGCAGGAGTTGTTAAACGCTCTAGAGCGCCCAAGCTGGAATCGTTTATTTATGATTTACGATGCTATGAAAATTGGCATTTCTATAAAAACAATTCAGAAGCTTACCAAGATTGATATGTGGTTTTTAGAGCAAATTGAAGAATTAATTGCTCTTGAGAACGAGATTTCCAAATACAGGGTTAGCGAATTACCAAGAGATCTTTTATACGAAGCCAAACAAAAAGGCTATGCCGACAGGCAGATTGCGCACTTATTAAAATGTTTAGAAAGTGAAGTATACAGCAAGAGAACAGACCTTAAAATAAACCGGGTATTTAAATTAGTTGATACCTGCGCCGCTGAGTTTGAAGCGAAAACACCTTACTACTACTCTACCTTTGAAGATGAGAACGAAAGCGTTAGGTCTGATAAAAAGAAAATTGTAATTCTTGGAAGTGGCCCCAACCGTATTGGCCAGGGTATTGAATTTGATTATAGCTGTGTGCATGGTGTATTAGCTGCAAAAGAAATGGGTTACGAAACCATTATGATTAATTGCAACCCCGAAACCGTTAGTACCGATTTTAGCACGGCTGATAAATTATATTTTGAACCCGTTTTCTGGGAACATATTTACGATATTATCTTACACGAAAAGCCTGAAGGGGTTATTGTTCAGCTTGGCGGACAAACAGCTTTAAAACTTGCCGAAAAGTTAGAACGTTATGGTATCAAAATTATTGGTACTGATTTCAAATCTTTGGATCTTGCCGAAGATCGCGGCAGTTTCTCTAACCTTTTAAAAGAAAATAATATTCCTTACCCAAAATTTGGTGTTATAAAAGATGCTGAAGAAGGTATTGAATTATCAAAAGAATTAGGTTTTCCTTTATTGGTTCGCCCAAGTTACGTATTGGGTGGCCAAAGCATGAAGATCGTTATTAACGAAGAAGAATTAGAGCAGCACGTTGTAAAATTATTAAACGATCTGCCGGATAATAAAGTTTTATTGGATCATTTTTTAGAAGGTGCTATTGAAGCAGAGTCGGATTCTATTTGCGACGGAAAAGATGTTTACATAATTGGTATTATGGAACACATTGAGCCCGCTGGAATTCACAGTGGTGATAGTTACGCAGTGCTTCCTCCATTTGATCTTAGCCCGAATGTGATCAAACAAATAGAAGATCATACGCGTAAAATTGCATTAGCCTTAAAAACAGTTGGTTTATTAAACATACAGTTTGCTATTAAAGATGAAGTTGTTTACATCATCGAAGCTAATCCACGTGCCAGTCGTACTGTGCCATTTATTGCAAAAGCCTATGGCGAGCCTTATGTGAATTATGCTACAAAAGTTATGTTGGGTGCAAAACTTAAGGATTTTACATTCAAACCTAAATTAAATGGTTATGCCATTAAAGTGCCAGTGTTTAGTTACGAAAAATTTCCTGAGATCCAGAAAGAACTTGGTCCTGAAATGAAGAGCACCGGCGAAGCAATTTATTTTATTGATGATCTTTATGATGAATATTTTCAAAATATTTATAGCGAAAGAAATTTGTACCTTAGTAAATAACAATTAAACAAAAAAAATATGAAAAAATCAATTTTAAAGATCAGTGGCCTATTTTTGATAACTGCTATTATAGCTGTTTTTTGGGCAGGTACAACTACTAAAAAAACCAATAAACAGCCAATGCGAACCATTTACGATTTTAAACTAAAAACCATTGATGGTGAAGAAATAACTTTGGCAAAATTTAAAGGCAAAAAAATGCTTTTAATAAACGTTGCCAGCGAATGCGGCTTTACGCCTCAATATAAAAATTTACAGGCTTTACATGAGCAATATGGCAGCAAAGTTGTGTTAATAGGTTTCCCTGCAAATAATTTTGGAAAACAAGAGCCTGGTTCAAATACAGAGATAAAAAGCTTTTGTACGAAAAACTATGGCGTTACTTTTCAAATGATGGATAAAATAAGTGTTACAGGCGATGATGCAGATCCTTTATACAGATGGTTAAGCAATAAATCGGCAAACGGAGTTAATGATAAAGCTCCAAACTGGAATTTTTGTAAATATTTAATTGATGAAAAAGGAAACATTGTAAAATTCTTTCCAAGTAAAGTTGATCCTTTAAGTGCAGAAATCACTTCGTTACTGTAAAATTTTTTATTTAAGATAAAATTGAAGCAGCCTGGCAAACATAAAGCCCGGCTGTTTCCGTTCTCAAGCGATTGGAGCCAAAGCTCACGGCTTTAAATTTATTATTTATGGCAAGCTCAACTTCTTCTTTGGAAAAATCACCCTCAGGGCCGATTAATATCAAGGTAGATCTATTTCTAAACTCAATTTTTTTTAAATCTTCTTTTTCAGAATCGTAACAATGTGCAATTAATTTCTGGTCTTCTTTTGAAGCACTAACTATCTCTTTAAAAGAAGTTAATTCATTCACTTTTGGCAGATAGGCCTGTAGACTCTGTTTAACAGCGCTTTCAACTATCTTATGAATACGCTCGGTTTTTATGATGGTACGTTCTGAATTCTTGCAGGTAATAAAACTTATTTCATCAATACCAATCTCCACAGCTTTTTCGATCATCCACTCTATTCTATCAATTTGCTTTGTTGGCGCAATAGCCAAATGCAAATAATAATTGCGTTTAGGTTGTAAAACCGGTCCGGAAGTAACATTAGCGATACATTTCTTATCAGATACCAATTCTAAAACAGCTTCATAAAAATTGCCTTTACCATCAATTAATTGAACTGAGTCGCCTGCTTTTTTACGCAACACCTTAGCGCAATGCCAACTTTCTTCGCTGGTTAAAGTGGCTGTTTTACCCTGAACGAATGCAATAAAAATGTTCATGCTATAAAAATAAGTATTTTACTTAAGTTTATTTACATTTACAAGAATGAATTACCTGGCTCACGCATTTTTATCCAATAACAATAAAGATCTTTTGATCGGAAACTTTATTGCAGATCATTTGCGGGGTAATGATTTTAAAAATCATAAATCGGAGGTTATTGAGGGTATTTATTTGCACAGAAGAATAGATACCTTTACAGATGCGCATCCAAATTTCAAAGCCTGCAAACGCTTATTTTACAATGGTTTTGAACGATACAGCGGTATATTGATCGACATATATTTTGATCATCTTTTAGCAAGGAATTTTAGCGCGTATTCATCAGTTCCTTTAAAAGACTTTTGTGACAACGTTTATAAAATCTACACCGAGAATCAAAGTTTATTGCCCAAAAGCAGCTCTAATTTTTTAGATTATGTTTTAAAGAATAATATTTACTACGAATATTCTTCATTAGAAGGCATTGAGCGAGTACTGTTTCATTTGTCCCATCGCATAAAACACAACGTCATGCTCAACGAATCGGTAAATATATTTCAAGAACAGGAAAAAGAGTTGGAAGAAAATTTTAGTCTTTTTTTTAAAGATGCAGTAAAAGAGTTTTTATGATCTATGCGTTGTAACCAATAGTATTAAAATTTTTAAACGTTTGTAAATGTGCTTTTTTTAGAAGACTCAAAAAAGTAAAAGCAATAAGTGCATTTGCTTTTACATCTACATCTTCTATTACTTTTATATTTCCATTCTCTTCCAGAAAATTAAAATTGATAGTTAAATACACATTTTTCTTTACCTCTGATATATATTGAATGTGTTTGTTTTTTTCTTTCTCAATAACCGTTGCTTTATAATTTGGGCGCATAGGAATAAAGCCATAAAGTAATAATTCTTCATCTACTTCATATTCTATTTCGTTTGGGCGTTTGCGCGAAACAATCTTTACTTGTTTCATGTGCGGATGAAAATGGCCGAATTTTATAAAATCCAATATTACATTATAAATGTTATCTAAGGGTTTGTTAAAACTGTGTTCAATCGTAAAATTATTCATATTCTTCATAGTGGTTTTTTATTTACGAAATCTGCATTGCACTAGTGTTTTAACGGCCTTTTTTTTATCATGCCACCTTTAGTATCTTTTACGGAACTCATCACAACAAATGCATTTGGATCTATCTTTTCTATCTCGGTATTTAATTTATTTAATTCAAGACGTGTAATTACGGTGTAAATGATATCAATATTCTTTGAAGATTCTCCCGATTTTCCAAAGCCCCTTTTACCGTTGTAAACAGTAACACCCCGCCCCATTACGTTAATGATCATTGATCTTATCATTTCGCTGTGCGACGATATAATTGTAACCCCGGTATACTCTTCAATACCTTCTATAATAAAATCGAGTGTTTTAGAAGCAGCAAGGTAAGTGATCATTGAATAAAGAGCGATCTCTATTGATAAAAAATAAGCTGCGGCCGAAAAAATAAGGATGTTAATAACGATTATAATATCCCCAATTGTTGTTCCAAATTTTCTGCTTAAATAAATTGCCAATACTTCTGTACCATCAATAACAGCACCGCCCCTAACTGACAGGCCAATTCCGGCGCCAAGAAAAAATCCACCAAAAACCGCAACTAATAATGGGTCTTGCGTAACATCGGGAAAAGTAACAGTAGCAACGCATAAGGCCAAACCAGAAATGGCTAAAGCTGTTTTAACAGCAAATGATCTACCAATGATTTTATAGCCAAGTAAAATAAAAGGTATGTTTATTCCAATTATCAGAATATACAAAGGTATTTGTGTAAGAGCCGAAATAAGTAAAGAAATACCTGTAACACCGCCATCAATAAAATGGTTAGTCAATAAAAAACCCTTAAATCCAAAAGCGGCAGAAAAAATACCAATGGTGATAAGCAAGAGATCTTTTAAATTGGCATAAGCAACTATCTTTAATTCACGCAAGCCTTTAGCCAAACGATATTTAGAGTACGTGCCATCCATCGTAACGGCATCTTTACGGTTAAGTATAATCTTAATAATAATTTGGGTCCAGATGGAGTTCATTCTTAAATATACATTTAATAATGAAAACAAAAAAGTAGAAAATTATTTTTTTAATTCTTCCGGCTGATCATTTGGTTTTATTTGCGCAGCTTCGTCTTTAGCGCTATTACGCCTGTATAATTTAACGCATAACATTAGTATAGCAGCAAATGCAATTAAACCTAAAATGCCCCACAATAAACCTGCAGTTGATTTTACAACTACCAAAAAAACAATAGCAACTAAAAAAACTGTTGCCAATTCATTAAATAAACGCAATTTAAAAGAACTGTATTTAAATACGCCCTGCTTTTGAGATTTAAGAATGCGTTGACATTCTAAATGGTATAATGTTAAAAGACCAACAACAATTAATTTAAGCCACATCCAGGGCTGTGAAAGATAATAAGCGGTATTTGAAAATATTAACCAAAAACCAAATACATAAGTACCTATCATAGACGGCCAGCCAATAATGTACCAAAGTTTTTTTTGCATAAATAACAATTGTTGTGTTAAGATCGGACGCGCTACTTCGTCTTTACTTTGAGCATCGGTACAATAAATAAATAAGCGAACCATGTAAAATAAGGCTGCAAACCAACAAATTACAAATATTATATGTAATGCTTTTATATATGCTAAATCCATACTGCAAAAATAAAGTATTATGCCTAATTTTACACAAGTTTTTATACTTATTAATCAGCAAACAACATGAAAGCAAAAACACCTTCACAATCAATTACAGTTAACACCGAGGTAGTTTTACCTAACGATACCAACAACATTGGTAATTTATTTGGCGGCAAATTAATGCAATGGGTTGATATAACGGCTGCTATTGCCGCACAACGTCATTGTGGCCATGTTGTTGTAACAGCTTCTATTAACCAGGTGTCGTTTGATAAACCCATTAAACAAACCAGTATTGTTACGCTTGAAGCTACGGTTAGTCGCGCATTTTCTACAAGTATGGAAATTTTTGTAGATGTATTTGTTGAGGACACAAAGACCGGAGAAAAAACAAAATGTAATGAAGCTATTTTAACCTTTGTTGCTATTGACCAGAACGGAAAACCTTTACCTGTGCCGCCAATAGAGCCGCAAACAGAAATAGAGAAAAAACGGTTTGACAGTGCTTTAAGAAGAAGACAATTATCGCTTATACTTGGGGGTAGAATGAAACCCGAGGAAGCTACAGAATTAAAGGCTTTATTTTATAAAGACTAATTTTTTTTCTTCTTTGGTTTTTTAGGTTCGTTTTTCGTTTGGGTATTTTTTGGATCCTCTTTTATCGTTTCTGTCTTAATAATTTCCTTTTTCATTGAATGTAATTCCTGCTTTGATTTTGGTCTTTTATTATACTGCCAGTTAAAACCCTTTATTCTTGCACTTTCCTTATCTACATCTTTTATTGGTGTTACTTTTCCATCCACCTGCGGCTTTAGCGTAACGCGATCAATATCACCGTTCTTAAACCACATATTAATTTCGGAAGTTGTAGTTTTATTTAAACCTGCAATTGCCTTTTTGTTTTTTAAATAATATAAAGCTTCGGCATTTCCAATAATAACTACTTTACGCATGGTATCATTTCGCATAAACCCTTCAATACTTCGCCCGGTAAGCTGATTAAATTTATCTTCATCTAAAGAGTCTACCTGTTGAATTAAAAAAGCATTGCTTTCTAACTTAAAACCATTAACGGTGTTCTTACCAATGTATACTTTCATTAATTTTGATGTTGCTTGCGAACGGGCGCTCCAGAGCATTGGATTTTTAAACAATTGCAATAAAGAATCTTTTGTATTTAAAGAAGCAGAGTCTGCCATTGCCTGCAGGTCACTTTTAAATATTTTTACGTGATGGTAAGCATTTAAAAAATTGTCTACCGAATCAAGATCACGATGATACAATGTATCAGCGGCAATAAACAAAGTATCGTTATCAACTATTCGCGCATACACAGGATCTATCGTTACAACTGCTTCTGATTTTTCTTGTTTAAATTCGGCATAGCCGCCAAAAATAACAGACTTTTGAGAAGTATCTATCAAACGTACATTTCTAAATGCCCTGCCCTCTTTTTTATTACGATCGTAAAATAAACTATCTCCGGTTAACTTTTGTTGAGAGGTAACGAGTAAAGCGTTTATACTAAACTGCGCTTTTTCTTTATCGGTATCGTACCAGCCGTTTTCACAATAAATATAATCTGTTTTACTGATGATAATACTTGGCCCAAGAAAAAAAGCCGTTTTAGAAATAGTATTATAGCGTAAAGTATCCGACTTCATTTTATAATCCGGATTCGTTAATTCAACATCGTAATGAAAAGCAAGATCTTTTGTTGCGGAATAATAATGTCCGTTCTTACTTGTTAAAGTGTTTTCTTTATTTACAATTTTACCGCCATCGTAATAATTTGCAATACCATTACCAACGTCATAAGTCAATAAGTTAGTAGTAAGTACCATGTCTTTTTCTGTACAGGTAACACTATTCTGCAAAGTAGCCATTTTTGTTTTGCCATCGTATTGCAGCTTACCACCTGTTACGGTAATACTATCACCTTTAGTAATAACAATATGTCCTGAGGCATCCATCCTGTTTTCTTTATCATATAACCAGGCTGTGTCGCAATTTAAGATAGCGCCATCGTGTTCAAATTGGGCATTATTGGTTAAAAGCTTGGCACTACTTTTACTTTCATCGTAAGAAAGATTACCGTGCAAAATATTTATAGCCTTTGCCGGCGCCGGCGTTGCTGTTTTAACGGCCGTTGTGTTTTTTTTAGCTTGCCCTAAAAGAACAGGACTGAGAATAACAAAAATAAATATGTTTAAAAATTTATTCAACATTACGTTTTGTAGGCTGCCAAATACTTGTTTCAACACCTTTAACAAACATAAAAAAGCCTTTTAATAAAGCAAGATTCATGAAGTAAAAATGACTGATAAATTTTAAAATCGAATTTTTAAAAGGAGAAACAAGGTCTGCAACAGGAAATAGCATTAATGAAAACTGTAGTAAAAATAAAACCAAAAAGAAATGAGAATAAAAAGAAAGAAGTGCGGAGCTAAACAAACAAATAATTAAAAAGAAAGGCGTTAACCAGCGTAATACTTTATGCGACAAAAAAGCAAAAGCGCTCCCTTTCCAAAAAGGAAATAGTAATTTTTTATAGCGAAACAGGTTTTGAAAATTACCGATAGAGATCCGTACTTTACGCTTAAATTCTTCTTTAGCTTGTGTGGGAACATCTTCAAAACAAATTGCTTCTTTATCAAAAACAATTTTTTTGTTGTTTTCAATTACGTTCATAGTAATATAAAAATCATCCATAAAAAAATTCTTTGGTACCGGAGCATAAAATCCTTTCCTGATAGCATAGCAGCCACCCTCAGCGCCCATTACAACATCCCAGCGCGCAAACTCCGCAAATTTTATCCTGTTCTCAAAAACGATATATGATTTTTCCTGCTTGGCAATGCCATGATCAGAGCCGGATACTTTAATAATATTAGCGCAAACCTGCGCGTACTTTTGGTCTTTAAAATGGCGAATCAGATTAAAAATTGTGTCTTCTTTAAAAATAACATTGGCATCGGTTAAAATGAAGATGTCTTCATTTGCCTGTTCAGCAAGGGAATTAATAATATTGGCTTTTCCGCTTCTTCCGCCAAAATTTATTAATTGCAGATTTGCATATTGCTTTGAAAGCTCTTTAATTATTTCATCCGTTCTATCTGTTGAGGCATCTGAGCCCACGTAAACTTTTATTTTTTCCAGTGGGTATGTTGTATTAAAAACGGAAATTATTTTCTCGCCAATTATTTTTTCTTCGTTATAAGCGGCAATCAGAATGCCTATATCTGGAAGTTCATCCTTATTAGAATAAATAGTATTGTTCTTTTTTATTTTAGTTGTAAACACTAGCATCCAAACCGGATAAAATAAATACGTTTGAAGTATTAAAAATACCGAACCAAAAAAAAGTATTATTAATAAACTATGCATTCAATATCGTATTATAAAACTGTACTAATTTTGAAACAACACTTTTATTATCGAATTCTTTATACGCAAAAGCGGAAGCGTTTTTTTCAAGCTCTTCACGTTTGGCAGGATCACTTAACAGATCTATAACGGCATTGCTAAAGTCATCCGGCTTATCGGCAATTATAAGATCCTTTTTTGGATCACAGTAAATACCTTCTGCGCCAATAGATGTACTTACAATAGGCTTGCCGTAAGCCATACCTTCAATAATTTTAATACGCAAACCACTTCCCGATAATAAAGGCACAACCATTATTTCATGTTGCTCAAAAAATGTTTTGCCATCTTTTACATTTTCAATAACCAATACATTTGGTAAATTTAATTGTAAAAAACTTTGTGGCATTCCCCTACCCGCAATTACAAACTTAGCGTGGGGCACAGCTTTGCTTACTCTTTCCCAACAATTATCCAAAAACCACTTTGCAGCTTCCTGGTTAGGCATCCAATCCATAGATCCGAAATAAAAAACTGTTTTAGGCTTTAATGCTAAACCCTGCTTGTTTTGATAATAGGTCACGTCAACACCTGTAATGCAGGTAAAAATGCTTCCTTTAAATCCTAACTGTTCAAATAATAATTTATCATAATCAGTAATAGGAACAATCGCATCAACTTTACTTAAAACTTCTATTTCAAACCTTTTTAAGCGTTTGTTTTGAAGAGATAAGTACTTATTAACGGTACTTTTTTTCGAATTCTTTAGATGACGTTCCCATATTAAATGTTCGATATTATGAGCTCTTAAAACAATTTTTGCTTTGCTATACTTTCTTATTGTATCAAGATAAACAGCCATAAATACACCTTCTATTTGAATGATATCAAAAGTATTTTGTTTTAACGTTTCAATTAATTTATCTTCAAACTCAGAAAAATAAAACCGTGAAACAAAATACGAATCAGAAGAAAATAAATTTCGTAAAGCGCCAAAAGCATTGGTATCGGTATTTTGATAGACAGATGCATAGTGCGCGTTCTTTTTGAAATCTTCAGGAACTTCGTTATCTGCTTTAAAATGTTTTTTTGTATTTATAGTAAGCAAATGAAGTTGCGCACCATTCTCTATCAATCCCTGCGCCATATTGTAAATAGCAATACTACTACCATCGTTTGGCGGGTAAGGTGCCTTATTGCTTATCAGGAGTATCTTAAGCACGTGTTTTCTTTTTAAATAATTTTTCTATCCATAAATAATAAATAGTAATATCAAAAATAGCCGAATCTTTTGCTGCTTTATAAGTTAAAAAAATACTTATGGGCGCAAATATAAACAACGGTGCCCACATGGCCTGCCATACAGGAATGTTGCCCTCGTAGGCCAGGCTGGTATAAGCTTCGGTTAAAATAAAATACGCTAAAAAGAAAAACACAGCTACAACAACAGGAAGTCCCAAACCACCTTTTTTTATGATAGCGCCAAGGGGCGCCCCAATAAAAAACAAAATAATACAAGCAAAACAAACTACAATTTTTTTATGCCATTCTACCAGCATGCTATCAATACTTGCGCTTTCAGTTTTTTCATTTTGCTCGGCCGAATCAATATAACTTGCGGCCGAACGAGCAATATTTAAAGCATTCTCAATACTTCTGTGATGCTCATCTGGGCTTAAACTATCGTAAAATTGTTTAATTGAAACTATTTTTTGCTTATTTGGTTTACTAACTAAAGCAGAAGTACGACCGTAAAAAAAGAGGCTTGATTGCCGTTCTAGTTCATAAAAACGTTTATTTAAAAGTCGCTTTGTAGAATCGGCTACCGAATCAATTTGCCAAATGTTCATCATTTCCTCGTGTCCTTTAAACTGATTCTCATCGGTACGTTTTAATTTAAAATCAACCAACTCAATATTTACCTGTAATTGCTTAAAATTTAACTGGGCTAATGGTTTCTTATGGGGCGCCGAACCGGATTGATTTACCACTTCCTCGTAACGGTTACCATCTCTTAATATAAGCACCAAAGCGCTTGTATCAGCGGTGGTAGTAAGTTTTCCTGACTTAGCATACATTTGTACATTATTGCCCTGATGCGCACTGTGATCGTAAATAAAAATATCTTTTAAAGTATCTTTATTTGCAGATTTTTTTCCAACGCGCAACGTATAATTATCAATTTTATTATAAAAAATTCCTTCTTTAATATTTACGGTAGGCTTTTTTTGACGAATATCGTAAAGCAGAGATTGAAACTTTAAATGAACAACAGGCAAAATAAAGTTATTAAATAAAAAAGTAGTGGCTGCCAGTAAAACAATAAAAACAAAAACCGGTTTTATTATTTGAAAAAGCGATAGGCCTGAAGATTTCATAGCGGCTAACTCATAGTTTTCGGCTAAATTACCAAAGCTCATAATAGAAGCCAAAAGCACCGCCAAGGGAATACATTGAGGGATAAGGCTTATCCAGGCATAACCAAACAACTTAATCAAATCGAGAGTTTTAAGTCCTTTACCTATAAATTCATCTAAATAAGTAATAACGATGGTTACCAAAAAAAACAAGAACACACTGATAAATAGCGTTGAGATAAAAGGAGGCAAAAACGACTTTAGCGTTAGTGTATGTAGTTTTTTGAGGAACACAATAATTGGCTTAAAATTACATTAATTTAGTTATTTTTAGTGTGATAAATTAACTAAACTTTGTTATTTTTGCTGCTTATGATTAATGGAAAAAAAATAGTTGCAGTTTTACCTGCATATAATGCTGCCCTTACATTAAAAAAAACATACGACGAAATTCCTTTTGACATTGTAGACGATGTTGTTTTGGTTGATGATCACAGTAAAGACAATACTTCTGAAGTAGCCAGAAATATTGGCATTAAACACGTAATAAGGCATGAGCAAAACAAAGGTTACGGTGGAAACCAAAAAACCTGTTATGATAAGGCCATGGAGCTGGGTGCTGATATCGTTATTATGTTACACCCGGACTATCAGTATACACCAAAACTTATTCACAGTTTAAGTTACCTTATCGCCAACGACCTTTATCCTGTTGCGTTTGGATCGAGAATACTTGGTAAAGGTGCGTTAAAGGGTGGCATGCCAATGTATAAATACATCTTTAACCGTATGTTAACTTTTTCGCAAAACGTTTTGATCAACCAAAAACTATCAGAATATCATACGGGTTACCGTGCTTTTTCTAAAGAAGTTATTCAAAAGATAAATTACCACGCTAATTCCGATGATTTTGTATTTGATAATCAAATGATCTCGCAAATATTTTATGCCGGATTTGATATTGCAGAAGTTACCTGCCCTACTAAATATTTTCCTGAGGCCAGCTCAATTAATTTTGCCAGAAGTTCGAAATACGGCTTAGGCGTATTAGGTGTTTCATTTACTCACTTTTTTAATAAGCTGGGAATAGTGAAATCAGAAATTTATAAAACCAGAAATTAATTAAAAATGGCTGTTTATCGTTTTAGAGTATATTTAGAAGAGAATGAAGATATCTACAGAGATATTGATATTCGTACCGTTCAAACATTTGAACAATTTCATAATATCATACAGGACAGCTTTAAATTTGACAATAAACATTCAGCCTCTTTTTTTGTAAGCGATGATTACTGGCGCAAAGGCCAGGAAATTACATTAAAGAAAGAAGATCTGCCTTTGGATGAGGATGAGATCCGCAAGAATGTTGATCCAAAAAAATTAATGACCGATGTGAAAATTGCCAAATTTATTGAGCAACCTCATCAGCGTTTTGTTTACGTATTTGATCTGAATGTGCAATGGTCATTCTTAATTGAAATGATAAAAATTGCAGATGAAAGCCCTAAAGTTAATTACCCTGTTTGCATAAAAAGCTTTGGTACAGCACCCAAACAATACAAACAAATTAATATGGCTAAAGAAGAACTTAGCCCAGATCTTGCTATGGCAGGCCTTTTAAATGAGCCTGAAGTAGAAGATGAGGAGATTTATAAAACCATTGATACCGGCGAAGAAGCGGTTGAAGAATCAGACATAAACAGCCTTGAGGGCGAAGAAGGCGAAGAAACTGAAAGCGAAGACGAACACGACGAAGAAGGCGGAGAGGATTTTAGCTTTGATGATGCAGAAGAAGAGCACTAAAAAATTATAATAAAGTTTAAATATTTTTAATCTTTTTATAAAAGGCTTCGTGATTTTTCTCTGCACTCGCTACTGTTCCATACCTTAGCCTCGCATTTTTTC
>CALRPF020000020.1:0-92184 GCA_943369995.1 Chitinophaga pinensis
TACTGTTAACATTACCGAGCCCAATGCGCTTGCACTTAACGTATCGCCGCCGCAAACCATTTGCTTTGGTAACATCGCCCAGATATTTGGACAAGCCTCAGGTGGCACCATCCCTTACAACTATACCCTAACCGATCTTACCACAAACATCTCTACTACTTCCATTACGCCTAATGGTTTAAATAGTACGCCTACGTTGACCAATACAACGCAGTACACTATATCGGTTACAGATGCTAACGGTTGCCCGAACGGACCTATGATGATTACTGTAAATGTAAGACCTGCGCTTATTGCCACAGGAAATACTTATACCAGTTGTGCAACAGGTACTGTAAATATGTCGCCAAACATTGTTAGTATTGGTAACGGCGGACCTTATACTTATAACTGGACCGGTGGAGCAACTACATTCTCAAACATCGTTACTGCAAATTATCATTCAAACAACCCAAGTTTAAACCCTAATACATATACATTAACGATTGACGACGGCTGTTCGATACCAAATACAAAGGCTATATTTAGCGTGTACGTTAACCCTATGCCGGATGCGAGATTTACGCCAACCTTAAGCGAAGGCTGTGCGCCGTTAACAGTTACATTTAATGGTATTGGTGATTCGACTACTACTAATTTTAATCCTTTTTTCTGGACCTTTAGTGGTGGTAATGAGCCATCGAGCCCAGTGTTAAATCCACAGGTAATTACCTTTTCTGAAGCCGGAACATATTCACTAACATTAACTGTAACAAATAAATACGGTTGCAAGCAATTTATAAATGCACCTAAAGTTGCAGAGGCATGGCCGGTGCCGGTTGCCGCCTTCTTTACTAATCCGGGAAGCGCCAATTTAATGGAGCCAACCATTCATTTTAATAATGCGTCTACAAATGCAAATTCATACGTATGGGATTTTGGAGATTATAGTTATCCAAACACGAACACATCTTATGCCATGAACCCAAGCCACTTGTATAGTAATGTTGGTACCTACCAAATTTATTTGGTAGCCAGTAACTCAAAGAACTGTAAAGACACTGCAACGGGAACAATAGAAATTACGCCGGACATGGGTGTGTACATACCAAACACATTTACACCCGATGGTAATGGACGTAATGATGTTTTCTTTCCTTATGGTTATGGTATTAGTGAAGACAAATACAAAATGGAGATCTTTGACCGTTGGGGTGAGTTGATCTTTACTTCGAGCGAGTTTAGAAAAGGATGGGATGGTACCGTAAAAGGAACTGAAACAATTGCACAAGATGGTGTTTATATTTATAAGATCATGATTACCGATCTTGAAAATAATAAAAAGAATTACGTGGGACATGTAACATTGATTAAACAATAAACAAGCATTCTAATAAAAAAAGCGTTGAAGATCTTCAACGCTTTTTTTATGAAGTTTTTTTTGCTGGTTAAGCATACGCATTTGCGCCAGGGATGCGGAGGGTTTAGCCACCGCAGCTACGCCTGCCTTTTGCGTAGCGAGGAGGCCGAGGCGATAGCCGAGCCCGTAGAAGCCCGTTAAGGCGCCCTGATTTATTTAAAACAAATTATCCAAAGTGCGTACTATTTTTGCCACTAAACTTTGATTTAACAAAATTATTTATTTAATTTAATACAAATAAAACCAATTTAAATTATGAGAAAACAAATACACTTATTTATAATAGTTTTTTCTTTGATTGCCAGCAGTTATTTTGCGCAAACAACTAAAACGGTTGGACAAACACTAACGTTAGCGCCTGGCGAAATACAAAACAGGGGTTGCGCCACACAGGTGCCAAGCCAACAATGGGAAACACAGTTTCAACAATTAATACAAGCCTATTTACAACAAAACCCGGAGCAGGCAAAGGCTATGTCTAACTCGGCAACAATGGCGGGTTATAGCATACCGGTTATTATGCACGTAATACATGGCGGCCAGGCAGTGGGTACTTATCCTAACCTGGCGCAGGGGCAACTGGTATCGCAGGTAACAGTTTTAGATAATGATTTTTCGGGCATTGGGCAAAATGTAGGTAATTATCCTGCTACTGCTTTTCAGAATTTTGCTACTAACCCTTTGATCTCTGCCGCAAGTAAAGATGCGAGCTTAAGAATTGCTATTGCCAATTGTAATATTAATTTTTGCCTGGCCACAAAAGACACTTTAGGTAATATACTGGCGGAACCCGGAATTCACAGAGTAGACTACAACACCTTGCCCGCCACTTCCTTCCCTTCAAAAAATCCGGCGGCAACTAATTACAATACGCAGGCAACTTTTGTAAACTTTGTAAACAGTTATATTAAGCCAAACACTATTTGGAATGTAGGGAAATATTTAAATATTTGGGTAACCGACAGACAAAATGCAACCGGACTTTTAGGGTATGCTACCTTTCCACCATTGAGCGGACTTACCGGCATACCGGGAGGTATTGGCACGGCAACCAGTGACGGTTTTTGGAGCTGGGCGGCCTCGTTTGGTTCGAGCACTATTTTTCCGGGAGGAACCTATGCGGCACCCTATGATAAAGGCAGAACCTGTACGCATGAGATTGGCCACTGGCTAGGTTTACGCCACATATGGGGTGACGGCAGCTGTGCGACTGATTATTGTAACGACACGCCGCCTGCAAACGCAAGCAACGGCGGCTCGCCAACTTACCCCCTGGATGCGAACAGCTGCAATGCTGCATCGCCACCAAACGGTGCTAACGGAGAGATGTTTATGAACTTTATGGATTATACAAATGACCTTGCCATGTATATGTTTACAAGCGACCAACGCTTACGTGCTCATGTAGCAATGGCCAATAGCCCTTACCGTAAATTTTTAGGAACACACGGGCTTTGTAATTTACCTGCACCGCTTTCTAATTTTTCTGTAACACCAAATGCCGGTTGTGTTGGCACAGTGCTAAACGTTGGCGATCTGTCTTTAAATGTACCCACATCGTGGTCGTACACTATGACGGGTGGTACGCCTTCTTTATCAACCGTGCAAAACCCAACGGTATCGTATGCGAGCGCGGGGGTTTATACCATTTCAATGACAGCCACCAACGGCGCAGGCACAAGCACCGTTGCGGTAAAAACAGTTACTATAAACCAGGGGCCGGCTTTTACACTTACATCTACCCCGGCAGCAACCGTTTGTGCGGGAAATAATGTAACCATTACCCCATCGGGCGCTACAACGTATACCTTATTAAATAATGGTTCTACCACAGCACCCTTTGTAGTGGCGCCAACAGTGGCTACGATTTATTCTGTTTCGGCAATAACGACTGGCACCAATACCTGTAAACGAACACAAACATTAAGTATAAGCATTGGCAGTATAAATATTAATATTACGCCTGCTTCGGCAAGTGTTTGTCCAGGTTCGTCTGTAACACTAACGGGCAGTGGCGCTACCACTTATACCTGGAACACAGGGCCAACTACCGCGGCTATAACTGTTACACCGGCAATAAGCACCGTGTATACATTAAGCGGCACTAACGCAGGCTGCTCAGGAACAAAAACCGTTCAGGTAACTGTGAACCCATTGCCAACGGTTACAGTAAACAGTGCTACTATTTGCCCATCGAGCACGGTAGCATTAATTGCGGGCGGTGCCAATACCTATTCGTGGAGCACAAGCGCTAGCACATCTTCTATAATTGTTTCGCCGGCAAGCACTACCAATTATACCGTTACCGGTACCAGTGCATTAGGTTGTAAAGCAGTGGCAGTAGCAAGTGTTGTTACCAGCGGATCGTTAACGATTACTATAACCGCCAGCCCAAGCGTTGCCTGTGCGGGCCAATCGCGAACACTTACAGCTAGCGGCGCGACAACTTATACGTGGAACACCACGGCTACTACAGCATCTATAGTAGTTACACCAAGTGTTGCCACTACTTATACCGTAAATGGAAACACGGGATCGTGTGCGGGTTCAAAAACAATTAGTGTACTTGTAAATGCTAACCCAACGGTGGTTGCCACCACTGCCGCAGCATCGGTATGCGCGGGAGGCTCTACTACCGTTAGTGCAACCGGCGCTACATCGTATACCTGGATGCCGGGTAATTTTACAGGCGCCAATTATGCGGTAACACCTGCGTCAACAACAATTTATACAGTTACCGGAACCAATGGCAGCGGTTGCACCAATACCAAAACCGTTAGTGTGTTTGTAATTACCCCACCAACCGTAAGCTTAACGGCAAGCCCAGCCACTATTTGTTCGGGCAGCGCTAGCACTTTAACAGCAAGCGGCGCTACCTCTTATAGCTGGAGTGTTGGCGGTACAGGTACTACTAAAACAGTAACACCGGCTTTAACAACGGTTTACACAGTTACGGGTACAACCGGTATATGCAGTGCAACGGGTACAGTTAACGTAACAGTTAACCCTACGCCAACTGTTACTGTAAACAATGCCACTATTTGCCCTGGGGGCACGGCTACATTAACAGCAGGCGGTGCCACCACCTATTCGTGGAGCACAAGTGCTACCACATCGGTTATTACCGTTTCGCCGGCCTCAAATACAACGTATACGGTAACCGGCACATCTTTAGGTTGCAGCAATACCAAAACCGTTAGTGTTAGTATTGGCTCGGCCATTAGTTTAAATGTTAGTGCCAGCCCATCTGTACTTTGCGGCTCGGGTTCGAGCACACTCACTGCTACCGGCGCAAGCAACTATACCTGGAGTACCAGCCAAAACGGAAGTAGCATTGTTGTTACACCGGGCAGTACCAGCACGTATACATTGACCGGCACCAGCGGCGCCTGCAGCGGCAGTGCGGCTGTTACGGTATCTGTAAGTACGGTAAGTGTAGTAGCGGCTGCAGGACTTAACCAAACATTGTGCATTAATAACCCAAATACTTTTTTAGCAGCTAATACGCCCACTGCAGGTTCGGGTAACTGGACTTTGCTGCTTGGTTCAGGCACGATAGCCAATCCGGGCTTAGCAAATAGCGCTGTAAATGCTTTGGGCAGCGGTACCAATATTTTACAGTGGACGGTTAGTAACGGCCCTTGCTCTAATTCTTCGATCATGTACATCTATGTAGATAACTTACCGTCGGCCGCCAATGCGGGGCCTCCGCAAACCCTTTGTTCTACTAGTGCTAACTTAAGCGGCACAGCGCCAACAGTTGGCAGCGGTGTATGGTCTTTAGTTTTGGGGGCGGGCAATATTACTTCTCCAAATTCGGCATCAACGGGTGTAACGGGCTTAGGAGCGGGTACAAATGTTTTTCAATGGTCGGTTTCGAATGGTATTTGTGCGCCAAGCAGTGCCACCGTTGCTATTGTAAACAACAATACACTAACGGTTGGGGTTGTTAGCACAGCTACAAATGTGATTTGCAGCGGCTCAAGTGCCAGCCTTGCGGCTAATGGTGCGGCCACCTATAGCTGGAATACCGGCGCTACCAGCGGGATAATTGTGGTATCGCCTACCGTTAGCACCACGTATACGGTTACCGGCAGTAACGGGCCTTGCTCGGCATCGGCTGCTGTTACAGTAAGCGTAGCCATTTGCACGGGTATAGATCCTAAAACAAATAGTGTGTACACTGTATCTATTTATCCAAACCCATTTAAAGAAGAGTTAAGCCTTAGCGCCAGCGAAGAAGTAAATGCGCAGGTATTTAATACGTTGGGCCAGTTGGTAATTGAAAAAACCATTAAGGGAACAGGAACAATATATACAAGCGAGTTAGCGGCAGGTGTTTATTACATAAATGTAAAAGGAAGCACGGGCAGTAAAACGCTGAAGGTGATTAAGGAGTAGGACTCACTAAGCCTCATCCTAAATCCTTCTCCAAAGGAGAAGGACTTTTAGAAAAAATAAAAGCTCCCGGTTGTGAAAATGGCCGGGAGCTTTTTTGTATAATGAATTATACTTTATTCTTTTATTATTTTTTTGGAAGCAATTACAGCATTGTTGTTTAACACATTTAAATAATAGATGCCTGCGCTTAATTTTTCTATATTCAATTGCAGTGAGTTGCTTTCCATAGTTTCTTTTAATACCACTTTACCTAACGCATCGCAGATTGACAGACTTATATTATCTATACCCATATCTGCTTTAATGTACAATGTATTACCAGCAGGGTTAGGGTAGATTGAAAGGATTTTTGCAAGACCGTTTTCGTTGAGGCCATTGGTTGGTTGTGCCAGTTTTAGAATAAAGGTATCCATAGGCCCGAACGGGGTTAGCACACTAGTAGCGGTGGTATGGTCAAAATCAGTAGCTGCTGAAAAAACCCCCATTGTGTAAAGGGTGCCTTGCCCGTCTACCACCGTTGATACCGCAGCTGCCGCGCCAGGATCGCCGGCACGGATGGCCCACTGGAAATTAGCAGCTGAATTTAATTTTAAAATAAAACCGGCAGTTGAATTATTGGGCGCCATGGTGTAAGTGCCACTGCCCGGGTCAAAATCAGTGGTGGCAGTAAACTGACCGGTAACGTATATGTTACCAAGATTATCCAGATCGATATTGCCGCCGCCAAAAGTAAAACTTTGCGCAATGCTTTTAGCCCAAACAAAATTTCCGGAGGCGTTGAGTTTTGATATAAACACATCGGCTGGGCTGGCCGCAGTCATGTTTGAAACTCCCGCATTGGGATCAAAATCGGAGGTGCCTGAAAAATCGCCGGTAGTGTATACATTGCCGGCAGCATCTACCGCTATATCAAAGGCACAACCGCCACCTGAGGGACCGCCAAAGATTTTTGCCCATAAATAGTTACCGGTGTTGCTGAGTTTTAGTATAAAAGAGTTGTCGCTGTTGGCTGTAAGTGTATCTACACCCGGACCCGGATCAAAATCAATGGTGCCGAACACAACACCGGTAACATGCACATTACCTGAAGCGTCTACAGTGAGCGCTCTTGGCAGCTCAATAATAGTGCCATGAATACCTTTTGCCCAAACAAAAGTGCCGTTACCATCGAGCTTTAAAACATAGGTATCGTAACCACCGTTTGTGCTTAAATTAAACACAGCTGGCCCTGGGTCCAGATCAACCGTGTTGGTAAACAGGCCGGTGATGTACACATTGCCGTTGGCATCTACATCCAGGCCGCGCACATCATCCAGCGCGCTTGCGCCCATTTGTTTAGCCCACATAAAATTACCAGAGGGATCAAGCTTTATTACAAAGGCATCGTAATCGCCGGCAGAGGTAAGGTTTACAATGCCTGCCCCCGGATCCATATCGGCCTGGCCTTTAAACGAACCCCCCAGAAAGATATAACCGGCGGCGTCGAGCTTAACTACCCGGATAGTAGTTATGCCATTGCCAATTTGCTTAGCCCACATAAAATTACCAGCGGGATTGTAACGCGTAACAAAGCCGGAACCGTTAGTTGCATTAAGCGTTAAGGTAGTTGCAGCGGCATCAAAATCGGCGGTACCGCTAAAATCGCCGGCGGTAACAATGTCGCCAAAGGCATCGCGCGCAATGCTTTTACCATAAACGTAACCATCTGCTCCCAATTGTTTTGCCCATTGAAAGGTAGGCGCCTGCGCTTTTGCGCAGAGAGATGCAAAAAAGCAGCTTAAAAAAAGTAGTAGTGTTTTCATAGTTTAGAGTTTTAAAATTGTAAGTATTTATTTAAATAAGTACAAGCATGTTTACAGTATAATTAGCAAATAGTTGCCTTATAGCAGGCTTAGTTTGGCGCAGATGCTGTTATATTTTATAAGTGGCGGGTATTTTAAATTAAGTGGCGGGTAATTAAAGAGGCTAAAACAAGATGATTTTTTGGATAAGGGTAATGCCAATATTTGCCAATGGCTTTAACCAAAATTTACCTGAGCCAGCTAAGGTATTTTTTATTATATAGGCGTATATCTTGTTGAGTATATGCTATAAAAGATACGTTTAAACACAAATTGTTTGATTCATTTAAAGGTGCAAAATTTATTAAATTTTGTTTCGATAACAAGCACGACTTTGGCGTTCAATTATAATAAACATACGTAGTATGCGACATAGTTGATCTAACATCCTTATAAACCGTATCTTTTTTACACTTCAAGAATTCAATCACCTTGGGCGCAGTCCAAAATCCCTCTCTCGGCGGCGCTTGTTCTTTTGATAACGAAAGTTCATAGTAACCAAAACCTGCTTGCGTCGAATAAAAAAAGCATTCTGATAACCCACAAAACATAGATGCCTGTCGGGTAGAATAAGTATTATAATCTATCTGTAATCCATTATCTTTAAAGGCTAAGCAATAAACCTTTCCACCCTCTCTATGGCATAACAATTTAAGATGCCCAAACTTGTTTAGTGGATCAGTACTTACCTCTCGCGTTAATACTGCAATAAAATTTTGAAGATCCGGACTATAAATTAATTTATCTACTCGTATCGATTTTTTTAGTCCGGTAACAATCGAATCTGACGGAATTTCAAAAAAGCCGAAGCCTAATCTTCTTAACCTTGCAACAACATCTGGGTATTTTAGTTGATCAAACATTATGGGCGTTCTCAAAACATTAAGTTCTTTATAAAGTGCAGAAAGTATTTTTATTTTGTCCTGTAAAACAACATTGTCCGGAGCGCTGTAAATTTTATTCCTTTCAAAAGCGCGCTCAACCGTTCTGCGCATAATATACACCTCTTTGTTCTGCATGTCTTGTATTTCATTATTCGCATATGGTTTTATAAACAGTGTATCTTTGCATAATTTATTATTTGCAAAGCAGCTCGCTGTTAATACAGCGCCTAGAATAACATATAGCAAAGAAGGGAATTTAGAAAAACCGGCATGTAATATTTTATACAAAAAACGGTATTAGCAATGCAAAGATTATCGCAATAGCAATAAACTTAATGCCATTTACTAAATTAGTCATCCCTCCACCCATATCACCACCACTTGGCATTAATCTAAAATAACAGATGCATATGATCATATGTGCTATTGTAGCAACTAATGTAATTATAATAATTTTTACGCGTTCGCGTTTCATAATCCGATCATACCTAAATTTTTTTACTAAAAGCTTTAAATCTAAACAATTAATTAATGCTTCAAGCTAAGTATTTAAACGTATTTACACTTGCCCTAAATTTTAACACACAATCTAAAATCTAAATTTGAAAACATAACGCGTTTTATTTATCTTCGTTTATCTGAAGTTTAGAATCTGCATAATTACACTTCTTTTTTTAGGTGAGTTTAAAGCCTTTGCTTCTAACGATACAGTAATAATAAATAAATTACTTCAACAGGTTTTCACCTACACCAACATTGGTATCAGTCATCAACTCGCGATCTTAGACAGTGCCGAGTTGCTGGCTATCAAGAATTCTAACGTAAATAAAGAGTTTAGTATACTCTCTAAAAAAGCCGAGCTGCTTCACCAAAATAATACTAACTCGGTTGGTCTTCAAAAAATTATTCTGCGTATGTGTCACCTTGCCAAAAGCCTGAATGATTCCGCTAAGCTGTCAAGCAGTTTCCACCAAGCGGGCAAATTCTATTATCAAAAACGAAATTATTCTACCGCACTAAATTATTTATTTTCCGCTTTAAACTATTTACAAAAAACCAAAACAGCTAATAACGAAAACGAGTCGGCAATATGTTTGCTTGTTGGCCAGGTGTTTTATGCAAAATCAGCGCTAAGCAATTCTTCTTTCGAAAATCAGAAGGCCGAAGAGTTTATAAATAGGGGCTTCAAGGCATTACAAAAGATTGATACGATTAAAAAGATTAATTTAGTTATTTCATCGCTTAATTCTTTAGGCAATATTTATCGTAAAAAGGCATTTGTAACAGATAGCAATGCCTCGCTTAATAAAGCTTTATTGTATTTTACACTGGCATTAAACAAAGCTAAGAACAATAATGCCTTAGCACTTATCCCGGGCATCGAAGTAAACATTGGGTCTGTATACGTCGATTTTGGCGATCTCGATAGAGCAGCGCAATACTATGATAGGTCCCTCGCAAATTGGGCCTCGGTAAACGATAACGCCGGCGCAGCGCTTGTTTTATTAAAGAACGCAGAACTGTTTTTTAAAAAATTCGAACAATCGGGCAGTCGGCTACACTTTGTTCAGTGTGAAACTTTTGCCCAAAGGTCTCTTGATACGGCACTAAAGTATAAAGATGCACCTTGCGAACTGCTCGTTTACGACTACCTCTCGCTCATTTACGAAAAAGCAAATAATCCCGAAAAATCACTATACTACTATAAAAAATTCTTCTTCCTAAATGATAGCCTTTTCATCGAGCGAAATGTACAAGATGCTGCACAGCTGTTCAATGATTTTTCACTCGCCGAAAATAATAAAAAAATAAACGATCTTCTCGTCGATCAAAAGTTAAAAACACTACAAATCGATAAAGAAAAAAATTATCGTTGGTTTCTTTTTATATTAGTTATTGTACTAATAATTAGCATCAGTTTTATTTTAATAGCATTTAGCGGCCGCAAAAAAATAAACGATCAACTAGCGCTAAAAAACAAAGAGATACTGTTGCGTAAACAGATTACGCCACACTTCCTTTTTAATATGTTTAATAATTTATACGTCACTACGCTTAAGTCTCCAAAGTTGGCTTCAGAAATGGTTTTGGGTTTGGCCGATGTTATGCGGTACCAGCTTAAAGAAATAAATAGCCCAAAGGCTGCTTTAATAAATGAAATGGATTATGTAAACAACTTGCTTCTGCTTGAAAAAACGTTAAAGCCGAATCTGGATATTAAAATAGATTTTAACGAGAGCGATGCGCAAGGCATTTTTGTCGAGCCGCTTATTTATACCACCCTTGTCGAAAACGCTATCAAACATGGCGCTCATAATTCAGGCAGTGGCTATGTCTACATATCGGTTGCGGTCCATAGCAACATCATTTTTTTCCACATCCGTAACGCCATTCCCGCCGAAAAAATTAATACTCTGGTTTCAGGTACTGGCTTGCAAAATTTAAAAGAAAGGCTGGAGTTGAATTACAAGAACACGCATAGTTTAAACATTAATCAAACAGAATCAGATTATAATGTAACGTTAACGCTTAAAATAAAATGAGATGTATAATTATTGATGATGAGCCATTGGCTATTGAAGGTATTCAGATGCTTATCCAGGACGCAACGGGATTGAACTGCTTAGCAACCTTTAAAAACCCTGTAGAAGCCATTCCTTTTTTAAATCAAAATAAAGTGGATATTATTTTTCTCGATATCGATATGCCAAAAATGTCCGGTATCGAATTCCTCAAGAATTTTAAATTCCCAGCTAAAGTAATTCTTACAACAGCAAATCCAAATTTCGCGATCGAAGGTTTTGATTTGGATGTAACAGATTATTTAATGAAACCCATCCGCTTTGCACGTTTCTTAAAAGCAATAGATAAAGCCCAGCAAGTAATTAATGCAGAGGCGCAGCTACATTATTCTGCTTCCGAGAGTTCAGGTTATATTTTCGTAAAAACGGGTCATAAGCTGGTAAAAGTATTTATAGATGATATTCTTTATATCGAAGGCCTTAAAGATTATGTGGTCATGTATACAAAAAATGATAAAGTAGTTGTAGCAGCCAATTTAAAATCAATTCATTCCCAGCTTCCCCAAACCATATTTTTTCGCATTGGTAAATCAAACATCGTCAACATTAAAAACATCACAAGTATCAATCACGATCTTATCACTATAAATGGGATTGATCTCACACTCGGCGCTTTGTATAAGGATGAATTTTTAAAATGTGTTGCCAACATCGGTATTATCAAACGTTAAACAGTTTAGGTTTGCTTGCTACATATAATTATCTTTTTAGTATAAAATAAACGCAGTTTCGTATAATTATAAATTATATTTTCCGCATCAAGCCTAGTTTTGCTGCCACTAAACAAACACGTTAAATGTTACCAAACCACAAACAGGTGCGCTTTCTCATCTCCAATTGATTATTTCAAAACAGCAGTTCTCATTGTTAAAATAAAAACTGGTAAGTAGAATTAACAAAGCTGTTTTGTTACGATCATAAAAAATCCCGGCATAGATTTATCCGGGATTTCTTTTTTGTATAATAATAAGTCGCTTACGTATAAAACAAAGTAATTTAAAATTGCTTCCCGGTAAATTTATAGCAACCAATAAATTTTATTTTATGCAATACTTTAAATTACCCAATGCGTTAAAAGGAAAGGCCTGTTTTCTCATACTGGCGCTTTTCACCACCTGCGTTATGGAGGCGCAACAGAATCTCGACATTAAAGTTATCCGGAAAAAATATATTTCCTGGCTTATAGGCGATAGCGTAGATTATACAAAGCCCGAAGTAATGCAAAAGTATAATGCCATTCATGGCACCAACAGTTCCATCCTAAGTTTAATGAATGTTTCAAATCTAAGTCTTACAAATCCCGGTCCTGTTTATAATTTTAACCTAAATGCGGATATGAATGCTTTCTGGAGTGTTACCGAAGGAAAATTATTAAAGCTCTGCATGATCTATCACATGCAGGGCCCAACTGCCACTCCAAATATATATTTTCATTCACCACAATTAAAAGATTCCATTCTTAAGATATTTAATTACTTAAAATTAAAAGGCATTGATACACCACTCTCGCTGCCCCCCTACATTGTATATTCCGAAGAGTCCATTGCCCTCGGCAGTCATGTACTCATTAGGTTTTCATCCTACGCCATGTCCGTGCTCTTAATGCGCAACGAATTAAAGCAAGCAAATTTATTAACTACAAATCTTAATGCACTAAAAGATGCCACATGGTTCTTTAGTCCTTCAAATCCAAATTATACTTTTCAGTTTCAGGGTTTCAGTGCCGATGGTGTAAGAGCACTAATGCCTGCAAGGTTAGCCTATGTCCTGGCGCAAGATACCCTTGAGCCCGATATCATAAGCAACATGCAACACTTCAGCCAAATCCTAAATAACGCCTGTAAAATTGCGCCGGGCTGGTCAGATTTTATTAAACCCGGTTACGTTACCTATCATCACCTCGGCACTTATATGACCAACTATGGCAATAACGCCTTGCAGGTTGCGGCAAATATGGCTTCTGTCATAGATAATTCCATTTACGAATTAGATACTGCCTCTGTTAGTAACCTTTACAATACTATGCTAACGTTTATTCGCTTCTCAAACAAGTACGATATGCCAAGGGGCATCTCCGGTCGTTTTCCATCAGCCGTTAATGGAAGTTTAATGGCACTCTTACCGGCAACAGCCTATATCTATAATTGCGATACACTTAAATACAAACAAATGGCCCGCGAATTTATGCGCATCTGGGGGCAGCCAAATAACTCACTTTTAAACGGGCTATTTAATGCAGGCTCTAATGCTATACAAATAACGAATACACTTGGCATGATGAAACCAATTATGGATCTTAAACAAAAAAATTTTACAGCTGCAACCGATGCCAGCGGCCATTGGGGATATCCATACGCTGGTACGAGTATTCACAGACGTAACAATTGGATGTTGGCCATAAAAGGCACGAGCAAACATGTTTGGCAAAACGAAATTGGCCCAGGGCAAAATGTTTATGGCAGATACAATAGTTTTGGAACAATGGAATTATATAACAGCGGCTCGCCCGTATCACGCGCAGCAAGCGGCTTAAGTGATAACGGCTGGGATTGGTCGCTACTAGCGGGTACAACAGTTGAGTACCGCGATACCACACATTTAAAATTGAACTTGATAGACCGCGAATTCTCCGGCGAAGATTTTTTGGCCAACGCTACTTTCAAAAACAATGGTGTTTTTTCTTTTGTGTTGCGCGATGTAAGTTCCATTAATAAATTTAAAGTAAACAAAACCGTCATGTGTTTTGGCGATGTTATATTATGCCTGGGCTCTAATATCCGTAAGTACGATCAAACCCACAAAGTTGTAACAACGCTTTTTCAAACAGCACTCACGGCAACAAATTCTGTCAGCTATTTAAATGGTAATGCATTAACATCTTTTCCAGTTACATCAACAGTATCAACTTCGGCACTCCCTGCTTGGTCAACCGATGCTGTTAACAACGGTTATTTTTATCCTGCCATTTCGTTTAATCAATCACCCCTAATCACACGCAGGGCAAAACAGGTTTCCAAGAACGAAACCAATACGGCTATTACTTCGGGCAACTTCGTCACATCTTGGATAGATCACGGACTCAATCCTGTTCAGGGTTCTTATGTGTATGGTATTAAAATTAATGGTGGTAATACAAACACCATGACCTACGCGCAAAATTTTAATACTTATTTTAATATTATAAAGTTAGATACCATGGCACATGTCGTGCATAGTCTTAAAGATTCTATCTACGCCTATGTAGTCTATAACCAAAATACGCATTTCAACGCAAACTATTTTTATAGTACAGATAAGCCCGCCGTTATCATCACAAAACAATTAACGCCAAACAAATTGGCATTAAGTTTAACCGATCCCGATCTCGGTCTGCTCGCTGCCGGGCAAAGTTTTAATTTCAATACAATCGGTTCAATGCCTTACGCTTGTTTAACACCTTCTACACGCACCGTAAACATAAAAGTGGCTGGCAGTTGGTCACTCGCCGCGCTTAATACAAATGTTACAACCAATGTTGTAAACGATACAACATTGATTAAATTTCTTACACTTAACGGTAAAAGCATCGAAATAGAATTAATAAAGTTGCTTCCAACCGGAGTAAATGAAAAAACAAAAAACGATTCGCCGTTTGCCGTATTCCCCGTTCCCGCAAACAATAAACTAAATGTTTTCAGTCCTTCAAAAACAACGGTGCAGATCATAGATTCACAGGGTAGGTTACTGTTTGAACAGTATATAAGCGCTGGCACTACTGCCATCGACATCAGTAAATTAATCAATGGCGTTTACTTTTTGAGAAATTCTAAACTACAGGTAAAAAAGTTTGTCAAAACTGATTAAAATGTTCATGCCACTATATTCATGTAGTTCCCGGTAAATTCGTTTGCCGGGATTTTTTGTATAATAAAACGCTTGCTTTGTATAATTCAGAAATAATAATTTACATCTGCTTATATATTTGCCCAACTTATACATACAAAATTGATCTGCTTATAGCGCCTTGGCTCTTTTGTTTTGGTTAACAACTATCGCGCAATTAAGATATTTAAACAGATCGGTTTAGGTCCCGGGTTCGCTTCATCCCGGGATTTTTTTGTATAATAATATCGCTCCTTGGTATAAAACAAAAGAGGGTTAAGCAATTCCCCTTTAAATTTGTACCACACACATACAAACAGGTCAAAGCCAAACAGCGTAACATTGTTTATAACTGATAAGTGATTTTAACAACGCTGTTTGCTTTGCCTACTTAGATCCCGGTTCTCACTACCGGGATTTATTTTTTGTATAATATAAACATCCTTTGGTATAATATGATTATTGCTCGCAGAATGCTAGCGTAACTTCATTTTCAATAAGCCGTTTTTAATTATAAACAAAAAATAAAATAATGAAAAAACTACTACATCTAATAATTGCTATCATATACTTTAGTGCAATTAAAGCACAAACCTGCGCATTTAATATTGGTAACGATACAACACTCTGTACGCCATTTAATTTTACGATCCATGGCCCTAACAACTTCACTTCATATACATGGTCCCCCGGCGGAGCAAATACACAAAATATTACCGTATCTTCTCCCGGCACCTATTCCTGCACCGCAACAATAAGCTCTACTAATTTTGTAATTAATGGTTCTTTCTCCCAAGGTAATTCCGGTTTCACAAGCAATTACAATGTTCCTGCTAATCCTGGCCCCTGGGGATTGCTCTCCAACCCTGGTACTTATCAAACCACAACAAGTCCAAACTTAGTTCACAATAATTTTATGTCCTTCGGTGATCATACAACGGGTACAGGTAATATGATGGTATGCAACGGTTCCGCAGTTGCAAACGCTGTTGTTTGGAATCAAACCATTTCTATTGTACCAAATTCAACTTACAATTTTTCAGCATGGGTAGCCTCAGTCTACAATACAACAAATGCAGGTTCTGCAAAACTTCAGTTTTCAATTAATAATGTTTTAATAGGTCCAACTTTTCCTGCTCCCCTTACAGGTGGTGTGTGGTCAAACTTTGCCGTCAATTGGAACTCTGGCAACAATACTTCGGCTATTATTAAAATTGTTGACCAAAATTTTACAGCTCCGGGAGCAAACGATTTTGCCATCGATGACATCTCTTTTAAGATCACTTGCACACATACTGATGTTATTACTATTTCTCCTTTAGTAAATCTACCAGTTTCTGCCATCGCGTCGGGGTCATTAACTTGTCAGCAAAATTCTGTATCAATAATTGGTACAGCTACGCTTTCAGGTGCCGTACAAACATACACCTGGGCAGGTCCTTCAGTAATTAATGGCGCCAACACTTTAACTGCTACAGTTAACCAACCCGGCATCTACACCCTTTCTGTTTCTCAGGGCGCTTGCGCAAGTACTACAACCGTTGCGGTGTATCAAAACACAATAGTTCCAAATATTTCCGCAAGCGTTTCCAATTCCCTCACCTGCCAATTGCTCACTGCAAATTTAATTGCTAATTCTACTACAGCCGGACTGACGTATACCTGGCTGCCGCAAAATACAAATTCAGCTTCTGTTACTGTTTCCAGTCCTGGCTCCTTTAGTCTTGCTGTCCTTAATCCCCTTAACGGTTGCGCCAATAGCACAGTAGTAACAGTTACTCAAAATACTACAGCACCAAACATTTCCGCAACACTTTCCAATTCTTTAAACTGCCAGATGCTTGCAGCAAACTTAACAGGAAATTCTACAACACCGGGCTTAACGTATACATGGTTGCCGCAAAATGTTAATACCTCAAGTATTTCAGTAAACAGTCCTGCTTCTTATAGTCTTGTCGTCCTGAATCCGCTCAACGGATGCACCAATAACACAGTAATAACCGTTACCCAAAATACTACAGCACCTAACATCTCTGCATCTGTTTCCAATTCTTTAAATTGCTTACAGCAAACTGCTAACTTGATTGGTAATTCTACCACAGCCGCCGCAACGTATAATTGGTTGCCACAAAATGTTAACGCGTCAAGTCTTACAGTAAACAGTCCCGGCTCGTATAGTCTTGTTGTCTTCAATCCATTAAATGGATGTTCGAACAATACGATTATTACCGTAAGCCAAAATACCGCGGTTCCTAATATCTCAGCAACAGTTTCCAACTCGCTCAACTGTGTTTTTACATCTGCCGCACTGGTTGGTAATTCAACAACACCCGGCCTCTCTTATTTTTGGGCACCTCAAAATATCAATTCAAATAGCGTAGGGGCAAGCACCGCTGGCAATTATACGCTTACAATTACTAACCCTGTTAACGGCTGCACAAACTCTACAGTTGTTGCCGTTAATCAAAATACAACAACGCCAAATATCTCCGCAACAGTCTCTAATTCTCTCAACTGCTTAATACAATCAGCCAACTTAATCGGCACTTCAACAACTTCCGGTCTAACTTACTCATGGTCTCCTAACGTTTCCGGCTCTGCCAATCTGCCTACTGCAACTGCCAACTCTCCTGGCTCATTTAGTCTTGCTGTCCTAAATCCCCTTAACGGTTGCACCAACAACACAGTAATAACAGTTACTCAAAATACTACAGCGCCAAACATTTCAGCTACAGTTTCTAATTCTTTAAACTGCGTGTTCCAAACTGCCAGCTTAATTGGCAACTCCACCACTGCAGGTGCAACATTCTCCTGGTCTCCGGTTAATGCAACTACAGCAATGGTTACAGTAAATAGTCCGGCGTCCTATAGTCTTGCTGTCTTAGATCCCCTTAACGGTTGCAAAAGCAACACAGTAATAGCTGTTATTCAAAACACCACGGTTCCAACCGCAAACATTAATGTTTCAAACATGATCACATGTCAGCAGCCAACCGCTGTTTTAACCGCTTCTTCAAATTGTACCAATCCTTTGTTTACATGGTTACCACAAAATATAAATACTACTACTGTATCAGTAAGCACGACGGGCGTCTATACTCTAACGACTGTCGACTCTAACAACAGTTGCACCAACTCAGCAATCGCATCCGTTCAGTCAACAACCAACTTCTCTGCCAACATCAGCGTGCTTTCGCAAATAAATTGTTTTGGCAATAATAACGGCGCACTACAAATTAGCAATGCAACAGGCACTGCGCCCTTTACAATTTCTAATTTAAATAACAATAATACAGTCTCTAATATTCTTACTTTACCTTTTAATCTTGCAAACTTAAGCGCTGCTAACTATTCGCTCTTAATTACCGATGCCAATGGTTGTTCGCAAACACTTTACGCTAACATAAATCAACCGCCTGCGCTAAGTTCTGCTATAAATGGCGCTAACGTTTTATGTCAAGGGCAAACAACTTTACTCAATGCTTTGGTCAACGGTGGCAACTCGCCATATTTTTTTCACTGGTCTCATAATGGCGGCAACAATAGTACATTAAATGTTGCACCTGCAATAAACACAATTTACACTTTAACTGTAACTGATAATAACGGTTGCCTCTCTGTAGCACAAATAAAACTCACCGTTAACCCAAAGCCAACCGCCACAATTACAAACGGTAATTTATCTGGTTGCGAGCCCGTTTGTGCCACTTTTAGCTTATTGGTGCCGCCAGCAAGCGACTATCTTTTTAATTGGTCTTTTTCATCTTCGGCATTACCAAATACTATTACAAGTAACAGCGTTAATCCCGATCTGTGTTTTGCAGAACCTGGCACATACAATGTAAATGTAAGTATTGTAAGCCCTCATGGTTGTACCACCAGTTTAAATTATCCAGGCCTCATACAGGTTCACAGAAAGCCAGTTGCCGATTTTTCATTCAACCCGCATAACCCTAGTGTGTTCGAACCAATTGTAAATTTTACCAATCTCAGCGCCGGTGCATCTGCGTATCAGTGGTATAATCTTAATCAGCAATTTTCCACACAAGTTAATCCAGATTATCTTTTTCTCGAGCCCGGCAAATTTTTCATAACGCTTATTGCTTCTAATTTAGTTTGCTCAGATACATTGAGTCGTTACATTACTATCGAAGATGAATTAACTATTTACATTCCAAACTCTTTTTCCCCTAACAACGATAATATTAACGAAACGTTCTATCCTGTTATTTCGGGTTACAATGGTAAAAATTATTCTTTTGTCATCTTCGATCGCTGGGGCGAATTGATTTACACTTCAAACAATTTTTTTGAGACCCAATGGAATGGTTCTTACAAAGGTAAGCTTTGTAAACAAGATCAATACATTTATAAACTTCACATAACAAACTCCGGGGGTAAATCAATTCAAAGAACCGGCCATGTTAACTTAATAAAATAAGTATTCACTTAATAAGAACTTTTTCTCCTTATGACAAACCCTACTGTCAACTATCCATTTACGCAAACCAGCCCAAATACAATAGGTCTTATACATAACCAAAGTATCGAAATAGTCGTTATAGCCAACATCTTACGCTGCAGCGCAGCTAGCAATTCAACGATTTTTCACTTAACCTGCGGCACGCGAATAAGAACATGTAAAACATTACTTTTTTATGTTGAGTATTTACAACCCTTTGGCTTCAGTCGCTTTAACCGCAGCGAATTGGTCAATCTGTCATATATAAAAAAAATTACGAAAGATCAATTGATTTTAACCGACGGCTCCACGGTCAATTTGCCCTTAAAACGCAACAAGGCATTTAAAGACTTTGTTCAATCGGTGCTAAGCTTTAACGATGATAAAATAAAAAACCAGGGCCGCTTTCCTTCAGGCGGCCGTAAAAGAAAAACAGTTTAAAAAAAAGAATATGGATGCCATTGCAAATCTAATCGAAAGTAAACTTCTGCTCAAAGAAAAAACCCTCACCGTAACCTTAAATTATGGCCTGGTAGTTCATGGATACTTTATTGCTGCTAGTGATTTTAAACAGTTGGCCGAACAACGCAGTTACCGGTTTTTAACCAAGGATAAAACACATCAATTTAAAAAACATTTTTCTATGTATGGAGTAAAAAAACTAAAGTATACAATGCTAATACATTGTAGCCAACTGCAAAAGATAGAGTATAAAGATAGTTTATATAAACCTAAACGCGTAACAACCTAATAAGATCATATGTCTACTTTTTTTCGCTGCAGGCAACGCTTCAGAATATTTATTCGCTATTTTAATATTAAATACCGTTTCTTTTTCACAAATGGTTTTAAGTTTCAGCAACAGGTAGCTGCATCTCATCTCGAAAAGAAATTACTTAAAAAGATATGGTCTCTTGCGCTGCCCTTTGCCTTTTTGCTCATTCTTGTCAGCCTTTTCTACGTTAAACATTAAACTTTTTTTGTGAATCTTTTGCCACCTCCAATCTGTTGCCAAAAATGTAATTTTTTAAACAGCTTTTGCCATCCCCTGTATTTTCAGTCGCCTGGCAAACAACTTAAGCCGCTTAGCGGTTTCTATTTAATTTTTTGCTCTGTTTGCAATAACCACAAAATTGTGCGCGATACCTCAGCAAAACAAAAAAGTGGTGCGCACATACTATTCGCCTCGCAAAAAAATTAACCATGCCTCAATCTGCCCTTCGGATATTTAATAGCATCATTTATGGCGGCGAACTGTGCCCTTTTACAATTATTACAGGGGCTTCATACTACAATAACGCGCTTGCGGCAAAGCAACCAAACTATTATAACATCGTTATTGGCAATTTTACACTTAACGGTAAAAAGCTCATCCTCTTAAACAAGTCAGTCATCAGTTCATTACATCCTCACGTTACAGAATTATTTACGCTTCCAAAAAGTCTTACTACACTTACCGATCTTACAGATGTTAACACACAGGTTTATAAACTGCTTAATATTGATGTTAAGCATGTTATCTCAGTTAGCTATAGCAGTGCTTTAAAGCGTTCAACCTTTTATATTAACGTGCAAAAGCAATGTGTAGATCTGCCACCGCATGAAGCAAAATATTATTATTACAACCAACTGGTGCAAGCGGAAGTGGCACGCATAAAACAGATCATCAAAGACCAGGTTTCGTATTTTAAAATAGCAAGTGCCATCCAGCTTTATATTCATGATTTTCACCATCAGATCTTTAGTCTATCTTTTAATTTATTGCAATTCCTTAGGCCGGGTAAAAGTTTCGACGTATACGCTCCTGCTACGAGATTTACCAATCGCGACATTTTAAACCTTGTTTATACGTCGCTCGAAGAGCTTCTTCGTTTTCTTGAGAATAATTATTTGCAATATATTAATAAAAACATTCCTATTCCTTATCGCTCAGCGCTAGTCAATAATAATAAGATCCCCGAAAAACTCGCTCTTATTAAAATAGTACTGTTCAATAACGATCTGTGTTCTTCTTTCCTTCAAATTATATTTAACCCTTTTATTAAATTAAGTACCATTACCCTGCAGGAGCGCATCACTTACAAAGAACTAATCTATTACAGCACTTATCTCAATACAGTGTACGAAGAAATTATTCAAAATGGTAATAAAATAAATTATGGTCAATTGGTTGATGTTTTATTTGCCGTTAATTTTAATCCTATTGAGTTATTGCAATATCAGGTCTCTAAAATTAAAGCCGAACTCGAAGGTTGTGCTAACGATATGCAAAGGCTCGATCATTTGTTTTATTGCTTAAAGATAGCCAGCCAGCGCCCCTGCAAATTAAATATCGCCTTCGATCCGGCTTTACCTTCTGTCAAACATCAATTTACTTCCTGGCTCGAAGAAGAAATTGCTTATCGTTCGCGCTTATTGCATGGCACTAATAAAGTAACGGCAAAAGATCTTTTTCCAGCTTCCAACACTATAAAACTTACAACCGGCTTTTCTGTTTCACAACTTGCTTACTTTTTTAAATTGATGGTAGATACCGGTATCGTCACCCACAAAAACCAGCGCGACATCTTCCGCCACCTCGCCGATAATTATTCAACCACCAAAGCAACAGACATCTCGTTCGAATCCATCAGCAACAAATATTATAATCCCGAATCAACCAGTGTATCCATCGTCCGCGGCTTCCTGATTCAAATGCTTAATAAAACAAAAGAACTGTTGTAGTTAGTTTTATGGGGCAGTATGCAAAAGATAGAAAATCAGTTTCCTTTTTAAAATACCCGGGCGACGTTTTTTATTGTAAACGCAATGGCGATATGTTCTTTCTTAAACAGAATACACACATCAATACAGTGCTCCAACTATTCGGGCATTGCAGTATAATTACTGTTGGTGATTATCAACGGCTCACTTACGAAATGCGACCACATCATAACAGCGATACAGATGTGTACGAGTTTTATTTTAAAAATAAAGAACTCGTAAAATGCATTAAGTACTTTAATAAAAAAATTGAAACCCGTCTGTGATCTTCTAATTGTAAGCCGTTTGCTTTCCATGTAGCTCTGTAAAATCATCCAGCCTCACCCCTCCCGATAGCTATCGGGACCCTCCAAAGGAGAGGGGTTTTGCGAAAAAATTTTCCGCGTAAGAAAACAATGCGATCCGGCCTTTTAAAATTTTGCGTTAGGGCAAACTGCCAGTGGCTGTTTGAGCCGGCAGGTGCGAAGGCGTGCACATAACCTGGCTCAAATAAGCACTGCTTATTTGCCCTTTTGCAGCCTTGATTTTTTGGTTACTTTTTCATCAAGGAAAAAGTGACGCCAAAAATTTTATAAAGAATTATTCCCTTTATTCTCAAAGGGTTGATCAGGGTTGTACCACCCATCCCACTGTTTTCTAAAACAGTAATTCTTTCTCTTTGCCGCATAAAAAATAAATTATGTCAGCACAATACATCACAAAAAAAGATCTCGATCAATTTAAAAAAGAATTCCTCGTTGAGCTAAACAAACTTATTAGCAAAAAAGAAGCACCCGTCAAGTGGTTAAAATCCCACCAGGTGCAAAGATTATTAGCTATCTCTCCAAGCACGCTTCTGGTTCTTCGCCTTAATGGCGTAATACCTTATTCAAAGTTGGGTGGCAATATTTTTTATTCCTCTCACGATATAAATGCGGTTATGCAAAAACACAAGATCATCAAAAAATAAATCTCAAAAACAAATGGCAATAATAATTCTGTTACTCATCCAGTTAAAAAAACAAATCCTAAAGCAATTAAAAAAACCACACTTCTTTCACTAACTGCGATCTCTTGTCTCCCTCTGGAGGGAGCACCCCGAAGGGGGGAGGGAGGAGGTCCGCAAAGCAAAACTAACTATGAAAAACAACTTAACCCTTTCTTATCTTACCATCCGCAAACTAATCGGGGTATTAGGCATTCTATTCCCATTAATATTAGTTATAGGTTCATTCACCATCGGTAAATGCAACACCATTCAACCCTCAATAAGCGATTATTATCATACCAACATGCGTGATGTATTTGTAGCTTACGTATGTATCCTCTCGCTTTTTTTAATTGCTTACAAAGGTTACGACTTAATAGACAATATTGTTTCTTCCCTCGCTGGTATCTCCGGTTTCATCGTAGTATTGTTTCCAACCGCCCTAAAACTTCAGGCCGGCAATGTAATAATGCAGTGTAATATTTTCTGTACCTTGTCAACACCTGGTTGGGTAAACGTGTTGCATTTAATTTCTGCAGGTATTTTTATTCTCTGTTTATGTTACTTTAGTTTGTTTTTATTTACAAAAAGTACGGCCATACCAACACCACAAAAATTATTAAGAGACAGATGGTACCTTGCTTGTGGTTACATCATGTTTGTTTGCATTTGTTTATTGATTGTTTTTTTCGCCTTGCCAGATAGCATTTCAACACCACTCTTAAAATACAAGCCTGTCTTTTGGCTCGAAACCATTGCTTTCATCGCCTTCGGTTTGTCGTGGTTGGTAAAAGGCGAGTTCTTACTAAAGGATCAATAACATTTTCGAATCATCCAGCCTCACCCCAAACCCCTCTCCAAAAGAGAGGGGCTTAATAGCAATAAACAAAACCAGTCCGCGTAAGTACACAAAGTATATTGGCCTCAAAGAAATTCCTTAAGATCTGTGTTTTAATTTCCAAGATTTAAAATTACGCGTGAGCACACACAGAATGCGCCTATTTTATTTTGCGTTAAAATTCAAGGTTACGAAGCGTAGCAAGAAAAGCTGTTTGAGCCGAAGGCGAGTTTTTTTCTTGCAGCGCAGTAACCGTAGAATTTAAACAAAATAAAAGCAGCGCGCTTTTCTTTGTAACTTTCTTTTCTAAAAAGAAAGTTTAGAAAAAGAATTTAATCAAAGCGTTTTGGTTTCCACCCACAACCTGGCTCAAATATGCATTGCATATTTGCCCTGCGCCAAAAGTGACAAAAAAACATCAAGGAATTTGTTTGTGAGCCTTGTCCCGATAGCTATCGGGATTGGTTCTTTTGTATCAAGACAAAAGAACGTTCAGAAATTTGTGCCAAGACAAAAAGTGACGCCAGAACTTTATCTCCCTCTAGGAGGGTTTTGCGAAGCAAAATGAGGTTCAAAAAAGCTGGGGAACAAAAAACCCCGGTAAATACTACACGGGGTTTTAATAGTTTAGTTTTTTGAGAGGCTTAAAGGTAACATAAAATTTGGATAGCGTTAGCAAGACATCAAGCCTTTCCCTTCCATATAACTATTGGCACCTTTCCAAAATCTTTTAACTATTTACCTATCCTTATCTTGCAACAAAAGTTTATATTTAAACTTCCAAAATCTATTTATGAAAAAACATTTATTTTTTGTTCTTATCTTTTTAATTGCATGTCAAAATTTTAAAGCACAACCTTTTTTAGAGTGGGCTAATTCTTGCGGAAGCTCAGACGAAGAAGTTAGCCAGAGCATTGCTATTGATCAGTTAGGATATGTTTACACAATAGGCCAATACAATAGTACTACTGATTTTGATCCGGGTCCGGCTACCTACACTTTGCCTGGTAGTGGTTTTTTAAGCACATATATACAAAAGTTGGATGGTTTAGGCCATTTGGTTTGGGCAAAAAATATTTCAGGCAATAATAAAGTATGGGGCTATTCAATAGCGCTTGATGGATCTGATAATATTTATATAGCTGGATTTTTTGACAACATTGCCGATTTTGATCCGGGTGCTGGAACATATACTTTAGGGGTAAATTCAACTCGAAGCTGTTTTATCGAAAAACTAGATAATGGCGGAAATTTAATTTGGGCAAAAAGTATTGCAAATGCAGATGGCTCTTCATTAACTGTTGATGCTGCAGGTAATTCATTTATAACTGGTCATTATTCTAATGGCAGTGCCGACTTCGATCCCGGAGCTGGCGTTTACAACTTAGCAGCTAACAATAGCATTTTCATTTTAAAATTAAATTCTACTGGTGATTTTGTATTTGCAAAAGGTTTTGGCAATTTAGGTTGTAATCCATATTCTGTTAAGTTAGATCATATTGGTAATATTTTAATTACAGGTAATTTCGAAAATACAGTTGATTTTGACCCTGGCCCTGGAGTTTTCCCTCTCACAGCTACCCAATTCCACTACGATATTTTTATTTTAAAGCTAAATGCTTCTGCAGATTTAATTTGGGCAAAAGGTATGGGCAGCGATTGGCATAGTGGGGGTATTGCTATTTCAAGTGATAATTCAAACAATATATTAATTACAGGTTACTTTTCTCATACAGTTGATTTTGATCCCGGGCCGGGAACATTTACTTTAGCAACAATAAGCTCGCTTGAATGGGATGTGTTCGTTTTAAAACTCGATGCAACAGGTAATTTTGTATGGGTTAAGGGTATAGGTAGCCATTCCGACGACGCTGGTTATGCTATATTTTGTGACGCCGCTGATAATATATATACAGGCGGATCTTTTAGAGGTAATGTAGATTTCGATCCGGGACCATCGAACTTAATTTTAAACAGCGGTTCGGTCTCTAGCTCATTTATACAAAAGCTAAGTCCCTCAGGTAATTTAATTTGGGCAACTAGTTTGTACGGATATAAAAATGCTTGTCTGTCATTAGTGGTTAATTCCTCTCAGGATGTATATGCTGCAGGTAATTTTGAAAATTCAATTCACCTTGATCCGCCTTTCGGATCAACTTACCTGACAGCTTCCGGAGGCAATGATGTGTATGTAGTAAAACTAACAGCAAATAACACAATTGGTCTCAAAGAAAATTCTAGTCCTTTCAACATTCAGGTTTCTCCAAACCCAACAAAAGATAAAATTACAATTTCAGTAAGCGAAAACATAAACGAAGTTCAATTAACAGTAATAAACATCGCGGGCCTCGAATTAATAAATGAAAGAATTTTTTCTTTAAAAACCGAAACCTTGGATATCTCAAACTTAGCTCCTGGCATTTATTTTTTAAAACTAAGTTCGCAAAAACAAAATTCTGTTACCAAGATCATAAAAAATTAAATTTTATCACACAGCCTATCGGCCTCAAATAAATTTCGATAGATTTGTGTTTTAATTTTCGACAGGTTTAAATTTACGCGTAAGCACACACAGAAATACGCCTTTTTTATTTTGTGTTAAAATTCAAGTTTGCGTAACGCAGCAAGAAAAGCTGTCTGAGCCGGAGGCGAGTTTTTTTCTTGCAGTGGAGCAAACGTAGAATTTGAACAAAATAAAAGCAGCGTGCTTTTCTTTGTAACTTTCTTTTCTAAAAAGAAAGTTTAGAAAAAGAATTTAATCAAAGCGTTTTGGTTTCCACCCACAACCTGGCTCAAATATGCACTGCATATTTACCCTGCGCCAAAAGTGACAAAAAGATTTTATCCAAAAGAAAAAATCAAATTGTTTTGATATCCTTATTCAAAACAACCTCCACGAGAACCCGATATCCAAACCCTTCCATTTTTAAAAGCTCTGCTGTTGGCATTTCCCTAACAGCTGTAAGCGTTTTCAACTTGTGCAACTTCATAAAGCGCTTGAGTTCGTTTTGGAGGTCTGTTTTTTCTTTTAGCTGATCCATTGTTTTAAAATTCAAATATAATAAACAAATACATATACAGACCAATTGGTCTTTAATAAAATTTACAAGAATGGTGACCTTTCGCTATCTTAATGAAGCGCACCGTTAATACTAAATTGCTTTTAAGCCTTGCTCAAAGAATAAAAGAGCTAAGGATGGAAAAAGACATTACCCAGGAAGTATTTTACAATGATACTGGTATTAATATTGGTCGAGTTGAGAGAGCCGTTCGCGATTTTTCGATGAGCACTTTAGAAGCAATATGTAACTATTTAGATATATCGTTGGAAGAGTTTTTTAGGGGTGTGAAATATTCAAAGCCAAAAAATAAGAAGCTAAAATAAGTATCAATATTATCCCTAGTCAAGTGTAATGAATTCTAGAGAATAAAAGGTCCTATACACATTATTTATGACAAAAACACCTACTGCCAGCAGTAGGTGTTTTTAATTTATTTTAATTCTATATTTGAATTAAGCAAAAACTCATGAATCTGTATGAAAAAAAATGACAGGAATAATCACGGCTTATTATGGATGATATAACAAAAATTCAAGAACAGCATACAGCGGGACCTCAAGCTGCAGGCTTTGACTACCAGTTTTATTATTTTATTTTTTTGGCCCTTGAGCTAAAGCATGGACAAAAGATTGGCTTTGAAGTTAAAGACGATGTGCATATTGAAAAAGAAGATGGGGGTATTATATTATTTCAAGCAAAGCACACTACTTTAAAGAAAATAAACAATAGCGCTGCGAACTTAACGAGTTTAGACATTGATTTATGGAAGACGCTTAATAATTGGTCGGAGATGATAAAAATTGATTCGACTATTTTATCAAATTATTTTTTTTGTTTGATAACAAATAAAAGTGATGGAAATAATAGATTCAAGGAGATACTTACCTTATATAAAGCCGAAGGTAGTATCGATAGTCTTCTTAGAGTTATAGAAGACTTAAGAGATAAAACGGAAAATCCTGAGTTAAAGAAATATATTAAAAATGTCTTATCGATTCGAAAAAAGGAAGCAAAGCAATTTTATTCCAAACTTACCATAGAAACAGATACTGATAATATTATTCAAAAAATAAAGGATAAAATTTACCAGAATATAAGAAATAGAGATTTAGTTGACCCAGTTTTTGAATCACTCTTGTCAAACATGCAGGAAGCTAAATATGTTGACATTAAGGATAGAAAAAAGTTTGAGATCTCGTTTAGTGAGTTTAATAGTCGGTTTGGGAAATGTTTTAGAATTGCTTTTAAGGACAAGCCCTTACCTAAACGACAATTTCCTATTAAACTTCCCGAAAAATTAGATGAACAAACGTTTATAAAGCAATTGATAGATATTGGAGAAATAGATAGTAACTCTAATAAAATTATAGATTATACAACTCAAATGTTACAGGTAGTAAATAATTTATCTTATTGGGTAGAAAATAATTTTATACTCCCAACTGAAATGGATGAATTCAAGCGCGATTCAATTATTAAATGGGAAAACGAATTTAGAGCAAAATATCGTCAAATTGAGAAACGGATAAGTCAAGGAACGCCAATAGAAGATCTTGATGCTGAAATAAAAACCTTAGGATTAGAATTGGTTGATGCTATGCGAAGAGAGAGCCTTACCGTAGCGGGAGATAATTTGGGAACAGCATTAAGCAATGGTCACTATTATAATTTATCCGATAAGCCAGAAATCGGATGGCATTTCGATTGGACAAAAAAATACAAAGCCGAGTGAAAGAACTATACTACACATATAATAATGAAGCAATAGCAAGTTGTGTCTTGTTAGCGGTTCTACAAAAAACAGAAACTCTTGACATAGCTCGTGCATGTTTGATATTACCTTTTTTGTTAGATGACAGAACAACAAATTATTTGCAAAATATTAAAGAAAATCATGTGTCTATTGAAGATTTGATTATGCAAAGACCTCGTTTATTTACTTCATTTAATAAGCGGTATTTAAATTTAATGCCAATTACTATTAATTCGTTAATACTGCTTAATAAAAGTAATAAGATTGAAATCTCAACAATAATAACCTTAAAAAATAATGTTGATCTAACAGATGGATCGGATATAGGTGAAAGGTTTAGAAAAATAAAAACGTCACTTGACATCTTTTTACGAATGATAAATCAAAAAGACACTGTTACTCTTTATAAAATTTTAAACATACAACTATGAAATTTATCCTTCATGAAGTAAAACTATGGTTTAAAGAAAAGGATTCTCAACCTAAAAGTTACGTATTTCTTCCTAATAAAATTAACGTTATAACAGGTGACGCTACCACGGGGAAAACGAGTTTTTGGAGAATTATTGACTATTGCTTATTATCAAATAAACCAAGAATTGCTAATACAATCGCAGAAAATGTTTCTTGGTTCGGAATTCGATTTACCATTAATGAAAAAGAGATTTCCATAGCTCGGAAATCTCCTAGCAAGGGAGCACCTATATCAGATGTTTTTTTTACTTCTGGTTCGTTGCCAGAAATTCCAATTCAAAACATGGGGTTTACAGAGTTGAAGGGTAAATTAGACGAAGAATTTGGGATAAATGATGCCGTAATGTTTCCCTTCGGTAGGGAAGCAGGAAAGACACCGCTCAACATTTCATATCGCTATTTTCTAATATTTAATTCTTTGACTGAAGATATAATTGGTTCTTCTGAAACTTATTTCGATACAACCTTTTATGGACGTGAAGAATATGAGAGGATATTAGGGCATGTTTTTGATATGGTAATTGGTGTCAATGACATGGCTAATATTAAAGCTCAAGAAAAAATCCTGAGTATTGAGGGAGAATTAAAGAAAATTAATAAGCAAATCTACCAAAACCAAAGTAAAGAGAAGGATTTTAAAAATGGTATATTTAATTTAGTAGCTAAATTAAAAGAGGTGCGGCTTCTCGATAATTATGAAGAAATTGACTCGATTGATAAAGGGTTAATTGTAATTGAGGAAATAATTTCATCGTCAAAAATTATTCTTGATAATACTAAAATTTTTGCTGAGCTAGATACGTTGAATAAACGAACTCGCCAAATTCGGGTGCAACTATCCAATATTGAAAGCTACAGAAAAGAATATGATGCATATAAAAAAACTTTGAACAGAAGTGCAGATAGCCTTAAACCTATTGAGTTTCTTAATAAGAATTTATCTGATCAATTAATTGATTCATATGAAACCAAGAGCTTTATGGAGGTTTTGGAAACATCGCTTAAGGAGATTCAAACTGTACTTTCAAAATACAGTTCTGAACCCTTAAAGGTTTCAGGTGATGCACAGGAGTTACAAAAAGAATTAAAAGCCATTGAGGCGAGAATATCTCAGTTAAATTTGATAAGTAAAGATTTTCTTAATGAAGGGGCTAAACTTATGGCGGTTGGTGAAGTTAAATATGCACGCGAGCAACTATTAAAAAATTTTACTGTTAAACCCATTGATCAGACCCTAATCAAGCAGTTGAATTCTGAGAGATTAAATTTGGAAAGCAGTATTCAAGGCATTGAGCAAACTAAATTTGTTATGAAAAAATTGCTTAATGATTGCATACAGAGAAACTATAATCTTTTAAATTCCTTGCCTAAATACAAAAATAGCGAAACACTGTTTAACGAAACAGAAATGATTTTACAACTAAAACCAAGAGGGCAATTTTTTGTTTTGGATAACGTTGGAAGTAAGTCGAACTATATGTTTATGCATCTTTGTTTTTATTTAGGGTTACATGAGCATATACTTAATGTTAGCCCAGAGCATGTTCCACAATTTTTGTTTATTGATCAACCAAGTATACCATATTATTCGGGAAATGACACTATGGGCAATGATGATAAATCTAAGTTGATTGATGCCTTTTCGTTACTGAATTCATTTATTGACTACATAACCATAGAGAAGAAAAGTTCTTTTCAAATTTTTATGGTTGAACATGCCCCAAAAGAATATTGGATTGAAAACAATTTAAGCAACTTTCATACAGTAGCTGAATTTATCAATGGAAATGGATTAATTCCGCAGCACATCTTAACTGCCGAAGCTTGACGGATAGAGCGCAAACTAATATTAAAAATATAAATTATGAATATTTTCACAAAAAAACTTGGGGAATCTAATGATCAATCTTTACCTACTGACCCAATAGAATTGTATCAATCTTGCAGTTATAAGGAAGAGTATGCGTATTTAAGAAGTATACAAGATGAGGTTTTAAAAACATGGCATATACGTAGACAACAGAGAGATGTTATCTGTAAAATGGGAACAGGTTCTGGAAAAACACTTACTGGATTATTGATGCTTTATTCTAAGCTGGTTGAATTAAAAGAACCGGTACTTTTCGTATGCCCCGACAAACATTTAGTTGAACAAACTATTCAACAGGCTGCTTTGTACGGAATACCTGTATGCCAGTTTGAAAATCAAAGCGAATTTCCAAATGATTTTTTGAACTCAAAAAAAATACTTGTATGTAACTTTCATAAGCTATTTAACGGGAGATCAATTTTTAACCGCAACAAAGTAAAAATAGGAGCTATAATTTTAGATGATGCTCATAAATGCGTTGATATTGCCAGAGAAAATACAACTTTAAAAATTTCACGTTCACATATTATTTCAAAAAGATTATTTGATTTGTTTTCACAAGCTCTATCATTTCAAGCTCCAGGTACATTTCATCGCTTAGAAGGTGGTGATCCGTTTATGTCAATGAGAGTTCCTTATTGGGTTTGGATGGACAACAATAAAAAAATCATTGAGATATTAAGTTCTTATGTTAATAGTGTAATAGCAGATTCAGAAAAAAATCCTGACACTGACGGAATCTATTTTAAATGGAATTTTATGGCCGATAATTTGTTAGCCTACGATTGCTTCATTAGTGGTAATGATGTTGAGATAACACCAATACATGTACCATACCACGAAGTTCCAACTTTCCATGAGGCAACGCACCGGTTTATTCTTTCCGCTACTTTTGAAGATGATTATGATTTAATTCGTGATTTAGGTATTAGCCATGGAAGTATTTTAAATCCTATTGTTCCCAAAGACAAGGAAGCTGTAGGTAAGCGATTAATTCTTGCTCCTTCAAGATTTGATCCCAAACTTAATGAGCTTGAATTGCGAAATCACATTGCAGAATATTCAAAGGAAGGGATAAATACAGTTGTTCTTGTGCCATCACAAAACGCGTCAAAGAAATGGGTTGAATTAGGCGCTACCTATGTAAATAAGTATAATATAGAAGATGCCCTAAAAACATTAAAATGTTCTACTGGAAATTTTATGGTTTTTGATAATCGTTATGACGGTATCGATTTGAATGGTGATTTATGTAGAGTTTTAGTGGTTGACGGCCTTCCATTATACAGCTCATTATTGGAACAATATACCGAAGTCAGAATGGAAACATTAAGAGCAGGTAAAAAAGCTCAGATCATAGAACAAGGCTTGGGAAGGGGTGTTCGATCAGGGGCGGACCATTGTGTTGTTTATTTATTGGGAAATGATTTGATGGGGTTTTTAGGGTACGAAAAGAATATGCAATATTTTACTCCCGTAACAAGAGCACAGTTAATGCTGGGGTTGAAATTATTAGATGGAGAACCAACTACAAACTCATTAAAAACATTAAAAGATACAGCCACATTATGTTTGACTAGAAATAATGATTGGGTTAAATTCCATAGTGGTGCTTTGACAAAAGTATTAGCGGACGAAATGGATGAAAGAAAGAAGAGAAGATTAGGACTTGCAGAAAATGAAAGACTTGCTTTGCTTCAGTTTAAACTAAGGAATTATGAAACGGCATGCGATGCGATTACCAAAAATATAATTAGCCGCGAAGATAATTTGGCAAAGGAGCGAGCTTGGTATTATCAATTTGCAGCACAAATGATTTATTTAGGGAATAGAGTTACCTCAAATGATTTACAAGGAAATGCTTGTGCAATGACAACGCATATGTTTCATCCGCCTAATGGACATGTTTATAAGAAAATTCTTAAAAAGGGCGTACAAGCAAGTATTGTAAAAAAACGACTTAGCGAGTTTGACCGACCTCAGGACATTACATTGTATATAAACGATATTGTTACTGAATTGAGATATACACCTGAAATTAAATCCAAAAACTTTGAGAAAAAGATTGACGAACTTGGAAAATTTCTAGGATTTAGAGTGCAAATGCCAGATCATGAGTCTGGCAATGGCCCTGATAATCTTTGGTGTTTAACAGATGGTTTTTATTTGATTTTGGAAGCTAAATCTAGGGCCGTACATAAAGAAATAACAAGAGATAATATTGAACAACTACTTCATTCCGAAACTTGGTTTAATAATCTATATGGTGATAGCGCCGAGTATACGCTTGTTACCTTGCAGAGTACTTCTAAAAAAGGAAAAAATGTTAATGTTCACAATAAGATGAAGGTGTTGGATGGAGAAAAATTAGAACTTTTAACTACCAATCTTGTTCAATTTGGAGAATCGCTTAAATCTATTCATCCAAAAGCACATAATGAGGAGGATTTATTGAAATTATTGGAAGCATATAAATTAACACCTTCGTTGTTTAGGCAAGCTTATTTAATAAATATAAATTGATCTGATTAAAATCCTGTTTGTTATGAAATAACTCGAAAAATGACTTTTATCATCGAAAAAATAGAAATCAAAAAACAGACACTCAATGAAAAGATTTAGTCGATTCTTAAAATATGGTACTAGAAGAGAAGTTGAACTTCTAGTGAGAATAATAAGTTGTTTTTCGCTTTTGTACGTCTTATGTTATGAACTTTGGTGGTATGAAATTCCTGCAATATCTATACGTGTCGAACGTGCAGGAATTCTTACATCACGTGTTTTTTACTCTATTTTGGCGAGTTCTATATTCTTTTATTTGACTCAATATTTTCCAATTATGCTGCCGAAACGAGAAAGAAAAATAAAAATACTTAATATCGTTTTTCATAAGGCTAAATCAATAGATTGGTACTTAAGTAGGTTGCGTTCCGAGCTTAACGTTATGTATGATGAGTTTTCTGATATTAACAAATTTCAGGAAATACTTGAAAACACTGATTCAAATGCGCCGGTTTCGAATTTTCAAAATTGGTATGCATACTTGCAACATCTTCGTGAAAGAATTGTAGAACTTACTCGTGGCATAACAATTCATAGTGAGCATTTGAATATGGATTTCCTACAAGAAATAGTTATTATCGAGCAACAACTATTAACACCCGGAATTTTTGAAGGTACGGACTACATTAATACAGGTAACTTAAGATGGGCGGAAATTCAACTCCAAGAAGTTTTAATTCACAACAAAATATTGCAAGACATTACTAAAACTGAATGGAAAAAATATAAAGAGGAATTTGATTTCTTCGGAAAAGAATATCGGGATATTAATTTTAAAAATTTCGATCATCAAGTAAAGAACATTTAAAGAGAGAATTTTTTTCAACGAAAATTCCTTCCCCATGAAAGATCAGGGATAGAGATACTTAAATTTCACTGAGCTTCGCACACACCACCAAAACATATTTATTGTTTGAGGTATCTGTCCATGTCAGCTCGCAATAATTTTTATCACAATACTTTACTTTATAGGTTTTGGCAAGCCCACTGCTTGGTTTTAAAGTTATGCTTTTAATGCCGGTTCCGTCATCGTTTTCTTCGGTAGTAAATGTGCCGCTTTTACTTCCCCATTTATAGGTTTTATCAGCATTAAATTTAACACTGGTAATTTCGTCGGTTTGTTTGCGTGTTGCATCTTTCTCAATAAAAATTAAGCACCATTGTGTCCCAATTAATTGCGCATTACTTTTAAATGTAAAAGCAAAAACAATACTAAATAAAAGAATGTATTTTTTCATAATATAATATTACCATAAATATAACCCATTTTAAAACCAAAAACACCTACTGCCAGCAGTAGGTACTTTACCCCCTTGATAATGGAGCTTATGCGGTTAGATGTTTGAGTTTTCCTTTTCGATCTTTTGCAGAGATAGCTGCGAGTTAAGTTAGGCGCTCAGTTGATTAGGCAGATAGAAAATAACTTAACGAGACAGCGGTTTTTTCTTCGTTGTTCTACCGCGCGAAGAAAAAAATCTCCTTCAAAAGATCGAAAGCGTTTTGGTTACTTTTGCGCGCCAAAAGTGACAGAAAAAACTTTTATGAAGCCTTGATCCCGATAGCTATCGGGATTGGTTATCCAACCCTTTGTTTTTTTATCAAAGCACTTAACGCAGCTTCCGTTGTAATAAGCATCGCTTCTTCACCTACCTTCTTCGCTTTAAATGTATCGTATTTGTAAAGGCTGCTAAAATCAATCTTTGTTGCAGTAGTAAGTGATTTTAAGCTGCATTGAAATTGCATAAATTTTTCATTTTCGTTAATGTCTAATGCTTCTTCATCAATGGCATCTGTATCTTTCCAGTTTATTTTTTTTACCAGGTCGCGTTGTGTTAGCAAAAATGCCGTTGCTTTTAATTTGTTGCTGTCATTTAACCAAAGTATTATTTTATAAAATTCCAAAGGCACTTTCACGCCTCTAAATACCTTATCTGTTTTTTTATGTATCGGTCCGTTAAAAACAGTTACGCGCGCTTGTTTACCGCTTTCTTTTTTAACCCCGTCGCGTAGCACCGCATTTTCCAGCTTACCCCAAAAACCACCGGCACGGTTTAACTCAAGCACTTGCGGACAAGCATTTGTGTGAAAGCAGGTAAACACACCGTTGCGGTTCGCCAACTTTTTTGTGTCGTCCCAGTTGGCATCTTCCCATCGGCTCATATGGCCTTTATCAAATTGCGAATGGGCGTACCACTTATCGCTTAACTGGCAATGTTTGTCTATGCGTGCATCTTTTAACCAATCATCTTGTCGTTTACTGTTATCTTTTCTAAGGTCAGCATCTCCTTCTACATTTATGGCGCTAATGGCTGGCATCTTCGTAACGGCGTTAAATATCACACTGTATTTAAAATATTTTAGTTCAATGCTTTTGTCTTCCAATTTGGCAATGTCATGTATCAGTTTACTGTTCGGTTTTGGCATCGCAATTTTTACACCTAAAAAATTGGGCATATAACCTTCACACTCGCTAAAATCAATAGCATCTTCTTTATCTGCTTTTAATACTTCCAGCATGTATTCATCCTGCCGGCTTTTTTGGTTTAGTTCATTTACTATAATATTGCTATCACTTGTTGCACCGTTAATGCTGATACTTATTTTTTTTCCATTCTCCACTAATGTTGAAGGAATGGATATGTTAATGCTCTCATTAGTTTGTTCCATGGTATTTTGTTTTTTAGGTGTTGGTATTATTTCGTTTATCAATGCTGTTTCGCTTTTTTGCTCCGGTTTTATTTTTAAGGTATTTACAATGGCCGATGTTTTAAATTTAGCGAACACATCCTTTAGTATCACGCTCACGCGTATCCCTTCATTGGCTATCCATTGTATTTTAGATACATCTAAAACATTATTCACAACGGGTATTACCTTGCCGTTTTTGTCAACGTAATGTTTATCATCGGCGCTTCTTGCAGCTTTCCCCATGTGGTGTAAAGCCACAACCTGCCATTGATCATTAAAAACAGGGCTGCCGCTGCTTCCTTGCGCGGTATCGGTGGTATACCAAATAGAGGTGGGTGTTCTTTTTACAAATGTATTTTCCCGTATCGATAATTGTTTGTAATCGCCGCCCGGGTGGTGTATAATATTTAAAAGTTCTTTTTCATCTTCACCAACTTTTCCTTGTTCCGGGTCAAGATAGTGATAACCTATGCTTTTAATGTCGATGGTGCCGTTAACGTCATTGGGTTCAACGGCAATTAAACAATAGTCCAGTTCTTCATTGCTATAATAAAACTCGTTGGCATTTAATCTAAAAACAATTTTCGTTAACGATTTGGCATAAATATCCAGCTCGTAATTAAACTCAACTTTGCTGTCTCTAACATCGGCTTTTGTTTTAAAAACATGCCAGTTGGTAAGCAGTAATTTGTTGCTTACCATAAAGCCGGTAGCATAACCTTCGTTGGTGGCGCCATCTTGTATAACAACTCTGCCAATGCTTTTTTTTGCTAAAACAAGTAGTTCGCAAAAATTACTGTAAACAGAGTCGTTAACACCAATGGCACGTTCGTATGCAAAATCCAAAGGTTCGGTGTGTACCTTTTCGAGCATGGCCTTCCTGTTTTCCAGGTTCTCGTTTGGTAGCGGTTCATTGGTATAAATTTTCGAAACCGTTTTAAGCTCGGCTTGTTTAAGCGCTTTCTGCTTTTTAGTTTCAGGTTTAACGCTGCTACTAACAGCTTCTTTTTTAAATCGCTTTTCAGATTTCTTTAATTGTTTGGTCGAAACAAATAACATAATTAAAAGGTTTATTTGACAATAAATATAACCCCTTTCCAAATCAAAAACACCTACTGCCAGCAGTAGGTACATTTACTTAAAATAAAAGATCTTTTTCCTCCTCCGTTTTTCCGAACCCCATTTTGCTTCGCAAAACCTCCAAAGGAGGATACTGTGTTTGCTACGCGTAAGCACACAATGCAATTTCGATCTTTTGCAGAGATAGCTGCGAGTTAAGCTAGGCGATTAGTTGATTAGGCAGTTAGAAAGTAGCTTAACGAAGCAGCGGTTTTTCTTTCGCTGTAGCTCCGTCGCGAAAGAAAAAATCTCCTTCAAAAGATCGAAAGCGTTTTGGTTATCCAACCCACAACCTGGCTCAAATATGCACCGCATATTTGCCCTGCGCCAAAAGTGACAAAAGAAAAATCAAGGAATTTCTTTGCTCCCGATAGCTATCGGAATTTGCTCAACTTTTTGTCAAGAAAATTTGAAGCACCTACAATAAGAATAACATATCTTTAGATCACTAATGAAGGGTCTTCAATCAATACTAAGCAACGTTCGTCATCGCATAACACCTAATCCGCATAGCGGCGAAATGTCTTTAAGAGAAGCCTGGCCTTTGTTGTTGGTATTGGCCATTGCCATTACCGTATTGTGTTGTATTCCTTAAATTCACATGACCTTATACGAATTTATAGCTTTAAGTATGGATGCAAAAGCAGACGAGTTGTGGGCAAACGGTTTGTTTATAAAGGGCCATAGAGACGCCAGCCACAGCTTTAACCTGTATTTTATGCATGGCTTTTATGTTGAGGTAACTATGGATAATACAAGTATGGCCATCTTACACATTACCCCCTTTAAACGCGGCCATCTTTTAGATAAATATATTGATACCATCACATTAAATTTATAAAGGTTCACACATTAACGATCCCGTAACCTAAACCCTTCCGCGTAAGCACACATAGCATACCGGCCTCAAAGAAATTCCGCTGGATTTGTGTTTTAATTTTCGTAACAGATTTTAAATGCATAAATTAATTATTCTATTTGTGCATTAACACTGCATTTTAAAATCCTATGAGCCCGCGCTGTTTGAGCCACTCGCAAAGTTTTTTCTAAAGTGGCGAGTTTGCGGGCGACTCTATAAAATTAAAACTACAAATCAAGGAATTTGTTTGCTCCCGATAGCTATCGGGATTGATTTTTTGGTTACTTTTTTATCAAGAAAAAGTTGATTAAAGAAATTTTTTTCTAGACAAAAGAACGTTCAGAAAATTTTTGTTCAAGCAAAAAAGTGACGCCAAAAATTAGTTCAGAAAAAGAAAGCGTTTTTGCTAACACACAACCTGACTCAAATATGTGCTTTGTGAACCCCATTTTGCTACAACGCAAAATCCTACGTCAAAAGTGACAAAAGAAATTTTGCTTCGCAAAACCTCCTCCGTCGCTTCGCGCCACCTCCTCGAGAGGAGGATACTATGTGTGCTCACGCGGACCGATTCGCGCGAGCACACATAGTGGATGGCCTCAAAGAAATTCCGATGGATTTGTGTTTTAATGCTTACTGGATTTAAATCAACGCGATAGCACACACAGAAATGCGCCTTTTTTATTTTGCGTTAAAATTCAAGGTTACGAAGCGTAGCAAGAAAAGCTGTTTGAGCCGAAGGCGAGTTTTTTTCTTGCAGCGCAGTAACCGTAGAATTTCAGCAAAATAAAAGTAGCGCGATTTTCTTTGTAACTTTCTTTTCTAAAAAGAAAGTTTAGAAAAAGAATTTGTTTGCAGCCTTGTCCCGATAGCTATCGGGATTGCTGGATTTTATCCTGAGCGAAGTGCAAGGGTTTTTGTTCAAGCAAAAAAGTGACGCCAGAATTGCGCCAAAAGTGAAAAAAGAAAAATTTTGTTCAAGACAAAAAGTAAGGCAAGAAATATTTTAGAAAAAGAAAATTGAATTTATTCAAATAAAAAAGGGCGCAACTTGTGCGCCCTTCACTTTATCAGCTCTAAAAAAACTAATAAACTATCATTCCATTCGCTTTTTTATCCACGTCAATAACATTGTAACGGTAAAACTTACAATGGCACCAAGCGTAGCTAGCGTTGCTGTTTTTATTAAGTCAGAAGATCCTATGGTCCCTGCTACGGTAAAGGCTGTGCCCCATACAGTTCCTAGTCGGGCGCCATGCGTAAGTTGGTGTTCCGTTGCCATACAAATTAATTTTATTTGTTGGTTAAAGGTTCACCTTCTTTCGAATGGTAACTTGTCTCTACTTTTGGTATTCCAAATTTCCCCTCATCGGTTATGTTAGGTTCTATCCTCACGGTCAACCAGTCTTCAGCAGAATTATTGGCCCATCGACCGGCATCTGCTTTAGTAAGTTTTGCGCCTAATGCTATGGCATCTATCGGCACGTTCTTTTCGTCAAACGTTTGCATACTTACCTGCACATCCAAAGTTACGGTAGCACAACGTTGTTTCTCATTCTCATTTTTTTCCATTTACAATTTATTTTTAGTTTATAAAAGCCCCTCTCTTCTGGAGAGGGGTTGGGGTGAGGCTAGCACTCTCCTCTGGTTCCCCCCTCCTTTGGTTTCCCTCTCCTTTGGAGAGCTCCCGATAACTATCGGGATGGGGAAGGGTGAGGCTGGGTGAGTCTAGGCTTGCCTAGTCCGCAAACTGCACGTCGTGGTTAAACGTCACTTTCGGACAGCCACAGCCTGTTTCTTCACCGCATTTTGGTGGGTCTAATACCACGCCAATTTTTTCGGTAACAATAGCATTGCGGTCTTCCTCACGGGCAATGCTCGCCGCAATTTCAAACGAATCTACAACGTCGCTGTTGCGGCTTTTCTTAAAGCTGAAGTTTACACTTCCTGCTATTTTTTGGGTTTTTTGATCTCTCATGTTTTTAAATTTTAAATAATTGTTAGTTAATGTTCACACATCGTCTTTAACCGTTAACTGACTAACTACAGTTAATATAATTCCGGCTAATACTAAATAATTGCCGGTCTGTATAAAAAGCGCGGGTATATATACCGGGGTGGCAATAAGGGCCACACCGGCCGCAACCATCGCTAAACCTAACAGTCGTAACTTTTTAAAGAACAAAGGTGTTTCGGCATTGGCACGCGCTTTTAGCGTTTCAAACAAGCCGCTTGGTTTTTCGTCAGTATACATCTTATGCAATTTCAATAATGCTTAAAGCATTGTTGGCATTATTTTTTAATGAATACTGTACGTTGTTTACCATTTGGTAAAACTCTATCTGCAGCAAATAAATATCTGTTCCGTTACCGCTCGGCACAGCCGCGGGCGTTAGCACCACGTTAGCACTTACGTTGTTTAAGGGTAAATTAACAGCATTACTTAATTGCAGATCGTATACACCGGTTGCAAAATCCAGTTTCAGCCACGCGCCCCTTAGTGTAAAATGTGTGGCACCATCTGGCGGTTTCACATCATTCGCGGGTATTAAACCATTTAAGTTTATAATGCCGGTGGCGGTGTTAATCGAGTAGGGTACTACAAGTATACTTTCTAAAGCCGCATCTTTATTAAAATTAAAATTCTTTAATAAAGCTTTTGCTGCGGGTAAGGCAATGGCAACACCAACATTTCTTAGGCCCCGTGCACTGGTAGCATCTAAATTTTTAATGTCGCTCATTGTTCTTTGTAAGCGCGAAACAACGCGGTTATCTTTTACGTTTTGTAGCAAAGCGTGTACGGCCTTCCTTAGCATCTTTCCCGCTTTGGCCGAACTGCCAAACTCCGCTCCGTTCTCTCTTGTGCGCACAAAAGCCGGGTCGTTGGCAATACGTTCTGCGCTTATAACACTCTTCTCTTTGGCTATATAGCCATCCTGCGATTTATAAAAGGTAAGATCACCGATCGTTCCTTTTAATTTTAGCACTCCTTTTTGCTTTGCCATGTCTTTTGGTTTTAAATTAAACTCAATTAAAAGTGTTGCAACACATCAAACAAAATTGTATCGCGAATAAATTTTATTTGACCCTACAAAATTACATTCAACTTAAATCGCTTTTACAAAACCTGTTTTATTCCTGCTCCGTCAGTGCCAAACACGTTAGTTAAGTGTTATTCACGCTCATTCAGTTCCATTTAGTGCCGGCGCACTCAGCAATATCAAAAGCATACCTCAGCCGTATCAAAGCCATATCAAAGCCGTACCTGAAGCGTCAGAGTGCGTTAAAATGTTTTGCTCAAACAATTCAATTATAACGCAACCCTTTCAAGTCTCGTGTTCATAATTTTTGATTGTTCATGATTCATGAACACCGCAAAAATCTGAACAAGAAACAAGCTAAGCTTCAGTAAGCCATCGGCGTATGCACACATAGTGGGTTGGCCTTTTAAAATTTCACGGTAAAAAAATCATTTGCCTAAAAAGGGTAGGCGAGTGCGAGGAAGATTTTTGTCTCTCGCGACGCGCTTAAATCGTCAGCTTGAGGCATACTGATTTTTAGCTAAATTTTAATAAGCCTTGATTTTTTGCTCACTTTTTTATCAAGAAAAAAGTAAGGCGAGAATTTTTTGCGGTGACAATTAAAATTAAAACTACAAATCAATCTACCCACAAGCTGGCTCAAATACGCACTGCTTATTTGCCCATTTATAGCCTTGATTTTTTGTTGAATTTTATCCTGAGCACGGCAAAAGCACGGTGTGCTTTTGAGCGAGGCATTGCGGCAGGTTTGAAGAAGCCGAAGGGTTTTGTGTCAAGACAAAAAGTGATCAGCTTTGAGCACAATAAAAGCAGCGTGTACCGATTTCTATCGGGATTCTTTTTTACAACAAATTGTTTGTATAAAAAAGACCTAAACATTTAAGCTTTTAATGAGTATCAATCACTTAACCCCTTTTTAACATAAAAAAAATAGGTATAAATACCTATTGTGGTCTTAAACAATTATGTTTATCCTTACTGGGTATAAGTATTTTTTAATTTTAAAATTAATAGTAGTCATTTATAGTGATGTGTTTCGCTATGCACTAAATTGTAGTGCGCTGGTGTTACATTATCGGTAAACAACACAGGAGGGTTATTGTAAATCGGTTGGCGGACTAAATTTTTTAGTATATTTAAAATGTATAATTTGCGTATGAAAAAATTTAAAAAGCTATTATTAGTGGCGATGCTACTTGTTTCGCATTTTTCATATTCACAACTATTACTGAATGAAGGTTCGAACGCTCTCACACTTAACCCAAATAATAATAATGTAAGTCCGCAGCAGACAGAGCGGCTACGAGCTATTAGCGTTATTAGTGATGTTGAGGAAAATGAAAAATTTATTTCAAGATTAAGCTCTGTTGATTCGATGCTTATCTTACCAAAAGGTATAAGTAAAAAAATTGGGGCTGTACGCTATACTATTGCCATAGATTCGATGCATTTTAAACCTAACGGCGCGTATTTAAGCGCTTACGCCGCTATTAAATTTCCCGGTACTACTAACCCCATAGCTTTTGGCGGAAAAAATTTAAAATTTAACCCCGAGGGTGTAATTGGCGGTGAACAAGCAAAGCTCATGTTGCTAAGTGACCACACCATCACAATCAATCCAAATGTAAAAATGATCTTACTTGGTAGTGAGAACGCAAATTGGGTGAGTTGGAATTGTGGTGGGTTTGACAGAATTCATTTAAAAGGAAAGTTTGTATTTAATAGTAGTAAAGTAACACCCGACGCCGCAAAAACCAGCGACCCCGAGGTGAAAGCTACCTTTGAGTTTGAGGGTTCGAACTTACATGAATTTATTTGCCAGGTTAGCATTACACCATTTAAAATTACCGGTATAGATGATGTGCGTTTTGAGGTAATTAATGCTACGGTTGATTATAGTGAGCTGGCAAATGCGCCAAACATGATTTTTCCGCAAGGCTATACAAATCCAAATTTACAGCAAGGTTCAGGCCTTTTGGAGGGAGAAACGATTGATTTTAATGGTGCAAATAACATGTCCAATTCTAATGGCAGTTCAATGACGAACCCACAATTATGGACCGGCTTTTATCTGCAATCACTTAAGGTTACATTACCTCCACAACTTAACAAGAATAATACCAGTACCGAAATATCCGTAAACAACATGCTTATTGATAACATGGGCTTCACCGGCGGTTTTCAGGTTAACAATGTATTTAGCACGAGCCAGGGAAGTATGAGTGGCTGGGGTTTTTCTTTAGATCAAATAGGTTTAAATTTTGTATGCAATAATTTGGTGTCGGGTAATTTAAGTGGTAAGGTGGCGATACCGGTAGACGAAGTTAATTCTTTAAATTATTCAGCTTGTGTTTCAAAAAATCAAAACTCTGCCAATCTTGATTACTTATTTACGTTAAGCCCTACTAATAATATAAATTTTGATGTATTTGGCGCTACCATTAATATTAATAATAATTCATCAATACTTGTTTCTAACGTGAACAACAAATTTAAACCAACCGCTATTTTAAATGGCTACATTGGATTTAATGCGCCAAAGTTAAATTCAGGCCAGGGCAAACTTACTTTTCAAAACCTTACCATTGCAACAGATGCGCCGTATATTACTAATGGCTTATTTGGCTTAAATTTGAATGTAGATGCTTTAAAATGTAAGTATTTTAATTTATCGCTTAACAATCTTACGCTTGGGATAGACCAGGGTAAGCCAAAATTAATGGCAGGTGTTGGCCTGGGCATTACAGATGCTTCGAGCTGGGATATAGGAATTGCCACACAAATTAATGTAGTGGGTAAATTGGAGCCAACTACAAATCCTAAATTTGCGAACTTTGGCCGACTTACATTAGAAAGCTGTAATGTAAATGGCGTGAACATTAACTTTTCGGCAGGGCCGGTTGCTTTACAGGGAGGCTTGACGTTTAACGATAATCATCCCGTTTATGGTGATGGTTTTTTTGGGAACATTTTTGTAAATGTTGTGGATGTATTTAGTGCGCCTGGTATTTCTGTTGGGTTTGGAAAAAAACCAAGCTATAAATTTTTCTTTCTAGATGTGATTGTTCCCGGCCCAATTCCAATTCCAAGTACACCGGTAATTATAACAAATATAGTTGGAGGTGTTTCTTATCATCTAAAACCAAATAAAACGTCTGAAAGTGAATTCATTGCTTTGTCTAGCAGTTACGCAAGTAACGTAGGCATGAGCAGCCCTATGAATTACACGCCAAGCGATACGGTTGGCCTTGGCGTTAAGCTGGGTTTAAATACTTTAATTGGGGGCAGTGTAAAAGCGGGCGCCATGTTGCAAATTGTATTTAATACAAGTGGCAGCATTAATAACGTTAACTTAAAAGGCAATGTGCAGGCAATGGCCGGTGCCGTACCCATAACAGGTAACATGGATCTGAATTATAATTTTCCATCAAAAACGTTTGATGGGTTATTTGGAATTGGTGCCACTTATTATGGTTTGATAACAGGAAATGGATTACTTAAGATACATTCTGATCCCAGCAACTGGCATATTTGTTTTGGAAGACCTTCGCAACCGTTTACGGCAAACATGTTTCTTTTGGCGAATGTAAACGGTTATTTTATGACGGGTAACAATTTAGAAACTGTTTCTTTTGCCAATGTTCCTTCCGGTAACAGAGAGCCCGCACAACTTTCAAACGGAAACGCTATGTGCTTAGGCGCGTGGATGCATGCCGGTTTAAATATGGGGTCGTTTAATTGTAATGCCTTTCAGGTTACACCCAGTTTTAATTTTGATATGGGTTTTGATGGTATGATAAAGGATTATGGACCGAACGCTACTTGTACTAATGATGGTCAAACTTTTGGTATAAACGGAAAATACCTGCAGGCCAGCGCTTATTTGAGCTTAAGCGGCGGCTTATATTTGAGTGGCACGTATCCAAAATTAAGCACTTGCCCCCAAACTTTTCATCCCTGCGGGAAGGGGCATTGTTGCTGTTTTACAACCAATGTGCCATGTATCGAACATACAACATTCAATGAAAACATATTAAACTGTCCAACGCTAACAGCCAGCTTAATGGCTAAACTTCCAAAACCTCTTTATTTTTCGGGTAATTTTAATTTAAGTTATAATTTCTTTTGGGGTGCTGTTAACGGATCTGTAAATTTTAACTATCACTATGGAACAAACTGTGTAACCCCATAAACGCTGAATGAGAACGCTTTATTTACATATTTTACTTATAGCACTTTTTTTTAGTGTAGGCAAAATACGTGCGCAAAAAAACAGCGTTGATTTTTCGCACGCTTATTTTGTAAAACAGAAAGTGGTTGCGATAAGAATTTTACCTGCCGGTTTAAAAACGTTTGAAGCTTACAAAAATCAAACTATTATCGTAAAAAAGTTTAAACTGCAAGGTGATCAAAAAATAGAACAGGGAAAACCATTTTTGCTTCACCCTTTTGCAGTAACTGATACAGGCCGGTGGATGGCTTTTTTTAGAAAGGAATCTGATCGCGCAGCATTATTTTATCAATATTTACGTCCTGCTGAGGAGCAAAAAAAAGTAAAATTGCCCAATCAAACACCAAATGCGGAACAACAGCTATACAATTTATTAATGCTTAATTGTGATTATTCATCCTCCGCTGCAGAATCTTTTGGCTTAATGTACAGAGACTCCCTAATCGATAATCAATCTGTTTATGTCTATAATTTTACGTTATCGGGAAATAATCAAACTAAATTTTTATTTGAACAAAAAATAGATTCAAAGCTTTTAACGCAACAACCCGAAATTAAAAACCTAAGTGCAAAACTTAAAAAAAAGATCGTTACCTGTAAGCTGGATGTAAGTGCTTACAAAAAAGCATACTCTGCCTATTTCGTTGAAAAATCAGCTGATAACACAATCTTTTATAAAACAAGCGTTGTACCATACGTATACCTGGAGTATGAACAAATGAAAGAAAAAAATATACTCACTATTGATGACTCCGTGCAATTTAATGAGCCCACTGTTTATTATAGAATAAAAGGAGTGAATATTTTTGGAGAAGAATCAGAACCATCTAATGTTGTAACGCTTAAGAATTATCAAGACATAAGATCTTACCCCAACATTGACACGTTAAGAACTATTTTAAATAAAATGGTTTTTCTAAAATGGAACATGCAGGATGCAAAAGAAACCCCATTTATTAAAAACTTTATTTTAGCCCGTGCCCCAAAAGATTCGGGGCCTTATACCAATTTATATCAAAGTAAACTGGTGTTACAATATACCGACAAGGAGCCCCTGGCAAATAATTTTTATAAGGTAATGGCTATTACTGAATATGACGACACACTTCAATCATTTAGCAGAATGATCTATTTGAATGATACTACTGCTCCGCTGCCGCCCAAAAACCTGAAAGCAACAGTAGATAAAAAAGGAAACGTAACTGTTACCTGGAGCAAAAGCAGCGAAAGTGATTTAAGGGGATACAGAGTTTTTAAAGCCAATGGTTTAAATGAAGAATTTGTTTCGCCCAACGAAAAGTTTTTAACCGATACAGTATTTAAAGAAACGTTGCCAATGAATAATTTGGCGCATTTTATTTATTATTCTGCTGTAGCAAGCGATATAAACTTTAACAGCTCAAAGCAATGCGCGCCGTTTAAACTGCGCCGGCCCGACACTATTGCGCCGGTTAAACCCATTATAAGCGATGTAAAGTTATTACAACAGGCCGTTAAATTATTTTTTAACCCAAGCAAAAGCGAAGACCTCGCCGCTCACGTTTTAAAAAGAAGTTCAACAAAAGATACTTCTCAAAAAACCCTCCTAAGGTTTTTAGCAAATGATACATTAACTAAATTCTTTTTAGATACAAGTGCGGTTTTAGGCGAGAGTTATAACTACACATTAATTGCTTACGATGAAGATAACAACAAAGCAAATTCTTTACCCCGATATGTAAATTTTGAAACGGGTTTTAGACCAAACATAAAAGATCTGAAAGCAGAGGTTGATCTTGAGAAGAGAAAAATAAACCTTAGTTGGCAAGGTAGTGTTAAGGAAGTAGATAAATACATTTTATACAGAGCCAGTGAAAGTGAACCCTACACCATCATTACAACGCTTGAACCTAATACAAGCAGCTTTGTTGATAAAGATCTCAATATTGGTAATACTTACTTCTATAAAATAAAAGCTGTATACAAAAATGGCGCTGAAAGTATTTTTAATCAACCTCTTAAAGTAATTTACTAATGAAAAAAATAGTAATCGTATTTTTGGTTTTTTTAAGTCTTTATCAAAAGGCGCAAACCATACTTTTAAAAAGTAACTATTCAACCGAATCTGTTACAGAGGTTATTTTTGACACACTCAACAATAAAAACTATTTCTGTTATTCTTCTGGCTACTGCGGTGGATGGGGCACAGCAAGTAACTGTAAAATGATAGCACAAAATAATTCTGTATTTGGTGTACTATCACTTTTTTCTAACTCCATAGGTAAGTTTAATTACACTGATAACCTTTTGACAACACTTTTAAAAAACAATCAAATAAATAACGGTCCAATCCAAGCCGTAAGTTCATATAGCGCTGCCTATTGTCAAAAAGCCATTAAAGAAGGGCCAAGTATTTATACGAATACGGGCTTTTTGTTTCATAAAGTAGATACAACAATGTTAACAAGCGTATGGTCTTATTCTATAGGCAATGGTGCCAGAGAAATTTCCACATTTGAGCAACGCAGCGATTCTATTTTTCTTTTTGAAAAAGATTCAACCGCATTAATAAATTATTACACCTTATCCGTTAAAAGTAAATTAACAGGATCTAATATCACCTACAATTCTCTTTTAGTATCAAATCCCAATAACAGTAAAGGCGCGGTTAAAGGCAAGATCTACAATTCGTATTTATTAGGTAACAAGATTATTATCAGCGGTGCATTTAGCGCATCCGTAGCTGGTGTTCAGATATGCAATAATTTAGCAGTTATTGATATTCCATCCGGGCAATTATCTGCACCTCCCACAAGTTTTTTAAGTACGTCGAGAATTAATGATCTTCAGTTTGCAAATAATAAATTTTACTTAGCCGGAAATTTTTCGTCTGTAAACGTTTCCGCTACACGCTATAATGTAGCGGTGTTGGATAATAACCTTAACTTATTGAACGATACCATTAATGTGCGGGGCCTTGGAGCTCCTGGTTCTGTTTATGTAGATGACATCACGTATTATGATGATGTGTTGTTGCTAAAAGGAAATTTTAATTCGATCAACTCAAATACTATCTCTGCTGTAAACACGTATTCAGCACGCGCATTTAATACAAGTTTAAATGATGTATTACCTTATGCATTAAATACGCCTACGGCTGCAGCAACTACGATGAACGATTGGCTTTTTAAAACAGTAAAAAACAAATTATACATGAATCGTTTTTTGGGGTCGGGTTTTTACATTTATTGTTTACCTCCTGCGCAGTATTCGCAAAACATCAGTTCTAACTCCACCTCAAGTATCAACTCGGCATCGGTTTGTGTGCCAAGTGTTTTAGGCGCAAATACGTTTACAGCCCCTTTTCGTAATACGGGGTCCTATACCTGGACATACAGCGGAACCGGCGTTACCTTAACACCTGTAGCCAGTAGCAGTGTAATTAGTTTTATTGCAAGTTCGGCTGCCACCTCGGGGACTTTGAGTGTTTATGCCACAAGCGATTGCGGGAGTAATTCACCGACTGTGCAAATGGCCATCACCATAAAAAGTAAGCCAACATTCTTGCCTCCTGCAAGCCCGCAATTTTTATTGTGTAATCCGGATTCTACTCAATTATTGGCTACCACTTCTAATACAAATGCCAATTTACTTTGGCGAAAGCAAAGCAGTAGTAATTATTCTACACAACCGGTTTACGTTAAAAGTACGGGGACCTATTATTTAATTGCAAATGATGTGGCAAATGGCTGTAGCGATAGCACAGGTATTTTAGTAAATGCTAATTTCAATACACCAAACTCAACGTTAACGTCTCATGTATATTCAGGACCCACTGCGGCTATTGATACGGTAACCTGTTATCAGCCTACCGTTACTGTAACCGGTGCTTCTGATACCAGCGGCGTTACTATTGCCTGGCGAAACATTGTCACAAATTCGCTGTCTGCTAATCCTGTAGGTTTAACATCACAGGCTAATTTAAAATTAATTGTCACAAAAACGTTGAATGGTTGCGTTGATTCATCATTAATTGTATTGGTAGCGCAAAACAATGCTCCAGTAAACTATAGCCTTTCTGCAAATGCCTATTCAGTTAACTGTAGTGTTTATACAACAACGTTAAATGCTGTGGGTACTGTTTCAGATAACATCACACTTTGGTCAGGGCCAAGTTTTACAAATCTATCTAACCCCGTTACTGCAGGTAACGCCGGTACTTACACAGTCGTATCAACTAACACCTTATCAGGTTGCTTTACAACAAAAACAGTTAATGTAAACTATAGCCCTACTTTAAATCTCAAAAGCAGTAATGATACCCTGGTATGTAAAAACAGCAGTATTAGTATTACCGCTTTAAGTTTAGGTACTGTAACACCGATTAGCTATTCATGGTCAAACGGAGGATCGAATGCAACAAATACAATTGCGGTGAGCAATACCTCGACGTATGTGGTTACAGCAAGCGGAGGTGGATGCAGCGGTGTTGATACCGTTGTAGTAAATGTTGCGCCGGCTATAAAAGATTCACTGGTGCCTTACAAAGATTGTAGTAATACAACGGCAGGCAGTTTGGTGCTATTTGCAAATTCAGGCTTATCGCCTTTTCAATATTCCATAAATAATGGTGTTACTTTCTCTACTTCCAACTCGTTTACCAACCAGGCATTTGGCACTTACACGACTGTTATTAAAGACGCTTTAGGTTGCACAAAAACCGGCACGGTTGCTTTAGATGCTTTTTCTAATTTACCAACTCCTAAATTTATTGCAAGTACCTTAAATTCTAAAAACGATACGATTGTGCTTGTAGACATTAGTATTCCTAAACCTGATAGCGTGCAATGGATTTTGCCCATCAATGTATCAAAGATTGGCGGTAATATGTTTAACCCCATTATTGTTGTGAGCGATACAGGAAGTTTTAGTGTAACCATGAAAGCCTTTTATGGTAATTGCATTATTAACGCTACCAAACAAATTAAGTTTGGGCAAATGGATAGCCTGCAGGCCACCAACTTAAACGCCAATGGTATTAAATCTGTTATTTTATATCCAAACCCAAATACCGGCCAATTTAGTGTTGATGTTGAATTTTATAAAAAGCAAAATGCTTCCGTTCAGGTTTTAGGATCAAACGGCAGTAACTATTTTCAACAAAACGTATATGATACATTCTTATTTACAATGCCTGTGCTTCTTACCCAATTAGCTAATGGAACGTATGTGTTAAGAGTAATAGGTGAATACGATGCAAAAAATATTTCATTTATAATAAGCAATTAATTGAACATAAACCGTTACATACTTTGTTTTTTGATTTTTGTAATTGCATTAAATATGCGTGCGCAAGATCTTGAAAAAATTGGCAAAAAAGATATGCTGAAGATAAACGGTGGATTAAACCTCTCTTCGGTCTTTTACAATGCTAATGGTATACCCAATCGCAGGCAGCCTTTTACTTATTTTTTAAATGGTAATATAACTGCTAACTTCATTGGCATTAGTTTACCGTTTACTTTTAATTACAGCAACAACCAGATCAATTATAGCCAGCCATATAATATACAAAGCTTTAATCCGACTTATAAATGGATAAAAGGCTACGCCGGAATTACATCTATGAATTTTTCGCCCTACACGCAAAATGGGCATGTATTTGCAGGGGGAGGCATTGAGCTAACGCCAAAGAATTTTAAATTTGCGGCCCTTTACGGACGCTTTAAAAAAGCAACACCTTATGATTTTGACAACAACTCTGACGCTAATATGGCTTACAAACGCATGGGTTGGGGCGGCTACGCAGGTTATGCAAACAAGGGACAAGAAATAAAACTTATTTACTTTGCAGCCCAGGATGATCCGGCCTCTCTTGCTTTTGTGCCTTTAACCACTACCATTACACCTATGCGAAATACAGTTGTTAGCATTGCAGGTAAAACATTTCTCTTTAAAAAAGTTTCTCTTGAAGCCGAGTATGCTCTGAGTGGTATTACCCGAAACATTCAATCAGCCATTGACGTTGAAAGCGCACCGAAAAATAAAATGCCTTATCTGTTTTCACCTAATCCCACCTCTCAATTTTTCCAGGCTTATAAAGCAAGTATTGGTTATAATCTAAAATTAATAAGGCTGGCGTTTGCTTATGAAAAAGTAGAGCCTGAATATAAAACACTGGGTGCCTATTTTTTCAATAACGATCTTGAAAATTTTACTTTTGCACCAAGCGCTACTTTGCTGAAAGGGAAATTAAATGTTAGTGCTAATACCGGCCTACAGCGAAATAACTTAAATGGTGATAAATTAAACACAACGAAGCGATGGGTAGGCGCATTAAATGCAAGTTATGCGCCAAATCAAAAATGGAATTTTAACGGTAGCTACAGTAATTTTAGTTCATTTACAAAACAGCGACCGCAGGATAACCCGTTTTATAAAAACAACTTAGACACCTTGAATTTTTATCAGCTTACCCAAAGCGCAAACGCAGGGTTATCACACAATTTTGGCAATGCTAACTTAAAACAGTCAAGTACACTCAATGCCAGCTATCAGGTAACCGGCCAAAAACAAGGAGCCATAAATGATGCCACAGCTTTTGGCATAAACCAAAATATTAATACGCCGGCCAAAGTGGTAAACGGAAATTACAGCCATAATTTTCAATTTGTAAACTATAAAACCAGTATTGGATTTAATTTTAATAGCAATTATAGTGAACAGGGAAATTTTTATACGCTGTTTTTAGGTCCGGGAATAATGGCTGGTAGAAATTTCTTAAAAAATTTATTAAAGGTAAACACGGGTATTACTTTTAATAAAGTGTATGTGAATAGCACAAACAATAATAATATTTTAAACGCAAGACTTGGCGCTAATTACAGCCCAAAATTGGTAAACCCAAAAATTGGAAAACTAAATTTTACCGCAAGTATAAACTACACTCAAAAACTAAAAGCACAAAACACCACCTCTGTATTTAACGAATTTACCGGTAATACAGGCTTAAGTTATAATTTTTAAAAAATTAAAAAACATAAATATGAAAAATAAGATCAAAACATTTGCGCAAATAATTTTAGCAGCTACTTTTATTTTTACCGCGTGTAAAAAGAAGGACGATACAAACGAAACAACTAATACAACAACTACCACCACCGGAAGCCCCGTTGCTGTAACTAAAACTATGACAGCATCTGTAAGCAATGCTAACTGGCAGGCAAATAGTTCGTATGGGTTTTTAATTAATTACACCAACTTAAAGTACAATTTTTCGGGCCAAACAAGTACTTCGCCCGATCCTTATACCTTGATCTCGTTTGCTTTACCAAATCCCATTTCTACTGGCACTTATTCTTTAAGTTCTTCCGGCGCAGCACAAGCTTTTTATAAAGATTCGAGCGGCGTTTTTTACACCTCTAATAACGGAAGCATTAATATTACAACTATTGACACTACTAATCAGGCGGGAGGTATTATAACAAAATTTAAAGCAACATTCAATTTTACTACAGCAGCTGTAAGCAGCAAAAGCTATACGGTAAACAACGGCGTAGTGGATTATACAAAATAGCAAACACCTAAAAATAAAAACAAATCAGTAATTGATTTTATTGCGAATGAAAGTTACAGCTCAATATAGAAATACGAATTTACCAATAGGTAAATCGCCAACTGATGTTTTAAAACTAGCGGCTGTTCATTCATTTAATTACTTAAATTTTATTTTGTTTAGCTTAAAGTTCAGAGCAAAAGCTTCAGATATAAAACGGATTTTATTTCTACTGGCATTTGGCTTTTATTATTTTACCTCGTCGGCGCAGAGCTACCCGGTTCAAATAAACACGCAATTAGTTGCGCCTTACAGTGGCTATTTGCCAGATTATGCCGACCCAACAGCACAAAATCTAAAAATTATTTTGCAGCTTAACGACTTTACCCAACCAACTTATAATTTAAAATTAAAATTTGAGATAAAAGGCAATGGTTTTACGTTGGTTACAAAATCGCTTTACAACCCGCCGCCAATTAGCCTGCAACCTGGCCAACCCGTATTACTAAGCGGCACTGATATTGCCCCTTATTTAAGCAGTAATAATTTAGATTTTATAGGTATTAACCAAAGCCAGTACGAACAGCGTATGGCTTTGCCGGAAGGTTATTACAGCATTTGTGTTACAGCCTACGATTATTATACAGGAAGCCCCGTACAGGTAAGTAATGAGGCCTGTGGACAAGGTTGGTTCACCTTGAGTAATCCACCATTACTTAATTTACCATTTTGTAATACTGTTGTTAATCCATTACAGCCACAAAACTTATTTTTTAGCTGGACGCCTGTAAATCTTGGTAGCCCCAACAGTGCGTTTAATACCAGCTACCTGTTTGAACTTTGGGAAATGCGTCCTGATAGCACTGTTAATCCAAACCAGTTAGTACAAAACACACAACCCATATTTAGCCAGGTTACAACCATAAACAATTTTAATTATGGTATGGCAGAACCGGCTTTAAATTTATATTACAAATATGCCTGGCGGGTGAGAGTAATTGATGGCACGGGGCGCGATTGGTTTGTAAACAATGGCTATAGCCAGGTATGTACTTTTTATTATGGAAGTTTAAGCAATACGCTGGGAAACAACAACGGTTTAAACTTACAGGCAGAGGCTTTGGACTATACTACGGGCAAAGCCACATGGACGATACAAAGTATTTACAACAATTATCAATTGGAAGTACGCAAAGCAAATACTCAAAATTGGTTTCCTTATAATACCCCTAACGCCAACCAACAAATTGATAATTTAGAACCCAACAAAACTTACGAATGCCGTGTAAAGGGCTTTGGTAATAATATTAATAGTGATTATAGTAACATTGCCCAATTTACAACGCCCAACGCGCCTACGTATAATTGTAATCAAACAGCGCCTGTATATAGCGTAAATTCAACACCTCTACCATTAAATAAAGCGATTACCGGGGCATTGGTGCGCAGCGGGCAGTTTGATATTGTAATTAAATTTATTGAGCCGGCTACTAATGGCCCGGGTTGGTACAAGGGTAACGGTTACGCCCTTATGTTTGGCGTATTGCCGATACCCGTTACTTTTACTAATGTTTTTATAGATGATAGATTACGCCACCAGCAAGGTGTAATTGAGGCAACAACACAGGGTATACAAAACTGGATGAAACAGTTTGATATAGAAGATGCAGAAGATAATGCCACCTATACTGAAGGTACTATAGATAGTGTTTATATTAACGGCAACCAATACTGTTACACAACCATACAAAACCCTACACCGGTTTGTACTGATCTAGACCCTGGCAACCTGCCTGAGGTTATTCGCGACGGGGAGGGTAATCAATATGTTATTAATGAAGGTCCGCCACCTACAGTAACAGGGCCAACAAGTTACATAAATACCAGCAGCGATAATTTGGCAGCTACAGATAATTTAAAAGTAGAGTTTAGTGCCAGCCCAAATCAAAACTTTGGTTTTGATGGAAAACAATATGCCGCTTTTATAGAAGGATACGAAGCTATAAAACTAAGCAATGGAAAAAATTACTTTGTGCCAAACAAAAGTATTGGTGTAAACCAAAATGATAAAGTGTATGCTAACTGCACCATAGCTAATTTAGTGCTGGCTAATTTAAATTTTAAAACCAGTGGCGGAGCAACGCTTACAAAAACAAGTATTAGTGCCGGCGTTTTTGAAATTAGCAACATACCCGCCAATGCCAATTGCGTTTATGCCTGGTACAACAACCAAAAAATTGGTAAACTAAATGTACTAAGCCTTAATAAGGTAAATAAAAAATTAGTGCTTGTGCCTGTAAACGGAGCGAGCACAATGGGCATAACACAACAAGGCATAAACGATATTTACAAACAAGCCAATACTAATTTTACTTTAACTACAGCACCTAACTTTACCTTTAATTTAGGGAACGACGGATTGGAAGAAGCCGATGCAACTTTATTAAAAAAGTATAGTGCAGAAATGCGCGCCCTGCGTGATGCATACAAAACAGCTAATACCAATTACGATAAAAACGCCTACTATGTTTTTGTAGTATCAAACTTTAGTAATGCACAACAATTGGGCTATATGGTGCGTGGCCGAGCGGTTGGATTTATTAAAGCCGGTACATTATCTAAAACACTGGCCCACGAACTAGCGCATGGGGCTTTTGGACTGGAGCATACTTTTCCCGCTGTTCAACATAATACAAGTTCAAATTTGTTAGATGATTTTACCGGCAGTCAATTAGTAAAACAACAATGGCAAACTATACAAAACCCTGGCGTAATTATTAGTTGGTTAGATGGAGAAGAAGATGGAAGTTCGTATGGGCTTGCCAATAAAGTTCCGGAGGAGTATAAGGATTTTGACGGTTCTTATAGTTTTATTACACCCAATAAAAAAATAGTAAAATTACCAAAGGAATTAAAGAACGCGTATTTTGCTTATGGATTAGGTGATATGTCGGGTTGCGAACTATTTCCAAGTGGTGTTTTAACTATGTTTACAATAAAAGAAAATGGTAATGATGTTGAATATAAATGTAAAATTAATGGCAATCAATTTTTAGGTTACTTTAAAGATGGAAATGTGTCTTTTGCAGGTTATTTAACGCCAAACAATTGTAATGCTACAAACAACTACACGTGCACAAACACAGCCATCTTTGGTTACCCAACAGCAAAAGCAAGAGAGTATTATCGTTTATCGGGCCTAAGCTTTGGCTACTACAACGGCGAAAGTGCTCCAATAATGGATTTAAAAGATCCTTCAGGTTCTTCTACTAATTTAGGCGCGCAAAATTGGACATTAGTAAAAACTTATTTTTTTAAGTTAGACGAAATACAGGAAGGAATTGGCAGTACTAAAATGAATTCAGCTTATACCGAGATAATGGATAAAATGAACTTATCGGTGCAGGAAAAAAATGAGCAAGCCATTTTAATGACAAAAGTACTGGAGTATTATAGTGTTTATGAAAACTTATTGCCTGCCGTAACACGCTGGAATACTATTAATGATTGGGGCGGAGTAGGAAACATTTTCACAACCATTAACTCGGTTAATGGCAACCCCATCAACTACTTTCTTAATAATAATCTTAACAGTCAATCTTACTCTATTGGCGGGTACTTTGAATACCAAGTGGACAGTGCGGGCTGGCAAAACCTTAGTAAACCACAACTTCTTACAAAATTCCTTTATGCTTATCAGCAGGTTGCTATAGGTGCAAAAGCCACCGTTCAGGCAACTCTTAATGTTATTAAGCAACAAATTAATTGCACCACAAATTTAACTGATCCCACCAATACCATTAAAACGCTCAACCAAATTAATGTTAAGGATGTTGTTAATTCGTTAAGCGTTACTGAGCTGCAACAGCTATGCGCTAATACAAGAGCGCAATTAATTGCTGTTTTAGTGAATGGGGGTGTGTTTAACGAAACCGAAAAAGCTATTTATAAACTTATGTACACCTGCAATACGGGTGCCGATAGAGCGGATTTTTTAGTGGCTATGGATAATGTTGTTGATGTAAACGGCAAACGCCTACTTTTAAATTTAGTAAAAAGTGTTGACGATCAAGTATTATTCTCTGGCTCTGATTATAATACATGGATAATGAAGTATTTTATTAATTCGTATCAATACTTACTAAAAAATCATAGTTCCCCATTAAGTAGCCAGTATTTTAGTACTTACATTCAACCCAAATTAATTTCAACATTAACTGGTACATCTGATTACGTGGAATTAAAAAAACGGTATGTAACATTTAACTATGCTAATTTTGTAAAGCGTTTATTTAAAGAATTAGTTGGATCAATAAACAGCGGTTACGCATCGTTAATTTTCGATCCCGATATGAAATCAACCATATCTTACAGCGATGTTAACGGCAAACTGAGTTACGAAAATAAGCTAACCCGTGGCTTTAAAGAAAACACCGTAAGCACCCTTAATAATATTAGTGCTTTTGAGCCCATGGTAATTGATGTGAAAGGAGATTTACTAGGGACTTATAGCTCTTATAACGCAAACGCTAACCCAATAATGCCCGCAATTGTTCTTTTATTTGCAGAGGAAAAGGCGAATGCTAAAACAACACAAGATGCCGTGCAGACGGGTATTGACCTGGTTTCACTTGCCATACCGGGTGCGCAAAGTTCAACCCTGCTAAAAGTTTTAAATTATGCGGACAAATTAAGTTCAGTTACCAGTATTATTGCAACCTCTCAATCGATTGATAACCCAAAAGTAGCAAACGCCTTAAATATAGTTTCAACTGTATTGGGAATAACTAATTTTGCCAGCGGAGGCGATGCCAGCGCTTATGTAAATGAGTACAAGAGTATTTCTACCTTTAATCAGGCTTCCGAAAAAATTGTGCTTACAAAAATTATTCCTGAAAACCATGCAGATAATGTTTTGGCCATGTGCGCTAAGATAAATTCAAACAGTCCCGAAATAACAAGTGCTTTGCTTGATCCAACCGCAAAACAAATACTCGAAAAAGTTGTAGTATCAGAAATTGAGGCGGCCAAACAAGCGGGTAAATATAGCGCGTTAAAAACCCCTTTAGATAATGCACTTGCTAAAATAAAGTTTGGCTTTAACTATTTCACCGCCACAGGGCGTTCGTATTTTGACGGCCTTGTAAATAAAATACCAAATTTTACGCTTACCAACGGCGCTTATAAAAAAGGCACGCAAACTGTTGCCCACCTGCAAAACGATGAGCTGGTAATTGATGCTGTAGGTGACGCAAGCAATTTGGGCAATAATGCCAATTTGCTGGAATATGCAGAGGATATTAGCTTTAAAAAAACAAACACAGGCAGCGTGGTAAGCGAAGATGTTTTAATTTTTGATGATAATGGCACCATTAAATGCCTTTATGGTAACAATTGTTTTGTAAAAAACACATTGGTAAAAACTAAAATTGGATTAAAAGCAATACAAGACATAACTACCCAGGATAGCGTATTGAGTTTTGAAGAAGCAAATAAAAAAACCACTTATAATAAAGTTAAAGTGTTGTTTAAGAAAAGTGTAAACAAATTACAGCGAATTATTGCAGGCATGGACACGATAGTATGTACCGGAGATCACAAGTTTTATTCTGAAGGAAAATGGATTAAAGCAGCGGCATTAGTTACGGGTAGCGTTTTGCAATTAAGTAGTTCGGTATCATTGCCAGTAACAACTAATAAAGCTTTTGATAGTACAGCCACTGTTTACAATTTTGAAGTTGAAAACAACCACAATTATTTTGTTGGCAAGCAAAGCATACTGGTACATAACGATTGTAAGATTGTAACAAACCTCATTAACGACGGCAAATTAACCAAGGCACAAGCAGATGATTTTTTGAAAGATTTTGCTGGTAACCAAACCTTGCTCACTAAATTTGGTAATGGGGAGTTGGACGTGAAGGCTTGGGCAAGTTTAGTTGCAAATAATTCCTCGCTAAAAACCAATAGTGATGTGTTAACTAATTTTTCGCAACTTACTAAACAATTTCAAAATGTAAATTGGGTTACTTTTTATGGTAATCTTGCGAGTAAGCAGTCGCACTTGGAGTTACTAAGTGATTTAACTACTAAACTCGGTAATGGTAATGGTATTGAAAAAGTAATAAGTGACATAATACTGGGGGGGAATAAAAATATTGGTGCTAGTTTTGTGCTAAATACAATCAATAATAAAGGCACTTCTTTTAGGAATTTAATAACGAAATTAGAGGCCTATGAATTTGATGAATTAGCAGGAGTACGATATTATGATATACAAGTTACAATCGCTAATAATTTTATAAATTATGAGTGCAAAAGTTGGTTAAGTTGGAATGCAAATACATTCAAAACACAATTTTTAAAAGATTTGCAAAATATGACAGCATTAGGCTCTCATAAATGGGTATTCAAAAATACCCCAAGTATTAACAGTATTAGTAGTTTAAAACAAAACGTTTTATCTACTTTAGCTGATAATGTAAATGGTGTTTGGATAGCAAAAAGCGAATTAACTAATTTGCTTACTGATGCAAATACCAAATCGAAACTAAGCGCCTCTTTCGGATTTAATAATACAACTAATATAATAACAGCTGACAAATTAGTGGAAAAATTGAATGACAATATAGTTTTTAATCAAATATTTGAAGTACTTCCATGATGTATACTCTCTCTGACACAAAAACAGGTATTATAAGTTTTGGTATTTTTAAAAAGTATTCTGTCACTAAAATTAAACAGCAACATGAGTGTTTTTTATTTATAGAGAATTTAGAAACTGACGTGTTAACTCTTGAAATTTCTATAGGCTGTACCGAGTCTAACTTTCTTGTAAGGGATTCTTTTTTTTGTACTGCATTAAACAATAGCTTAAATTTTAAGTGTTTTGATTTATTATCTAAACTGGAAGTATATAATTTAAGTGACCATATCGTAGATTTAGATTCTAACAAACTAGACCCAGATTCAGAATATTATGCTGCTTTTAGTGTGAGTAAATCTAAATTTGCAAGGCTAAATATTTTAAATGGGATAATCCAAGACATCGATTTAATTGATTTGAATGATAATATACGTTTGTATTTATACAAAAGTTACATAATTAAGTTAGGGGCGGAAGAAATAGTTATTGCAAACGAATCTAATCAGCGAATATGGCAGCACGATGTGTCTGAGCTGGGATCTGTAAAAAACCATTTTATTTACGGTACGCAAAAAGGCCAGGTTAAAGACGTTTTAATTTATAACAATCTCGTTTACGTTTTAAATAGCAATTCGCTTCAGGGTTTTGATTTAGAAACCGGTAAATTAAATGTAGAATTACAATCTAAATTAGAGTGGGGTTTTGAAGGAATTAAAATGTTTTTATATAAAAATAAAATTTTATTTGTGCCTAAAAGTGCCGCTGGTTATTATGTATATGATATTGAAACTAATTCTTTAAGTGATTCTATAGATCTTATTATTCCTGATAAACTACCACCAAAAACAGATTTTATTGCTACAAATTTTCAATTACATGGCGACAAACTTTGGTATGTAAGTAATAGGGCGGTACGATATGCAGCTTCTGTTAACCCATTAACAGGCCAGAATATAGATTGTATACATGTAACTGATACAAAAGGAAATGTTGAAGCCCCTCAATTTTATGGAAACAAAATTTACATAAGAGACACTGAAATGAATTTGTTTATTTATGAAGATATTTCAAAATAGAGCGTTTTTATAGTTATTGCCTGGATTTTTAAACCTAACATTTTGTATTGCCATTTTTTATGATTGTAAAATTGACAACAACGGTAACTACTATTTTGGTTGATATAATATATTGTGTATAAGAATTAGTACTAAAGCTTATAAAATCGAAAATAAATTACTTTAAATGTTGTGACCCCATTTTTTGCTAAAGCGCAAAAATCCTCCCAACCCCTTTTTCAAAAGGGGAATTACTGTGTTTGCATGCGCTATGTAAAAGCATTACCTTCATCTCTCAAAATCATTATGAAACATTTTTTACTCTATAGTTTTTTCTTAGTGGTAATTTCCTGCACCGAAGAAAAAAAAGAAACCATTTCTACACCCACCAATTTTTGCACTAACATAAAACGCAACGATAGTATTAGCCTTTCAAAAGAGTTAGCAGGCATTGCCGATTCTATGAAAAGCAAAACAGGTGTGTATGTTTTGGAGGATGGCGGCGGGAGCATGGTAACACGCGCCTGGTTAAGTGAATATGCCGAACAAAGCATTGATGTGCAGTATTTTATTTTTAGTACCGATAATGTTGGTTTAATTGCCTGCGATTATCTGGTGCGCGCGGCAGACAGAGGTGTTAAAGTACGCATATTGGTAGATGATATTATGGTAGAGGCCGGTGTGCATGATATTTTAATGATGGATTCGCACGAAAATATTTCTATTAAAGTATATAACCCCGGCACTAACCTTGGTAAAAATATTTGTGAGAAAATAGGCAAACTAAAAATAGATTTTAAAGGCGCTAACCAACGCATGCACAATAAAACATTTACAGTGGATGGTAAAGTTGCTATTACCGGTGGACGAAACATTGCTGATGAGTATTTTGACTATGACCATGAGTATAACTTTCGCGACCGGGATGTACTGTTAATTGGCAAGACCGCAAGCGTTATACAAAACTCATTTGATACGTTTTGGGAAAGTAAACTAAGCGTGGCTGTTACCGATCTTGTAAGCCCAGAAGCTGAAAAGTTTACCGACCCCAAACGCTTTGATAAATTGTATGAGTATGCCTGCAACCCTGGTAATTTTTGGCCGCAGGTGCGCGAGCGTGTAAATAAATTTCCGCAAACATTAAAAGAACTGCAAAACTCAGGCGAGCTGGTTTGGTTAGATACGGTTGGTTTTGTAAGCGATGTGCCAGGCAAAAATAACGAATGGCAAGATTTGCACGGCGGCGGTGTTAGCACAGATGCTCTAGCGGCATTGGTAAGGTTTGCTAAAAAAAATATTATGATCCAGTCGCCCTACTTAATAACTACTGATGTTGGCACTGCGCTTTTTGCTGCTGCGGTTAAGCGTGGTGTAAAGGTGCAGATCCTCACCAACAGTTTGGCGTCTACCGATAACCTGGATGCTTTTAGCGGTTACCAGCGTTGCAGAGCAGATCTTTTAAAAGCGGGTGTTGAGATCTTTGAATTCAGGCCGGATGCCCAGGTGCGCCATAAGGTAATGACGGGGGCTTTACAAAAGAAATTAAATTATAAACCCATTTTTGGTTTGCATGCCAAATCGATGGTGATTGATGGGGAAACAACGGTTATAGGTACTTTTAATTTAGATCCGCGCAGTGCCAATTTAAATTGCGAATGTGTATCGGTTATTCGATCGCAAAAAATTGCAGCCGGTGTTTTAAAGGGAATGGATGAGGAGATAAAACCGGAGAACGCCTGGCATACTACTCTAACCTGGAACCCGGATGGCACGGCGGGAATAGAGAAAAATAAAAAAGCGCTACAACGCAGAGTCGTGCCAAAAGAGATCTTATAATCAAATTCCCCTGTTCTTTGGTTTCCCTTTTAGTTAAGCTCCCTTCTCCTTTGGAGAAGTCCCGATAGCCTATCGGTAGGGGATGAGACTGAATTTCAAGCTGTGAAGAAAAATGGTACTGAAAGCGATCCCGCAGTCAATCCCCCTCTCCTTTGGAGAGGGGTTAGGGGTGAGGCTAGGCGAGCGAGGAATTCACCATCTAACGGCCCGCACTGTGTTACTCCACCACTACTTTTTTAGAAATAGCAGTATTATAATTGCCGTTTATTTTTAAGTAATACACGCCTTTGCTTAAAGACTGCGTGCTAAAACTAAACGTGTTTTGCGTTACTTTTACCCAGTCGCGCAATAGAATAGTAATTAATTTACCCTGCTGGTTGTATAGCTCAAAGCTTAAATATTCAGGTTGGGGCAGATCTAATACTACACTAAATATATCTTTGGCAGGATTTGGAAAAACAGTTGCGACTGTATTTGTTTTTATTTCATTTTTAATGCCAGTAACAATAAATGGACTTAAGCCGAGCTCTGTTATCCAGGCCCTATGCGAGAATGGATAAGAGCCGCTATAAGAATAGGTATTGTAACCGCTCATCCACACTTTGCCGGGATTGTTGTACCTTCTTTGCGAACCGCTATAATCGCCCCACCTTTCTTGCGTGGCTGCTAACAGATTTACATAGGTAGTGCCATTTTGTATCCGTAACACCGGCGAAAAATCGCCAAGCCCGTCTGCCCGCATGGCCGAGGTGCCGCCAAATACTTTGTTGGAGCTGTGATTGAACGTAAATATGGATGTATTATCGCTTGCAGAATTTCCTGCATAAGAAATATTTGGATACGCAAAATCCATCGTATCATTAAAGATAATGTAACCGGTGACTGTTGGACTTACGGCCGCGGGGTTGTTAACTGTGCCATAATAAATAGTTGGCCTGTTGTTAAGTGGGTTGTTGGTATTGTGTACATACTGTATCATGCCATTCTCATAAAAAGCACCCAGGTTCCGGCAATCATTGGTAGCAAGCGTTTGCAGGGTATTGGTCTGTCGCCCATCTACCGGTAAATAATAAGGCTGGTTAGAAACCATTGCTTTTGTTGTAACGGTAGCGCTTGCCGCCCCAATAGTATCGGTTACGTTTACTAAAAACACGGTGTCGTTTTGTGAGGCAAGATTTCTATTGGATAAAAAATACATGTTGGGTGAGTATAACTGACTGCCACCTTTTACCGGGCATAAATTACGAATGGGTTTGTTGTTGAATTTGATGTTGGAATGGAGCACACTGCCTAGGGGTAAACCGGCATAACCGCTGTCTTTTTTCATTTGCCAAATTAAGGTTTCGTTAAAACCAGTTTGCCATGGTTGATTGTTATATAAAAGATTAATACTCAAAAATAATTCTTTATTGGTCATAGCAATCATTGGGTAATCTGACCATAAATTATTATTTAAAGGATTGCCGGGCAATATGTATAAATTCCAATTGCCCGATGGATCGTTTGTTTGCGAAAAGCCAACAATTATTTTACTGGTTGTATCTACAAAACCAACTAAACACACTAATACAAAACGATCGGCATTGGGGTCGTACATAACTTTTGGATCAAACTCCTGATGTAAGCTGTTAACAGGTGTTGTAAAAGCAGCAAGCGATTTTATAGGCGAGTTAACATTGGTAACCGTATTTCTTACAAAAATATTTGTGTTTATTACAGAAATAAGCATGCCTGCGTTAGAAATTGCCATATCATTATCGTTTGGAGTGCTAAGCCCCCATGGATTTCCTACAAAACTTTGGCCTACAGATAAAGTAGGTAAAATGGCTGCCGCGGTTTTATTTAAGCGGTTGGTGTGATAACCTTCGGGATAATTATATACTTCTATTTTTTCGCTTCTTTGTTTTGGCATTTCGCGCATTAGCAATTTAGGACTGTAATCGGGCTGGGTGCTGCTGTAATTTACTACCGCCTGGCGCTTAAAGGTAAAAGATGTTTTATTGGTGCTTGTTTGCGCATTTGAATAAACAAGCGCGCACAATAAAAATAAACTGTTGTATAAAAACTTCATAAGTATAATTTTAATATTAAAGTTACAAATAAAAAGCAAAGGCGCAAGCGTTTGGATCTTGGTTGCCTGCAAGCTTATGAGTCACCCTGCAAAAATTGATTAGCCAAACTAAAAATTGTTATTCAACATACCACAATTGGCGAACGAAAACTTACGATTTTGTAAGCACAGACTTTCTATGCTTTATTCCCCACTCTAACATTTTATCCAAAACATCGCCAATTGATTTGCCGGAATTAGACAATTCATACTCAACAGATACAGGAATTGTATCGAAAACTGTTCGTTTTACAATACCATTCATTTCTAAATCTTTTAATTCTTTCGACAACATGCGAGGTGTTATTTTGGGAATATTGCGTTGAATTTCTGTAAACCGTTTTTTACCAAACAGTAAAGACCCGATTATAGGTAATTTCCATTTACCACTTATTACATTTAATGTATCATTTACTGCCAATACAAATTGAACAGGGCAAGATTTTGCCTCTCTAATACTACCGATTTTTTCCATTTATCTACAATTTACTGTTAAGTATACTAATGTATAGTACTATACTTTAGTATAGTACTACTTATTGTATAGCAAATGTAACTACTTTTGCTTAATCAAAATAATTTTAAACAAAAAAATAAAAACAATGATTTTAGTAACGGGAGCAACAGGAAATTACGGAAAGGCAACCATTGACTTTCTATTAAAAAAAGGAATTTCAGTAAACAACATTTCGGCTTTAGTAAGAGATGTGGAGAAAGCGGAAGACTTGAAAACAAAAGGCATTAACTTAAAAATTGGTGATTACGACAACTACGCTTCACTGTTAGAAGCGTTTAAAGGCGTTGACAAGTTGCTATTGGTGTCGGGCTCAGATGTAGTTAACCGAGGAAAACAACAGGAAAATGCAGTGAAAGCCGCTAAAGAGGCAGGAGTAAAACACATATTATATACCAGTTTTGAGCGGAAAAACGCTACCGAAACTTCGCCAATTGCCTTTATTGCAAAATCGCATATCGACACTGAAAACTATATCAAGGCAAGTGGAATAACTTACACCATTTTAAAAAACAATCTGTATCTTGATACCTTGCCAATGTTTTTTGGAGAACAAGTTTTAGCAACTGGTATATTTTTACCAGCGGGCGATACAAAATCGGCTTTTGCTTCACGCATTGATATGGCAGAAGCTACTGCCAATATATTGACAAGCCAAGGACATGAAAATAAAGAATATTCTTTAAGCAATGCTGTAAATACATCGATGCAAGAAATTGCTCAGGATTTAAGTGAAATAGTTGGCAAACAAATTAATTATGTAAGCCCTCCACAAAACATTTACGTGGAAACATTAACAGGCGCAGGCGTTCCAACTGCATATGTTGGCATGTTTGCAGGTTTTGCCGAGGCTATTAAGCAAGGAGAATTTTTAACTGAAAAAACAGATTTAGAAAATCTTTTGGGCAGAAAACCAATGACAGCAAAAGAGTTTTTAAAAGAAGTTTATGCTTCTAAATAACACCTTTAAAATAAGAGATTTATATAGCGGACAGTTTTAGAATTGTTCGCTATTTTTAAATATGATAATTTGACAGGCAAAAAAGGCCAACAGTTAACAGCAGCAAAAAAACGGTGGAGTAATTGCTAATACAAACAGTTGTGCAACTATAAAAAATGTGCGTATAGACAGTTTTGTGTTCCAAAGCCGCCAGTTCTTTTAGCAGCAAACCGCTATAAATATCAACGCTCAAACTGGTAATGCGAATAATCCATTAACAAAGTCCGTAAAAAATCTTCATCACTTTGTTTTACATCAGCAATACCATACTTTGTTTTAATTTTTTTGGCCAGCAATTCTATATGCTGAGGTTGATTTTGTGACCTGCTAAAATCAATTACTTCTTTTATGGTGTTTGCATCTACATCATTCATTAACGCAATTTGTGAGTATACAATTTTATAATCCGTTTTTTGGCGGTTTAAAATAGTTTCGTTTAATGTTATACGTTTATTTAACATTATTACTGTTGTGCCGGCAACCATATCGCCAAAACGCTGTGAGTTTTTTGATAAGGCAACGGTCATTAAGGCAATAATTGGTTTATCTATGATCCTGAACATAGAACGGATAAGGTAAGATCCGAAGTTTGGTTGTGTGCCATCCAGTTTTACCACCTTTATTTTCATTATTTTTTTTCCGAAACTTTGTCCGTTCAAAAAGGTTTCGCACAGTAAATTGTAAAGGGCGGCGGGCAGTAAGAACAAGATCAAAACACCAATAGCAATGCTGTTATAGGTTTCATAACTGTCGTAATCGCCACTGTATTCGTTGCGGCGAATAACAAACATAAAAATAAAGATGAGAATGATGGCATATACATAAATAAAAATAAGATCAAGGATAGCCGCCAGCATTCTTGGCCCCACGCCTGCCGCAGTATAACTTAAGCTCACATTTTGAGAAGTGGTTATTTTTATTTCGTCCATTAAATTATTGCCTTTTTGTATTTAAATATTTACATTTATAAGGTTGCTAAATATAAAAAATTCACGCAATATTAAGGATGAAGGAGATCACTTTTTTAAAACAAAATGCTACAAAGTGGGAAGAGTACGAAAAAGTGCTCGATGAAAAAAAGGCGGCGCATCCTGCCAAGATTACTGAAATGTTTATTGAGTTAACGGATGATCTTTCTTACGCCAATACCAATTATCAAAAATCCAATACCAATGCTTATGTAAATGGCATTGCCTCGCGCGTGCACCATTTGGTGTATAAGAATAAAAAAGAAAGCGGTAACCGTTTTATAACGTTTTATGTTAAAGAACTGCCGCTTTTATTTGGGCGTTATCACAAGCAGTTATTTTACGCTTTTGTGGTTACCGCTATTGCAACGCTTGTGGGTGTGCTGTCACAAATTTATGACGATAGTTTTGTGCGCATGATCCTGGGCGATTATTATGTAGATTTTACTTTAGAGAATATTAAAAAAGGTAATCCCTTGGCTATTTACGGCCAGGATAACCAGTTCTTAATGTTTGTACAGATAACCATTAACAATATTAGAGTTTCATTCACTGCTTTTATTTTTGGTTTATGCACCGCTTTTGGTACTTCTTTTTTTCTCGCCTATAATGGCGTGATGCTGGGTTGTTTTTTTACTTTATTTTACCAGCACAATGTGTTGGATAAAGCTTTAAAGGTTGTTTGGATTCACGGCACACTTGAGATCTCGGCCATTGTTATAGCGGGTTGCGCCGGTTTTGTGTTAGGCAATAGTTTTATTTTTCCAGGCACACACACGCGTATGCGTGCTTTTATGCGCGGCGGTAAAGATGGTTTAAAAATTGTTATTGGTTTAGTACCTGTATTTATAACCGCAGGTTTTTTAGAGAGTTTTGTTACCCGTTATACCGAAATGCACATTGCTTTAAGCCTTTTTATTATTGGTGTTTCGTTGGCTTTTATTATTGGGTATTTTATTTTACTGCCATTGTATTTAAATAAAAAGTATCTGCCTGAATATGATTGATGCGCAGATAAAATATACAAAAGCAAGATCACTGAGCGAGGTACTTAATACGGCGTTCAATTATTTGCGCTTAAACATTAAAAGTATCTCAATTTTACTATTGTATTATGTATTGCCTTTTTTTGTGCTTTCAATGCTCGCATCTTACTATTTTAATACGTCGCAGGTATCGCTTAGTAATTTTATTGCTTATGTGAGTACCATGTTTAACGATAATGTGGTAGAGTTTACAGTTACTATTGCATTTTACTTTATCGGATTAGCTATGCAAAATCACCTTATTAATAAGCATCTTATTTTAAACGAAGATCTAAATAGTGATGAGCAGGTTAACGAAAAACAATTCAGATCGAGACTAGTTGAAGATTTTTTGCAGTATTTTTCGAATGTATTTTTTTTGGCACTAACGGGCATTCTAATTGCTCTTTTGCTTGACGCAGCAATTGGAAATTTTTTGGTGGTAAATTTTACTTACACATTCTCTGAAGATCCAATTAGCTTTATTTTTGAAGCATTACCTTTATTAATATACCTTGCCTTTGTTATGCCTTTAAGCTGTTATTTTATTGTTACCTGCCTTTTCTTTGCACAGCGCAATAAAACGGGGTATGTGGAGGCTTTAAAAAAAGCATGGTACTATACAAGAGACAACTTGTTTATGACCTGGGCAACAACAATAATTGCGTTTATGTTGGCTTACGTTATGGTTTTATTGCTGACGTTTCCCTTTCTGGCCATTGGTTTTGTGCATATAAATTTAAATGTAAAAGTTTTTGTTTTTATGAAATCTGTTACTACGTATTTGAGTTTATTTGCAACAGCAATATTTCAAGTCATTTGCATTTTTCATCTTACCAGTCTTGAAGAAATTAAAGAAGGCACAATCATTAAACAAAAAATAGATAACTTATAGATCATATATATTATGGAGCAAAAAATTTCTTATAGAAAAGTACGCGATCTGGGCGGCATTTTTACCGCTGCCTTCGGTTTTATAAAACAAAATTTTAAACCATTTTTTGCAAGTATCTTGTTTTTGGCGGGTCCTTTTATTATAGTAGGCGCTGCTGTTTCGGCCTACATGATAGGATCATCTGCAAACATTGCAAAAATGCTGAGTAACATGGATGCGTTTTATAGTAATATGATCCTATCCTATTTATTTTCGATGATCTTTTATTTTATTGGCATTACCATTTACAATGTTGTTATAAATAAAAACATTATGGCTAACGAAAAATTGCAGGCTGGTGAACCGCTTACACTTGGTCACTCAATGGCAAATTTTTTTAGTGATTTTTGGCGTATGTTGGGTAATATGTTGTTGCTAACACTTTTTCTGATAGTGACTCTTGTTGTAATAGCGTTGGTATTTGGTGGTATTTTTGCATTAATTAGCCCGGGTAATAATGCATCCATGGCTTTACTTCCTGTTCTTATAATACTTATCGTTTTTTTCGGGCTGTTAATTTTTGGCCCTGTTCTTTCATACATACCTATTGCCGCTTTATTTGTTTGCCAGCGCGATCGTATTAATATTTTTGCGTCTTTGCGTAAAGTGTTTTATTATTTAAAAGGTAATTTTTGGATGACCTGGGTAGTAAGCATGGTGGCACTAATTTGTTACATGGTAATGGGCTTTTTTGTGCAGCTACCTGTTATCATCGTTAGCGCAGCAAGTACTTTTTCAAGACTTAAATCTGCGGCAGCTTATGGTGAAGAAGATGATTCCAAGCCTTTAGTAATGGTTATTATAATTATCCTTAGCTCATTATTGTCGTATTGTGTAATGTCTATTTATTATTTAATGACAGTTTATCAGTACACTAACCTTGAAGAAAAGAAAGAAGGAAGTTCTATCATCGAAAAAATAAATCAAATACAGTAATTATTTTCTTCCGTCGGGCATATACTTACTTTGTTTTCTTTTTATCAGGATACTTATTTTCTTGCAACGTATCTTATGCGCAAACGGATACCGTTGCTTCAAAAGATTCTTTTCCCATAGACACTATCAAAAGCGTTAACAACTCAAAAGATTGGATCTATGGTAGCGCATGGATAGATTCTTCCAAAATTGTTTTACTGCAACCTTTAAAAGAAAAAGAAGCGGAGGTTTTTTCAGATTCAAAATTAAAATACAAACAAACAGTTTCTGCGCAAAAAGGAATGTTTGAACGTTTTTTTGCCTGGCTGGCTGAAAAATTATTTGGTAAAGCTGGTTTTGAAAATATTATGACGGCGCAAAAAATTGTTATATGGTCAGTTTGCATAATTGCTGTTGCACTCGTTATTTGGTTGCTTTCAAGGTCAGATATGGTAAGCCTTATAAGGCCCAAACCCAAAGCCACTGCTTTTAATTTTATGGATGTAATAGAAGACCTTGACAAGATAAATTTTGAAGAAAAAATTAGACAGGCTTTAGCAGATAACGATTTTAGATTGGCAACCCGCTGGCACTATTTAAAAATTTTATTTTTAATGGATAGGGCAAAGCTTATTGCATTTGCTTCGTATAAAACCAATATTGATTACCGCTACGAATTAAAAAGCAAAAAGCACCAAAACGGTTTTGTTCGCTTAAGTTATATATATGAATACGTTTGGTATGGTAAATTTATTATTGGTATAAACGACTATAAAGAAAAGGAAATTGAGTTTAACAATTTTGAAAAAGAATTAGGTGTTTAAGGATAATAAAAAATTCATATACATTTTTTGTGGCATTTTTGCTTTGGTAATTGTAATACAATTTTACATGCCTAAGGAAACCAATTGGTCGCGCACGTATTTAAGTAAAAATAAAACACCCTTTGGTTGCTTTGCTATTTATAATTTAATGCAGAGTGCCTATTCAAAAAGCTTTAAAACCAATAACCAAACATTATACAATCTAAACGAGCTTCAAAACAAAAAAGCATCGCTTGTAATTGTAAACGACAATATTAATTTTAATAAGAATGATATAACATCTCTATTCGAATTCTTAAATAAAGGCAATACTGTTTTTATAGCCGTAAATTCATTTAACGGGGCAATTGCCGATACCTTTCATTTAAGAACAGATCTGGATTACGCCGATTATTTTGTATCAATAGATTCGCTGATAAAAAAAAACGGCGTGAAAATAAAACTCAACGCTTCAAATTATAAAAAACAAGCATTCGCATATTCCCGCATAGCCTCGTCTGCTTATTTCACCAGCTTCGATACGAGTCGTTTTATGGTACATGCAAGTATGGGAAAAGACAAAGCCTGTTTTATTTCTGCAAGCGTGGGTAAAGGCAGATTGTATTTAATGACTATGCCCGATGTGTTTGGAAATTATTTTATCGTTAACCATCCAAACCGACAACTGGCCTATACGATGCTTTCGAGGATTAAAAATGATGAATTAATTTGGGATGAATATTACAAGACCTATAATATTACCAGCTACTCGTTTATTAAATTTATTTTAGAAAGCGATGCTTTGTATACTGCTTATTTACTGATCATATTTATTCTTATTTTATATATGATTTTTGAAGGCAGACGCAGGCAACGTGCAATACCGGTGGTGGTAGCTCCAACAAACAGTACACTTGAATTTGTAAATGTAGTAAGCCATGTGTATTACAACAGTAAAAATCACCAAAGCATTGCTGCCGAAAAAATACGATACTTTTATGAAACTGTTCGTAAAAAATTTCACACGAATACCAACCAGATTAACGAGGAGTTTTTAAACGAGGTAAGTGAGTTAAGCGGTATAGAAAAAAAGCTGGTAAAACAATTATTTACTTATTGCGAGAAATTAAAACAGCCGGAAGAAATAACCGAGAACGAATTAGTGGAATTAAACAGGCAAATACATAACTTTAATAAAAACAGTTTACGATAATGGAAAATCAATTTGAAAACAGGGTAGACCTGAGCGATCTTGTAAATAAAACGCAAGGTGTAAAAAACGAGATCTCTAAATACATTGTTGGGCAACAGCAATTAATAGATCTTTTATTAATTGCGTTGCTGGCCGATGGTCATGTATTAATTGAAGGAGTACCGGGTGTGGCAAAAACATTAACTTCTAAGTTGTTGGCAAAAACAATTGATGCAGATTTTAAACGTATTCAATTTACACCCGATCTTATGCCGAGTGATATAATTGGTACATCTATCTTTAATGCCAAGACCAGCGATTTTGAATTTAAGAAGGGACCTTTGTTTGCTAATATTGTTTTAGCAGATGAGATAAACCGTTCGCCGGCAAAAACGCAGGCCGCATTATTTGAAGCCATGGAAGAAAGACAAATTACAGTGGATGGAAAAACGTATCCCCTCGATTTGCCCTTTATGGTGTTAGCCACTCAAAATCCCATAGAGCAGGAGGGAACTTACCGTTTGCCGGAGGCACAACTCGATCGCTTTTTATTTAAGATCCATGTTGGTTATCCTTCGTTAGAAGATGAAGGAACAATGCTTGTTAATTTTCACAACAATTCACACATCATCGATCTGTCAAAAGTAGCCAAGGTTTTAAACAAAGCATCTATAAACGATCTTAAAAAAATTACTTCTAAAATTGTAATAGAAGAGAATCTTATAAAATATATTTCGCAAATTGTTCACGCTACCAGAAAGAATTCAGGGTTATTTTTAGGCGCATCGCCACGCGCGTCACTCGCTATATTAAATGCTGCAAAAGCAAATGCCTGTATTCAAAACCGCGATTTTGTAACGCCGGATGATATCAAATTTGTTTCATTTCCCGTATTGCGCCACCGTGTGATCTTAACACCCGAAAAAGAAATGGAAGGTATTGCAGTTGATACGATCATTCAACAAATAATTGATAAAGTAGAGGTACCGCGCTAAATCCTGACCACTAAGAGCACTAAGAAGGCACTGAGTGCACAAAGAAAATAAATATAAAAACTCAAGCCATAATCATACTAAATACATAGTGAGCTTTGTGAAATCTTTGTGCCCTTAGTGGTTAAAAATATACAAAATGACAGAAAACGAAATATCTCAAATAGTAGTTGATTGCGCTTTAAAAGTGCACAAAGCTTTAGGACCGGGTCTTTTAGAAAGTGCTTATGAAGAATGTTTGTTTTTTGAATTAAAAAAAGCCGGATTAGTTGTTGAAAAGCAGAAAGCTCTTCCGTTAGTTTATGAAAGTGTAAAATTAGATATTGGTTATAGAATTGACATGATAATTGAAAATCAATTTATTGTAGAAGTAAAATCAGTCGAAGCATTAAACGAAGTTCATTTAGCACAAGTGTTGACTTATTTAAAACTTTCAAATTGTAAATTAGGAATGCTAATTAACTTTAATGTGAAACTTATTAAAGATGGAATCAAAAGAGTAATTAACGGAACTTTAGAAAAAGAGTTTAATTAAAGATAAAAAAGGCTTAGTGACCTTTGTGCAAACTTTGTGTCCTTTATGGTTAAGATTAATTTAATGATGGAAATAGTTTAATAAAAGAAAAAACTTAGTGACCTTAGTGCAAACTTAGTGTCCTTTGTGGTTAAACATGTTACAGAAAGCAAAGAAAATATTTAAACAATTAAGATTGACCAAATGGTTTTATCGTGCCATATTTGGGCTGATAGTATTATTTATTCTTGCTTTTTTGTTTGATGTGCTTTATGATATTGGCTTTGTTTTATTAATGCTTTTAATTTTTGCAACCAGCATAGATATTTTTATACTCTTCAGAAACGAACAACCTGTAAGTGCCCAGCGGCGATCAAAGTTTCAGCGTTTGAGTAATGGCGATGTAAATGAGCTTGAATTAGAAGTGCATAATTATTTTCCTTTTAAAATAAAATTCTCCATTATTGATGAATTACCTGTTCAATTCCAGGTGCGTGATTTTAAAATAGATTCGTTTTTAGATAAAGCAGCATCAAAACGTTTTGCCTACCAATTACGCCCGGTTGAGCGGGGCGAGTATCATTTTGGTTTGATAAATGTTTTTGTATGCACACCTATTAATTTAATTGAGCGGCATATAAAAATAGAAAACCCTTTTATGATGCCCTGTTATCCTTCGTTCTTAAAATTGCGTCAGTACGAATTGCTGGCTATAAGCAATCGTTTGTCGGAGTTAGGCGTGAAGAAGATAAGACGTATAGGGCATAGCACCGAATTTGAACAAATTAAAGAATACGTTTCGGGCGATGACATTCGTACCATTAACTGGAAAGCAACCGCGCGTAGAAACCAGTTAATGATAAACCATTACCGTGACGAGCGTGCGCAGCAAGCGTATTGTTTGGTAGACATGGGTCGTATTATGAAAATGCCTTTTGAAGAGCTTACACTTTTAGATTATGCTATTAACGCCAGTTTGGTATTGGGCCATGTTGCCTGGATAAAACAGGATAAGCCGGGCTTGATAGGTTTTTCGCATAAAATAAATACAGCAGTAACCGCTGATAGAAAAGGAAATCAGTTGCTGCGTTTACAAGAAGCTTTGTACAACGCCAAAACAAATTTTGAAGAAAGCAATTACGAGAATTTACTTTCGTTTACACGTACAAAAATTACGCAGCGCAGTTTGTTATTATTGTTTACCAATTTTGAAACGTTGAATGGTTTACGCCGCCAGTTAAAATACATTCGTAAAATGGCCACGCAACATTTGGTGGTGGTTATCTTTTTTGAGAATACAGAATTAAAAGATCTGTTGGAACAAAAGCCAAAGAACACATTTCAGATATACGAGCAAACCATTGCGCAAAAATTTGATTACGAAAAACGCCAGATCACAAAAGAGCTTCAACAGTATGGTATATTAAGTGTTTATACAACACCGCAGCAATTAACGGTAAACACCTTAAATAAGTACCTCGAGATCAAGACGAGAGGGATGATCTAATAAGAAAGACCCTGATCTTTAAATTTCTTGTGGGCGTTGCCTCCGGCCCGGGCTTTCGCCACTCGCTTTTTTTATTTGCCTTAACAGGCGCATAAAAAAGAGCTCAAACAAAGGCTCTATCCCTAACGCTGGCATAAGTTATGCTGCGCCAGGGATGTGAAAGGTTTAGCTCTTTTGCCTTCTTCAGGCAAAAAGCCGGAGCAATAGCGGAGCCTGAAACAGCCCGCCCGGGCGCCCAAATAATAACAATAATTTTTATACATAGTTTTTTGAAAATAAAAAAGCCGCTAATTATTTAGCGGCTTTTTTTAACATACTTTTGAATATTAATTGATCATAATATTTCTTACGCGTGCAATCTCTTCAATGATCTCTTTTAACTGAGCCTCAGTAATATTTACGGTACTCTTGCTTTTGTTAACGATCACTAACTGGCCATTTACTTCTTTGGTTTCAGGCTCTACGTATTGGTAACTGATATCTATTTTACTGTATATCTCTTTTAGCTTTTCAAATTCAGTTACTATTTGCGCAAAGTATTTATCGTTCTTGTAAGCATTTAAAATAACCAATATATTATCAAGGTTAATTTTTTCAAAACCCAAACGCTCTGTTAATTCTTTATTCGGTTTTTGCTTAGCTACCTGGCAGGCAATATTAACCCCTTCTAACCAGGCGCCGCTTATCATTAATACGCTTAGCTCATTACGGTTTTGTGTTCTTAAATGCGCATCCATTTTGTTAAAGTTATCGGTACTGATAAAAATTAACGAATCGTAATTTTTTGTATTTGTTGCCAAACGCTTTAAAGTCTCAAAATCAAAAAACTGGCCAATATGAATATCATCGCCCAATTGTTTAATGTTTTGTAAATAACTCATGGCCGAGAAAGTTTTTTCGTAAATATTAATGTAGCCTAAATCTGCACTATAAACTCCAATGTTAAACGCAATTTTGTAATTGGTATTATATTTAATAAGGTTGGTTGACGGGTTTAATAAGTTTGCGTCATAGCCCTGACCGTTATCTTTTAACATGGTTGCCATTTCTAACGGCGAAGGAATTGACATAATAATATCGTTGATCACCTCTGAAGAAATGTCTGCTTTTACTTTTACGGGCAAAGTATCAACGGTTTCTTTTTTCTCAACAAGCTTTTCTTCCTCGCCGCTGCACCCAATAAACAATGCAAAAATAGGCATAAGTAAATAAATACCAAAACGGGTAAAATTTTTCATAATAGTTTTTTTGTGGATAATGGAGATTAAGATTTTGTAAAGCCTAAGATGTTTACACCACAAGGGTCTTTAGAGTCTTCGTAAAACGATTCGATATAATAAATACCTGTTGCGCTGCAAGGGTATTGAATAGACGGGTAAACTTTCTTTTTTTGTTTATTGGTAGCAATTAGATTTTTGTCTTTATCGTAAACATTTACAATTAAGCGGCTTCCTTTTATGGCCTGATCGCAACATAAAACCATATACGTAGAACCTTTGCTAAAAAGGTAAGTAACCATATTAGGTTTATTTACCAGCTTGGTGTTATCAATATAAATAGTTTTTAAATAGGTAAAAGTTCCCAATTTAGAATTGCAGTTATCAGAAACGCACTGCGCTTTTAAAAAAAAGCTCGCAAAAATTAAGCTAAAGCCAAGAATTAATTTTGTTTTCATTGTAAAATTTTTACTTATTGTTAATACCTAAAAACTAGTGTTTACTAAACAAATTTAATGCTTTTTTGAGAACTTCAAAATATAAAAGAATGAACAGGATAAGCGAAATAAACCAGATAACAACCACATTGAACCAAAAAGTGCTTATTTCCTTATCAAAAAGGTATTTATAGGGCGAAAAGAAGTGAATATTGTAGGAAATATACTGTTTTGGAGGGTTAATATAAATAGGATCTAGTTGCTGGTTAAGATGTCCGTTTTCGACTATGTACTTATTTTTTACATATTCTTTCCTTACCACATCTTCTAAATACTCGTTAGAATAGCGGTTTTTAACCCTTTGAAAACGGTCTTGCCCTTCTTTGCTGTCAACAAAGCCGGATAATTTTAGATTTCGTTTTAGGTCGTGGCGAATGAATTGAAAATTGTAATAGCGGTTCAATCTTACATAATAATTGTTTAAGTTTTCGAAAGTGATATCGTTAAACTTTCCGGCTTTTAAATAGGCAACGTCTTTAAATAAAACTTCTTTATTAACTTTTGCTTCCCTGCTTATTTCATTACGAATTATGGATAGTTTTTCTTTTAAGTCTTCCTGCGATTTAGCATCCTTTTCCTTTGACAATCTTAAAGCATCCGTTGCTATTTGAACCAGCTCCGGAATATAATAGGTCATTTTATTGTTTACCTGGCTAATACTTTTATCAAATTCAAAAAACGGCTCTTCATAATTGTTATACCTGAATTGTTGCACCATTAAACCTTCATAGGCCCAACGCGAAGGCATCATGCTTGCAATGGTGGGCACGCCCGAGCCACCACCAATAGTAGCATTTAGCTTATCAAAGGTAAACATGGCTCCGCCTAAAATTAATTGCGGTATAATTAATAACGGAATTAAAATATAAATGGTTACTGCCGAATTAAACGCACTCGAAATATTTAAACCAATAACATTTGCACAACAACCTACAGTAAATAGCATCAACCAACATTGCATGGTCATGCCTTTTAATTCAATAATATAATTGCCTATTAACACAAATAATAAACTCTGTATGGCGGTAATGGTAAATAAGATCTTAACTTTTGAAAGATAATAAGCAAAGGGGCTAAGATTTAAAAAACGTTCGCGCTTTAAGATCTTGCGGTCTTTATAAATTTCTTCGGCACTTACTGTTAAGCCAATAAAGAGCATAACAATTACACACATAAAAATATAGGCCGGAATATTGTCGTTATCCCTGAAAATATATTCAGAGCCTTTAGCCCTTGACGTATAACGAATAACAAAAGAAAGTAACATGGCAAGTGCGGGTGCCTCAACAAGGTTAATGAGCAGATATTGTTTGTTGCCAATTTTTGAAAGTATATCGCGCTTTATAAAAACAAATAATTGTTTTATAACACTCGGGATCTTAAAAGAGTTAACTATTTTTTCTTTTACCTCTTTAAATTCAGGAAGCTTAATGTTTGTTTTAAAAGCACTGTGCCACTCTTCGGGTTGTACTTTTCTGTTGCCGGTATAGTTACCGTATTCATCTACCTCCTGGCCTTCTAAAATATTAAAGATCAATTCAGGGTTAACGTTGCCGCAAAGTTCGCACTCGCCCATGTCGCAATTAACGTGGTTTGCAGCTTTTTTAAAATACATTACCGCTTCAACCGGGTTACCGTAATAAATATTATAACCACCAACGTCGAGTACACAAATTTTATCGAACATTTTAAAAATGTCAGACGATGGTTGATGGATAACAACAAAAATTAGATTGCCTTTTAATGACAGCTCTTTTAAAAGATCCATTACGTTTTCCGAATCGCGGGACGATAGACCGGATGTAGGCTCGTCAACAAATAAAATAGCAGGCTCACGAATAAGGTCTAACGCAATATTTAAGCGCTTGCGCTGGCCACCACTTATTTTTTTGTTTAGCGCATTACCAACAATAATATCTTTTGTTTCTAAAAGACCAAGATTTTCTAAAGTTCTTAAAACAACTGTTTTTAATTCTTCGGGAGATTTATCTTTAAAACATAATTGTGCATTAATGTAAAGATTTTGATACACCGTTAATTCTTCAATTAAAAGATCGTCCTGCGAAATATAACCGATCAAACCTTTTATCTGTGATTTATCAAAAGTTACATCCTGTCCGTTAATACGAATGCTTCCTGCGCTAGGTTTTTCTATTCCTGAAAGTACATTTAATAAAGTGGTTTTACCGGCACCACTGGCACCCATAATTCCAACCAATGCGCTATGCGATTCGGAAAAATTAATATCGCGCAAACCCATTTTGCCACCCGGAAATTTGTATTCTAAATTCTCAACAACAAAGCTTATTTTATTGTGCTCGGTAGTGCTTAAAAATTGTTCAACAATATCAGAATAATAAATAGTACCACGCGGAACCCTGATAGTACTGCCGGGAGCTAACAGGTAAACAATTTTTCTGTCAACCGGAATGCCATTAATTTGTAATTCATTAACGCCGGAATAATTGGTGAACAATAAATTTACGCTTGGAAAACGGATCGTAACAATCTCTCCATCCAGGCCTTCAGATTGAATATGATTTGCTTTTGATGTTTGTTCAGCGTAATCGTTTATTACTACAAAATGTTGTGCTATATCTTCCGGAATTGGAACCTGTGTAAAAAAAGTTTCGGCTACACGTTTTTCTTCTTCAGAAATATTAAAGCCTTCGGCGGCAGTATTAATAATATCAATGCGCGATTCGGTAAAGGAATTGTTTGCTTTTAGTAATTCATATAAACGCACCAACACAATTACTTTTTGTTTTTGCGCGAGCGTTTTATTTATTTTAATACAAATAGTAAGGGTTCTTACCGAATCGGAAACAGAAGTACGTTTACGTTTTTTTGTTGGCACTTCATCGTCACCTTCAATACCTTTTACAACTTTATCTTCAACTAAATAATCATCATAAAGTTTAAGATACTCTTCTGTTTTGGCTTTGTTTAATTGAAAAGATAAAAAGGAGCGCACAAAATTGCGTTCAGAATCGCCACTGCCATCATCCTGCTTTGCGATAATGGCAAACAATTGCATTAGTGCCCTAAGTATTTCCTCACTCATATTTAAAAGACAACATTAAATTAAGCATTATTTTAGTTTTATCTAATTTCCGCTTAAAAATTAAGAGAATTAATCTTCTTTTTTCTCCTCATCCTCCTCGGCAGCGCTAAATTGTTTCATCCTTCTTAAAAAGTCGTCTTTCTTTTTTGGATTGCCATAAACGTCAAAAGTATAAGTCGGTCCTTTCTCCACATCCATCTTTTTGTTCTTGCTCTTCATTTCTTTAATGTCTTTATTAAACAGGTCATTACTGCTCCAGGCCATCATTTTACCGTTAGCATAATTAAAATAATACCACGTATTCGGATCAGCTTCCAGATAAATTTCCATCATGTCTTTATTCAGACCTCTTTTTTTGGTGATCTGAACATGGCCTTTCATATAACGGAAGATCTCTGTTTTTAAAACATTGCCAACGCCGATCATACCTTCAGATACATATGAATTTAGCTTGGTATTGTAATTCATTTTTACATCGTTCAATACAATATTCTTTTCTAATTCATCAGGAAAACGCTTATAGTTACCATATAAATTTAATTCAGAAAGCGCCCTGTCACCTTTGTCTTTTCCTAAAATTTCAATTAAACCGTGATTAAAAAGATCGCCTTCAAAAGGCGTAGGATTTAAGCTTCCAATATATAATTCAAAATCTTTAGCCATTTTACGAATTGCGCTTCCCTCAAAAAAGAAATCGAGCACCATCATTAAATTAAAGTTAATACTGTCTTTAACCGTTTTGTATGTGGCGTTACCAACGTTGGTTAATTTTATCTGCCCCAGATCATTGCTAATATTATATCTACCTTCGGTGTATATCTCACAATTTTTAGTATTTAAACTTACATAATTGCCTGGTAAGCTCATCTCTAACAATTTTTCTTTATTAGAGATCTCGTACATTTCGTTTTCTTTATCGTAAGTTAAAACACCATCACCTTCAATAACATCTTTAGAGCTTCTGGCGCCTTGTAACGATAAGAAAGCCGCGTACACCATGTTGGTATCTGAGTTATAGAATAAACCTGTTCCAATAGGTGCGCCCTTAATATCTAATGCTTTTTTAGGAATAGGGATCTGAATATCTTTTGGATTGATCTCTCCGGTAAACTGTAAATAAGCTTTACCGATCTTATTACAATTGTTTACGATCTTGGTTCCACCTTCGTAAAATAAAAATTCGTTGGTGGCAAATAAATATACTTTACCGGCAAAACTAAAATAATCGTTGAACTGGAATTTTTCTTTATCATCGATCAAGCCTTCTGAAATAGTTTGCCCAGTGGTATCGGGACGGATTGTATTGAATTTGATTAGATAAGGTTTTTCGTTCTCATCCAGGTACTGGTATTCACCCGATGCCAGATAACTTCTTCTACTAAAAATATTAGCGGTAGTGTTACGAATGGTGTGAAACTTTGTTACAGTATTTGCAAGAATAGATGAACTTCTTAAGGTATCCATTACCGCATTTTTAAAAATTGTAACATCGCCGTTATTAGGGAAAATTCTGGCATCGGCTACATTTATAAAAGGCACATTCTTACATTTAATAATGTATTTTTTTAAATTGTATTTAGCGCCGGGTGCAAAAAACCTTAGCGAATCCTGGTTGGGATGAACACTAATGAACTCTGGACCTTCCAGATCCAAGCCTTTTTCAGCCGCTTCGGTATCTATTTTCTTTTGTGTATCGCCTAACTCCATCTCTTCCGAATCCATATACCATTTAAAGCGATCCATAAAGGCAATGTATTTATTTTTATCAAATTTTACATAAGAGCCTTCACCATTGGTAATAAAGTCACCTACACGCTGATCGAAATCAATTTTTGCATTAACGTTTACCGTACTAAAAGTAAAACCATCTTCATCAAAAGCTTTTAAGTGGAAGTTGGCGGTATCGCTAAACATACGCCGTTTTACAAAAAGTATTTTTCCCGAAGTAAGATCGGCTTTTTCAAATTCAGCTTTTCCATTTCCGGTAAGCTCTTTATACGTAAGATCAAAACGACCTTTAAACGTTATATTTTCTTTATAGGCTCTGAAAGGCTTTTTAATATCAAATGCCTGTAACAGGTCTTTGTATGGCATAAAGTGTAAACGCACGGTATCGCCATGGGCGGTTGGAAATTCGGGGTTCTCGCCTTCCTTTACATCAAAGGTATTAGCAATGCCATTGGCACTATCTGGAAAGAAAATAAGATCGGGGACGGTTGAATGACTGGCACTAAAATTAAGATCACCACCACCACGTAAACCTTTATTACTTAAACGGATCTCCTGATCAAAATTAGCTTTGCCACCATAAAGTGGATAGCCGCCTGTTGGCGTTTGGCGAATAAAACCGAGTGAATAATCTTTTTGTAAGGTTAATACCTCTCTGAAATCAGGAAAGATACCGGCAGACGAGAAGGTGCCATCAAAACGCAAACCTTCGTTCCTGAAATTATCCAGACTATCAATAGCAAAAGGATCGAGCTTAAAATAAAATTTATCTTTATTATAAACGCCTTTAAAAATGGTTCGCTTATCATAAAAAGCGTAACTTTCTTTAAAGCTTTGAAAAGACGGGAAGGTTGGCGCACGGCCCCAGCCACTCTTGTTTTTAGGGGCATCGATCCTTAACTCGCCATTTACATTCTCAATAAGTGTTTGTACTTTTTTAAATGGAATGTTACCGTTAATATCCGGTTCAAAAGCTTCTACATAGATCTTGATCGAATCGATGGTTTTCATTTTTACTTTAAATTCTTCGTAATCGAAAATAAAATCTTTGCCAATAAATTCAAATTTACCCGACGAAAGGGTACCATTGAATAAGATCTCGCGGTTCTTCTTTAAAACCAGTTCGCCATTTTTAGGAAACATAAATACTTTTTGTGTGTCGCTCAGTAACACCTGCTTAACACCGTGAACCGTTAGGTCGTAATTTAAAAGATTTAAATTGGCATTATCTTTACCTTGTATTACAGAATGTAAAGTAATAACATCATAATCGTGTTTGTGTTTTAAATTATCGGCAAAATCAAATAGACGCTGTCTCACTTTAATCATGTCGGTTTCCGGATCATAATAGATCAAACCGGCAATTGCCATTTTAAAAATGATGGGGCGAAGATCTACTGCTAAGAACTTAATGTGTTTTGCAAAATCAACGGTAGTAAATTGCGCAGGCTTATCATTTGCGTTATAATACTCTATCATTTTAGCGATAGGGCTAACAGTTTCTTTACCTTTTATATTCTCTGATTTTTCTCTTGTATAGAAATCGGTGGATTCAAAATAAGCTTCGCCCTGAAAATTATTAGGTAAGAAATTAAACGCAATTGTTGGCTCATCCAATTGCCAAAGTATCTGTTCAAAATACATATCGTATTTATGAAACGAATTTGAGAATGGCGTTTTTTGCAAACCATCGTCGCCTCTTAAAATAGTTACCAAACGTTTATCTACCTGGTAAGTAAAGCTTAAGCCGGGATGATAAATGGTATCTTTATTTAAAAAGAACTTTACAATTCCGGGGTTGGCTACGATTCTTTCTTTACTCATACCAAATGAGCGGGCCGCAATTTCTAAAAACTTTACCCCATTACGTTTAAAAATAATACGCGCAGGATTTGCATTTGTACCCGAACCCACAAATTTTGGCCCACGCATACCAAAGCCACCATCATAATCCACATCAGGGTATATGTTTTTAACAATTAAACGTTTACTATACGAATCAAAACGCGGGTAAGTTAGCTCACCGTTTTCAGTAATAATACGATCTGAAAATCTTCCAATTTGTGGCTTATCAAAAAACTGTTTACCTACAAATGTGGCAGTATCGCTACTGTAGTTTCCCGTTTTACAATCAATAGTATAACGTTTAATAGTGGCGTACACTTCTTTATCAAGGCCGGCGCGCTCCCAGCTTATTTTACCATTTTTTCCAACAAAATTTCCTATTTGTGGGTAGAAAACACCATTTGTGTTTTCGATGGCGATACTATCACCGCGTGGGTTTACACCAATTAAGGTAATGTCTTTAAATGTAATTTTTGGAATAGTATCATAATCAAATTTGTAACTAGGTTCTAAAGCATAATACACATACGAAGGTGTTTTGTAAAATGCATTATAACGAAACATGTTTTCGCCTAGTACAATAAGTTCCTGGGAGCCACCACTACCTTTTTTGGCAAGAATTTTCATCAGGCAGGTTTGCCAGTTCTCAAATGTTTCGAAAGGTATTTTTTTTTCAAGCGCGGTATAAAGTGCAGTAAAATAACCGGTAATGTAAGGAACCGGCTTAAGGCGTTTTACGGCCATAGCGTTGCAGGCTTTTATAGTTGCTTCCTTGTAATAACCAGCAATGTAATTTTCTTCCCAGTAGCGCGTAAATGTGCGCATATATGTTTCTGCTTCCAAACGGTTGGAAGTGTTCTCAACAAAATAATTGTTTAAGTCATTAATAAATTTTACGGTATCGTTTGACAATTGATTTCCTTTTTGCGAATAGCCAAAAAAAGAAAAAAGCAAAAGTGCCGGAATCAGAATGTATTTATTGAGCGTGCAAGACATAGGTAAAATTATTTAACCAAATATAATTAATCAAACAGGTAAATAATAATAATTTTAACTTTTTTAGCCAGGTAGCTCTTTTGTTGCCAAAGGCGGTAGGTCTAAAACTATAAACAAAGCAATGTTACAATTTAATTTTTCTTAACTCGTTGGAAAATTGTATGTTTGATAGATTATGCAGGGGTCTGATAACCAGAAATATTTGTCGATTGCTGAATTATTTAGTGTTTTAAATAATTACCAATTAAATTATGCATATAACGGAGATTTTACCAACGACCTTACTGAGCGTATTTTAGCACTTGCCGAAACCAATATGGAGGTAGAGAGCGAATCGCTTAAGATCAAGAAAAAGGTGTATTTTATTATTGTAGAATCTCTTCAAAACATTACCAGGCATCAGGGGAGCAGCAAAGATTCGCGTTTAATGGACGGTTTTTTTTCTATCCATAAATTTTTAGGGGGATACCTTATTGGTTCGGGCAATGAGGTTGAAAACAGCCATATTGCTTCGCTTTCGCAAAAGCTGGATAAGGTAAATTCAATGAATGCCGATGAGTTGAAAGATTATCAAAAAGAAGTATTAAGTGCGGGAGGTTTTTCTGAAAAGGGCGGTGCGGGGCTTGGGTTGATAGAGATGGTAAGAAAAAGCGGCAACAAACTCTCTTACGATTTTAAAAAACTTGACGACCAAAACTCATATTTTTATTTTCAATCTAAAATTACCGAAGCGCAGGTTATAGAAAATACTGTAATTGAACAGCACAATTACGATGTTGTAAAAAATGTACACGAGGCAGTAATTGATAATAATTTAAAGATCTTTTTTCAGGGGCAATTCAAGCACGAAAACGTGCGCAGCCTTTTATCGATGGCCGAGGGCAGTATTTACCTTGCCGAGAATTTTAGCTTTAAAAAAACCTCTGTTGCCATAATGATAGAATTGCTACAAAACATTAGTTATCATGCTGCAGGAATAACCAATAGCGAAGAACGACCTGGTTTATTTATGGTTGCGGATAATAATAATGTGTGTTCTTTAATAACCGGCAACTATATCGAAAATTCAAAGATTGAAGAGGTAGTTAAAAAGATTGATTTTGTAAATTCACTCGATAACGCAGCTATTGAGAAATTATATCTTGAAACTATTGTTCTTGAACAGGATGCAGAAAAACGTGGCGCAGGCCTTGGATTTATAGATATTCGAATTAAGAGTAAAAATAAAATTGAAATAGAACTGGTACCTTATAAAGATGATAAATCGTTTATCGTTATAAAAGCTAATATAAGTTATTAAGCATGGATATATTTAGATTTGATGCTACTGAAGACCTGCCCTCGGTTATGTTTGATAACAGCAAAGGTATTTTTGAGATATCAAAGCGTTCTCTGCCCGAGAATGCAATTCTTTTTTACGAACCATTAATTGAGCATGTGACGGAATATTTAAGAGCGCCAAAAGAAGAAACCAATGTTATACTTCACTTCGATTATGTAAGCACCTCATCAACAAAGCAGGTTATGAAAATGATCATGTTATTTGATGAGCTAAGCAAAACTAAAAAAGTAAATTTAAACTGGAACTATGATAACGGTGATACGGATATGCTGCAAACCGGAAGCAGGTTAGAAAAATTAACCGGCATGAAATTTATTTTTAACGAGGTTAGATCTTAAAGCCTATTACCAAAACATCATCTATTTGTTTTGAGTCACCTTTCCAGTCTTCAAACGTTTCTTCCAAAACATAATGTTGTTTATCTATTGATAGAGAATAAATATGTGCGAGTAGTTTTTCAAAACGCGAGCTCAGAAATTTCTTGTTGTTTGGCCCACCTATCTGGTCAATGTATCCATCTGTGGTAAGATAGATCATTTCGTTTTCTTTTAATATCAGCTCAACTGCTGCTATCTTTTTTGTTTTGTCAACAGCAAAAATTCCGTTAATGGAACTTACTTGCGGTTTGATCTCTTTAGTTCCCGTCTCATCAACAATATAAATAGATTGATTGGCGCCAACAAAAGAAAGCTTTTTTGTTTTATGGTTTAATTTGCAAATTGAAATATCCATACCGTCTGTATTCAGTTCATCTTTCTCTTTATTGACAAGCGTTGTTGCCAGGCTAGTTGCAAGCGCATTAATGATAAGCGCAGGCTCATTTATTTTTTTATGAATGACAATTTCGTTTAACAAAGTACTGCCAACCATGCTTAAAAACGCGCCCGGAACCCCATGTCCGGTACAATCTGCAACCACAATAAAAGACTCGTTATCTTGCTTTGAATACCAGTAAAAATCGCCGCTAACAATATCTTTTGGAAGATAGCTTATAAAAAGATCAGGCAGATTTGCTGTCATTTCTTCTTCCGCGATAAGAATAGATTCTTGTATACGTTTAGCATAACTTATGCTCGAAATAATTTGTGTTTGTTTCTCTTCCACTAGAACTTTTTGACGCTCTACCTCCTGTTTTTGCTGTAAGATAATTTTGTTTGCCTTTTGTTTGTGCCTGTTACTTCTAAAAATAAAAATGGCAAGCACGGCCATAAAAATAAAAGCAACAATAAATAAATTGCGTATTTGTTTTTGCCTTTCGCTTTCTTCTTTTGCTATGGCCTGTTTCGCTTCCTGTTCAAGCTTATTCAAATTTTCTTTCTGATCAAATTCGTAGTTCATTTCGGCACGAATTCTTTTTTCATTATCCTCCAGTTTCATTAAACTGTCGCGAAATTGAATGTACCGGCGATAATTTTCAAGAGATACTTCAAAGTTACCGGCTAATTCTTCTACGTCAGCAAGGTCGCGATACACCTGGCCAATACCTTCCAGTTGTCTTATTTTCTGATAAAGCTCAAGTGCTTCGTTTAAGTATTTCCGCGCTTCTGTTAACGCCGCAGCTCTTTCGGGTTTATTTTCGGTACTTTTTACTAATGCAATGTAAGTGGATGCGATGTTTGCTTTTATTAGAGCCAGCTCGGCCCTATTGCCAAGCTCTTCAAAGATCTGCATAGCGTTGAACTGCATTTCGAAAGATTTTTTAAAATTACCTTCAGTATCAAAAATGTTTGAGATGTTTAAGTAAGCAATGGCAACATTTTTTTTGTTTCCGGTAATTTGCGCAATTTTTAAAAATTTAAAAAAGTAAATAAAGGCTTCCTTGTTCTTACCTTGCTCGGCATATACTGTACCGATGTTAGAATATGAAATGCCCATTGCATTTGTATCTCGCAATGCGGTACTAAATTCTAGAACTTTGTTGTAATACTCTAGTGATTTTGAAAAATTGGCTTGGCGATCGTATACAATACCAATATTATTATAAATGGTAAGCAGATCTTCTTTTGAATTAACCTTATCTGCAAGTTTAAGTGCTTTGTAATAATATTCTAGCGATGCATCCAAGTTATCCAATGCGTTGTATATTTCGCCAATCTTGTTTAAACAAATAGTAGTTTTATAAACATCATCAAGCTCTTCCCGCAAAACCAATTCTTTTTTATATTGAGCCAGGGCACTCGCGTAACTTTCTTGTGTCTCTAATGTAAAAGCAATACTTTGTAAACTACTGGCCAACCATTTTTTTGAAACAGAAATATTTACAGCACTTACCAGTTTTTCGGCCATCAGTTTGGAGATGGTGGCATATTTTATGGCTTTTGAATAATCACGCTGCGCAACATACTCTCTACTTAAATTAATGAGCGTATTTATGCGCATAGTATCACTCAAATTGGCAGATGATGATTCGGCATTTAGTGTTTTAATATTTGAAAGTAACGAATCAATGATACGCGTTTGCCCCTTCAACCCCCAAACAAGAGAAAAGAAAACAATACAATAAATATGTTTTATTATTAGTTTCAAAGGTTTGAGAGGGTTTTCCGTAAACGAAGAAAAACTAAATTTAGCACAAATTTGCAGGGGCTTAAAATATTTTTTAACAGTTATCGCCTTATTTCCTTGCATTTTGTTCATTAAAAAGCAGGGTATTAAGCCTTTAAAATCAATATCTTTAGGCCTTTAAATTTAACTATGGCAACACTTAAATATTCAGAGCAATTAGCTGATGTGGAAGCAGCAAAAAACCTTGGCCTTTTACCCGAAGAGTTTGATAAAATAAAAGAGATATTGGGCAGAACGCCTAATTTTACTGAGGTTTCGATCTTTTCGGTAATGTGGAGCGAACATTGTTCTTACAAAAACTCAATTACCTGGTTAAAAACGTTGCCTAAAGATGGGCCTCATATGTTGGCAAAGGCAGGCGAAGAAAACGCAGGTTTAGTGGATATTGGCGATGGTTTAGCTTGTTGCTTTAAAATAGAATCACATAACCATCCAAGTGCTATTGAGCCTTATCAAGGCGCGGCAACAGGTGTGGGAGGTATTAACCGCGATATTTTTACGATGGGTGCAAGGCCAATTGCTCAATTAAACTCTTTACGTTTTGGCGATCTTAACTCTGCTAAAACACAATGGCTGCTAAAAGGCGTGGTTAAAGGTATTGGCGATTATGGCAATGCATTTGGCATCCCAACCGTTGGTGGCGAAGTTTTTTTTGATGAATGTTATAATGTAAATCCACTAGTTAACGCCATGAGTGTAGGTATTGTAAAACAAGGCGAAACGGTAAGCGCTACTTCTTACGGTGTTGGCAACCCTGTGTTTATTGTGGGTTCTTCTACCGGTAAAGATGGTATTGCAGGAGCTGCTTTTGCAAGTAAAGATCTTACTGAAGATTCTGCTAAAGACTTACCTTCAGTACAGGTTGGCGATCCTTTCCAGGAAAAATTATTATTGGAAGCAACGTTAGAAGTTATTAAAACCGGTGCCGTTGTTGGCATGCAGGATATGGGTGCTGCGGGTATTACCTGCTCAACATCGGAAATGAGCGCTAAAGGCGAGCATGGTATGAATATTTGGTTGCATAAAGTGCCTACACGCCAGGCAGGCATGCATCCTTTTGAGATCTTATTGTCGGAATCACAAGAGCGTATGTTGGTTGTGGTTGAAAAAGGCAAAGAAGCGATCGTAAAAGCAGTATTTGATAAATGGGATCTTAATTGCGAGCAAATTGGCGAGGTAACTGCCGGTGATCGTTTAAAATATTATATGAACGATGAGCTGGTTGCCGATGTGCCTGCGGGTGTATTGGTATTAGGCGGCGGCGCACCTGTTTATAAACGCGATTATAAAGAGCCTGCTTATTACGCAGAATCTAAAAAATTTGACATCAATTCTGTTTTTGAACCAAGCGACCTTAAGCCTATCATGCAACATTTAGCGAAGCATCCAAATTTAGCGAGCAAGCGTTGGGTATATAATCAATATGATAGTATGGTTGGAACAATCAACATGAGCACAAACAAACCAAGCGATGCAGCTATCGTAAACATTAAAGGCAGCAAAAAAGGTTTGGCCATGACAGTAGATTGTAACTCGCGTTATGTAAATGCAGACCCTGAAGTTGGCTGTGCTATTGCAGTGAGTGAAGCGGCACGTAATATTGTTTGCAGTGGTGGTATACCAAGCGCGGTAACGAATTGTTTAAATTTTGGTAACCCGTACAACCCTGAAGTGTACTGGCAATTTGTTGGTTCAATAAAAGGAATGAGCAGTGCCTGTTTAAAATTTCAAACGCCTGTAACTGGCGGTAACGTTAGTTTTTATAATCAATCAAGTTACGAAGGCCCTGTTTTTCCAACGCCAACTATTGGTATGATAGGGATTGTTGAAGACAAAGCCCTGCAAACAACGTTGGATTTTAAAAATGAAGGCGATACCATTTATTTAATTGGTGAAAGTAAAAATGATATCTCATCATCTGAATATTTATATAGTTATTGCAAAGTAAAGAACAGCCCCGCACCGTACTTTAATTTAGATACTGAATACAACGTGCAGCAAGCTGTGAAGTCCGTAATTAAATACAAGCTAATTGATTCGGCACATGATATCAGCGATGGTGGTTTATTTATGACGCTTTTAGAAAGTGCTATGGTAAATGATCTTGGCTTTGAAATAAACTCTGAAGTTTCTATCCGCAAAGATGCTTTCTTGTTTGGTGAGGCGCAAAGCAGAGTAGTGGTAAGCGCGTCGGCAGACAATACTTTAAAATTAGAAACCGAATTAAAAAAACAAAACATTCCGTTCTCAAAATTAGGAATAGTAAAAGGTAAATCAATTATTGTAGATTCTGTCAACTACGGAACCGTTAGTGATTATAAACACTCTTTCGACACGAGTATTGAAGGATATATGAACTAAAAATTGAAATAACAAAAAACGGAATAAAAAAGGCTCCAAATTTGGAGCCTTTTTTATTGGGCGTGCCCCTCCGGGCCGCGATTTGCATTTCAATCTTTTTATTCGTACCCTCATAAAAAGGATTTCTACTACAATCGCTCACGCAGACCTAACGCAACTTTCGTATGCCTGCGTGAGGGATAGAGCCATTGTTTGAGCTCTTTTTTATGAGCCTGTAAAGGCGAAATAAAAAAAGCGAGTGGCGAAAGTCCGACCCGTAGGGGCACGCTCAAAAAGAAATTATATTTATTTGACACTTTTGGATTCTTTCTAAAACAAAAAGGCTCCAGAAAATTTCTGAAGCCTTTTTACAATTTATTAATTACTTTTCCCTTTTACTTTTGGTCTTTTAAATTCTCATCTACTGCTTTTATCATTTCTAAATGCGAGCTAACCTCAGGTGCTATTTGTTGTGCCCAGCTTTTAATTTCAGCGTCATCACATGTTTCAGAAACTTTATTAAGCATGCTTAAGGCATTCTGATGCTTGTCTTTCATTTTAGAGATATAAACTTTATCATATTCAAGGCCTGTTTTTTCATTTAGTTTTTCGAGATCTTTTCTTTGATCATCTGTTAGATCCTGTGGAAGTATAACCGATTTAGTAAGCGCTAATTTTTCAATTTCAAGGTTCATTTTTCCATGGGATTCAATCATCATTGTAGCTATTTTTTTTACTTCGGCATTAGAGGCGTTCAAAGCAGCATTTTCTGAAGCTTTGATCTCGAACATGCCGCCCGAATAAGCATCTACTAAGTATTCCGCTCCTTTTTCTTCTTTTTTATCAAGATTTACTTCGTTAATTTCTTCAGCAACTTCCTTTTCATCTTTTTCATTTGAACAAGATGTGATAAGCGCAAGGGTTAAGCACATAACTGTAACGTAACTTGTAATTTTTTTTAGTAAGATCATTTTTTCGTTGGTTTTAAATTATGACAGATAGCATTAAAATATTATGCCAGCCTTTTTATTTATGAATAGAGGAATTTCATTTTTTATAATTCTCGAAACGATGTAAATCGGGAAAAATATTTCCCGTTTCTTGTATAAGCAATAAGTATTAATTCTTACTTTTTACTTTTTTAGTTTCTTTTGCAGGTGGTTGTTCGGTCTCATAGTAATTAGGTCCGTCAAAACCCTTTCCTGTGCCCTTGTTGTTTTTTAGATGTCCGCCTTTATTGTGCTTCTCATCCTTATTTCTTTCTTTATTAAAATTTTCGCCTGTGTTACGCAAAGCACATCCTTCTTCTTTTTTCTTAGCAAGGGTTTCGCTTTTTATTACTGCCGAATTCTTCTTTTTTAAAATAGCCATAATTTTATTTTTAATTA